>NZ_CALIMF010000001.1 GCF_938028735.1 uncultured Thermanaerothrix sp.
TTCTGCCGCAACGCGCCGCGACCGCGTTGCTGTCTCAGCCTCACCGGCAGCATCGGTGAGGCTGAATTGTATTTTGTGTATAAGTATAGCAAAAGTTTGAATTTGCGACACCGTTTTGAGGTGGCAGCATTGTCAAGCCAACAAAACCCCACTTTATTACGGAGGTAAAACCATATCAGATCTTATTTCTAATGCACTTAATTTCTCTGATTTAGCGCAGAGGCTTATCTGGGATGTTTGTGGGGAAAAGGAGAATGAAACCCCTGTAGCCTGTCTTACCAAACTGCGCTGTTTGGAGCATTTTTTAGCGGAGAAGGGTTATACGGAGATAAATCAACGGTCAGTAGATAAATTTGGGTTGTGGATAGAACGGCGCTGTGGCGTAGTGTCAAATGCGGGTTCAAGCCCCGCCGGGGGCGCTGATCATGTGAGTTACCTGCACTGAGACTGACATCTACCTGACCTGTATCTGGTATGAGAGGGTCAGATAGATGTCATTTCTTAAGAGGAGCCTCTCTGGTAATCTTAGTGTAGACTCAGAATAAGCCTGTAACTTTGTCCCCTTGGATAAATAAATCTTGTTGTTTGAAGCATGGGTGGCACTTATGACAGGGTCTTATCAGGGTCGTTGGTGGTCATTAGCAAAGTGGTCAGAGGCCTTTGGGACATTCTTGCAAGATTTAGCCATGGCTGAGGATATTGACCAGGCCTATGGGATGATCGTTTCCTCCGCCTTAACGCTATTTGGCGCTGATGGCGCTATTCTGTACCCATTTTCATCAGATGGATCCCGTTTTGAACTTGATCGTGTGATCAGTGAAGGACTGGCGGAGGATTTTATTTTCTATCACCATGAGTATCCCCTGCTCGATAGACTACCAGCACAGGTCTTGGAGAGTGGACAAGTGGCGGTTGAAGATATCTCAAAGCCCATCCATCAAGGATGGATGAGTGCTTTGACCCGCCAGCGCTTGCTCGGTGTGGGGATTCGTGCATTAGTTGCCCAGTTGCTCCAATTTAGGGGCGAGAACTTGGGTGTCCTCTATTTCAACTTCAGCCGACCCCAAGGTTTTTCTCTAGAATTCCTAGAATGGATTCGACACTTTGCGGATATTGCGGCCACTTTTTTAGGTCGGATGCAGATACTAGAAGAGCAAATCGCCCAATATCGAAAGCTAAAACGCTATTTTGAGCTAGCAGAGCAAATTGGATTTCTGACAACCATTCGGGCAGGTGGAGACTTGTCTGTTCAGCACTTGCTTTCTCTCTTAGTGGATCGTGTACCTGGCCTTCAGTTGGCTGCCTTTTATCAACGTTGCGATTCGCCCTCTAGATTGGAACTCGTAGGGTATTCTTCACAGACTCAACCTGCTAGCATACAGAGGAACATTCCCCTTTCACTCGAATTGATTCGGCAATTGCAAGAGGTTTATGAAAGCACAAAATTCCAAGGCTATCATCAGGAGTTGGAGGAAATTGGGCTCTGGTCTTCGAGAGCTGCTTCGTTTTTGAATTACCCCTTATGTGATCCTTCCACGGGTGATCTTCTGGGATTGATTCACCTTGAGAGCAATCTGGAGCAAATCTTTGGGCCCGAGGATCGGCACTTACTCTATCTTATCAGTATTTATCTAAGTAATCTCTTCAAGTATTGGCAGTTATATAACAAGGAGCGGCGCCGAGCAGAACAATTCAAAACAATCTTAGGAATTACCCAAGGGATCTCAGCACTCCAGTTCTATCGAGATGTTCTACAACAAATTGCGAGTCATTTGCTGGCCTATTATATGCATTATTATCCACCCGAGAAATGCGCCATAATTCTTTTCCCGTATCGAGAAGATCGTCAACAATGGGAACGGCCCGTTATTGCTGGTCATCTGCAACTTCCAGAACGGGTTGAGAGCAAGATGGAAGGCGACACCCTTCTGGACAAGATTCTCAAGGGTGGGGATAACTCCCACTTTACTTCTGGAGAGGCATCTCAAGATCCCTTGCTTGCGGGTGGTTTTGTGAGACGGGAAGGAATAAAGGCCTCAGGATTTGTGCGTTTGAGGATTGGCCGGGAAATTGCTGGGGTGTTATTTGTCAACTTACGCGTCCCTCATGAGTTCGATTCCGAGGAACGTGAATTCATTAATCTGCTGGCTAATCAAGCCTCGATCGCGATCTTAAACGCGCGTCAGTTTGAAGCGTTATCGGGTGATTTGGACCACCTTGAAGCCATGTTATGGGGGGTACTGGGACATTTTGAGTCGGGGTCATTGCGTGGCGAACTGCAAGCCATTCTAGAGGACTTAGTGCACAAAGAAAAGTACGATACGGTTTCACTTCACCTCTATAGACCCGAGGCGCAACAGCTAGATCGTCCATTGTTGGCCGGTAACTTCTACGCTTATGTGCAGGCCGCTGGCTTAGATAGAATCGAGGGCACCGTTTTATCTCATTTCTTACCCGAGGGTCCAGCGGAATATTTCAGTCGAGACGCGCGTCATGACCCTCTACTTTGGGGTGGCTTCGTGGAGCGCGAAAAGGTTGCTTCAGCGGCGGTTCTGCGTTTAGAAGTGGCGGGACGCATTCATGGGTTGCTTTTCGTCAACTCACGGCATCCCCTTCAATTTGATGAAGCACGGAAAGAAGCCTTGCGCCAATATGCTCATCGCGCGGCGCGTATTCTCGATCAGGCGTGGCTCTACCGAAAGGATAAACAACAACTGAGATTGATTGCTAGAGTTCAGCAATCAGTGACACGTACTTTGTGTATCGAAGAACTCTTTGATCTTCTCAAAGGGGCTTTCAAGGAAATTTGGGGCGAGGATGTTCTCCTAAGTTTGTGGTTGCCATCGAAAGATAGAACCTTGTTAGAGATTTGGCAACCTGAGAGGTCCATTGAGCACATAGAGGAACGGTTGATAGAGGGGAGGGTATCTATTGGGGATGGCTCGATCATTGGTAAGGCAGCCCAATCTCTTCAGACGCAATCAACACTCCCTTACAGTCCTGATCCAACAAGGATTCCGTCGGCTTGGGAGGGGATTGTGGCTGAATTTGCGGTTCCCATCCTTTTAGATAGTGAAGACGGCTGCGAGTTAGTGGGTGTTCTGGATGTTGGTGCCTCCGCTCCCGGTGTCTTGACAGAAGACGATCAAATCCCTTTGGAACTCCTGGCACGTCAATTAGGATATGCCCTAAAGAACATTCGAGCCTATGAAGAGTCGGAACGAATGCGTAAGCAACTCTTGGGTCTCTATGAGTCGGTCCAAGCTTTGATGACCCCATTAGAAAAGTTTCAAATGTTACAGAGGATCCTGCGCAAAGCCTGTGAGATGACCGGAGCTCACGCGGCGATGCTCCTGCGCTGCGAAGATTCCGCGTTGAGTTTTGAGGCTATTTACCCTGATGAAGCCGCTTCTCAAATCTTAGGCCGTATCGGCAGGAGTATACCTCTAAGTGGAAAGGGAATAACCATAGAAGCCGCTCGAACCGGTAAAGTGATTTTGGTTGAAGATGTTGAATCTTCAGCCCTATATCTAGATGGATTAGGTTGGAGAACACGATGCGAAATGGCAGTGCCTATTGTACAAAATGGACAGGTAATCAGTGTTTTCAATATTGAGCATGGAGAAGTGGGTGGATTATCGGAACGGGATCAAGATGTCATCTTAGCGTTGGGGTACCTAAGCGAGGCGGCGCGTCAAATTGCGGATCAGGCAAATGCAATAGCCGGATATCAGGCTCAACGTCGCCAACAGCAGATTTTGGGGCGGGTTCGTAAACGTATGATTGGCCATTTAGAGCGTATGGGAAGCCTCGTCGGTGATCTTGGGGGAAGATTGAACAATCTTAAGCGAGAGATAGATCGTGGGCGCGGATTATATCTCGAACGCGAAGTTAAGAGCGCCATCAGAGCATGTGGTGAGCTTTTTGAACTTCTGCAGTTGGTGCGGCAGCATAACGTGGATGAGCCACCCCAGGAGATTGAAATTGTGGATTTTCTGCGCAATCGTCTGAGACGGTGGAGGGTACGCTGTTCCAATGTTGAATTTGATTTTGGTCCTCTCGCCAATGTCAAACCCCTTCTGGTGAAGACGATTCCATCCGACTTGGAGTGGATTTTGGATTTGCTCGTTCAGAATTCCGTCAATGCTTTGCGGTCCGAAGTGAGCGGGCCCAAAAGGATCTGGTTTCAGTTAGAGGTGGAAAAGGCTGATCTCTATATAAAGTTACTGGATTCTGGACCGGGTATACCTGAAGACTTAATAGGCCGCCTGGGTTCTGAAATGTTAAGGTTAAGAGATGAACGCTATCATATGGGGTGCTATGAGGCCGCTCAATTTGCACAGGATCTGGGCGGAGAGGTCACTTGGCAGAATATGCCTGGGGGAGGCGCATGTGCCACGCTACGACTACCGCTGAGTGTGACATAGTGGACAGCACAATTATGGCTCAAACCCAGGTCGTAATTCTAGGCGAGGATGATCTCTGGGTAAGCATTCTGCCCAAGCGCCCTGATCGGGAGTACATATGTGTAACTAGTGCTGAGGCTTTGAAAAAGTTGTTGCTCAAGCCTTTGCCGATTCAACCCGATGTGATCGTGATAGATGTGAGTGCAGTCTTTGACCCTATTGCGTGGGTGAACGTGTTGCGGGATTGTTTTGTGAGTTCTCGTGTTGTGGTTTTAGGAGCGGCACCGAACTGGCCTCTTGTTCGCTCTGTGCTTAAGCGGGGAGCGGTCGCGTTCTGGGATAAAATTTATGATAGGGCGCGGGTTGATCAACAACTAGATGAGGTTTTGAGCCAAGTTCCATTGCCAAGGGAGGAGCGAATGATTAAACCTCGTATCTTGTACTATGACAACGAACGTGAAGATTTGGAACGGTTGCAGGAAACGCTACAACTTGAAGGGTATGAGATTGAGACCTTTTGGGTGCAAACGCGAGAGGATATCCTCTACCTTAAACAACGATTGCAGAATGAGTGGTGGCATTTGATTATCGGGGATATTGCTCTCATCAATGAAGATGAAGAGAAAGGGGTGGATGAAGAGGGATTAACGCTTGCTCTGGGCCTCGATTCTGTAGTGCCTCTGATCATTTGGACGGCGCATCCGAATTGGGCCCGCGCTTATCGAGCGCTCAGAGGGGATAACGGGGAAAGCAAAGCGAAGGCGTTCGATTTTATTGATAAGGCCGATATTCAAAGTACCAACAAACTTCTGCAAGCCGTTAGGCAAGTTTTCACCACGGACCCCCACAGAATAAACTTCAATCTCTCTATCTCTTATCTAGACGATTTCTCTTTCCTGGAATTGATCCGTGCCTTTGACGAGGACTTCGGGAAAATTGATGGGGTTAGCCAGCTCCAGTTACGGCATGATGAACTGGCAGATTTGTTGCGCAAGCTTTTCTTTGAAAATAAGGCCATTCAGGTTGGGCGCGCTCTAAAACGTCGGCGGACAGCGTTAATCAAAGTGGCCTTTCAGGGATTATGGGGTACTCCTTCGACGGTTCTGGTTGAACTGGGACCACGTCCTGTCATTCGAGATCTTAAGGATAAATGGGATCGTTATATGACCGTTCTTCATCCCAACGCTCAACTAGTAGCCGCGGTAGAAACCCTTCGTTATGGAGCGTTAGCCTACCGGCTGGAAGGGGAAATTGAAGAATATAAGACCTTTCGAAATTACTACAGGATTCATCCACCCGAGGTAGTGAGAGATTTTTTAGAGCATCTTTTCATGAACGAACTCCAGCCATGGTTTGAAGTCGACGCAGAAATAGGCTCATCCGCTTATCCGTTGGGGGAGTTTTATCGAAAGTGGCTTGATCTTGAAGGGCATAAGGTGGATTTGCAGAGCATTTTTCAACGTGAAGTAAGGCGACTCTCGATAGTGCGGTTGGATCGCCAGGTACAAGGCTATCGTCTAGAATTAGATGCTCGTGAATACCTACTCCCAGATCCGCTCCAAGTCGTGTACGAGGGGAAATTGCTCGAGAAATCGTATCCGCTGGCCGTCACACATGGAGCAATGACCGCTAATGGGTTGCTGATCGCACCTGGGGGGCGATGGTGGCTTTTAGGGGCAGAAAGTATAGGGGCCTCGCATTGCTGGCGCGATCTGATCAGTCTCGAGGGCGCTATTATGTTCGAGTTGGCAGAGTCGGCGGTGCTACCGGAAGAAACGTGGCTTCGGGGCCTGTGTGAGTGGCTTTCTCCGTCCCAACCCGACGATAAGATTGTGTTATCTGGACAAAGCAGTGAGTTCTACAAGGCCTTTGAAACCATTAATCACATCCGTTCTTTAGCAAAACGCCTTGCACCTGATGAGGATTTATATGCATATTATCTGGGTTTGTTAATGGTCATGGCCCGGAATCTTCTCACGTCACGAACACGCGAATCAAGTGCTCCTTTAGTCCTAATGCTTTTTCTCCTGGCGAGCCGTGTAAGTGGATGGCCACGGTGGGATCTTTTGCGTTCGGGCTTATCAAAGGGGATACAATTAGACGAGGTCAGACGGCGCGTTTTTGTTCCTGCAAAGGGCGAGTGGGTGCTACTCAGTGAGCAGGAGACTCAGTTACTCTCTTTTCTCCTTGCCCACCCTAATACCGTAATCGCTTGGGAGGCCGTTGATAAAATTCTGTGGCCGGGTGGAGAGGTGAGCAAGGAAATGCGCCAGAAAGCAGTTAGCCGCTTGCGTGCCAAAATCGAGATTGATTCGAAGCATCCTGTTTATCTCCATGTCTTGCGTGGTAAAGGGATTGAATTCAGGCCAGCGTAAGCCTCTGAGATATGACCATAAACTGATCTAAAGCTGACCCAACAACCCGCCAAGTTCCTGGCGGGTTGTTTTCGTTTCCGGACTTAAAGGTGTTGGGTTGTCGTCTGTGGTTTCTCCTCTCTACGAAGGTATTCTGAAAGTGGTGGGTGAGAGAGGAGGGCCAAATGCAAAAGATAAAGAACACCTTAGTTCTGCTGATATTACTGTATGGGATTTTATATTTTGTCGCGGCAGCACCTGCGGAGGAAACATCAGGGCAACTTGGGAGACAAAGCCTATCCACCCCAGGGCACAGTTTGTTATCTGGGGAGAGCGAACCTCAATCCGAGGAGCAGGTCAAGGAGGCTATCCAACTGGTAAGTCATGCAGGCTTGCTTCTCAAGGAATTCACTAGTTTTCTGGCGGAATTCTATCGCTTCTTCCTGGCTGCCCTGCATTGGATCGCTGGATGGAATTCGGACTTTCTAGATGCGCTGATGGGCTTTGTGTGCTTAAGGGGGATAGTCTTAGCAATGCTGGGTAGGGGGGTGCTTTCAATCTCTTCCAGGGTGCTCAATAGATAGCATGGAATCTTGCGCTTTGGGTGGGTGAGAAGGGGGCTCACCCACTGACTTTTCGCAAGAACCTTAACACCGTCTGAATGTAGGGGCGGTAAGCCTCACGATGGATACTGTGGCCAACTTCAGGGAAGGGTACAACTTGCACTTGGGGCCACAGAGCTTTGATCTCCTGAGCCACTTGAGGGGTTATCAGGCCCCCGTGCGCAGGGTCGGCGGTGAGCAGTAACCCCGGACAGCGTAGGCTGCATACCACCTCACGCCAAGGACGGCGCGGTTCCACCCAGCCACTGAGGGCTTCGGGGCGCAATTCGCGCTTGGCTTTAGCCCATTGGAAATATTCACTCTCATCCCAAGTGGGGTGACGCGTCCGACACAAGGCGATCAAATCATCAAGGGTGCGTTGTTTGTTAATCAGCAGATCATCCCAAATTTGTGCGTATTGAGGAGACTGAGGGTCCAGGCGGTTTAGCAAGAGGTGATCTCCCCAAGGAGGATCTTCCAGCACCAAGCCGCGTACTAGATCAGGGCGGTTGGCCGCTAGGCGGGCGGCGACGTCGGCGCCCATCGAATGACCGATGACGACCGGCGGTTTCAACGCCAAGGTTTCGATCAACACCTCCACATCCCGTGCCTGCACTTCGAGGCCAACCCCTTCGGGCCCAATCCCCGAAGAGCCGTGCCCACGGGCATCGGGGAGAATGACATCAAACTCTTCTTCCAAGGCCAGAGGGACACGGTTCCAGCACAGCGCATTGTCGGAGAAGCCGTGCAAGAGGATGACCGGGGGCTTCTCGCCACCAGTGCGGTAGTAGGTCAGGCGCATCTGACCTATGGTAATGTGACCGTAAAATAGGCGTGGCATATAATGGCTCCCCGCAATTTGAGTTGAATCAATTTTAGCATACGCCGTCTCAACCAACTCAGGAATTGGGCGCTGCCATTCTTGCATCAGGCGCCTTGACATGAAAATGATTTTCAATTACACTTTTATAGCAATGAGTGAGGGAGTGGCGGACTTGGTGAATGAGTGGTTGGAGCGATTGCAGGCCAACGGTTACCGGCTGACCGAGCCATTGCGTCACATTGTGGAAACCCTGGTTGTCAGTCCGCGTGCCCTTGGGCCAATTGAAATTTATGACTTGGTACGAACACGCTATCCCAATCTGGGCTTGGTAACCGTGTATCGCACCTTGGAAAAATTAGAGTCTCTCGGGTTGATCCAGCGCGTGCACCAGGAAGATGGCTGTCACCGTTATTTGCGCGCTACGCAAGGGCATCAGCATCTCCTAGTCTGTACCCGTTGCGGACGGGCGGTTTACTTTGCCGGCGATGACCTTTCACCTCTGATCCAGCGTACCGAGGCCGAGACAGGTTACGCCATTGAAGATCACTGGTTGCAACTTTATGGCCTGTGTCCAACGTGTAAATCGTAGTCGTATTTTTGTTAATCTCTTAGCGAAAATGATATTCATTACATAACGTAAAGTGGAGGTGCGTCATGGCCAAACGCTTAGTGGTTAGCATAGTAGTTGCAGTACCCTTGTTGATCCTGGCCGCCTGCGCGGCGCCTGCACAACCTTCGCCCGTGCCAACGCAGGGCCAAAAGCTGCGCGTTGTTGCGACCACCACGCTGGTGGGGGATGTGGTTAAGCAGGTCGGTGGTGAGTGGGTTGACCTGCATGTTCTGCTCCCCGTTGGTGCTGATCCTCATAGTTTTGAACCGGCGCCCCAGGACGCGGCTAAGTTGTCTCAGGCGGATCTCATCTTTGCGAACGGTTTGGAATTGGAGGCGTTTCTAGAGCCGTTGATCGAAAGTGCAGGTGCGTCAGAGCGGGTGGTGTATGTTTCGGAGGGTATTCAACCGTTGTCTTTAGCCGAGGAGGAACCTGCGCATGAGGCAGAGCACACTCATGAGCATTCCCACGGCGCAGGTGACCCGCATGTGTGGATGGATCCCCATAACGTGATGATCTGGGTAGATAACATCGAGAAAGCACTGAGCGACCGCGATCCCGCCCATGCGGCTGATTATGTAGCCAACGCTCGCGCCTATCGTCAGGCGCTGCAAAACCTAGACACCTGGATTCGCGAGCAGGTGGCCCAGGTGCCCCCAGAAAAGCGTAGAATTGTCACCGATCATCTCGTTTTCGGGTATTTTGCGCAGCGTTACGGGTTTGAGCAGGTGGGGGCAGTGGTACCTGGCTTCAGCACCCTGGCGGCGCCCTCAGCGCAAGACCTGGCAGCCTTGGAAACCCAGATCCGTCAATTAGGGATTAAGGTCATTTTTGTGGGTACAACTGTCAACCCCGCCCTGGCTCAGCGCCTGGCCGAAGACGTTGGGGCCAAGGTGGTTACCATTTATACTGGCTCGCTTAGTCCAGCCGACGGGCCAGCAGCAACTTATCTCGACTTTATGCGCTATAATGTGCTTGCATTGGTAGAGAATCTTAAGTGAAAGAACTCTACTTTAGCCCATCTGGGCCAAAGGAAGCAGACGTATGACCTTGATACGCGAAATTCGGCGAACGCGCTGGTCACTTAACGGTTATCGTGCTGTTCATGATCGTGGGTACCCCATCGTTCGGGCAGCGGATCTGAGCGTACGGTATGAAAGTGGGTTTGCCCTTGAGCGCGTAAGTTTTGAGGTCATCAAGGGAGAGCGCCTGGCTGTGGTCGGCCCCAACGGCGCCGGTAAGAGCACTCTGTTTAAGGTCATTGCGGGTATTTTGCCGCCCACCAGTGGACGGGTTGAGATCTATGGGGGGGCACCCGGGGAACACATCTGTGTCGCCTATTTACCCCAACGCTCGATGGTGGATTGGCGCTTTCCGGTGACTGTTTATGATGTGGTCATGATGGGCCGTGTAGGGCGGATTGGGCTGCTCCGCCGTCCTAGACGGGAAGATCATCAGAAAGTGCGCCAGGCTCTAGAGCGGGTGGGACTGAGTGACCTGGCGACGCGTCAGATCGCTCAACTTTCAGGAGGGCAACAGCAGCGTATGTTCCTGGCGCAGGCTCTGGCCCAGGAAGCTGAACTGATGCTCCTGGATGAACCCTTCACAGGGCTTGATCTGCCTTCACAGAATGAGTTGCTGGACCTGTTGGTGCGCTTGCAACGCGAAGAAATTACCCTCATGGTCTCGTTACATGACCTGAACCTTGCCGCCCAGCACTTTCCTCGCATCTTGTTGCTCAATCGGTCACTGATAGCATTGGGTTCCCCGCAGGAGGTCCTCAATACGCGAACTCTGCTGGCCGCCTATGGAGGGTATCTCCATGTTCTAAACGAGCCCACGGGTAACCTCGTTTTGGGCGATACCTGTTGCGAGGGAAGAGGGTTTGATGCTTGAGGTGTTCTTACAGCCATTTCAGTATGCGTTTATGATGCGAGGGATGTTGGCTGCCATCTTGGTGGGGGTGGTTTGCGCTGTGGTAGGCACGTTTGTCGTCCTGCGAGGTATGGCGTTTTTTGGCGACGCGCTGGCACACACGATCTTGCCCGGCCTGGCGGTGGGGTACTTGATTGGGGGTGGTTCGCGAGAAGCTCTTTTCTGGTGGGCGCTGGGAACAGCAGTGCTCAGCGCGGTTTCGATTGGCACCCTCAGTCGCAAACTGCACTTGAAAGAAGATACCGCTATTGGGATTATCTTCGCCGGGATGTTTGCCCTGGGCGTAGCGCTGATCTCATCCGTGCGCAGTTATTCGGTGGATCTGGCCCACTTCCTCTTCGGCGATATTTTAGCAGTCCGCACCAGTGATCTAGTGCGTAGCGCCATCTTCGGCGGGCTAGTGTTGATCTTGATCTACGCCTTTTATAAGGAATTCACCCTTCTTTCCTTTGATCCTGTTTTGGCAGCCACCCTGCGCTTGCCGGCCTCTCTGCTGGATTTATTATTGGTCATTTTGATTGCGGTGACCATTGTGGTCTCCTTGCAGACGGTAGGCGTAGCGCTGATGGTCGCCATGTTGATCACCCCAGCGGCAACCGCTTCGCTACTCACCCGTCGTCTGCCGCTGATCATGCTCTGGGCCGCGGTCATCGCTGCCTTCTCAGGAGTGATTGGACTATACCTTTCATATTACTTCAACGTTGCTTCTGGTGCTGCCATTGTGTTAACCTGTACCCTGATCTTTATTTTAGTCTCCGTCATGCGGGCGGTGCGTGAACGATTCATGCGTGTTTCGGCAACGTAAAGGAAATCCGTCTCCGAGCAGGTTCCATGGTGAGAATCCAAGGTGAATTTATTTAAAGGATTTGCCCCGTGATAGAGGGTTCAACGTTGCTGATTGCTCTGGCTTTTTTTGTGGCTGCCCTTCTCTACGCCTCGGTGGGGCACGGGGGAGCTTCGGCCTATCTGGCGGTAATGGGGCTGCTGGGCATTGCACCTGCAGTGATGCGTCCAACGGCCTTGATCCTTAACCTGTTGGTGGCAAGCGTGGGGGCGTATCAATACATCCGTGCGGGTCGTTTTTCTTGGCGTGTCTTCTGGCCGTTTGCGCTCACTTCGGTGCCCCTGGCCTATCTGGGAGGGCGCGTTCACCTCCCTGCTCATTATTTTGAACCCTTGTTGGGCATCGCCCTACTTTTTGCCGCGCTGCGTTTATGGGTCAGAAAAGAGGATAGCACCGAAACTCTGCGTCCCTTTGTTTTGGGTTGGGCGTTAGGGATTGGTGCGGTGCTAGGGTTTGTTTCGGGGCTAATTGGCATTGGGGGTGGCATTTTTCTCAGCCCATTACTGATCTTTCTACGCTGGGCCGAGACACGCCAGGTTTCTGGTATTGCGGCGGCCTTCATCATAGTTAACTCAGTCTCGGGCTTCTTGGGCTTACTGCAAAGTCATCCACCTTTGCCCCAGGCCTTGCCTTTATGGGCGCTGGCGGTATTGGTGGGAGGGTGGATAGGTGCCGACCTAGGCAGTCGCCGCCTTAACTTGCCCTGGATTCGGCGCGCACTAGGGGCAGTGTTGGTAGTAGCGGCTTTGCGGGTTCTGGCGGTCTGAAGAACAGTTGCCTCGTTCTTCACCCCCCGGTTTGGAGTAAGCGCGGCAGGATGTGCCGCTCCACTTGTTGGTCGTTGTGGGGAGTGGGTACTTCGTCGAACAGATACCAATCCTCGATATGTTCAAGGCTTTCGCCGGGGGCGAGGCGCATCAGAGGGCCGAGTGTTTCAAGTTCTAAGAAACGATCATTGATAAATACCTCGACCGTACTCCCCCAGTCGGGATAGGTGGCCTCGGGATGATATTCAAACCGCTTTAGGAATAGGTGCCCGCGGCGGGCATAGGCTGCCCACCCTAACGGGGTATGCAGGCCAATTTTCTGTTCCATGGAACGTAGGGGATCCTGACGAGCCAGTACGTAGGAGCGTCCCAGCGTCCATCGTGGATCGCTGAGATCCGTATAGGCCCACAGCGCCAGTGCACTTACGGGCTGAAGGTAGGCCTCGTGCGTGCTACGTGGGGGCAGGGGGAGGATTGCGCTACCGCCCGGCGCCATGGCGGTGATAGCCCAGGCAGCCAATTCTACTTCCCAAACCCCCTGGTTGTGTAAGCGGTGGATCACCCGCACGTGGCTTCCCTCGGGGGCCAGCCAAATCTCCAGGCTCTTTTGGATGCCGGTCAGGGTTTCCACCGGTTGGATGACACGTACACCCTCAGCGGTCACTTCGTAAGAGACGGGCTGGTTATCGGGCACGTAGGTGCGAGGGCGCACCTCTGGGGCATGCCACAGGCGATGACCGCCATAAAGATACCACTCTGTAGGGTCAAGCGGTTGAGTGGGATTGAACACTTCGGCGAATTCGTTCTCACCCTCGAGGAATCCATAACGAATGATGCGCGGACCGAGGGTGGTGGTGATCAATACTTCAACCCGGTCATTGGCCAGGCGGAGGCAAAGGCCGAAAGGGGGATAATCTACAAGGTTCATAAAGGGATAAGACCTCGGGTGGTAGATAGGACTTGTTTTGGTCGTTTTTTATTATTATCCCGATAACGTGGAGGTAAAGCAAGAAATTTAGCGGGGTGGGACTCGTAGTGTGGTAAAATTCGCTCAATTCGCACGGCAATCTGTCGTATTTTATATCTCCCAGGGATTATTTGCGTATAATAGTTTTTGTACTCGGTGTCCTGATTCACCCTGGCCAAAGGAGGTGATGCATAAACCGGTACCCCCCAAACTTTTTCTTCCCCAGTAGCACAATTCTTGCCCAGTCTTGCATTTGAAGGAGGAGACGATGTTTGCCAAGAGAGTCTTTGTTGTTCTGGCTGTTCTGACCGTTGTGAGTATGGCATTGGCTGCCTGCCAGCCGGCTGCAACTCCTACCGCAGCCCCTACTCAACCCCCGGCTACACAACCCCCAGTAAGTGAACCAACCGCTACGCAGCTCCCTGCAACCGAGGTGACTTTTGAAGGGATGAAGTACCCGGAAAATCCCTCATGTGATTATGGTGGGATCATCAAAGAAATTGCGGCGCTGGATCGGCTGACGGTGCAATTTACGCTTTGCCAACCGGATCCGGCTTTCCCCTCTAAGGCGGCCTTCTCGGCTTTCTCTATCCAGCCCAAGGAATGGATTGAGGCGGCAATGGCCGACCGGCGCATTCTTTCCCAGCCCATTGGAACCGGGCCGTTCAAACTGGAGGCGTGGAACCGTGGCGACAGCATCGTAATGAAGCGCTTTGAGGATTATTGGGGCGAGAAGGCCAAGGTTGAGACCCTGGTCTTTCGCTGGAATAAAGAGGCCGCTGCACGTTTGCTCGAACTGCAGTCTGGCACTGTGGATGGCATTGATAATCCCAGCCCGGATGATTTTGAGGTTATTCGCAACGATCCTAAGCTGAGACTCATCGAGCGTGAAGCGCTCAATGTCTTCTACGTGGGCATGACCAATACCTTCAAGCCCTTTGATGACGTGCGGGTACGCCGGGCTATTGCGATGGGCATTGATCGCGAGCGCATTGTCAAGAATTTCTTCCCCGCCGGCTCCGAGGTGGCTACCCACTTCACGCCTTGCGCCATTCCCAACGGCTGTACAGGGGATCCCTGGTATGACTTCGATCCCGCTAAAGCCAAGCAGTTACTGGCCGAGGCAGGATATCCGAATGGCTTCAAGACCAAGATTTACTACCGCGATGTGGTGCGTTCTTACCTGCCCGAACCGGGTCTGGTTGCGACCGATATCCAGGCACAACTGAAGGAGAACCTGGGAATCGAGGCGGAGGTGGTTGTGATGGAGTCGGGGGCGTTTATTGAGGAATCGAGCGCTGGTCGGCTGGATGGGTTGTACCTGCTGGGTTGGAATGCGGATTACCCACACATCACCAACTTCCTTGATTTCCACTTTGGGGCTTCCAACCCGCAATTCGGCAAACCCCATCCTGAGATTTATGAGGTGCTTCAGAAGGCTGCCCAGATCGCCGATCCTAAGGAAGCCGAAGCGCTCTATACCCAGGCCAACAATGCCATCCGTGAACTGGTGCCCATGGTGCCCATTGCGCATGGGGGTTCAGCAGTGGCCTACCGTGCCGATGTGGAAGGCGCCCATGCCAGCCCGTTGGGAAATGAGTACTTTGCGGTGGTGAAACCAGGAGACCGCAATACCTTTGTGTGGATGCAGAATGCAGAGCCCATCTCGCTCTACTGCAATGATGAAACCGATGGTGAGTCGCTGCGTGCCTGCGAACAAATGCTGGAGTCTCTGCTCTCCTTTGAGGTGGGTGGCACGGCGGTTAAACCCGGCTTGGCAACCTCTTGCGATCCCAATGAGGATCTCACAGTGTGGACCTGCAAACTGCGTGATGGGGTGAAATTCCACGATGGATCCGACCTGGATGCCAACGATGTGGTCATGTCGTGGGTTGTTGCCTGGGATGCCAAGCACCCGCTTCACATTGGCAACACCGGCGCTTTCACTTACTTCTCGACCCTGTGGAACGCACTGCTTAATGCACCGCCCAGTGAATAGCCAGACTTAGCCCATAAAGAGGTTTTTAGCGGGATGGGGTTGGAAGGGTTACCCCATCCCGCTTCCACCATCCCTTTGGAGAGGGCCTAGAAACCCATGATCCAGTATTCCATCCGGCGTATCCTGGCCTCTTTCCCGGTTTTGCTGGGAATTCTAATTGCCACCTTTGTCCTGGCGCGGCTCATCCCCGGTGACCCCTGCAAAGCAATCCTGGGCGAAAAAGCTACCCAGGAGGTGTGTGCCCAATTTGCCGAGCGCTATGGATTGAATAAGCCCATTTACGTTCAATTGGGAATTTACATGGGCAATGTGCTGCGGGGTGATTTTGGTACCTCGATTCGTTTCAGCCGCCCGGTCACGGTTATTTTGATTGAGCGCCTGCCCACCACAGTGGAATTGGGGCTGGCAGCGATGACCGTTGCTTTGGTGGTTGGCATTCCTGCCGGTATTATCTCGGCCATCAAACGCAATTCCGTGTTGGATGTGATCACCATGGTGGGAGCAAACATCGGGGTTTCCATGCCAGTGTACTGGTTGGGTTTAATGTTGGCCTACTTTTTTGCCTTGGTGTTAAAAGACACCCCATTCTGGCTACCCCCCAGTGGCCGTCTTAGTCCGGGGGTGACCGTGGTGCCGTTTTATCAGGTCTTTGGCTGGTCGGTACCCGAGGCGGGTTTTTGGCGGGGCGTGTTGGATTTTATTGCCCGTCTCTATCTCTTTAATTCCCTGATTACCGGTAACTGGAAGGTCTTCAAAGATGCCCTAACTCACCTGATCCTTCCGGCACTGGCGCTGAGCACAATCCCAATGTCTATTATTGCACGCATGACGCGTTCGAGCATGTTGGAGGTGCTACGCCTGGATTACATTCGCACTGCACGTGCCAAAGGGCTGACCGAACGCCTGGTTATTCTCAAGCATGCTTTGCGCAACGCCTTGCTGCCGATTGTGACGGTTGTGGGCATTCAAGTGGGTAATTTGTTTGCGGGTGCCGTGCTCACGGAAACCATTTTTGGGCTGGCGGGGGTGGGGAGCATCCTTTTTGAAGCCATCACCGCGCGTGATTTTCCGATTATCCAGGCCTTTACCGTGGTCATTGCCATTGGTTATGTGGTCATCAATCTGTTGGTGGATTTATCTTATGTCTTTATAGATCCTCGTATTCGCTTGGAGTGACCCCTCTATGGCCTCAACCTCGGTACCCCTTGGTTCATCGTCGGTGCGCGATTATCGCGCGAACAGCCTGTGGCGTTTGACGTTGCGGCGCATTTTCCGTCAGCGTCCCGCCATTATTGGCATGACGCTGCTGGGTCTCTTGGTTTTCTGCGCCGTCTTTGCGCCAGTGATTGCGCCTTATGATCCAGAGGCCGTGCTTATCGGGATTGAGGATGTGCGCAAGCGCGAGCCGCCGTGCATTCATTTGCTGGGGTGCCCAAAGGATCGCCCGCAGCACCTGATGGGCATTGATGGGAATGTGCGCGATGTGTTCAGCCGTATTATATTTGGCGCGCGCATTTCTCTCTTCATTGGTATCACAACGGTCAGTTTTGCCATTATTGTCGGCACCATTTTGGGGGCTATTTCCGGTTACGTGGGGGGCTGGGTGGATCTGGTGATCATGCGCATTCTGGATGTATTGCTGGCTTTCCCTTCACTGTTATTGGCCATTGCGATTGTGACGGTTTTGGGGCGCGGGTTACAAAATGCTCTGCTAGCGATTGCCATTGTTTCCATTCCGGTCTATGCGCGCGTAGTGCGTGCCAGTGTGCTCTCGGTTAAAGAAAGTGCCTATGTGCTGGCCTCACGGGCTCTGGGTGGCAGTCATTTTCACGTCCTCTTACGTCGCATTTTGCCCAATGCCATTCCACCCCTGATCGTGCAGGGCACGCTGGGAATTGGCACGGCGATTCTAGATGCAGCGGCGCTGTCCTTCCTGGGGCTGGGGGCTCAGCCCCCGACCCCTGAGTGGGGCACCATGTTGGGTACCGAGCGCAATCAGGTCTTCACAGCGCCGCATTTGGTCTTCTTCCCCGGCCTGGCGATTATGGTCACGGTGCTCTCATTCAACCTGCTGGGGGATGGCTTGCGGGATGCCATTGATCCTCGCTTGAAGCAGGGGTAAGGAGGCCGGTATGAGCGTTAGCGGCCATTCGCAACCTTTACTAGACGTGCGCGATTTGAAGACCTATTTCTTTACCGAAGACGGCATAGTCAAAGCGGTAGATGGCGTCTCGTTTCGTGTGTATCCGGGGGAAGTGTTGGGGTTGGTGGGTGAGTCGGGATGTGGCAAGAGCGTGACCTCGCTTTCCATTATGCGTCTGCTGGATGCACCGGGAAAAATTGTGAGCGGTGAGATCTGGTTTGAGGGTCGCGATCTCTTGCGCTTGAGCGAACACGAGATGACTCAGGTGCGCGGGAATCAGATTTCAATGGTCTTTCAGCAGCCGGTGACCAGCCTGAACCCGGTGTTCAATATTGGCAGTCAGATCGCCGAAGTGATTATGATTCATAACCCCCAGGTTAAGAAGACGGATGCCTGGCGCGAGGCAGTTAACCTGTTGCGCCTGGTAGGCGTCCCGGATCCCGAACGACGTGCTTATGCTTACCCCCACGAACTTTCAGGTGGGCAGGCGCAACGGGTGATGATTGCCATGGCGTTGGCCTTGCGTCCCAAACTCCTGATCGCCGATGAACCCACTACGGCGCTGGATGTGACTATTCAGGCGCAGATTCTGGATTTGTTGCGAGGACTCCGCAATCAATTCAATACCGCTGTTATCCTCATCACGCATGATCTGGGGGTAGTAGCCGAAATGGCGGATCGTGTCGCAGTGATGTACGCAGGCAAGATCGTGGAAGAGGCCGGTGTGCAAGAGTTATTTGCTAACCCACTTCATCCTTACACCCGCGGATTAATCGCTTCAGTGCCGATTCTTGGGCGTGTGCGTGATTACTTGGAAACCATCCCGGGTAATGTGCCTAACCTGATCGACTTACCGCCGGGTTGCCGTTTTGCGCCGCGTTGCCAGGCGCGCGTGGATTATCATCTGGAGATCTGCACTCAGGAGGAACCGGACCTCGTTGAGATTGCGCCGGGTCACATGGTGCGTTGTTGGTTGTATCAGGGTCGTGGGGCGCACACAGCTCCCTTACGCCAGATGGTGCAAGACCAATCTTCCATGAGGGATTGATTAAGGTGGCAGACGAAGCCGTATCTCCAAACCTAACCCCTGCTAAAAATGGGCGTGTCCTGTTGGAAGTGCGCAACCTGGTCAAATACTTCCCCGTGCGAGGTGGCATTTTTCGCCGTGTCGTCGCTTGGGTGAAGGCGGTAGATGATGTCAGTTTCACCATTCGTGAGGGCGAGACGCTAGGATTGGTTGGGGAGTCCGGTTGTGGCAAAACAACGGTGGGACAGGCGATCTTGCGCTTGACCGAGCCCACGCGTGGGCAGGTGATCTTTGATGGACAGGATTTGCTTAAACTCAAGGGCGAAGCCCTTAAGCAGGCGCGGCGCAACTTGCAAATTGTCTTCCAGGATCCTTATGGGTCGCTGGACCCACGCTTGCCGATTGGTGAATCTATTGCCGAGGGGCTACACATTCACAACATTGGCACGTCTGCTGAACGGTTTGAGATCGTTTTAGAGATGCTGCGCAAAGTAGGCATGGAAGATTATCATGCCATGCGCTACCCCCACGAATTTTCGGGTGGACAGCGTCAGCGCATTGGTATTGCCCGCGCGTTGGTGCTGCGCCTCAAGTTCCTTGTCTTGGATGAGCCGGTCTCAGCCCTGGATGTGTCCATTCAGGCCCAAGTGCTTAACCTCTTGCGCGATTTGCAACACGAGTTTGGCCTGACCTACCTCTTTATTGCCCACAACCTGGGCGTGGTGGAGCACATTTCTGACCGGGTGGCCGTGATGTACCTAGGCAAAATTGTGGAAGTGGCGCCCCGGGACGTGCTCTTTGGTAACCCGATGCACCCATATACGCAGGCGTTGATGTCAGCTATTCCTATCCCAGACCCCACCATCAAGCGGCAGCGCATCATCCTCAAAGGGGATGTGCCCAGCCCGCTTAATCCGCCTTCAGGCTGTCGCTTTCATCCCCGCTGCCCAATGGCTATGGGGATTTGTGCGCGTCAGGAACCGGAATTGCGCGAGGTTGCGCCGGGTCACTTTGTACACTGCTGGCTCTACCAGCCCCATGAGCCGGCACCGATTACGGCCCCAACCGACTAACTGGCCAGAGGTGAAGGAGTTTGTCCTCGCCCAGGCTGAGCAGGTAGCGGCCATCTGGTGAGAAAGCCAGCGCTGTCACACTGCCACGGTGAGCGGTAAAAGGGGGCAGCCACTGCTGAGTGCTCAGTTTGAGCAGATAGATCTCGCTGCCGATCCCTAGGGCTAGCCATTGGTCATCTGGGCTGATGGCGATCGCATTAGCGATTTGAGGTAGGGCTAATTTGGCCTTAGGGTTTCCATTGCGGGCGTCCCATAGGGTGAGCAGGGGGACAAATTGATCATTGAGCGTACCACCGGCCACTGTCGCTACCAGCGTGGCATCGTGGTTGACGGCAAACACAGCAATGAAGTCCTCATGGTTGAGGGCGGGGCTCAAGGTGCCATTGGTAGCATCCTGCAGTTGGAGGGTGCCTCGTGCGTACCATACGATGTGCAGTACATCCGGGGCGAAGACAACGTTATAGACCGGAGCAGCGGTTTGAAAGCCCGAGAGCCGTAAGCCGGGCTGGCCTGAGGCTACATCCCAAATGGTTGCGGCAATTTCCTGGGTCGAGCCGATGAGAAGCAGGTTGCCATCTGGTGAGAATGAAGCGGCGTAGATTCCCCCATCGGGTTGGAGGGTGTGCTGCACTTCCCCGCTGACTAAATCGCGCAGGGTTAGGGTCAAGTTATCAGTGGTGACGGCCACTGTACGCCCATCCGCCGAGGCATCCAGCACGGTAGTGGGGGGAGTGTAGGCAAAATCGGCCAGCGGCTGCAGGGTGTTAGCATCATAAAGGGTAATTTCCTGCTCGGCCAGGACCCAGAACGCGGCGCTGTCCTTACGCCAGACAGCGCGGAAGGGGTAGGCCGGTACGGTGGCGGTCTGAGCTCCCAGCGCCTCCACTGGGGCGGGGGTGGGGGAAGCCGTTGGGGTGGAGATGGGGGTAGGAATGGGTGGAAGCGTTGGAAGGCGGGTGGGTTCGGGAGAGGGTGTAGGGGTAGGGGGTACTGGTTGACCACCGCAGCCGACTGCTGCAAGCAGAAAAACCCAAATCAGCAGCAAACGCAAACGAAGAAATCTCATTGGATCACCATATCCTGAGGCTTAGCAGATTTCTGGAAAACAGATATACAACGATTATACTCCGGGTGCGGGAGGCGATTTGTGAGTCAGCGGTGAGGCATCGTCGGTCTTGAGGTTGGGAGGAGTGTTGGTCTGCAAACGCACGCGGTAGAGGATTTCCTCCAACAATTTGCGATTGAAGTTGATGAGATCAGCCACCAGACCGATGAGAATGGTCTGGAACCCCACAATGAGGAGCACAGCCCCCAGGATGAGGGATTGGATGTTACCACTCCCGCGTCCTTGAAAATAAAAAACGAGAAAGCGTACTAGTGGCACCAGCCCCAAGGCAATCAATCCCAGACCAATGGTGGTAAAGACACGAAGCGGGCGGTACATGGTGTAGGCCCGCACAATCGTGACGGTGGAGTTCAGCAAATAATCCCCAATCCCTCTCATGAGTCGAGAGGGGCGGCGCGGAGGATTGGTGCGGATGGGGACGCTCGTAATGGCAAAACGATGGTTGCCGGCCTGGATAAGCGTTTCGAGGGTGTAGGAGTAGTGGCTGAGCACGTTGGTGCGCAGGGCAACTTCACGCGTCATGGCCCGGAAGCCGCTGGTCGCATCCGGGATGGTGAGGCCGGCTGCTTGGGAGACGACCCGGCTACCCCAGGCCTGCAGGCGGCGTTTGAGCGGGGAGAAATGGGGGTGCTCGGCTACCCCACGGTCCCCGATGACCAGTTCGGCCTCTCCCCGCAGGATCGGGGCAATGAGCGCCGGAATGTCTTCGGGCTTATATTGCTCATCGGCATCGGTGTTGACGATGATATCGGCGCCCAAGCGCAGGCTGGCATCCAAGCCGATTTTGAAGGCTTCGGCCAACCCCGCGTGGCGTTTGAGGCGGACAATGTGATCGGCTCCGGAAAGCCGGGCTACCTCGGCGGTGTTATCGGTGCTACCATCATCAATGACCAGTACCTCCACGCAATCTATCCCTTCGATCTGGCGGGGCAGGTTGCGTAGCGTGGTGGGGAGCACCTCGGCTTCGTTGTAACAAGGGATTTGGATGATTAATTTCATCGGCAATTTGGGACGGGTTTTCCGATTGACCAGAGTTGCTAAAAGTATACCATGGGCACGAATACAATCTTGCATGAAGGTTGGCGCACTGAGCGGAAGAGAGCCGAAAAAGCGTAGGCAAGTTGGGGTTTCAGGCTATAATAAAATTAATTTCCTTCAGGAGCCAACAATGCAGCGGGGACGCCTTGGGTTATTCTTCTTTGCCGCGCTTTTCTTAACCGCGTGCCGTGTCATTCTAGAAACCCCTGTTCCTCCGGTGCCGGAGGCCGTGGTACCCCCTGAAGCCGTAATTCCCACGTCTACAATGACGCTTCCACCGCCACCAACCCCTTCCCCATTCCCAACCCCTAGCCCTGCACCAACCGAAACGCTGGCTAGCCTTCCGGAGGCGGCCTATCCAGCGCCGCTGGCGGCTTCCCTACTAGCCACACCCACCACTGGAAGTGCAGGGATGAGCCTGCTCAGCACACCCACCGCCGTACCGCTGACGCTCACGGTGCAGAGTAATTTGCCGGCCTTTATCCCGGCTTTTCGCTATGCCAGCCTGGGGTGCAATTGGATGGGGGTGGCCGGGCAAGTGTTTGATGCTGGTGGCAATCCAGTGACCAATCTGGTGGTGAGTGCGAGTGGCAATGTGGCTGGGCAGAGCGTAGATGCCCTAGGCTTCACCGGGCTAGCTCCGGATTATGGGCCTGCCGGTTATGAGATTAAGCTAGCCGATCGCGTTGCGCCAGCGATCTTTTGGTTGCAGGTCTTTAATTTACAAGGGATGCCCCTCAGCGAAGCCCAGATGTTCCAAATGGTGAGCGATTGTAATCGGAATCTGGCCATTGTCAACTTTGTGGCAACTGATTACCTAAGCAACCGCCTGTATTTACCAATGATTGGACGATAACCTGCAGCACAAGAGGGGGCGAGTGGGTGCATCGAGATCATGCTCGGAATGAAAATCTGAAGGATTGACCGAGCAGGGCAAGTGTTGATTCGGTGTATCTTTTACCGGCCAATCACATCTAAATAATTGAATATAAAAGATGAGGATTAAGGTAGATCTAGATGATTGGCTACCCTGCTCTCAATGCCTCGTATATATGCCCCACGGGTTGCGCGTATGGTGTGGGGAGGTGGATTGAGCGTTCTCCCCCGTGGCAGCCCCTATATTTCAAACAGTTTTAGGCACGATTATTTCTCGTTTTGAAAGGAGGTCTGTCATGAATTTAAAAGCGTTGCAAGAACATTTGAATAAATGGCTATTGGGCTATGTGGTGTTGGCCATGGCGCTGGGGCTCTTGATCGGTCATCCCGCGGCAGGTTGGACTAAGACGCACCAACCGCTGGTTAGCAACTTAACCACCGTGATGGTGTTCCTAATCGTCTATCCCATGATGATCAATCTTAGGCTAGAAGCACTAGTCAATGCCGGAAGAAACCTTAAGAGCCTGTCCCTGGCAGTAATTTACAATTTCCTTTGGGCGCCGGTGATAGGCTGGCTGCTAGCACAGGCGTTCTTGCGAGATCCTATGCTGGCATTAGGTTTCCTGCTGGTGATGGTGGTGCCGTGCTCGAGCATGAGCATTGGATATACCGGTCTGGCTGAAGGCAACCTTGAATTAGCCACGGTGACCGTTGCGCTAAGTTTTGTCTTGGCCGTGATAGCAGTGCCGTTGTGGATGTTGGGTTTTGCTGCTAATTACCACGTGGGAGTGCCCCTTCAGGACATGCTGATGTCCATTCTGACGGTACTGATTGCGCCAATGGTGTTGGGTTACCTAACAAGATTGGGGCTGATGCGGTGGCTGGGCGAAAAGAAGTTTAAGGCAATCCAGCCCTTCTTCCCCTCGCTTTCCCTTCTGGCCATGTATGGGATTGTGTTCTTGATCTTCTTCGCCAAGGCGACTTTGATCATCGAGAAATGGAACCTAGTGCTCATGCTGGTGCTGCCCAATGCCCTGTTTATCCTCTTAACGTTAGCGGTGGTAACCTGGCTTAACCGGCGGTTGGGGCTGTCCTATCGTGATCACATGGCCATTGTGTTTGCCAGTACGGGTAAAAACAACGGGACGGCCATTGCGATTGCTACGACTGCATTCTCACCTTTGGTGGCCATTCCTGCTGCTACCATGCCGATCTTCCAGATCCTTTTCCTTGCGCTATACCTGAAAATGGCTGGATGGGTGCGCCACTACTTTGAGAAGAAACCACCCGTTGCCGAGATCTCAAAACAGCCGGCAGATTAGCGTGAGCAGGGAAGTGAGGCAAGGTGATGGGATGTTTAGGAATGTTGGGTAATCATTGGACCACGTATCTGGAAGCCTGATGATAGGCATATGAGATCCCTAAACTAGATAGGAGGAAGGTAAGATGAAACCCTATGGATGGAAATTTGGACGTCGTTGGCATGGATATTTCGTTGGTGAGGAAATTTCTCGCGAGCAGGTTGAAGATAAGGTCAAAATGCTGCTGGCAAAGGTTCGTAAGGGTGAAGCCTGGACCAGTCCTTGTTGTGGGGTTAAGCATATCCCTCTGCTTGTCGAGAGCGAGATCGTCGGGCACCTGTGGGAAGACGTAGATCTGAGTCAATTGGAAGTCAGTGCCTTTTGGAGTGGCCCGTTTGGGGTTAAGGCTGAATTGGCCTTCCAGGGGCGCGTTGTGGGCATGGTCTGGGTAAGTATGTAAACTCGGTAGACAGCATGAATGGACTCGGGGTGAGCTAAATGCTCACCCCGAGTTACTTTAATCCACGGATGAGATGACATTTGGGTCTCACCCCAGAAGACGGAGGCCGGTATAATTACATTCGAAAAATCGAATTTTATGTGGAGGTCAAAACATGAAAGTTGCCGCGGTCTCTGAGGATGGGGTTACGATTAGCCAACATTTTGGTCGCGCTCCGTTCTATGTGGTGCTTACCGTAGAAAATGGGCACATCGTTGCGCGTGAGATACGCGAAAAAATGGGGCACGCGCAATTTGCAGGACATGGCGAATCCCATATACATGTTGAACAGGCGCAAGGGCATGGGTTTGACGCCGCAGCACAGGAACGGCATGCCCGCATGGCCGCGGTTATTGCCGATTGCGAGGTGCTTTTGGCACGTGGGATGGGTGCGGGGGCCTATGAAAGTATGCGTCGAGCCGGGATTCGTCCTATCCTTACTGATATTACCAATATCGAAGAGGCGGTTCAGGCGGTAATCTCCGGTCAAATCAAAGATCATACCGAGTGGTTGCATTAGGTAGGTGCTAACATGTGGAGGGTGCGTTTTTCCCTCTGGCGGGGAATCCGCCTTCTGACGTTGATCGGTGTGGGGTTAGGACTGGTTGGTACATCGGTCCACTCAGTTTATGGGCAAACAGCGCCTACGCGCACGCCCAAGATATGCCATCTGTGCGACGAAGAGCTTCCCGCAACCACGCCTTCACCCGCGTCCACATCGTCGGCTGGTCATCAGGCACGGGTGCGGTTGGTTATGTTTTGGATGGACGGCTGCCCGCATTGCCATGAAGTTCTGGAGCATGTGCTTCCGCCTTTACAGCGGCAATTCGGTGAGGCGCTGGAAATTCGGTTGATTGAAATCGCCACGGTTGAGGATGTAAATTACTTTTATCAAGTAGCAGAGTTTTATGGAATTCCCCGTGAGCAGGCTGGAGTGCCCTTTCTTATCTTGGAAAACCATGTTCTCAAGGGCTCCAGCATGATTGCATCCAATTTGCCCTCCTTGATTGAACAGACCTTGGCGCAAGGGGGGTGCGATTGGCCGGTGTTGCCTGAATTGCCATCTCAGAAGGTAACCCAGCAAGCCACACCTTCTCAGGTTCCGCGCCGCGATGTGGAAAGCACTTTGCCTACCGCTGAGGGATTCGGTCTGCTGTATGGTGTAATGGTGTTTAATGGGATGAGCCTTATTTATGCTATGGTACGGGGGGTGGGTGCCTGGGTTTCCAAATTGCGGGGTTCGGCTTCATCTCGTTCGAGTGGCGGGCAAGCGTATGCCGTCTTGCTTCTAGCCCTAATCGGACTAATTATTGCGCTTTATTTGAGCGTCATTGAGGTTAGTGGCAGAGAGGCGTGGTGTGGTCCGGTGGGGAATTGTAACGCAGTGCAAACCAGCGCCTATGCGCGTCTATGGGGGGTGTTGCCAATTGCGGTGTTGGGTGTGTTGGGTTATGCCGTGCTGATCGGGTTGTGGATATGGGGCCACTATGGTCGGGGGCGTTTTGTTCATCTGGCCCCTGTGGGGATATGGGGGGTAGCGCTGTTCGGCGCATCCTTCTCGCTTTATCTTTCTTATTTGGAGGCGGTGGTCATTCGAGCCGTATGCGGATGGTGCCTGGCTTCGGCAGCGGTGATGAGCCTGATTCTCCTGCTGAGTGTGCGCGGGGCATGCCAGGTCTTTGAAGCGGGCGCTACACCCAACTTGTCATAATGCTTGACTTATGATAAGATAATTTTGCGCAGCGGCGACATCTTCAGGCAGGAATTCCTCATCTGTGAGGGCTTCCTGTTATTTAACTCTGACAACTTGGCTTCGTAATACTCCCAACTCATAGGATATAGAAACCGAAAGGGAAGATGCCATGCACAATACATTCCTGACCCGCGAAGGCTATAAAAAACTCCAGGAGGAACTTGAGTATCTCCGCACCCAGCGTCGCCAAGAAATTGCCCAGCGTTTGCATGAGGCAATGGAGGGCGGTGAACTGATTGAAAATGCCGAATACGAGGCGGCAAAGAATGAGCAAGCCTTTGTCGAAGGGCGCATCAAAGAACTGGAGATTCTGCTGGCCACGGCGCGCATTGTGGAGGAGGTTCCGGCAGCCGATACGGTTCAAATCGGATCGCGGGTGACGGTGCAAGAGGAGGGTAGTGACACCCCTGAGGAATATATCATTGTCGGTGCCGCTGAAGCCGATCCAACAGTGGGTAAGATCTCGAACGAATCACCTCTAGGCAAGGCTTTGCTCAATAAGAAGGCCGGTGATGTGGTTCAAGTTGATGCGCCGGCGGGATCGCTGACTTTCCGAATCCTCAAGGTAGAGTAAAAGATGGGGTAGCCCAGAGCGCCCCGCCCGCAGCGCAAAACCAAAAGGGCGGGGCTTTTTTATGAGCCGAAACTTTTTTAATGAGGGTTGACAATGGAATTATCTGAACTGGAAAAAATACGTCTCAAGAAAGTCTTTGAACTGCGTAACAATGGGATTGAACCCTATCCCACGCGGGCCAATCCCACCCATTCTTCGCAGGAGGCTATTGCGGCCTTTGAGGCCGCGGAGAGGCAGGCTACTTCAGCGCCGGTGGAGGTAACCCTGGCGGGGCGCTTGCGTGCCATTCGCCCCATGGGTAAGGTGATTTTTGCCCATATCGAAGACGGCGCAGGGCGGATCCAGCTTTTCTTCCGCGTCAATGAATTGGGTGAGGAGCAAATCCGCCATTTTGTTGATTATTATGACCTGGGCGATTTTGTTGAGGCCAGCGGAGTGATGTTTCGCACGCGTACCGGCGAGGTGACCCTGCATGTGCACCGTTTCCGCATGCTGGCCAAAGCCATCTCGCCCCTACCTGCGGCGAAGGATGAGGTTGTGGATGGCCAGGTCATCCGCCATGCTACGTTGAGTGATCCTGAACTGCGCTACCGCCAACGTTATGCGGATCTGGCAGTCAATCCGGAGGTACGTGAGATCTTTCGCAAACGGGCGGCTATTGTGCGCGCCTTGCGAGAGTTTCTAGATCAGCGGGGCTTCCTGGAAGTTGAAACTCCGATCTTGCAACCTATTTACGGCGGTGCTGCAGCACGGCCTTTTGTAACTTATCACAACCAACTCAAACAGCAACTTTATTTGCGCATCTCGTTTGAACTCTACCTGAAGCGTTTACTGGTAGGGGGCTATGAACGGGTATATGAGATTGGGCGTGATTTTCGCAATGAAGGGGTTTCGTTCAAGCACAACCCTGAATTCACGCAACTTGAGTTCTATATGGCTTACGCGGATTACTTAAAGGTCATGACACTGGCCGAGGAGATGTTGGCTTACGTATGTGACCGCGTCCTAGGCACGCGCCAAGTGACCTTCAACGGTCATGTTATTGATTTCAATCCTCCCTGGCGGCGTATTTCGCTCCGTGAGGCATTGATCGAAGCGGTAGGGATTGACATCGCGCAACATCCCACGACCGAGAGCCTGGCCGAGGCCATGCGTCAGAAGGGCCTGGCGGTAAAACCCAATGCCCCTCGGGGCAAGTTGATCGAGGGCCTATTGGGTGACTTTGTTGAGCCCAATCTGATCCAACCCACATTTGTTTATGATTATCCACGCGATATTTCGCCCCTAGCCAAGAACAAACCCGAGGATCCGGACACGGTGGAGCGCTTTGAGGGTTACGTGGGAGGCATGGAACTGTGCAATGCCTTTACCGAATTGAACGACCCCCTGGAACAGGAGAAGCGCTTTCTGGAAATGGGGCGCACTTATGAGGCTGATGACGAAGACCGCCATCCCATGGATGAGGATTATCTGCGGGCAATGGCTTATGGCATGCCGCCAAACGGGGGGTTTGGAATGGGGATTGACCGGTTGGTTATGCTCTTGACCGATCGTCGTTCCATACGCGAGGTGATTCTTTTTCCACACCTGCGCGAACGCGAGGTTGAGTAAAGCGGGGTCTGCACACTCGGGGGACGAAGAGGAAATAACATCTCGCCCCCGAATCTTAAAAAACCCCGCGATGCTTGACATAGAACATTCGTTCATCTATAATAAAACTAAATTTGTGAATAGAACAGGCGATCCATAATGCTGCCCAGGGAGGAAGGGCCATGGTCAAACCTAGAAACGGGCTGAGCGAGCGCCACAAGCGCATTTTGCAATTTATTGAGGAATATCGCCACCAAAACGGCTATTCCCCTTCCATTCGCGAGATTGGGGATGCCATTGGTGTGGCATCCACATCTCTGGTTAACTATTACCTAGATCAACTTGAAGACTTGAAATATATCCAGCGTGATCGTTCCATCTCACGGGCGATTCGCGTTCTGCGTCCGCTGGTGGAAGGCAACGGCCGGCGAGGCAATGTCTTGCCAACTTTGCGCGAGGATTTTCTGGCCTTTCCTTTGATTGGGCGTATTGCGGCCGGCGTTCCCTTACCCGCCGTTCCTCAGGAAATCACCGAAGATTATGAGATGATCCATGTTGCCACCAGTGATTTTCCGGCCCGTGTACCCCGAGAAAATGTGTACGCGCTGGAAGTTCAAGGTGATTCTATGATTGACGCGCTGATTTACGACCGGGATATTGTCCTTGTGGAATACGCACAGGACGCAAATAAGGGCGACATGGTGGCGGTATGGTTTGATGATACAAATGAGACTACGTTGAAGTATTACGAGCCCGAATATGATCGCTATGGCCGTTTGCGCAGTGTGACCTTACGGCCTGCTAACCCTACCATGCAACCTATCAAGGTGGAAAATCGCCCGCTCCGAATCCAGGGCAAAGTGGTCATGGTGATTCGCAAATATCGCTAGTAACCAAGCAAGCCCTTTCAGGGCGTAGGGGGATCATCATCGTGCCTTCGGCGCAGAATGACGCTCAGTGTCCCGCCGATGACAATCAGCACCAGGATGGCGCTGCCCAGAATGATACCGTTCGTCTGGGTGGTGTTCTCCAGGAATTCGGGGGGCAAGGGGGTTACCAAGGGTTCGCTTTCATTTTGCATGACCACTGGTGTAGGGGTATCGACGAGGGTGGGGGTCAGTGCTTGTGGTGAGGCCGCAGCAGGCGGAGTTGGAGCCTTCCAGGCCTGCGCACCGATGAGAAAGGCCAGGATCAGGAGAAAATACAGGCCAAAGCGCAAAAAGGAAGAGAAAGAAGGAGGAAGAGGTCTCATTGTGGCATTCAGGGGCGGCGAAGTTGTTCCACAGCGGCCGTTGCTGCCGTGACCGGATCGGCTTGTTGCTTGAGCACTTGTTGGGTAGCAAACGAGAGCACTGGGCGTAGACTATCCAGCGCCGGGTTAGGGGGAGGGATGCGAGCGCTCAGGATGATCTGGCTGAGAGCGTCACGGAGATTGGCATCGCTCCAAGCATTC
Organism: uncultured Thermanaerothrix sp.; assembly: GCF_938028735.1. Classification (GTDB taxonomy): domain Bacteria; phylum Chloroflexota; class Anaerolineae; order Anaerolineales; family Anaerolineaceae; genus Thermanaerothrix. The sequence continues at coordinate 29,761 of NZ_CALIMF010000001.1, forward strand.
AGGACGCTCAGCCGGGTGGGCAGGTAACCCGCTGCCTGTGACCAGGGCGCCAGGAATTCTGAAGCACTTAGGTAAGCCGCCAGACGCACGCTGAGGGTGCGCCGTTGCGGGTCGGGGTCGGCAATGGCCCACATCCATCCGTTGGCGAGGGTGTAGGAATTGCCGCTGAGGGCTGGAATTGGATGAATGACGGCATCGGCGGGTAGATCTACGAGGTAATTGCTGCTCCAGGTGAGTGCCCCGTCTGCACGACGTTCCAGGAAAGTCTGCCAGACCTGTCCATCGCTCTGTAGCGTAGTGATCCAGTTTGGGAAGACCCCCCGGCGTGCCGCTTCGGCATAGAGGGTAAAGACCTGCTCCAGGGGCTCTTGCTCCAAAGTGGGCAGCCCCTGACCATTCTGTACCTTTCCCCCGGCCCCCAGGTAGAGTACCAGCGTGGTCAGGGAGTCATTGCCAGCAAAAGCAATCGTTCGCCCGCGGGCAAGCAGGTCCTCCCACGAGGTGGGCGGTGCCCCTAGCATTGCCGGGCGATACACCAGAGCATAGGCATCCCCTGCAAATGGCAGGCCGTAAAGGCGCTCCTGGAGCGTGCCCAAGCTGCGGGCATAACCTAACCAATCCTGATCCAATCCTTGGGGAAAGGCTTCGTCCAAAGAGTAGATCAGGCCCTTGAGAGCCGCATTTTCTAAATCGGCGCGGTTAAGCGCAATGACGCCGGGCACAGCAGCAGGTGCAGCGGCTGAGGCTGCTGCCAAGGAATCCAATAATCCACCCGGTCCGCTGCTGGTTTTGACGCGTACCTTTACAATTACGCCCGGATTATCGCTCATGAATTGGATTAAGCGCTGCCGGAGTAACTGCGCGGCCGGGGTTTCGTTGGCCGGGTCCAGCTGTGGAGGCAGCCACAGGGTAATGACGGCCGGTGCCGCTGCGGGGGGCGATGCGGTTGGAGTGGAGGTCAAGTTAGGTGTGGGGGTGGTCGGCAGGAGTGGAATTGGGCTGGCCGTTGGTTGGCCGACTGGCCCTGTCCAGGAAAGGCCCTGGCAGGCAATTAGCACCCCCCCTACAACCGCGGTTATAACTCGGGCGATCCAGTGTCGTAATCTGGAATCTGCCAGTTTCATCTGTAAGGCACTCAGGCCAGATTTACCGGTTGCGAAAGTAAAGCCACCAACAGCGCGACTGCGTTCTGCACGTCGTCGTAATCCACCATCTCGGATGGAGAGTGAATATATCGGCAGGGGATAGAAAGACAGCCCGAAGGCACGCCGGCACGGGTCAGCTGGATGGCACGTGCGTCGGTGCTGCCGGCTTCCAGAACCTCCAGTTGGTAGGGGAGATTGGCCTTTTCGGCTGTCTCCACCATCCAACGCACTACCCGTGGATCGGCCAGCATGCCACTATCGCGGACTTTGATGGCCGGCCCTTTGCCCAGCGCGACGGCCATCTTGAGGCCTTTGGGCGTATCGCCGGTAAGGGTGACATCCACCGAAAGCCCCAGTTCGGGGTCTACCCCAAAGGCGGCCGGGGTGACGCCGCGTGTTCCCACTTCCTCCTGGGTGGTGAAAACCAGGTAAATCTCGTTAGGGGTATCGCCTAGGCGGCGCAGGGCTTCGATCTGGATGGCGCAGGCAATGCGGTCATCCATGGATTTAGCCACCAGGCGCTTGCCCAAGTCGAGGAATGGACGCTCGAAAGCGGCCACATCACCGACCTTGACCGGACAATCCTCCCTGCTGGTTGCGCCCACGTCAATAAAGAGCCGATCAAAACTGTGGACGCGCTCCATACTATCAAGTTTCTCACCGCCGATGACGCCGCGCACGCCGTTGACAAATTGCACGCGTCCGCCCAAGCAGGTATGGGGGCGCACCCCGCCGATGGTCGTAAAGCGTACAAATCCATCCTCTTCAACATGAGTGACAATGACGCCGATCTCGTCCATGTGGGCGGCGGTCATGATGCGTAGCCCGCCTTCGCGCTTCTGCCCTTTGCGGACGATCAGGTTGCCCAGGGCATCCACGCGCATCTCATCGGCGTAGGGGGCTACTTCTTCTTTGATCAACTCACGTACGGTCTGTTCATACCCCGAGGGGCCAATGGCTTCAACTAGTTTGCGAATTAGGTCTTTCATGGTGTCTCCTTGCGGGCAAAGATTTCTAACGTTCGGTGCTTAGAGCTTCGGGGGTGAGGGCATGAAGGGCCTGAGTCATCAGGTAGAGGGTGTTGGCCCAATCTTCAACGCGTGCAATGGCTACTGCGCTGTGGGCGTGGCGGATCGGTACGGAGACCGATACGCTGGGGATGCCCGTCCGCTGGCGATGAATGGCGCCGGCGTCGGTGCCCCCACCGCCGGGTTGGCGAATTTGATAAGGGATGCGGTGTTCATCGGCTACCCGGAGCAAGAAACGCACCAAGCGGGGGTCGGAGAGCGTAGTGCCATCGGCCACGTAGATCGCTGGGCCCTGGCCCAAGCGGGTGTTGTAAGCCGTGTTCTCGCTGCCATCCCAAGTGGGCAGGTCGTTAGCAGGGGTGGCATCGAGGACGAAAGCCAGGTCAGGATCGAGGGCGTAGGCCGCTACCCGTGCGCCGCGTAGGCCAATCTCCTCTTGCACGGTGAAGGCGGCCTGAAACTCGAGGTGTGGCGGCGCTTGGCGCAGTAATTCGATCAGCGTGGCGATGCCCAGCCGGTCATCCAAGGCTTTACCCAGCAGGCTTGGGCCCACTCTCTTGAGAGAAGTAGCAAATACGGCGCGATCCCCCGGCTTGGCCTTTTTACTTCCCTCTGGCCCTAGATCAATCCGCAGGCTCTCGGTGGCAATGGCTGATTTGCGTTCTTCAGGAGTGGTGAGGTGGATGGGGCGGGCACCAATTACGCCTGGCAGATGGTCTTTGCCCACCCAGACCGGTTTCCCAGGTAACTGGCGTGGGTCAATGCCGCCGACGATCTCAAACTTGTAGAGGCCCCCTTCCTCCTCATCTACAATCATCAAACCCACTTCGTCCATGTGCGCAGCCAGCATGACCCGCAGGCAGGGTTGTTTTTGGGCGTGCTTGATCGCTAGAACATTGCCGAGTGCGTCTACCCTGACCTCATCTGCCAGTGGCTGCACGGTCTCAAGGATGATTTTGCGCACTTCGCCTTCATCCCCGGAGACTGCGCAGGCATTCGAAAGACGTTCAAGCAAGTCGAACGGCAGGTTTTGGGTTTCCATGATCAATCTTCCCAGCGGATTTTTTCGATGAAATCGGCTTCTAGGCCGGTGATGAACTCAGCTAGCAGGTGCCCAGTGCGTTGAATATCTTTGAGTGAGATGACCTCGACTGGGGTGTGCATGTAACGTAGAGGGAGGCTCACCACCATGGTGGGAATGCCTTCTGCAACGACTTGCATGGCAAAAGCATCCGTGCCCGAATGGCGCGGCATGACCTCAACAGTGTGGGGAATATCCAGACGCTCAGCCAGATTCTTGAATGCCTTGAAGAGCGCTGGGTGGATGTTAGGCCCCCATCCTAGGACTGGGCCCTTGCCCAACCCAAAGGCGCGGTAATCACTGTTGACCCCCGGCCCACGGGCGAAGGTCACATCCACGGCAATGGCCAGATCGGGGCGCACACTGAAGGGCGAAGTAAACCCTCCTCCCAGTGTTTCCTCTTCTTGCACGGTCGCCACTGCCCATACGTCCCAGACGTGCTGACGGCGTTGCAGTTCCTGCAGGCAGATGGTGAGCGCAGCGACCGAGGCCCGATTATCTAGACTGTGGCCGGCCAGCGTTTCGCCAGTAAGTTCAAGCGGAGGCTGGGCGAACGAGACCAGATCGCCCACGCGCACCAGAGCCCTGACCTCCTCTGCCGGTAGGCCGGTATCCACAAAGAGGTACTCTATATCAACGGCGCTTTTTTCTCCCAGGTGGGGGGGGAGCAAGCGAGGGGAGGGTTGCAGAATTACGCCGGGCAGGTCACGTCGCCCGTGCACAATGACCGGTTGCCCTGGCAGGATGCGCGCATCTACGCCACCCACTTCGGTAATACGGATGAATCCATCTACTATCTGGCTGACCATGAGTCCAATGGCATCCATGTGTGCAGCAATGAGCAGGCGCGGGCGAGGTTCGGGGCCCTGACCACGGCGCAAGGCGTGGAGGCTACCCAGTGGGCTGACCGTGATCTCATCAACCCACGGGCGCCAGGCTTCGGCAATGGCTGTGCGCACAGAGGTTTCGTAGCCTGAAAGCCCGGGTAGCGAAATCAAATGCTTGAGAAAATCTTTAGTGTTGTTCATAGTTTTGTGAGCATATAATTCAGAATTTTTTTTCAGGGGGTTTCGGTTAGAGTTGGGATAGGGGAAGGCGATGGGGGCAAAGGCGTTGGAGTGGAGGTCGCCTCCGGCGTTGGGGTAGATGTTGGAGTGCTCGTGGATGTAGGGGTTTCCGTGCGCGGTGGCGGGGTGAAGGGAGTGAAGGTGACCGTTGGGGTCCAGGTCTGGGTGGGCGTTTCAGTGAGAGTTGGGGTGAAGGTCTGGCTGGGCAGGGTGACCGTGGGGGCAAGCGTGCCGGACGAGGTTGGGGTCAGGGCTTCCAGGCTGGGGGTGGCAGATGGGGTTGGGGTGGTCTGGACAATGCGATTGCCAATTTGGAGGATGATAAAGCCAAGGCAGTAACAAGGAAGCGTCGCCAGAATGATGAGCAACAGAACAGAACGAATGCGTTTACGCCGTTCGAGGGATGAAGCCATCGAGGTTGCCTCCAGCGCTTTTCATCATAACACGGGGCTTGACTGATGGCAAGATTGCCTTTGGAGGAGAATTTGACCCGATGAAGTCCATGGGCTGTGTTATACTTTTATACGTTGGCAAGTTTTGCGGGAAGGTAAGACCGAACCCTTATGCTTCGGTGGAGGAATTTGAGGGAATGAAGACTTTATTGCTGATGCGTCATGCTAAATCCAGTTTCAAAGACGGCAGCGTGCCCGATTTTGAGCGTCCCTTGAGCAAGCGAGGAGAAAAGGATGCCCCACGGATGGGGAAACTGCTGCGTGAAAAAGACCTGGTGCCGGATTTAATTATTTCCTCCTCAGCGTCGCGGGCCAAGGCGACGGCTGAACTGGTGGCCGACAAAAGCGGTTACAAGGGAGATATCCTCTACGTTGAAGATTTGTACCTAGGTGAGCCGGCAGCATACCTGGAAGCCTTGCGCAACCTCGATGATGAAGTGGAGACCGTTCTGGTGATTGGGCACAACCCCGGCCTGGAAACCCTGCTTCAGATCCTGACCGATAAGGTTGAATCGCTTTCGACGGCGGCAATTGCCCACCTTGAGGTGCCGCTCCGCACCTGGAAAGCACTGGATACGACGGTCATTGCCACCCTCAAACACCTCTGGCGGCCACGCGATTTGTAAGGTGTGGCGTCAACGCCGGGTAATTTCAATCTCGTGAATCGGATGGGAGGGGGCAGGGTAGTACCGCACGATTTGGCGGGTTGGATCGGTCTTATAGGTTCCATCGGAAACCCTCACTTCGAAGCCATGAGGGTAGTGAAAGGCAGGTGTGAAAATCTCCGTAGGGGCGTCCAGGCCCGGCATGTGACGGAAGGTGTAATGGAAATGCCCGCTACGGTAATCAAATTCCAGGCTTAGCGGCTCGCCGGCGGTTCTGATTGGGTAGGGGCGCAGGATGGCTTCTAAAGCCCGTCCCCCCGAGTACACATCCTCTGGTCGGGTTTGCTGATCGCGGCTGAAAATGGAAAGATCCTCGTCGTTCCACAGATCGCCGTGGGTGTTGGTGTTATCGGGGGTGTAATTCCACAACGTGTAACTGAGCAGGTTATCTTCCATGGCGCGCAAGGTGCGATCCATTGCCTGGGCATGTGCGCTGAAATTCCCATCCCGAAAGGCGCGCTTGTCGTCGAGGTCAAAGGGTATACCGCACTCGCCGATGATGACGGGGACATCGCCCAGGCGTTCGCGTGCATGACGCTTGAACTCGGCCAGTTGTTCGGCAAAATTACGGCGGAGGAAAGGCCAAAAAACCACCTTGCCCCGTCCACGCGCGTCGTAGGCTAGCCAAGGGAGGAAACGTTTGGTGTAAAGGACAAACCCATCGTACCAGTGAGGGGCATACACAAGCCCCGTAGGCCTTGGGTTGGTCCAGCGCGGTGGGGGCTGGTTGACTTCAGGCTCGACGAAGATAAGTGCCTGGGGATGGACGGCGCGCACAGTCTGAATGAAAGCCTCGTAGAATGGAAGCAGGCAATCTTGCCCAAAGTCAACTCGCCGTCCGTTAATTTGTGTGAAGTAATTCGGGCGTAATAGGCGGGGTTGGCCACCCGAGTCTACATCCCAGACCCCATGCTGGCGCCAAATGCATTCCCGATCTGCGCGCCAGGCGCGTAATCCTTGGGGGTCAATGCGCTCGCGCCGTACTACGCGGCTACCCAGGATGCTGGTGTCGAACACATCCACTTCCTGGGGATACCCCGCTCCCAGAAGCATGGCCTGGAAGGGGGTAGGAGTAACTCCCTGGTGGAGCAGACCATTGTGACGGTTAATGTCCGGCCAGCCGATGTAGCCGGGGAGAGGTTCATTCATAATATCATAGCCGATGACATTGGGCAGGTGGGCTAAGCGCTGGGCTAGGCGTTGAGCAGCCGCTAGATAGTGCCGTTGCAAGTAGTCTTGAATGTTTTCACCCTCTACAATACAGCGAGGAGCAAAAAGGCGCCCCCCGAAGAAAAGGGTAAACATGGTTGCCGCGGCCAATTTGGTGGCGTTCGTCGGCCAGATCATGCGTGGAAAAGGATCGCCGTGGGTGGCGTGCACAATGGCAGCGCCTGTAGCAGCAAAGTGACGCATCTCTAGTCCGGCCACTTCCAGTGTCCAGCCTGGTGCACCGTCTCCGCCGCTGAAGCGGCTCCACACATCCTGGTGAAAATCTACCACCACCTGAATATCGTAGGTGAGGGCTTTCTCCACCACGGTTGCGACATAGTCCAGGTAGGCCTCATCGTAGAGGCCGGGCCCGGCGTGTTCAATGGCTTCCCAGGTCACCAAGAAGCGCACAAAGGCCAGGCCCCATGCGCGCAAGCGGGCCCAGTGCTCATCGGCCTCTTCCAGTGGGAAGGGGCGCCCAACAAAAGAGACTTCCCGGTGCTCAAAGAAACCCTCCCGACGATACGTTGCTCCATCAGGAACACGGGGCACCTTACTACTACCGCTCACATTGACACCGCGCAACATAAGCACCCGCCCGGTTTCATCCTTAAACCAGGGACTGTCAGTCAGGATCATCTTCCACCTCCCTGCTGTTGATTTGTGCCCGATTATACCCTGGTGGCAGATCGAGCCTGCTCTATCGTTCGGGACGTGGAGCGCGCTTGCCTACTGTGGCTGCGTAAACCACAAATGCAGTACGTCCATCCAAGTTCAAGGTTGCATTGAGTACTGTGTCGTCGAAGGCGCCGATGGCGCACACACCACATCCCAAGCCCTCGGCGGCCAGGTAAAGATTCTGGCACACGTGTCCGGCATCTAAGAAAAGGTAGCGCAGCCCTCGTGCACCGTAACGCCAGGTCATGCGCTCGACGGCAGCGACCCAGAAAAAAGTCACCGCCGAATGGAGGACGTGTTCCTGCTCGTAACAGGCGGTGTAAAGGCGTAGCGCAATGTCGGTTTCTGTCTTATAGGGCACCAGAGCGTGGCGCAGAGCCAGGTAGCGATAAACGCCCTGCCCAAGCCCGGAAACGCGGTTGATCAAAAGGAGGGTTTCAAACGCATGGCGTGCGCCAGCAGAAGGCACGGTGCGCAGAGTAGCCGGGCGCTTGGTCACCTGGCGTACCCCCTGGGTGGCCCAGAGCAAAAGCGCCAGTTCCTCCAGCGCGAGGGGTTGATCAGCATAGTGACGTAAAGTACGCCGTTGGGCCATAATCTGCCAGAGATCGGCCGGTGGCGGCTTCAGGGTTTCCATCGTGGGGAGCGGAATGAGGGTAGTTTGGGGATCATACGGCCATTCTAACGGCGGCTGAGACAATCCCTGCTGTTGGGCTGTTTCACCCACAGATTGTGTGAGTTGGAGAGCAGTCAACACCTCTTTGGGGATCATTAGAGGCTCCTTTTGGTGAGAAATTTGACCATGCGAAAATAATAGGGCTGATGCCCATGCGTGGGCTGGGCAATGAATCCACTCTTTTCATAGAGACGAATGGCAGCGAGGTTATCGGCGGCCACTAAGAGGGCGATTTTGGAAAGGCCGGCGGCATTGGCCAGGCGTTCGGCAAACATCAACAAGGCGCTACCAAGACCCTGGCGGCGAACGTCCGGGTGAGTAGCGAGGTGCGCCACGTAGAACTCATCTGGGCGCGCTTCGAGCGTAAGAGAGAATCCGGGCCGGGCTAGTAAGTGCGTCCCTCGTCTTATTAGTTGCCAGCGTTCGTTAAATGAGTAGGCTTGAAAGATGCAGGGCACCAGTCCTAGGCTGAGGCGTAGCAAACGACGTCCCGGGAAGGCCATCAAGAGCCCCGCTGGGATGCCTCCAACCTCGGCAATGTAGCCAACCTGGTAACTCATACGGTGACCGGGTGAGATGAAGAATATCCCCAAGACGTGCCTGAGCCGCTCCGGTGAGCCCAGGCCGAAGATGTCTTGGCCCAAGTCTCCCAGCGTACTAGCCAGCAAAGGAACTGCCAAGGGCGCATCTTCCGGTTGGGCGGGGCGGATAAGGGGCTTCATGGCGTGGGGGCCTCGTGCTTAGGGCGTAGACGATGATAGAGCCAGCGCATTAGCATTTGACTTTCGGGGGTGCGCAGCAGCCATAACCCTAGCCCGTATAGCCCTAGGCCCAGTCCCAGCGAGAGGAGGAGGAGCAATGCATGCCCCACGCGGCCCCCTCCCATCTGGAGCCAAGCGGTAATTCCCATCCCCATCCCTAGTGTGGCCAGGGTGCCGCGTCCCAAGGCGTCCCAGAGCGGGCGCAAGGGCAATCCGGCCAGGCGGCGGCGCATGAAATAAAGTAGCCCCAGCATCTCTAAAAACGTAGCCAGGGAATTGGCCAGGGCTAAGCCACCATGAGGCATCCAGCCAATTTGGCGGAACAATTGGGCAAAAAACAAACTCAGGCCGATGTTCAGGCTCATGGCGATCACGCCAATAGCGACTGGAGTGCGGGTGTCGTGGAGCGCGTAGAAGGCCCGGCTGAGCACCTCTACCATGCAGTGGCCGACCAGCCCGGCGGCGTACCACAGCAGAGCCCACGTCACCATGGCGGTAGAACGTGCGTCAAAAGCCCCACCCTGATAGAGCAACACCACTAAGGGCTGGCGTAGCAGAATTAACCCCAGGGTGGCGGGCAGAGCCAACAATAGCACTCCCCGTAGGGTAGAGACGAGGGAGGTGCGCATTTCGGCATATTCACCACGTGCGACTTGTGCGGAAAGGATCGGCAGAGAGGCGATCCCGGCGGACTGGGCAATTGCCATTTGAGGGACGAGCATCAGGCTGAACGCCAGCGCAATGGCGGAAACACTGCCCTCAGGAAGGCTGAGAGCAATGATCGTATTAACCACAAAATTGAGTTGCACCACCGCTACGCCGAAGATGCGCGGCCCCATCAGGCGCAGAACCTCGCGCACGGCGGGCAAACGGCGGCCCAACGTCAGGACGAAATGTCCGCGCAGACGCCCAAGGGTGGGGAGTTGCACACCCAAGTGGAGGCACGCTCCCAGGACAGCCCCCCATGCTAGGCGGTCAATGCCCCAGTCGCGGGGAAAGACCAGTACTCCCAGAATCATTCCAATCGAGTACATCGCCGGTGCAATGGCTGGCACCCAGAAGCGCTGATGCGCGTTGAGAATGCCCATGACCAGTCCGCTAATACCAAAAATAGGCACAGTGAGCAGCAGAATTCGCAGGAGGTGGGCGGTCAGGGCTTCCTGGCCGGGGTCCTGGCCAGGCGCCAGCAGGAATAACCCATGCCGGACTACCTGAGGCGCAGATAATCCCACCCCGGCACTGACCAGGCTGAGGATGAGCACCAACCAGTTGAAAATGGCCGAAGCCAGCCGCCAGGCCTGATCGCGCTGTTCTTGGGTGAGCAAGGCCGTAAAGGTGGGAATAAACGCCGAACCAAGGGCACCGCCTGCCATCAGGTTAAACAGCATTTCGGCGACTCGGTTGGCCGCATTAAACGAATCCAGTGCTGCGCTGGTACCAAAGGCGCGGTAAATCAGGATGCCCCGCACTAACCCCATCAAATTGCTGATCAGGAAGGCCAGCATGACGGTTGTCGCGGCGCGGGCGATGCGCCGGTTGGCCTGAGCAACACTGACTGAGGCCTGATTGTGCATCGGACATGATGATAACACAAACTGCTACCCTTTGAGAGCGGCGTTTGGGAGGCGGTCTATGTATAATTAGCCTTAGGTGACCTTATGGAGGTGATATGTTTCCTATCAAGGATACCATTCGCTCGCGTTCGTTTCCCATCGTAAATTGGACTCTTATTGTCCTTAATGCCATTGTTTTTCTATTCATTGAACTAAACCTTTCGCCGCAGGGGTTAGAACGATTCATCTACACCTTTGGCCTGGTGCCGGCACGCTTTTCTTTGATCAATCCCATGACCTGGTATCCCTTACTCACCCACATGTTTTTACACGGGGGGTGGTTGCATTTTCTGAGCAACATGTGGACGCTCTACATCTTTGGAGATAACGTAGAAGACCGTTTAGGCTCAGGGCGTTATCTAATTTACTACCTGTTGGGCGGTGTGGTGGCTGGCCTGATCCAAATGTTCCTCGGCGGAGCGCCCAATATACCCTCTATTGGTGCCAGTGGTGCCATTGCGGCCGTTCTGGGGGCTTATTTCCTTTTCTTCCCCCATGCTCAGGTGATCACATTTGTGCCAGTGTTCTGGATGCCCTGGTTTGTCAATATCCCGGCGGTGGTGTACCTGGGGTTCTGGTTTATCTCGCAGTTGTTCTCAGGAGTGCTGGCGCTGGCACTGCCGGCCGGTGTAACCGCGGGCGGCATTGCTTGGTGGGCGCATATCGGTGGGTTTGTGTATGGGTTGGTCATGGCGCGTCCGTTTAGTTATCGCCGTCATCATCGCCCATGGTACCTGGATGAGTATTACCCTTGGTGAAGAATCCTAATTTCAAGGAGGCCCTATGGATCTGCTCAACTTGTTTTGGCTCTTCCTGATTATTTCCTCGGTTGCTCCGCTATTTCGTCAAAAGATCATTGAAACGAGTCGCCTGCAATTGATGCGGAAACTGGAAGAGAAGCGTGGCTCGCGTGTGATTGCTCTGATTCATCGTCAGGAGAGCATGTCATTTTTAGGATTCCCCATTGCACGGTACATCGATATCCAGGATTCGGAACAGATCCTGCGCGCAATTAAGATGACGGATAACCATGTACCGATTGACTTGATTCTGCACACACCGGGTGGATTGGTGCTGGCGGCTGAGCAGATCGCCAATGCGCTCGCCAAGCACCCGGCCAAGGTCACCGTTTTTGTCCCCCATTACGCCATGTCGGGCGGAACACTGTTGGCGTTGGCAGCAGATGAAATCGTGATGGACGAAAACGCTGTTCTGGGACCGGTAGATCCGCAATTAGGGAATTACCCGGCGGCATCCATTCTTAAGGTACTGGAAACCAAGGACCGTAACCAGATTGATGATGAGACCCTGATCCTGGCGGATATTTCGCAAAAAGCCATTCAACAGGTGAAAGCCACCGTCAAGCGCATTGCCTGCTGCCATTATCCGGAAGAGGTGGCGGAGCGTCTGGCCGAAGAATTGGCAACCGGGCGTTGGACGCATGATTACCCGATCACAGTGGAAGAGGCGCGCGAACTGGGGTTGAAGGTGAGCACAGACATGCCAGCAGAGATCTATCAGTTAATGAATCTTTATCCCCAGGCTGTGCAGCGTCGCCCCTCGGTGGAATACATTCCTGTTCCTTATCCGTCACGGCCGGGAGTGCCGGGGCGGGCTCCCCAGGGCAACCATCATGGGTAACAAGTGCTTTGGGTTGGTTTATGGATGAGAGGAGGGCACAATGAGCGATGAACGAGTCTCATTCAGGGTGGTGGACCTTAACCGGGATCCGCCGGAGGTGTTGGAGCAATTGCCGGGAGTTGGTCCCGCCCTGGCCAGGCGCATTGTAGAAGCACGCCCATTTACGACCCCTGAGGACCTGGTGCGGGTTAGCGGCATTGGGCCGGTTTTGCTGGAGCGTTTACGCCCCTATCTTACTGTCTCGCCCCTTGAGGGGGCTGAGGAAGAGGATGTAGTAGAAGAAACTGCTGGGCCAGTGACAAAACCAGAGGATGAGGGGGCAGAGCCACCTTCGGAAACGGTGGCCGCGGATCTGAGCGTTTCGACTGTTCAGGCTGAAATGGGCACTCCGTCCCCTGTGATGGAAAGTGTGAAAGAGTCCTCTGCGGTTGCCCCGCCAGTCCTTCCGTTGGAAGCGGAGGGAAGTGGCGAAAGCGTGTCCGTAAAAACCCCCTCGCAGCGCGGCATGCCGGAAGCGGGCGCCCCCGCCACTGCTGAGGCCGAAAAGCCGGTCACCCGCCGCGATTTGACAACCTGGGTGGTGGGGGGCAACCTAATCACGCTGTTCTTGGCACTGTTGCTGGCTTTGCTCTTCCTGGGCTTGATCAATGGGACGTTGCGCTTTGTCTCGATGGCGCAATTCCGTCAGTTCCAGGCGGAGACGGCGCTCTTAAGTGAGCGGGTGGACCGTCTGGAGAGCAACCTGGAGGCAGTGCGTACGCGGGTGGACGCATTAGAGGGCTTGAGTAGCCGGGTCAGTGGGTTGGAGAACGAAACGGCAACATTGAAGAGCGCACTTGATGAGGCGCAAGCCGATATTCGGGCCATCCAGACGCTGGTTAAGGGATTTGATCAACGTCTGGCGGCGGTTGAGGCAACCAGCGCCCGTTTCGAACGCTTTCTGGAGGGACTGCGGCAACTGCTGACCGAGACTCAGGCCCCAACGGAGGGAGGGCCATGAGCGCGCCAAACTCGCCGTCATCAAATGGTGTGGGACGAGCGATTCGGGCGTTCTTGAAAGCCGTTCTGCGCTTGTTACTGGTCATTTTGTTGGGGCTCATCCTCGGCGCCGGCCTTTATGCAGGTGGGGTGGTCCTCTATCAGCGCGCCATCCTGCCAGCCGAGGAGAACGCGGCGCGTTTAAATGCACTGGAGACCGAGCAGGCAGGACGTTTTGCCCTGATCAAGGACCAACTGGCCACTCATGAGGCCCAGTTGCAGACCCAGCATGCGGTTGCCTATGAGATGATGATGACGTCTACCCTCCAACTGGCTACCCAATCCGTGCGTCTGGATGCTTTAGAAAAGCGGGTGTACTATATGGGAGAATTGATCGGGGAACTGGGAGAGGACACGGATTGGCTACGCACTCAAGTGGCTGTCCTCGGCACTTCCCTGGTAACATGGGAGGGCCGTCTGAGCACCCTGGAGGCGCAGGTTGAGCAAAATCGTTCGCTGGTCTATGAGTTGCAAGCGATGCGCGCGGCCAGTCATGTGCTGCGCGCCCGTCAGTACTTGGCTGCTGGGAATTACGGCTTGGCCAAGAGTGAGATTGCCCAGGCGCGCGAACGGCTGATCGACCTATGGAAGCAGGTGCCAGCAGCCCAACAAGCCACTGTCCAAGCCTGGCTAGAGCGATTACAGCTGGCCGAGGCCAACCTGCCCGATCTGCCGGTGCTGGCGGCTGAGGATTTAGATATTGCTTGGCAATTATTGCTGGCAGGTTTGCCGCCCCTTTATGCCACCCCCACGCCGCTACGCACATTGGCTTCCCCGCCTGGGGTCATGCAGTCGCTGGGAACGGTCACTCCTACGATATCGGCGGGGACGCCGATACTTCAAATGACGTCAACACCTACACCCGCCTTTGGGGCAACTCCAAGCCCTACGCCTGCACTTTCCCCCACACCGTCCCCGCAAACCCCTTAAGCGGGAATCTATCTCTGGAGGTTCCGATGAGTACATCCTCTGAATCGTTTGAAGAAACCCCCACCACTTCGGTTGAAGGGATGACCGAAACCGCTGCGGGCGGTGAAATCCCTGAAGCGGTGACTGAAAAGCCGCCGCGCCGCTGGTGGCAAAAGGCTTTGACCTGGTTGCTAATCGTCCTGCTGGCCTTTGTGGCCGGCTTTGGTGTGGCCTTTTTTGCCCTCTACTTTCCCCTTCAGCGTGAGGCTACCAGCATGCGCAATGAGTTGAGCGCGCTGCGCCAGGATTACGAGAAGGCTAGTGCCGAATTGGAGACCCTCCGTGCGGATTACCAGCGGGCGCAGGAGGCTCTGACTAGCGGACAACTGGATATGGTGCTGAGCCGTTTGATCAGTAATATCAGTTATGCGCGCCTCGCTCTGATTACCAAAGATAACCTGACCGCACAGCAGGAATTGAGCGCTGCAGAAGCGCGCCTAAAGGATCTCGAGCCATTACTGAACGACCCCCAAACCATGCAAGCGCTGCAGGAGCGCTTTAAGACCATTCGTAATTCCCTCACCAGCAACCCCAACAAAGCGCTGGAAGAACTCCGATTGTTGAGCGAAAACCTGGCGCGCATTCGGATGCGCTAGCACCTCCCGTCGGCATGGCTTAATCGGATGACCCTGGTCATGCCAGGGTCATCCCCATTTCCAGCAGGGAATTGTCAGGTTTCGGGGTTAATAGCGTAGGAAAGCCCCGATCATTCCGGCTTTCTCGAATTCGGGATTATGGTGTACCACTTCCACGTCACCCCCGCCACGCATCACCCGGCTGACGGCAAAATCCACCGCATCGGCGATCTCGTGCATCTCACCTCCGCAGGCGGGGCAGGTGGTCTGCTGGCGTGAGGTCAGGTAACCACATTGGGTGCAGCGATAAGCCGCCTGTCCAAAACCCTCCAAGATGACCAGGGTGCTCACGCGGTCCTCATTGACCGCTTGGAGGGTGTTTTCTAAACCGATCACTGCGCCACTGTTTTTGGCCGCTGCAGTGATCAGGTCTTTGATCAACTGATTTTCGCGTTTGGTTTCGGCCTCCTGACCGACCTGCATGGCCTTAGCCAGCACCTCGGCATGGCTGGCTGTCATGTTCATGGGAAACGTGCCTACAATTAGACTCTGCCAGGCCTTGGGGAGCAAGGAACGGAAGAGCGCTACGTTGTCTTCAGTTCCTCCAATAAGGATGCGGCGGACGCGATTCTGTTCGAAGAACGCGACGGCAAAATCCGCCGCTTCTTTCATGTTGCGTTCAATCACCTCATCTACATGCTTAGTGCGTCCAGCAATTCCCCCCCGTGCCCCGGGCAGGCTGGAAGCGCCGCCGTGCTTGGTGCGTTTGACCAGTTCGCCAACGATGCCCTCTTGCTCGCGCAATTCACCCAGGTGGAAGTGAAAGAGTCGCGCCCCTTGCTTATCCACCAGCACCACGCCGTAACCGCCGTAGGAATCCAGCAAGTCGGCCAGCACACGCACGCTGGGGCGATCACTGACATGTACGAGGTCGCGCACCGGAATGGCCAAGGAGTAAGCCCGAAAGAACCCCTGTGGTGCACATGAAAAAACGGCTACACCACGGCCGCTCCAGTCGTATTCCTGCATGATGTAGCGCTCAACGGCCTCTTCATCCTGCGGGAGATCCACTTTTTTAAGCATGTTGCGCAGGCGCAACCGGTAGGAGTCTTTGTTCCCCAGGGTGGGATCAGTGTTGAGGTAAACGCTCAACACAGGGTGGGGCGAGGTGAATTTAAGTAACTCCCGCACATCCTGATCGGTTAACATGGCATCCTCCTTGTTAAGGGATTGGCACAACCGACAGAGCCGGTCGAAAGCCCCCGTTATCGGCTAGGGGCGCTTACCCAGAGTGACGCTCACCTCCTTTTCTTGATTATCGCGGATAATGGTCAGGATGACCGTATCGCCAGGGCTCTTGTTTTTCATCAGGTAACTGAGCAGGTCACTGAAGGTCTGGACAGGTTGCTCGTCAATCGCGATGATCAAATCGCCCCCAGCCGGCAGGCCGGTGAAACGGGTGGGCTTGCTGCCGCCTCGTAATCCTGCCCGCTCCGCTGGACCGCCGGGGGTAACTGAGACGATATAGGCGCCGGTTTGACGCGGCAAACGCAGGGCTTCGATTTGTTCTAGGGTTAGCATCTCGCGACTGGAGATGCCGAGGTAGGGGTAATCATAAGATCCTTTTTCAATCAGCACAGGTACCACACGCCGCACGATGTTACTGGAGACAGCAAAGCCGATTCCACTGTTGACCGGTTCGCCGGTGATGGTGGTGCCGGTCGTACGGATGGCACGATTGACACCGATGACCTCCCCAGCCAGGTTCAGCAAAGGGCCCCCGGAATTACCGGGATTAATAGAAGCATCCGTCTGGATTACATCACCGGCACTGAAGAAAGTTCCCCCCTCGGCCTGGCGCAGCGATTCTAAGGTGCGCCCTTTAGCCGAGACAATGCCCAATGTCATTGTGCCCGTCAGCCCGAAGGGGTTGCCGATAGCCACTGCCGTTTGCCCAACCCGTATCTGGTCCGAATCCCCTAATGGTAGGGGAACCAGCACCTCAGGCGGGACATCTACTTTTACCACGGCGAGGTCGGAGTCCAAATCCTCCCCGATCACTTGTGCCCGGACTTTCAAACCGGAGGCAAAAAAGACCTCCAGACTGCTGGCGCCTTCGACGACATGATAATTGGTGATAATGTGCCCCTTGCGATCGTACACAAAGCCCGACCCTAGACTTTCGATCTCGCCGTTGGTAGTCGTGGCGATGAAGACTACACCCGGAGCCACGCGTTCGTAGAGATTGGCGAGAAGGGCATCGCGGTCGGTCATTGCGGCAGGAAGTTCGGCCACCAGGGTTGGGGTGGTGATTGCGCTGGGCTGTACAGGGGGCCGCGATTCGGTTGCCCGCGCGGCGGCTTGCGGGGTAGCAGTTGGGGCACTGGTCAAGCGCGGCAGAGCCGGTGTCAGGCTACAGGCCAGGACCGCCAGAAACATGATGCTAAGAATCGCTAACCAGCCAATTCGTTTCATCTGGTCATCACTATCCTCTCTAATTCTTAGCCACCTTGGCGCAGTTGCTCGAACAGAGCGCGCTGCTGGGGGGTCAAGTGGCGTGGAATTTCCACCTTTATCTTGACATAAAGGTCGCCGTGTTTTTGAGGGTTACGCAAATTGGGCATTCCCCGCCCTGAGAGACGAAACACCTGCCCGGGTTGTGTGCCTGGCGGGATGGTCAAGATCACGTTGCCGCTCAGGGTGGGTACCGTCACCTGCCCACCCAATACAGCGGTGTAGAGGTCAATGGTTACCTCGGTGTAAAGATCATCATCTTTACGCTCGAAGCGCGGGTCGGGTAAAACCTCCACCACCAGGTAGAGATCAGAGCGCTGTCCATTGGGGCCGATGGGGCCCTGACCCGCTAGGCGGACTTTGGTACCAGTGCGTGCGCCAGGCGGGATCTTCCCCTCCAGACGACGGCCATCTACTTGAATAAGGCGGGTGGTGCCGTGATAGGCCTCTTCTAGGGTGATCTGTACTGGCTGTTCCACCGCTGGGGTGGTCTGGCGAGTGCGGCGGCCAGCTGTGCGCGTGGACGTGCCCGGCATTCCACCAAAAATGGCGCTAAAGAAGTCTGAGAAGCCACCCAGCTCGCCGAAGAGATCATCGAGATCAATGCGCACCGTGCGTGTACCCACCGGACCCTGGGCGAACCACTCTTCCCAGTTGAAATCACCGGGGGCGCCGCTCTGTTGCCAACGGAAGTAGGATTCACCCAGCGCATCATAGCGCTTGCGCTTCTCGGGATCGCCGAGGACCTCGTAGGCCTCGTTAATTTCTTTGAACTTCTCCTCGGCTGATTTATCACCCGGATTGCGATCCGGGTGATACTTCATAGCCAGGCGGCGGTAGGCTTTTTTGATCTCTTCTTCAGTGGCATTGCGATCAACGCCGAGAATCTTGTAGTAGTCTTTGTATTCCATACTTTCATTTTATGTCCACAAACTCACGGAAGTCAAGGCTACGCGGAGGGTTCTTACAAAACGCTTATACATTGGCCTAACCAAATTGTAAAGCACCCGTAAGCCCGTAAAAGGCTAAGGGGCTCTCCCCAGGGTTAATAATCATGCTATATTAAAGGCATGGCTCAATCTCGGGAATATCTGCTGGTCATTGAACCTGATCCCCGGATTTGTGAGGTTGTGGGACGTCAATCGCTCCAGGCAGCCGGCTATCGCGTTGAATGTGTATCAGAAGTCTCGGCCGCGATTGCGATGGCCGTCCAGACGTTGCCGGATGTGATTTTATGCGATTTGGTGCTGGAGGGATTGAGTAGCAAGGATTTGCTGGTGGCGTTGCGCGCCCAGGGGTTGGATATCCCAGTAGTGCTGATTGCGCCTAAGGGGGCCGAAGCAGATCTGATCCAGAATTTCCGGGTTGGGGCCGTGGACTACCTGCTCTGGCCGGCTCGTGAACCGGAGGTGCTGACCGTAGTTGAACGGGTGCTCAAACAGGTGCGTGAACGCCGGGCACGGGAACAACTGGCGCAGGCCCTTCAGCATACCAATCAAGAACTCCAACAGCGTTTGGATGAACTCAATACAATCTTCAACATCGCCAAAGTATTGACCTCGTTGACCCATCAGGGAGTGCTGCTTGAGCAACTGTTGGAGCAGTTAATTAAGGTTACCCGTTCCGACCTGGGGTGGGTGTTGCTTAAGGATGAGGAGCGCAAAGGATGGGTGCTGGTAGCCGGCAAACACCTGCCGGCCTCGCTAATGGCGCAGCGCAATCACCCCTGGGAGGATGGGCTCAGTGGGTTGGTGGCCCTTTCGGGTGAGTCGCTGGCGCTCAATGGCGAGCCGCTCAAACGCTTTCGGGTCACCACGCTGGGGCGGGCGGCTTTAATAGTGCCGATCAAGGCCTCTCAGCAGGTCATTGGGATCGTGGTTCTAATGCGCAAGCAGGATGTACCCTACTCGCCCAGTCAACAGCGCCTGGTAGAGGCTGTGGCCGATTTTGCCTCGATCTCGCTAGCCAACGCGCGTCTCTTCCGCGCCTTGGAAGAACGCGTCCGTGTTCAGCAGGCTTTGATGAAAAGCGCTGGCCTGCGTGCCCGGGTGATGAACCAAACCTTACAGCAGGTTTGCCTTAAGGTCCGCGAGCATGCCGAGGCGCAGAATCAGGCCTTGGAGCAGCTGACTAAGGACCCAACGGCGCGCTGGAGCCCGATGCAACGCCAAGCCTTGACCGCTTGGCGCGAGAGTCTGGAAGGGTTGTACCTTTTGGCAGGGCTTATTCCCGCTCACCCAGAAGCAGCCCCTGTAACTTCCGCTCAGCCCAAGGATCTCAATGGCCTAGTTAGCGAAGCGGTGCGCCATCTTCGTCCCCTCGCTCAGCATCGCCATCAGGAACTGACATTAACCTATTCGCCGCAGCCGCTGCTAGTGGAGGAGGACGAGACTCTATTGCGCTACCTTCTGCATGGCCTGCTGGCGCTGGTCATGGGGATAAGCGAGGACGGTCAGATCAGGGGGTGCACCCATTCGCAAGATGACGCGGCTCATTTAGAACTGGAATGCTGGGCTGACCTGGATGACGAGCAACGCAAAGCGCTCCAGAAACAGCCTTTTGAAGGAATTGCATCCGTTCGGCGCCGTTTTCCAGGAGAACCAGAGGCCGATTGGGGCTTGATTCGGCAGATCCTGAACCAATGTCGGGGTAAAATTTGGTTAGAGTTTGTCACCCCGGAACAGTTACGCTGGCATCTGACCCTTCCGCTTGTCCAAACTCAGGCAACTACGTTATCTTCTCTCGCAAAGGCAACCGAGACGCCATGACTCAGGTGAAGGATGTCAACATCCTGGTAGCGACTTCCGACTCACAGGTTAACTACCTGCTCGAGCGGGTCTTACAGGCAGCGGGTTATTCGGTAGCGATATTCCAAGAAGAAGAGAAAGTCTTCAGTTACCTTAACACCCATCCCACAGAGCTCGTGATTCTCTCCGATACTTTTAGGGGCAATAATCACCTGGATTTGGCACGCAAGTTAAGTCGAGATCATCCAGAGGTCCCCATCCTGCTTCTGGTAAAAAAGGATACGCCGGAATTACTCAAGGAAGCCCTGCGTTTGGGGGTCAGCGATTATCTCAGTCTGCCCCTTAAGTCGGAAGAGGTGTTGCGTGCGGTAGAGAACAATCTTACGCGGTCGCAGCGCCTGCGCGAATGGATGATGCTTGAGGCGCGCCGTTATACGGATCGGCTGCAACGGCGGGTGGATGAACTGGAGACACTGGCCCGTTTGAGCCAAAGCATTACGGCCTCTCTGGATCCCGACAGCGTGCTTTCAGCCATTGTGGAGGCAGCGGTTGAATTGACGGGTGCCGAAGAAGGTGCGCTCCTTCTGGTGGATGAGGAAACCGGCGAGCTTTATATGCGCGCCTCCAAGAATTTTCAGGAAGATTTTGTACGTACTTTTCGTCTCCCCATCCAAGATACCCTAGCGGGTTCCGTGGTGCGAACTGGGCAGCCGGTGCTCCTGGACGAGAACACACCCCAGAAGATCAAGACGGCTTACCTGGTCCATGGGCTGGTGTATGTGCCTCTACAGTACAAAGGTCAGGTTTTTGGCGTTTTGGGAGTGGATAACCGGCACAGCCGTTTTCAGTTTCAAAAGCGTGATGTGCAACTCTTAAACACATTGGCGGACTATGCTGCCATCGCCATCCAAAACGCACGTCTTTACAATGATACGCGCCTGGAACGTAATAAGTTGGAAACCATCCTGCGGCGCATTCAGGATGGGGTCATTGTTGCGGATCAAAGTGGGCGTATTTTGCTCATCAATCAGGCGGCCATCTCGGCTCTCAACCTGGCTGAGTCTGACTGGATTGGAAAACCTGCCCGCCAGGTGATCGCCTATCCCGAACTGGTGGAGTTGCTGGAATTGTCCACCCGCAGTTTATCCAGCCGACTGGAGTTCACGGTAGAGGATGGACGGGTTTTCGATGTGCAGCGCACGCCAATCCCAGATGTGGGCACAGCGGTAACCCTGCATGACATTACCCAGTTGAAGAAGATAGATCGGATTAAGAGCGAATTTGTTAGTACGGTCTCGCATGATTTGCGTTCACCGCTGACAGCAATCTTGGGGTATGTGGAGTTAATCGAGCGTGCTGGCCCGGTGAACGAGTTGCAGCAAGAGTTCATCCGCCGGGTGCAGGCCAGCGTTCAGAATATTACTCACCTAGTTGATGATCTGGTGAATCTAGGGCGTATTGAGGCGGGCTTTGATACCCGCAAAGAATCCTTTAGCCTGAACCATGTGCTGGATCACGCCATTGAGAATTTCAAGAAGGCCCTGGAGCGTAAGGGGCATCGCCTGGTGAAGGAATTGCCTGAGGACCTGCCGCTTTTTTTGGGCAACCCGGTTCAGATTCGCCAGATGTTTGAGCATTTGCTGGATAATGCTATTAAATACACGCCGCCTGGCGGGCAAATTACCATCCGCGGACAGATGGAGCAGGAACAGATCATTTTGCAGTTCCGTGACACCGGGATCGGAATCCCGATGTCGGACTTGCCCTTCGTTTTTGATAAGTTCTACCGTGCCAGCAACGCCAGCATAGAGGTTTCTGGGAGTGGGCTGGGACTGGCTATTGTAAAATCAATTGTTGAGGGCCATCAGGGGCGCATCTGGGTTGAGTCCACGCTTGGGCAGGGCACCACTTTCACGATTGTATTGCCCGTGGTCGAGGCGTAACTTGGGTAGCGTTTTCGAGGATATGGGCGGTGATTGGTTAACAAGGAAGCCTCCGCCGAAGGCGTTGCTCGTTTCCGGCGGAGGCTCTTGCCAAAGGAGGAGACAGCGATGAGCTTGTCTGGAGGTGTCCGGATGACCACGTTGTCGCTACTGATGATACTATATCTATGAATGGGTGGCTATGGTTAGAAGTCACGAGGGAACAATGATGTTTATCTTGACCCTCTGTGACATTTTTGCTGTAAAAGATATGAGTTTCATCCAGGCAGGAACTTTGCAAAGGGATCACAAACCAAGTGGGGGGATATTTGACATAAAAATTAGCCAAGTTGATTGGGGTTGAAAATTCATGTACGGGTGTTCTTGACGCAAATTTGGCGATATGCTACTATGAGTTGAAATCACTCCAGAAGGTGTTGCGCTGGGCGCTATTTTTAAACGAGCGATTGGAGGAGAATTTTCTATGAAAAAACAAATTCCCTTTATCCTGGCATTTGTATTGCTGATCGCACTGGTGGTTTCTGGGTGTACCCGTTCGGCCTCCACGTCGCCGACTGCCCTGGCCACCCCAACCTCGGAAGAACTTCCCTTTCCGGTGGATGTGGCACAACGTATGACCGAGGTGGCTCAACAAACCCAGATGGCCATGCCCACGCCAGCCGAACCGCTAGCGACGCCAGTAGGGGTTGAGACTCCGACGCCGGAACCGACTAGCACCCCGGTGATCATTCCGACACCTACCCGTCCCGCTACTTACACCCTGCAGCCCGGTGAATGGCCATTGTGTATCGCCCGTCGTTACAATCTTGACATCAACGCCTTCTTTGATGCCAACGGATTGACGATGAACTCGCGACCTGCAGCTGGCACGGTGTTGAAAATTCCACAGGGAGGTGCTTGGAGCGCAGGTGAACGTGCCTTAAAGCCCCATCCCACGCAGTACACAGTAAAGGCCGGCGATACGATTTACTCCATTGCCTGCGAGTTTGGAGATGTCTTCCCTGAATCCATTATTGCCGCCAACAATCTCCAGAGTCCATATACGCTGACGCCGGGCCAAGTGCTGCAAATTCCCTGATCCCCGGTCGTAGGGTCGAGGTAATTAGAAGCAAGAGCGCGGGTGAATGCCCTGACCCGCGCTTATTCTGTTCTTCCATTCCTTTATTCCGAGGTGGTGCATGATGTTTGAGATCCTTGGTTACGAACCTCAATATCGGGGGCATGCCTTTGATGTGGCTAAAGTGCAGGTCCGTCTCCCAGATGGCCGAGTGCGTTTCTATGACCTGGTTGAGCACCGCGACTCCATTAGCATTGTGCCCGTGGATGCACAAGGACGGATTTTGTTTGTGGCACAGTATCGCATTGGGGCGGGCCAGGAATTGCTAGAACTGCCAGCGGGGGTGATGGAAGACGGGGAGGAGGCACGCGCCTGCGCTGAGCGCGAGATCCGCGAGGAAACTGGGTATGCCGCCCGCGAATGGATCGAACTGGGGCAGTTCTACCTTGCCCCAGGTTATTGTACTGAGCGCATGATGGCCTTCCTGGCTCGTGATTTGTACGCCGCTCCTCTGCATCCAGATGTGGACGAATTCTTGCGCCTGCGAGTGCTGAGCATTGAGGAGGCCTATGCCATGGCTCAGCGGGGTGAGATTCGTGATTCCAAAACGCTGGCCGCCTTGTTTTTGGCGCGCCCTTATTTGTTACCGCGTTGAATCCGAGCCCGAAGTGGCGGAAGAAGGGGGATCATTGAATTGTGACAGGACGCACACAAATAAGGTGACCTATATAACTTTTGCTCATTTCTAAATGGGGATAAACTTGAATGAACGAATTGTGTCTAGACCACGCTGTCCAGCGTGGTAGTAAAAATGAAGCGCGCAATAACCCAGGTTTATAGGGAGTGTGTCCTATGAGTCGTAACGTAATCACAATTGATGCGAATGAGGCGGTCGCCCATGTGGCTTATCGCCTCAACGAAGTGATCGCCATTTACCCCATTACGCCTTCTTCGGGGATGGGGGAATTGGCTGATGAGTGGTCGGCCAAGCGTATTCCCAATATTTGGGGGACAGTGCCGCTGGTCGTAGAGATGCAGTCTGAAGGAGGGGCGGCTGGTGCTGTCCATGGCGCTTTGCAGACCGGTTCGCTTAGCACTACCTTCACGGCATCGCAGGGTCTGCTGTTGATGATCCCGAACATGTACAAGATTGCGGGCGAATTGACGCCGACGGTTTTTCACGTCTCGGCGCGCACGGTTGCCACGCACGCGCTTTCCATTTTCGGTGATCATTCGGATGTGATGGCCACCCGCCAGACCGGATGGGCGCTACTGGCTTCACGCTCAGTGCAAGAGGCCCATGATAATGCGCTGATTGCCCAAGCGGCTACCCTTGAATCCCGCGTGCCGTTTCTGCACTTCTTTGATGGTTTCCGCACCTCTCACGAAATTAACAAGATTGAATTTCTCAGCGAAGACGATTTACGCGCGATGATTGACTACCAGCTGGTTAGTCAGCACCGCGCGCGTGCGCTTAGCCCCGATCATCCAGTTATCCGTGGCACGGCCCAGAACCCGGATGTCTTCTTCCAATCCCGTGAACGCTGCAATCCCTATTATGAGGCTTGTCCGGATATCGTGCAGAGGGTGATGGATCGCTTTGCCCAATTGACCGGCCGGCAGTATCACCTCTTTGACTACGCGGGTGCACCAGATGCTGAACGGGTGCTCATCCTAATGGGTTCTGGCGCCGAAACGGCTGAAGAAACGGCACGCTACCTGATGGAACGCGGTGAGAAGGTCGGTGTGGTGACAGTGCATCTCTATCGGCCCTTCTCGGCGCGTCACTTGCTCCGCGTCCTGCCGGCAACTGTGCGCAAGATCGCCGTACTGGATCGCACCAAAGAGCCCGGTGCGGCGGGTGAGCCCCTTTATGAAGATGTAGTTGCGGCAGTTTATGAGGGTTTGAGTCAGGGCTTTGCTCCCTTCAGCCAGGCGCCGGTGATTGTGGGCGGCCGTTATGGTCTTTCCTCCAAGGAATTTACCCCGGCCATGGTTAAAGCGGTCTTTGATGAATTACAAAAAGATCAACCGCGCAATCATTTCACGGTAGGGATTGAAGACGACGTTACTCATCTAAGCCTGGCCTACGATCCATCCTTCTCGATTGAGGATCCGCAGACGGTGCGCTGCGTCTTCTTCGGGCTGGGGGCAGATGGAACGGTCAGTGCCAACAAGAACTCCATCAAGATCATTGGCGAGGAGACGGATAATTACGCTCAGGGCTATTTCGTGTACGACTCTAAGAAGTCGGGATCGGTAACCATCTCGCACTTGCGTTTTGGTCCCAAGCCTATCCGTGCACCGTACTTGATCGGGGAAGGAGATGCTAATTTTGTGGCGTGTCACCAATTCTCCTTCCTGGAGCGTTTGGATGTGCTCAGATATGCCAAGCCCGGGGGTGTTTTTCTGCTCAACAGCATTTACCCGGCGGATAAGGTGTGGGATGAACTCCCGCGCGAAGTGCAAGAGGCCATCATTGCCAAGAAACTGCGCTTCTATGTCATTGATGCTTACGATGTTGCGAATAAGACCGGCATGGGTGGACGTATCAACACCATCATGCAGACCTGTTTCTTCGCCATCAGTGGGGTGCTGCCGCAAGATGAGGCGATTGCTCAGATCAAGAAGAGCATTCAGAAGACTTATGGCAAACGTGGTGAGGCAGTGGTCCAACGCAACTTTGCTGCCGTAGATCAGGCATTAGCACACTTACAAGAGGTGAAAGTGCCGGACAAGGTGACGGCCACTCGCACCCGCCGCAAACCGGTAGCCGATGAAGCGCCTGAATTTGTGCGTGAGACGTTGGCGCCGATGATGATCTTCGAGGGCGACCGCCTCCCGGTTAGTAAATTGCCTGAAGATGGCACCTTCCCTACCGGTACAGCGAAGTGGGAGAAGCGCAACATTGCCTTGGAGATCCCGGTGTGGGATCCGGAGGTGTGTATCCAGTGCGGTAAGTGCGTCATGGTATGTCCGCACGCGGTTATCCGCCAGAAGGTTTATGACCCCAAGTACCTTGAAAATGCGCCGGCGACTTTCAAGTCCACCGATGCGCGCTTCAAGGAATTTCCGGGGATGAAGTATACATTGCAGGTTTCACCGGAGGACTGCACCGGCTGTGCGCTGTGCGTGGAAGCCTGCCCGGCCAAGAACAAGAGCCAGGTTGGTCTGAAGGCGATCAACATGGCCCCGCAACCGCCCTTGCGCGAGCAGGAACGTGAGAACTGGGAATTCTTCCTCTCCTTGCCCGAGGTGGATCGCACCGCGATTAGCGTCTCCACGGTCAAAAATTCGCAGTTACTGGAGCCGCTCTTCGAGTTCTCGGGTGCCTGTGCTGGCTGTGGCGAGACCCCCTATCTCAAGTTGATGTCCCAACTCTTCGGCGATCGCGTGGTGATCGCCAATGCAACCGGTTGTTCCTCGATTTACGGGGGTAACCTGCCTACCACGCCTTGGACATACAACCGCGAAGGGCGTGGGCCGGCCTGGAGCAATAGCCTATTTGAGGACAACGCTGAATTTGGGCTAGGCATGCGCTTGACCATTGACAAACAAAGTGAATTTGCACGCGAATTGCTCCAAAGCCTGGCTACTGAGGTGGGTGAATCACTGGTGGACGCCATCTTGAATGCTGACCAGCGCACTGAAGCGGGTCTTCGCGAGCAACGTCAGCGCGTGGCCTTGCTCAAGGAGCGTCTGGCCGGGATCCAAGACCTGCGTGCACGTCTCTTGATGGATGTGGCAGATTTTCTGGTGCGCAAGAGCGTGTGGATTGTCGGTGGGGATGGCTGGGCCTATGACATCGGTTATGGCGGCCTGGATCACGTGCTGGCCTCGGGACGGGATGTCAACATTTTGGTGCTTGACACGGAGGTCTATTCCAACACCGGCGGTCAGGCCTCTAAGGCCACACCACGCGCTGCGGTCGCTAAATTTGCTGCCAATGGAAAAGGTCTGCCCAAGAAAGATCTAGGGTTGATTGCCATGACATACGGTTACGTCTATGTGGCCAGGGTGGCCATGGGCGCCAGCGATCAGCACACGCTGAAGGCTTTCCTGGAAGCGGACGCGTATGAGGGGCCGTCGCTGATCATTGCGTACAGCCACTGTATTGCCCATGGCATTGACATGCGCAAGGGTCTGGACCAGCAGAGACTTGCAGTCCAATCGGGGGCGTGGCCGCTCTTCCGCTACAACCCAATGTTATTGGAAGAGGGCAAGAATCCGCTGATCCTGGATAGCAAAGAACCGAGCGTTCCGTTGGCTGATTATGTCTACAACGAGACACGCTACCGCATGCTAACCCAAAGCGATGAGCAACGTGCCGAAATGCTCCTTAAGGCCGCACAGGAGGACGTGAAACGTCGCTGGTTGCAGTATAAGCAAATGGCCGAGATGGTGATGCGCATTAACGGGAATGGTCATGAGGGCGCGCCAGCGCAAGATTGAATGAGAAAAGGCGGTGAGGGTTCTGGGAAGGGAGCCTGGAACCCTCACTTGATCTTGGGAGGCAAATATGGTGGATTTGACAACGCGTTATTTAGGGCTACAACTGAAAAACCCTTTGGTGGTATCAGCCTCGCCGCTTTCGAAGAAACTGGACGGTATTCGCCGCTTAGAAGATGCGGGTGTGAGTGCCGTAGTGATGTACTCGCTCTTTGAGGAGCAAATCGTCCACGAGAGCCTAGCGCTGGATCACTACCTGACCCGCGGTAGCGATTCGTTTTCTGAAGCGCTCACCTACTTTCCAGATCTTGGACGGTACAACGTTGGGCCGGAAGGTTATCTGGAATTGATCCGCAAGGCGAAGGAAAGTGTTAGCATTCCAATCATCGGGAGCCTGAACGGCGTCTCCAGCGGAGGCTGGATCGAATACGCCCGTTTGATTCAGGAAGCCGGGGCAGATGCGCTGGAACTCAACCTCTATTACCTGCCCACCGACCCCGCATTGACATCGGCGGAACTGGAAGCCAATTACGTAGCGTTGGTGGCAGATATTCGCAAGCAGATTCGTATTCCCCTGGCGGTCAAACTCAGCCCCTTTTTTACCGCACTGCCCCATTTCGCTCAACAAATGGTCCGGGCGGGCGCCAATGGGTTGGTGTTATTCAATCGCTTCTATCAGCCAGATTTCGATATTGAGACCTTGGAGGTGGTACCCAGCCTGGTGTTGAGCACCTCGGATGAATTACGCTTGCCCCTGCGCTGGATTGCGATTCTATACGGGCGGGTGCCTGTGGATATGGCGCTGAGCAGCGGCGTGCACACCGGTCAGGACGTGATTAAGGCGCTGATGGCAGGCGCCAAAGTGGCCATGACAACCTCGGCACTGCTCAAGCATGGGCTGAAACGGGCCGGCGAGATCCTTCAAGAAATGCAAGAGTGGATGGAGACTTTTGAATACCAGTCGGTGCAGCAGATGATTGGGAGCATGAGCCAGCAGGCGGTAGCTGAACCCGCAGCGTTTGAGCGCGCCAATTACATGAAAGCCCTCCTCACTTATGACAACCGGCTGATTTACTAATCTTTTTTGAGAGCGGTCAAGCCCCTCCCCAACCAATGGGGAGGGGCTATGCTTTTAACGTATTTTACAAAAACATTATACAATAGTGTCTTTTTGTTTGACAAACCATATGCAGATAGATAAACTCTATTTACCACGATGGATGTGGAAATCCAATACTTTGTTAGGAGAGAAGACCATGAAACGTCTACTGCTTTTGTTGGTTGGGGTGGCTTTAGTGATGGCAGCGTGTGCACCTGCTGCAACTCCTGAGCCCACTTCACCTCCTATGCCGACCCAAACACCCATTCCCCCGACGGCAACCCCTGCCCCTCGAACCATCGTAGATATTGCCGTTGCAGACGGGCGCTTTAGTACGCTGGTGACCGCTCTTCAAGCGGCGGGACTTGTTGAAACACTAGCGGGTGAAGGCCCATTCACCGTCTTTGCCCCTACGGATGAAGCCTTTGCCAAACTGCCCAAGGAGACCCTTGAAAGCCTGCTCAAGCCCGCGAACAAGGATCAGTTGATCAAAGTTCTGACCTATCATGTAGTGGCGGGTAAGGTTATGGCTGCGGACGTGGTTAAGCTGAGCGAGGCTCAGACGGTAGCCGGTGAACCTGTTAGCATAAAGGTCGAGGGCAATAAGGTTTTTGTCAACGATGCGCAAGTGATCCTCACAGATATTGAGGCTTCTAATGGCGTCATCCATGTGATTGATACTGTTATTCTGCCGCCCAGCATGACAGCAGAAGCTAAGAAAGATATTGTGGACATTGCTGTGGAAGATGGGCGCTTTACCACTCTAGTAGCAGCGGTCAAAGCCGCGGGTTTAGTGGAGACATTAAAGGGTGAGGGTCCGTTCACCGTCTTCGCTCCGACAGATGAGGCCTTTGCTAAACTACCTGAAGGTACGCTTGAGACCCTGCTCAAGCCCGAGAATAAACAGCAGTTAACCGATATCCTTCTTTACCATGTTCTGCCAGGCAAAGTAATGGCAGCGGAGGTGAAGGATGGTCTGATTGCTGACACGGCTCTGGGCACCTCAGTATTCTTCAAGGTTGATATGGGTAAGGCCTATATCAATGAGGCGCAAATTATCATCACTGATATTGAAGCCAGCAACGGAGTGATCCACGTGATTGATACGGTGATCTTGCCCAAAGATATTGTTGACGCGGCCATTTTCAACAAGTTCAACACGCTAGTTGCAGCGGTGCAAGCAGCGGGGCTGGTGGAGACGCTCAAAGGTGAGGGCCCCTTCACCGTGTTTGCGCCCACTGATGAAGCCTTTGCTAAGTTACCGGCGGGGACTCTGGATAGCCTCCTTAAGCCAGCCAACAAGAAGCAATTGACTGACATTCTGCTCTACCATGTGGTTCCCGGTCGGGTGTTAGCCAAGGATGTAGTGAAATTGGAGCGTGCCGAAACCGCACTGGGCAAGCCTGTAACCATCAAGGTTCAGGATGGCAGGGTATATGTCAATGAAGCCCAGGTCATCCTGACTGATATCAAAACCACGAATGGCGTGATCCACGTGATTGATACGGTGATCTTGCCTCCGCGCTAAAGATTGTGTGGGTGGGTGCTGTTTATTGGTAGCAGTGGGAAGGGAGAAAGGGGGCCGTTGATAACAACGGTCCTCTTTCGCTTAAAAACAAACGGGCAACCAGAGATAAGTGAGTTGCCCGTTCTACATAAAGCAAATAGGGTGCGGAAATAAGTCCAGGTGGGGGTTATTCTCCCTCAAGCGCCGGTTCGCCAGCCTTCTTTTGACGATAGACAATACGGCCGCGCGTAAGATCGTAGGGTGACATTTCTACCCGTACCCGGTCACCGAGGAGAATGCGGATATAATACTTCCGCATCCGCCCGGAGAGGTAAGCCAGGATTTCATGGCCGTTATCCAAGCGCACACGGAATTGCGTACCTGGCAATGCCTCTACAATTGTGCCTTCCACCTGAATCTTTTCTTCTTCTTTGGCCATCGAGAACCTCCAGACCGTTTCACCAAACCCGATGAGCGAGGGCTTACTCCGAAGCACGTGACATCTGGCGGCGTTTCATGCGGCGAATGGCCTTTTTCTGTTCCAGGCGACGCAGTTCGCTCTTGGAGATAAACCAGCGCTTCCGGCGTACGGTGCTCAACACACCGCTCTTGACGACCTTCTTGCGGAAGCGCTTGAGCAGTTGCTCCTGGCTTTCATTGGGCCGCAAGATCACAATTGTCAACGCACTCACCTCCTTTCGGGTTTGGAATAATGATGCCTATCCTGCGCACGGGCAAAAAACTCGGCTGCATACCGCACTTGCAGCCGAGGGCGATCTCAAACGGGTTGGTTACTCATTTTGCCCACTTGCCCAGCGCGATATGACCTCCATTCCAGGAAATCATGCCAATCAATTGGTAAAACTGCCTGAAGGTTGCCCGCAGGCAGTTTTTATTATACACGACAAGTGGTTAGGCGTCAAACAAGGCTTTGAGAAAGATTAAAATCATCAGCGCCCGGACCATGCCGGGCGCTCTGTGCGGCGCATTTACAATCTACCATCCCTAAATCCAGCCACGCAGTTCCATGGCCTTAACTACGCGGTTGATCGCCACCATGTAAGCGGCATCGCGCATGAAGACACCCTCCTTCAACGAAAGGTCTAGCACCGCGTGGAAGGCCTGGGTCATTTTAGTATCCAGGCGCTGAAGTACCTCTTCTTTTGTCCAGTAGAAGTTCATATCGTTCTGGACGCTCTCAAAGTAAGACACGGTCACGCCGCCAGCATTGCATAGGAAGTCAGGGATCATAAAGATGCCGCGTTGGCGGATGACGTCATCCGCCTCGGGGGTGGTAGGCCCGTTGGCGCCTTCAGCGATCAGTTTGACCCGCTCATGGATGAGGTGTGCGGTATCGGCGTTGATCTGTCCCTCAAGCGCTGCCGGGATGAGGACGTCGGCTTCCTTGCTTAGCCAGGCGTTGCCATCTTCAATTGTATAGCCAGCGGCGCGGGCCTTGGTTTTGTCAATCGTGCCATACTGATCGGTAATGCTCATGAGAAAGCGCGGATCAATTCCATCCGCTTTGCTCACGGTGTAGGCGGTGCGATCTTCGCGATCCCAGTAGGAGACGCATACCACCTTGCCACCAAGGATCTCGGTGAAGCCTACCGCAGCATACTGGGCCACATTACCGAAGCCCTGGATAGCGGCCACGCACCGCGAGGGCTCCAGGTTAAGGTGCTTGAGAGCCTCACGAACGGCGTAGATGACGCCAAACCCGGTGGCCTCAGTGCGTCCCAGCGAACCGCCACCGCCCACCGGTTTGCCAGTAATGACGCCAGGGGTATATTGCCCGACCAATTTGGAGTACTCGTCCATCATCCAGCCCATCATCTGGGGGTTAGTGCCCACATCCGGCGCGGGGACATCCTGGCGCGGTCCGATGTTGCGCCAGATTTGTTGGATATAACCGCGCGCCAGACGCTCTTTTTCGCCTTCTGAAAGTGTTGCCGGATCTACGATGACACCGCCCTTGCCGCCGCCGAGTGGCAGATCGACCACAGCGCATTTCCACGTCATCCAGGTGGCCAGGGCGCGCACTGTGTCAATGGTTTCAGCAGGATGGAAGCGGATGCCGCCCTTGCACGGCCCACGGGCGTCATTGTGCTGGACGCGGAAACCCTGGAAGACGCGAATGGTGCCATCATCCATGCGCACGGGGATGCGGAAGTGGTACTCGCGCATCGGCCAGCGTAGGATTTCGCGTACCTGTGGGTCAAGTTGAAGCAGATCGGCCACATGATCAAATTGACGCTGAGCCATTTCGAAAGCATTGGTCGTACCCGTCATAAGCATCTCTCCTGAGAGGGTTGGAATTTAGAAGGAGGACTTAGGGATGTGGAAGCACTGACAGCCAGGAGAAACTAATAGCGGGCATCCCGGTTGTATGCCCGCTACAAGTTCGGCTTATGTAGGCCAGAATTGGCACGGCGGCGCCTCCGCTTGTTTCGATCCATTTACAAGGTTACTGGATTTATGCCCCTGAGTCAATAGGATGAACGTCTTCAATCCTGGATGATCTCTTTCACACTCCGCAACACTTGAGCAGGCCATTAGGTTAAAGGGAATGTGCTTGGCTTTGGTATAATCAAAAGGCTAGTGGATTATTTGCTTAGGAGTTTGGCAACCCATGAGAGACTCTTTGGATTTTCAATCCATTATTATGAAATTACAGCAGTTCTGGGCCGAGCAAGGGTGCTTGATCTGGCAACCCTACTATACCCAGGTCGGCGCTGGAACGATGAACCCGGCTACTTTTTTGCGTGTTTTGGGGCCGGAGCCCTGGAACGTGGCTTACGTGGAGCCCTCGATTCGCCCGGATGATGGGCGCTATGGCGAAAATCCTAACCGTTTGCAACAGCATTATCAGTTTCAGGTCATTCTCAAACCGGATCCGGGCAATCCACAAGAGATTTACCTGCGCTCGCTGGAAGCCTTAGGCATTGATCCGCGCGAGCACGATATCCGCTTTGTTGAGGATAACTGGGAATCCCCGGCGCTGGGGGCTTGGGGCCTGGGCTGGGAGGTCTGGTTGGATGGGTTGGAGATCACTCAGTTTACCTACTTTCAGCAGGCCGGCGGGATGGTGTTGGAACCGGTTTCGGTGGAGATTACCTACGGGCTGGAGCGCATTGCCATGGCGCTGCAGCGCGTCAGCAACTTCCGGGATATCCGCTGGAACGCCGAACGCACTTATGGAGATGTCAACCTGCAGGGGGAACGCGAGCACAGCACGTACTACTTTGAGGTTGCCGATGTGGAGCGCCTACGCCAGATGTTTGCCCTCTTTGAGGCTGAAGCTGAGGCTGCCCTAGCGCGTGGACTGGTCTTGCCAGCGCACGATTATGTTCTGAAGTGCTCGCACACCTTCAACGTGTTGGATACGCGCGGGGCGGTAGGTGTAACCGAGCGTCAGGTGCTCTTCGCGCGCATGCGGGATATGGCGCGGCGTGTGGCTGAGGCCTATGTGGCCCAACGTCAGGCACTGGGCTTCCCCTGGCTCAAACCGGTGACCCAAATGGGTGAGACCGCAGTTGTGGGTGAGTTGCCTCGTTCCATTCCGGAGCGGGAAACCCTGCTCATCGAGATCGGCACCGAGGAACTCCCCCCGGCAGATCTTGAGGCCGCCCTGGCGCAATTGCGTCAGCGAGTGCCAGCGCTATTGGATGAATTGCACCTGGCCCATGGAGCTGTCCAGGTCTGGGGGACGCCCCGCCGCTTGGTAGTGTGGGTGGAAGATCTGGTTGGGCGGCAACCCGACCGTGAATTGGTTGTCAAGGGCCCGCCGGCCAACCGCGCTTTTGATGCCAAAGGGCGTCCAACTGCGGCGGCGGAGGGCTTTGCCCGCAGTAGAGGCGTGTCGGTTGAGACGCTGACCGTGGCTGAAATAGATGGAGGGCGCTATGTAGTGGCTCACGTGCGCGAGATCGGGCGCCCTGCGGTGGACGTGTTGGCTGAGGCCCTGCCGGGAGTGATCGCCGACCTACGCTTCGAGCGTTCGATGCGCTGGAATAGTAGCGGTGTGGCTTTTTCGCGTCCAATTCGCTGGTTGGTGGCACTGCATGGTGAGACGGTTATTCCGTTTACCTATGCGGGCTTAACCTCTGGACGGGTGACCCGTGGCTTGCGCTTTGCTGAGCCAACCACCTTTGTCATCTCTCACCCCAACGATCATCGCATCTTCTTGGAGCGGCAGGGTGTCATTATGGATCCAGAGCAGCGTAAGGCCCGTATTGCCGAGCAGGCGCGGGCTTTGATCGCCGAGGTAGGGGGTGACCCGGAGCATTTGGATGAGGCCGTGCTCAATGAAGTCACGCACCTGGTTGAAGCCCCCACGGCTTTAAGGGGTAGGTTTGAGGACGAGTACCTACGCCTGCCGGAAGAGGTGCTGGTCTCGGTGATGAAAAAGCACCAACGCTACTTTCCAGTCTATACCCGCGACGGACAGCTCCTGCCCTATTTCATTGCCGTGCGTAACGGTGGGAAGGAGGGGTTGGAGGTGGTGACGGATGGCAATGAGCAGGTGATTCGGGCGCGCTTTGCGGATGCGGCTTACTTTATTCGCGAAGACCTGAAGCATCCGCTGGAATATTACTTACCGCGGCTGGGTACGCTTACGTTCCAGGCTAAACTCGGCTCCATGCTGGATAAGACCCAGCGTCTTGAGGCGCTAGTAGAGCGATTAATCCCTATGGTAGGATTGGCGCCAGAGGATGCGGCTGCAGCGCGTCGCGCGGCCCACTTGTGCAAGGCTGACTTGGTGACCCATATGGTGGTTGAGATGACCTCACTGCAAGGGGTGATGGGGCGGTATTATGCGCTTCAAAGCGGTGAGCCTCAAGCGGTGGCCGAGGCCATCTTCGAGGCGTATCTGCCGCGCTTTGCGGGCGATCGCTATCCTGAGACGCCGGCGGGACTGGTATTGGGATTAGCGGATCGTCTGGATACGCTGATGGGGCTATTTGCAGTGGGGCTGGCGCCAACTGGTACCAAAGATCCCTTTGCCTTGCGTCGCGCAGCGCTGGGTTTGGTGCAGAACCTAATCCACTGGAATCTGGATTTTGACTTGCGCCAGGGGCTGGAAGCAGCGGCACAAGGCTTGCCGGTACCGGTGAGCCCTGAGGCCAAGACCGAGTGTCTGGATTTCATTGTAGGGCGTTTGCAAAATGAATTGCTGGAGCAGGGTTACCGCTACGACGTGGTAGCCGCCGTGCTGGCTGCGCAAGGGCACAACCCGGCCGCTGCCGCTCGCGCCGTGCGGGAATTGAGCACGTGGGTGAGCCGTCCGGATTGGAATGTCATACTGCCCGCTTATGCGCGCTGTGTGCGGATTACCCGTGACCAAACCGAGCGTTACGCGGTTGAGCCCGAGCGCTTGGTTGAACCGGCGGAGAAGCACTTGCTCTCGGCGCTGCTTCAGGCAGAGGTTACCCCCCGCCGGCCCGGCAGTGTGGAGGATTTCTTCAAGGTCTTCCTGCCCATGATCCCGGTGATCAATCGCTTCTTTGATGAGGTATTGGTTATGGCGGAGGATGCCGCACGGCGTGCCAATCGCCTTGGCCTACTCCAGCGCATCGTAGCCTTGGCAGATGGGGTGGCCGATTTCTCAAAACTGGAAGGGTTCTAAGCCCCCTGGTTGGTCAGGTAAAGGCTCGGCAAGCGGTTGCTGACACTTTCTCCTAGGTTCTAGGAGAAACCGCTCTGGAAGATCAGGGGCTCTTGGAGTGTTTATTCTCCAGAAGTCCCCCTATTGATCTTTTTCTCTGGTCACAACGGGTCCAGGCCGAACGATAGTAACAAACTGCCGGTCATACGACCGGCAGCAATGGGTGGGGGTTCGGTCAAGGGCTCAGGGCAGGATATTGCTCTGCGCCCAGTCGTTGCCCAGCGCAATGGCAAGATCCGCCTCGGCATTGGGATCGTAGCGGTTGTAGATACGCGGATTTTGCAATTGCATGACGGTGATAAGGTAATTCAAAGTGTAGGGCTTGGGGCTGTAGAGGAAAATGGTGGTCTGGCCATAAAGGTTATCCGCATTGGTCTCCTGAACGATGTTAAAGCCCTTACTGCGCAAGAATTCAGCGGTGCGTCCGGCGAGGCCTGCCACGCTGGTGCCATTTTGCACGACAATGCGCGCGTTTTCTGCTTCCATCAGCACCTTGGGGTCTTGGGCCACTGCCGCCGGCCCAACGGCACCATTGGTGGAGAAGATTTCATCTCGGATCAGGCGAATTTGATCTGGAATGGGGATAAGGATATCCAGGCCGTCCGGTGAGGTGGCCATTTCTACCGCATTCGGGCCGATCACGCCGCGCTTGATGTTCTCGGCTGGGATTTGCACAGCCAGCCAGGCTAGTTGTATAGCCTCTTGCAGGGTCATGTTAGTGCGAATGCCCGCTGATAACTCATTGTATAGCACCGGAGCCTTGGCGATCAGTTTGGGAATTTGGTCGTACTGCAAAATGCGGTCACGAATAGCCAGAATGACCTCTTGCTGCCGCCGAGCACGGTCGAAATCTCCACCCTCGGTATAGCGGTTGCGCGCATAGGCCAGCGCCAGGTCCCCTCCTACTGAATAGACACCGGGCTCGAGGTGCACTTTGGGACGGTTGCCGGTAGGGTAGAGGGTAATCGGCTCCTGAACGCGTAATTTGATGCCTCCAATCTCGTCAATGAAGCGCTCAAAGGCGTAAAAGTCAATCTGGGCGTAGTAGTTGATCGGGACTCCCAGGAACTGACGCACGGTTTCTACCGCCAGCCCTGGTCCACCACCGGGTAGTTTGTACGTCTCACCCAGAAAGTAAGCGGTGTTGATTTTCCCGTAGTCAAAGCCAGGGATGTTAACCCACATATCGCGCGGGATTGAAAGGATCCCGGCAGTGCGGGTTAATGGGTCCAGGGTTAGGAGCATCATCGTGTCGGTGCGTGGTGTCTCGCCAGCTTCCCAATCACGGTAGTCCAACCCCATAACGAGCACAGTAACACGGCTCTTGCCGTCCCAGGGTTCGGGTGCTGGCCCGTTTTCCTGGAGGGGCTGGTTAAGTGGAACATTGGTAGCGGAAAGACCGGCGGGGTTTGTTGTGTTAGGACCCACCGGGACACCCCCCAGATTGGTTATGCTCCATGAACGGAAGAAGGTGCGCGCCAATGAAAAGGCGGCCCAGCCGGTTACCAGTGCCAGAACGAGGAACACAATCATTACAATAAGTGTCAGGCGATCCAAATGAAGGCGCCGGGGAAGCGTACGTGTGCGCAGTTGCGACATAAGGCTTTCAACCCTTTGGGATTGAGAATTTCATACTCAAGGGTAAGGTGCAAGTTGGATGCCAGTTCACGCCGGGGGTGGGGGTGGTACCGGCAGATCCTCTATCGGGGTTTCCATCCATTTGCTGCCTTCATCAATCAGCATCACCGGGATGTCTTCCACGATTGGGTACTTGCGTCCACAGTCCCGACAAACCAGCCAAGTCTCGCGAACCAGATCCAGCAGACCTTCGCGTTCGCGCACACAGGCTGGGCAACGTAAGATGTCTAATAAGTCCTGACTTACCATGTGGCCTCCTTACCTGTTCTTGGCCTCTATTGTACCACCAAGGGCCAGAGGGTGTAAAATTTGCGGCGGATACCCGCCCATGGGCGTCGGCTCACCAGATAGAGTTCGAGCACCTGTAACTTGGATGCCCTGTTGGAGAGATCAAGGATGCAATCTTTACGGCGTGCTTTCAGAACCCCTTATCCCCCCCAATTTTGGTTGATGTTTGTGGGGATGTTCATCAGTACCTTGGGGGCCAGCATGATCTGGCCTTTCCTGATGATTTATATCAGCGAGCGCTTGCAATTGCCGTTAACCTCGGCGGCTGGTCTGATCACCTTGAATGCCGCGGTGGGCTTAGGAGCTTCCTTCCTAGCTGGTCCAATTGTAGATTACCTAGGGCGGAAGTGGGTGATGGTAATCAGCCTAATGGTCAATGGGATGGGGTACGTTCTGATGCGCCAAGCCCATACGTATCCTGCCTTTGCCGGATTGATGGTGCTTCAAGGGTTCTTTAACCCGCTGTATCGTATTGGTGCAGATGCTATGATGGCAGACCTGATTCCTGCTGAGCAGCGGGCTGAGGCCTATTCTATGCTGCGGTTGAGCAACAACCTGGGAGTGGCGATTGGTCCGGCGGTGGGTGGGTTCATCGCCAGTGTGTCCTATGAGATGGCCTTTTTGTGTGCTGCGGCAGGGATGAGTCTGTACGGGCTGCTGATCGCTCTGCGCGCCCGCGAGACGCTGCCGCGCCGCCAAGGAATGAGGTCAGGGGCTGTATCCCCCATCCCTCGTGAGCGTTTCGGTGGGTACGGGCGGGTACTGCGTGACCGCCCGTTTTTGGCCTTCACGATGACATTCACCCTGACCCAGATTTGTGCGGCCATGTTGTGGGTGTTGCTTTCGGTCTATACCAAGCAAAATTTCGGCTTGCCAGAAAGCCGTTACGGTTGGATTCCAACCACCAATGCACTGATGGTGGTGCTTTTTCAAATCCCGGTCACGTGGGTGACCAAACGCTTTCCACCTCTGCCAGTGCTGGCAGTGGGATCGTTGTTCTATGCCTCCGCAGTGACTAGTGTGGCTTGGGGGCGCAATTTCTGGGCTTTTTGGCTCAGCATGGTGGTCATGACCATTGGGGAGTTGATTTTGATCCCTACTTCTACTACTTATGTAGCCGGGCGGGCTCCAGAAGACATGCGGGGGCGCTATATGAGCATTTATGGGTTAACTTGGGGACTAGCCTCGGGGATCGGGCCGGTGTTGGGTGGATTGCTGAACGATCATTTGGGGCCGCGTTATATTTGGTACGGAGGGGGCGCTGTTGGCTTGGTCAGTGTGGTGCTTTTTCTAGCCTTAAGTCGAGCCAGGCCATCTGCCGTACCGGGAGGAGGCTCACCCGAGGCTGCGCAACCCCAGGCCGAACCAGAGACTGCGTTTGAACACGAGGTAAGATAGGCGGCTGCTTAGGAATGGATGTGAGGGGCAGCGAGTGAGGCTACTGATGGCGTTTCGCTGGGTTGGGATGCGGTTGAAGGAATGCCCTGGTGCGCCTGAGGCGGTGGGTAAATCAGCCGGGCGGCGCGTTCATAGCGGAAGTATTCCCAAGCCCAGTTGATCAGCACGACCAGCCGGTTGCGAAAGCCCACTAATTGCATCAGGTGGACAAAAAGCCAAATGAGCCAGGCTATCCAGCCCTTGAGGTGTAGGCCGAAGAGCGCGGCAACTGCCTGATTGCGACCGATGGTGGCCATGCTCCCCAGGTCACGATAACGGAATGGCTGAAGGGGATGTCCTTGCAGATTGTGCAGGATGTTACGGGCCGCGTGCTCGCCCTGCTGCATGGCAACCGGCGCCATCATGGGCAGGGGGCGGCCGCCTTCATCTTCAAGGTAAGCAGCATCGCCGATGACGAAAACGCGCGGGTATCCCGGTAGTTGCAGAGTTGGCAAGACACGCACCCGTTTCTGTGCTCCTAGTGTTACTGGTAGGTTTTGGATCAGTTCGGCAGCCTGAACGCCGGCGGCCCAGATCAGGGTTTGAGTGGGTAGAGCGCGTCCATCGGTCAGTTTCACGCATTGTCCGTCATAATCCTGGACCTGGGCCCCTAACCAGACTTCTACCCCTTTCTGGCGTAGGGCCCTCTGAGCGGCCTGACCCAAGTCGGGTGGGAGATGGCTCAGCAATCGGTCGGTGGCCTCCAGCAAAATCACGCGCGCCTGGCTCAACATCAGGTCGGGGTAGTCCTTTCGCAGTACCAGACGGATCAATTCAGCGAGAGCACCCGCGCATTCTACGCCAGTGGGACCGCCTCCCACGACCACGAAGGTCAGCATGGTCTGCCGCAATTTAGGGTCAGTTTGCTGAGTTGCCAGTTCAAAGCGGCTTAATACGTGGTTGCGGATGGCAAGGGCTTCATCTATGTCCTTGAGCCCGTAGGCGTGTTGGGTGATGGAGGAAAGGCCAAAGGTGTTGGTCACGCTGCCGGCGGCGAGGATCAAGTAATCGTAAGGGATTGCGCCAGCACTGGTGAATAGTTGGTGGTCTTTTAGATCCACACGGTACACTTCCGCTAACATAAAAGTTAGGTTCCTCTGCCGCCGCAGGATACTGCGTATGGGATAAGCGATTTCCTCCGGTGTTAGGCCGGCGCTAGCAACCTGATAGAGAAGAGGTTGGAAGAGATGGTAGTTGCGACGGTCAATGAGTGTTACGCGCACAGGGGCGCTTGCTAGTGCGCGCGCTGCGCGCAACCCGCCGAAGCCGGCTCCCACGATCACGATATGAGGGTGGGTAGTGTTAGAATTGTGGCGTTTCATCAAGGGATCTCCTAGGAATATATGCGATTCAAATTGTGATAAATGTAACTAACACTATTATAGTCCTATATATCTTAATTTCAACAAGTTGTGTAAACTTGCTTTATATTCGCTCTAGGCAGGTTGAGAGAGGGCCCCGGGGTTTAGCGCAGGAGCGGGTGTCCGGCTAACTTGAGTGGCTATCGAACCTAGTCGGGATTAATGGCTTCTAGACGTGCCAGAGAGGCAATAACCCGCTTAAAGCCCACGCTTTCGAAAAACACGTCCACGGTTTCTTCGCCATCTTCCTGGATGCGGCTATCCACCACCATGCCCTCGCCCCAAGTGGGATGGCGTACGCGCTGACCAGGACGGTAGCGGGGCTGCAAGATGGCAGCATGGGCAGGTGAGGGTGGCACGGGCGAAGAGGTCGAACGCTCTACTGACCAAGTAGTAGCGGCTGAGCGGGTACGCCGGTACCCCTGGCGCCGAAGCAAACGCTCGTCAATATCCTGAAGAAAACGTGAAGGTTCTTGTTCAACGGCAACGCCATAGGCACTACGGCGTAAAGCGCGCACTAGGTAAACCCGATCTTTAGCTCGTGTCAGGCCTACGTAGAAGAGGCGGCGCTCCTCCGCCATCTCCTCTGGATCATCTCGTGAGCGGCTGTGGGGCAGTAGCCCCTCGTCCAGCCCAATGATGAAAACCTGCGGAAATTCTAGTCCTTTAGCCGCATGCAGGGTGAGCAAGGTGGGCGCATTCTGATCTTGGGGTAGCGTGTCCTGATCGGAGACCAGCGCTAAGTCTTCCAAAAAAGCGTTCAAGCCGCGCTCGCGGTATTCAAAGGCCAGGCGGCGCAACTCCTGGACGTTCTCCCAACGATCCTGACCTTCCTCACTACCGTCATTGATATAAATCTCATAACCCACATCGGCCAAGATGCGGTCGAACAATTCAATCAGGCTCAGGGTTTCACGGGCGTGATGCCAGTTGGCCAGTAGCCCTCCAAAATCGGCTAGGAGCATGGCGCTGCGCCCTGGGAAACGCGCCCAGTAGGGGGACTCATGCCCTTTTTCGCCCAACTCAAGCAGGAGGTGACCGGGGGATTGATGGGTCTCGCGAGCTAGCAATTGCAAAGCGACCAAGGTTTTTTCGCCGATTCCGCGCGGCGGGACGTTGATCACACGCAGCAGACTGATCTCATCATCTGGGTTTTGGGCCAGGCGCAGGAAAGCGATTACATCCTTGACCTCCCGGCGGCCGTAGAAGCGCTGGGCACCGACGAGGTGATAGGGAATGCCTGCGCGTAGGAAGGCCTCTTCCAGCAGACGGGATTGGGCATTAGTCCGATACATCACCGCAAAGTCGCTGCCACGGGCCTTACCGCTTTCCATCCATTGACGGATAGTATCTACCACAAAAGTGGCTTCCCCAAATTCATCCACGGCCTCGTATAAAATGATCGGCTCACCGCGTCCACGGTCAGAGAAAAGGCGCTTGGGTGTGCGCTGGTGATTGCGGTTGATGACCCCTTGAGCAGCGTCCAGGACGGTTTGAGTGGAACGGTAATTTTGCTGAAGAAGGATCTTCTTGACCCCCGGAAATTCCGATTCAAAGCGCAACACGTTGCGGTAATCCGCCCCGCGCCAGCGGTAAATGGATTGATCCTCATCGCCCACTACAAACACATTTTGGTGCACCGAGGTCAACAACTTGAGCAGTTCGTATTGCACCAGATTGGTGTCTTGAAACTCATCTACCAGCACGTGCTCGAAGCGCCCAGCATAGCGCTCTAGCACAGGCGGGTTTTCGCGAAACAAGCGCACGGTTTCGATCAGCAGGTCGTCAAAGTCCACTGCGTTGTTGTTGCGCAGGAAGGTTTGGTACTGCTGGTAAACGCGCTTGACAACTTCGTCGCGGTAGGTGCGGGGGATGAATTCCTCAGGGGAGATAAGATTGTTCTTAGCCATGGAGATGGTAGCATGAATGCCGGCCGGGCGGTAAAGTTTCTCATCGAGATTCAGCGCCTTGAGCGCCTGACGCACCAGGGCGATTTGATCGTCAGCATCCATGATCACGAAGTTCTGATCAAAGGGCAGATAGGCCGCTTCACGCCGTAGAATGCGGGCGCAGACGGCGTGAAAGGTGCCTAGCCAGATGGACTGGCTTTGTTCGCCCAAGAGGGTCTCCAGGCGGTGTTGCATCTCGCGGGCGGCCTTATTGGTAAATGTGACGGCTAGAATGTGATGAGGTCGCACACCCATGGCCTTGACCAAGTAAGCAATCCGCTGGGTGAGGACGCGCGTCTTGCCCGAGCCTGGTCCGGCTAACACCAGGATAGGCCCTTCACCGGCGGTTACCGCGCGGTATTGTTCAGGATTGAGATGTTTCAGAAAATCCAGCGGTTGGTTGTCGAGCATCCTACTGTCCGTTGATGAAGAGTCCAAGCCCGCGAAAAGGCGAGGCGCTTAGCATTATAATTCATCTCGACCTTGAAACAGACGTGGGAGGCAAGGATTGCGAGCGCGACGAGCATTGCTTTATGTACCGGCCGATGACTGGCGGAAACTGCAAAAGGCAACCACGCTGGGGGTGGACTGCGTGTGTCTGGATCTGGAAGATGGGGTGGCGCAGAACCGCAAGGAGGAGGCACGGCGTAACGTGGTGCAGGCCCTCCGGACACTGGATTTTGGGAGGGCAGAACGTTGGGTGCGTATCAATGGGCTGGAGAGCGGATTGGCCGAGGCCGATCTAGAGACTACCCTCTTGGCCAGCCCAGACGGTATTGTGGTCCCAAAAGTGCTCTCCGCAGAAGACTTGCGTCGAGTAGCAGTTTACCTGGAGGCAGCGGAACAACGCACGGGCCGCCCGGTGGGTAGTCTGATGATGATGGTCATTATCGAACGGGCGCAGGCTTTTCTCCATTTGGCCGAAATCTGCCAGGCAACGCCGCGTCTGGAGGCTTTGATCTTTGGTGCGGAGGATTTAGCCGCCGAATTGGGGGTCAGGCGCACCCGTGAGGGCTGGGAACTCTTTCACGCGCGCAGCACGTTGGTACTTCATGCAGCGGCTTTCGGCTTGCAGGCCATTGATTGGGTCACGGTGGATTTCCAGGATGTGGAATGGGTGCGCCAGGAAGCGGAGCGTGGTGCCACCTTGGGGTTTACGGGCAAGCAGATCATCCACCCCAACCAGGTGGCCCCGGTGCAGGCGGCTTTCACGCCTTCAGCCGAGGAAATTGCTTGGGCGCGTGAACTGATGGCGGCTTTCACGGCTTACCAGGCGCAGGGTAAAGGCGCCTTTGCTTGGCAGGGGCAGATGGTAGATCGCCCGGTTATTCGGCGTGCCGAGGGTATTTTGGTGCGGGCACGTGCTGCAGGGATCTTGGCAGAAACCGATTAGAGAATGCTGATCAGGATAAGGGTGATGTTGTCATACCCGCCGCGCTGGTTGGCCAGATCCACCAGACTTCTGGCGGCCTGTTCCATGGGGTGTAGGTTGAGCAGGCGGGCTATTTCCTCGTCATCTACCAAATCGCTTAACCCATCACTACACAAGAGGATAAAGTCGCCGGGTTTCAAGCATAGTCCCTGGTTAGCGCGCGCCTGCAGATCACTTTCCTGAGCCGAAAGGCGCAGCCGTAGATCCACCTCGGGGGGCGTGGCCGAGCCGAGGAACTGACGGATCATGTGGGCCTGAGGATGATTGAGTGCCTCCTCTTGGGTGATCCAGCCGTTATCCAGCGCTTCCTGAATCCAGGTATGGTCTACGCTCAAGCGTTGGGACTGTCCATTTCGAATCAGGTAGACCCGTGAATCCCCCACATTAGCAATGTAAAGCCGCTCCCCTTGAATCCAGGCACAGGTACAAGTGGCCCCCATACCACTTTGATCG
This sequence comes from uncultured Thermanaerothrix sp., assembly GCF_938028735.1. Classification (GTDB taxonomy): domain Bacteria; phylum Chloroflexota; class Anaerolineae; order Anaerolineales; family Anaerolineaceae; genus Thermanaerothrix. The sequence goes on from NZ_CALIMF010000001.1 coordinate 73,901, forward strand.
GGGTTGCGTTGTGCCTGTTCGTAGATAATCTGGCTGGCATAACGAAGGGCTTCGAAGAGCAGAGGGGGTGGGGAGAGGTCATCCCCGTGATCGAGAACAAATTCCTCCACTTTTGTTACGGCTAGTTCGGCGGCAACTTCGCCGGCTTGGTGGCCACCCATTCCATCTGCCAGGATAGCCAGAAGCACGGGAATCTCTGGTGTGTGAGGGTTGGTCAGGGGGCACACGCGGAAGCGGTCCTCGTTGTTACGGCGCTGACGTCCGCGGTCGGAAAGTGTAACAACCGGAAGGTGGGGGCGGGGCAAGCGGATCATAAAGTATCCTCGTAAGGCAGCAGCATGGGATACGGAGGAGGTGCAGGGTGAGGGGTTTCGAACCGGAGGGCTACGCTTCCCAGATGAAAAATATCCCCGTGGTTCAACAATGCCCCTTCGGGTGGAAGGGGAGCGGCGTTCAACCAAGTCCCTGCTGTGGAACCTGCATCTACCAGTTTAAACCCCTCCGGGCCAGGTACAATGCGGGCATGTACACTTTCCACGCTAGGGTGGGGGAAACAGAGGACGGCTCGATGGGGGTCACTACCCAGGGTGACTTCGGCCTGGGGGAGCGCAAAAAAGCGCATCTCACCTTGAGGATCGGCACTTGCGTCTTGAACAAAAAAGAACGGCACATCCTCGCTGCGCAGCCAGACCAGCCAGGCAGGGGCCTCTTGAGGGGGTGTGGCTGTGGGGAATGTGCTAGGGGTGGAGCGTTTGACAGGCGTAGCCCCCTTGTCTTTACCGGGAGCAAGGCGAGTATATAGCGATTGGGTCAGGCGGTGATAGGCGCGCCAGCGCCAGAGGATCAATCCCAACATGGCCGCGCTCATGATCAGGGCCCACAGGGGCAGAACCTGTGGCGTGGTGAGGCGCGCCATGGCTTGTTCCGGCAGACTGCGCGGCGGTTCGGCAATGAGGACTTCCAATGGCCACTCCTGGCTCTGCCCTTTGAGCCCCAGGCTATCTTCCACCTCCACCCGGATCCGAAAGCGCCCACCGGTGGTGATCTGCTCAAGGGGCCACTCCAGCGTTTCAAACGGGGCTTGCAAACGCTCGACAACCAGAGCATCGTTCACAAAAAGGCGAGCAGCACGCAGGGGGCGGGGGTGCTGGTCAGGAAACTCGGTGATGAGCGCAAAGGCGTAGGTGCTCGGGGAAAGACGAGGTTCGCGTTCCGCAGAGGCTTCCCACGAGCGAGTGATCTGAGCGGGGGGCGCTAAGAGGATGGGATTAGGGGGGAGCACATTGAGGTCGAAGGTGAGCGGTTCAGAATCCAGCGTTGTACCGTTTTGCATCACCCTCACCACCAGTTCGTGGCTCCCACTGGTGGTGAGGGTGGAGGTGTAGGTCGCGCGGTAGTTGAAACGCAGGGGTTGGAGCAGGGGTTCAATGTCGGGTAGCGGTTCGGGCCCGCTGAAGAGCAAAAACTGTCCCCCGCTCTGGATAGCCAAATCATTCAGGGCAGCGTAATTTTGAGGCAGGCGGGTGGGTGCTCGCGCGTTAGCCACCAGCCAGACATGAACAGGCACTCCTTGTGTCTGAGCGCGCTGACGGAGGTCAGCCAAGGCAGGCAGTGTCGAACCTGGTAGTGGCGCTGTGACGAAGAAAATGACCGGACGTTGGGGATTGGTGGGATCAACACTACTGGCTAGGTCGAGTGCGCGGGTTAGACCGTTGAGTGAAGCCGTTTCCCGTTGTAAGTCGGGGCGCACCGTCTCCAGCCAGTCGGCCCAGCGTGCCGGATCACCGTTGCGTACCAATTGGAGGCCGCTGTTGGTGATCAGGCTGAGGCGGTCATAGGTATTGGCGGGTTGTGCCTGCGCCCAGTCCAGCCAGTGCTGGCGCAGGTATTGAAAGCGGGAGCGCTGGGCGTATCCTACGCTCCATTCCGGGCCGTAATTGAAGACCAGGATCAGGTGGGCGCCAGGGGTGAGAAGGGTCACCCCAAGGGGGGCGTGCGGCTGACCGTTTTCTATAATCTGAAGGGCTTCACTTTGCAGGTCGGTGAAGAATTGGCCGTCGGCGTTGTAGACCTCAAAATAAACGCTCAGTGTGGGAAAATGAGTGCTATCTACTTGACGGAGGAGTACTTTCTCAACCGCTTGAGCATGGGCAACAGCCGCTACGCCCAGAAGCAGCAGCCCGACGCATATCGCCAGGCTCATCAGCAGCAGGGTTTTACGCCCAACTACGGGAGAGGCCACCATTAATCTTCACAATGGTACACAAATGGATCATTCCCATTCAATAGTTGCGGGCGGCTTACTGGTAATATCATACACGACACGGTTGATTCCGTCCACTTCGTTGACAATACGGTTGGCAATGCGCTCCAGTAAGTCGTTGGGCAGACGCGCCCAATGAGCGGTCATAAAGTCCTGGGTGGTTACGGCCCGCAGGGCAATTACATCCTGGTAGGTACGCTGGTCACCCATCACGCCCACCGATTGCACCGGTAATAACACGGCAAAGGCCTGAGCGACTGCCGATTCCTCAGCACTTACGGGGCGCTGTTGCAGGAACCCGGCGCGTTCCAGTTCGCTGGTGAAGATCGCATCAGCGGCGCGCAGACGGGCCAGGCGCTCCGCGGTGACCTCGCCCAAGCAACGCACAGCCAACCCCGGTCCAGGGAAGGGTTGACGCCACACCAACCCCGGCGGCAATCCCAACGCCTCTCCCACCAGGCGCACTTCGTCTTTGAAGAGATAACGTAAGGGCTCAATCAGTTCGAAACTCAGGTCAGCCGGCAGCCCGCCCACATTGTGGTGAGTCTTGATACGCTGGGCGCGTGAGCGGTCGGGGGCGCTGGATTCAACAACATCCGGGTAGATGGTGCCCTGCACCAAAAAGCGAATCGTACCTAAACGGCGCGCCTCGCGTTCGAATACGCGAATAAATGTTTCGCCGATAATGCGCCGCTTCTGCTCAGGGTCGGTAACCCCTTTCAGTGCGTTGAGGAAAGTTTCCGCGGCATCCACGACGATTAGATTGGCGCCTAGGGTCTTCCGGAAGGTGATTTCCACCTGCTCACGTTCGCCCTGACGGAGCAGGCCGGTATCCACAAAAACGGCTACCAGTTGCTCACCAATGGCGCGCTGCACCAGAGCAGCCGCCACACTCGAATCCACCCCGCCACTGACCGCTGCCAGCGCGCGTTCACTACCCACTTGGGCGCGAATGTGTTCCACGGCCTGGGTAATGATGGAAGCGGGGGTCCAATCCGGCGTAGCACCGCAAATATCCATCACAAAGCGGCGCAAGATCTCCTTGCCCCCCGGCGTGTGATGCACTTCAGGGTGAAATTGAACCCCGTAGTAGTGTCGGGCGAGGTCGCCCATGGCAGCAACGGGGCTGTTAGGAGTGCGTGCGAGTATTTGGAAACCTGCGGGCAGGGCCTCGATGCGGTCACCATGGGACATCCAGACGCGTTGCCGGCCCATAGGCAGCAGGGGATTGGGTGTCAGGGTCTCAATCTCTGCTGGCCCGTACTCCCGTTCGGGGGCCGGAGCGACTTTTCCCCCTAGAGCGTGAGCCAGTGCTTGCATACCATAGCAAATACCCAGGATGGGGCGTCCCGACTCTAGGACATAACGAGGAATCTGAGGGGCGTCTGGTGCATACACCGAGGCAGGTCCCCCGGAAAGGATGAATCCCCGAGGGCGCAGTGCCATCACCTGTTCGGCTGGGGCGTCCCAGGGGAAGAGTTCACAGTACACCTGGAGCTCACGCACCCGCCGGGCAATCAACTGGCTATACTGAGAACCGAAATCGAGGATGGCAATGCCTGTGTTCATGGCGCCAGAATGATTTGTCCATTGTCCATAGAGGTGATGACGGCCAGTGATTCAATGGGCACGCCCAGGTGTTCCAGAGCTTTGCGCCCCCCTTCAAAAGTCTTTTCAATCAGCGTGCCGATACCCACCACGGTTGCCCCGGCGGCTTCGGTTAGGCGTACCAGCCCCAGGATGGTTTGCCCGGTTGCAAGAAAGTCATCAATGATGAGCACACGCTCCCCAGGTTTGAGATATTCAGGTGAGACAATCAGTTCAACCATTTGGCCTTTGGTGTGGGAGGGTGCAATGGTGAGGTAAACCTGATTGGGCATGGTGATGGGTTTGCTTTTGCGGGCATAGACGACCGGGATGCCTAGGTGCTTGGCTGTTGTCAGGGCTGGTGCAATCCCTGAAATCTCGGCGGTGAGGACACGGGTGGGTTTGACATGAGCGAAACGACGCGCCAGTTCTGCCCCGCAGGCGTCCATAAGCAACGGATCTACCTGATGATTGATGAAATTATCAACTTTTAGAATGCCTCCCCCCAGATTTTTGCCTTCTCTAAGAATGCGCTCTTTTAGGGCCTGCATGCTATCCCCTCCCGAGGTGTTGATTGTGTGGACATTTTAAGACAAAACGGTCGACTTGGGTAGAGGAACAAGCAGGCCCTATGCAGGTGTGACATTCGTCACACATTTTGTCTGACATATTGACTCCTGGCGCAATTTTCTTATAATGAGATTATCCCCGGTGAATTCCTCCCATGAATAAAGATGCACTAACCTGGAGTGTAATGTGCTGAGGTACTTCATTCGCAGAGCCCTGGCGCTCGTACCGGTCTTTTTCCTGATGACCGTGATCGTCTTTTTGTTGATCCGCATGATCCCAGGTGATCCGGTGGATGTCATGTATGGTGCAGAGGGGCTAGACCCGGCGCGGCGGGCGGCTTTGGAGCGCAGCCTGGGGCTTGACCAGCCGCTGGTAGTACAGTACATCAAGTGGTTGGGGCGGGCCTTGACGGGTGACCTGGGGCGCTCCTACCGCGCGCAAATGCCGGTTCTTGACCTGATTTTGCAACGGCTGCCAGCGACGCTCTACCTCTCGCTGGCGGCTTTATTATTCTCGGTTGTGCTGGCCATTCCCTTGGGGATTCTCTCGGCAGTTAAGCGCAATTCGTGGGCTGATCTGGGAGCGATTGGCTTTGCCATTCTAGGTATCTCGCTGCCGCAATTCTGGTCCGGCATTATGCTGGTCCTCCTCTTTGCGATCGTGCTTGGGTGGTTGCCTTCTATCGGTTACGTGCCTCCTCAGGAGAATTTTGGTCGGTTTCTGCGTCACATTATCCTGCCCGCGGTGACCCTTGGCTGGTCACTGGCAGGTACCACAACGCGTTTGACGCGCTCCAGCCTCTTGGAAGAACTAGGCAAAGACTACGTGCGCACAGCCCGTGGGATGGGCTTGCCCGAGCATAAGGTGCTGTGGGAGCATGCCCTGCGTAATGCGTTGATCCCAACGGTGACCATGATTGGCCTGCAACTGGCTTTTTTAATCGGAGGCGCGGTGATTGTAGAAACCGTCTTTGCCTGGCCCGGAATTGGCTTGCTCATTGTGGATAGCATTTTTGCGCGCGATTACCCGGTGGTTCAAGGGGTCATTATGGCAGTGGCGGTAATGGTGGTCCTCGTGAATCTCCTGGTAGATTTCATCTACACGCTCTTGGACCCGCGCATTCGTCTGGAGTAGAGAGCTTGAGTGGCTCTTCTCAGAATCTGAACCAGAGGAGAAGGAGGAAAAAATGAAAACCAAATACCTGAAGTGGCTAACTTTACTAGTTGCACTGGTGCTGGTGGTGAGTGCTTGCCAACCAGCGGCAACCCCTGCACCCACCACACCTCCCGAAAAGCCGCCCGCCACTCTGCCTCCGACCGTACCCCCTCAAGAGGTGGCTACCACTGAAGCCCCGGCGGGACCAAAATACGGCGGCGTGATCACCTTTGCCATGAAAGAGGACGTTACCACCCTGGACCCGCTCAAGGCCATTCAATATGGGGATATCCGCCTGAACGGGCTGGTAGTGCAGCAACTGGTGGCGCCGGATCGTAGCGGCAAGTTTGTGGGCGTGCTGGCAGAGAGCTGGGAGACTTCAGCGGATGGCAAGGAGTGGATCTTCCACCTGCGCCCAGGGGTCAAGTTCCACAATGGGGCGGACCTAACCGCCGATGATGTCAAGTGGATCTTTGACCGCATCCTGGACGAAAAATCAGGTGCGGTGATGCGCAACACCTACCTCAATATTGGGCTCAAGGTTGAGGTGGTGGACCCACGGACGGTTAAGATGACCATTGAGAAAGGAGCTGGGCCATTCCTGTCTTACCTAGCGCTGCTCAATCGCTCCGGGATCATTCACCGCGATAGTTACGACGCAGAAGGCAACGTGACCAAACTGATCGGCACTGGCCCCTTCATGCTGGATTCTTTCAAACCGGGTGAGTCCTACACGCTCAAGCGTTTCGATCAGTACTGGAAAGAGGGCGAACCCTACCTGGATGGGGTGGTGCTCAAGGTCATTACCGATCCGGTGGTGCGGTTGAACGCGTTGCGCACGGGCGAGGTGGATATGACCGAGGAACTGCCCCTTGCCGATGTGAAGCGCCTGCTAGACAATCCGGATCCCAACTTCACGGTGGTGGTGTACTATTTCAACTCCGGTGCCCGCCTGGTCATGAATCACACGCGCCCGCCCTTTAACGATCTCAATGCCCGCATGGCAGTGCAGTATGCCTTCGACCGCGAAGCCTACAATGAGGCGGTTTACTTTGGGCTCGGTCAGGTACACAATCAACCCTTTGTGCCAGAGGATGTGTGGTATCTAGATGTGCCGATGATCCAGCCTGACCTGCAAAAGGCCAAGGAGTACTTCCAGAAGGCTGGCCTCAAAGAAGGCACAGAGATCACCATGCTGCTGATGCCCAACCAGAAAGACGCGGCTGAGATCATTGACGCTATGCTCTCGCAGGTGGGCTTCAAGGTCAAGTTTGATATTGTGGATGCGGCGGCCTGGAATGCTCGCGGTAAAGCCCTGGATTACGACCTGCTGATGGGCACCATGACCGGCATCTTCGATCCTGACCGCCCCTATGGCTACTTGACCCCCAAGAGCAGTGGGAACTGGCTAGTAGGCGGTTACAGCAACCCCAAGATGGACGAATTGTTGGAGCAGGGAATTTCCGAAGTGGATGTCGCCAAACGCAAAGAAATCTACAAGCAAGTTTTGCAACTGGTGCAGGATGACGCGGCAACCATGTATGTGCTCGGTTTGCCTTGGGTAGAAGGCTGGCGCAACTACGTCAAGGGATACCGTCCGGGCAATGCCCCCATGTTGATGATGATGGACGCTTCCGAGGGCTTGAATACCACCTGGTTAGATAAATAACAGGGTTCAGAGATGGGGGCGCTTCGCCGCAGCGAGACCGGCGCCCCCACTCCCTTTTACCGACCTATGGCAACGACACAAGCCCGAGTGATTGCTTCTATGGAACCTGCGCTACGGCAGCGTCGCCTGAGCGAACGGGTTTTCTTTCGACTGTTGCGTCACCGCCTAGCGCTGGTGGGAATGATCCTGACCGCATTGATAGTGTTCACTGCCATCTTCGCAGATGTGATCGCCCCTTATGATCCCCTCGAGATTCGACTGAAGGATCGCTTGCAACCCCCCAGTTCACTACACCTGATGGGTACAGATCACCTGGGGCGCGATGTTTTCTCGCGCGTGGTATATGGCTCGCGCATATCGCTGCAAGTGGGGGTCGTCTCCGTGGCGTTGGGCACGATTGTGGGTTTGTTTGTGGGAATGGCAGCCGGGTATCTGGGTAAGTCGGTGGACACCGTGCTGATGAGCATCATGGATGCCATCTATGCCTTTCCGGCCATTCTGCTGGCGCTAGCGCTAGTAGCAGCTTTTGGTCAGGGGCTGGTGACGGTGATGACGGCCATTGCCATCGTGCGCATTCCCATTTTTGCACGCACGGTGCGTTCCTCGATTCTGGCCGAAAAGGAGAAGGAGTACGTCGAGGCAGCGCGCTGTATCGGTCAGCGGGAGTGGCTTATTCTCTTTCGGCACATTTTACCCAATATTATGGCTCCCATCATTGTGGTCACTACCACGTACTTCGCTGCGGCGATTGTGGTGGAAGCCTCCTTGAGTTTCTTGGGGTTGGGGGTGCCACCGCCGCAGGCCAGTTGGGGGGTCATGTTGTACGACGGGCGAAAGTACATGGAGCAAGCCCCGTATGTAGTGATCTACCCCGGCCTGGCGATCTCGCTGGCCGTTCTGGGCTTTAACCTCCTGGGGGATGGCCTGCGGGATGTCTTGGACCCGCGGCTGCGGAATGTCACATGAGCCCCGTGCTACCCCTTGAGGTGGCCACCGGCGAGGCCCTGCGGTTGCTAGTGGATTTGGTGCGCATTCCGGCTCCCTCAGGTGGAGAGCGAGCAGCGGCGGATTTTGTCCAAGCCCAGATGCAGCGCCTGGGCTTTGAGGCGGTACGCCGAGATCTTTACGGCAATGTGATAGGGGATTGGCGGGGAGAAAGTTCCGGCCCTACCCTGTTGCTTGAGGCTCATATGGATGTAGTGCCGCCGGGTGATGAGCAGGATTGGCGCTGCCCTCCCTATGCTGGCGAGGTGAGCGCTGGGCGGGTGTGGGGACGTGGTGCTGCCGATACGCATGCCTCGCTGGCGGCGATGCTGGCAGCGGTGGCCTCTCTCCCCCGCTCAGAGTTGCGTGGGCGGGTAGTGCTGGCGGCTACCGTGATGGAAGAGTCCTTAACGGCGGGTGCGGTGGAGGGGCTCGTGGTCACCGAGCGGCCGGAGGTATTTATTACAGGAGAGCCTACCGCGTTGCGTTTGGGGGTGGCTCAAAAGGGACGGGCCACATTGGAGATCAGGACCACTGGGCGCGCAGCGCACACCTCGCATCCTGAGCAGGGGATCAATGCGATTACTCGCATGATGCAAGTTTTGGCGCGCATTGCGGGCCTGCCACGCCGATGGGACGAGGATCTGGGGAGCGAGGTGTTTGAAGTGACCGATATCATCTCGCACCCCTACCCCAATATCAACGTAGTCCCACCGGAATGCCAGGTGCATCTGGTGGCCCGCCTGTTGCCGGATGAGACCCCTCTCTCTTTGCAAACCCGCCTGACCCGGGCCATGGTAGGGCTGGAAGGGGTGAAAATCGCCCTGGCGCGACTGCGCCAAACCTGCTACACCGGCTACGTGTTGGAGCGCGAGGATTTTCTGGTGGGTTGGAAGTTGCCTGCTGAGCATGCCTGGCGGGTTCGTCTCTTGGAGGCCTTGCGATCCCAAGGCTTGCCGGCAGAGACGCTAGCGGCGGGCTTTGGCAGTAACGCCTCTGCAGCAGCGGCAGCCGGAGTCCCCTGCTTTATTTATGGGCCGGGGGACTTAGCACAAGCTCATACGGTGGATGAATGGGTGGCTATTGAGTCAGTGGAACAGGCTGTGGTAGGATATCGGACATTGATACAGGCTTGCCTAGGGTTGCCTTGAAAGGCTTGGTAAAAATTATCCCGCCTGCGTGAGCGAGGTGAGCTGATCCCCCAGGGGGCACATCAGTAGGGTGTGATAAAATCATAAGCAATTATGGATGCTCCCCTCATTTTATTAGCGTCAAATTCTCCCCGACGTCGGGTATTGCTTTCGTGGACGGGCTGGGCGTTTGAAGTCCGTCCAGTCAACTTGGATGAGACTCAGGCGCTCGATGAGTCCCCGCGCGAGTATGTGGTGCGGCTGGCTCAGGAAAAAGCCTTGGCTGCTACCGAATTTGAAACGGAGGCAACGGTCATCCTGGCAGCTGATACAGTGGTGGCGCTGGAGGATGAGGTGCTGGGAAAACCCGAGTCGCCGGAACAGGCCGCAGACTTTCTGCGCCGCCTGCGCGCTCGGGTGCACGAGGTGTATACGGCCATTGCCCTTATTGATCGCCGGAGTGGCGACTTAATCACCGATGTGTGCCGTTCCCTGGTGCCCATGCGGGCCTATAGCGAGGCAGAAATTGAGGCTTACATTGCCAGCGGCGATCCCATGGACAAGGCAGGTGCCTATGCTATTCAGAGCCCTGATTTCCATCCGGTGGCAGATTTTGAGGGCTGTTATGCCAGTGTGATGGGACTCCCACTGTGCCATTTGGTGCGTACAATGGCGGTCTTGGGATTTGAGCCACCAGTAGATGTACCGGCAGTATGCCAAAAGAACTTGAATTATACCTGCCCGGTCTATCGGGCAATCCTGGAAGGCGAAGATGAGGGCTAATCCATTGCTGCGAACCATGCAAAAGTTGGTTACTCGGGTAGGCTGGCATACAGGAGGGTTGGTGTTGGTTGTGACGGCGCTGCTGGTGGGGGCGTGCTACCCCAGCGTGGCAACGCCGACGAGCCCTCTGGCGCAGCCTAGCCTGGGCGAACCGATGGTTAATGTGACGTCTGTGCCGGATGTACGGGCGGCGGCAAATGCTTTTTTGGCAGCGTGGAAGGCGGAGGATTACCCCAGCATGTATGCGATGCTGACGCGTCTAAGCCAGGATGCCCTGAGCGAAGAGGCGTTTACTCGGCGCTATCGCGAGGTGGCCGCAACCATGAGCCTAAGCGGGTTGGAGTATGCCATCCTGTCAACCCTGACCAACCCCACTAATGCTCAGGTGGCCTATCAGGTCACGTTTCACACCGTTCTACTGGGGGATCTCAGTCGCGAGATGGTGATGAACTTGGCCCTTCAGGACGGAACCTGGAAGGTGCAGTGGGAGGATGGTATGATCCTGCCCGAATTACGGGGCGGCAACCGTTTGATGATGGATATTACCATTCCGGCGCGAGGAAACATTTACGATAGTCGAGGGAATGCACTGGCTGCCCAGACGGATGCCGTGGCCTTGGGGATCATCCCTGGTCAGATTGATCCCGATCAAGAAGGCACTCTGCTGACCGAATTAGCCAACCTGACCGGTCTGAATCCGGATTATATACGCTCGCTTTATCAGTATGCAGCGCCTGATTGGTATATTCCAGTGGGGGATGTTTCGGCCCAAGCGGTGCAACGGCGTTACAGCGTACTCTCCAACCTCAGTGGCCTAGTAATGCGCACCTATAATACGCGGTACTATTTCGATAGTGCCGCCCCGCATGTGACGGGGTATGTTCAGCCCATTCCGGCGGAGGCTCTGGAGGAGTATAAGCGGAAGGGCTACCGTGGGGATGAACGGGTGGGTATGGCTGGCTTGGAGCGATGGGGAGAGGCCTATCTGGCGGGCCAGCGCGGTGCAGCGTTATACGTGGTGGATGCACAAGGCAACATCCTTACCCGACTGGGCCAGCGGGATGCTCAGCCCGCCTATTCGATCTACACTACGCTGGATAAGGATTTCCAGGTGCAGGTGCAGAAAGCCATTGAGGGCTTTCGTGGCGCCATCGTGGTGCTTGAGCGGGATACCGGGCGCATTTTGGCCTTGGCCTCCGCGCCGAGTTTTGATCCCAATTTGTTTGATCCGAACAACTACAACAGCGGCTGGTTATTAAATCAAGTCTTTGATGCCACCACCACTCCTTTGCTCAATCGGGCCACCCAGAGCGCCTACCCATTAGGGTCGGTGTTCAAGATCGTCACCATGGCGGCGGCTCTAGAGAGCGGTTTGTTTACCGCTGATTCCACTTATGAATGCGGTCACACTTTTACTGAGATCCCGGGGTTAACCCTTTACGATTGGACTTATGAAAAGGGGAAACCCCCTAGCGGTACCTTGACTCTGCCGGAAGGCCTGATGCGTTCCTGCAATCCTTGGTTCTATCACATTGGCCTGGATCTTTATCGCCAGAATCGCCCGCAGGACGTTAGCAAAATGGCACGGGCGTTCGGGCTGGGCAGCCCTACAGGCATTGAGCAGTTGCCCGAGGTGGCGGGGAACATTCCCGATCCAACCAGCGAGAACGATGCGGTCCAATTGGCCATTGGGCAAGGCGCTATGCTGGTAACCCCCTTGCAAGTGGCAGATTTCATCGCGGCGGTTGGGAATGGTGGCACGCTTTACCGTCCGCAAGTGGTGGAAAAAATTACCAATCCAGATGGGGAATCGGTGTATGCTTTCAAGCCCGAGGTGCGCGGGCAGTTGCCCGTTTCTCCTGAGAATCTCAAGATCATCCAGGAGGCCATGCGCAGTGTGGTTAGTAACCCGCGTGGCACAGCTCATTACGCTTTGATCGGATTGCAAATCCCAATCTACGGCAAAACGGGCACCGCGACGAACCCGGCGGGCAAGCCGCATGCTTGGTTTGCCGGTTACACGGATGCTAGACGCAGCGATAAACCGGATATTGCGGTGGTGGTCCTGGTCGAGAATGGGGGCGAAGGCTCCGAGGTAGCGGCACCCATCTTCCGCCGTGTGATTGAGGATTATTTCTACGGGAAGCCCCTGCGCCTCTACCCGTGGGAAGCCTCGCTCTACGTAACACGCACCCCCACACCGCTCTACACAGAGACGCCAACCCCCACACCTGTACCAACCGAAACCCCGCTTCCCCCGGAGGAAACTCCCACGCCATGAGCACGTCATCTGCTTCAGTTACGGCCGATCCTACTTGGGGCCAGGTAGTGCGTGCCCAGTCGGGCTTTTACACCGTGCGTATGCGCGGTGGGCAGAGTGTGGTTTGCCGTTTGCGCGGGCGCTTGAAGAAGATGCACCGTCAGGGGGATGTGGTGGCCGTAGGGGATTGGGTGCGGGTGACCTTGCTCTCGGATGGCAGTGGTGTGATTGAGGCCGTGGCACCCCGTCAGCGTGCCCTAGAGCGTCGTGCTCCCACGGCGCGGGGAACTTACCAGCAGGTCCTTCTAGCCAACCCTGATCAACTGGTTCTGGTTTTTGCTTGTGCCCAGCCTGAACCACGGTTGCGCATGCTGGATCGTTTCCTGGTTATTGCCGAGAAACAGCAGATTCCGGTGCTCATTGTGGCAAATAAAGTGGATCTGGTGGGACTGGAGCGTGCGCAGGAGATCTTCTCAATCTACCCACCTTTGGGTTATCCAGTGCTTTATACCTCGGCCAAAGTGGGCTATGGGGTGGCAGAACTGAAGGCCCACCTCATTGGCAAACTCTCGGCACTGGCCGGGCCTTCTGGGGTGGGTAAAAGTAGCTTGCTCAACGCTATCCAACCGGACCTTGGGCTGGCGGTGGGTAGTGTCCGTGAGAAAGGGGGGAAAGGTCGCCACACCACGGTTGTGCGCCAGTTGTTCCCCTTGGAGGGGGGCGGCTACGTGGCGGATATGCCAGGGTTGCGTACGCTGGCTCTCTGGGATACCCAGCCCGAGGAACTAGATGGTTATTTCCCGGAGATCCGCGATTTGGTTTCCCAATGCCAGTTCAACGATTGCACGCACACTACAGAACCGGGCTGTGCGGTGCGTGAGGCGGTGGCGCAGGGCAAGATTCATCCCCATCGCTACGAGTCCTATCTGCGCCTGCGACAGGGCGAGGAAGAAGATGAGTGAGTAACTCCCTCCCGATAAGGAGGTTTATGGCCTCAATCCTTTCTCTTCGATGGGAGCGCTTGACCTTGGTGTTGAGGCACCCGTTTCGCCTTTCCTACGGGGTGAGCGAAACGCGTCAGACGTATTGGCTGCGATTGGGGGAGGATCAAGGATGGGGGGAGGCCACGTTGCCTCCTTACTACGGAGTTGATTTAACCACCTTTGAGGCCTTTTGGGAGCAACGCGCCCGAGGTGATTTGAATCCGCCCCGGTCATTAGAGGATTTACCGGCCTGGGTGGGGGAGAGCGGCCCGGCTCCTGCTCGTTGTGCGCTGGAGATGGCAGCGCTGGATTATCTGGCGCGCCAGGCTGGTCAACCCTTATATCGCTGGCTAGGTCTCTCGGCGCCACCGGCTTTGCCAACCTCGGTGACAATCGCCATAGATACTCCTGACGCCATGGCCGAAATGGCGCAACGCATGCGCTCTTATCCGATTTTGAAACTTAAACTAGGGGGCGCCGAAGCTCTCAAACGCCTGGAAGCCGTCCGAGCCGCACGGCCAGAGGCTGAAATCCGCGTGGATGCCAACGCTGGCTGGAGCCTGGAGGAGGCTAAAGCCTATTTGCCGCGGCTGGAGGCTCTGCGGGTGTCCATAATTGAACAGCCATTACCCCGAACAGCGCTGGCCGAGATGGGACAGTTGCAACAAATGACCGCCATCCCCATAGTTGCCGATGAGTCCCTACAAACTTATACGGATGTGGAGCGACTGGCTGCGGCAGGGGTCGGTGGGATCAATGTCAAACTTATGAAGACGGGGGGGCTCCTCGCAGCATTGCGGATTATTCGTCGGGCGCGTGACTTGGGCATGCGGGTCTTGCTAGGGTGTATGATTGAAACCTCTCTGGGCACAACAGCGATGGCTCACTTGGCTGCCCTGGCCGATTGGCTAGACCTGGATGCCCCGCTCTTGATCGCTAACGATCCCTTTGAGGGTTTGATCTATGACCTTGATGGGCGCATTCAGCTACCCGCGCGTCCGGGGATTGGCGTCATCAAACGCATTCCAGTGGCTTAGGAGGTTACAAACATGCCCGACTTCATGGCGCAAGCCCAGGTGGTTTTACAGCGTTTGGCCCGCGAGCGCGCTGATGAGCGCTTGCATGTGTTTGAGGTGAAAATTGAGGAGGCGGATGAATGGCACCTGCGCTTGAGTGGCCGCGTGCTGGAGGAAGCGGATCGCCAAGCCTTGCGGGCAGCCTTTCTGGCTGAAGATACGCGCTGGGTGGTGGATGATAACGCTTTACGCGTCTTGCGCCACCCGCATAATCCGGTGCTGACGGTGGCCACCAACTTGACCAGCCTGCACCGTGAACCTTCCTTTCTGGCTGAAATGTTGACCCAATTACTCTGGGGGGCTGTGGTAGAGGTATTGGAACAGAAAGACCGCTGGGTGTTTGTGCGTTGCTCGGATGGCTACCTAGGATGGACCTATCGCCCTTACCTCGGTGAACAACCTTCTCAAGAGCCCACCCATCTTGTGGCTGCACCGATCAGCTTGATTCGGACTCAGCCCGATGTCAACGCCCCTCTGGTGAGTCGTTTGTTTGCCGGGACAGCCCTGTGCGTGAAAGAGACACGTCAAGGCTGGGTGTGGGTAGAGACGCATGTTTCTGGTTGGGTGGCCCGTGAGGACCTGCGCGCGCTGGATGCTTTGCCGCGCACCTCCGAGGCACAGCGCACCCAAATGCTCCAAGATGCTTATCGCCTGATTGGTGTGCCCTACCTATGGGGAGGCACTACAGCGAACGGTATTGATTGCTCGGGTTTTGTGCAATTGGTGCATCGGCTGAGTGGGATGACCCTGCCACGTGATGCCGATATGCAACAAGCCGCCAGCCGTACGTGTGACCCCGACCACCTTCAACCTGGGGATTTGCTCTTCTTTGGCGAAAAGGGAGAGTCCCGTGCGATCACGCATGTGGCGCTCAGTTTGGGAGGATGGCGCATTTTACATTCTTCCCGTTCGCGGAACGGTGTGTACGAGGACGATGTGCGGCAAGTAGCGCATTTGCGCGAGTCATTGGTGGCTACCGGTACCTTTCTAGAGGCAGGTTAAGCAATGACAGAAGGGCTGAGCTCGCCGGTTGGGCCACGTGTGAGGGTAGCGGGTCGGGAATGCGATTATTTTTCCGGCACTGGTTACCTGGGTTTGCAGAGTGATCCGCGGGTTCTGGCCGCCGCCCAAGCAGCCTTGACCCGGTTTGGTTTGAGTACAGCCACCTCGCGCGGTGGCTATGGTGAGCATCCTCTTTATGCAGACTTGGAGCAGGCCATTTGCACCTATTTTGGCACTGAACAGGCGCTCTATCTGCCCACAGGTTATCTGGGGATGGCCTTACTGGTGCAGGGGTTGCATGGTCATTACGAGCGCCTCTTCGTGGACGAGGCTGCTCACTTCAGCGTTTGGGATGCGGCGCGAGGGGCGAACCTGCCAATAGTGTCTTTCCGTCACCTGGATGCCGAGGATTTGGCACGCCAGTTGCGTACGCATTTGCGTCCGGGGGAGCGCCCGCTGGTGCTCAGCGATGGCGTATTTCCGATTTCAGGTGACATTGCCCCGCTACCCGAGTATTTGCGCATCGTTGCGGAGTATGATGGTCTGGTGGCGTTAGATGATGCGCATGGAGTGGGTGTACTGGGTGCACATGGCCGCGGGACGCCGGATTACTGGGGAGTGAGCGACGTGCGTTGTTTTTCCACTGCCACGTTAAGCAAGGCGTTGGGTGGTTACGGGGGCATTGTCACCGACCAAGCCGAGCGCATTCAACGCTTGCTGGTTCATTCTGCAGTCTATGTGGCTACCAGTCCACCGCCCTTGCCGGTAGCAGCGGCCTCGGCTATGGCGTTGCGCATTGCGCTAGAAGAGCCCCAACGGCGTGAGCGCTTGTGGCAGAACGTGGGTCTAGCGCGGGCGGGGCTACGTGCGCTGGGGTGGGATCTGCCCGAAACGCCGGTGCCCATTCTTTGCCTGCGTGCCCAGCCCGGGCTTGATCTGGGGGTTTTGCAACGGCGTTTGTTGGAAGCGGATATCTGCGTGGCCCATGTGACGCGCTACTCCAGCACGCCACCCGGTGGGGCGCTACGCATCGCCATCTTTGCTACCCATACCGAGGCTCAGATTCAGCGCCTGGTTGAGACGCTTGGGCGGTTGCTCTAGTTAGACCCGCCATTGGTGCGGCTTTCAGTACGGCGCAGGGGCTCGCCGTATTTGATCTGGTACATGTCGAAATCTCGCGCAACAAACACATTGGGGAAGACCGTCTGCGCCTCATGGAGGATGTCCTTTTCACGATAGCGCCGTGAGAGGTGGGTCAGGATCAGGGCGTTAACCTCGGCCCGACGGGCCAGTTCGGCGGCACGGCGGGCAGTCAGATGTCCAAAGTGGCGGGCCATCTCGGCCTCTTCTTCCAGATAGGTGGCCTCGATGACCAGCGCATCGGCCTGGTAACACGGCTCCACCAGACTGTCAATTTCGCCAGCATCACCGACGATGACCAGGTGAGTCCCGCGGCGGTACTCGCCAAGAACCATGTCGGGAGTAATAAACCGCCCATCGGGTAGGGTGACTGCCTGGCCTTCGACCAATTGTCGCCGTAAGGGGCCATTGGGAATGCCCAGGGCTTCGGCCTTTTCGGGTAGGAAAGGGCGGCGTCCTTTTTCTTCAAAGCGGAAGCCCAAACTATCGGCACCGCGGTGTTGAACCGGGAAGGCAGTAATCGTGAAATCTTCGGCTTCAAAGAAGGTACCATTGCTAATTGGGCGTAGGTTGAGCGGCATGGGCGGGGTAGCGCCGCGCAAGACCACCCCGAAGAGCAGGTCGTGGATGCGTTCCAGCGCCCCACGGCTGCCGAAGATCTCAAGTTCGTCAATGGTCTCCCAGCGCATGAACGTAGAGAGCAACCCCGCAAGCCCTAAAATATGGTCGAGGTGCCCGTGAGTGATCAGGATGCGGTTGAGGCGTTTGAAACCAATCCCAGCCTGCAGGATTTGACGCTGGGTGCCTTCGCCACAGTCCACTAGAAACCGATGTTCGTCGTGCTTAACAACAATTGCCGGCAGGTTACGCCGGATCGAAGGAGCCGATGCAGAGGTGCCAAGGAAGATGAGTTCAAACAAGGAAAATCACCTGATTAATTCGTGTCCCTTATTTTAATGCAACTTGGCAGGAAGCAGTAAAATTATCGGAAGAATGACCCCATTTGGGCGAGGAAAATCATAGGAGGTGACCCCATGGAAATCAAAGTCGTGCCGATCGAAAAACCGGAAGCCGTGAACGTCATCCTGGGTCAATCGCATTTCATCAAGACGGTGGAAGATATTCATGAGGCGCTAGTGACCAGTGTACCGGGTATCAAGTTCGGGTTGGCCTTTTGTGAAGCTTCGGGTGCCTGTTTAGTGCGCTGGAGCGGGACGGATCCCGATCTGATTGCCTTGGCGCAAAAGAACGCCCTGGCAGTGGGCGCGGGACATACTTTCTTTGTCTTTTTAGGCGAGGGATTTTACCCCATTAATGTGCTCAAGGCTATTCAGGCGGTTCCTGAGGTGTGTCGTATCTTCTGCGCCACGGCTAACCCGCTCCAGGTCATCGTGGCCGAAACCGATCAAGGACGTGGCATCTTGGGAGTGGTGGATGGCAGCAGCCCCAAGGGGATTGAAGATGAAGAGGGCATTGCCTGGCGCAAAGGCTTCTTGCGGCGTATCGGTTATAAAGCGTGAGGCCCGGAACTTGCAACGCGTTTTCTACGTCTGTACAATATCCCCCTTTTCCTCAGAAGCCTGAGGGGAACGTAGAAGGAGCTGACAATGAAAGCACGATGGATTGGCATTTTTATCCTGGCTGTGGTATTGAGCGGGTGTGGGCTACTCGGGCAGCGGGCCACCCCTTCGGATGCAGAGATGGCGACACAGGTGGCCCAAATTCTAACAGCTATGCCCACGCCGACTTCCCCGCCTCTTGAGCCCACCCCAACCCAACCGTTGCCCACTGTGGCATTTACGGAGCCTCCCACGGCCATCCCGCCAACTGAGACCCCTACGCCACTCCCCGCTGAGCCAACGGCCACGCTGCCAGCCTACCCGCCGCCGGAGACACCTGTGCCTACAGCCACTGCCACGGTGACGACTCAGCCGACACCCACTTATGCTTTTACCCCGCCTGCAACCGATCCGGTACTCAAACTGGGTAGTGCCACCTGGACAGATCCCATGGATAACGATCGCAATTGGCCCACCGGCCCGGATCAATACACGCGTATTGAGTTTCGGGATGGTGTGATGCGGTTAACCGGCTTGACTCCCACGGACGGCTGGCGGATGACTTGGCCAAAAGTGGCTGATTTTTACCTGGAGGCAACCTTCCGCACTGGTGAGTGCAAGGGTAGCGATCGCTACGGCCTGTTTTTCCGGGTGCCGATCCTAAGCAATCCCGACCGAGGTTACCTGTTCGGCTTGACGTGTGATGGTAAATACGGGCTACGTCGTTGGAATGCCTCGGTTGGGACCCGAGGCGAGATGATCACCCTGGTGAACTGGAAGTCCGATGCGGCCATTAACGCAGGGCCTAATCAGGTCAATCGCTTGGGAGTAATGGCGATTGGTGATCGCTATGCCCTCTACGCCAATGGGGTGCTGCTTACCGAAGTGCGCGACGATCGCTTCCTCGAGGGCTACTTTGGTGTCTTCGTGGGGGCTCGTGAAACCGAAAATCTCACCATCCAGGTAGATCAAATTCGCTACTGGGAGAATCCGCGCCCATAAAGACAGGCTAGTGGGTGCGAGAGCGGGTTATATAAACCCGCTCTCCTTATATTGGTGTGCACGTAAAATGAGGATGTCATTGATTACGAAAAGAGAGTTCAAAGTATGACCACGCTCAAGGGCTATCAATTGCTCCCGCATCTACCGCGCATCCGTACGGATACTCCTGGCTTTCTGCTGGAATGTGCCCGACGCTATGGAGATTGGGTGCACTTTGATGTAGGAGTTACCCAGGCCTTTTTTATCAATCATCCGGACGCTGTGAAGCATGTATTGCAGGAAAAAAACCGCTATTATACGAAAGATACCCTTCAATACCGTACGTTGGCTCTGGTGACCGGTCAGGGATTACTGACAGCGGATGGGGACATGTGGCTGGCACATCGACGATTACTTCAGCCGGCTTTTGCTCGCCCGCATTTGATGGCTCTGGATGAAGTGGTGCTGCCGGTCGTTGATCGGATGCTGCAGCGGTGGGAGCATTTGGCCATCCAGCAGGAGATCGTGGACGTAGACCATGAAATGCTGGAAGCGGCGCTAGAGGTCGTGGGTCTGGCTCTGTTTGGTTTGGATCTCAGCCGTGAGGCCCCTCAGTTGGTCAGGGCGGTGCTCACCGCCTTAGATTATGTGATTTATCGCGCTCAGAATCTGGTGGTACCGCCCCTGAACTGGCCGACCCCGCGCAATCGCGCCTTCAAACGCGCTTTGGCCGAGTTGGAGCGGGCCGTAGATGCCATTCTGGATCAAAGGCGCGATGGGAAGGCACAAGGGGGAACTCTGTTGAATCTACTGGTGCAGGCTGAGCAGGCTGGTCAAATGACGCGTCAGCAGGTGCGGGATGAACTGGTCACCATGATTGTAGCGGGGCATGAGACCGTTGCTACGGCCCTGACCTGGACTTGGTACCTTTTGGCGCAGCACCCTGAGGTAGAGGCTACTCTGCTTGCTGAGATTGACACGGTCCTGGATGGACGTCCACCAACGCGAGAGGATTTGCCGAAGTTAACCTATTCCACCCAAGTGTTCGCCGAAGCCTTGCGTCTCTATCCGCCGGCGTGGTTGATCACGCGGCGGGCCATCGCCGAGGATGCGTGGATGGGGCACTCCATCCCACGGGGTGCGCTAATCATCATCAGTCCCTATGTGTTGCACCGTCATCCTGAGTTCTGGGATGAACCTGAAGCTTTCCACCCCGAACGGTTTGCTGAGGACAAGGCAAGGGCTTATCCACGTTTCGCCTACATTCCTTTTGGGGGTGGGCCGCGCCTGTGCATTGGCAATCAATTCGCTCTGGTTGAGGCTCAGTTGATTCTAAGTCGGGTGTTGCAGCGCTTTCGCCTGAGTTTTGCGGGCGCAGGCCCGGTGCAGGCAAAGCCGCTGGTAACCCTGCGCCCGAAAGGTGGGATGCCAATGCGATTGATCCCGCGTCAGGCGAGTTGATCAGGTAATTTTCTCCACCACCTCGATTCCGTTAAGGGCCATGTGGTAGAGGAAAATGGCGTGCATTAAATCGCCAGGATGGGGAAAGCCCCCTTCTTTTTCGGCAACCTCGATGGGGCGATCGTAAGTTTCCACACCATCGGTTGGAACAATCACCCTGCGCTGTAATTGACGCGCGTTGGCATCCAGGCGCAGGTGCATAGCCAGTTGATAGGTGCACAAGTCGGTAACATCCCCTACCACAATGAACGTATTGACTTCCGGATGCTGGGCCAACCAGTCGTTTAGCCCTGTGTTCAGACCCGAAGAAAGGGAGTTCTTCTCCAAAATTACCATTTGAGGGAAGAAAGGCAGGCGCTTAAAGGCATCCACAGGTTCGGCCTCGGCGGTGCCGCGCACGCAGTGGGGCGGCCAGGCGGCGAATTCAACCGCATCCGGCTCGTGACTATCTTGGATCAGGATGATGTGGCGGATGCCGTAATCCCAAGCGCGCTGAAAGAGCGAGGCAATGGGTTCCACGATGCGCCCCACGCGCTCGCTGGCTAGCGGTCCGCTAACACAGAAGCCGTTGATTACGTCCACTGAGACGATAGCCGCTCGTGCAGGGTCAGGGGCGATCTCCTTCAGACTGACCACCGGTAACTGAGCCAGCCACTGTTCCAAATAGCGCAAGAAGGGCCCGCTTTGGGGTTCCAGGTTCAGGCGAGGCATGATTACACCTCCTTAGGTGAAGAGCATGAGATGAATTGGTGTAATTTTTACACTAATTCAATTTTAGCCGGAACGGGGGGAATGTCAAGCCAGTAGCATGGACTTTATATCCCCTCATCCAGGTTTTCCGGATGGGCGTTGATCCATTTTTGAAGGGCACTTGCGATACGGGTGATATCGCCAAGTTGATGGGTGCAAATTTCATAAAGTTCTTCTGGGCTGACTTCATGATAAAAATGAACTAGGCGGTTGCGATAGCCAGCCAGAATATTCAACAGAGCACTTTCTTCGGCGTTGATTACGCCATTTTGGTGAAGAGCACGGGCAATTTCTTTGTACTCGCTCACCCCTAAAGCGAAGCCCTTCACTAGGATGTGTCGTCCCAGGTCAAACAAAGCCTCAAGGGCGCGTCGAAGACACAATTCGGCTGCAAAAAGATTGCGGGGGTCCCCGAAGAATTCATCGCGGGATGTCAAGGGCAACCTCTGGATGTGGTCCAGCATATTTGGAGATCCAAGCCAAGCGATCTACGACCACGCGGCGGGAGATTTTCTGGGGCATCATAGGTTTCTGGTGAGGATCATTTGCATACGCTCACGAACAGATCTTCCAGGGCCTGCGCAAATTCCACTTTTTCCCGCACTGCAAGGCGGCGGGCAGGTAAAATGCCAACATCTATATCGCTAGATGAGGCGGGTATGGGTTCGCCGTGCAAGAGGAGGTTTACCGCCGCCTTGGCTTGGCTGCCAAATAAGGTAAACAATAAGGATATTGTAAGCCTCGCATAAATGGGCCAAAGTTGACAGGGTGTTCACACAACTATTATACCCTGCCCGGTGGCGTGTTGCTGGGTCGTTCACCAGCGCTTTTGTAGGCGAATGCGCAAGATAATAGCGGTAGTGTTGAGGAGCAGCAATACCCCTAGAAGCACAATGATGCCGGCAGCGGCAAGTTGCTGGAACTCTTTTTGTGGTAGTGAGATCCAGTTGAAAATCTGGATGGGCAGGACGGTGAAGATATCCAGCGGGCCGCGCAGGTCGAAGCGAATGTAGGTGAGGGCCCCGATAGTGATCAGCGGGGCAGTTTCGCCAATGGCACGAGACATAGCCAGGATGGTGCCGGTCAAAATTCCCGACATTGCGTAAGGTAAGACGTGATCGCGCACAGTCTGCCAAGGCGTGGCTCCCACACCAAAGGCGGCTAGGCGTATGCTGCGCGGCACAGCACGGATGGCTTCGCGCGAGGCGACGATCACCGTGGGCAATATAAGCAGGGTCATGGTCAGGGCACCAGCCAGCAGACTGCGTCCCAAGTTGAGCCCGTACACGAACAACCCTAATCCCAGCAAGCCGTAAATGATCGAGGGTACGCCGGCCAGGTTAGAGATGTTGATCTCAATGAAGCGGGTAAACCAGTTATCCTGAGCGTATTCCTCAAGATAGATGGCCGCCGCAACGCCAATGGGAAAGGAGAGTACGGCCGTAATCACGGCCAGCCAAAGCGTACCCTGGAGGGCAGAGCGCAGCCCCGCCTTCTCCGGAAACCGCGAGGGGAATTGGGTGAAAAGTTCGGGACGCAACCAGGGAAGCCCGTCCAGGAAAACATCAATTAGCAAGGTGAGCAGCACTACAATCCCGATCAGAACGGCCATCAAAGCGAAGAGTTCAAACAATTTTCCGTAACGTTTGCGCTGTTGCAAGCGTTGCAGTTCAACGGGACTGAGAAAATCGCTTGTGTTCATTCGTACACCTCGCGGAAGCGGCGGGTGAGGAAATGACTGATCACATTCATCACCAAGGTCATAAAGAAGAGCATCGCACCCACAGCAAAAATGGTCAGGTAAGCCAAGCTCTGCTGCGGGGTATCCCCCAGGCTGACCTGGACGATATACGCAGTCATGGTTTCGATAGATTCAAGCGGGTTGAGGGTTAGTTTGGGTTGTTGACCAGCGGCAATGGCTACAATCATGGTCTCGCCGATGGCACGTGAGACGGCTAAAATGAAAGAAGCACTAATTCCTGAAAGCGCGGCCGGGACTACGATTTGTGTGGATACCTCCAGTTTGGTGGCGCCCAGGGCGTAAGCAGCATCCCGGAGCGAGCGGGGCACTGCCGAAAGTGCATCCTCAGAAATGGAGGCTACCATGGGCAGGATCATGAACCCCATCACAATGCTGGCGCTGGCGCCGTTGAAAGTCTGAGTCTGGGGGAAAATGGACTTAAGTAGAGGGGTGACAAAGAGCAGTGCAAAGTACCCGTACACTACTGTGGGGATACCCGCCAGGACCTCCAGGATCGGCTTGAGGATACGTCGCATATTCTCTGACGCATATTCGCTCATGTAGATGGCTGCCAGCAGCCCCAGCGGAAGAGCAATAATCATGGCACCTGCCGCAACCAGGACGGTGCCATTGACCAGCGGCCAGATGCCAAATTTCTTAGAGGCGAAAAGGGGGGTCCAGCGCGTTTCGGTGAAGAATTCAACAATGGAGACTTGTTGGAAAAAGAGTATCGTCTCGCGTAGCAGGGTCAAGACGATACCAAGCGTGGTTAGGATTGAGACGGCAGCGCAGATGAGCAGCCCGGTTTGAATCAGGCGCTCAACGGTACGGGGACGGCGCTTGAGGGCTTGAGCAATTGGTGAGGGTGAGGTGGTTGTGAGGGGTGCAGTTTTTGCGGTTTCCATGATGGACCTTCTCCCATGCAAGCCTGGGAAGGGACTATCTGGCCCTTCCCAGGTAGATTTTACATGAAATCTGGTTTTGAGTCAGCGATGGTTACTGCTGCTCTTTGGCCAGCAGATCTGCCAGACTGACGCCCACAGTGGAGCCACGTCCCTCGAAGATCGAGCCGGTGATGCGGTTATCATAGCGCTTTTGGGCCAGTTCGTAGAGTTCAGGGGTCAGGGGGATGTAACCTACTTCTTTGACGATCTTGGAAGCGTTTTTGAGGTAGAAGGCCACAAAGGCACTGATTTCATCCTTCTGATCCACGCGAGCACGGTTGACGTAGATGAAGATGGGACGCGAGAGGGGCTGATAGGTACCGTTGGAGACGGTCTCTAGGGTGGGCAGGACACAGCCGTTTCCATTATCAATGGCGACCAGTTTTAGTTTATCCTTATTCTCCTCGTAGTAAGCCAGACCAAAGAACCCTAAGGCGTTTTCATCTCCCGCTATGCCCTGTACCAGAACATTATCGTCCTCGCTGGGCAAGAAGTCACCCCGGCTAGCCCCCTCTTTGCCGACGATGGCCTGAGTAAAGTAATCGTATGTCCCTGAGTCCGTGCCGGCACCGTAGAGCGTCAGGGGTCGGTCCGGAAAGCCCGCGCGCACCTGGCTCCATTTGGTGATCTTGCCTTCGGCCTCCGGTTCCCAAATTTTCTTTAACTCTTCTACAGTCAGACATTCGACGAAATCATTCTTAGGGTTGACCATTACAGCCAGGCCATCAAATGCCACCGGCAGTTCGATGTACTCAATGCCGTTCTGTTCGCAGAGTTCGGTTTCCGATTCCTTAATCGGGCGGGAGGCGTTAGAAATATCCGTTTCGCCGTTGCAGAATTTCTTGAATCCCCCGCCGGTGCCCGAAATGCCCACCGGGACGCGCACGTTCGGGTATTCAGCCTGGAACTCTTCGGCAATGGCAGCGGTGACGGGCGCGACCGTACTGGAACCATCGATCAAGATAGTGCCTTCAACATCAGCCGCACTAGTCGGGGCGGGAGTGGCGGTAATGACCTGTGGTGTACCCTGAACAATGCGAGTGATTTCAATGACTGTCGGCTCGGAAGGTGCAGGGGTGGCTGCCGGAGCACAGGCGCTGGCCACAATGGCGATTACGAAGAGTAAACTTACCAGACGAAATAACTTACGCATGGGTCTTCTCCTCTCGTTTTGGATGAGATTGTTTCGCATCTCAGTATAAACGAGGCGTGTTAAGGTTGCTCGAAAGACGGTTTAAGAATGGGTTAAGGATTAGGTGGCAATGTTTTCACATTTGTGAATTATATTCACAAATGACTTGTCAAGGCATGGATAATTCTTATAATCGCAATTAGCCTCCATTCGTATTTGCCGGGTTTGAGAATGTTGATGAACGCAGATCGTCTGGATCTGCTAGCGCGGATTGCCGAGATGTACTATGAAGCCAATCTGACGCAGGACCAGATTGCCAAAATTACCGGCTATTCGCGCTCAATGGTGTCGCGCCTGCTAACCGAGGCCCGGCGGCAAGGAGTGGTCGAGATTCGCATCAACCATCCCATGCAGCGACGCCGGGATCTTGAACAAGCCCTGCAGGCACATCTAAATCTAGACGAAGCGTGGGTGATGGCGCGGGGAACGCTGGCCCATAGTGAGATGCTGCGTCGCTTAGGTGTGCTGGCAGCGCGGTTTTTAGAGACCTATCTGCACGACTATATGACGCTGGGGACTTCGTGGGGCACGGCGGTTTATGAAACGGTGAATGCGCTGCAACCGCGCACGTTTCACGGTATCCGTGTAGTGCAGATGATTGGGGCTTTGGGCACTCCTAACCCGGATATTGATGGTCCTGAACTGGCGCGGCGCATGGCCCGTGCCCTAACTGGTCAGTACGCCACACTGCCGGTGCCGCTAATTGTGGACAGTGAGGCTACCCGTCAGTCGCTGATGCGGGCGCCCCATGTGCAGCGCGTAACTCAGTTCTTCCGTCAAATTGATCTGGCGTTGGTTGGTGTTGGGACGGTAGAACCCGAGCATGCCAGCCTCCTGCGCGCTGGCTACCTGACCGCCGAACAATTGGAGGGTCTGCGCGCCGCCGGCGCGGTGGGAGATGTGTGTGCTATTCACATTGCCCTGGATGGCTCGCTGGTGGATACCCCGTTGACCCGCTGTATTCTGGGCATTGACGCAGAGACCTTACGCCGTGTCTCCATTCGTATCGGGGTGGCCGGAGGGCAAGCCAAGGCTTTGCCGATCCTCGCCGCCAGCCGCTCCGGGCTGATTAATCGTCTGGTGACCGACGAGGTTGCCGCAACCTTTGCTTTACGTGTATTGGAGGAAGGATCTTTGTCATATGTCAACGCAACCGAACCTGATGGTAATTGAGAATACGATTCCAGTGGATCATGACCAGTTATTAACCGAACTGGGACGTGACCAGGCTCTGGATATGTTAGCGACCATGTGCCTGATCCGTGCCTTTGAAGAAAAGGCTGAGGATCTCTTTGCCCGGGGGATGGTGCATGGCACAATGCACCTCTCGATTGGCCAGGAAGCCGTGGCAGTTGGCGCTACCCGTGCCATGCAGAAAGGAGACTACTTACTTAACCATCACCGCGGACATGGGCACTGCTTGGCCTGGGGGAGCGATGTAAACCTGATGATGGCCGAGTTCCTGGGTAAGGAAACCGGCTACTGCCGTGGGCGTGGCGGCTCAATGCACATCGCCAATGTGGAGGCGAACAACCTCGGTGCCAACGGCATTGTGGGGGGTGGGATTCCCATCTCGGTGGGGGTGGGGTTGAGCATCAAAATGCGCCGCACTCACCAGGTCTGCCTGACCATCTTTGGGGACGGAGCGGCCAATGAAGGTGCATTCCATGAGTCGCTGAACATGGCCAGTATTTGGGATTTGCCGGTGGTGTACCTGTGTGAGAACAACCAATATGCCATGTCTATGCCGATGACCAAGGCGTTCAACATCGAACGCATTAGCCAGCGAGCATGTGCCTATGGTATTCCTGGCATAACGGTGGATGGTAATGATGTGTTGGCCGTCTACGCCGCCGTGCGCCAGGCGGCAGAACGTGCCCGCAGTGGGCAGGGTCCGACCCTGGTAGAGGCTGTGACCTATCGCTGGCGTGGGCACTCCAAGAGCGATCGTCAGGCTTATCGCACCCGTGAGGAAGTCAAGGCCTGGCAACAGCGCGATCCAATTCGCCGCTTTGCCGGCCTACTGGGTTTGAGTGAGCAGGAATTGGCGGTTTATATATCCGAAGCGCAGCGCAAAGTGGAGGCGGCGGTTGCATTTGCCCAGGCCAGTCCCGAACCCGATGTGAGCACCATTCTTGAGGGTGTCTATGCGTGAGATTACTTACGTCGAAGCCATCCGCGAAGCCCTGGCCCAGAAAATGGCCGAGGATCCAACGGTTTTTCTCATCGGTGAGGATATCGGCATTTATGGGGGGGCCTTTGGGGCGACCGCGGGGTTAATTGAGCAATTTGGCGAAGAGCGGGTCATTGATACCCCGATTTCGGAAGCCGGAATTGCCGGCGCCTGTATTGGCGCCGCGCTGACCGGGATGCGTCCGGTGGGCGAGATCCAGTTCATGGACTTTGTGACCCTGAGCATGGAGCAGTTAGTACTCCAGGCCGCCAAGATTCGCTTTATGTTTGGGGGCAAGGCCAAAGTGCCGTTTGTGCTACGTATGCCAG
Source organism: uncultured Thermanaerothrix sp. (assembly GCF_938028735.1). Taxonomy (GTDB): domain Bacteria; phylum Chloroflexota; class Anaerolineae; order Anaerolineales; family Anaerolineaceae; genus Thermanaerothrix. The sequence continues at coordinate 101,633 of NZ_CALIMF010000001.1, forward strand.
GGGGTTCGGGCACGGGTGCGGCGGCGCAGCATTCTGAAAGCCTGGAGAATTGGTTTGTCCATGTGCCGGGGTTGAAAGTAGTCATGCCCAGTACCCCTTATGATGCCAAGGGGTTATTAATTGCAGCCATTGAAGACGACAATCCAGTCATTTTTGTCGAGCACAAATTGCTCTATAAAGTCAAAGGGCCAGTACCCGAAGAAATGTATCGCATTCCACTGGGGCAAAGTCACATTGTGCGCGAAGGGAAAGACTTGACCATCGTAGCCACTTCGGTCATGGTGCAACGCGCCTTACAAGCCGCCGAGCAGTTGCAGGCAGAGGGCATTGAAGTGGAGATCATTGACCCGCGCACGCTACGTCCGCTGGATGATGTTCCGATTATCCGTTCGGTGAAGAAGACCGGGCGTGCCCTGGTGGTACATGAGGCGGTCAAAATGGGTGGGTTTGGCGGCGAGATCGTTGCGCGCATCGTCGAGAGCGAGGCATTTGACTATCTGGAAGCCCCGGTGCGTCGCTTAGCGGGCTTGGATATCCCGATCCCTTATAACCGTACCCTGGAGTATCACGCTGTGCCTCAGGTAGAAAACATCGTGGAAGAAGCCCGTAAATTGGTCAAAGGGGTTTACTAGGAGGGAAGCGTGGCGCACGAAGTGATCATGCCCAAGTTTGGCTTTACCCAGGAGACAGCGGAAATCGTGCGCTGGCTTAAGCACGAAGGGGACGTGGTTGAGCAGGGTGAACCGATTGCCGAAGTGACGACGGATAAAGTCAACATGGAAGTGGAGGCCCCCGCCAGCGGCATTCTGGCTGGCGTGCGTTACCAGGAAGGGGAGGTGGTGCCGGTCACCCAGGTGATCGCCTATATCCTGCAGCCTGGTGAGGCCTTGCCGGGAGGTGCGCCTGCTTCTGCCGCTGCAGGAACTCCGCCTCAAGAGGTTGCCTTCCCCGCCGAAAAGCCGGTTGAGGGCGAGGGGGTGCGGGTTACCCCCGTGGCAGCGCGCCTGGCTGAAGTGGCGGGGGTGGATCCGAGCCAAATCCAGGGGAGTGGGCCGGGGGGGCGGGTCACGCGCAAAGATGTTGAGGCCTACTTGGCCAGCCGGCAAGAAGTTGAGGGTAAGGTGCGGGCTGTACCTGCAGCGCGACGGTTGGCGCGTGAGCTGGGGGTAGATTTGAACCAAGTGGCAGGAAGCGGTCCCCAAGGGCGCATTCAATCGGAGGATGTGCAACGTGCCTATGCTACGCGGGCTCAAACCGTTGCTACGGTTCCTGAGATTGCCCCTGAAGTGGCAAGGCCGGTCGCTCCTGCGCCGAGTGGAGAGACCTTTGGCGTGCAAACGCCGATTGCTCAGGTCATCCCGTTGGCCGGGATGCGCAAGGTTATTGCCCAGCGCATGCAGCAGAGCGCTCAAAATGCCCCGCATATCCACCTGGAGATCACCGTGGACGCCACAGCCGCAGAGGCCCTGCGGGCACGCGCAAATCAGCGCTTGAAAGAGGGGCAAACCAAGGTTAGCCTAACTGCTGTCATTGCACGGGCATGTGCCTGGGCGCTGACCCAGCACCCGCGACTGAACGCCTGGCTGGCGAATACACCGCAAGGCGAACAAATCTTGATTCCTGCCCAGGTTAACTTGGGAATTGCCGTGGCGGTGGAGGAGGGATTGATTGTCCCGGTGGTGCGGGATGCTGCGCGGAAGAACCTACTGCAACTGGCGGGTGAGATCGGGGATCTGGTGGAACGGGCACGGGGCAATCGCCTGAGGCCCGAAGATGTTGTTGAGGGCACTTTTACCATCTCTAACCTGGGCATGTTGGGGATAGAACGCTTTACGGCCATTATCAATCCGCCGCAGGTGGCTATTCTGGCGGTGGGGAGTCTGCGACGGGAGGTGGTGGCCGATGCGGAGGGGAAGATTCAGGTACGCCCCGTATTCAGCCTAACTCTGTGCGCTGACCATCGGGTGGTGGATGGGGCAGTGGCCGCGCGCTTTCTGGCGGATTTGCGGGAGGCGCTGGAGCAACCCGAGGTGATGGTGGTGTGAGACTTACAATTTTTAGACCGGAGGGAGTGTGGACTCAACTTTATTAAATCTGCTAGACTTATTAGCGCCGGAGGCGGTTGCGCTTAACTTTCCAGCCACCTCGGCTGAGGCGGTCATCCGACACCTGGCAGCAGCATTGTTCAAGGGGGGGTATGTGCGGGAGACATTTGCCGAGGCGGCGCTGGAGCGCGAAGCGCGGCTGCCAACGGGTCTGCGACTCTCGGGCGAAATTCATGCGGCGATCCCGCACACGGACATTGAACATGTCATCCGCCCGGCTGTGGGGCTGGCAACCTTGCCTACGCCAGTGGTGTTTCAGAACATGATTGATCCCACAGATGCTGTTCCGGTGCGTCTGGTCTTCTTGCTAGCCTTGGAGCAGCCTAAGTCACAAGTCGAGATGCTACAACAAGTGGCCACCATTTTACAGAATCCCCAGGTCGTTAGTGAACTGGTTGCTGCACAAACACTAGAGGAGGTGCGGCGGGTACTGGCGCAGGTAGTGCCTACGCAATCGTGAATGTTGGTGATTTGTAGTTTTATCGCTGATACCCATCAAATCCCATCCTTCTAAACCTGATCTGTGAGGAGGTTAACGTGAGCAAACCTAAAGTCGTTCTGGTGGCCTGCGGTACAGCCATTGCAACTTCCACTGTGGTAGCCCATGCCATTGAAGAAGAAATGAAGAAGCGGGGGATCAACATTACAACCCGTCAGTGCAAAGCGACAGAAGTGCCGAGCCTGGCTGCCGATGCCGACCTGATCGTCACAACCACCCCGCTGCCTTCAAATCTTGGCAAACCCGTGATTCAAACCCTGGCGTTTCTCACGGGAATCGGAAAGGAGGAGGTGTTAAGGCAGATTGAAGAGATCCTGAAACAATAATTCCCCTATCTTGATCGTTAATCTTTCACGATCCCCGTTTTTTATTTCAATCCTCTCAGGAGGCAAAAATGGAAGCCGTACTAAGTGCGATTAAGACGTTGTTTGACACGCTCGGCGCCACTGTCATGCTCCCCATCATTATCTTCTTGCTGGCTTTGATCCTGGGCGCCAAGCCAGGGCGGGCTTTCCGCGCTGCCGTCACCATCGGTGTGGCTTTCGTCGGTATCAACCTGGTCATTGGCTTAATGTGGACCAACCTGACCGCGGTGGCGCAGGCCATCGTGAAAAACACCGGCGTCACCCGCGATGTGGTGGATGTGGGTTGGCCTTCAGCCGCTGCCATTGCCTTCGGCTCTTCGGTGGGGTTGTGGGTGATTCCGTTAACCCTGGTGGTTAACCTGGTGCTGCTGACCTTGCGCCTGACCCGCACCCTGAATGTGGATGTGTGGAACTACTGGCACTTTGCTTTCATCGGCTCGCTCATTGTAGCCGGTACTGGCAATCTGCTGTACGGGTTGATCGGTGCGGCGTTAGCGGCAGCCCTGGCGCTTTTCCTGGGTGACTGGACGGCCAAAGCGGTGCAGAAGTTTTACAGCCTGCCGGGTATTTCTATCCCCCACTTGACCTCTGCTCCCATCGTGCCTATCGCGATTGCCACCAACTGGGTCATTGAACGCATCCCAGGGTTGCGCGATGCTGAGTGGGATACTGAGACCATCCGCAAGCGTTTGGGTGTCTTTGGTGAGCCGGTTATTTTGGGCCTGGTCATCGGTCTGGTATTGGGTGCCATCGCTTTCTACAATGCGGGTGATGCGGTGACGGTGCTGGCCAAAGTCCTGGGGGCCGGCATTAACCTGGCTGCTGTTATGTTGCTGCTCCCGCGCATGGTGGCAATCCTGATGGAAGGCTTGATCCCGATCTCTGAGTCGGCACGTGAGTTCATGCAGAAGCGCGCGGGTGGCGATCGCGAGTTCTACATTGGCCTCGACTCGGCCATCCTGATCGGCCATCCGGCCGCGATTGCTAGTGCGCTAGTGCTTGTTCCGATTGCCATTTTGCTCAGCATCATCCTGCCGGGTAACCGCGTCATCCTTTTTGCCGACTTGGCCGTAATCCCCTTCGTGGTGGCTATGACGGCGCCGGTGATGCGCGGGAATGTGCTGCGCATCGTTATCGCCGGGACGATTACCCTGGCAATTGGCTTCTACATCGCTACCTCCATGGCACCGCTCTTCACTTCCGCGGCGGTGGCCTCCGGCTTTTCACTGCCTGAAGGCGCAGTGCAGATTACCAGCATCGCAGATGGTTTCCTGTGGCCGCCATTCCTCTTCGTCCGCACAGTGATGGGGCTGGGTGCGCTGGGGCTGTTGGTTCTAGCGGCTTTGCTGGGTGTGGCGTTCTTCTTATTCCTGCGCAACACCAAAGCCTGGGAAGTGGCTGCGGGTGCACCTGCAGAGGTCTCGGCTTCGGCTGACTAACGCCAATCTCCGCTTCATTTTTGGAACAGCCCGGGTGCGCCCTGGGCTGTTCTGCTAGTTGGACTGTTACGACTATGGTTAGCGCATCAGCCCGCGGATGATCAAATCCACCGCTTCATCTTCGCTCAGTCCCCGCGCCATCAGCGTTTCCAGTTCCTTGCGGTTGACAGTACCAATGGCAGCTTCGTGGGTGACTTGCGCCTGATCGTGGCGAACGATGACTAAAGGATTGTTACTGGCCTGGGCTTGTCCGCGCACGATCTCGGTGCAATCCATGTGTCCGCGGGCACCTGGGGCGTTCCCCTCAGTGACCGTATCTACCCGACTTTGGGCGCGATCCTGGACGGCAATGCGTGTGCGGGTCAGACCACGAGCACCAGGGCCATCCAAGACGACCACTTCGCGCACGTGGATGGTATCCTCGCTCTTGCCATAGGCTTTGGTGACCAGTTCCGCTACACCACCGGCGCCAACGCGCACGTGGTAATCTAGGCGCAGATCACCCACCCGCCCCCGTGTCAGGGCAAAGGTGGTGATGAAGTGTCCGCCATCCTCAACCCTTACCTCGGCCTGGGGCACGACCACCGTCCCGCCGTAAGGGCCGTGAAAGTGCTCTTCAGCATAAGTCAGGCTGGCCTGACGGCCCACCTGAATGCGTGCTTGCATGCGGTGCTCAACTTTGACGGCATTGGGGAACGAACAGTGTGCCAGGAAGCGCACCTGGGCATAGTCGCCGATCTCATAATCGGCAACAATCTCTTGAATGCCCTCTGCCGGTAGCAACCCAAAGCACAGGTGGACAGGTTGGGCGAGGCGAGTGTGAGGTTCAACCCAAATACGGGCACGGACGCCGTGGGGCAAGCTCTCGGCCCTAAAGTGCACACCAGGAATTTCATGAGCAACTAAGACTTGGTTAGCGGAAATGACCAGGGTGGCAACTTGAGGCAGCTCAAGCACCTTGGGATCGCCGCCGGCCTGTTGATAGGCATCCATCATGGCCTTGAGTTCACCCGCCCAGGCTGGAGCGATCTCGCCAGAGGGTGGAGTAAAGCGGATTGCGTGGGTCATGGTTGGTTCTCCTTGGATTCGAGGCCCAAAGTCATGGGTTCCGGCGGCATAGGGTGCCGTTGGCAATGTTCGCGGTAGAAGCGCCGTGTTTCTTCCGCATTGCCAACATAAGCAATGCTGCCCAGGCACATCAGGGAAGCACTATCGCCGATTTCGGCCAATTCATCGCGGTGGGTAATGAGTAAAACAGTGCTTCCTTCATCGGCCATGCGTCGAATCAGGCGCTCTATATCCGTCAGAGAAAGCGTATCAATGCCGGAGTCCGGTTCATCGAGAATGGCCAGGCGTGGGCGCATTGCATACACGGCGGCCAATTCAATGCGCTTGCGCTCGCCACCGGAGAGGGTTTTATCCACCGCTCGATAGGCATATTGAGCCGGGGGGAGGGCCACGGCTTCAAGAGCTTCTAACACGCGTTGCCGGCTCGACTCTTTCATGCCTAGACTAATATATTTACCCACTGGGATGCCCTCGAAGCGGGCCGGTTCTTGCCAGGCAAGAGTAATCCCCAAACGCGCACGTTCTGAAAGGCTCAGTCCGGTGATGTCGCGGCCCTCAAAGAGGATTTGACCGCGGTCAGGGGTGTAACCACTGCATCCCATAATGGTGTATGCAAGCGTAGACTTCCCCGAACCGTTAAGGCCCAACAGTACATGAATCTCCCCTGGTTTCAGGGCCAAGTTGACATTATTCAACAGCACATGACCCTCGCGGGCCAAGTACAAATCTTTTATCTCGAGCAAATAGGGTTGCATGAAACTGCCTTTAAAGGTAATATTATTCTAGAAAAAGAATATAATCCAAATGAGGTCTTTTTACCAGTTCCATTTGTCATTTAAAGACTCTCGCTTTGTCACCGATTATATTTGCCCCGGAACGCAACAAGGCAGTAAATAAGGATCATCCTTTACATTCGAGGGGGGGTGTGATAATATATTGTTGACAATTGAATAGCCTTTACAGGCACCTCTTATCCAGAGAGGCGGAGGGACCGGCCCGATGAAGCCTCGACAACCTGGGTGCGTATGATGTGGGCGCATACGCATCCAAGGTGCCAAGTCCGGCAGAAAGTCAATTTCTGGAAGATAAGAGGGCAGCCTACACGAGTGTAGTGATTGCCCCTCCTTATCCCAGAAGGGGCATTTTCTTTTTCTAAAATCTCTTTAGGAGGTAGACCCGAAAATGAACACGTCTTTCATGAATTCGCCTCGGTACCTGTTCACCTCGGAATCGGTGACCGAGGGGCATCCTGATAAAATGTGTGATCAAATCAGTGATGCTGTGTTGGATGCCTGTCTGGCGCAGGACCCGTACTCACGCGTGGCCTGCGAAACCGCGACCAAGACCGGCTTTGTGATGCTTCTGGGCGAAATTACCACCCGCGCCACGATTAACTTCGATCAGTTAGCGCGTAAGGTGATCCTCGATATCGGCTATGATGATTCGAGTAAATCCTTTGATGGTAATACCTGTGCGGTGCAGGTGGCGATCAGTCAGCAATCGGGCGATATTGCCATGGGGGTAGATCAGGCCTTGGAAGCCAAGACCGGTGAGATGACGGATGCCGAAATTGAGAAGATCGGTGCGGGTGATCAGGGAATGATGTTTGGCTATGCCTGTAACGAAACCCCAGTGCTAATGCCTATGCCGATCTATCTGGCGCATAAACTCACGCGGCGCCTGGCCGAAGTGCGTAAAAACGGTATCCTGCCATGGCTGCGCCCAGACGGCAAATCTCAGGTCACAATTGAATACCACTACGGTAAGCCGGCACGGGTTCATACGGTGCTGATCAGTGCTCAACATGCACCAGAGATTACCCAACAGCAGGTGCGCGAGGCGATCATTGAGCATGTGATTCTGCCGGTGTTACCTCCGCATATGGTGGATCGAGAGATGAAGATTTACGTTAACCCCACTGGGCGCTTTGTCATTGGCGGTCCATTAGGGGATGCTGGTGTGACTGGGCGCAAGATCATCGTAGATACCTATGGTGGGATGGGGCGCCATGGTGGCGGTGCCTTCAGCGGTAAAGACCCCACGAAAGTAGATCGCTCGGGTGCTTATGCTGCACGTTATGTGGCTAAGAACATTGTAGCGGCAGGTTTGGCGGAGCGCTGCGAGATCCAGGTCGCTTACGCTATTGGTGTGGCACGTCCGTTAAGCATCAATGTTGAGACCTTTGGTACTGGCTTGATCCCCGATGAGGAAATTGTGCGCCTGGTTGAGACTTACTTTGATCTCCGCCCAGGCGCGATCATCCGTGATCTGGATTTGCGGCGCCCTATCTATCGGCAGGTTGCTGCTTATGGACACTTTGGCCGCGATGATCTTGACCTGACGTGGGAACGTACCGATAAGGCTGAACTCCTGCGTGAAGCAGCGGGCTTGAAAGTAGTTGCCTCTTAGAGAGTATTATTTGCGCTACCAGTAGCCGGTTGCAGGCCTCTGCGACCGGCTTTTTAATCCTCGGCGGGGGGAGCGGCTGGCCCGTAATCGAGCACCTCGCGGATAGGTGAATTCGGCAAGGCAGGAGAGATAATTCCTCGTTCTTCCATAGCGTCGATCAGCCGGGCAGCGCGGGTATAACCAATGCGTAGTCGGCGCTGTAACATAGTGACCGAAGCCCGCCCCTCGCGCCGCACGAGGTCAATCGCTTCCTGCAGGAGTGGATCGCCTTGCTCGGTATTCCATAGTTCACCCTGCTTGAGAGGAACGTGAGGTGGGAGGAGATCTACAGCTGTTTCACCGCTAGCGCTAGGGGAGGGGAGCACAGTCTGTTGAGCCGCCGCGGTGCGCCAGTAATCCACCAGGCGTTGAATTTCGGCCTCGGAGACAAATGTGCCCTGAAGCCGGACGGGAGCAGCCGCATCAGGGGCCTGAAAGAGCATATCGCCACGCCCTAGCAAACGCTCTGCGCCGGGCTGATCGAGAATGACGCGGCTGTCAATCGAAGAGGCCACGGCAAAAGCAATCCGCGCCGGGAAGTTGGCCTTGATCAGTCCGGTGACAACGTCCACAGAAGGACGCTGGGTAGCCAGGATCAGGTGAATTCCGGTCGCCCGTGCCAGTTGGGCCAGGCGGGTAATACTACGTTCGGTCTCATCCGGGGCTAACATCATCAGGTCAGCCAGTTCATCAATCACGGCAACCAAATAAGGCAATGGTGGGGAGTGGCGAACATTATATTCTTGTAAATTACGTACCCCAACCTGGGCAAATTTATGGTAGCGGGCATCCATCTCACGTTGCAACCATTGCAGAGCGCCAATCACGCGCTCGGTATCCACCACCACGGGCGTCAACAGGTGGGGAATGCCGTTGTAACCGGTGAGTTCAACCCGCTTAGGGTCAACCAGCACCAGGCGCAAGTCCGCTGGCGTGTTATGGAGCAACAGACAGGTGAGGATGGCATTAACGCAGACCGATTTACCTGAGCCAGTGGTCCCAGCAATCAGCAAATGGGGCATAGCGGCCAGATCAGCGGCAATCGGACGTCCAGCTACATCCTTGCCCAGAGCAAAGCGCAAGGGGGAACGTAGGCGCTTGAATGCTTCGCTCTCAATCACCTCGCGCAACGCCACACGGCTGATCTCGATATTAGGGACTTCAATACCCACATAATGTTTACCCGGCACAGGCGCCTGAATGCGGATGCGCGGCGCGGCTAACGCCAGCGCCAGGTCATCGGCCAATGAAACAATGCGACTGACCCGCACACGGGTGCGTCCACTGCGCGTTTCGATGAAATCCGGCTCGACCCCAAAACGGGTAACGGTAGGACCGTGAGAGATATCCACCACATGGGCGGGGGCCCCGAATGAAGCCAGCGTCTCTTCGATGATTTTAGCGCGCTCATGGTCCAAATTGTCCTGGGCAGCGGCGGGGGTGGGTGGGTCGAGAATTTGGTCCAGCGCTGGTAACATCCAGGGAGAGGGAGGCAGAGGTTCAGAAGAGGAAGAGGCTTCAGCATTGGCTGGGGGTGCAGAAGCGGTAGGAGCCATCTCGGTGGTGGGTTCGGCAGCGTGTGCCCGGCGCGGCTTTGCCGAAACAGGGCTGCGCGGCGTGACTCCCGGCAGGGGTTGAAACTCGGGAGGAAGAGGCTCGTCTGTCTTTGGGGCGGGCGAGGAGGACGAGGTGGGATGCCGAGGAAGTGACAATCCGCTACGCTTGGTCATTGCCGTCTGCCAGGCTTTGCTCAGGCGCTGGATCAGCACGGTGAGAGAGGTGTCGGTGATCAGCATCAGGCTAAAGCCCAGCCAGGCCAGGAGCACCACTCCCGTCCCCATAGGCCCTAAGGCGTCATTAAGCAGCGAAAGGGTGCGTTCTCCAAGCCATCCACCCCCTTTACCTTGGCCAACTAGGATTAGGTTGCTGCTGAGCCAGTGTAGCCAAGTCAATAAATTCCAGTAGAGTAACCCCAAACCGACCAGGCGTGGCGCTGAAGGTAGTGGGAGGCGCTCAATACGGCGCAAGATCAGCCAGATGCCGGTGATCATCATCGCAAAAGGCACCGCGAGGCTTCCCCAGCCCAAGAACCGCCGTAGGGCGTTCAGAAGAACCTGACTTACCGTCCCATTCTGAGGTGAGATCAGGCTCAAGAACAGCCCTAAGCCAGTTAAGGTTAGGAAGACGCCCAGCGCATCCATTTTGTGTTCCGGAGAGATGCGTTTCCATAGGCTCCGCAAACGGACGAGCAGGTGCGGTGAACGGCTGGGTGCTTGGGCTGCCGTTTTTCGTCGTGATACGGTGCGTGTTTTGGGTTGGGCACCTCGCGGACGCGGAAGTCGCTCCCCAGCCCGGCCTTTGCGCGAGGAAGGCTTGCGGGTCTTGGCTTGTGGGCTCATAGATACCCTAAAAAATGGGCGGATTTGCCGTTTCTATTATTATTCTACCCCAAGGGCGCGGCGGGTGGCTCGAAAGGCCAGTGGAGGAAGGTGCTCACGATCGAAGAATCCTACGCGGTCTGCATCATCACCCGGGCGCAGGGTACCGCCAACACGCCTGGCACGGTAAACGATGACGATATCAGCGCCGCGCTCGTGCTCACGCCCACTGATGACTTCCACTAGTCCGGTCACTTGAATTTCCAAGCCAGTTTCTTCGAACGTTTCGCGTTCTGCGGCACGGGCAGGATCTTCACCGGCATCTACGAAACCCGCCGGTAGGGTCCAATAGCCTTGGTAAGGCTCGTTGACGCGGCGTGTGAGCAAGATTTTGCCTTCCTCTTCTACGATGGCGGCGGCAGCTACTTTGGGGTCGGCAAAGTAAATCCAACCGCACTGAGGGCAGGTGGGGCGTTCCTGTCCAAATAGAAAGCGTGAGACGACGGGCACACCACAATAGGGGCAAAAGCGAATCGGACGTTGGTTCATCAGGAACGCGACTTTCGGATCAAAAGTATGGTGCTCAGGACAAGGGCGATCCCAATCAACCCGGCCTGAATCCAACGCCTGAGCGGGACTCCGCTGCCCCGAGGGCCCTCGGGGGTAGGGAGAGCAGAAGGCGTGGCTATGTATATTTTACCCCGCTCTTCAGGCGCCGGCAGTCCCAAAATGGGGTTGGGGGTTTCGTTGGCTGGGCCCTGCAACGTACGTATTTCGGGGGTAGCCTGTGGGGGTGTCAACGGCTGGGAGGGGTAAGGCGGGGGAACCACCAAGGGCGCAGGGGTGGTAGGGGGGAGCGGTGGGTGCTCTGGAACTGTCCCTTTAGAACTGCCTCCGCCCATGTCCGCGGCGCCTTCGCCGCCCATGCCCATAGTGCCGGCAGGTGGAGGTGGCCCGCCCCAATAAACGATAACAGCGGTGGGGGTGGGCTCGGTCATGCCCAGAGCCTCTATTTGTGGAGCGCTGGGCGCTATGGTGCGCATCGCCCTCCCGCCTTCCGGTAAGGGAAGCCACTCGAGCAAGACAGCTAGAACCACTAAGAAGATGGCCAGCGCTGGGGCGAGTTGCCAAATCAGCGAGGGGCGTGGCTGGTGAGAAGTCACCATAGCAGGCGTTAGCGTGAAAGCACGGGGAGCTTTATGCCGCGGAGCCTGGCGGAGCACATGCCGAGTTTGGCGCAGGCTATCCCAGGCTTCACGGTATTCGGGGCGCGTACGTAGTTGCTCTTCCACCTGGCGACGCTCGCGCTCGCTGAGCTGATCATCCAGGTAGGCAGAGAGGCGTTCCCAGTCCTTGTAGGAGAGCCGCGTTTTCATACCATTTCCTCTTTATCTAGACGAAAGCGGGCTGGCAATAGTTCCGCGAATCCGGCTAGACAGTCGCGCAAGCGGAAACGGGCGCGCGCCAAGCGGCTCTTGATCGTGCCCAGGGGTTTGCTTAAAATCTGGGCCACTTCGTTATAGTCATATCCTTCCACATCTACCATGATCACCACAGCGCGAAAATCTTCCGGGAGTTGCTGCAAGCAGTGAGTAATGGCTTTTTCAACCTCACGCATCTGAACGGCTTCTTCAGGCGAGAGGTGGTTATCGGCGAGCCAGGTTGGCGATTCGATTTCCTCTTCATCGCGGTTGAAGGGCTCGAGCGTCACCGTGGGGCGGCGCTTGCGCCGCCGCAATTCATCGTAGCAAGCATTGGTGACCATTCGTAGCACCCAGGCGCGGAAGGAACCACCGCGGTAAGTTTTGAGGTTACGGTAAGCTGCGATAAAGGCGATTTGGGTAACATCTGCCGCCGCATCGGGGTCATTGAGCATGCGGTAAGCCAAATTGTAAGCACTATCCTGGTAGGTCAGTACCAACTGGTTGAACGCCTCCAGGTCACCCTCTAGCGCGCGGGCGATATAAGTGGTTTCGTTCACGTCAGCCCTTTCTCGAGCGGAGCACCAAAGCGGCAATCTCACGCCAAACAGCCATACCAACGCCAACCGTTGCGGTTAGCACCAGGACAAACAGAGGGATCACGGTGGTTTGGAGCCAAAAGCCACGCAGCCAGGCTGCCAACGGAACGGTGAGGAGAGCAGCCCGAAGAGCGCGCCCGCTCACCCCAAGGCGGCTAGCCAAAGTAAGTTGGTAGAGCCCTAAGGCAGGGGCGCTCAGTGCCCATCCAATAAGCAGGGGGATAAATGTTGAAAGCCAGCGGCTTGAGGCCAGGGTCAGCCCATGTGTGATTTCCCCAGCCAGTGTTACCCCCAGCAGGACGAATCCATCCCCTAGGATGATCCAATTAGGAACGCGGGGAGAATGTTGAAGTGCCACGTCAGTTATCCTATCCCAAAGAAAAGGGGGCGTCAAGTCAAAGCGGTAAGTTGATTATGGGGGCAATCCCTGATCTTGGGAAGGGAAACTCAAGAAAGGTGTTTCACGTATTATAATCAGCCTAGTATGATTATCAATATCCTTAAGCGCCTCAAAGGGACGTGAGAGTAAGGTGTGAGATCGGCGAGCACAAACGGGGATAGGTCATGGAAGGGTTTCTCAACGGCTTAGACCGTGCGATAGGATGGCTTCACCTTATCCCGCTTGCTCCGGTAGGGGGATGGTTTTACCCTCTGTTGGTGCTCATGGTGGCCCTAGAAGGCCCCATTTCGATTTTATTGGCGGCCACGGCAGCTTCTGCCGGCTTTGTTGCTCCCTTTCCGGTCTTTGTCGCGGCATCGCTGGGTAACTTGATTGCAGATATGCTGTGGTACACCCTTGGCTATATCGGGCGTTTAGAATGGCTGGCGCGCTGGCGTTGGCTGGGAGTCCGTCGCGAACACATCGAAGGATTGCAAGAACTGGTTCAACGCCATGCGCTTAAGATCCTGGTAGTTGCCAAACTCACTAACGGGATGATCATCCCGGCGCTGATTGCTACCGGGTTGGCGCGGGTGCCTTTGCGCCGCTGGTTTGGGGCAATTTTTGTTACTAATCTGGTGATTACGGGGGCTTTTGTGGCGGCCGGTTACTATATGGCCAACAGTCTGATGCACATTACCCAAGGTGTGCGGTATTTGGCCACTGCTTCTACCCTTCTTTTTCTTATATTGGGTATGTTCTTTGTGCCGCGTTTGTTGCGCCGTCATCCAGCATTTAAGATCGAAGACGCTACGCCCAAAGAACATAAGAGCTGATGTTTGCTATGCGTATCCTAATCGTTACCACCACTTTTCCGCCCCATTTGAATGGGCAAGCCACCTTCAGCGGCAACTTGGCCCAAGGGCTGGTGAAACATGGGCATTGGGTAGGCGTGGTAGTGCCGCAGCGCGGTTGGAAACTGAAAGTGGAGGAATACGGTAACTTGAGCGTGTGGCGCGTGCCGGGCTTACCCCTTAGCCTGCTTCGTAACGAGTTGGTGTGGGTGTGGCGCTTGGGCACGTTGATGCGAGGTATCTTCAACGCCGTTCAACCCGAAATTGTTCACTTGCAGGACTCCTCCCCTTTATGCCGGGCGGCTCTCAAAGAGGCCCGCCGTCGAGGAATTCCAGTTTTAGCAACCCATCATCCTGGCCCGGAGATCTGGGCGCCGTATTTTTCGTGGCTGGCACGTTATTTCCGTCCCATAGTGGCTTGGGCCGCTTGGCGCTGGATGCTCTCTTACCTCAACCGCGTGGATGGTGTCGTCGTGCCCTCTACGGCCGCAGCGCAGATATTGCGTCAGCAACGATTGCGCTCTCCACTTCATATCATCTCGTGCGGTGTGGATTGGCAGGGTTGGCAGGCCCAACCGCCGGTTGATCCTCGAACGGTGCGGCAGGCCTGGAATTTGGATCCGGATCGGCCTCTTTTTCTTTACGTGGGACGCCTGGATCCGGAAAAGCGGTTGCCGGTGTTGCTCAAAGCTGTGGCTGAGGTTCAGGGAAGGCCCTTCCAGGTAGCATTGGCAGGGGAAGGGGGGATGGAAGCCACGTTGCGCCGTTGGGTGTCTGCGCATCATCTCCAGGATCGGGTGCAGTTTTTGGGCTGGGTGCCGCGCGAAGCGGTGATCCAATTGTTACAGGCAGCGGATGTGTTTGTCATGCCTGGCGATGTGGAGTCGTTGAGCCTGGCTACGCTGGAGGCCATGGCTTGTGGCAAGCCGGTAATTGCTGCCCGTGCCATGGCCTTGCCGGAACTGGTCCATCACGGGGAGAACGGCCGTCTATTCCAACCCGGTGACCCCAACGACCTGGCGATTCAAATCCAATGGTTTCTGGAACATCCTGAAACCTGGGCGGTCATGGGGGAGCGAGGGCGTCAGATGGCCCAAGCCCACGATCTTAATCACACCATTGCACATTACGAGCGCCTCTACCATCAACTCGGTGCGCCTGAGGTTTCACCCTTGCCGGTATCTGGAACCCAGACAGCGTGGGGGGGTGCGCGCTTTTCAATCTCACGGATTTTGGCAGTGCTTCTGGTGGTTTTGGGAGCGCTCTTTTTGAGCGATATGTACCGCGCCCCGGCAGCTTCGGCTTCAGGACTCACTCTGGATGAGATGCGAACGGCTGTGGTAGAGCGCTTGGAGCGCCTATTTGAGCAGCGCAATGGAGGAGCACAATTACCGGACGGATCTATCTTCCCCTGGCAGCATCTGGGAGGCCCGGTGCGCATGGCCTTATTTGCCCGTGGTCACGGAAGAATGTGCCCACCGTTGATTCTGGAGTGGCAGCCGCTTCCGACCTGGCTTACTGAGGGCGAATCAGGTTCCCCGATGGTGGCACAGGCTTTGGTGATCGTGGAAAGTGATTTAGATGCCAAGCGCCTGCAAATGGTCTGGCAACCCCATGGTTGTGCCAACTTGTCTGAGGTACCTGACTCTGAGCAATCGCTGTTGCAATCTTATAAAGTGCTAGCGTGTCAGGTCTCGCCTGCTCAGGAGGACCCGGACGCCTTGCGTTGCGGTTTTCAGGTACTAGAAGACTGGGTGCAGTCGGGGATCACGCCTTAGAGGGGGATAAGGCCAGTTCCCCCGCCCATCCAAATAGATCCAACGCAGCGCGTTCATCCTGAATGCTTTGCATGAGTAAAAAGACTTCGGCTTGGGGAGTGTATCCCCAGTCGTGGAGGACGCCGGGGATGCTGCCGGTTTTGTGGCAGAAGGTGACCGCATCTGGGTTGAGGTTGCGCTTGAGCAAGCGGTCATCCTGGTTCAGGCTGAGAACCTGATCCACCCACTGCCGTTCCGGTGGTTCGAGATCGCGGATCAGCGCGAACAGATGGATGCAGTCGGTAGGGCTGATCCAGTTATCCAGACCGCGGGCACGTGCCTCGAAGTCCATAAGTTTCCGCTGGATCACCGTACCGGCTAGCCCTAGACCGGTCTGGAAGACCCGATTGAGGCGCTCAAGACCAACTCGGCGAATGACCAGGTTCGTGCACAGGTTATCAGAAGTGGTGATCATCATAAGCAGGACATCATGGTAAGTTAGGCGGCGTGTGGTCATCATCCAGGCAAAGCCGGCTCCCCGAACCTGGGGTTCCTCATCCAGGCTGCACCATTCATTCCGATTCAGTTGTCCTTCGCGTTCTAAGTACAGCCAAGCCAGCAGGATGGGGACTTTGATCAGCGAAGCTGCGGAAAAGCGTTCGCAATTGGCTTGCAAATGAGCGGGTTCCCCCTGGCGATGTAAGTAAAAGGCATACTGGGTGCCTGATTCGCGCAGAGCACGAAGAAAATCGGATAGTTGCACACTGCCCTCCGTTAAAGCATGGGATGCTTTTATTCTACCCTCAATCGCAGCCCAGCTCTTGGTGAGGGCTGCCGGCTGGTCTAAGGCAAGGCAGGGCCGTGCTGGCACTCCGGTGCGGTTTGAAGGGTAGTACGGAAGAAGTGGACCAGTTGGGGCATAAGGTGATCTAGACCGGGAGAACGCACCTGCTCGTGAGTGGCCTTAGGTAGCCAGATAATGGCCTTGGGTTCTCTAGCCGCCGTATATAACCGTTCAGCTTCTTCTGGGGGAATACGGCGGTCGGCGCGACTGAAGACAAACAAGATGGGGCGAGGAGTGAGGCGGTGTACAACGTCCAGGGGACGTACTTCGTCCCGCGAGAAGCCTTTGCGCCACTCTGCAAGGCGCATGACCTGTTCGTAGAGGGGGGTCGGGAAGAAGGCTGGCCGATTGAGCCGCCATGCATCTTCGAGGGACGGGAAGGGGGCAGCTGCGACCATGGCGCGAAGGCCGGGGGTCCGGGCGGCGCTGAGGATCAGGGCCACTGCACCAGCGGAGTGACCGATGCCCCCAACACAGGGGATACCCCGGGTTTCGGTGAGATAGCGTACCGCGGCGTCCACATCTTGGCTTTCGCGTGCCCCGTATGAGAAGGCAAAGCGGTTGCCCTCGCTTTCCCCACTGCCCCGATAACTGAAGAGCAGGACATGAAAGCCAGCCTCACGGAGAGGTTGGACTAAAGACAAGCCTTGGCGTTGGTCTTTGGCAGTGGCGGGTGCGTAAAGAATCGCTGGTGCGTCGGGGTTGGGGGCGGGGAAGAACCATCCCCGCAAGGTCAATCCATCGGCGGTGAGGAAACTCACCTCTTCATAGGCGAGATTCAGGTCGGAGGGGGGGCTTTTGAGGCTGCGCAGGGGGGCAGTGGTGGCGATCATCTCGCCAAGTAGAGGGGCCGAGGCCAGGAAAAAGGACAAACTTGAAATGAGGCTAGTCAGTAAAAGCGTGCTTCTCAAACGGCTACCTAGTTGTAAAGTGTGTTTTATTGTATCTGTAAAAAGAGATATTGAATAGGTCGCTGGAGTGTACAAATCGTGCAGGTTATGGGTTTTATCGCCACGGGGTGATTCAGTTTGACATGCCTCTACTTTGGTTGTAAAATTGATTTTGCCTTGTTTCTTGGGCTTTGTATGAACCACCTCACACCTGTTCCAGGGAACACATTCATATCAACCGAGGTCCATCCCATGACCGAATTGTTGACTGTCGAGGGCCTGGAGACCCAATTCCGCACGCGTGAAGGGACCGTCCATGCCGTCAACGGGGTTTCGTTTTCGCTGCGCGAAGGGGAGACCCTGGGTATTGTGGGGGAGAGCGGATGTGGCAAAAGTGTGACCGTGATGTCCATCCTGCGCCTGATCCCCTCACCGCCGGGTAAAGTTGTGGCCGGGAAGGCCATCTACCAGGGCAAAGACCTGCTGAAGATGAGCGATGAAGAAATCCGCCATATCCGTGGGGCGCAGATCAGCATGGTCTTTCAGGACCCGATGACCTCGTTCAATCCGGTATTGACTATTGGCCGGCAAGTGGCAGAACCGTTAGAGATCCATATGGGGATGTCGCGCAAGCAGGCGCTTGAGCGGGCGGCAGAGATGTTGGCTATGGTGGGCATTCCCAATGCCAAAGAGCGCCTAAATGATTATCCTCACCAGTTTTCGGGGGGCATGCGTCAGCGCGTCATGATTGCTATGGCGTTGATCTGCACCCCGCAAATCCTGATTGCCGATGAGCCTACCACAGCCTTGGATGTGACCATCCAGGCGCAGATCATTGATTTGGTCAAGCGCTTGCGCGATGAACTGGGAATGGCCATTATTTGGATCACTCATGATTTGGGCATCATCGCGGGGTTAGCCGACCGGGTAGCAGTGATGTATGGTGGTTACATTATAGAAATGGCCCAGGTGGATGAACTGTATGCCCATCCGACTCATCCTTACACAATTGGCCTATTGGGCAGTCTACCCCGTATGGACGAAACCGGCCACCGGCGTCTGATTTCGATTGATGGTTTGCCGCCGGTACTACTGGAAAAGCCGAACTACTGCCCCTTTGCACCACGTTGCAAATATGCGGTTGAGCGTTGTTGGCATGAAAATCCGCCCTTGATGTCGGTGGCTCCTGAGCATCAAGTGGCCTGCTGGGTGGACACTCAAACTGGGAGAGAACGCTGATGGCCGAGCCCGAAGTTCTGGTTCGTGTTGAGAATCTGGTTAAGCATTTTCCAATTACCCGTGGCATTATCATTCAGCGTCAGGTGGGGGCTGTCCATGCAGTGGACGGGCTGACCTTTGATGTTTACAGAGGCGAGACCCTGGGACTAGTGGGCGAATCGGGGTGTGGGAAGTCCACCACGGGCCGCACGATCCTGCAACTCTATCGCCCTACCTCGGGCAGTGTGCACTTTGAAGGGGTGGATTTGGTTAAACTCAAAGGCGAGGACCTGCGCCGCATGCGGCGACGCATGCAGATGATCTTCCAGGATCCCTATGCCAGCCTCAATCCACGTATGACGGTGGGTGAGATTATCGGTGAGCCGCTAATCATTCACAACGTGGCGCGGGGGCGTGAGGTACAAGAACGGGTGGAGCATTTGCTTGAACTGGTGGGCTTGAACCCGGCCTATGCCAATCGTTACCCGCATGAATTCTCAGGCGGGCAGCGCCAGCGCATTGGTGTAGCGCGTGCTTTAGCCCTGCAGCCCTCTTTCATTGTCTGCGATGAGCCGATCTCGGCGCTGGATGTCTCCATTCAAGCCCAGGTAGTTAACCTGTTGGAAGACCTGCAGCAGGAATTTGGCCTGACTTATCTTTTCATTGCGCACGATCTCTCGATGGTGCGTCACATTAGCAACCGCGTGGCCGTAATGTACCTGGGCGTGATGGTGGAACTGGCCTCACGTGATGAACTCTACAACCACCCCCTGCATCCTTATACCCAAGCGTTGCTCTCGGCGGTACCCATCCCGGATCCAGCGGTGGAGAAGAAACGCAAGCGCATCATTCTTCAAGGAGATGTGCCCTCGCCGGTCAACCCACCTTCGGGGTGCCGTTTCCGCACGCGTTGCCCGCTGGCCGCTGAGATTTGCAAAGAAGTGAAGCCCGAATGGCGTGAGGTAAGTCCAGGTCATTTTGTGGCCTGTCATATGGTATAAATTTATGTGAAGGCGAGGTTGGAAAGGAGGTGATGGTTGGGAAAGTGCGTTAGGTATGTAGGGTTGGTTAGAAGCGGGGCGTTAAACCCACTCGAATCCATTTAGATCCTTTTCAAGGAGGAGAAAGATATGCGTACCAAGTTGTTCTTGTTGATCAGTGTGTTGGTGTTGGCGGGCCTAGTCCTGGGGGCTTGCCAGCCGGCTGCACCGACCCCGGAGAAAATCATTCAGACAGTTGTGGTTGAGGGTACGCCCAGAGAGGTGGTGGTGACCGCGACCCCCGCGCCAGCGGCTGCGGGACCCAAGGTGCTGCGCCTGAACATGGGCCCAGGCGATATTCCTACCATTGATCCAGCACTGGCGACCGATACTTCTTCGGTTCAGATCATTGAAGAGACGAGTGTAGGTCTGACTCGTCAAAACGAAGAGACTGCGGAAGTATTGCCTGGCATGGCCGAGTCGTGGGATGTGGTTAACAACGAGGATGGCACCCAAACGGTGACCTTCAAATTGGTGACGGGTATCCCGTGGGTACGTTGGAACGGGAAAGAGGTCGAACAGGTACTGGATTGCGAGGGCAATCCGCGCTATGTGACGGCCTATGACTTTGAGTACGGCATCCTGCGCACACTCAATCCCAAGACGGCTTCAGACTATGCTTACGTGCTGGCCTTTGCCATCAAAGGTGCAGAAGACTATAACGCGGGCAAGACCGATGATCCCACTACCGTGGCGGTGAAGGCGCTCGATGAGAAAACCCTCGAGATCACCTTCAACGAGCAGGCGGCTTACAATGTCAACATCGCCGGCGTGTGGGTAGCCCATGCTATGCCCAAGTGGTTAATTGAGGGTGATGATTGCACTGAGGCGCGCGGTGATAAGTGGACCGAGACCGGTTTCTTCCAGGGTTATGGCCCCTATACCTTGAAGGAATGGGTGCATGACTCTTACATCACTTTGGTGAAGAACCCATTCTGGCCGGGTTTGCCCTCCGTGCCGGTGGCTAAGATTGACGAGATCACCTGGACAATGCTGGATGAGGTACCGGCGTTTGCTGAGTATGAGGCCGGCAATCTAGATGTAGCGGGCGTGCCTTTGGCCGACATTGACCGCGTCAAGGCAGACCCTGAACTCTCCAAGCAACTGGTGATTGGCCCGGTGATGTGCACCTACTACTACGGCTTCAACACCAAGGCCAAGTTCGTGGATGATGTCCGTGTGCGCCGCGCTCTCTCTATGGCGATTGACCGCCAGAGCCTGATTGACAACGTGCTTAAGGGTGGTCAGGAGCCAGCGCAGTGGTTCTCTCGCCCTGGTCTGACTGGTGCGCCGACACCGGATAAATATCCTGACCTGGGCGTCAAGTTCGATCCTGAGAAGGCCAAAGCCGAATTGCAGTCCTACCTGGATGAGAAGGGTCTGAAGGTCAGTGATTTGGATATCACCCTGATGTTCAACACTTCTTCGGGTCACCAGAAGATCGCCGAGGCCATCCAGCAGATGTGGAAGGAGTATCTCGGCTTGGATGTCAAATTGGCTAACCAGGAGTGGAAGGTCTACCTGAAGACCATCCGTGACCCGCAGGCGACGCCGCAGATTTTCCGCCTTGGCTGGTGCCAGGACTACCCGGATGCTAACAACTTCCTGCGCGAAGTGCCCACCAAGGGCGGCTCGTCCAACCCGGCTGATGGCGGTGGCTTCAACTGGGAGAACCCCAAGTTTGAGGAACTTGTAGTGCAGGCTGCGCGCGAGACCGATCCGCAGAAGCGCGTAGACCTCTATGCCCAGGCCGAGCAGATCCTGGTTTACGAAGATGCGGTGATGGCCCCGATCTATTGGTACACCCGCGTCACTGTGACCAAGCCGTACGTCCAGCGGACTTTCTCGGTGCTGGGTGGTCTTGAGCATATTGAGAAATGGGATATCACCCGCTAGTGGGTTGTGCTCAGGAGGGGAGGGGGAAACCTCTCCCCTCCATCCCTTCGGGGAAGATTTGGATCTCAGGAGTGAGTGAATGGGCCGATATATTGCACGGCGTTTGATTTACCTTTTGGTGGTCTTGTTTGTGGTTTCAGCCATCACCTTTGGGCTAATGCACGCCGTACCCGGGGGGCCATTTGATCGCGAGAAGGCTTTGCCCCCGGAAATTATTGAGAATCTTAATAAGCGTTACCACTTGGACGAGCCCTTATTGATGCAGTACGGGCGCTATCTCTACGATGTGTTTATCCCCAGAATCAGCGCCACTCCACCCCAAGGGAGTGTGGATGACGATTTTCTCATCACGGTAAAACTGGGAAACGTGTGGTTCAAGTGGATGAATTTTGGCCCCACATATTCATCCCGTAGCCGCACGGTTAACGATATATTCCGCCAGCAGTTGCCAGTTTCGGCACAACTAGGTATTATGGCTTTGCTCGTGGCGATCATCATTGGCATGCCACTAGGCATTTTAGCTGCCCTCAAGCAGAATACCATTTTTGATTATTTGGGCATGAGTGTGGCCATCTTCGGCGTCTCGGTGCCAGTTATTATTCTGGGCCCCCTCATGATCTGGATCTTTGGAGTCACGTTGAAGTGGTTCCCGCCGACCGGTTGGGGTGCCAAACCACCGTTTGTCTTGGGCATTTTCCCCCGTGAGTTAGGTCCGGAGTTTTTCCGCTACGCCATTATGCCCTCGGTAGCATTGGGGTTAGGCTCGTCGGCGATTATTGCCCGTCTTACCCGTGCCAGTTTGCTCCAAACCATGCGCGAGGATTACATCCGCACGGCGCGGGCCAAGGGGTTACGTGAGTCGCTGGTCATTGTGCGCCATGCACTTAAGAATTCGCTCATTCCAGTGGTCACTATTTTAGGGCCGCTGTTTGCCGCGTTGGTGACCGGGACCTTTGTCACCGAGGTAACCTTTGGAATCCCGGGGATGGGGCGTTATTTTGTCACCAGTATCACCAACCGGGATTACCCAGTGATTATGGGTACCATTTTGCTTTATGCGTTGATTTTGGTCATTGCCAACCTGGTGGTGGATATAGTCTATGCGTATCTGGATCCGCGTATTCGCTATGATTAAGGCCTCTGAGGGATCAATATGGCTCAACCCGTGACATTGGATGCTCGTGCTCGAGATAAAGACACACTTTTAACCACTAAGCGCGAAAGCCTGTGGCAGGATGCCCTGCGTCGGTTAATACGCAACCGCGCCGCGGTAATCGGTGGGGTTATCATTCTCATTCTCTATCTTACCGCCATCTTCGCCGATAAGATCGCGCCTTATCCCTACGAAAAACAAACGCTGGTGGATCAAAACAAAGTGCCAGCATGGATGCTTAAGGTCTTCCCCACCATGCAGCCTTACGCCAAGATTTCGGATAAGTATCTTTTAGGGGCGGATTATGTGGGCCGAGATCTCTTCAGCCGGATTGTCTATGGAACCCGCGTCTCCCTAACCGTCGCGCTGATTGGCCCACTCATTAGCCTGTTTATCGGTGTGATCTATGGGAGCATTTCGGGCTACTTCGGTGGACGCTTAGATAACATCATGATGCGCATTGTGGACGTATTGTACGCGTTCCCTGGCTTGCTCTTTATTATCCTGCTCATGGCATTCTTCCGTTCAACCTTTGCACGCCCTGAACCCGGCACATTCACTTATACGGTCAGCCAGTTGGATGCGCGCTTGGGGGGGATGTTGTTCATTTTCATCGGGATCGGTCTGACTGCCTGGGAGACGATGGCTCGTTTGACTCGTGGGCAGGTGCTTTCGATGCGTGAGAAGGAATTTATTGAGGCGGCCCGCACCATTGGTGCCACCGATTTACGCATTATGTTTCGCCACATTCTGCCTAATATCGTGGGTCCGCTGGTGGTGGCGGAGACGCTCGCCATCCCGGGGTATATCACTACCGAAGCGTTCCTTTCGTTTATCGGTTTGGGGGTCAATCCTCCCACACCCTCCTGGGGCTCCATGATTTCCGAAGGAGCGCAGGTGATCCGTACCTATCCCAACCAGACCATCTTCCCGGCCCTCGCCCTGGCGATCACCATGTTCGCCTTTAACTTCTTGGGGGATGGCCTGCGCGATGCGCTCGATCCGCGGTTGCGTGGGACTCAATAGTCTAGAGATTTCGTGGCCCCCGATCTTGTACCCTAAAAATCGAATGGTTCAACCGCCGCGCTGAGGAATCGCCATTCCCAGGGCGGCTTATCCTATTAGTCAAAAAGGAGGAGGCCTGAAATGCGCAATAAAATCTGGATGGTGCTAAGTGTCTTGTTGGGTGTGGCGCTGATTATGGCTGCCTGCCAGCCCGCTGCACCAACCCCCCAGGTTGTCGTGGAGACGGTGGTGGTCGAGGGTACGCCCAAGGTGGTAGTGGTGACTCCCCAAGCCACGCAGCCGGCTGAACAACGCAAAGTGCTGCGCCTAGCGTGGGGGCCAGGGGATATCCCTACCATTGATACCGCCCTGGCTGTGGACGTAATTTCCATTCAACTGATTGACGAAATGACGGTCGGGTTGACGCGCCAGAATGAACAGACGGCAGAGTTGGAACTGGCGATGGCCACCGATGTGCAAACCTCGGAGGATGGGCGTACTTACACCTTTACAATCAAAGAGGGGGTGCCCTGGGTGCGCTATAACGGTAAGGAGGTTGAGCAAGTGTTGGATTGCGACGGCAATCCTCGCTATGTGACGGCCTATGACTTCGAATATGGCATCTTGCGCACGCTCAACCCAGCCACAGCGTCGGATTATGCGTATGTGCTGTACGGGATTGAGGGGGCAGCGGCATATAACCAGGGCGAAACGGATGACCCGAGCACCGTGGGGGTCAAAGCGCTGGATGCAAAAACTTTGCAGATCACGTTCATTGAGCCGGCGGTATATAACCTTAACATCGCTGGCCTGTGGGTGGCTCATGCACAGCCCAAGTGGATCATTGAGGGCGATGATTGCACTGAGGGACGTGGTGAGCGCTGGACGGAGACGGGCTTCTACCAGGGTTATGGGCCCTTCACGCTCAAAGAGTGGGTGCATGATTCTGAGATCTCCATCGTGAAGAACCCCTTCTGGCCGGGCGATGCCGTGGTGCCTTCGCCCAAGATTGATGAGGTGCATTGGAAACTGGTGGACGCCGCAGGGGCTTTGGCCGAATTTGAAACAGGCAACCTTGATGTCTCGGGGATTCCAGCGGGCGACTTGGATCGCATCCTCAACGACCCAAAGTACGCGGATATGCTGCGCAATACCTATACCCTGGGCACTGAGTTCTATGCCTTCAATACCACCAAGGCCCCAACCGATGATGTGCGGGTGCGGTTAGCGTTGGCGCTGGCTGTGGATCGAGAGGCGCTGGTCAAGAATGTGACCAAAACTGGGGTACCCGCGCGCTGGTTCACACATCCAGGTGTGGCCGGCGCCCCCAAGCCGGAGAAATTCCCGAATTTAGGATTGACGTATGACCCGCAGCGCGCGAAGACGTTGTTGGACGAGTATCTGAAAGAGAAAGGCCTAACCGCGGATCAGTTGGACCTCACGTTAGTATTCAACACCAGTGAATCACACCGTCGCAAGGCAGAAGCCGTACAGGCGATGTGGAAGGAGACGTTGGGTATCAATGTGAAACTGACCAATCAGGAGTGGAAGGTCTACTTGAAACAGCGTAAGGCGGGTAATGAGAACATTTATCGCGGCTCTTGGGTACAGGACTACCCGGATGCCAATAACTTCCTGCGTGAGGTGTTTACGGATAATAACGGCACGCCGGGGCCCTATCAGGATGTGGTAAACTGGCCCGTAGCCGAAAATGCTGAGGGGAAAATCGTTTACACACCCGGGAGTAACCCGCTCTACGATAAGTTTGTGGAGCTGGTAATAGCGGCAGCCAAAGAGACGGATTCGGACAAGCGAATGCAATTGTATGCGGATGCTGAGAACATTTTAGTCAATGAAGCGGTAGTGATCCTCCCACTCTACTGGTATGCGGATAAAGTCCTGGTCAGTCCACGGGTTATCGACACTCCCTCGATTACCGGCTACGACCGCTTTGAGAAGTGGGACATCAAGTCTTAAAAAGCGTCCTCCTGAGCATGACTTCGCAGCCCCTGGTAAACCCCAGGGGCTGCGTTTTTGGATTGGAGTGTGAATTGTGGTTATAATGGGAAAGCGTCTTTGCAGGTGTTATATCCCAAAGGCGATCTCATTGTGGAGCATGGTATGGATTGGAAGCCAGTTCTCTTCCGCATCCGTTATGGCGTGGTGCTCATCCTAGTTCTGACCTTGGTGGCCTGCCAGGCGACATCGAGGGAGAACGGAAAGATCACACCACCGAACCCTATGGCGACTTCTATCCCCTCACCTCTTCCCAGCCCAACCCAGCCACCCAAAGTGTTGACGGTGTGCTTGGGGGAGGAGCCCCTGACTCTTTATCTCTACGGGGGTAACAGCCGTGCCATGTGGAACATCTTGGAGGCGCTTTATGATGGCCCGGTGGATTGGGTGAACGGCCAGGCCCAACCGGTCTTACTGGAACGCTTGCCCGAGTATGAAAACGGAGATGTGGTTGAGGAAACGGTGACCGTTCAGTCGGGGGATGAGGTGGTAGATACCAGCGGGCGGGTCGTCCCCCTGGAAAAGGGGGTGCGGGTTTTTCCTGCAGGATGCCGTGCGGCAGATTGTGCCCGGTCCTGGGATGGGAACGCCCCTGTGGAAATGACGCGTTTGCGCATCACCTTCCACCTGCGGCCTGGGGTGACCTGGTCAGATGGGCAGCCTCTAACGGCTGAGGATTCGGTGTACTCCTTCCATCTCGCTGCCGATCCTAAAACGCCCACCTCAAAGTATTATGTGGAACGTACCGCGGATTATCGGGCAGAGGACTCCCAAACGGTGGTTTGGGTGGGAAAACCCGGTTATGTTCCCCGCGATTACGCTGCGATGTTTTATATCCCCCTGCCTCAGCACGTCTGGGGGGGCTATACGCCCGAAGCGCTGCTGACTGCTGAAGTTAGCGCGCGCCAGCCCATGGGGTGGGGACCGTATGTGATCGAAACCTGGCAACCGGGGGAGGTTTTGCGGCTGCGCCGTAATCCCAACTACTTCCGTGCAGGTGAAGGGCTGCCGAAGTTTGATAGGATCGAATTTCGCTTTCTGGGTGAGCAGGCAGACAACAACCTCTACGCGCTGCTCCATGGCACGTGTGATGTGGTAGATCGAACGGTACTGTTGGAGAACCAATTAAAGGACGTCTTGGAAGCCGAGAAAAATGGTCAGATCCGTGTGTGGCGCTTGCTGGGTCCAACCTGGGAGCATTTGGATTTTGGCATTCGCCCGGCGGCTTATGACGCAGGTTACGTGCCGAATGGGGGGTATCGTCAAGATATTTTCGGCGATGTGCGTACACGTCAGGCATTTGCCTATTGTTTGGATCGTGAACGGGTAATTCGAGACCTATTCCTGGGACAGAATCAGGTACCGCTTGGCTTTTACCCACCCGGCGACCCGCGCTCTTTCCAGGGCGAGAATCCGTTTCCCTATGATCCCCGAAAGGGACAGGAGTTGCTGGAGCTCGTTGGTTGGGTGGATGATGACAGCAACCCGGCCACGCCGCGCGTGGCACGGGGGGTGCCCAATGTGCTGGATGGCACACCGTTGGCGGTTACTTACCTGACGACGAATGCCCCCTTACGCCAGAAGGTTGCTGCCATCCTGGCTGAGAGTCTGCGAGGGTGTGGCGTTGGAGTGAATGTGCAGACCCTAAACGCAGGTGAATTCTACGCGCCCGGGCCGGAGGGACCGCTGTTCGGACGAAAATTTGATCTGGCGGCTTTTGCCTGGCAAAGCGGAGATGAATCCCCTTGCTTTTTATACACAACCGATCAGATACCCAACGCGGGCAATCACTGGCTGGGCACAAATGTGACTGGATTCAGCGATGCGACTTATGACCGGCTTTGTCAAACAGCGCTCTCTGCGCATCCATCAGAGGGCGAGGCCTATCTGGCGGCGCAACGTGAGGTACAGGTGGCCTATTGGCAGTTTTTGCCCTCAATCCCACTTTATTATTCCCTGGATCTGGTGGCAGCGCGTCCAGATATTTGCGGGCTAGCCCCGGACCCCACAGGTCGCAGTGACTTGTGGAATCTGGAAGGGCTGGATCGTGCGCCGAGTTGCCCGCGATGAATCATGTTGGCCAAAAAAGTAGCCATATCCCTGTTAGTGCAACCCCGGCGCCGGCAACAGCGCGCAGGGATAGACGCTCGCCATTCCATGCAGCCAGCGGGAGGATGAAAACAGGACTGGTGGCCAGTAGGGTTTGGACAACCCCTGCTGCTGCGTATGTGAGAGCGACTTGCTGCAACCACATGGCCAGGTAGGTGCCCAGGAAGGTGGCGCCCACTGTCATCACCAGTAGGCGTGGGTAGGCCCGAAAGGGAGTTATATCCGGCCAGGACTGATGGGTGAGCCCTATCCAGAGGAGCAATCCCACCACACCCGCGGCTAGGCGGATTACCGCGCTTTGTAGCGCATTGATCGAGGTGGTGAGGAAAACAGCGCGAGAGAGGAGAACAGCACTGGATTGCGCCAGCGCTGCTAATAACCCCCATAGCACGCCCCGCCAGTGCGGAGGCCCTGCTTGCCGTTCCGCGGGGGTCCGCTCGCTGATAACCCAGGCAACTCCCCCACTGGTTATCAGAATGCCTGCCCACGCCGGCGGGCTTAATGATTCTCCCAAGGTTATCCAGCCAAGCAGGGCAGTGATGGGTGGGGCCAAAATGGTCAAGAGCAGTGTGCGGCGCGGTCCTAGGTCGTTCAAGGTGGCCAGGTAGGCTGTATCACCTAGGCTAATGCCGATCAAGCCACTCAGTCCTAGCCATAGCATTGCCTGGGGGGAGGGGGAGGTGGGCGGGTTGGGCATGCATAGCAGAGTCAACCCCAGCAGGAATAACCCAATAATTCCCTTAAAAAGGTTAAGGTGCAGAGGGCGCAACCAGCGTCCTGATTGTGCAAACAGAAAAGAAGCACAGGCCCATAGTAGGGCAGCAGTTAGTGCAGCCAGAGCACCGAGGGTGAAAACAGCCATGAGTCAATCTCTCCACAGCCAAGGACTTAATCCCGGCTACTTCTATCATACCGCGATTTTGAAGGATTATCTGGTCTACCGCGTCAGGTATGATTGAGGGGCAGGGTTTCCGATAGATGTGGTATAAATAGTTAACAGGTGGAGATAGCCGGTTTGAGCACACAGAAAGGGAGGGCGCTGATGGTAGGTTTTGGCGACGCACGTCGCGCGAACCGAATTGACTGGGAACGGCCGGTGCAGATTGTTGCTCCTGTGCTGGCCGCAGCGAAAACCCTGAATGTGAGTGCGGTGGGGATGTTATTACTGACCGCTGCTGACGTGGCCTTAAGTGTGGGGGACGAAGTGGCGTTGGAGGTGCCCCATCTAGACGCCGGTGAGCCGTTGGTGGTTCATGGGCGGGTGGTGCGTCTGGAGCGTGCTCCGGATTTCCTGCGCGTGGCCGTGGACTTTTCATAAAAGAGAGCGCCACTTTTAGGGTAATTGACCTGATGGCCCCTGCGCCCCTCAAAGCGCAGGGGTTATTAAAACGTTCGACAAACCTTGTTGACAATTTTTACTAATGATAGTAATATAATCTAGAAAATCTAATAAACTTAGGCTGAATAGCACCAATCTCAAAAACAACCCAGAAAGGACCAAATTATGGGAAAGCCGTTTGAACTACCCGAATTGAAATACGCCTATGCGGCTCTAGAACCAGTCATTGATGCGCGGACGATGGAGATTCATCACACTAAGCATCATGCTGCCTATGTTAACAACCTCAATAAAGCGCTAGAAAGCGCGCCGGAATGGTTTGATTATCCTATCGAAACCATTTTGCGTCGGATCAACGAGATCCCGGAGGCCATTCGCACCGCTGTTCGCAATCATGGCGGTGGTCACGCTAATCACTCCCTTTTCTGGGAGGTCATGATCCCCGGCGGGGCGAAGGAACCCCATGGGGCGTTGGCAGAAGCGATCAATACTACCTTTGGTTCGTTTGCGGCTTTTCAAGAGCAGTTCAGCAATGCCGCCATCACCCGTTTTGGATCCGGATGGGCTTGGCTGGTAGTGGATGGGGATAAAAAACTGCGCGTCTACTCGACCGCTAATCAGGATAGCCCTTATATGGACGGACATACGCCTATCCTGGGCTTGGATGTGTGGGAGCACGCGTATTACCTTAACTATCAATGGCGCCGTCCCGATTACGTGAAGGCGTGGTGGGCGGTGGTTAACTGGGACGTGGTAGGTCGCCTGTACGAGCAGGCGCGCTAATCGGATTGGTGACCTAATCTGATATCATGGAGACAGGCGGAACAGCCTGTCTCCTTCTTGCGTTTGATTAAGGTGCCAACTTACCATTCTCGTCAATGGTTGCAGTTAGGTGGGCGCCCAATAGAGTGATCAGGCTGCTCACGTACATCCAGATCATAAATACCACTACGGTACCCAGTGAACCGTAGATGAGTTCATACCGTGCCCAGCCACTGCTCAGATAGAAGACAAAGGCTCGCTTCGCCACTTCCCACCCCAGGGCAGCAAAAAGCGCTCCCGAGAACACAGCTCGCCACCGTACGGAAGTATTGGGGATCCAGGCATAAAGGCCAAGAAACATAAGGAAGGTGAACGTCCAGGGCACCAGCGTAGAGAGGGCGGTCCATAAAAGGGTCTGTTCCAGCGGGACGCCGTTGTGAACTGGCAGGTGTGATTGGCGAAGGAGGTTGATCAAAGGGGTGGAGGCCAGTGAGAGGATCAGTAGCAGGATGATGATCAGTACTATGAACAACGCCATTAAGCGCGTGCGGAGGAGATCGCGCGGCTTAACCCCTTGCCAAGCGTAGTTGATATGGCGTACCAAGGTATTAAAGAACCCTGTGGCCGACCACAGCGCGCCAAGCAAGCCGATCAACCCATAGGTACTGCGACGGCTGAGAACTTCCTGCAGGGTGCGCTCAATCAGGCTCTGGGCACCCGGCATGAGTTCCACCACAAGGTTGAGTGTGATTTGGTAGGCATCTTCACGGCGCAGCACAAAACCAAGCACTGAGATCAGAATTAGCAGGAGGGGGAAGAGAGAGAATAGCGCGTAGTACGAAAGGCTGGCCGCTGCTTCGGCGCCGCGTGCCTGACTGAAACGCAGGACGGTCAGACGAATGATGTGCAGGCTCCCACGGCTCAACCGGTTGGCGCGGCGGTAGAGGGTCCGAATCTTCAGATATCCCTGGTTGGCAAATTGGGCCAGATGAGCATGTTTTCTGGGCAGCTCAATAGGCATCACAAGTGGCTCACGTCTGATGCAGCTTCTCATCCTCAATTTACCATATAAGGCCCGGTTTGGGTATGGAAAGGGCTGTCCTCTGGTACAATTTTCCAACGCTATCTGGTTGAAGATGGAAGGAGTGTTAGCTTGATCGAACAGGATTCGCCAGCAAGTGTCATGCCTCGGCTCGTCAAAGGGGTGCGCATTGTGACTTCGCGGTTGGTAGAACAGGGGATCAGAACGACTGGATTATGGTTGGTTCATCTCTTCTGCCGAACTGTGCTGGACCGGCCCTTACGGCGCCTTTCTCAGATCACCCCCAGTTTATTTGTAGGAGGGCAGTTTGGGCGGCGAGGTAAACGCATCCTTGAGCGTTGGGGGATTGAGGCGGTGGTCAACCTGCGCGCGGAGTTTGATGATCGTGCTGCTGCGCTGGCACCAACGCACTACTTATATTTGCCCACAATAGATGACCAGGCGCCTTCTATGGAGGCACTGGAGGAGGGGGTTGCCTTCATCCAAGCGCAAATAAAAGCCGGGCGCAAAGTCTATATACACTGTGCGTCAGGTGTAGGGCGTGCGCCTACGCTGGCAGTGGCTTATCTGGTTAGCACCGGTCTCATGGTGGAGCAAGCTTGGGATATGATTCGCCAGGTGCGTCCCTTTATCCGGCCCACATTGGTGCAACGCCGTCAAGTGGAACGCTTTGCTCAATGGTGGAGGCAACGCGAACAAGCCTCTCCCCGAGAATAGTTGTGAGATCATCCTCATACAAACCCGACATAGGTTCTCCTAATTCCTTATAATTAGAGGTAAGAGAGGAGAAACGAATGCGCTTTAGATATCCCCTGCCACGTTCGTCAGAGATAACCCCTGAGGCACTTTATCATTCTCGTCGGCGTTTTTTGCAAGGTGCGTTGAGCCTTTCGGCGGGGATTGCACTGGCAGCCTGTTTACCTGCTTCTAAGAGGCCAGTCCCTGAAGACGAAACCGCCCTTGCCCCGCAGGCTACGGGCCGCGCGGATGAATATGGGGATGCCCTTACGCCTTTTGAAGCCGTCACGCATTACAACAATTACTACGAATTCTCTACGGATAAACAAGCAGTTGCCCAGTTGGCGCGTGATTTCCGGGTGCGCCCCTGGACGGTTGAAATAGGGGGCCTCGTGCACAGCCCCCAGACATTTGGGATTGAGGACCTGCTGCAGGCTTTCCCTTTGGAAGAACGCATCTATCGCTTGCGGTGTGTCGAGGGCTGGTCCATGGTAATCCCCTGGTTGGGTTTCCCACTGCGTTTGTTGTTAGAACAAGCAGATCCCATGGGTTCAGCGCGGTTTGTGCGTTTTGTGGCGCTTCATGATCCGCAACAGATGCCCGGTCAGAAGAACCCACTTTTTCCCTGGCCCTATACTGAAGGACTGCGCCTGGATGAGGCCTTACATGATCTGACCATCCTGGCGGTTGGGCTTTATGGGCAAGTACTGTTGCCTCAAAACGGTGCTCCCCTGCGTCTGGTGGTGCCGTGGAAGTATGGCTTCAAGAGCATTAAAGCCATTGTGCGGATCGAATTAACCGAGGAACAACCCGCGACGTTATGGTCAACTGTGGCGCCGCAGGAATACGGCTTCTACGCCAATGTCAATCCGGCGGTTTCACATCCACGTTGGTCACAGGCCACCGAGCGGCGCATTGGCGAAAGTGGGCGTCGGCCCACGTTGCCTTTTAATGGTTATGCTGAACAGGTGGCAACCCTTTACCAAGGGATGGATCTTAGCGTTTACTACTGAACCTGGCCCATGGCAAAAGTGTTGACACGTAAGGCAGTTGAGCGCCCTGCATGGCTTCTCTGGGTTCATGGTCTAGGGGTAGCGCCGGCGGTTTTGTTCTGGATAGGTGTCTTGCGTGGGATGTACTGGATCAACCCGCTGCAAACTGCTATTCAGCGCAGTGGTGATGCGGCCATTTTGCTTCTGCTGGCTTCGCTGACTTGTACACCCTTGGCTTGGGTAAGGGGCTTGGCGTGGGTTGTGCGCTGGCGGCGTCCCCTGGGGCTGTATGCTTTTGCTTACGCTCTGGTCCATGTTGCACTCTACGTGGGTGTGGATTATGAGTTGAACTGGGCTTGGTTGGGCGCCGAGTTTCGCGAGAAGCCTTATTTATGGTTTGGGGCGGGCGCTTTTCTCATTCTTAGCGGCCTGGCGGTAACGTCTCTTCAGGGCATCCAGCGTAGGCTTGGGCGGCGCTGGAAGGCGCTCCACCGGCTGGTTTACGTGGCGGCCCTCTTGGTGCTTGTGCATTTGGCACTGGTAGTCAAGGGAGATGCCCTTCGTTTGCGTGGGGAAGTGTGGAAGCCTCTGCTAGCCGGCATGGGGGTTGGTGTACTCTTAGGGGTGCGTTTGCTCCGGAGGGTACGGCGGGGATTGTCAAAGCATCTCTAAAACTCGTCAGCAAGGGGGCCATGAGCATGGGAAAAGACATGTGCTAAGGGGAGCAAGAAATATGACTCGAAATATGACCGAAATGCTCTGTGTAGGGGGTGGAACACAAAGCGGAGCAGGCTAAAATGAGATTATCCCCTTACCCAAAAGGAGAAGCCTGTGATGGAAGCCACAACCCGCGAGGCACGCTTGGCTGCCTTGCCTAAACTGAATGAGATTAACCGTGAGATTACCGCTTACCAGCGAGCGGATACGCGTCGCGCCGTTTGGCAATTGGTTAACACCCTGGTGCCATATGCGGTGCTCTGGTATTTAATGTACCGCAGCCTGACGATTTCTTATGCGTTGACCTTGGGCCTGGCCGTTTTGGCGGCCGGTTTTCTGATCCGTGTATTTATCTTTTTCCACGATTGTGGTCACAACTCCTTCTTTCCTTCCACCCGACTGAACCGTACGGTAGGCTTCTGGTTGGGGATCCTGGTGTTTACCCCCGGCGAGCAATGGTGGCACTCCCATGCCATTCACCATGCCACCAGTGGGAACCTGGACAAACGTGGGGTGGGGGATGTTACGACTCTGACCCTTGAAGAGTTTTACGAAAAGGCCTGGCTGGAGAAACTGGGATATCGCTTCTTTCGTAACCCGCTGGTTATGTTCATCTTAGGACCGATCTTCATGTTCCTGATCATGCACCGTTTACCCCTGCCGCGCTATGGCAAGCGCCAGACGCGCAGCGTGTGGTTGACCAATCTGGGTGTTGTGGCCTTGGCTGCAGGGCTGATCGCGCTGGTGGGCTGGAAGGCATATGTGATGATTCAACTTCCGGTTATCTGGTTGGCCGGCACAGGGGGAATCTGGTTGTTCTACATCCAGCATCAGTTTGAGGATGTATATTGGGAGCGCGCGGAGCACTGGAACTATGTGGCGTCGGCATTGCTGGGGGCTTCCTATTACAAATTACCTAAGGTGCTGGAGTGGTTTACGGGTAGCATTGGCTATCACCACATTCATCATCTCAGCCCACGCATTCCCAATTATTACCTGGCCGAATGCCAGCGGCAGTCCCCTATCCTGCAACGGTGGGCACGGGTGGTGACCATTCCTGAAAGCCTGCGTGCTGTTCGTCTCAAGGTGTACAACGAGGCCCTTCGGCGCATGGAAGGTTTCCCCAAAGCCGAAACCACCTCTGTAGGTGAGAAGCAGGTGGGAGAGGCAGCCTCTACAAATCTCACTTGAGATTTTGGGTTTATCTTTGTTCATCACAGACCGGTTAGCGTGCGAGCCGGTCTGTCGTTTTTATGTGTGCTATCATTGAGATGAAGCCTCACCGGTTCGGGGGATCCGGGCAGACTGGCTATCCTCTAAAACATCTTCCCACAAGGAGGCATGGAAACCATGGTTTGGCAACCTCAACGTGCGCCGTTGATGACTCGTTGGGGCGAGGCGCTTCAGCCTGAGGCCGTCTGGCCGGAGTATCCTCGACCTCAATTGGTGCGGGAAGAATGGTTGAACCTCAACGGAGTCTGGCAATTTGGCATTGCCCCGCGGGCTCAGGCAACCCCTCCTGTTTTCGAGGGTGAGATTCTAGTGCCTTTTGCTATCGAAGCGGCGCTTTCTGGGGTAAGGCGCTCGCTCCAACCTGAAGAACGTTTATGGTATCGCTGCATTTTTGAGGTGCCTCCGGCTTGGGAAGGCAAGCGGGTGCTGTTGCATTTTGGTGCAGTGGATTGGGAGGCGGAAATTTGGGTCAATGGTTACCGCGTGGGGAGCCATCAGGGTGGTTATTTGCCGTTTGTGTTCGATATCACTCCTTACCTACGCTCAAGGGAGCAGGACCTCATAGTGGCCGTGTGGGATCCTACGGATACCCATTGGCAGCAGCGCGGCAAACAAACGCGTCAGCCGCATACGATTTGGTACAATTCCGTTTCGGGAATTTGGCAAACCGTCTGGCTAGAAGCTGTGCCGGCCCACTATGTAGCCGGGTTGCGGATCACGCCGGATGTATCTGGGCAGGCAGTGCGGGTGCGAGTTTTGACTGGTGGTACAGCTGCCTTGCACGATGTGCGGGCCGAAGTGTTAGCGGAAGGGGTCAAAGTGGCTGAGGTGAGCGTCCCTACCTCTGAAAGTGAGATGATTATCTCCTTACCCTCGCCACGCCTTTGGAGCCCCGATTCTCCATTCCTCTATGACCTGGTGATCACTGCTGAAAGAGATCGCGTGCGTAGTTACTTTGGAATGCGAGAGTTTCGGTTGGGCCGAGATGCCCAGGGGCGGACGCGAGTTTTGCTCAACGGCGAGCCGCTGTTCATGTTGGGCCCTCTGGATCAGGGATACTGGCCAGATGGGTTGTACACGCCGCCCTCAGAAGAGGCCATGCGCTGGGAAC
The DNA here is from genome assembly GCF_938028735.1 of uncultured Thermanaerothrix sp. Classification (GTDB taxonomy): domain Bacteria; phylum Chloroflexota; class Anaerolineae; order Anaerolineales; family Anaerolineaceae; genus Thermanaerothrix. The sequence goes on from NZ_CALIMF010000001.1 coordinate 137,050, forward strand.
TGGCTTTTCTCAAACGGCTGGGTTTCAATATGCTGCGCAAGCATGTCAAGGTTGAGCCGGCCCGTTATTATTATGCCTGTGATCAGATGGGATTGATTGTTTGGCAAGATATGCCCAACGGTGGGCGTGCGCAAACTGGGTTTGAGGGGTTGGTTACGCTCTTATTGGGACTGCATCAGGGAGATCAGCGCGCTTTGTGGCGCTTTGGCCGTCAATCCCTTGAATCACGCGCGGATTATCGGCAAGAGTTACAAGCAATGGTGGATCACCTGTACCATTTCCCTTGTATTGGGGTGTGGGTTCCCTTTAACGAGGGGTGGGGGCAGTTTGAAGCGCGTGCTATTGCAGATTGGCTCAAGGCGTATGATCCCACGCGCCTAGTGGATCACGCCAGCGGCTGGTACGATCAAAAAGGTGGCGATTTTTGCTCCTACCACGTTTATGGCAAGCCCCTACGCCCCATTCTGCCAGAAGAAGAGCGAGCAGTGGCGCTTTCTGAATTTGGGGGGTATAGTCTGGAGATCTGCAATCATCTTTGGAACCCCCGCAAGCGCTTTGGGTATAAACATTTCAAAACTATTCCGGATCTCACATCTGCCTATGAGCGCTTGCTGGACGAGCAGGTGCGTCCTTGGGTAGAAGCCGGCCTTTCGGCGGCGATTTACACTCAGACCAGTGATGTGGAGATTGAGGTGAATGGCTATCTGACTTATGACCGGGCGGTGGTCAAAATGGATGAGGAACGGGTGAGGGCTGTCCACGAACGACTCATGCAAACAGCGCGTGAGGCGGCTGAGGGCACTGGTGAGGCTGGATAACTTCCGGACACCTATCCCCTGCCCGGGTGACTTCCGACTATAATTTGTCTAAATCAGAATATTCTAAGGGGTCGTTGTGTCCGAAACAAAACGTTTTAACCCTAAAAAGCATGCCATCCTTTTAGAAACCTCACGCGAGGCCAAATGGCATCCTCGAGCGTTGTTGCGTCAGGTTGGTGTGCAGCCGGGGCAGGTGGTGGTGGACTTGGGATGTGGGCCAGGCTTTTGGACTTTTCCCCTGGCCGATTTGGTTACCCCCACCGGGGCGGTTTGGGCGCTGGATATTAGCCGCGAAATGTTGGATGCCCTGGTCGCTCGGCATCCTCCGGCGCAGGTGCATACCATGTGCATTGAGTTGCCGCGCATCCCGTTGCCAGCGGCAAGCGCAGACTTGGTTTGGGCGGCTTTTGTGGTTCATGAGGTTGATCCATTGGATGATCTGATGCGCGAAATCCAGCGCGTTCTAAAGGTTGGCGGACGGGTGGCGGTGCTGGATTGGCGGCCAGATGCGGTTCATGATGATGGTCCTCCGCGTGCCCATCGTTTGGATGCCGGGGTGATTCGCAGTGGTTTGCAAGGTGTGGGGCTGACCCTGCTGGCTTCACCCTGGCAGCACGAGGACGCCTATCTTATCATGGCTCAGAAGAGCGAATAAAGGGTGGTCTATGGAAAAAACGGCAGCCACTGCCATTGCCCATCCCAACATTGCCTTTATCAAGTACTGGGGGAATCGTGATCCTGAACTGCGCCTGCCGGCGAATGGCTCGCTTTCCATGAATCTGGGTGGGCTTCTAACCCGCACGCGGGTCTGGTTTGATCCCACGTTGGCTCAAGATGAGATCTGGCTCAACAGTCAGCCACTCGAGGGAGCAGCACGTGAACGCGTTGTGCGCTTCCTGGATCTTGTGCGAGGTCTGGCCGGACGCACTCTGGCCGCGCACGTGGAAAGTGAAAACAATTTCCCAGCGGGCGCCGGTCTGGCCTCATCTGCGGCGGCGTTTGCAGCGTTAGCGCTGGCTTCAACGGCGGCTTTGGGCTTGCGTTTGGATGAAGCCGCGCTCTCGCGCCTAGCACGGCGCGGTTCGGGATCAGCAGCACGTTCCGTACCGGCGGGATTTGTGGAATGGCAACCTGGCAGAGGCGATGCCGATTCCTATGCCTTTTCGATTGCCCCTCCGGAGCACTGGCCGCTGGTGGATTGCGTGGCAATTGTTGAGTCTGCCCACAAAGCCATCGGTTCGAGTCAGGGCCACTTATTGGCGGCAACCAGTCCTCTGCAGGCGGCACGGGTGGCGGATGCGCCACGGCGGTTGCGGATCGCCCGCCAGGCCATCTGGCGTCGCGATTTTGAGGCCTTGGCCGAAATTGCCGAGCAGGACAGTATGATGCTACATGCGGTCATGCTGACCTCACAGCCCCCTCTGATCTATTGGCGAGGAGTTTCGGTAGAGCTCATGCATGCGGTGGCGTCCTGGCGCCGTGAGGGAATAGCGGCTTTCTACACCCTAGATGCTGGGCCGAACGTGCATGTCATCTGCCTACCCGAACACGCCGAAAGCATCCAAAGACGGTTGCGCGACTTCCCGGGAGTGCGGGAAGTGATTGTTGCGCAGGTTGGTGGCCCAGCGCGTTTGGTAGAGGGACAAGGTTGAGCCAACTTTTGCCCGGCGCACCCAAAAGCGATATAATCAGGGTGCAAGGGATAACGGTTAGGATGATAAGGTAAAGGCGATGATCTTTCTAGAGTTTTTCATTTTCTTCAGCCTGACTCTGTTTTTACATGAGTTCGGGCACTATCTGGCGGCACGGATTTTTGGTATCCGGGTTGAGGAGTTTGGCTTTGGTTTTCCGCCGCGTCTGGTGCGCCTGTTTCGGGTCGGTGAAACGGAGGTCACCTTAAACTGGATTCCGTTTGGGGCCTTTGTGCGCCTTTCTGGCGAAAACGATCCCAGTGTGCCGGGGGGGTTTATCAACGCAAAACCCTTGGCGCGGATGGTGGTCTTGCTGGCAGGGCCCTTCATGAACTTGTTGACCGGGTTGTTTCTCTTTAGTGTGTTCTTTTTGCGAGCGGGTATCCCTGAGGTTAACAAGGTCATGGTAGATTTTGTCGAGCCAGACTCCCCGGCGGCTCAGGCCGGTATTCTGGCGGGTGATTTGGTGCGTGAGGTTAATGGCACGGCCATTACCAGCATGGCACAATTGAGCCAGATCATCACTCAGAACCGAGGGCAGGAAATTACCTTGGTTATAGAGCGTCAGGGTGCGTTGATTACCTTGCGGGCGACTCCCCGCCTTAATCCACCTCCAGGGCAGGGGGCGCTGGGGATCCGCATGGCCACCCCTTGGCGGGCGGTCTCCTCCTGGTTTGAGACGTTACCCTGGGCCTCACGGGCCACCTGGGAGGGGTTGGTCCAAATTCCACGCTCTCTCATTGCAGCAATACGGGGGGAAGTTCCCCCTGAACAGAGCCGGGTGGTTGGCCCGGTGGGTATTTACACGATTTTCTCCCAAGCCCGTGAGCGGGATATTGAGAGTGAGCAGGCGGGGGCCAGCCCGGTTGAATCCACCCTGACCTTACGGCTGATGGCACTGATTTCGGTTGCCGTGGGCTTTGCCAATCTGCTGCCGATACCCGCTCTGGATGGTGGGCGCATCCTCTTTATCCTGCCCGAACTGGTAATTGGCCGGCGCGTACCTCCCAAGTACGAGGCACTCATTCACATGATCGGCTTTGTGTTGTTAATATTGCTTTTCATATACATTACCGCTCAGGATATTCTTAATCCGGTGGTATTGCCCTAGATAAATGAGGTAGGTATGTCAAGAAAATCGCGGAAGCAAGTTTCGTTTGAGCAGGTGCTGGAAGCCCTGCTAGATATGAACCAGCCTTTCCCGGCGCGTTTTTTGCATCGCTTCTCAGACCTCAGCCCTGAGGATCTGGAAAGTCTCAAGCGCGTATGGAAACAAGTGCCCGTCGAACGTCGCGCGGCGTTGATGGAAGACCTGGAGATGCTGGCCGAGGCCGATACACTGGTCTCGTTTGACGAGTTAAGTAAATTTGCCCTGGATGATGAGGATCCACGGGTGCGGGCTGGCGCACTTAGCCTGCTGTGGGAGTGCCAAGATCCGCATCTGATTCACAAGATGATTCAGATGATGGAAGAGGATAGCGATGAGATTGTGCGGGCTCAGGCGGCTTCAGTGCTGGCCCAATTCGTTTACCTTGGTGAGGTCGAAGAACTCCCTGAGACCACCTTGCACATGGTAGAAGATCATCTGCTCAGCGCGCTGAGCCGCGACCGCTCGCCACTGGTGCAACGGCGGGCTCTGGAGGCGCTTGGATTTTCCAGCCGCCAGGAGGTGCCCTCCCTGATCCTGCGCGCTTATACCAGTGATGACCCTGCGTGGGTAGCCAGTGCCCTTTTTGCGATGGGGCGCTCGGCCGACCCAGCGTGGGGGCAACACGTTGTACGTATGCTGGATCATCCCGATTTCGATGTGCAACTCGAGGCGGTACGGGCAGCAGGTGAATTAGAGATCGAAGAGGCGCGTGAACCTCTCTTGAACATGCTGGAAGAAGGGATTGAGGACGAGGAAGTGCGCATGGCGGCCATTTGGTCGCTTTCACAGATCGGTGGGGAAGGCGTGCAACAGGCGCTCGAGCGGCTGTTGGCCGAGACCGAGGATGACGACGAGGCTACTTTCATCGAGGATGCTTTGGATAACCTTTCCTTCAATGAGGGTGTGATGCCGTTCGGAATGTTTGAGTTTGAAGTTCAGGATGAGAAGGACCTCGATCACATCATTGATCTCGCGTCTGCGGAGGAGGACGAGGAAGAGGACCTAGATGAGGATTTATTGGCGCGCTTGAACTAAGGCGGTCCCAGCGGGGAGGTGAGGCGAATTGGCTTGGCTAGTTGTGGCGGCACTATGGTGGCAAAGTCTATGGTGGCCACAGGTAACCCCCGATCCTATTGTTGAAGGGGTCTCAGCAGAATCGAAGTTTGGCGAGCAGGTGACTTTCCGGGCCCATCTGCGTCTGAGCATACCACCTCAGGAGGTGATATTACTTATCTCCCCTGAGGGCCAGCCACCCCTTGCTGTTGATCTCATGCCTACCTCAACGGGGGAATTGGTTTATGTCTGGAAGTTAACCGGACGTACATTAACTCCCTTTGCCCGTGTTACCTACTGGTTCCGAGTGAAACAGGCCGATGGGCGGTTGGTAGAGAGTCCCCGTTATCAGTTCATTTACCACGATAACCGTTTTGATTGGCAGGGTCTGCAAGATGGCACAATTCAGGTGGGGTGGGTAGAAGGGGATTTGGCTTTTGGGCAAGCGGCACTTCTGGCTGCACAGAGTGGTCTTAGTAAAGCCCAAACACTCCTTGAGGCAGAGCCTCCTTCCCCCTTACAAATCTATATCTACCCAGATGTTCAAAGTCTACAACAGGCGCTAAGCCTGTCCCAAACGCCCTGGTTGGCGGGCCATGCCAGCCCAGAAACAGGGATTGTGCTGGTGGCCATTCCACCTGGGCCGGATCAGGTGGCGGAAATGGAGCGGCAGATCCCACATGAAATTGCGCACCTGTTGCAGTACCGGTTGATGGGAGAGGCATATGCGCAGATGCCGGTTTGGTTGGCGGAAGGCATGGCCTCACTGGCTGAACTTTACCCCAATCCAGATTATCAGCGTGCGTTGGAACGGGCGATTCAAGAAGATCGTCTGCTGCCTATGCAGAGTCTGTGCCGCACCTTCCCGCGTGAAACAGCGGGGGCTTTCCTGGCTTATGCTCAGTCTGCCTCGTTTGTGCACTATTTGCAAGAACGGTTTGGGCGTAGCGGGTTGACCACGCTAACGCGCATTTACCAGGACGGCCGAGGGTGCGAGGAAGGTGTGCAAGCAGGCCTAGGGATCGCACTCATCCAACTAGAGCGCGAATGGCAGCAGGATGTGCTAGGGGTTAATGTATGGCAACGGGCCTGGCGCCACCTATGGCCTTATCTGGTACTGGGTGTCTTGGTCACCGTACCGGTGCTTGTCAGCATGTTTTTCATCCACCCCCATCGCTTGCATCTTCCTCGATAGGAGGGATCATGACGACAGATGCCATGCGTCTTCACGCCTTGATTCACGGTCACGTACAAGGGGTTGGCTTTCGTTACTTCGTGCAAGATCGCGCTCTGGCTTTGGGACTGGTTGGGTGGGTGCGTAATACCTTTGATGGAGATGTCGAGGTGGTAGCAGAGGGGCCTCGTTTGCGCCTGGAAGCCCTGCTCGATCATCTGCGCCGTGGCCCTCGTTCAGCTGTGGTCACGGAGGTGGATGTTGAGTGGTTGCCGGCCAGCGGTGAATTTCGGCGATTTGAAATTCGTCCTACGGCTTAAGGGGCTTCCTCCCCTGCCAGCAGGCGGGCTTTCTGCCAGGGCGACAGGTTGCTCTCCTCGGCCAGCAGTGCCCGCAACTCAAAGATTTGATCTCGTAAGGCAGCCGCTTTTTCAAATTCCAGGTTCTTAGCTGCGGCTCTCATTTGCTGTTCCAGTTCGGCGATCAGGTGTTTCAATTCACGAGCAGAAGCGGCGCGGGCAGTTCCTCGGCCGGTGGTGTATTCAGCACGCCCTTCAGCCACAGCAGTGGTGCTCAACCGTTCGGTCAGGTCATGCACGGCCTTGACGATGCTGACCGGCTCAATCCCATGGGCTTGGTTATAGGCCATCTGTTTGGCGCGGCGGCGGTTGGTCTCGTCGATGGCCTGGCGCATTGCCTCGGTGATGTGGTCGGCATACATAATCACATGGCCGTTCACGTGACGGGCCGCGCGTCCAATGGTCTGGATAAGTGCGGTAGCAGAACGTAAGAAGCCCTCCTTGTCTGCATCCAAGATGGCCACAAGGGAAACTTCGGGTAGGTCAAGGCCTTCGCGCAACAGGTTGATGCCCACCACCACATCAAAGACCCCTAGGCGTAGATCACGCAGGATGCCCACCCGTTCCAGGGTGTCAATCTCGGAGTGCAGATAATGTACTTTGATACCCAGTTCCATCAAGTAATCGGCCAGATCCTCAGCCATGCGTTTAGTTAACGTAGTGACCAGAGCCCGCTCGCCGCGCTCGACGCGTTGGCGGATCTCTCTGACCAAGTCGTCAATCTGACCTTGAGTGGGGCGGACCTCTACTACCGGATCAAGCAACCCAGTAGGGCGGATGATCTGTTCAACCACCTGGTCGGCGCGCGCCAGTTCGTAGGGGCCGGGGGTGGCCGAGGTGTAAATAGTGTACCCCATGCGTTGCTCGAATTCCTCGAAAGTCAGAGGACGGTTATCCAATGCCGAAGGCAAACGGAATCCATACTCCACTAGCACCTCTTTGCGCGAGCGGTCGCCGTGGTACATACCTCGGATTTGTGGGATAGTCATATGTGACTCATCAATGATGAGCAAATACTCGCTGGGCAGGTAGTCCATCAGGGTCCATGGGGGCGAGCCGGGGGGACGCTGATCGAGATGGCGTGAGTAGTTCTCAATACCGGAGCAATAACCCACCTCACGCAGCATTTCCAGATCGTAACGCGTGCGTTGCTCCAAGCGCTGAGCTTCCAGCAGTTTCCCTTGGGAGCGTAGGTAGGCCAGGCGTTCTTCGAGTTCGGCTTCGATGTCCTGCAAGGCCTTTTGCAGGCGTTCTTGCTCGGTAATGTAGTGCTTGGCAGGATAGATGGCAATCTGTGGCGGCTCGTAAAGCAATTCGCCGGTCAGAGGATTGATGACTTGGATGCGTTCAACCTCATCACCGAAAAAAGTGATCCGGTATGCGCGCTTATCCTCGTAAGCGGGGAAGATTTCCAGGGTGTCGCCGCGCACGCGAAAGACTCCCGGACGCACCTCAAAATCGTTACGCTGGTACTGACTTTCCACCAATTGGCGCAACAAAGCGTTGCGGCGGTAAATTCCCCCAATTTGCAAGTCAATCACACTCTTTCCGTAGGCTTGCGGGTCGCCCAGGCCGTAGATGCAGGAAACCGAAGCGACAATGATGACATCTGGTCGCGACATGAGGGCGGTGGTGGCCGCCAAGCGCAGACGATCTATCTCCTCGTTGATCTCGGTTTCTTTTTCAATATAGAGATCGTGCTGAGGAACATAGGCCTCGGGTTGGTAGTAATCATAGTAAGAAACAAAGTATTCGACGGCATTATCTGGAAAGAACTGCTTAAACTCGGCATAAAGTTGTGCCGCTAGGGTCTTGTTGTGTGCCATGACCAGCGCCGGCATTTGCAATTCGGCGATCACATTGGCGATGGTGTACGTCTTCCCAGTGCCGGTAGCACCCAGCAGTACCTGATGGCGATAGCCACGCCGCACGCCTTCAACTAATTGACGAATGGCCTCGGGCTGGTCGCCAGTAGGGTGGTAGGGGGCTTGCAATTGGAATCTCATCAATGATTGTCTTTTCTTATCCATCCTAGACAGGTGTAAAACATTTGTTCAAGGATTTTGATTCTAACACAAATTTGCCCGGGTCAAACGTTCGCCCGGGCAAATTCGGGAGAAGGGGTGAATTGTTATGAGGAAAGGTCTTGAACTTCCCAGCGGGGCAAGAAGCGGGAGCGCAGGGGCCGCCGGGTGAGTTCGGTAAGGGGGGTCTGCAAAAGTTGCCGACACACTTCGGCAATGCGCTCAGCGGAGCGCCCGCCGTTCTGGATAGGTAAAAGGCGCTTCAAGGTGGCAAGATCAAGATCACAGTGGATAGGTTTACCTAAGACCAAAGCGGTAAAGATGGCTGAGGTGTTTTGAGCGATGAGCATTTCAGAGTTAGCAATCATATGATGCAGGTTGCCCTCGGTGTAGATGGGAGCATGCGGAAAGTGACGCCGAATTTCGCGCGTAGCGCGTTCAATATTTTCATTGGGGTGCAATTTGAAGATGATTGGGCGGCCATTGGCCAGCACTTTTATGCGTTGTAGGAAGCGCTCGCGGTCATGAAATTTGAGTGTTTCGCGGGTGGCCGAGGTTGCCACGAGGACATAGCCACGATGAGGAAAATCATTGTTCAGGTAGTCCACAGCATTATCAAAGTTAGGAATACCGGTCACAACAATTTTGTCGGGATGGACGCCTTTGCGGATGAAAAGATCGCGGTAGCCCGGTGAAGCCACACAGAAAGCATGATAGGCATGGGACAGGCCGGTAGCGGCAGTGTTGGCAAGGTAACGAGGGAGCTTGAGGGTACGCACAAGATGAAAGCGCCAATCCTCCGCTTCCAACATCCCTTCTTGAACTAGGACCAAGCGAGTGTTCAATATGTTGCGGGGAAGTAGAAGGTCAGTGCAGGTCACAACCAGATCATAGGCATGTTGCTGACCCCCGTAATCCACGGCAAGGTTGTGAGCCCGCAGGTAGCGTTCGGTGGCTTGCCGGTGGCGCCCGCCCAGAATGGTGAAACGCGTGAGTCCCAAGCGTGTAAGCCAGCCAATCGGACCATCCGCATAAAAGGGCGTGAAATAACAATCGCACTCTGGCAATTGTTGGGCGATCTGATGCACAATGGTCGTTTGGTTGAGCGAGCCGCCGATGAGTAATACCTTAGGTTTGCTCATTGTCACAAACGTGCTCCATGCGTTGAGCCCACCATGGAGGCTTGTAGGGCTTGAGAAATACGGGTTAGCCTGAGTGGCGCGCGCGGATCTGCGTTGTGAACCACCCAACCCATCTTGCGCAGCAGATAACGAGGGATGAAATCGCGCAGTACTTCAATGCCGCCCAGTCCATGTCCTTTGCGCACTTCTGTGGTGGCATGTTCTAAGGCGTGCCGTAGTTCGGCTGCGGTAGTGCCGGGGAAGAAAGTTGCCCCCTGGCCGATCATACGCAGGACGTGGGCATCACTGTTGCCCACCTGGGCAAGAGGGAGGGTACTGGCTATAGCTTCTACCCAAGGATTGCGGCGGGTGTAAACCAGCCCTCCGTTGAAGCGTTCTACGCCCACCAAGATGCGACGCACCTCAGGGTGCTCAAGTGCGGCGCGAATGGTTTGAAAATTGAGGCTGCTGGTGCCCGCTGCCATGGGATGTGCTGCAATGCACAGTCCCCCCAATTCGCCGACACGAAGCGCCGTTTCAATAAGTGAGAGGCCGGCTGGGACTGGGCGTTCTATGTAAAGTGCCAGAACATGACCTTCAGAGGTGGATACTTCAATCCCTGGAATCACCTCAAGCCCATAGGCGGGGGCCAAATCTTGTGCCTTGAGTGCGCCGGTGATGCAATCATGGTCGGTAATGGCGATGATATCGAGATCGGTGTACTCTGCCACGTATTTCAATACCGCTTCAACTGAAGAAGTACCATCGTAACTGTAGACAGTATGAATGTGTAAGTCTGCTAATCCCATGTGGTTTCTCCCTAGTTGTGCTTTCAATAACTACTATAGCCCACGTTTTTTAAGGTTTCTTGAACGTGGGGCTAAAATAAGTTTTGCGTTTGATTGTCGCCGATTAAGGGGAGATTAAGAACGGACAAGGGTTTGCATTAGACTCGATGCGCGATGGATGATTTCGGCCAAGGGATCGGTAAAGGTGGTCAATGACCTGTTCGCCTTGAGAGGGTGATCAAAGTGAATTTGTGGGAATATACGGAGGGGTTTTCGTGTGATCATCTGCTTCCAGATCTGAAGCGTCTCTGTCAATACAAGAGCGTTGTATGGAACGCCCTGCTTTTTTATTAGTGGGTGGTTTAGCAGGTGTGAATCTACCAAGTGCCCCATTATGACCACCTGGATAAGGGTATCTGGGACCCGGGACATTAAAATGCGAATGCTCTCGGACCAATGGAGAAGAGATTCGAGAGCCGCAGCCGGGCGGTGGACAGGATCAGGCTCCAACCGACCGGCGGGGAAGACGACCAGTACCCCTCCATTTTCAAGGTGCTGAATGGCGTGGCGGATTACATTGGCCTTGGCGCGTAGGTCCACCCGACTGGAAAAGATTAAGTGAGTGCTGGTAGCGTTAAGAGCGCGGAAGAAAGGGCGGTCGCTAGCAATGACTTTGAAATCGTTCCGGGGCACACATGAGGCAAGGAGCAGAATGTCGAAGGTACCCGGGTGGTTAGCAAGGATCAGTAGAGGCCCTTTGCGGGGGATATGTTCGGCGCCAAAGATGCGGGGTGGAGGCAGTAAACGGGGCAACCAATGAGCCGCCGCCTGGCAGAAGCCGATGGAGGCTACGGTGTGATCAAAGGCTGCAGCCAGGGCGCAAAAACGCCGTACAGCGGGACGTAGCACGGCTTGCCATAAACCCCTTGTCCAGGCGTACTTCTTGAGGACGATATATTCCAATACATCTGCGATCAAAGCATCTTCAAGGTGCCGTGTCGAAAACCTGTAGGCTGTGTTTGGGTAAGAGAGATTAATTTCGTTAGGGTAAGACATGTTGCCTAACCTTTTGCATTGTTTTATCTTTATCCTACCCAAGGCAGGTTTAGGAATTGCAAACAGGGGGTAAGATATAGGTTAAGGCAACGTTAAGATCAATTTGAACTAAGGGACGCCCTAAACCAAACGCTTAAGTAGGCTTAAGTGAGTGCTCATATTCGCTAAGGCGTCCCAAAATCTCCAGCAAGCGCTGGCGCCATTGCGGGTCGGTGGGATTGAAGGCTATCCAATAGGCATTTTTACCACTACGCGCCAGGGGTTCCAGCGTAGGCAGCGTGCGGGGGGATGCGTCTTCTGGGCGTGGGGGGTAACGAAGCACCATTTGACCGCTTTCAACGCTCACGGAGGCCAATCCTGCGGCTTCGGCACGGAGTTTGACCTGCATTTGGAAGAAGAGGTTTTCAACGGCTTCAGGCAGGGGGCCAAAGCGGTCGCGAAATTCTTCACGCAGGGCTTCTAGTTCGCTTTCATTGCGCATCTCGGCCAAACGGCGGTAAAGGCTTAGACGGGTTTGTTGATCGGGCACGTAAGTGATTGGGATGCCGGTGTCCAGGGGGAGATCGACGTTGACCATCAGTCCCAGATCGCCACTAGAAGGAGCGGGTTCGGCGGTGCCGATTGTAGGGTGCTCACGGCGCAGTTCGCGCACGGCCTGCGCCAACAGGCGCGTGTAAAGGTGGAAACCCACGCTGGCAATATAGCCGTGCTGACGGGTTCCCAGGATTTCACCTGCTCCGCGCATTTCCAGGTCACGCATGGCAATGGCGTACCCTGAGCCCAATTGCGTATTTTCGGCAATAATTTCCAGCCGCTCCTGGCCCTCAGGTGTGGGTGGACGTTTGCGGTGGCGGAAGAAATACGCGTAAGCGCGCTGGGTGCCGCGCCCGACCCGTCCGCGCAATTGATAGAGCTGAGCCAATCCAAAGGCATCCCCACGATCTACAATGAGGGTGTTGGCATTGGGGATATCCAGGCCGGATTCGATGATTGAGGTGCACAGCAGAACATCCACCTCGCCTCGGGTAAAGCACTCCATGACCTGAGCCAGTTGCTCCTCCGGCATTTGCCCATGTGCCACGGCGATACGGGCTTCGGGTACCAAGGTTTCCAGGTGGCGGCGCATGGCCTGAATGGTCTGCACACGATTATGAACGAAGAAAACCTGCCCCCCACGTTCAATTTCACGCAGGATAGCCTGCCGTACCAGCCGGGGAGAATAGGGACCAATGTGGGTGATTACGGGCAAGCGTTCTGCCGGCGGCGTGTTGATGACGGAAATGTCGCGCACGCCGGCCAGCGCCATGTAAAGGGTGCGCGGAATGGGGGTGGCGGTTAGGGTGAGCACATCTACTTCGGTGCGCAGTTTCTTAAAGTACTCCTTGTGTGTGACCCCAAAGCGTTGCTCCTCGTCGATGATGACCAGCCCCAGATCTTTGAAGACCACATCCGGCTGAAGCAGGCGATGTGTGCCGATAATGATATCAATATCGCCTAAAGCCAAGCGAATTAAGATCTCTTCCTGCTCCTTGGGCTTGCGGAAGCGCGACAGCATTTCCACATTAACCGGGAAGGGTGCCAAGCGTTGGCGGAAGGTCTCGTAGTGCTGTTGAGCCAGGATGGTGGTGGGTACCAGAACCGCCACCTGTTTACCATCCATGACTGCTTTGAACGCAGCGCGTAGAGCCACCTCGGTTTTGCCATAACCCACATCGCCGCACAAGAGGCGATCCATAGGGCGTGGGCTTTCCATATCCCGCTTGACTTCTTCAATGGCGCGCAATTGATCCTCGGTTTCGATGTAGGGAAAACTGGCCTCGAGTTCCTGTTGCCAGGGGGTGTCGGGGCTGAAGGCAAACCCTCGCGCCACCTGCCGTTGAGCATAAAGTTCCAACAACTCACGCGCTACCTCCTGGACGGCTTCGCGCACCCGTTGCTTGGTCAGGTTCCAGTCCGCAGTGCCCAAACGGGTAGGGGTGGGTTCTTCGCCATCTGGGCTGATGTAGCGGCTGATGCGGTCGGCTTGATGTACTGGGACAAAGAGTTGATCGCCCTCGGCATAGGCGATGCAGAGAAATTCGCGTTCTACCCCTTCCAGGGTACGACGTACTAGGCCCACAAAACGCCCAATGCCATAATCCACATGGACCACCCAATCACCCGGCTGTAGATCGGCATAAACGGCCTCAGGGGGAAGCGCCTGGGGACGGGCGCGGCGGCGTGGCTGGGGGCGTTCCCAGCCGAATAGTTCACTATCACCGAGCAAGTGGAGCGGTTTTGTCTCGGGGTGCCATAGTTGCCAACCCTCACTCAGGTTGCCCTCGATAAAATGCACGTGGTGCGCAGCTGTTTCCAGCATGTGACGGCGATGTTCTTCCCACAATTCACGCAGACGCGCAACCTGGCGAGAGACAATGAAGACGTCTTCGGCCTCTGTACTGCGCAACGCCAACCATTCTAGGAAAGATTTCAGGCGACCGCCAAAGCGCGGTTGGGGTTGGAACTGTTTAGCGAGTGGATGGCCCTCTTCAGTTTGGCTATAGCCTAGTTCTAGCCAAAGGTGATCTCCCAGCAAATCTTGCAGTTCCGACCAAGGCAGGTAGGGGAGGGGAAAGTCCGGAGTCAACAATCCCTCGGCGATGCTATCTTGTCGCATGCGCACAGCCAGTTCTTCAATTTCACTGGCGGTGGTGCGTAGCAGATCCAGGTCATCAAAAATGACCAGGGCACCCCGAGGCAGATAATCTAGCAGACTACTTGGCAGGGGATAGACACGCGGAAGCCAGAATTCATCCACCTCTTCTGGGGAGAGGCCTGCTGCAACCGCCTTAACCGGAAGAACCTCACGGGCCGGGGTGATCAGTGCTTGTTCCAAATTGCGTACTGTGCGCTGGGTGGCAGGATCAAACTGGCGCAAGGTGTCCAGTTCATCGCCAAAGAATTCCAGGCGCAGCGGGAGAGGTTCTGTGGGCGGCCAGAGGTCGAGGATGCCCCCGCGCAGGGCAATCTGACCGGCTTCGACCACCACCTCCACGCGCTGGTAGCCGATATCCAAGCAGCGACGCAGGAAAGTCTCCAGCGGCAGGCTTTGACCTACACGGATGAGGCGGGTATGCTTAACAAACTCTCGACGGGGTAAAGTGCGGGTCATCACCGCACGGAGTGGAGCCACAATGAGTGGTGGGGGATCAGGACGCGGCAAGCCCGGTACATGGTAGCGACTGAGCAGGCTGAGCACCTGCAAGCGATCTTTGCGGGTCAGCATCCCCCAGGCGGCGCGTTCGTAGAAGAGGGGAGTGGGCTCGGGGAAGAGGAAATGCTCCCCTTCGGCCAGCCAGAGGGAAAGTTCATCCTGAAGAGCTAGGGCGCGATCTGTGCGCTCGACCACCCAGACCAGAGGAATGGCCAGGTCGCGGTGGAGCGCGGCAACCAGAGGGAGGCGCGCAGCGCGCATAAGCCCCATTCCCTGCACGATTAGACCGTCGCGCAGGTCATCCAGCAAATGGCGGTACTCAGGATGGGAACGGAGTGCCTCTAACAGCGTAGCCAGTTTCATGTTTCAAGTGTCATACCGTTAAAGCGGTTCATTGCAGCATCCAGTCCTTCGGTGACGAAGACGTGAATCGCTTGCACAGCGCGGTCGATCAACAATTCTAAAGTGGGTTGTTCATTGGCGCCAAAATCTTGAAGGACATAATCCGCGGGATCCATCTTCCCCGGTGGGCGACCAATGCCAAAACGGAGACGCGGGAAATTCTGGGTGCCCAGGCGATCCATAATTGAAAGCAGTCCCTTGTGTCCGCCTGCACCGCCCCCTGGGCGCAAGCGAATAACGCCGAAGGGCAGGTCAAGATCATCGTGGATGACTAAAAGGTGCGCAAGGGGAATTTTATAATAGCGCACCAGGCTACCGACGGCCTCGCCAGAGAGGTTCATGTAGGTTTGGGGCTTGGCCAAGATGACCTTGTGCCCATCGAGGCTGCCACTTAGTACCAGTGCTTTCATTTGCAGGCGCGGAGTGCCCAGATTCAACTGGCGGGCAAGGGCATCGATCACCATAAAGCCCACGTTGTGGCGGTTGCGTGCGTACACGCGGCCGGGATTGCCCAGCCCAACCAGCAGGTAAGGCAGGGCTGTCGTTTCAGAAGGGAGAGGGCGAGCAGAAGGTAGGATCATCAGATTTAATCGCGATGGGTGCGAGAACGGATTCCAGCTAGCAGTCCAAGCAGGGTTAGGATACCTAAGGCAGTTAAGCCGCCTCGGGCCAGGGCACGCAGCAGAGTGTTGGGGGTCAGGGTAAGGGGATTGGAAGGCAATGGAGTGGGTGTTGGCGCGGGCGTTGGGGTTTGGAGGGGAACAGGTGGTGTGGGAGTAGGGGAATCGAAAAGCATCTCGGGGGTAGAGGTTTCGATGGGTGTGTAATTGCGTACTCGCAGTTGCTCGATAACTTGTTCTAGAACTCGACCGTCCTTCAGAAGGACGCGCAACCGCAGGCGGTAGGTGCCGTCGGTGATGACAGTAGTATCCCACACGGCTAAGAGGTCAGTTGCAGGGGCCTGTTCGGATTGCGCAATGGGAAACCAAGTTTGGGTAGGGTCTTCTTGGTAAGCAAATTCTAATTCGTAGCGCAACCAGTTGCCATCAGGCAGATTGGCACGAATAGTGATCCGCCCGCGCAGCACCGCGCCCGGCTCGGGGGCAGTGATCAGCGGAGGCGTAGCCTGCGGAAGGGGTGCCGACCCGAACAACCCCATTAAAATGAGAAGGCGAAGAACAGCCCAGAGCATAGCAGTTAAGTTTATCATAAATATAGACACATCTTGTATTTGACACGCTTTCTCTGCGATGGTATATTGCCCGTGTGTAATATTCTTAGGGGACAGTTTGGGGATTTTCTTGTTTAACGCACCCAATAGGTGTTTTGATGAGCGGATCTATGGATTTTATAACAGAGCTCTTTTACACTTCTTTCCTTCCTATCGCTGCAGCCATGCTGGCTGGCGGGGTGATCGGGTTGGAACGGGAATATCGTGATAAATCCGCCGGATTTCGCACCTTTATTTTCATTGCTGCGGGTTCAGCGTTGTTTACCCTGCTTTCACGCCACTTTGGGGGTTCAGATATCTCGCGAATTGCTGCGAATATTGTCACCGGCATTGGTTTCCTAGGTGCAGGGGCTATTTTGAGAGAAGGACCTCGCATAGCAGGATTGACTACCGCGGCTATCATCTGGTTGACGGCTGGGGTAGGCATGGCCATGGGGGCGGGGGAATATCTCCTGGGCGGGTTAGTGACCCTCTTGGCTTTGATAGTGTTGTGGTTGTTCCCCTCGTTTGAAAGGCGGATTGACCGCCTGCGCGAACAACGCATTTATGAGATGAGCATTCAAGGCGGGGTTGAGTCGTTTGATCAAATTCATATCGCCCTAGAAAAAGCGAGTTTGCGTTTGATTCGCCGCGAGTATTTCAAGGAGGGCAGTGGATTATTACGTTGCCGTTGGGTGGTGCTGGGCAGCATTTCAGCCCATGAGCAATTTGTGAAATTCCTGCTGGATGCGCCGTTTGTAGTTCAGTTTCGGTATTGAAGAAAGAGGTGAATCAAGCGCCTCTGCGGATTAGGCAGAGGCGCTTATCGTATTATTCACAAACACCCCTGTTTCAGATAAAGATGATCTGGGCTCCTTCGGTCATGTCAATGAAATCGCTGGCGGTGACGATCCCCTGCACACCCTCGACAAAGTCGTCCATGGTCAATCCCATCATGTCCACAGTCATCTTGCAGGCGTAGAGTTTGGCGCCGCCATCCGCCAGCATTTGCAGGTACTCGCGCACTGACGGTACGCCCAATGCTTTCATCTTGTCCTTCATTAGTTTGGTCGCGAGAGCCGTCATGCCGGGCAGCACACCTACCAGATTGGGAATACCCAGATTACCCGGGATGCCCATCATGTTCATTTTCATGCTGGTATTGGCTACTGGCGGCAATTCCAAGTGATCCACACGATGCTTGTTGATCAGGTCCAACCCCCAGAAGGTGAAAAAGATGGTCACATCTACGCCGTTGCCTAGGGCGGCCCAACCCATTACCAGGGCAGGGTAGGCCATATCGAGATTGCCCTTGGAGCAAATAAATGCAATATGGCGGTTTCCTTCGGTCATCGCTTTAACTCCTTGTGCTAGAAATCAGACGCACCCTTCGGGTTTACCCAAGCCAGCGATCTTAGCCACCTTCTTGGCGGGGCCTTTGGGGAAGAGAGCAAATAGCTCTTTTGTTGAGATGCCCGTGCCGGAGGTGATGGCGCGCAGGGTGGGGGCCTTGCCGTTCGCGCTGGCACTCTGGCGGCAGAAATTGATCACCTTCCAGTGTTCGGGGGTCAGTTCATTGATGCCCTCCTCCTTTGCCAATTCCACGGCGATCTCTTCGTTCCATTCGTTGGGGTTGGTCATGAACCCCTCGGCATCTACTTCTACCGTCTTTCCAGCAATTACTCGGGTAGGCATAGTTTTGTTCCTCCTTACAGATGTGGGTTTATTATTTATCCCTGGGCGGGAGCGGTTTTTGAATTGGGTTCGGCCTGATGGCCGATGACTTGTAAGACGCGCAGGGTTAGCGCTAGACCCCGCCGGACAGCCGGGTCTTGTAACTGACGCAGCAGGCTGAAGAGAGAAGTGTCGACGGGCTTACCGACTTCCTGCTCGGCTAGGAGCAGTGTGTTGCGGACAAAGGTCAGGATTTCTGGCTGGGTCATGTCCTTAATCGTGTTGAGGATCAGGACAATGTTGTCGCCCAGCCGATTGACATCCTCTTCGCTGAACGAGGTGACAACGTTATCTACGATGCGTGCGCCACCACGGGCAAAGGTAAAATAGCCTTTCTCGTCTAAGGTTTGCAGGGTTTCAGTGAGACGCATCAGGATGTCTTTAGAAACTGGTGTCAGGGTCTCCAGCAGATCATTGAGTGCATCCAACTGATCAAGCAGGGCCTCAAGTTGGCGGGCATGGCGCAGCAATTTCTTGAACAGGCGCAGCAATTCCTCCGGTTGAACATAGTCTTGTACCTCTTCGAGGTGTTCGCTTCCTAAGCGCAGGGCTTCTTTAGCGATAGGCATAGCCGTTTCGATCAGTTCATCCCGCGCCTGGCGTTCGCGTTCGGTGGCTTTGGCCTGCTCCGTGAGATAGGCCACCTGCGCCATCAGTGTATCGAGTTTCTGGTTGAGTGCGGTGATCTCGGCCTCCATAGCCCCTCCGCTAGACTTTCCACTTGCCGGCCATGCTCATTGTAGCCGAGAGCGGCAGTTCCATGCCCCGCAGCAAGATGTGCCAGTACATCCAACGGAACATCAATTTGCCCCAATGGTTGAATTCGGATTCCTGCAGCAAGGTCAGGGGGCCAATGCCGGGCAATGGATAGCGACCAGGCAAAGGCTCTTGGGTGTAGTTGAAGTCGATCATCAATCCTTTACCAAAGCCAGTCTCGATGAAGCAATTGGCGTGCCCGTCAAAATAAGGCGGAAGTTCGCCAGTTTCGACGTAATCAAGGAAGTGTTCGGTAAAGAGATCAATTGAGAAGTGGGCTGTAGCGCCCGCCTTTGAGGCCGGGGCATCTGAAGCATCGCCCAGGACAAAGATATTTGGATGAGCCTTGGCGCGTAAGGTGTAGGGATCCACCGGCACCAGGTTCAGTTCATTGCCCAGGCCAGATTTTCCAATGACATCAGCGCCTTTGTTGAGCGGAATGGTGACCAGGAGATCGTATTCGATTTCACGCTCGTCGTAAGAGACAATCTTCTTCGCCTCGGGGTCTACCCGTTCGATCATAAAATCAGGTTCCACCTTGATATTTTTGCTTTCGAGCAATTCCCCAAGCAATTGTGAGGCTACGGGCTTGGTGAATGCTCCCGAAAGCGGAGTGGCATAAATGATCTCAACCCGATCGCGCATACCTTGCTGATGGAAGTACCAATCAGACAGCATGATGAATTCCAGTGGCGCTACCGGGCACTTGATGGGGTTATCCACCACGTTGACCACCAACCGTCCACCTTTCCAGGTGCGCAGGACATCGCGCAGGGCCTGGCTGGTGGGAAGTGTATAGAAGGAATGGATGGACTTGCCCCATTCGCCATCCAACATCCCTGGGGTTTCCTCAGGATGGATATCTACACCGGTGGCAATGATCAAGAAGTCGTAAGGCAGAACCGTGCCATCAGCCAAGTGCACGCGGTTGTGGTCGGCGTCAATGGCTTCGACCTTGGATTGAATCAAGCGCAATGGCGGCTCAATAAAATCGCGTTTGGGCTTGATGACATCTTTTTCAGAGTACATTCGGAAGGGAATGAACAAGAACCCCGGCTGGTAGTAATGAACGGGGTCGGGGTCGACCAGGGTCACTTGCCATTGGTTGAAATCCAGAATACGCTTGAAGCGATTGGCTACGATTGTGCCCGCGGTTCCGGCGCCAAGAATGACAATTTTTTTCATAGAGGTGCTCCTTGCTAAGAGATTTGGGTTAGGCTGGCGATTTGTTGCAAGCGCTCGACGAACGATAAGCGCTCATGCAAGATGCTTTGCACGGCGCGCGCAGCCGCCGATGGCCAGGCCGCTATGCGCTGGCGCTGGACAGAATCTATAGTGCGAATTTCACGGGCGGCCGCGTAAACCTGTTCTATGGGTAAGTCATAGTGTTGAGCCAGGCGCTCCCACAAGGTATTGACATCTGTAGATCGGGTTTGCCAAAGGCATGGGCCGCAGATGAACCAAGCCACTACCCTGCCCTCGTCTTGAATAGGGGTGAGCAAATAATCCAGGCCAACATGGCAGGTGGCAATGCCGCCCTGCGGGGTGACCTCG
The DNA here is from genome assembly GCF_938028735.1 of uncultured Thermanaerothrix sp. GTDB lineage: Bacteria > Chloroflexota > Anaerolineae > Anaerolineales > Anaerolineaceae > Thermanaerothrix. The sequence continues at coordinate 157,133 of NZ_CALIMF010000001.1, forward strand.
CGCACCATTCGCTGCCAGGATGCCTCGCAATCCGCGCGTGCTTGTTTGTTTTGCCATAGCAAGTGGCAAAGCGCGCAGGGATGACTGACCTCGGTCAGGGGATGACCTTCAGGGTCGAGAATGACAGCGCTCAGCCCGCTAATCTCAGCATAGAGGTCTTGGATGGTTTGCGCACAGTGAGTGGGGAAACCGGCAGCCAGATCTATGACCTGAGATGAAGGCTCAGGGGTTGGATGTCCTAGCAGGCGTTCCACTTCCCTGCGTGAAAAGCGCCACTGCTGGCCGATTTTCACGCCTCTTAGCCGCCCGTCTTGGAGCATGCGGTAAATGGTGATCCGATCTACCTTGAGGAGATCTTGAACCTGGCGTGTCGTTAGTAACTCTTCCATAGCATGTTATAAAATGTTATATCAGTTTTATCAAAGATAATGGTAGCACCTCTGCCCTGCAACAGATAGTGACAAATGTCACGATGAATGTCATATCTGTTATTTTCTTCACAAGAGAGTCGGTCTTGGCGGTAACGATATACATGGATAGGGGTGTCCCGGATGGCGATTGGTATAATTTATGTATAAATTGTCTAAGAAGGGGTAAGATCGAGATGGATGCTAAGTTACCTGAGTGGGTGCACCGTGCGCAGTATATCAATTTGACGACGTTTCGTCGCAATGGTCAGGCGGTGGCAACACCTGTCTGGTTCGTTGCGTTGAATGATCGCCTATATGTGATGACTAACGTAAATTCGGGAAAGGCCAAGCGCATTCGAGCCAATGGCAAAGCCCTAGTGGCACCCAGCGATGTACGGGGGCGCCCCCTGGGAGAGTTTTGGCCGGCCCGTGCTCGTCCGATAGATGATGCTCAGTTGCTTCAAGAGGTGGAGGCGGCATTTGATCGCAAATATCGTTGGCAACGGCGGATTATCCGTTTAGTGGCCGGTCTACGGGCACGAAGCACTGGCGATCCTAGTTATGTCATTGAACTTGAGCTGTTACCACCCTCACCATAGGGTTTTGTAAGTTGTAAGGAACGGCGGTTTCCTCTTGACCCTGGCTGGCTCCACCCACCCAGGGTATTTTGGTTGGATGGGGCGTAACTCCCCTAGCGCCCAGGGGTTACCTATGGATAGAACGTGCATATCACCTTGTTCCCCGAGGTCAATGTAATCCCGATTGGAACGATGAGTCAATCTTTCTCCGCGCATGCTGTTATCAAAGTACGCCTTTTGAGAGAAACATCGGCGCAGGTTTGCGCTATAAGGCATTTCATACATAATCGTTGAGGAGGAGCAAGTATGAGTGAGACCAAAGCGGTGGCTATCGTGGGGGTAGGTGCCATCTTGCCCGATGCCCCCGATGCGCCGACCTTTTGGAAAAACATTAAGCAGGGGCGCTACTCGGTCACTGAGGTGCCCCGCGAGCGCTGGGATCCTGACCTTTACTATGATCCTGACCCTCGAGTTCCGGACAAGACTTATACCAAAATTGGCGCCTGGGTGCGTGAGTTTCGCTTCGAACCGTTGAAGTGGGGCATTCCTATTCCCCCCAACGTCCTGGCCGTCATGGATAATACCCAAAAATGGGCGATTGCGGCAGCGCGGGAGGCGCTTTTAGATTACGGTTATCCTGAGCGTTATCTGGATCCTACACGGGTGGCAGTAATTTTGGGTAATTCCATGGCGGGTGAGAACCAATACAACACCAGCCTGCGCGTGCGTTTACCGGAATACCTGGAGGCCCTGCGCGAACTGGAAGTATTCCGCGATCTTCCGCCAGACGTACAACGTACTCTGTTGGAAGGGGTGGCGGCCAAAATTCGTGCCAAATTGCCACCCATCACCGAAGATACCATGCCGGGCGAGTTGGCCAACATCATTGCTGGCCGGGTCGCTAATGTCTTCAATTTCTCTGGGGCTAATTTTATTACTGATGCCGCCTGTGCGTCCTCCCTGGCAGCGCTTCAGGCGGCTATCGAGGGACTGAACAATTATCAATTTGACGCCGTCCTCACGGGTGGAGTGGATGGCAATATGAGCATTGATGCCTACGTTAAGTTCTGCAAAATCGGTGCGTTGAGTCCAGATGGCTCGCGTCCGTTTGCAGAAGGGGCGAACGGTTTCGTTATGGGCGAGGGGGCGGCAGTATTTTTGCTCAAGCGCTTGGCCGATGCGGAACGCGATGGCGATAAGATTTATGCCGTGATTCGCGGGGTGGGATCGAGCAGCGATGGGCGCGGCAAAGGGATCACGGCGCCCAACCCCACCGGTCAACAGCGGGCCATTGAGCGGGCCTGGAAGAACGCCGGCCTTTCACCGGCGACGGCAACCCTTATTGAGGCACACGGCACGTCCACTCGCGTGGGGGACGTGGTAGAAGTCAACAGTCTGAATGCTATTTTTGATCCTTTCGATCTTCCTGTGGCCTCGATCGCTCTGGGATCGGTGAAATCCAATATTGGTCATCTCAAGAGCGCTGCCGGTGCAGCGGCACTGCTTAAGGTAACCTTTGCGTTGTATGAAAAGGTGTTACCTCCTTCGATTAACTTTACCCGCCCCAATCCCAATATTGATTTTGACCATCTGCCTTTTTACGTGATCACCGAATTACGTCCCTGGGAGCGCCCGCGTGGAGAGATTCGGCGTGCGGGGATCAGTTCGTTTGGCTTTGGGGGAACCAATTTCCACGCAGTGGTTGAGGAGTATGTTCCGGGGTTACTGACTAGTGAAAAGAAGGTCTTTCCGGCGGTTGCGGTCACCCAGGTGGAAGCCACTCGGGAATCCCTCACGACCGGGGCACTTGAAGGATTACCGACTTATCGTGGCTTGTTAGTTATTGGGGCCTCGGATCGCACGGCCCTGATCCAACGGTTGCACGGGGTGCTTGAAGAAGCGCGCGCGGGGCGCACCCCGGCTTGGAAGACGCCCGCCCTTGAGGAAATTCGCCAACCTGAACGTTTGGCACTGGATTACGCGGATGCAGCGGATCTGGTGAAGCGGCTGGAGAAAGCTCTCACAGCGTTGGAGAAAGATGCACCAGAAACTTGGCAAGCCTTAGCGGGACAGGGTATCTATCGCGGACGAGGGGCGCCGGGTAAAGTAGCATTCCTCTTCCCAGGGCAGGGTTCGCAATACGTTAACATGTTGCGGGATTTGTACGATCTTGATCCAGTCGTGGCTACAACCTTCCGTGAGGCCGATACAGTCATGACGCCGATTTTGGGCCGCCCGCTGAGTGATTTTATTTTTGTCGCAGATGGCGACGAACGGCTGAAGCAGGCCGAGGCCGAATTACGTAACACGATTGTCACGCAGCCGGCTATGCTGACAGCCAACGTTGCCCTTCTGCGTCTGCTGGCAAAATACGGCTTCCATCCCGACATGGCCATTGGACACAGCCTGGGAGAGTACGCGGCTTTGGTGGCGGCCGAGGCCTTGCCCTTTGCAGAGGCCTTAGAGATTGTCAGCGCACGCGGCCGGGAAATGGCGCGGGTCTCTATGGCCGATAACGGGTGTATGGCGGCGGTCTCTGCACCCCCGGAAGCGATTGAACACATTTTGGGTCAGGTGCCGGGCTATGTCGTCGTCGCCAATTACAACAGCCCGTTGCAGAGCGTGATCGGGGGTGAAACTGCGGCGGTGGATGCCGCCATCCGTGCGTTGCAGGCTGCGGGCTACCAGGCGGTTAAGATTCCGGTCTCCCATGCCTTCCACACCCAAATTGTCGCTCCGGCTAGCGAACCCCTGCGGAAAATCATTGCTCGCATGCATCTGCGCCCCCCACGCATCCCGGTTATCTCTAACGTGACCGGGGAGTTCTACCCGACTGAGCGTGAGAGGATGCTTGACTTGCTGGCGCGTCAGGTTGCTTCGCCAGTGCAGTTTATTCATGGCGTGCAAACTCTCTACGCCCACGGTGCGCGCATCTTTGTGGAGGTGGGCCCCAAGCGTGTTCTGGCCGGACTAGCGAGCGACATCCTTAGGGAGAAGGCCTCTGAGGTGGTGATTCTGGCCACTAATCATCCGCGCAAGGGTGGGCCGGCTTCGTTCAACGAGGCGCTGGCCGGTCTATTAGCAGCCGGGGTACTCCCCCAGAGGGTTGAGGAACGCGCACTGCCTGTGCAGGTTACCCCGGCGGTTGAGGCAGCTACGGTGGTTTCTTCGGCACCCTTGGCCCCTCAGGCGGCCCCTACCCTTGTCGTCAGGGACGGTAGGCTGCCTCTCACGGGGTCGGTGGTCATCAGCGGTGCCGGCTTAGGGCTACCGGGACGTCAACGCGCGGTGTTTGCTGATGACAACGTTGAGCGCTTATTGCGCGGTGAGATCATGATTGAGCCGTTGCCGCTGGAGGTACGGCAAAGTCTGCTTCAGCGCCGCATTATTCGCCTGATCAAGAGCGATAACGGCGCCGAGGTACAACCGGTTGAGGATCTCGAGCAGACCGTCAAACTGGCTGGGCAGCGCGGGCAGTTTGACCTGAGTGTTGATTTTGGTGTGCCAGCGGAGCGCGTAGAGGCGCTGGATATTTCAACCCAGTTGGCGATTGCGGCCGGTATTGAGGCCTTGCGCGATGCCGGTATCCCCTTAGTGATGCATTATCGTCCAACCAGTGTGGGAACCTACCTGCCAGATCGTTGGCGCCTGCCGCCAGCCCTGGCCGACGAAACTGGGGTGATCTTTGCTTCAGCCTTCCCAGGGCTTTCAGAACTGGCGCGTGAGATTGAAGATTATTATCAGTATGAGACACTCAAACGCCAATTGGATGCCTTGCGCGCTTTGGTAGACCCAATCAATGAAACTGCACCGAACGCTGTGCCTGTTTTACGTGCCCAAATTGCCGCGCTAGAGCGTCAATTGGCCGAGCAGGACTATCACCTTGATCGTCGCTTGGTATTTCGGGCGCTAACGATGGGACATTCCCAGTTTGCCGAGTATATCGGCGCGCGCGGTCCGAATACGCACGTCAATGCGGCTTGTGCCAGCACAACCCATGCCCTGGCATTGGCCGAGGATTGGATTCGGCAGGGGCGTTGTCGCCGTGTGATCATCATTGCCGGGGATGACGTGACCAGTAACCCCTTGATGTCCTGGATCGGCGCCTCGCTCATGGCTAGTGGCGCGGCCACAATTGAGGGCGATCTACGTCAGGCGGTGTTGCCCTTTGACCGGCGGCGCAACGGCATGATTATGGGCATGGGGGCTGCGGCGTTGGTGGTGGAGTCAGAAGATGCGGTGCGTGAGCGCGGGATGCGGGGCATTTGTGAAGTTTTAGCCACCGATATTGCCAATAGCGCTTATCACGGCACCCGATTGGATGTAACCCACGTTAGTGAGATCATGGAACGCGTGGTGCGCACAGCCGAACAGCGTTTTGGGCTCCATCGGGCTATGATGGCGCCATATATGGTGTTTGTTTCCCATGAGACCTACACTCCGGCGCGCGGGGGCTCGGCCTCGGCGGAAATCCGTGCCTTGCGTCAGGTCTTTGGTGAACACGCCAACCGCATATTGATCGCGAACACGAAAGGCTACACCGGTCATGCGATGGGAGTGGGGATTGAAGACGTCTTGGCGGTTAAGGCGTTGCAATATGGGCGTGTTCCTCCAATTGCCAACATTGATGATGGCTTTGAGCCGGATCCAGAACTGGGAGATCTTAACCTCTCACGAGGTGGTGTCTTTCCGCTGCGTTTTGCCTTGCGCCTAGGGGCCGGTTTTGGATCTCAGGTAGCCATGGCCTTGTTGCGACGGATTGATGGGCACGGAGAACGAGTTGATCCTCGGGTTTACGAGCGCTGGTTAGCGGATCTGGCCGGCTACGAGCGGGCAGAATTAGAGGTGGTGCAGCGCACATTACGCATTCGCCACGCCGGTCCACCGCAACGGCCACCCTTGCAATCGCGCTGGCAATATGGTCAGGGGCCAACGCAGTGGGCTGAGGCTACTGGGCCAGAAGAGACCATGGAAGCGCTTCAACCATCACCATCCCCTCAGCAACCCGAACCGTTCCCCTCCTCTCAGCCGACGCTGCCGGTATTGGATGAGCATCAGATCACTGAGTTTGTCTTGAACCTAGTGAGCGAGAGGACGGGTTATCCGCGGGATATGCTTGACCTGGATCTGGACTTGGAGGCGGACTTAGGGATTGATACGGTCAAGCAGGCAGAGCTGTTTGCGGCTGTGCGGGAACAGTACGGTATTCCGCGGCGTGAGGATGTGCGTCTGGTGGACTATAACACACTGCGCAAGGTGATCGGTTTTGTGCGCGAGGCGGTGGGAAGCCTGCCTCAAGTGGCAAGGGCTGTTTCCCAAGCCGACTCGGGGCTTGAAACGTATCTTAGACCGTCCATGGAAGGAGAAGATCAAGAGCAAAGGGGGACAGCCAAGTCCGGCCTAGGGCTACCCAGTGAGGAAGAGATTCAGGCGGTGCTGGTGGCGCTGGTCAGCGAAAAAACCGGCTACCCGCCCGAAATGCTTGATCTGGATCTCGATTTAGAGGCCGATTTAGGCATTGATACGGTCAAACAGGCGGAACTTTTTGCCGCGGTGCGCGAACGCTACGGTATCCCGCGGCGCGAGGATTTACGCTTGGTGGATTACAACACCTTGCGCAAGGTGATCGCGTTTGTGCGAGAGTCGCTTGAGATGCAGGCCAGTTCAGATTTACAGCCCACGACCTTATCTGTAAGCCCTCTACCCTCTGAAACTGTGAGCCCTGAAGTGCTGGAACTGGTTACCGCTCGCGTGGGCTACCCGGTGGACCATCTTCCGATCCAGGCACACTCTCCCGCTTCCCAGGCAGAGGAGGTGTCGCCTTCTGCGCCAGGCCGACCAGGAGCCATTGATGAAGAAGCGATTCGGACCTTTGTGCTTTCTCTAGTCAGTGAAAAGACCGGCTACCCTCAGGAGATGCTGGACCTGGATTTGGATTTGGAGGCCGATCTGGGGATTGATACGGTGAAACAGGCTGAATTGTTCGCTACTGTGCGCGAGCAATATGGCATTCCGCGGCGCGAAGATCTCCGTTTGAGCGACTATAACACTCTGCGCAAGGTCATTGCATTTGTCCAGGAGGCCGTAGCGTTGCAAGCCACTCCACTTGAAACCGAGAAGGCTGGCGAGGCTGCAGCAATATCGTTTGAGCAGGGTGAAGGTGTTCCGACTACGCCGCTGCAAAGCGCTACAAAGGATACCAGTGTCATTCGTCGGCGTATACCCCAGGCTGTGCTGCGCCCACGGGCCACTCTCTGTCAGCCTACCGGGATTGACCTCGCGGCAGGCCTGCGGGTCATTGTAGTGGAAGATCAGGGAGGTGTTGGAACCGCGCTGGCACGCCGGTTGCGCGCGCGCAAGGTCAAGGTGCTGGTGGTTTCGGCGGAGGTGCCCGAACAGGCTAAGGCGCGCGTTCAGGAGTGGGCTCAGGAGGGTACCGTAGACGGTTTGTTCTTCCTGCCTGGATTGGATCCGCATCCTGACCTTGCTGCCGTGGAAATTGAACAATGGCAGGCCGAAGTGCAGCGCCGGGCGCAGACCTTGTTTGATCTGCTTCAGTCTCTGCCAGGAGAGCTGTTCGTGGTTGCGGCCACACGCTTAGATGGCCGGCATGGCTTTTCCGGCGAGCCTTTAGCGGCCCCCTTAGGCGGATTAGTCAGCGGATTAGTCAAAGCCGTGGCCTGGGAACGTGCCAATGCTCTGGTCAAAGTGGTGGATTTTGCTCCACAGGCTGAGGCCGCCGAAATCGCTGTGCAGTTAATTGAGGAACTGCTTTATGATCCTGGGATAGTCGAAGTGGGGCGATACCAAGGCCAGCGCTACGGCGTTACTTTGGTTGAAGCACCGTTAGACGCTGTTGCGGATCTGGAATGGGGAGAAAAACCGGTCTTCTTAATCACCGGCGGCAGTGGTGGAATCACACAGGCCGTGGTGCGCGATCTGGCGCGCCAGACGCGTGGGGTATTCTACCTAATCGGGCGTTCCCCCTTGCCTGCTCCTGAAGACCCCGATTTAGTGCTTCTACGGCGCGACCGTTCAGCCCTGCGCCAGACCTTGCTCAAACGTTTGGCCGCAGAGGGCAGACGCCCTTCCTTGGCCGAAGTGGAACAACACCTGGCAGCGTTGGATCGTGCGGATGGCATGTTGAAACTGCTGGATGAAGTGCGCTCCTGGGGGGCTGAGATGACTTATCTGGCTGCTGATGTCACCCATCCTCAGGCTGTGGAGGAGGTGGTAGCGCGCGTGATACGTGAGCAGGGTCGTTTGGATGTCCTCATTCATGCCGCAGGAATTGAACGCAGCCGCCGCTTAGAAAGCAAACCCCCCGAGGAATTTGTCCAGATTCTGGCGGTCAAGGCTCAGGGGTTTTATCACCTCTATAAAGCGCTGCACCACCACCGTGTGTGGCCACGCGCAATGATTGCCTTTACTTCGATAGCAGGGCGCTTTGGCAACGCTGGACAGGTGGATTATTGTGCCGGGAACGACTTTTTGGCCAAGATAATGTTGGCGCTACGCCATCATCCGGCCAGGATGAAGACTATAGCGTTGGATTGGGGGGCCTGGGCCGAAGTAGGGATGGCCAGCCGGGGGCATGTGCCTGAACTGATGCGCCGTGCGGGGATTGACCTGATGCAGCCCGAAGAAGCTGCTGGATGGGTGTACCGCGAGTTAGCCACCAATTCGGGGCAGCCGGAGGTTGTTTTGGCCGGCTCGCTTGGTTTGCTGACTCTGCCCCGTCGCGAGCATGACGGTCTGGATATTGAAGCGATTAAGTCACTAACGGGGAGTGATCTCCATAGACTTCCTGGGATGCTGACCAAATATGATCGTTGGGAGGGAGCGCGCTTCGAGGTTGAACTGGACCCGCAAGAAACGCCTTATCTCTCCGATCACGCCCTTAACGGCATCCCACTGTTGCCGGCGGTCATGGGCTTGGAGGGTTTTGCGACGGCGGCATTACGCTGGCTGAACCTATCATCGGAGGAAGGCTCTGCATGGCAGGTAAAGGGCTTCTCCGAGGTCCAGTTTATGGCGCCGCTTAAGTTTTATCGCTCTCAGCCGCGTCGTTTTGCCATTCAGATCCATCTCTATCCGGTAGGGGAAGGATTTATCGCGCAGGCAACATTGGAATCCACTTTGGTGCGAGCGGGTATGCCACCCCAAACCTTGCGCCATTTTACGGCCAAGGTGCATTTAGGGGCCCTCGAGCAAGGCGATGGACCCGAGACAGGGGTGCCATCCTGGGATGAGAGTCGTCTTGTTCCTCGTGAGGCTATTTATCGGTTGTTCTTCCATGGGCCGGCCTTCCAGGTTCTGGAGGCCGTGCAGATCGAGCCGCATCGAGCGGTGGGGCGTTTGTACACCCACTTGCCTACCTTGAGTCCGGCGCCCTTGGTCACCCAACCTCATCTGCTTGAACTAGTGTTGCAAACCGCAGCAACGTGGGAGGTGGCCCAAGATGGGGTGCTAGCATTACCTTCTGGGGCTGAACGAATCCTCTTTACCGCACGAGAATGGCAAGAACCGGTGTGGGCTGAAGTGATTCCAGTCCAGAGCCAGGGGGAGAATCGGCGGTTTGATGCCCGCGTTGTGGATGCGCGTGGGCGCGTGATTATGGAGGTGACGGGTTACCAAACAGCACGCCTGCCTTACGCTGCTGAGGCGATGCGGGTGGCACCGTTTCGGGCTGCTATTAATCGGGAGGAGGGTAATTAATGGTCAGCATTTATTGGACACTAGCCGGTGGGTCAGCCGTGCCGGCGGATTCCGCCTTCCTGGAACATAGCCTCTCGGTTGCCGAACAGATTTACCTTCAGAGCCTGCGCTTTCCGCGGCGGCGTGCCGACTGGTTGCTAGGGCGGTGGGTGGCTAAGCATCTCCTGCGCACGGTGGATGAGCGATTGCGCGGTGTTGAGGCGCGACGCATCAGTGTCCTGCGCAGTGCGCAGGGCTCGCCCCAGGTGTGGGTTTCCCCAGAGAATCCCTTCCCGGTTTCACTTTCGCTCAGCCATCGTGAGGGATGGGCGGCTTGTGCGGTGGCGCCGGTGCCCAATTGGGCGTTGGGCATTGACCTGGAAGTCATTGAACCGCGGCCACGCTCCTTCGTCGAGGATTTTTTCACCCTTGACGAGCAAGCGTTTTTGCACCGGTTGTCGGTAGCCCAAGCGGCGCTGGCCGTTACTTTGATGTGGAGTCTGAAAGAGGCGGCACTGAAGGCCCTGCGGGTTGGGCTGACGTGGGACACACGGAGGGTCAATGTGTGCCTGCCCTCGGGGCTATCTCCCGACCCTTCCTGGCGGGCGGCCAGGATTACGGTGCGCGGTGTTCAGGCTTCCTGGCAGGCCTGGTGGTGTGTGGTGGGGCAGAATGTGCTCACCTTGGCCGTGTGCACAGAGACCAGGCCGGAGGCTCTGGTTTATGTGCCATTGCGGCATGTCAGTACAGTGCATCAGAGCATAGGTTGTTGAGGAATATAGCGGGCAAGCGCCGAGGATAACCGCACCCCTTGGAGGGCTAACATGCGGATGCGGGCCAGATAGGCGCAGCCGGTCATCAAATGCAGTGCCACATCGGCTACCCGCCGACTCTCCGGCGCTTCAAGATAAGTACCCTGTACCCAAGCATTGAAGGTGCCCATGGCCGGCCCGCACCAGATTTGATAGTCCATTTCGCGCCCCGGCTCGCCACGATTAGCCCAGCGCGAGGAAAGTCCTAAATACCAACGGAACACCAATGCCATCCTTTGGTGGGGGTCGCGTTGTGCGCGTTCGATTTGGCGGGGATCACGTTCCTGGAAATACTGCACGGTTTCCTGCCAGATGGATTCCAGATCGCGTTTGAAAATTTGCCGTTCCAGTTTCTCGCGTTCTTCCGCCGGTAAGGCCTCCAGTGAGGGATAGCGAGAGTAGAGTTCATAAAGTTTCTGGGCACGTAGGGGGAAGAGGGTGCCACGTTTGAGCAATTGCACCTTGACACCCATTTCAAACATGTCGGCTGCAGGCGCCATCATCACATCGGCCATATCGGCCTGGGCGAGCAAGCGTTTGACATGCGGCGAGGTGCCGGCTTCCACGCAAGATTGATTGATCGAGCCGGTAACAATGTAATCGGCGCCCATGATGAACGCAGCCAGGGCGGCTTCGGGGGTGCCGATGCCGCCGGCGGCGCCGACAAAAATGGGCTGGGAGTAACGATATTGAGCCTGAATGCGCTCACGCAGGGCCAGCATGGTTGGGATTAGTCCCACCAGGGGGCGGTTATCAGTGTGGCCACCGGAGTCGGCTTCGACGGTGATGGCATCGGCCATGGGAACATACTGCGCCAGGTTGGCCTGAGTTTCACTGATTTGTCCACTCTGGAGCAACTGAGCAATCAAATCGGCCGGTGCGGGCTGCATAAAACGCTGGGCCACCTCACGCCGTGAGATTTTGGCGATGATGCGGTTTTGGGTGACGATTTCCCCTTGGGGGGTTTGAATCAGGCCCGCCAGGCGGTAGCGCACCAGGTTGAGCGTGAGGTCAACATAAGCCGAGGCCTCGATAGTGCGGATGCCCTGGGCAAGATACAGATGTGTGGTACGCTCTTCCAGTGCCGGCTCGTTGGGGCTGAAGATAAGGTTGAATGCATAGGGGCCTTCGGGCAGTGCTTCACGAATGCGCTGGATGGCCTGCTCAATCCGCGTTGGGAGCAGGCCGGCAGCGCCGAACGCGCCCATGAAGCCAGCCTTGCCTAGTGCGATGACCAGGTCTTCAGAGGCAATGCCCCCCGCCATTGCGCCGGCATAGTAGGCATAGCGCAACCCAAACCGGGCACGGAAGTCGGGGTTGCCCAAGGTTTCGGGGCTCAGGGGAGGAGCGTAGGCCAATACCTCAGCGGATTCAGGATCGGCCAGGTCTTTGGAAACTAGCGCGGCCTCAGAACTTAGGCCCAGACCTTGCTGGTCGGTGATAGCCCAAATCGGTTGTTCGAGGTGCAGCAATAATTGCTGCTGCGAGGTTTCATCGCGTGCAACAGAGTGGGGGTCACCCTGCCAGCGCCAGGCCGCAAAGGGGGGATTGGCGGTTATGGGTTTTGTGGTCGATGAAACAGAGTTGTGATTAGGCATAGTTTTCTCCTACTCTAAAGGGGGTACGTCACCAGTTAAAACCCGTGCCCGGCGTAGGAGTTGCAGGAGGTGGAAAAGATGGGGGATTGTGGACGAAGGGGGAGGAGGGATTCAATCGCCCAGGCACGTGCCTACCAGGCGCGCCCCGTGCACCCAGGAGTGATCCAACGGCACGCGTTTGATTTTGCCGGCCACCTGTGCCAGGGGAATGGGCTTAACGCTCCCGCCCTGGATGCCTACCATGACGCCGTAGTGTCCTTGGCTGACCAAGTGAGCGCAGGCGGTGCCCAGTTGGGTGGCCAGGACGCGGTCAAAGGCTGAGGGCGCGCCGCCGCGCTGAAGGTAACCCAAGATGGTGACGCGGGTTTGCAGGCGAGTGAATTCCTGCAACCGGTTAGCCAGGTGGAGGGTATCCCCCGCCGAACGCTTCTCAATTTCTTGCAGGCTGGTCTCAACCGCCTCGGCCTCGTCACCGCTGCGCAGACGGCGGTTGGCTTGGCGGGCGTGCTCAAAGAATTGCAGCGTTTCTTTAGCAATCGCCCCTTCTGCCACGGCCACCAGGCTGAAGCGCTTGCCTCGACGGCTACGTGCAAGAATGGCTTCGGCAACTTTGTGGATGTCGTAGGGGATTTCGGGGATGAGGATGACATCGGCACCGCCAGCGATCCCCGCCCCAAGGGTGAGCCAGCCAGTTTCGCGCCCCATCACCTCCACGATGATGATACGATGGTGACTGAAAGCAGTGCTGTGGAGGCGATCTATGGCTTCGGCAGCGATTTCCATCGCCGTGTTGAAGCCCACTGTCATATCTGTTTGGGGAATATCATTGTCAATGGTAATGGGCAGGGTGATGACGTTGAGGCCTTTTTGTTGCAGGTAGTAGGCGCTTTCCTGGGTATTGCCGCCGCCCAGGCAGATGAGGCCATCCAAATGATGCTGGTGATATACCTCAAGGATTTTCTCGGTGTAATCTACCCGTTGGCCATTTTCCTCCTCGGCGCTGTAGGGCTTATCGCGGTTGGTGCCGAGAATGGTGCCACCGGTGGTGAGAATGCCAGAGAGCGCCTCACCCTCAAGCGGCATGATCAAATTGTGCGCCATGCCGCTAAAGCCATCATGGAAGCCGATTAGTTGCAGGTTGAAATGGCCGGCGATGGCCTTGCCGATGCCGCGGATGGCGGCATTGATGCCGGGGCTATCGCCACCAGAGGTCAGGATACCGATTTTGCGAGGGGCTTTCGTTGGCATGGGCAAAACCTTTCACTTTCGGTTACCGTTGCCATAAAGGGCGCGGTATTTTTCCAGATCTACCGCGGCAATGTAGGGCAAGTTACGCCCTTTTTCATCAATATCCAAACCATAGCCAACCACGAAATAGTCAGGGATCTCGAAGCCCAGGTAATCAATCTGAATATCCACTTTGTGGCGGGCTTTCTTATCCAATAGGGCGCAGATCTTCAGGCTACGTGGCTGGCGCTCGAGGAGCAATTTGCGCACAGTGTGGATGGTGTATCCGGTATCAATAATATCGTCCACGAGAATCACGTCCCAGTTGTGGATGTTGATTTTGTGGTCGGCGTCGATGCGAACAAACCCGGAGGACTCGGCGCCGCGGTAGGAAGAGACGAGCATAAAGTCCATGGTCATGGGGCGATTGATTTTGCGCATGAGGTCGGTGAGAAAGACCACGCTGCCGCGCAGCAAGCCGAGGAGAAGCAGGCGGTCGGAGTCGCGGTAATCGGCGGTGATTTGGGCGCCGAGTTCGGCCACGCGCTGCTCGATCTGCTCCTG
>NZ_CALIMF010000002.1 GCF_938028735.1 uncultured Thermanaerothrix sp.
CGATCCCCACCCCCCACTGTAAAAGGATCAGCGCCACCAGAACGCGTTCAAGGAGCAAGAAAGACCCTCTCCTTGCCCGAAGGGCTAACACCACTCCAATAATATACCCCCCGACCAGGACCGCAATTCCAGGATGGAAAACCCGCAACCGCAAAAAGAGATGGGCCGAGGGAGAGAAATCCTGGGCCAGGCCTTCATGTAGGCTAGATGCTGGAAAAAGGGTATCTCCCAGAGCCGTAATCGCTCCACTGACTCCCAAGAGTCCCATTCCCAACCAAGCCCCTAGAAACAATACCCAATTGGAACGATCCCAGCGCCAGGACTGCCCCTCTGCCCATCCTGAAAACCACGCTGCTCCTGTTAGGGCAGCCAAGAGGAACAAGGTGTTAAGCAGATGTAATGACATTGCCCAGCCGCGTTCTAACGAGGTATTGTCGGCTACCAGTTCAAACAGTACTAACCCCGCCCCGATCAGGGCTTCGGTAAGGGTAAAAAATAGCGAGGCATAGGCCGCAAAGCGGATCGGATGGCGACGAGAATAGAGCTTAATTGCCCCACCTACCAGGATGATCACCAAAAGCAGAGCCAAACCGCTGGTCACACGATGGGCGAATTCAATGAGAGTCTCAACCTGAGGCGAGCGCGGAAGCACCTCACCATTACATAATGGCCAATGCGAACCACAACCCGCCCCTGATCCGGTAGCCCGTACATAAGCCCCCCACAGAATTACCAAAACGTTGTACGCCAGAACGCTCCAGGCAAAGCGGCTAAAACCTTTCATAATCACCTTGCAAGAATTTATAAGTAGTGTCAAAGCGGTTGATAATATATCACAAAGTATACACATATTCACCCCCGAAAATCATCACATCCTCGCGCTTGACACTGTCCTTGGCGAAGGCTAAAATCGTTTTTAGTTGGATAATCCCTTAACCCATCGCCGCTAGGGAAGGAATCGATTATCCACGTCTAATGCGTAGGGTTCACCTTCAATTTCAAGAAAGGAGGATCTCATGAGCCATATTATCACCAGCCTCTGCCTGCGTGATGCAGGCTGCACCACTGTATGTCCTGTGGATTGCATCGTCCCCGGTAAACCGGTTGAACAGTGGCCGTGGTACTACATTGACCCCGACACCTGCATTGATTGTGGGGCCTGTGTCCCCGAATGTCCTTTCGCCGCCATCTTTCCTGAGGATGAGGTGCCTTCCGCCTACGTTGCTAAAGGTGGTGAGCGGCTCTCCATGCCTGTGGGCACACCCGGCTTTACTGAAGTTTACGATGGTGTGAATCACTTTGGTGAACCTGTTCATCTGGAAGCGACCCGCACCCTGAAACCAGGCGAAACGGTGGATCTCACCCCCGATATTGCCAAAAATTACGCGTACTTCAAAGAGGGGCCCGGCTACAGCGCCTTGGAGAAGTAAAAAAGGTGGGTCAACCAACAAGAGGGAGTCGTCAAACGGCTTCCTCTTTTGTTCATCCCTATTTGCACCAAGGAGGTTCCCTTT
The DNA here is from genome assembly GCF_938028735.1 of uncultured Thermanaerothrix sp. GTDB lineage: Bacteria > Chloroflexota > Anaerolineae > Anaerolineales > Anaerolineaceae > Thermanaerothrix. The sequence goes on from NZ_CALIMF010000002.1 coordinate 1,515, forward strand.
GTCCGCTATGCAAGAGGTCTATCGCATCGAACGTGACTCCTTGGGGGAAGTTCGTGTGCCTGTTCAAGCCCTATATGGAGCACAGACACAACGTGCTGTGGAGAACTTCCCCGTCTCCGGTCGCAGACCCTATCGAGCATTCATCTGGTCCATGGGACTAATCAAACGGGCTGCGGCAGAAGTTAACAGCGCCCTTGGGTTGCTCGATTCCACCCGTGCCCAGGCGATCGTTCAGGCTGCCACTGAGGTCATGGAAGGACGCTGGGACGAACAGTTTGTGGTGGATCCTTTCCAAGCCGGTGCCGGCACCAGCCACAACATGAACACCAACGAGGTCATCGCCAACCGTGCCACTATAATCCTAGGCGGCAATCTGGGTGAGTATCGTGTTCATCCCAACGACCACGTTAATATGTCCCAGTCCACCAATGACACCATCCCCACCGCCATTCGTTTAGGATGTTTATGGCGGCTGGATGAGTTGTTGCAAACGATTGACGAATTAGCCGGCGCCCTTCGCGAAAAGGCTGTGGCGTTTGATGATATCGTCAAATCCGGGCGTACCCACCTCCAAGATGCAGTTCCCGTGCGCTTGGGCCAAGAATTTGGCGCCTATGCACGAGCAGTTGAACGTGATCGTGAGCGCATTGAGCGTGCAGCCGAAGGGCTGCGGCGACTAGGCATCGGGGGCACCGCGACGGGTACTGGCCTGAATGCTCATCCGGAGTACCATCCTCGCATGGTGGCGCGTCTCTCCGAGATTAGTGGGCTACGCCTCTACACCTCGGACGATCTTTTTGAGTCCATGCAATCCATGGCAGACATGGCCGATTTCTCCGCTGCCATGCGCACCCTGGCGTTAACCCTAACCCGCATCGCCAACGATATCCGCCTGCTTTCCTCGGGGCCAACTACCGGTTTGGACGAGATTCGCCTACCGCCGGTCCAGCCCGGTTCTTCTATCATGCCCGGGAAGGTCAACCCCGTCCTGGCCGAGATGCTCAACATGGCCATGTACCACATCATCGGCCTGGATACAGCCGTAGCTCTGGCCTCTCAGGCAGGACAGCTTGAGCTCAATGTAATGATGCCCATTATTGCACATGATCTCTTTGAAATGATGCATGTCATGATCGGCGCTGTGCGTGCCTTCACCCAGAAATGCGTGGTCGGCATCCAGGCTAACCGGGAGAAAGCCGAAGGATGGTTGGCTCGCAACCCCATCCTGGTGACTGCTCTCAATCCCTTGATCGGCTATATGGCGGGTGCCGCGCTAGTCAAGGAGGCACTGAGCCGTAATCTGACCATTCAAGAAGTGGCTCTAGAGAAGGCGCGTAAGGGAGAACTGCACCACAAAGACACTGGTCTCGCCTTAAGCGAGGAAGATATTCGAGCGGTGTTCCGCGATCTACGGCGCTTGACCGAAGGAGGGCTTGTGGGGGGTGGCGGGGGCGGGGGTTAAACCCTTTCCCCCGCATACAAGGCAGCCCCAATAATTCCCGCCAAGTTTTGGAGTTGGGCGGGCACAATACGGGTACGTAGAGAGAGCAAGGGCAGGAATTTGTCTGCCTGCTTGCTCAGCCCGCCCCCCACAATAAACAAATCGGGCCAGAAAAGATTCTCCATCTCATTAAGGAATTCCTGCAAGCGTTTAGCGTATTTCTTCCAGGTCAATTTTTTGCGCTTACGGGCAGCATCCGAAGCACGCCATTCCGCATCTTTGCCGCGAATTTTGAGATGTCCAAATTCTGTATTCGGCACCAGGTGCCCATCGGTAAAAATTGCGGAGCCAATTCCCGTGCCCAGCGTGAGCATGATCACTACTCCCCGCGAATTCTCCCGCCCCACCCCAAAACGCATTTCAGCAATCCCAGCCGCATCGGCATCATTGAGCGTATAAGTAGGGCAACCGGTTGCTTCACTCAGCAAGCGGTTAACATCGGTGCCAATCCAGTTCTTATGCACGTTGGCCGCTGTCAGGGCAACCCCTTGATGGACGACAGCCGGAAAACCACAGCCTATCACCCCGTTCCAGCGCAGAGAACGCACCAAATCCGCCACGACCTCTGCCACAGCCTCGGGCTTGGCCTGATCGGGTGTTGGCAGACGCACTCGCTCGGTGAGTAATTCCCCACTCTCCAGGTTAACCACCGCCCCTTTGATCCCGCTCCCGCCAATATCAATTCCCAAGGCCGTTTTCATGATTCACCTCCGCCCCAATTTATCTCACTGACATGCATTGGATAAATGTTCATTATAAGTCTCCGCAAAAATATGGCGTCCTGACTGATCACAACGTGCCCGGAAGTAATAATAGGGCGTTTGAGCCGGATGGGCCACAGACTGCAACGCATCCAGCCCAGGGTTACAAATAGGTGTTGGGGGCAACCCCGAATAGATATAAGTATTATAGGGGGAATCAGCCCTTAAGTCGTCTGCAGATAGCGGATTTTTCCACCAGGTCTGCGCACGAGCATCATACCCCAAGGCATATTGCACTGTCGGATCGCTATCTAATTTCATGCCTGCCTTAAGGCGATTGAGAAATACTGAGGCGATTAATGGGTATTCTTCCTTAACAACCCCCTCCCGCTCCACAATAGACGCTAAGATAATCCCCTGATACAGAGTTAGGCCTTGTTGCATAAACCCCGTGCGAATCTCGGGGGTAAGTGTTTGTGCAAAGCGCTCCAGCATTTGCTCAATAATCTGCTGAACAGGCGCGTCTCGCCGAAAGGTATAGGTGCCTGGCATCAGAAATCCTTCCAACATCTGCGGATGTTCGAGAGATTCGAGCACTGGTAAAGCAGGCGGATTGCGCACCATATCTAAAAACTCCATCTCATTATCCAGCAATCCCGAAAGACGCAGCACTTGGGCAATTTCCTCAGCACGCCAACCCGCTAGGATGGTAACCGTCACCTCAAAGCGCCCACCCTTTTGGAGAGCATAAGCCACTTGAATCGCATCCATGGTGGGTGAAAGTTCGTACTGTCCCGCTTGAATGCCTTTGTCCAATCCCGAGTAAATTAGAAATGTGCGAAAGGTCTCAGCATCACGAATGATCCCGACCTGCTCAAGGCGTTGGATGACAGAAAGGGCTGATTCCCCCTCATTTACCGTGAAAAGCAGCCCAGATACCCCTTGAGCACTCGAGGGTGCAGACAACTGCGACTCGTTCAGAAACAATATCCAGGCTAGATACTTTCGTTCGGGCCAAGAAAGATGTGTAGCTGGGGGACCCAATCGGTCGGCGACTTGCTGGGGAACATCCACCAACACAACTAACCCCACCAGTGCGAATAAACATCCCAGTAGCAGAAAAATGAAAAGCCCTAAACGAAAAGGTTGTTTCCTGTGCGAAGTCATACAAATTGATCTCCTTGTTTAGAGCTACCCTTGCCGGAAAGATCTTTCTTCAAGGTGGCTTGGGTATCTAGGAAATCTTGGAGAATGATAGCAGCCGCTCGATGATCTAATGGCTCACGTCGCTTCTTACGAGAATGTCCCATCTCACGCAATAGGGCTTGAACCCGCTGAGTGCTTCCGCTTTCATCCCAGGTAGCGACAGGGATAGGGGTAATGTTACGAATGGCTTCAGCCAGCCGTAGCGCACGCCGCGCGGCAGGGCCTATCTCTATGCCCAAGTCATAAGGAACGCCAACGACAATCAGACCCACCTCCATGGATTCGGCCAAAGCCACAATCTCGCGCGCATCCTCGTCCCGTGAAACGTGGTCAAGAATCGTCAACGGTCGAGCAACAACTCCGTTCGGATCACTGATGGCAAGACCAATGCGCTTTTCGCCCGGATCAACACACAGCACACGCATCGCCGAGTTTTACCTCAAGACAACCTGGATTCGCCAGGGTAAAAATGGAAAACGTCCCCACCATGCTGGCGTCAGTGCAATCTGGGTCACTTTTCCTCCCTTTATGAGCGGATTCAAAATTTCCTCGGTCTCTTCTACAGGTTTGCCCACTAGTAGCTGAGTTATATCATCGGTTCGGATCGAGGGAATCAGCCACCAGCTTCCCCGCAATCTCAATCCCACGGAATCGGTTTTTGCAATTGCGCGTTCCTCGAGGCGTTCAACTCTCACCTCGTCGCCCAATGCCCGATATTCACTGGGAATCTGCACCCTAAGCATTGCCCGAGTTAGATCCTCTAAATCATTTTGCCTGACCACACACCCACGATAACGAGCTTTCATCCGTACCTGGAACCGATTAGCAGGCTGCCCCACATTGGGGAAAACATGCTCTTCTAAAATCTCCTGCAATTGCACGGTAGATGCCACAAGAATCTCGTCTGCTTCCAACCTCTCTTCCATTATCCTAATGGCCTCACGTGGCTGAACGATCAACACCCGCTCACGAGCCCGCTGCAAGTCCATTTCACTCACCACTGTTACGGTGGATTCGGTTCCACCAAGGGCGGGTGTGGGGTTAGAAAGACGTATAACTAGGCCTAAAGCCCCCTCAGCTTCCCAGGTGACGCCAGCAGGCACATTTCCACCACTCCCCGCCTGAATCGCCTGTACCGGAACCGAAGCAGACTGACCGATCCCAGCTGGGAGAACCACCTCTTCCAAGGCCTCGAAGCGCACCGGCTGCGTTCCGATTGCTACAAAGGGGCTTCCTTTTGGGATGAGATGAGAAACATCGGTCAGGTTTTGGGCTATAAGGGTAGCCCGAGCATAAGTCGCAGGCCACGGAGCTATCCCGCTGGCAGTTTCCTCTACCTGAGAATCAACCTCGGCATCTACTTCTTTACAGGGCACCACACCGCTCATCTGCACAACTCGTGTCTGAGGTGAGAGACGAACATACATCTCCACTTGTTGCTCACGCTTAGGTAACTCGATCTCAAGAATGGCGCTAGGTAAAAGCAACGCCATTAATACCAGAACAGCCCCCACGCCCAGCAAGAAGAACCCCACGCGCCGCCCCACTGAAAGGGGCTTAGGAGTTATCGCAAGAAGCAAAGCCCGGGCTTCTTCCCTTTGACGTCGAACGGATTGGAGTCGCGCAGAAAGCCAGGCATGGCTCAAAAGAAACGATGTCCTGTGGCGCCGCCAACGTCCTTTTTGGGCTGCTTCCACAGTCCTAAAAACAGGAATACCCACCTCCCTACACAACCGGGCAGTTTCAGGATCCCGATTAACGACTGCGAGCAGAGCACCTAAACTTTGAGCATGATGCTGTAAGCGTACCCAATCTAGACGGGTAAACCGAGGGGAACGCTTCAGCGGCAGGATCAGGATGATGCGTTGAGCTTGCGCCCAGGCCATTTTATCCCCCACTGAAATCACGTCATCATAAGGTTCAACCCGAATCATATAGGTCTTCATACTTGGTTATTATAACAATCCCGCGGCTGGCGTTGTCATCGCGAAACCCTTTGAAGGCGCTCGATTTCCAGCGGAGAAAGAAAACGCCACTGACCCGGCAACAAACCTTCCAAAGTAATAGGCCCGACAGCTACGCGGACAAGACGCAACGTGGGGAATCCTACAGCCGCAGTCATGTGGCGAATCTGACGCTTCATCCCTTCAAAAAGCACTATACGTAACCAGCTGGTAGGCCCATGAGGCGTCACCGGCTTCTGGCGCGGGGGCAGGGCTGGTTCCGGGATCACTACCACTTGGCAACGCTGCGTTCGCCGACCTTTGACAACCACCCCGCGCTGCAAGGCAGCTACCGCCTCGGGGGTAATAATCCCCTCAACTTGCACTAGATACGTCTTAGGTACATGATGACGTGGATGGGTCAAACGATGGATCAGATCACCGTCATTGGAGAGAAGAAGCAAACCCTCACTATCTAGATCCAGACGTCCCACCGGATAAACATCTGGCACATGGATGTAATCTTTCAAGGTGGAGCGGCCGGCTGTATCGGTAAAGGCGCTCAACACACCATCCGGTTTGTAAAACGCAATGACTACACAGGGCTTTGACATCAGTAGAGAGTGGCCTCTTGAGGAGATCTGCCCCAATTTTAGACTATAATTCCCGATAATATGATCCCTGAGGAGACTCTCGTGCCTAAAGCAATTTTTCTGATATTGGGCTTATTACTGATCACAGGCCTGGCCTGCAATCTGCCGGTAAGCACTTTACGTGCTACTCCGGACGAGATTGGAACCCAGGTGGCCCAAACCCTAACCCAGCATGCCTTGCAACCCATTTCCACGCCATCTTCTCCGCCCGCACCGCCTCCTAATACCCCTTTCCCATCACCCACCCCAACCTCAGAAACGTCACCAACCCTTACACCCGCATCAGCCGAAGATCCTCGCATAATCTTGGGGGCTCCCATTTATGTGGATACCCTGGATAGTGGCCGCTCATTTGGGCTTGAGGGTAAAATTTACGAGGACGAGAACACATTAATTCGCGTTCAAAACGGCTCCATGATTCTGACCAGTAAATATGCCACTGGGTATCATGGTTGGCGAACAGGGGGGCGTAAGCTTCAGAATGGTTACGTAGAAGGGCTCTTCCGCACAGGAGATTGCAATGGACAGGATACTTACGGGCTTATCGTTCGCTCGCCAGATTTTATCCAGGGATACTGGTTCACGCTTACTTGTGATGGACAGTATGGATTCGGATACTGGAATGGCGAAAAATATGTTAACCTCCTCAGCCAGAAAGACGATCGCTCTATTCTGCACACTGGGTCTCAGCAAACCAATCGCATTGGGGTGTGGATGAAAGATAGCATCTATCGCCTTTTCGTCAATGGAGCCTTCATGAATGAAATCAGCGATGACCAATTTATTGTTGAGGGGTATACCGGTGCCGTCATTGCAGCTCACAGCACACCTGGTTTCACCGTGTTTCTTGACGAAATTTCCTACTGGAATCTGCCCTAGCACCATGAATGAGATGACTTACCGCAATCAGATTAGAGAATTTGCACGACGACAAATTGAAAAGCGCCCCGTGTACCTGGATACAGAAACCACTGGCCTAGATAAAAACGCCGAGATTGTTGAAGTTGCCGTAGTGGAGTATGATGGAAGTCTTTTGTTTCAGTCTCTGGTCCGTCCTTCTCGCCCCATCCCTCCAGAAGTCATCGCGGTTCACGGGATTCGAGACGAGGAAGTGAAAACCGCTCCGCCCTGGCCAGTGGTGTGGAACACTTTACGCCCTCTAATAAGAGATCGATTGGTTGCTGCTTACAATGCTGACTTTGATCGCCGCATAATGGAACAATCCCTCACGCGCTATGGCCTCAGATGGCAGGATACCCTCAGCACCTTGGATATTATGCAGGTTTTTGCTGAGTTCCGTGGAGAGTGGGATCCCGCTCGGCGCGCCTACCGTTACTTTAAACTGGAAGAAGCGGGACGCTATCTGGGCATCCCGCTTCCTAACAGCCACCGCGCTTTCGATGATGCTCTACTGGCGCGCGCCGTTCTCCATGCAATTGCTGGGTTGCCTTACTGAACCCAATCCTTTCAATCTGACGATCGCTTGGGAATTTTGGGGATCAACCAATCCAGGAAGGCGCCTTCGCTCCGGGTCTGAAGCAGAACTTTTCCCGGCCCGGTCAGATCCACCACAAGTCCCTCACCACCGAACAGGGTGGATTTTAATCCCCCTACTGTTCGGACGTGGAAGCCAATGTTCTCCTTGAAAGCCACCAGGTGTCCGGTATCTACTGTGTAGGTCTCACCTGCCTTGAGATCCAGTTCGTGCATAGCACCATAACTGGATAACAGAAGCACACCGCTCCCGCTACACCGAAGCATGATGAGACCTTCCCCGCCAAAAAAGGTTCGCGCTCCCGACCACTTGGTATCGGTTTGTACTCCCTCGCTAGAGGCCATAAATGAACCCGATTGTACCAGATAGGTTTCATTGTTGAGGGACAACATAAAGACATCACCGGGAAGGGTAGGGGCGAGCAGGAGCTCCCCACCTTGGGAAGGAGCTCGGAAGGTGTTGACAAAGAACGACTCCCCTCCTAACACAGAACGGCTCAAGGACTTTAGGAACCCCCCGCGCATTTTGGTCTCCAACTGAACCCCCGCCGACATCCCCACCATGGCTCCGGTTTCGGCTAGCAAGGCTTCATTAGGCGCAAGCTTCACCCGGGCTACTGAGTAAGATGGACGATATAAAATTTCCACTTCCATGCGTCTCCTCCAAGAACTAAGAATTAGCAGATCAACACTTCAATGATTGTAGCACACCCCTTCATTCTTCAAACACCCTTTCCGAATCCCAGGATTCATAGTAAACTAAGGCTCGCCAAAGCAGACCTCATGGCTGCTTTCCACCCTTCGTCTTAAAGACGAAGGGCAAACCCAAGGAAAGTAAGGAGGAATAACTTTTACATGCGAGCGTACGAATTGGTTTTCATTGTCCAGCCCGAACTGGACGAAGCGGCCCTTCAGGGCGTGATCGAAAAGGTCAAGGGGTGGATAACCGAAGCAGGCGGAACCATCAATAAAATCGACTTATGGGGCAAACGCCGTTTGGCCTATCCGATTCGCAAACGCCACGAAGGCCACTATGTGCTCCTCGAGATGCAAATGCCCCCCACCTACAGCGCCGAACTCGAGCGCAACCTACGCTATTTTGAACCCGTTATGCGCTTTCTAATTGTCAACCGTGCCTAAAACAGATTTGCAGGGGAATCTCAGCGGAGTGTAGAAATGAGTCGGGGCTTGAATAAAGTCATGTTGATTGGCCATCTCGGCCGTGACCCAGAAATGCGTTATACGCCTTCAGGGCGACCCGTGACCACGTTTACCATTGCTACGACGCGCACCTGGAATACCTCCAACGGTGAACGCCACACTGAAACCGAGTGGTTCAACGTAGTAACCTGGGGAAACCTAGCTGAAATTTGCAAACAATATCTGAGTAAAGGCCAGCAAGTCTATGTGGAAGGACGGTTGCAAACGCGTCGCTGGGAAGATAGCGAGGGCAATAAACACACCTCCGTAGAAATCGTGGCTAACGAGATGATGATCTTGGGCGAACGTCGCGAGCCCCTCTCAAACAATCATTTCACAGAGCCGCTGCAGAATACTCATAGTGCAGACGAAGAAATTGAAGAAGACGAATACCCTTTTTAGGAGTTTGAAGCATGACCGACGTGGAATTAATTGAACATGAACAGGTAGCGGCTCCGCGCCGCTTTGCTGCACGACCCAAAATTTGTCAGTTTTGCGCCGACAAAAACGCTACCATTGATTACAAGCAGGTAGACTTACTGCGCCGTTTCCTTACCGAGGAAGGCAAAATCCGCCCGCGGCGTCAGACAGGTACCTGCGCCAAACATCAGCGCCTGTTGGCCCGCGAAATCAAACGGGCTCGTCACTTGGCTTTGCTACCTTTTGTGGCTAAGGATCTGAGTGAGGGCTTGCTCTAAGTATATCGTTGGTCTCCCCAAGGGCATGTAGCCGACTGCGCATGCCCTTTATTTATGTATGTCTCTTTTGAGGCTCACTCATGGCAAAAAGAACAAAAACCAAAGTCGTCTCGCGTAGGCAACAAAGTCGGGTTGAGCGTGAACTGCGCAATCGCCGCCTCGTGTTATGGGGAACGCTAAGCGTCATTGCCCTCACTGTTTTAATAATCGTTTACGGGCTGCTGGATCAATTTGTCTTGCAACAGCAGCGTCCTGTGGCCCGGGTTGCCGGCAACCCCATCTCGCTAGCCGAATTGCAAAAACGCGTCAAGTTTGAGCGCTACCAGCTCATTCAAAGCATCACCACACTAGCTCAATATAAACAACTATTCAACTTTGATCCCGCTTCCCAAGCCTACTTTGACGCGCAGATTCAACAAAGTGTCTCTGCGCTCAACGATACCAATGCTCTGGGCTCAAAAGCCCTGGATGCATTGATCGAAGCCCGCATCCTTGAGCACGAAGCAGCCTCACTGGGGATTGCTGTGAGTGAGGAGGAAATCACCCAGGCCATCCAGGAAGCCTTTGGATATTATCCTCACGGAACACCCACCCCGATTCCTACGAATACCCCATATGCAACCGCTACCCTAAATGCCCTCCAACGGACTCTCATCCCCCCCACTGCTACGCCCACGGCCACCCTCACTCCCACCGAAGGGCCAACCTCGACACCGGTGCCAACCAGCACGCCAACGGCCACCCCAGACTCCAACGTAACCCCAACCCCCACAGAGACTCCTGTTCCCACCCCAACGCCCCTCACCGAAGAGGGTTTTCGCACCAGTTACACCCAATATTTAGAGGGACTAACCTCAGCCACAGGATTGAGTGAGGCCGACCTACGAGCGCTCTTCAAAGCGTTCCTGTTGCGGGATAGGCTTATGAAGAAATTGGAAGCCGAAATTCCTTATGAAGAGGAACAGGTATGGGCGCGACACATTCTGGTTAAGACCGAGGAAGAGGCCAAAAGGGTTTTGGATCGCCTCACTGCAGGGGAAGATTGGGTCAAAATTGCTGCCGAGGTCTCTCAGGATACCAGTAACAAGGACCGTGGGGGAGACTTGGGGTGGTTTGGCAGAGGCGAAATGACCCAGGCCTTTGAAGATGCTGCTTTTGCTCTGACCGAGATTGGTCAGATCAGTCAACCAGTCCAAACAGAGTATGGGTGGCACATTATCCAGCTCCTGGGACGGGAGGTGCGCCCCATCTCCGCCGACCGCCGCCAACAATTACTGAATCAGAAATATAAGGAGTGGCTCGACGGTAAGAAAACCGAGCTCAAAGTTGAGCGCTATGACAGTGTCTGGCAGAGCAAACTACCCGCCGAACCCACCCTGCCCCCTGGCATCCTTCAATAAAATTTGGATCACAAAACAGCCCTCGTTCAGATTGCGAGGGTTGTTTTTTCCTTCTTCTCCTCTTTTCAAGCTGGTTCAGACCAGCACTTCAGCCAAGTTTTCTAGACGCAATGAGATCACCTGACTGGTCATGTCTTTCCCCATGGTCACTCCATAAATCACATCTGCCGTTTGTACGGTGTTGCGATTATGGGTGATAACGATAAACTGAGTCTCCTGACTTAATTCCTTGAGCAAGTCGCAGAAACGGCCAACATTAGCCTCATCTAGCATGGCATCCACCTCGTCCAGGATGCAGAACGGCGGAGGGGAGACTTTCAGCAAGGAAAACACCAGTGCCACCGAGGTCAAACTACGTTCTCCTCCAGATAGTAGGGCTAAGCCTTGTTCACGTCTGCCAGGTAAACGCACTTCAATTTCAATGCCCGACTCCCCTGGTTGAGATTCATCCTCCAAATACAAACGTGCCTCCCCACCCCCAAACAAACGCACAAAATTCTGCTGAAATTCGCGTGCTACGGCCTTGAAGGTCCTCATAAAGGCCTCTCTAATCAATCCGTCTAGTTCCGCTATGATCTCGCGCACGTCACTCTCGGCTTTTTTCAGGTCCTCCATCTGACCGCGCAAGTAATCATAGCGCGTCTTAAGTTCCTGATACTCTTTTAGCAGATCGGGGGAAATATGCCCAATACGTTTCAACTGGCTTCGATAACGGGCGATGCTCTCCTCAATATCCGGGGGCAATTGTTGAAGTGCTGGCAGGGCTTCTACCATGCCATTAAGAGGTAGAGGCTCCTGGCCGGCGACTGTTTCAATGTAGGTGAAGGACACCAGCCCCAAATCCTCCTCGATGCGCCGTTGTAAAGAAGCCAATGCTTCTTCCTCGCGCGCATGCTCAAGTTGGGCCTGTTGCGCTTGCTTTTCAAGAAAAGCAAGTTGTTGTTGCTGAGCACGCCACTCCGCCGTGACTCGCTCCTGCTCAGTCTGGAGGCGACGATATTCGGCTTCCAAAGGCACCCATTGCTCCCGCAATTCAACTTCCATCCGTTCAAATTCATTCAGACGGAGTTGAAGGCCCTCCGCTTCTTGCTCCAAAGCAACTAAAGCCGATTGGGTCTGAAGCATCCTCGCTTCCAGTTCATTCAGGCGGGATGTTGTGCGCTGCAGGGCTTGCTGGTAATCACTCAGACGCTGGGATAGGTGATTTAGGCGTTGCGTGGCCATCCGCTCTACCGACCGCCAATGATTTATTTGGTCCTTAAGCGTCCCCACCGCCAGCGCTTGGATGGCCACATTGACCTGCTCTAGCTGTGTCTGCAATTCTTTTATTTCCATTTGTGCAGTTTGGGCACTTTGTTCCAGAGCCTGCATTTGCTGCTCAATCACAGCCCTCTGGGCCTCCGTCTGACGCAGAGTCTCTTCCGCGCGTTGCAAATCCTCTTCCTGGCGGCGCATCCGTCCCACGAAGCCTTCATATTCTCGCCGTCTCTGCTCCAATTCTCCGCGCAGACGCTTGAGTTCACGCTCGACCGCCACGCGTTCGTTCTCCAGCCGCGCCAGTTCGGCCTCTCGGACAGCCCTACTCTGCCCAAAAGAGGCCATTTTCTGTTCCAGCCGTTGTAGCGTTGCCTGAAGCTCACGCTGTCGCCGACTCCGCGAGATCAACATGGCACGTTGATCTAGACCAGCAATGATCATGCCATCTGCAGTAAAAACTTCGCCCTGGAGGGTTACCAATCGTCCCCCCGCCGGGAGAGCGTCCCACAAATGGCTAGCATCACGGCGGTGGCGAACTATCCAGGTGTTTTCCAAAAGCGTCTGAAGTACTTCTTGATTGATGGTCCCCACCTGTACAAAATCAATCGCCCGCCCGAGACAGGCCTCATCATTAGGAAAGGTAGCCTTGAGCCCAGAGGTCTTCTTTCGCCCAAGCAATAGAATCACACGTCCCTTCTCGTGGCCCTCCAAAAATGCCAGTACTGCCTCTGCGGACTCCGGGTCTTCTAGTACCAAGCCCTCAATGCGCTCTCCCAACGCCGCGGCAATAGCCCGTTCGTAGTCCGGGGCAATGCTCAGGATTTGACTTAGACGTTGAACACGCCCTGGCAATCGTCCATCTTGGATGGCGCGGAGCAATGTCTGGGTACCTTGGCTTAATCCATCAAAGGTTGCCTCAGCTTGCTCAAGCACAGAAAGTTCTGCACGGGCTTTCAAAATGGCGGCTTCAACAGCATCTTGTTCCTTCTGAAACCCCCTTAGCGCTTCACGCGCTGCCTCAAGGTGCTGCAAAAGAGCCCCCAACTCTGTAGAAAGTTCGCGGACCCTGGTTTCCAGCGCCTCTACCCCTTGGCGTCGCTGAGCCAATCGTTCTTTTACATCCTCTAGAACCTGAAGATGTTCCCCTTTCTGCTGTGTAGCGCGTTTGATTTGATCCTGCAGGTCAGAAAGTCGGCGTTTATAAGATTCGTATTCAACTTCATAGGCATACTGGCGCTTTGCCAGCCCGCTCAGCGTCACTTGAAGCGAATTTTTCTGTACGATCAATGCTCGTTCCTCAGATTCCCGACTTTCGAGTTGCTGACTCAGGGCTCGAATCTCTCGCTGGGCCGCACCTAACTCAGCCTGAACTTGCTCATGCTCACGTTGCAGGGCTAGAATCTGCACCTGGATCTCAGTGCGTTCGGCTTCCAAGCGCTCCCGATCTGTGACGATGCTCTGCTGCTGAGTCAACAAAGCTGCGCGACGTTCCTCAAGCACAGCGGCACTCCGCTCCAATTGGGTCTTCTCACGCTCCAGCCTTAGCGCGCGTTCTTTCAAAGCCTCGATTTGAGATCCTACCTCAGTCCATGCTTCGCGAATTTCCTTGAGACGATTTTCCTGTTCTTCAGTGCGCGCGCGTTGCTCGGCTAAACGTTGCTCAATCTTGCGAACAGTCTCCCGGCTTTGAACCACCCGTTGTTGGCTTTGGAACCAGTGGTACCCATACCATTCCCGCAATAGTAATTTCAGATCCGCAGAAATACGCTCATACTCCTGGGCTCGCTGTGCCTGTCGCTCAAGGCTCTTCACACGTGGCTCGAGTTCGACCAGGATGTCTTGAACGCGCTCTAAATTACGGCGTGTAGCATCCAGGCGATTGAGGGCTTCCTCCCGTCGAATACGATAAAGCCCAACTCCCGCCGCTTCTTCAAAGAAACGCCGCCGCTCCTCAGGGCGCAACGAGAGAGCGGCATCTATTAACCCTTGTCCGATGATCGTATAGGTGCGCTCTGAAAGCCCGGCGCGTGAAAGTAGCTCAGTAATCTCTTTTAGGCGGACGCGTTGCCCGTTGAGTAGATACTCGTTCTGACCATCTCGATAAGCCCGCCGGGTAATACTGATCTCGCTAAATTCGAGGGGTAACCATTGATCCTCATTATCAAAAACGATGCTTGCCAGCGCCATTCCAGCCCGTGGACGATGCTCCGAGCCCGAAAAGATCATGTCCTCAGTTTTGCGTGCCCGCAATAGTGAAAAAGACTGTTCGCCCAATACCCAACGAATGGCATCCGCAATATTTGACTTCCCCGATCCATTCGGCCCTACGATAGCCGTAATGCGCCCAGGAAACTCAAACAAAATGCGTGAGGCAAAAGTTTTATACCCTTGCAATTCCAACGACTTAAGCCGAGAAGCCATAGACAGCGCTTTCACTCCTTCAGGACATGGTTTCGGAAACGATGCCCAACCGCCGAATCGCATCGCGCGCTGCCGACTTAGTGGCTGCGTGTTTGCTTGACCCACTGCCCCAACCACATACTTTGCCGTTGATCAATACCTCTACTTCAAACACTTTGGCGTGCTCAGGACCGTAGACATTACGGGTCACATAGCGCGGCGCAGCCAACCCCTGTGACTGTGCCCACTCCTGTAACAGGCTCTTGGGGTCTTCGATACGATGATGTAGAAGAACATCCTCTGCGGCTTCCTCCAGAAAGGGGGCGAGGAAGGCTTCTACCACTTCAAGGCCCTGATCCAAGTACAACGCCCCAATGAGCGCCTCAAAAGTATCGCAGAGCAAAGAAGGGCGATCTCTTCCGCCGGCCTGGGCTTCACCTCGCCCCAAACGCATAGCCCGCCCCAGTTCAATCCGCCGCGCAAACTCGGCCAGTTGCTCGGTATGTACCAAGGCCGAACGCATGCGGGTAAGATCACCTTCGGGCATCTCGGGGTAACGATGGTAAAGCCACACCGCCACCAAGAAATCCAGCACGGCATCCCCTAAAAACTCCAGACGCTCATTGTCTTCAAGCGCTTCAGGATGCTCATTGAGATAGGAACGGTGAGTCAACGCGCGGCTAAGCAGTAGCCAATCTTTAAAGTTTAAATTTAGACGTTTGGCCAGTTCCTGAGGGGACTCCACTTTTTCCATGGGGGTCTCGTTTCCCATGTTTTACCTCCTCGGAACCCGAGAAGCGCAAACCTCCTACCCGGTTGGAGTAAGTGAGTTGCGTTCCGCCGGTTCCCATCACCTTAAGATGCGTATTTCAAACCTGAGCCAGTCATGATCAGAACAATGGGCTCCGGTAACTGTGCGTCTAAGCGCTCCAGCGCTGCCCAGGTCAACGCGCTGGTCGGCTCGACATAGATTCCGCTATGACATAATGTGATAAAAGCACGTTCAATTTCAGCCTCGTCAACCGCCAGAAAAGTGCCTTGATCCGGCCCAATCTCCTTGAACAAAGCCTCCATACGCACAGGCTGGCGCACCCGCACCCCCTCAGCTAGGGTTGGACGCTCCTCCACATCATCACGGATATCTCGGCCCCCTCGTTGTTCAAAGGCCGCGACAACCGGCGCACATGCTGCTGCTTGAACCCCCACAAAATAGGGCAATTGAGGGATTCCCCCCCCTTGCCGTAGTGCTTGGAATCCCCGCACTAAACCCAGCAGAAGCCCTCCATGTCCCACCGGGGCGATAACTGTCCCGGGCATGCGTTGTCCTAACTGTTCCCACACCTCATAAGCAATTGTGGCAATGCCAGGCAAACCAAAAGGCAGATAAGCATGGCTGGCATAAACAGCACCTTGCCGAACAACCTCCAGTACGGCCTGCGCAGCCGCCGACCGTGGGCCAGGCACACGAATGAGAGTCGCTCCATAACGCTCTATCTGCAAGCGCTTGGGCCCTGAAGCACTTTCTGGCACATAAACCACGGCGCGCAAACCGGCCCGTGCGGCATAAGCCGCAAAAGAGGCCCCAGCATTCCCAGAAGAGTCCTCAACTGCTTCTGTCACTCCGCGCGCACGTAACCAGCTTACCAGCACAGCACTTCCACGGTCTTTATACGAACCGCTCGGATTGAGCGACTCGAGTTTCAGATGAACCGTATGGCCTCGATAGGATTGAGGGACCAGAGGAGTATTCCCCTCACCTAGCCAAAACACCCCCGCCCCTGGAGGCAGGGCTAATGCCATCCAGAATCGCCACAGGCCAGGGAGATCATTACGCAGGGTGCCCCAATCAAGAAGGGGCGGGGCATCAAAATCGTAAATGCCACCACAACGGATACACCGATAGGGAACCCCTTGTTCAGGATAGGGTTGACCGCACTGTGTGCATATGACTCGCCCCATGGGTTTACTCCCCCCGCTCCGGGTGATAGTGCCCTTCGACCCAAGTCTCACCCAAAGGGCCTATTTCTTTTTTCCAAACGGGCACAATCTCTTTGAGACGATCAATTCCATAACGTGCTGCCTCGAAGACGCCCATATCCCGATGAGCGGCTGCACAAGCGATTGCCACCGTTGGGCTACCGGGTTGAAGCCTCCCCACACGTTGGATCATAGCAATCCCTTCTACATTCGGCCAGCGCTGGCGGATCTCATCGGCGATCTGACGCATTTTGGCTTCGGCCATGGGGATATAGGCCTCATACTCGAGAGCAACCGTCTGATGAGGATTGCCACGTTGCGTTTCTCCGCGCACAATGCCAGTAAACACACAGACAGCGCCCGTATTAGGCTGAACGATCTGAGCCACCAGCACATTCAGATCAAAAGCCTCATCTGTAACCGCTACAATGGTGGGGGACAATGCCCCCCCACTAACCGGAGGGAAAAGAGCCACCTCTGCCCCATCCTCAAGAAGATCCCCATCATCTGCAAAAACCTGATTCACCGCCACGATGATATTGTCCAACCTTGAGCCCAATTCTGGATAACGATTCTGCAGAACCTGTTTCAGATCCCGCACGGATGAGCCCTGGGGAAGAGAGAACGCCAGATGATTCTGCCCTACTGCCTCGCGCAGATGAGCAAAAAGAAGCACTCGGATATGGACCAAGGATATCTCCTCGTGCTGTGGGTTATTCGTTGATGACATCACCACTTTGTCCACCGTGTTTTTCAACTAGGCGAATATTGGTAATTTGCGCTGTCTTCTCAACCGCTTTCACCATGTCATACACAGTCAAAGCGCTAACCGCCACTGCGGTTAACACTTCCATCTCTACACCTGTTTTAGCAGTTGTGCGAGCTGTTGCCGTGATAATAACACCAGGAAGCGCATCTTCAAGAGACACGTGAACATCCACCTGATCCAAGGGCAATGGATGACACAAAGGGATTAATTCTGCAGTGCGCTTGGCTGCCATGATTCCGGCCACCTGAGCCACGGCCAATACATCGCCTTTCTTCATCAATCCCTGCCGGATCAAAGTCAGCGTCTCGGGCTTAAGTCTGACCTCGCCCTTCGCGACAGCAACCCGCACCGTCTCGGGCTTGGCAGAAACATCCACCATATGCGCCCGACCTTGCTCATCTAGATGGGTTAGCGCCTTTTCACTCATATACTCTAATTATACCCAATTGGGACAGAGGCCTCAGCATTTGCTTTTACTACCTACGACACCTATTCACGCCTAGAAGAGGGCCCATGAAGCAAGTCAAAAAGTACTTCTTGACTTTTGACACTAACTTTTGACAATATGCTATAATTTTCTAAATAAAAATTGCACCAACGGAGGTTCTTTTATGGCTTCCCTTCCCGAACTGATTGCTCAAATTGGGCAGAGGATGTTTGAACGAAAACTTACTGATATGTCAGGGGGAAATATTAGTGCCCGTGATGGAAACACACTTTACATCACTCCCAAATTCAGCGGAAGTCGCCACCATTGGCAACTCTCTCCAGAAGATATTTTAAGTGGCCCCCTTAATCTTACCTACTGGCAACAACAACCCCTTTTCTCACGAGAAGGTAAAGCCCACTTGTTAATCTACAAAACCTTCCCCGAGGCTCAAGCGGTTATTCACGCCCACCCATTTCACGTCCTCCCCTTTTGCACAGTATCTCGCCCCATTCCTCCAGTGTTGGAAAATACCCAAAAATTTGGCGTCATTGAGGTAATACCACCAGCACCTGCCCACAGTCAGGAATTAGCAGATAATATAGTGCTGGGTCTGCGAGGCAAAGAAGCCCGTATTCGACAGCACGCAGCGGCTGTGCTTATCCCGCAGCACGGTATCATTGTGGCTGCCAAGGATTTGTGGGCTGCCATTGACACTGTGGAACGAATTGATTGGAACGCCTGGTGCATTTTAGCCAGCAAATGGCTGGATTAGATGATCCAAGAGAGGTAGCCATTAATGTTCCTAACCGTTACTCCAAACTCCGCTTTGGATCGAGTTTACTTTATCGATTCGTTTATGCCTGGAACTCGGATGGTGGCTATAAAAAGCGTGGAAAGCGTAGGTGGGAAGGGATTTGATACTTCTGTAGCGCTAAGAGGATTAAACCTTGAAACCTTAGCCCTAGGTTTTGTTGCAGGGAACAACGGACGCACGCTCGTTAGTCTTTTAGATCAATATGGTATCCACCATGATCTTATATGGGTGGAAGGAGAAACCCGCTTAGCAATGGTTATCGTGGAACAAAACTATCATCGCCATAGTCATATTATGGTTGGAGGTTATACCGTCCCCGTATCGGCTCAGGAAGAACTGATCAACCGCCTTAAGCGCCACCTTAGTGAAGCACATTGGGTGATCCTGGCTGGCTCCTTGCCCCAGGGGGTTAGTTCCGACCTCTATGCTCGCTTAGCCCTCACAGCCAAGCAGTTCGGAAGATCCGTATTGATTGATTGTCCCGGTGAGCCAGCCCTCCAATCTATCCAAGCCTCTCCCACGGTGCTTAAGATGAATTGGCAGGAATTCAGTCAAACCTTTGGGGTTTTCGCAGACTCCTTGGGAACGCTCGCAAGACAAGCCATAGAGATTCGACTTTCACAGAAGATACCTTCCCTTGTCATTACCTGTGGTGAGGACGGGATATTGGCAATAACTCCCGAAAAATCCCTTTTAGCCACCGCCCCTAAACAGAATGCCATCAACGCTGCTGGCGCAGGCGATGCCACTTCAGCAGCGTTAGCATGGCGACTTTCACTGGGTGATCCATGGTCTGAAGCACTGCGATGGGCTGCTGCTACTGGTGCTGCCGCTGTATTGACTGAGAGGACCGGTGAATGCAATTCTGAGGATATATTGAGAATATATCCTTCGGTTCAAGTCCGCGAAATTCAATTGTCCTGAGTCCTAGTACCATGAGGAGAGCCTAACAATGCTCAGTAGCACAGATTATCCGGTCAGTCTAAATTTTGACACCGAGAACGGTACTTTTGATCCATGCCCTCAAGTAACTCCTCGCCATCTTAGTGATCTAAAAAAGATGTTCAGAGATCAACACCTTGTTGAGAAAATTCTTCGAGATGATGATCCTTTAATTTATGAGATACGTTACTATCCCTTCACCACTACCAAGTCTGATATGGCATTAGCCGTCACACGCATTTTTCCTGGCACTATTGGCGATGAATACTATATGACCAAAGGGCATAAACACCAACGAGATGACCAAGCCGAGGTATACTATTGTGTAAAAGGAGAGGGTTTCCTGCTTTTAGACACCCTAGAGGGAGATTTTCAAGCCATCCCTTGGCAAGCGGGAATTATCACCCATATCCCCCCTATGTGGGCTCACCGCGTAGTAAATACTGGGAATGACTTACTCGTGTTTATTGGCATTTTTCACTTAAGTGCAGGTCACGATTACGACATTGTCGCCTGTAAAGGATTCTCATATCGTGTGCTTTCCAGGAACGGCAGGCCCCAATTGGTAAAGCAGGGTTAATTCATTCCAGAGTATCATTAAGGCAGGCTCTATGCCTCAGGAATCAGTATTTTGCATTGGAATAGATATAGGGGGTACGAAGATATCTCTTGGGGTGTTTGACTCAAACGGCACGTTGTATGGTCAAATACAGAACATACCTGTTCCCTTTGACGAAAGAAGAGTCGCCGACCCCAACCGTATGATAAATCTGATTACCCCATTCATAGAGGAAGCCAAAGAGCATTACTCACCGCTTATCGGTATTGGTCTCAGTATATGTGGAAATGTCAACAAGCAGACCGGGGAAGCGGTCTTGACCCCTAACCTACATTGGTCTCATATGCCTTTCGGTGCTATGGTCAGAGAAGCATTCAATTTGCCTGTGTTTGCAGGTACTGACGTACGGGCAGCCGCCTTGGCAGAGCGTTTGTGGGGAGTGGCAAAACACACTCGTTTCTTTGCCTGGTGCACAGTAGGTACAGGTTACGGAGGATACTTTTTTCTAGACGGGAAACTCTACGACGGTTTTCATGGGTTTGCTGGGCCATTTGGACATATTATCTGGGATGAAGAAGGTTACCCGTGTGGCTGTGGTGGACGCGGTTGCTTCGAGACGTTTGTTGCCGGGCCGGCTATTGCTCGCGCTGGACAGGCTGCGGTTGATGCTGGTCAGAGTCCTTTGATGGCATCTCTCAGCCACGGAAGTCGAGTTACGACACATATTGTCATTCAAGCGTACTATCAAAATGATCCTGCTGCCGTGGCCATTATTGAAAAAGTGGCTCGCCTAATCGCCATTAACCTCTCGGGGCTAGTGAATGCTCTAGATTTGGAAATGATCGTTTTAGGTGGGGGTGTAATTCAGGCCTGTCCTGAATTAATTGATCGTATTGATCACCATATTCGAAAATACCTTATGTCCGATGAAGCGCGACGTGATTTACGCCTAGAACGAGAAACTTTTGTTAATTCTGCCCTTTACGGGGCCGCTGCCGACGTATTTGCTCGAAGTGGGATAATCTGCGAGATATTAGGAGCATAGGTGAGACGGCTCTCAACAGAGGACAAGAAATCAGCCAATCGTCCAGATTTATTAGCAACCCTGGTCGAGGTCGCGCATCTCTACTATGAAGAAAATCTATCTCAGCAGGAGATCGCGGATCGTCTAAATGTTTCCCGGTCCTTGATCGCGCTCTATCTCAAAAAAGCCCGCGAACAAGGAATTGTCCAAATAACCATTCGTGACCCTCAAAACGTATTCCAAAATCTTGCCCTTCAACTGCAAGAACGTTATCACCTGCGCTATGCAGAAGTGGTATCCAGCGCTCATCTTTCAAACATTTTGACTCGCCGTGCATTGGGTAATGCCGTAGCACAATACCTTGACCGTGTTCTCCAAGATGGCGATGTCTTGGGTTTAGATTGGGGACGGACAATTATGGAAGTGGTAAACCTTCTAGCCCCCAGTCGCCCTCGGCAAATCGAAATAGTGCCTCTTCTTGGAGAGAGCAGCTCTACTGGAAGTTACACCCAGCTCAACCAAATCGTATTACAGGCTGCACGAGCCTTCAATGCCACACCCTACTTTCTCTTGGTTCCCCTGCTGGTAGGATCAAAGGCTCTACGGGATGCTCTTATGGCAGATATTACTACTCAAGAGGTCATCTCACGCTGGAATCGCTTAACGTATGCCTGTGTAGGAATTGGTCCTATCCCCCTAATAGAAGGGCAAGTGGTCTATATTGGAGATGAAAACCTATCTGAACTAATTCGACAAAAAGCAGTAGGAAATATCTGCGCCCATTATTTTGATCAAGAAGGGCGCATATTGTCTCAGGAATTTAAGGACCGCATAATTGGGATCAGTGCAGAGCAATTAAAAAGCGCAAAAAATGTTATTGCCGCTGCGGGAGGCATTGAAAAAGGGCGTGCTGTCGCAGCGGCACTCCGCACAGGCTTGATTACCCACCTTTTTGTGGATGAGGCACTAGCTCGCTTATTGCTGGACAAACCCTAAATAATCGTGGAGGAGGAAGACGGTGGAACTAAAAAATAGAGTAGCCATTATCACTGGAGCAAGCGGTGGCATAGGGCGCAGCATTGCCCTGGAATT
Source organism: uncultured Thermanaerothrix sp. (assembly GCF_938028735.1). Taxonomy (GTDB): domain Bacteria; phylum Chloroflexota; class Anaerolineae; order Anaerolineales; family Anaerolineaceae; genus Thermanaerothrix. The sequence goes on from NZ_CALIMF010000002.1 coordinate 23,575, forward strand.
AGCAAACGCTGGGGTGCGGATGATGTTAGTTGGGCGCTCCAGGCAAAAACTGGAAACAGTTGCCCAAGAGGCAGCCTCAAAGGGTGCTCTCATTGCTTGGCGTTCAATCGATATTCGAGATGCAACCGCCGTGGAACATATGGTAAACGAAACACTTGAGTATTTTGGTCAAATTGACATTCTTGTTAATTCCGCTTTCTGGGGTCCACCTGCTAGCCTAGAAGACACCACAGAGGATTTTTGGGATCAAACTTTAGACACTACGCTGAAAGCTGCTTTCCTGTGCACCCGTGCGGTTGTCCCTCAGATGAAACGACAAGGATATGGACGCATTGTGAATATAGGTTCACGGGCCGGGAAAGTTGGAGAAGATAACCGAAGCGCTTACTGCGCAGCCAAGTGGGGATTAGAAGGATTAACGGCGGCTCTCTCTGAGGAACTCCACCGTTACAATATTCATGTTCACTTGATATCCCCCGCGGCTACGAATACTCCCTGGTGGCGAGAAGTCTCTGCCAATCTAACCCCTGAGGTTGTTGAGAAAATGATCCCACCTGAGGTCATCGCCCAAGCCGTTCGATGGGTGCTGAGTTTGCCGGATCAAGTCCATGTTCCCGACCTACCAATCTACAATTTTCAAAATCCCTTTGAGGGGAAAAGATCTCCTTTTGAAGGCCTCTAACAAGTTCGCCTATGACATATAGTACAGATTTGAAAGGCCTCAGCCAGGACCTCCGGCACATTACCCAACGTAATAGCCACATGATGTTCAAATCCATTTTTATAGACATACTTGAGCAAAGTCTGCAAATTCTTAACATGTGCAACTGCCCGTTGCCCAAAAGTATCCAAAGGGTCATCAGTTAACTCGCCAGCGCCAACATAGGCTCGGATACATCCATTTGCATCATCCGTACTGATGCGGGCAAAGGTGAAAGGACCGCTCTTTGCTCGCCCACTTAAAGCTCCAAATGTATTCTCTTCACCCAGGGTAGTACCCAGAATAGGAGCAGTTTTAATCTCAAGATCAGGGGTGAAAGTTTTAGCCCAGTTACCACAATGGAAAATCATACATCGTTCAGGATCATCCCCATAATTGTTGTTCCAATCTACGAGTGCACCAGGATTTCCAGAAGCCAGTTGCAGCGCATACATTGAAAGTACCCCGGTCACATCCGTCTCGCAGGCAGAGGGCATTAAGTGCTCACTCATCATGCTCATCAAGGTACACACATTAATGCCATAGTTTAATCGAAGACCAACATTGAAGAGCAGTTGCGTGAATATCATTGTCTTGCATCCATTTTTCAATGACGATCGCCAATTTGGCCATACGGATCATAGACCGGGAGGATAATTGCGTCCGTGAGGCGTTTGTGTGATCACATGCAAACACTTTTCCCCCTGTTAAGTTCCACAAAATCCAACTATCCACAGTGCCAAGACAGATTTCTCCCGCACCAGCCCCAGTTTGCCCATCCATGATATTCTCAAGCAACCAACGCATCTTACTGCCAGAGAACATCGGATCAATGGTCAAACCGGTGCGCTCACGAATAAACGGTTCGTGACCAGCCTCGATAAGGGCGTTGCAAAAGGGTAAAGAACGGCGACATTGCCAAATCACCGCAGGACCAAGGGGTTTGCCACTAATTCGATCCCAAGCCACCGTGGTCTCGCGCTGGTTAGTAATGGCAATCGCCACAATTTCTCCCAGCGCCTTTTTTACGCAGTCACTGATAGCACAATATGTGGTCTCCCAGAGATCCAATGGGTCTTGTTCAACCCAGTCGGGCTGAGGGTAAAAAATTTTGGGGGCGTAACTGGCATGTGCTATGACTTCGCCCCTTTGGTTCACCAAAACGGCTTTGGTGTTTGTGGTTCCCTGATCAATAGCCAGAATGAGTGGTTCCTTCATAGATTGACCATCACACACAAGGTTAGTTTGGGTCTGAAAAACTCACTGAGCATAAGCAAGAACTCCCTTTAATCCGAAGGCGCATCTGGTCTTAATTGTTCATCAAGCCGCTCTGGCACGTAAAGGAAGGTTTGGTGCGAGGCTTCCAATAGAGCCAGTGCCGTTTGAGCCAAGCCCCCTGGTGTGATTCCATAATGATTGAAAATCTCTTCCTGACTCCCCGTCACTATATATTCATCTGGAATGCCTACCCGTTTAAACGGGCGAAAAAGTCCTGCTTCCATAAGAATTGCTGCAACGGTACTTCCCAATCCCCCATAAACGCTATGTTCCTCCACAGTGATAAGCGCACGGGAGGATGCGGCTACCTCAAACAAGGTTCCCTTGTCAAAAGGACGCAGAGTATGGAAGCTTACTACGCCGCAAGAAATCCCATTTTCTTCAAGCAGATAACTGGCGAGCACAGCAGGAGCAACGGTTTCACCCATCGCAATGAACGTAACATCTCTGCCTTCTCGAATGGGGATGGCGTTACCTATTTTGAAAGGAGTGCTGGGGCCATGTAAATGATAAACTGGGCGTTTGCCGAAGCGCAGATAAATAGGACGCCCATAATCTACCGCCTGAAGAATCGCCTGCGCGGTCTCAAAATTATCTGCCGGCACCACAATATCAATGTTATTGATGGCTTGCAAGGCAGCCAGATCGTGTAATGAGTGATGCGTGCCACCCAATGCACCATAAGATACCCCAGCACTAATCCCGACCAGCCGTACTGGTTGATCAGAATATGCCACGTCGTTCTTAATCTGCTCCAAAGATCGCGCAGTAAGAAAGCAGGCTGGTGAAAAGGCAAACACTTTCTTACCGGTCGAGGCCAAACCCGCTGCAATGCCTACCAGATTTTGCTCAGCTATACCAACCTCCACAAGTTTGTCGGGAAACTCTTTTCCAAATCCAGTCATTTTAGCAGAACCGCGCGAATCGCCTGTTACCACTACTATATCTGGATCCTGGCGGGCTACCCTGGATAGGATTTCAGCCACCACATCTTGATTGGGCTTGCCTAATTCTAAAGTGTTCATCGCAATCTGGTCCCCGACAATTGAGTTTCCACCTGCTCTAACTCTTCGACGGCCTGTTCATATTCCTGATCGTTGGGTACCCGATGGTGCCACAATGCGTTGCTCTCCATAAAACTCACGCCCTTCCCTTTAACGGTAAACGCCAGGATCAAGCTTGGTTTGCCTTTCTCAAAAGGTATCTGCTCAAACACCTGAAGTAATTGGGGAATGCTATTACCATCAACGCTACGTACCGCCAAGCCAAAAGCCCTGAACTTTTCCTCCAGGGGTTCCAAACGCATGACCTCTTCGGTAGGCCCGGTTATTTGCAGACCATTTCGATCCACAATAACAACTAGATTATCCAGTTGATAATGTGAAGCACTCATACAGGCTTCCCAGACTGAGCCCTCGGTCAATTCCCCATCGCCCAATAAGGTGAAGACTCGATAATTACGCTGATCCTTTTTCGCTGCTAGGGCCATCCCCACCGCAACCGAAAGCCCATGTCCTAACGCACCTGTGTTTTGCTCAATTCCTGGTACCTTGCGGGTTGGATGCCCAATCAGTCGTGACCCATATTGCTCAAAAGTGTAGATCTCCTCTGCGGGCAAAAAACCGCGATCAGCCAACACAACGTATAACGCTTCGACCGAATGACCCTTGGAATGAATGTAACGATCCCGGTCAGGATCACTAGGGGAGTTAGGATCAACGTTTAACACATGGTTATAAAGCACATTCAAAATATCAATACATGACAGGCTCCCCCCTGTATGCCCTGAATTGGCATGCTTAATCATTGAGAGAATAGATTTCCGATAGCGAACCGACTTTAATTCTAGGTCATGGATCAAAGAGGATAGTTCTGACATTGGGATACCCATGGCCAAACAAAGTAAGGATAATTATTCCATAAGACATTTTTTATTCTTGCGCTCACTTTACTGATTTGAGGAATTAGCGTCAATAGGGCTCGAATAAATAATCTATATTGAATATTTATTCACATTCCCGTGCCAAAGGACGCCCCTCATAATGTTATATAATTCAAAAAGTTATGCTCTCCTCTGCTATCCATCCTGGTGTTGCATATACGGTGGTCACCGAGGTCTTTCAAGGACCACTCGACCTCTTACTTTATCTAATCGAACGCGCAGAGCTGGACATTACTCGCCTTTCATTGGCTCAGGTCACCGACCAGTACCTTGAGCACCTTAAACATCTTGAGAATCGGGATCCAGAAGAAGTTTCCGCTTTTCTGGTAATCGCTGCGCGCTTGCTTCAAATTAAGTCAACTGCATTACTCCCTCGCTTGGCCGCTAATTCCGAACTCAACCTACAACCCGAAACGGAGACCGAAACGGGTGAAGATCTAGTAGTGCAACTGAAACGCTACAAGCGTTTCAAAACAGCGGCCGAGCACCTGCAGACGCGCGAACAGCAAAACCTACGTACCTATACCCGCAACAGACCACTTGCTCTTCACCATCTCAATCTCAGGCCCCATCTAGAGGGGCTATCTCTTGAAGAACTAGTGGCCGCTGCTCGCAACATCTTGACCAGTCAGCCCTCTCCTGAAGATCTTGAAAAGGTGGTGATGTTTCCACGTATTACTATTCGGGAGAAAATTTCCCATCTGCTACGCACGCTACGCCAAATCCCCCGCGTTTCCTTTCGCCACCTCCTGGGCCCCCGGGCAACCCATACTGAGGTAGTGGTGACCTTCTTAGCAATGCTAGAACTTATCAAACAACGCCTGATCATTGCCCACCAGCCAGCCCTCTTCGCCGAAATTGAGGTGGAATCTACTGGTGAGCTCCCAGACGAGCAAAACCTGGCAATAGAATTTGAAGACTAGTCCCTCAGCCTACTCAAAGCGAGCCACACGAGCGCTCGTCTCATCTAGTTGAGCCACTTCCTCCTCAGAAAGTCGCCAGCCCAGTGCCCCCAGATTTTGCTCGGCCTGGGCGCGATTTTTAACGCCAGGAATCGGTAATGCTCCCTTGCAAATGAGCCAGTTAAGTGCCACCTGTGCAGGTGTGCGTCCGCCGCGTGCATAACCTATATCTCGTAATGCTTGAAGCAGAGGCTGTATTCTCCTTAAGTACTGACGGTTATAGCGTCGCCCACGAAAACCTGAGGGAGGATTTTCAGGGGTATATTTTCCGGTTAATGCTCCCATAGCCAATGGACTATACGCAATCAGTGTGATTCCAAGCTCCTGACAGGCACGCAGAATACCATTCCTCTCCACACTGCGATTTAGCAGATGATACTCAACTTGATTGGAAACCAGCGGAATGCCATGGCGGGTCAACACCTCATAGGCCCGCATCATTTGATCGTAGTTGTAGTTAGAGACCCCCACTGCCAGTGCCAATCCCCTTTGGACTGCCTCTATTAAGCCTTCCATCCACACCTCAATCCGTACAGGCGGGAGTGGCCAGTGGATCTGATAGAGATCCACCCGTTCCCGGCGCAAACGGCGTAAACTACGCTGCAACGCTCGCAATAAATCTTGCCGACGCAACCGCCACGGATAGGGCATGAATTTGGTCGCGATACGAATGGGCTGTTCGCGTTCAGCCGCAAACTCTCCCAAAAGGCTTTCAGAGAGCCCCTGCCCGTAAACCTCGGCTGTATCAAAAAAGGTCAACCCCGAGTTCACACAAAAAATGAAGGCCTCTCTAAGATCTTCGCGTTGATAGCTACGCCCAAACCCCCACACCAGACGATCCCCCCACGACCACGTGCCCACTCCCATCTCTACGCCCGAAAAAACAGAAGGCCGAGATTGCACATTACTATCCATGTTGCCTCCAGTCAAACTAAAGGGCTTTTGTCTTCAAAGATTATATAGCCGATCCTCTCAATTGCACCCTTGCCGAAAACCATTGAAGTTCATAGAATGATAAGCATGACTCAAGATGACGTCTCTCCCATTCGCCAGCAATATCTGGAGATCAAGCGTCAGTACCCCCATGCCATTCTATTCTTTCGTCTGGGCGATTTCTATGAAACCTTTGATGAGGATGCCGAGATCACAGCGCGTGAGCTCGATATTGTGCTCACCTCGCGGAATGTTGCCAAAGGGGTACGCGTACCCATGGCGGGCATTCCCTATCATGCAGTTGAGAATTATCTTTCGCGACTGATTGAAAAGGGCTACCATGTGGCTATCTGCGAACAAGTGGGGGAACAACCCACGCGAGGTCTATTCCCGCGCGAGGTTGTGCGCGTGGTGACGCCTGGGACGGTTGTTGAGCCCGCCTTGCTCAAGACCGACTACAACAATTACCTAGCCGCATTGATTGTCCAGGAAAATGCGGCAGGGATTGCTTATGTGGACATCACTACGGGGGAATTCCGTGCTACTGAACTAAACGGAGGCAATCTGGAAACCCTTCTCCGGGCAGAACTCACCCGCATTCAACCCACCGAAACCCTCCTGCCCGAAAACCAAACAGCGCTTGGCGAGCTCATCCCCAACCATACCACCACTCTCCCGGCCTGGCGCTTCGAACCCGCCCGTTGTCAGGAGATATTAAAAGATCATTTTGGTGTAGCCTTGCTGGATGGCTACGGCCTCACAAAGAAACCCTTGGCAATCGGAGCAGCGGGGGCAATCCTCCAGTATTTACAGGAAACCCAGCCTAATGCTCTCAGGCTACTGACCAGCCTTGCTACTTACACAGCCTCCGATTTTATGCTGTTAGATGCTAACACCCGGCGCAGCCTGGAACTCACTGAAACCATGCGTCAAGGAGAGTCGCAGGGGTCGTTGCTCAGTGTATTGGATTACACTGTTACCCCCATGGGGCGGCGCTTGCTGCGCCAGTGGCTGAGCAAGCCCCTCATCAACCCTGAGGCCATCCGCCAACGCCAGGACATTATCGAGTACTTTTTCATCCGGGGGATACTTCGGGCTGACTTGCGTGTCCGCCTGCGTGGCTTGGGCGACCTTGAGCGTCTGACCAATCGCGTGATTGCCGGGCACGCCGGCCCTCGCGATCTAGCGAGCCTGCGCAATATTTTACGGGCGCTACCAGCAGTGCAAGGTCTGTTTGAAGAAGGAACAGAGTCCCCCCTCCAAGCCGTGCTTGCACGGTTTCATCTCGAAACCGATCTGCGTGAGGCCCTGGAAACCGCTCTTGTGGAAGATCCCCCTGCCACGCTCCAAACCACCGGCGTCATTCGAGCGGGGTACTCTGTAGAACTGGATGACCTTATTCAGACCACTCAGCACGCCCGTGACTGGATCGCTAACTTGGAAGCCACCGAGCGTGAGCGCACTGGCATTAAGACTCTCAAGGTGGGTTATAACAAAGTTTTTGGCTACTACATTGAGATCTCGCGCGCCCTGGCTTCACAAGCCCCTCCCGAATACATACGCAAGCAAACCCTGGTTAACGCTGAGCGCTTTATCACCCCAGAGATGAAGGAATACGAGGCGCTCATTTTGAACGCAGAGGATCGCATCCGCGAGTTGGAGTCCCAATTATTCAAAGAATTGTGCCAAAAGGTTATCGCCAAAAGCCGCGACCTCCTGGAAACCGCACAAGCCCTGGCGGAACTGGATGTTTATGCCGCACTAGCCGAAGCAGCTGCGCTAAATGGGTACACCCGCCCCGAAATCACAGAGGATCTGACCCTAGATATTCGTGAGGGACGCCACCCGGTCGTGGAAAAGATGCTCAAAGGCGAGCGTTTTGTCCCTAACGACGCCGTTTTTGAAGAGGGTGAGATCATTCGTATCATCACCGGCCCTAATATGAGCGGGAAATCTACCTTTTTACGCCAAGTCGCCCTCATTGTGTTAATGGCCCAGATCGGCGCCTTTGTCCCAGCGGCCTCGGCTCGCATCGGGTGGGTAGATCGCATCTTCACTCGCATCGGCGCCCAGGATGAAATCTTCGCCGGCCAATCTACCTTCATGGTCGAGATGACCGAAACTGCCAACATTCTCAACCACGCCACTCAGCGTAGTCTCTTGATCCTGGATGAAATTGGGCGTGGTACTTCAACTTACGATGGGCTTTCGATCGCCTGGGCCGTCGTAGAATATCTTCATAATCACCCTCGCCTGCGCCCACGAACCCTATTTGCCACCCACTACCACGAGTTAACCCAGCTGGCTGATCTTCTTCCTGGGGTACGCAACTACAATGTGGCAGTCACCGAAGCCGAGAATCGGGTCGTCTTTCTGCACAAAATTGTCCCCGGTGGCGCCGACCGCTCCTACGGGATTCATGTAGCCCAACTGGCCGGCCTACCACGGCCGGTTATTCAACGCGCCAGCGAAATTCTTGAACAACTTGAACGCACTTCGGGACGCGCAATTACCCTCAAACCCGCCTTGCCTCAGCAACTCGCTCTCTTTCCTGAAACCAATCCCCTGCTTGAAGAGTTAAAAGCGCTGGATCTCAACGTGCTAACCCCCCTTGAAGCGCTCAATAAACTCTACGAGTGGCAAAGAAAATATCTGGATTCCAAATAAACCCAGGTACCCCTTAAGAATGGCTCGGCTTGATATTGGCAAAATGAAACGGCAACGCTCGCTCAAAGAGCGGAAACGGGGCTTGAGCCGCGCGAGCATAGTGGGCGGTAAAAACATCGGCAGCACATAAATCCGTGGAGTTACTGCGAACTCCCGCCAGCGCATTGAGGGTCTCATCAAAAAGATTCACCCCAGTTGCCAGCCCATTCCACCACACTGCCTGGGCTGCATAACGCACGTTAATCTGGGGCTCCGGCCGATCAAAGTCGTCGAAGAACCACCCACACGAGGTGTACATGCGTTGTTTGTTGAGCTGGGCGCGCAACAAATAATCCACCTGACACAGCACTCGCGCTCGAGGTGTTTCGCCAGTTAACCAGAAGAACAATTCGCTCAAACTCACGCGGCCCATCAACACCTCAATATAACGCTCAACCAGCATCCAGGGATTAGTTAGATAACGCCCTACAACTTGAACAAAGAGGCCATCCAATTGCTCACCCAAATGACGCAATGCCTGCCAGAAGAGCGCTTTCCAATCGCTTCGCGGAGTGCACGCGCAACCATATGACCATCGTCCCAGACCGTGGGGACAACTCCATGAAGTGGCTGGAACGATAGCCATCTCTTCCCGGGGAGGGTGATCCTTCAGCCAGAGCCCCAAAAACGTCCTCTGCAATCTCTCGTTCCCCTTCTCTGTGAGATGAGCCAAGAAATGATCGCGGAAGGGTTGATGATGCCCGTATAACTCACCATCTGAGGCAACCAGAACCAGGCGATTCTCTCCACTCCCACGAGCAATGGCTTCTATTATGAAATCTCGAAAGTGTTCTGCATTTAACGTGGCTTGAGGATCGAAACTCACCCGGCTACTGAGATCAGCGTGGTAGAAGAAGAGCACCAAAGGTCTATCAGTCTGATGGTCTTTCCACCTGTAAGGTTGGGTTACATCTGGATTGGGATCTGCTGCTTGCCAGGGGGCAAGAATAGTGTATTGCACGCCCAGTTCAGTACACAGCCTCAAGGTTTCCTCGTCTACTGCGGTCTCAGGCAGCCACAACCCGCCAGCCCGATGACCAAAACGATGTTCAAAGGCTCGCAATCCCCACAGGATTTCGACCTTGCGATCATACAAGGGCAATAGGGGTAGGATAACGTGAAAGTAAGGCTGCGCCATGCCATTTCCCACACCATGGTGCCGATAACACTGGCGCTCCTGGGCTACGATCTTAGCCAGGGTAATCGGATCATAGCCACTCATCCAGTTTAACAAGGTCGGGCCAAAGTCAAAGGAGATGCGCTCAAAGTTACCGAGTTCAGCATTGGGTTGATAACAGTGGGCATGGATGCGCTGGTTCCAGTTCTGGAAGGGGGCTGCACCACGCTCATCTGGGATTTCTCCCGTAATGGGATCCTCGCGCGGGGGTTGGTAGAAGTGACCATGGACACAAAACGCGGAAATGCTCACAAGACCTCCTGCATTCCCAGCCACTCGGTAGAGGTTCTTAATGGCCTTGTCAAAAAGGAAATTTGCTGATGAAAACGCGCCGGCATAATTCCAAACACCCGCGGTAAGCCGTCCAACGAGGTTGTACGATCAGAGGAGAGATAGTCCAACCAATAAATTGGTATGGGAAAACCGCGCCACTGGTCTAGAATCAAGGCCAAGATTTTGAGGTTTCCCAACGGAATGTTGAGGACCCAACGCCTTAAGTGCAACGTTTCCATAATGAGCCCTACAATCTGGCGCAACGAAAGATACTCCGGACCACCAATAGAGACAACCTGATTTTCTAAAGGCGGATAATCGAGAGCAATATCCAGGGCTTCAACCAAATCCCCCACCCACAGGGGTTGAAGCAGCATTTCCCCATCTCCAGGCATCAGAAAAAAACCAGGAACTCGGCGCAGCAGTGTGACCAGCCCGGTAATAAATTGATCGCCCGGGCCATAAGTTACTGCCGAACGCAGAATGGTATAAGGTACCCCACTGTTAATCACCAGCGCCTCAGCAATCCCTTTGGCTTTGAGCAAAGGAAAGGCAGAGGCACGATCAGCCCCCAAATGGCTTAGATAAACCAACCGCCGCACCCCGGCTTTGGCAGCCGCCTCGGCCAGGGTGCGCGTGAGGCGCACATCTACTCGCTCAAACGAAGCCCGACTCCCCTCACGTTCTGCACCTACTAGATGAACAATGTGAGTCACACCCTTGAGGGCTGCTGCCAGTGCCCGTTCGTCCCCAAGATCACACACAACCGCATCAATAACCACCCCTTTAGGCAACTGAAGAGACTTACGTCCTGGCCTCAATAACAAACGTATCGGTCGCTGCCGCGCCACCAGATGACGCACCAACGCCCGACCGACAAATCCCGTCGCACCAGTCACCAGGATCATGACTAGCATTATTATACTTGCATTGCCCGATTCACCCCGTTCGCTCATCATCCCATTTGCGTGCCAGCCAACGCCACAGACGGATTGCGATATAATCTCCCTTGGAGGCTTAACCCATCATGGCAACGACTTTAGAGCGCTTATTGGATTCTCTACGACATGCTGGACTGGATGCCCTGGTACTCATTCCAGGCCCCAACTTTTTCTATTTGACCCGCCTTCAGATGCACTTATTAGAACGCCCAATCGCCCTTCTTCTGATCCCGGGCGAATCCCCACGGCTTGTTGTTCCGGCTTTTGAGATTCACAACGCGGAGAAGAGCAGCATTGATCTACAAGTCGTGCCCTATCCGGATGACCCCATGGCTTGGGAAGGCGCTTTTACTCAAGCCGTTCGCCCTCTCCAAGGGAAATCCTGCCGTATTGGAGTGGAGCCCACGCGTCTGCGATTTTTAGAACTAAGTTTGCTACAGAAAGTGCTTCCTACCGCCACTTTTCTCTCTGCAGAAGAGGCACTATCCTCTCTCCGCATTCAAAAATCCGACACAGAAATTGCCGATTTGCGCAAAGCCGTTGCAATCGCCCAGACAGCACTTCAGGCCACCCTTCCGGCTATCCGTCCAGGCGTCTCGGAACGTGAGATTGCCAGTGAGCTATACATTCAACTTTTGCGCGCGGGTTCAGAACCTGTGCTCCCATTCGCACCCATCGTTGCCAGCGGCCCTAACGCTGCCAACCCCCATGCCACGCCAGGAGACCGCCTTTTACAACTAGGGGACGTAATATTGATAGATTGGGGCGCCACTTGGAATGGGTACTGCGCCGACCTGACTCGGGTATTTGCGTTAGGAAACATCCCCCCAGACCTCAAGGTGGCGCATGAAATTGTTATGACGGCTAATCAGGTAGCCCGTTCCAAAGTACGCCCAGGCATCCCGACAGGCGAGATTGATCGAGCCGCGCGTAGCGTGATAGAGCGCGCCGGCTATGGAACCTATTTCACCCACCGTACTGGTCATGGTTTGGGCTTAGAAGCCCACGAACCACCTTACATCTATACTGAGAACACCCTATCTCTGGCAGTAGGAATGGTCTTCACGATTGAACCCGGGCTATACTTTCCCGGTCTGGGTGGCATCCGAATCGAGGATAATGTGGTTGTAACCGAAACGGGTTGCCTGACGCTTTCCGATTTCCCTCGAGAATTGATCAATCTTCTCGAATAGATCCCGGAGGAAAAATCCCCATGCTTGTAATGCCTGACGCCCAACCCTTCTTCTTTCCCCGTGGCCGTACGGCATGTCTGTTGATCCATGGCTTTACTGGCACTCCCAAAGAGATGCGCGGGCTGGGTGAATTCCTGGCTAATCTTGACTATACGGTGCTGGGAATCCGCCTAGCAGGACACGCCACACGCGTGGAAGACCTGATGCGCTGTCACTGGGAAGATTGGCTGGCAAGTGTCGAGGACGGACTAGCCCTCCTTCATTCCACCTACGAGCAAGTGTTTGTCATCGGACTTTCAATGGGTGGAATCCTGGCGCTTTTAGCGGCAGCCAATTATCCTGTAAACGGGGCAGTAGCCCTCTCAACCCCCTATGCTCTGCCTGCCGATTGGCGTCTGAATTTCATCCGCTGGTTTAAGTATCTGCAGCCCTTTGTGCCCAAGGGAAATCCTGACTGGCATAATCCTGCTTTGGCAAAGGAGCATCGCGAATACCCGGCTTATCCCACAGCGGGCATTGAGCAGTTACGCACTCTGCTAGCCAAAATGCGCCAAGAGCTTCCCCTTATCCACGTCCCGGTATTACTCATACACTCCCGACAGGATCGTGCCGTGTCTCCCGAAAACGCCATCCGCATTTTTGAGACACTGGAAACCCCTGAGAAAAAACTCATCTGGGTAGAAAACAGCGGTCATGTGCTCACCTGCGATACCGACCACCCAATTGTCTTTCATGAGATTGCGACCTTTTTGAAATCCTTCTCCCAACCCAATTCGGTGACATGACCCGCGACCTGGCCTTGGTGATCATTTCCTTATTCGCCTGGGGCGTTGGGGAAGGGGCTTTCACCTTTTTCCAAACCCTTTATATGGAAACCCTGGGGGCTACGCCTCTGCTTATTGGGGCGATTCTGAGTGTCTGGGGGCTGGCCATGGCTTTAACCCAGCTTCCGGCCGGCTATTTGACCGATCGCCTGGGACCGCGTCCATTGATGTGGTTCTCGTGGATTATGGGAACGGTAGCCGCAGCCTTAATGGCTGCAGCACGTAATCTGCAGGGATTTGTCATCGGCCTGGTCATCTACGGCCTCACCTCTTCCGTACTGGCACCCATGAACACCTACATCACTGCGGCACGCGGCACATGGACACCTGCGCGAGCGCTAAGCGTTGCCTCCGCCAGTTTCACCCTGGGTGCCGCCTTGGGACCCATGGTAGGTGGTTTCATTGCCCAAACCTGGGGGCTACGTCAAATTTACGTTTTCGGCTTCTTCACGTTTGGGCTTTCCACCTTGCTAGTGCTATTTATTCGTTGCATTGCCCCTACTTCATCCGCGCCCCTGCCACGTTTGACGCTGCCCACAACGCGCCCTTTCCTCAACCTGTTGGCATTCAACGGACTGGGAATTATTGCGCTTTACCTTGCACAACCCCTCACCCCCAATTACCTGACCAGCTATCATGGTATCACCATGGAGCAAATTGGACTCTTTGGGAGCCTATGCAGCCTAGGTACCACCACGCTGGCACTCGCCTTTGGGCATCTCAAACCAACTTCGGGGATGATATTAGGGTTGGTAACTAGCATGTCCTTCGCCCTCATTACTTGGTTAAGCCACTCGTTATGGGGGTTCGGAGTGGGATACTTTCTCCTCGGAGGGTTCCGGTTTTATCGGTCAATGATCCTGGCTTGGGCACGTTCGTTGGTAGGAAGCCACCAGGTAGGATCTGCCTATGGGCTGATCGAAACTGTCAACGCCTTGGGAATTGTGATTAGTGCTGCGCTTGCGGGTTGGCTATATCAGCGCTCCCCATCACTGGTATATCTGGCGACCCTGCTACTAGGTGCGCTCGCTCTTGGGATCAGTCAACGTTTTAGCGCTGGAGAATCTCTTCACCCCGGTCCTGCATTGGTTCCCGGTCGGGGGGAGGATTGATTTATGCCCGTTGAGGTCCGCTCATTCCAATTAGGCCCCTTAGCCAATAACACTTACCTGCTTGTCGAAACTAGCCACCGCGAGGCCATCATTATTGATCCATCCTTCGAGTGCGAGGCTCTCCTCGACCTATTAGAGCAGGAACATCTCCAACTTACCCAAATCTGGATCACACATGCGCACTTTGATCACATCGCTGGGGTACAATCCCTTGCCGACCATGTCGCCCATCTTCAGATCGGATTACACCCTGCCGATTTACCCCTTTGGCGCGCCAACGGCGGAGCCAATTGGCTGGGTTGGCTACTGACCCTCCAGGTGGAGCCCAACATGGCCTTCTCCCATGCTCAGATTCTGACTTGGGGAGACAATTTGATTGAGGTACGCCATACTCCCGGCCATTCCCCCGGTCATGTGATTTTCTGGCTGCCCTCACTGAACCTTGCTTTTTGTGGCGATCTTATTTTCTACCACGGCATCGGTCGAACCGACCTCCCCGGTGGTGATTTTGAACAACTCCGCCACAGTATCATCCGAGAGGTGTTCACTTTGCCTCCACACACGCGTTTGCTTCCAGGGCATGGCGCGGAAACATCGGTCGCCGAAGAACGTTTACACAATCCTTGGCTGAAAGACGAACTGTTTCCTTGATAAACCTAACTTTACAGGTAAAGGAGATCCTATGAATCGGAATATTTGGTGGATTGTCCTCGGTATGATCCCCCTCATACTGTGCTGCTGTTTGGTTCCAGTTCTGTCAGGTACAACCATGGGATGGCTCTTGTTCCAGGTCACCCCTTCCCCCTCTGTGCCTACCCCCCTAGTTCACCTTAACACACCACCCACTCTCCAGATTACCTTTACCCCCCACCCCACCCCTCTAGATCCGGCTTTCGGTGAGGCTCTCGAAACGTTAGAACGCCTGCGTAATACCACGGTTCCCAGCCGTAACTTAAACGACTTGGCACGTCGCCTTGAAGGCAAACGCTCCATTCCCTCCGTACAACCAGCACGCTCCTATCGCCAAGGAGATCGTGAACATTTCTGGGTGGCTAATGTCGATACTAATCAAAACTTCAACGTGGCGGCTAACCTTGCCTACGTCGCCGATTGCGCCTATTTCTGGATCGAAGAGGGAATTAGGTACAACGCTAGCGATCTGCAAGATTTGGCCGAGACATTCTGTAAGCACATTTACCCCACTACACGTGAATTCTTCGGCAGCGAGTGGAATCCAGGGATTGATAACGATCCGCGTATTTACATCCTCTACACTTCCGGCCTAGGTAACTCGGTAGCCGCTTACTTCTCTTCCTCCGACTCAATACATCCTCTGGCTCAGGAATATTCCAACGCCCATGAAATGTTTATCGTCAACGCTGACAATACTCCCCTGGATGATCCTTACACTTACGGCGTTCTGGCCCATGAATTTCAGCACATGATCCATTGGTACCGTGACCGCAACGAGGAATCCTGGCTGAATGAGGGTTTCTCAGAATTGGCTGCCTTTCTCAACGACTATGACCCTGGGGGCTTCGACTATCTATTTGCCCGCGAACCCGACTTACAGCTAAATGACTGGCCAAATGATCCTAATGCCACCACACCCCATTATGGCGCCTCATTTTTATTTGTTGCCTATTTTCTGGATCGCTTTGGTGAAGAGGCTACCCAAGCCTTGGTGGCACACCCGGATAACGGTATGGACAGCCTCGACGCCGTACTTAGGGATCTAGGAGCCACCGACCCGCTGACAGGGCAACCTTACACCGCCGATGATGTCTTCGTGGACTGGACAGTTACCAATTATTTGCAAGACCCATCACTGAACGATGGGCGATATGCCTACTACCGCTATAAGATCCCACCGGTTTTTTCCGCTACCGAAAACCTTCAGCAATGCAACACCACGGAGATCTCCGGAACGGTCAACCAATACGGCGCTGATTACATTCGGATTGCCTGCCCCGGGCGCCTGCGCTTGCTTTTCGAGGGCAACCAGAAAGTTGGTGTGCTTCCCGAAGGCGCCTACTCGGGAAACTATGCCTTCTGGTCGAACAAAGGGGACGAATCGGATATGACATTAACCCAAACATTCGATTTTACAACCGTTGAAGGGCCCATTACGCTCACTTACTGGACTTGGTACGACTTAGAAAAAGATTACGACTACCTTTATCTACTGGCTTCCGAGAACGGCGAGGACTGGCAAATTCTCACCACTCCCTCCTGCACGACCGACGATCCTTCAGGAAACTCGTACGGATGCGGATACAACGGCAGCAGTTCGGGTTACATTCAAGAACACGTTGATCTATCTCAATTTGCCGGCAAGCGCGTGACCCTTCGCTTTGAGTATATTACAGATGCCGCTGTCAACGGTGAGGGTTTCTTGCTGGACGATGTAGCCATCCCGGCCATTGGCTACTTTAGCGACTTTGAAAAAGATGACGGAGGTTGGCAGGCAGAGGGGTTCGTGCGCATCCAAAACCAGTTGCCCCAGACTTTCCGCCTCACCCTTATCCGTCAGGGCCCAACCACAGTCATTGAGCCTCTGGTTTTAGATGCAAACCAGCGTGCCGAATTTGAATTCACCTTGAATACACAAGAAACGGCCACGCTAATTATCAGCGGTACCACCCGCTTTACCCGCCAACCTGCCTCCTACCGCTTGTTCGTAGAGCAACGATGAGAACAAGAGACGCTCCTACAGTGTTGAGGAGCCTCCAGCTCTGCGCAAGCGCTCTAGTTCCTGTTCCAATTCCTGTCGCCGTGCCTTTGCGGCTTCTTGAATATCCGCCAAAAACTTTTGGTAAGCCTGGACAATCCGCTGTTGCGTGCTTGGACCCGGCGCTGGCGCCAACAGCAGGCCCACCAAACTCCCCACAACCCAGCCGACCAGTAGACCCATTAAGAAACGACCAATCTGGCGCATGGTTCAACCTCCTTCTGCACCGTACAGACGTAGCATTTTGAAAATCCAGGGAGCACCTGCAGTCACCCATACCCCCACGATCCCATACCTAAAATAACGCAAGGCCATTGCGAACAGGCCCTCACTACTGCCTCCCAGCGCGCTTAAGAGCTGCCCAAAGACCATGCCCAATCCCGCATAGAACACTCCAAGTCCGACCAAGCCAATGCTGTAACGCAGGACCCGCTGTGCTAGAGTGCCTCCTGAGGGATAACTTTTCCATTGGTGGGTGCAGATAATCCATCCCACCAGAGCTCCAAGCCACGTCCCCGCGACGGTAACCAACCCCTCCAGCGAGAAGGGATGAAGGTGAATTAATCCAATTTTACTCTGGGCAATTGTCACCCACTCTTCAGGTAGCCTCCAGGTTCGAAAGATCATGGTGAAGCCCCAACCAATAACCGGAATAGCCACCGAAGAGAGCACCGCCATCGCCAATTGCCCTGTCACCGACAGGGTAACCCACCATTTAGAAATGCGCGGCGCTATTCGCAAGAAAACCCACAACAAGATAGCTCCGACCAGCCACCCTACGATTACATCACCAACAAAATGAACCCCTAGATAGACGCGCGAGATCCCAATAGCAAGAATAATCAACCCGATCAACCACTTTACTGCCTTGTTCTTGATCAGCACAGCCCCAAACCCCCATAAACTGGCAGCATTTTGGGCATGCCCCGAGGGAATGCCAAACGAAGTCTCCACCGCCAGTGCCTGAACCCGGCTATCCACCCAGAAAGGGCGCGGAGCATGGAAGATAAATTTCAGATAGGCGTTGAGTGCACTGCTAACTAATAACAATAGGGCAAACTGCAGGCCAATCGTGGCATCCACACACCAGAATATCCACGGCATCACTAGCAAATAAAATTGCTCGGTTCCTAACGTTGAAATAAAGGACATCAAAGGCTGTAGCCACAACCCCAGATTTTGGAAGACGATCACCCAGGCGATCTGATCCATAAAAGGACACCTCTGGTATGATTTTCGACCAGGACAATTGACGAACTAATTGATATTATTGTACACTCAAATTATGAAGGCTACCCCGAAACGCTGGTTTTCCTTTCCAAGCGCGGTTTGCCTTATTGCCACGATGACAGTAGCTGCCTCGCACTTGAGCAGCACTGGCTGGACCGACAACCTCGAGAAAGTGACCCAGGCCGCTCTAGTGGGTGGAGTATTGGGACTGGCGTTGGGATATAGCCGTTTTCCCCGCCGACTGGCTTCAGCTATTGGGGGAGCATATACGGCCTTTTTCATTCCCTGGCAGTTGGGGCTATTGATTCAAGATCAATCTCTCTGGCTCGCCCGCTTAAATGTGCTCTATGCCCGCCTATATTGGGCCACCCAACAGTTTCTCAGCAACCGGCCTGTGACCGATCCGCTGCTTTTCTTGAGCAGTATGCTGTTGCTTTTTTGGGGAACTAGCCTAAGCGCGGGTTATTTACAGGTTCGCTATGGCCGTCCCTGGATTCCCCTGATTATCGGTGGTGTTTCCATCGTACTGGTGGACATCTACCATCCCACTTTGGGGCAAAAAGGTACCGCCCTCGCAACTTATGGGGTTCTGAGCCTGCTCTTAGTCACCTTGCTCCATTACCAACGCAACGCTGTCCAATGGGAGCAAAATGCCACAGCCGTGGATATGGAAACCGAGTTTACGCTTGGCAAATGGGCACTGGGCATTGCTCTGGCGATGGTACTGCTGGCCTGGAACGCTGCCAATCTGACCACTTCTGTTGTTGAGACACCGGAGGGGGCAACGTGGTTGCGCTCCTCCTGGTTGACTATGCGCAAACGCATGGAAAACCTCTTTGCGCCTCTGCGTGGGCCGGCTGTGATCACGGTACAGGTTTACTCAGCCAACCTGAATCTGGGTACAGGCGTTCCCATCTCTGAAGATGTGGTGTTCACCGCCCGGGCCAGCCAACCCCGCCCCGAGGGAGCAGTATATTATTGGCGCGCCTATACCTACAACGAGTACGAGAACGGCGTCTGGAGGAACACCTTTGAAGAAGAGGTACCCTTTGAAGCGGAGGAATTCCTTACGTCTCCCGATCTTTACCGAGATCGTGCTAACATCGAATTTACCATTGAGGCTAAACATCACCTGGAGACCCTTTATGCGCCTACCATCCCCCTCCGCATCGATCGTTCTGTCACTGGCCTGATTGATCAGCGCCCAATGCCAGATGTTCCTCCAACCGAAACCCTTGCCATCAAAGTACAACCCTTGCTTCGCCCTGGCGAACGCTATACCGTCCAATCCTTGATCGCCCATCCTACGGAGGCCGACTTGCGTGCGGCGGGCCGCGATTACCCAGACTGGATACGTGAGCGTTACCTAAGTGTGCCAATACCCTTCACCTTTTCTAAACTAGCTGGCGCCATCGCTGGGGGATTGGATAACCCCTATGATCAGGTAGTTGCCATCACCCAATACCTACGCGAAAATTACACATATTCAGCCACAATCCCCACCCCTCCGCGCGGTCGCGATCCGATTCTGTGGTTTTTATTCGACCTCAAACGTGGGTTCTGTAATTATTATGCGACTGCCGAAGTGTTGTTGGTGCGTTCCTTGGGAATTCCTGCCCGCCTGGCGGTGGGTTATGCCCAAGGAGAGCCTGACCCCACCAATACTCAGTTTACGGTTCGCCAGAAACACAGCCACGCCTGGCCAGAAGTTTACTTTCCTGGAATCGGATGGGTTGAATTTGAACCCACTTCGGCCCAGCCGCTTATTACCCGTCCTTCGGGTGTCCGTCTGGAAGAAGGCAGTCTCCCGCCTGTGGCCAACCCCTCCCGCGGCAATACACGCGAACTGGCTGAGCAATTTAATCGCCTTGAAGAAGCAGAGATAGACGGGAACAGCAACATTTCCCCTTCCCCACCAAGTCCCACCTTTATTGATCAATATGGGTCAATTTTTCTGCTTGGTCTTGCTCTAGGGGCACTAGTGTATGCCGTGCTACGCTTAAGTCAAGTTCTACGTACCACGCCGGAGCGCTCCTTCCCCGTTTATCTCGAACAACAACTCCTGAACCGGGGCTGGCAAGCTCCCAAATGGCTACATTTATGGGCCAACTACGTCCGCCTTACTCCCATGGAGCGCTTGTTCCTTCAGGTTGAACTGATCGGTCGATTGCTTCATCAGGCTATTCCTTCTGGCACAACCCCCGCAGAACATATTTATGAGTTGATTCGTAGCCATCCCCACCTCGAAGCTCCTGCACGGGCATTTCTGGCCGAGTACGAAAAAGCACTTTATAGTCTCTACACTGCCGACCTCACCAGCGCGCGCCAGGCGCTCAAGATGCTTTGGCGAGAGGCCCTACGTCTGTGGCTTAGGTGGAAACCCCAATCCGACGAGGTTAAACCAAGCCTTCCCTAAACCAGCCTCTTAGTTCCACAGACTCTGAAGTAGGCATACAACCTGCTGAAGCCCAATGGCTACACTTTCGGTTTCAATATATTCATTGGGGGTGTGAGCGTGACCGCCGCGTGCAAGACCAATGCAAATAGCCGCATAACCCTGGCTCAGCGGAACATTGGCATCAGTCGAGGCTTGCTCTAAGGCCGCATTCACCCCTAGGCGAGCTAAGCATTGCCGGGCTTTCTGCACCAAAGGATGAGATGATAGTATCGCCCCCGCCGGTCGATGCCCCATCCGCATCAACTCAATGCTTATCCCCCTACCCCACCCTTTGTACTGGCGTAATAATCGTTGCATCTCCTCCTCAAACGCGGCAAGAGAGTCCTCTTCTTCACTACGTAACTCCACGTCCATCCAGGCTTCCGGAGCGCGGGTGTTCACAGAAACACCCCCTTGAATAACCCCAATGTTTAGAACGGTGCGAGACGAGGCAGGCAACGGCAAACGCAATATCTCGTGGGCAACAGCAATTAGAGTATGAATAGCCGAGGGGGTCTCCGGCACTGCCCAGGGATGCCCGCCAGGCGCCCGCACATAAATTCGGTAGCGCCTAACCGCCAGAGCGCGATGCACCACTCGCCCTAATCCAATCCCCTCCAGCACTAAATACGCCACTGGGCGATCCATAAAACGCCGTACAATAGCCTTCATGCCCCTTAAGTCGCCATGCCCCTCCTCCCCAACCGTAGCCACCAACCACAGATCACCGGATAGCCGCCATCCATGGCATACTCCAAGACGCCCAATTCCAAGAAGGGTTGCCACTCCCAAGGCATTATCCCCGATGCCGGGACCGGTTATCTTGCTTTCAGAACGATTCAAAGATAAGGCTTGCCCCTCCGGAAACACCGAGTCCATGTGCGCCGTCAGAAGCAACGGGGCGCCACTTCCGCCGGGCAAACGAGCCAACACGTTACCCACTTCATCCTGTTCAACGTCCAGAAGGCCCAATTGGGTAAACTGTTCTTTTAGATAACTGGCACGCCGGGACTCGCTTAGCGAAGGCGCAGGGATAGCTTGAATAGTACAGGCTTGTTGCAAAACATATAGGCTAAGCTCTTTGATCAGAGAAGTGGGAACGGAGTCGCTCACGGCACGCTGACAGAATCCCGTAGAATCTCAAGACGAGCCCGGGCAAGCCCGGGCAAGGTGTCTAATGCATAAAATGGACCACTTCCTTCCACCACTAGAGAGGCTGAGATATTTCCATACAAGGTTGCCTCGAGAGGATCATACGTTTGGCGATACCCAGCCAAAAATCCTCCCCCAAACGCATCTCCGGCACCGGTTGGATCAGTAACCCGCGCCGGATACGCCGGTATCGCCCACCGTTTCCGACCAGCCCTTTCAAACAAATACTGTCCCGCTTCCCCCCGCTTAATCACCACAAACTCACACCCCCAGCTGGCGATGACTTCCGCCATTTCCCAAAGATCTGTGCTGCGCCCCTGAAACAGACGCCTAAGATCCTCTTCTGCAACGAGAAAAGCCGTAACGTCGCGAACCAGCGGCGGTATTTGCTCCCACATGGCCGGATGCATGTACTCACGGCCCGGATCTAGCGTGATCGTAGTTACATTTCCCTTGCGCAGCGCAGAAGGAAGCAAAGCATGGCTCAAATAGTCCATTGGAGCCAAGTGAGCAGCCGTGGCTTCTAGATAGTCCATCGGGATATCGTTCAGACGCAAAGTGAGCGGCGTCGAATCCCCATGGTGGTTATGGCTTTGGCGCGGCGGCACATAACCCAATAACACTTTAGGGACCGGTATCCCTAATTGTGCGAACCACGCCAGTGGATTGGTCGTTTCCTCGGCATTTTCCAGATGACAAATGACTCGACGCAGGTCAACAGCCTGGGGCAAAATGCGGATGCCTCGCGTATCCAGACCGTATGTTGCAAAACTATCCAGCCATTCTTGTGGGTAGTCCTCGCCCACACGGCTGATCAATCCAACCGCATGATCCCAGATCAAAATCCCCACAGCCGCATAGATAGCGCCTCCTCCGGGCACATCTAGACGCGGTTTCCCTTCCAGCGGGAGGATAAAGTCCCGCTGGAGACGCCCGGCTACCACATAACGCAAATAATAAGAGCCCATGTCGGCTTATTTTCCACCCTTTACCGCCCAACCCCACTTACTCAACGTCGTCCGCTTCCCAATTCAGCAATCTGCCTCAGCACACTCAGCACACTGATCCCCACCTTCACCCCATCTTGAGCGGTGAGTTTCACCTGAGCCTGAGACTGCTCGGCACGCTGAATCAACAAGTAAGCAGCCAAAATTCCCGAAATTAACCCCAAGACCGCCCCTACAATTAGGGCATTACGTTTCCATGATTCCATCATACCCACACACTCCTCAATCGAATCTCCTGATTGCTTCAACGAATTGCCATAAGAGGCCCACGGCACGCTGCCAGGCGGCTATTATACCGTACACAGATAGCACAGGTTGCACGCTGCGATCACCCCAGATCTTCACAATATCTCTTACCCGCTGCACCCCGGTTAATAACCATTGGGTCCAGTTTGGGAGGTTGACCATCAGGCGATAGAACACGACTATCAGGGCTACACTTATAACTATGCCGAATAGAATCAAGACGAAGAAGGGTCCCATTAACCAGATTAAAGCAATCGCTGCCCACTGACCGCTGACTACCCCGAGCGGGCTGGGGGTGAAGATCAACGCCGCTATGGGCAGGATAACGATCAGCAGAAGAGCCAGCGCAATTGGAAGGTAGATTTGCGCAAGCACTTGCTTTTGATGCTGACGAATCGAGATTGGAGAAAAGCGCTTAGGCTGTTTTTCCACCATGTCTCTATTTTAGCATGCTTCACCCCAATAAAACACCAAACCCCAGAGGGGTTGTCATCGCCTCTGGGGTTTGGACTATACACAGCCTCAAACGGCTACGGCTTCGCCCGCAACTATCGCCTGGAAGGTTAATCCATCCGGACCACGATCCACCCGAATAGTATCGCCCTCTTTGAATTCGCCTGCCAAGATCTTCAGCGCCAGCGGGTCCTGAAGTTCTCGCTGGATCGCACGTTTGAGAGGACGAGCGCCAAAATCTGGGTCATAGCCGACTTCGGCCAAGTACTGGCGAGCCGCCTCGGTAACCTCCAAACGATACCCACGGTCTTCAATCAATTTCTCCAAACGGCGCAACTGAATGTTGACAATTTGGACAAGATGTTCACGCGTCAGCGGCTTGAAGACCACAATTTCATCCACGCGGTTGAGGAATTCAGGGCGGAAATAAGCCTGCAGCACGCGAGTGACCTCATCTCGCGTGACCATTCCATGACGGCTTAACCACAACTCACTGCCTAGGTTGCTCGTCATGATAATAACCGTATTACGGAAGTCCACTGTTCGCCCTTGTCCATCCGTCAAACGCCCATCATCCAGAACTTGAAGCAGGACATTGAAGACCTCGTGATGGGCCTTTTCAATCTCATCAAACAGGATGACGCTGAATGGACGACGCCGCACGGCTTCAGTCAATTGACCGCCTTCCTCATAACCCACATAGCCCGGTGGAGCTCCGATCAGGCGTGAGACCGTATGCTTCTCCTGATATTCGCTCATGTCAATACGGATCATAGCGCGCTCGTCATCAAAGAGCAACTCCGCTAGAGCGCGTGCCAGTTCAGTCTTACCCACGCCAGTCGGCCCTAGGAAGATAAACGAACCAATGGGGCGATTGGGGTCCTGCAATCCTGCCCGCGCACGGCGTACGGCATTGGCCAAGCTACGTACCGCTTCTTCCTGATCCACCACGCGCTGGTGCAAGCGGTCTTCCATATGGATCAATTTTTCGGTTTCACCCTCCATGAGGCGCGCCACCGGGATGCCTGTCCACCGCGAGACGACCTCAGCGATCTCTTCAGCATCTACCTCTTCCTTCAGCAGCGCACCCTCGGCTTGTAGTTTGCGCAAATGCTCCTCCGCCGCGCGAAGCTGGGCTTCCAGTTCGCGCAGGGTGCCGTAGCGCAAGCGGGCAACTTTCTCCAGATCGGCACGCCGTTCAGCATCTTCGATCTCTATACGAGTCTGCTCAATCCGCTCCTTGATCGCACGCAATTGAGCAATGGCCTGCTTCTCAGCCTGCCAGCGCTCATGCAATTGGCGCGAGCGTTCCTTAAGCACCTTGAGTTCCTCTTCGATCTTTTCTAAGCGCTCGCGCGATCCTTTGTCCTGCTCTTTTTGGAGTGCCTGACGCTCAATCTCCAGTTGCATGATCTGGCGGTCAACATCATCCAGTGCTTGCGGCTTGGAGTCAATCTCCGTGCGCAGGCGGGCTGCGGCTTCGTCAATCAAGTCAATGGCCTTGTCTGGCAAGCGGCGATCTGGGATGTAGCGGTGCGATAGCGTGGCTGCTGCAATGACCGCCGCATCCGTGATGCGCACACCATGATGGACCTCATAACGTTCTTTCAACCCTCGCAGGATGCTAATCGTATCCTCCACTGAGGGCTCAGCCACATAGACGGGTTGGAAACGGCGTTCCAAGGCTGGATCTTTCTCCACGTATTTGCGATATTCATCTACCGTGGTGGCGCCGATCATGTGAAGTTCACCCCGCGCCAACATTGGTTTGAGCATATTGCTGGCATCCATGGCACCTTCCGCAGCGCCAGCCCCTACTACCGTGTGCATCTCATCTACGAAGAGGATGATTTCGCCTGCCGCAGCCGTAATCTCTTGCAGTACGGCCTTAAGCCGCTCCTCAAATTCACCTCGGTACTTTGCCCCCGCAATTAAAGCGCCCATGTCCAATTGGATAATGCGCTTATGTTTCAGACCCTCGGGGACATCGCCCTTGACAATACGCTGGGCCAATCCCTCAACAATAGCAGTTTTACCTACGCCCGGGTCACCGATCAGAGCGGGGTTATTCTTCGTTCGCCGCGAGAGAATCTGAATCACACGGCGAATCTCCTCGTCGCGCCCAATCACCGGATCCAGTTTACCTTGGCGCGCCATGGCCGTCAGGTCACGGCCATATTTTTCCAATGCCTGATAAGTTTCTTCAGGATTGGGAGAAGTGACCCGTTGAGTTCCGCGAATCTCAGCCAGCGCCTTGAGAATCGCCTCTTTGGTCAGGCCAAACTGAGCCAAGCGCTTACCCTCAATGCTATCGGCTAGCCCCAGGAGCAGATGCTCGGTCGAAACATACTCATCCTGCATGCCTTTAGCATAACGCTCGGCAGCAGCCAATACGTCCGCGAGGGCTTGCGAGACCCCAATCTGGGTCGTCGTGCCATACACTTTAGGACGACGTTCGAGATCGGCACGTACCGCATCGCGTATGCCGATAACGCTACCAGCCACCTTGGTAATGATTGCCGGGATAATGCCCTCCGGCTGCTGTACCAAGGCTAGGAGCAAATGCGCCGGTTCAATAGCCTGATGACTCAGGTCGCGAGCCAGTTGCTGTGCCTGAAAAAGAGCTTCCTGTGCTTTCTGAGTGTAACGTTCTAGATTCATTGAATACCTCCTTCGAGATTTCTAAATTTACCGCTAAAATAAGTGCGTATATCGCTTTTAGGTATAGCCGTGTTTTGTAGTAAATGTATTAGACCAATGTTAAAAAAACATATACCTTGATTGTAAAGATAGGAATTATGAGGTCTCAACAACGCTGTGAGATTTACTGGTTAGGCCAGGTGGACTACGACACGGCATGGGCGTTGCAGAATCAAATTGCCGACGAAATTCATCGGGGGCAACGCCCAGCGACGCTACTGCTCCTTGAACACCCCCATGTCTTCACCATTGGGCGCCGTGGTTCTCGGGCCCACATTCTGTGGGACGAGGCCGAATGCGCACGTCGTGCCGTCATTCTGCGGGAGGTTGACCGTGGCGGGGATGTCACCTACCACGGCCCAGGCCAGCTGGTTGGGTATCCCATCCTCCCCCTTGCCCAACCCAATTGGGAAGGAGAGCGCCTGCCTCAGATCGATTTTATTGGCTATCTGCGCAAACTCGAAGACTTGCTCATCCGTCTGTTAGAAACCTATGGCATTGTCGCTTATCGCCGCGAGGGGTTAACCGGGGTGTGGGTAACCTTATCCTCCCCCACCCCTCCAGCCCAACCGGCTAAAATTGCTTCCATCGGTGTCAAAGTGGATCGCTTCGGCATTTCCCGCCATGGATTTGCCCTGAACGTTGCGCCTCAGATGGACTATTGGAGCGGTATTGTTCCCTGCGGGCTGGAAGGCGTTAGAATGACCAGCCTGGCCGAACTACTTCCCTCGCCTCCTTCTTTGCTGACCCTGGCCGTACGCACAGCCCGCATTTTTAGCACTCTCTTCGAATATGAACCCGCGCCCCTGAGTGATGGGAGAGGACTTACTACTATCCAAAGTAGTAATTTATGAGAACCCCCCTTTTTCAGCGTTGATAATCTCACCCATCCATACTTCAAAAGGAGCCAATTTCAGGTATTGGTGAAGCACCCTTCCGACAACGGAGTGAGAGGAGAACAAACAGCGTACGCCCTTCCACTCGGTTGGCAGGCTCACCTCTTGAGGCTGCGCCGAGAAATTCAATCCCACCAAACAGGTTTGCCCAGGCGCTGAACGCAGAAAAAGCAAATATTCTTCGGTTTCTTCGCCACTTAAGGGATGAAAATCACCGTGACGTAAGGCTGGACATTGACGCCGAAAATGGAGTAAATCGTGATAGAAACGGAGTAACGAATCACGCGCCTGCTCCTGATCGGCCACGTTGATCCCTTCGCGGTAATTCGGATTAACTGGTAGCCAGGGCTCTACATGGGCTGGACAGAAACCTGCATGAGGAGCATTACGCCACTGCATAGGCGTACGGCATTTATCCCGTCCATAGGCCGCCGCATGACGCGCCGCCTCTGTTGGAGAGGCGCCCAACAGGCGAATTTCCAATTCATAAGCCCGTAGCGCTAATGGGTCACGAAAGCGGGATATCTCGGTAAACAAATAATCTGTCATGCCAATTTCTTCACCGTTGTACAGAAAGGGTGTTCCCTTGAGAGTCAACATTAGCGCCACCAGCACTCGCATCAGCCCCTCGTCATTCACGCCATCCCCAAAAGCACTGCGCAAACGAGACGTATCGTGGTTTCCCAGGGTGTTGCACGGCCAAGCACCTGGCGGCAACGCCCCCAGACGTTCGCGCTGATTCTGGAGCACCCATTGGGGTGTGATGCGCCGCGTACGCATGAGCGGAAAGTTGAATACCAGATGCAACTCGTCTTGCCCGTTCCCGTAAAAGGCAATTTGTTCTGATTCTCCCACCAAGACCTTGTCCGGGAATTCATCCACCACCCCCCTTAACGTCCGCATTAAATCATGGACTTCGGGTAAATCCACCTGAAAACGCACCAAGTCATCAAAAAGCCGTCTGACCAGTTCCTGCTCCTCTTGGGTGCGCGCGTTCCGGAGCATAATATATAGATCATCAACCCCATAGTTCTTCCCATGGTCTGGCAGATAGGGGTCTTCGAAAATGGTGCCCACAGCATCTAGGCGAAAACCATCCACTCCCATGTCTAGCCAGTAGCGTACGACGTCAAACATCACCTTCTTGACCTCAGGATTGCGCCAGTTCAAATCAGGCTGTTCCTTGAAGAAAAAATGATAGTAATACATTTGGGTGGTTGTATCCCATGTCCAGGCACTCCCACCAAAAGTAGAGTACCAATCATTCGGGGGACCACCATTTCGGCCCTCGCGCCAGATATACCAATCGCGATGCGGATTTTCCCGACTAGCACGCGATTCTCTAAACCAGGGATGCTGATCAGACGTGTGGTTAAGC
Organism: uncultured Thermanaerothrix sp.; assembly: GCF_938028735.1. Classification (GTDB taxonomy): domain Bacteria; phylum Chloroflexota; class Anaerolineae; order Anaerolineales; family Anaerolineaceae; genus Thermanaerothrix. The sequence goes on from NZ_CALIMF010000002.1 coordinate 51,846, forward strand.
ACCAGATCTAAAATGAGCCGCATATTACGACGCTTCACCTCGCGTAATAGGCGCCTGAAATCTTCTAAAGTGCCATACTCGGGCGCCACTCCGTAGTAGTCCGCAATATCATAACCACAGTCAATCTGTGGCGAGGGATAATGAGGAGACAGCCAGATCGCATCCACCCCTAACCATTGCAGATAATCCAAGGACTGAGTGATCCCCTCAATATCACCGATCCCATCCCCATTCCCATCCGCAAAACTACGGGGATAGATTTGATAGAAAACTGCCTCTTGCCACCACGAAAATTGCATGGTTGTATCGCGCTCCCACCTTCGAAGATCGGGGTTGAAGGATTTACATAAAATATATTGTGTGGTTCTAAGAATGTGTTACAGCCGGTATCAGAACCTGGCCCACCACTCCCTGTTCACTCAAATCCACCAGCCGCACCTGGCTGATCTGATTCCACAAGGGCGCGGGGGCAAATGCCTCCACATGCAAGTAATTATCACTCAGTCCTCGTAAGCGCCACCCCTGAGGACCAAGACCGTCCACGGCCTCCCAAAGCACTTGCACCTCTGCTCCCAGAAAGGCCCGGCGGAAACGCAAACTGGCTCGTGCCAAAACCTCACGCATACGACGACTGCGCTCTTTCTTCATGGCAGGGGGAACCTGGCCAGGTAACCGTGCTGCAGGAGTGCCAGGACGAGGGGAATAGGCAAAAACATGCCCCCCAGCAAACGCCATTGCTTCCACAAACTCCAGACTAGCCTCAAATTCTGCCTCATCCTCACCCGGGAAACCCACAATAATATCCGTTGTCACCGCCAGACCGGGGATCGCTTGTCGCGCCTGCTCTAACAAGGCCGCATATCCTTCAGGGGTAATCTTGCGCGCCATGCGACGCAACGTTTGAGCACACCCTGATTGCAAAGGGAGATGCAAATGCCGACACAAGCGCGGATTCTCCCACAACCTAAAGAAAGCCTCATCAAGATCCCACGGCTCTAGCGAAGAAAGGCGCAAGCGTGGCACGTCTGTTTCTTTCAAGATGATTTGAATAAGATGGCGTAGGTGGCGGGGCGGCCGCAAATCCTGCCCCCATGAACCCAGGTGCACTCCACTCAGGACGATTTCCTTTGCGCCGCCTGCCAAAGCTGCCTGCACTTCACGCACCACGGCCTCGGCACTTTCACTACGCCCCTTTCCTCTGGCTATACGGGTAACACAGAAAGTACAGAAATTATCACACCCATCCTGAACCTTGATGAAAGCTCGCGTCCGCCAGTGTGCACCAGGCAGGGGTTCACGGGTAATGGGTTCTAAATCATAAAGAGGCATCCCGGTCAGATCGGCAACCAAGCGCATTTTTTCAGCATTGGGCACCACCCGACTCACCCGCGGCAACGCAGCTGCTTGCACAGGTTCCAGCGTGGCCCAACAGCCAGTCACAATGATCTGCCCAGCCCCTTGGCGAGCCGCCTGGCGGATCTTTTGGCGCGAATCTGAAGCTGCTTCGGCAGTAACGGCACATGTATTGATAACTACTATATCCGCTTGGGCTGCTGAGGCTACGATCTCATGCCCTCCGACCCGGAAGTTGGCAGCCAGTTTTTCAATCTCACTTTGATTGAGCCGACATCCAACGGTATCTAAATAGACTCGCATCTCGTTCCATTAAGGCTTGAGCACATAAAAGTTATCAAAAACCACCTCAACGCCAGTTTCATCAAAGGTGCCTGCAAATACACCTACATCGCCTGAATTATACCGATGATCTTCGATTTCAAGAAGTTTCTGCCGATCCACGTAGAGCGCAAGCGAAGAACCCACACAATCGGCTCTGAGCAAGTAGGTGCTCAATCCACGATCTACACTCGCCACATAAGTTAGACCAGAGTCTGTAAGGATGTGATAGCCGTCTCCATCCACTGCCACAATTCCTGTATAGCCATCACTACTAACCACGAAGGCATAAAATTGATCGGGGCCCTGATAGCGACAAATCAACCCGAAGTCATTATTAGGTGGTCCTCCAACCACCCGTGCTTCCACCGCAAGGATGGCATCTTTAATCTCCAGACCCGCCAATGACCAGTAATCGTAGTGCGGCTCTCCGATAAGAAAGCGCAGTCCGCCTCCCTGATATGCAATTTGAGTTTGACCGCCATCCCACTGAGACCAGCCACTCCGCGGGTTCGAAAAGTCGTCATAGAATAAAAGATTGTTTTGGGAGACGGAGACATCCGTTGAGGTCAATAGCCAACTACACCCCCCAAGACACGACAAAACCAGCACCGAGACCAAGACTCTACCGCTGAGGAAAATACTGCTCCAGCAGTCGCTGAGCCTGCAAGACCAATTCCGAATTGTTAGATTGTGAAACCACTTGAAGCAAAGCCTCATGAGCACTCTCCCACTCGCGTTGCCATAGCCAGATCTGCGCCTGATGCAACAATGCTGGCATATAATGCGTATCCTTGATGAGAGCCTGTTGCAAGAATCGTTCCCCTTGAACCACATCGCCGTTCAGAAAGGTAATCCACCCCATTAAGTCAAGTGTTTCGGGATCATCGGGCTCCAACTCCAATGCCTTTCGAGCCGCCGGGAGAGCGTATGTTTCTAGGTCCAGTCCATAGGCCAACGCAAAGCGCGCATAATAGCGCCAGACAAGAGCATCTTGAGGGGCCAAAGCCACAGCCCAGTCGTAATAATTCACGGCCAATGCTACATCTCCCATTGCCGCGTAAGTCTCTGCCATCTCCATCTGCCAGCGTGGGTCCTCCGGAAACTGACGAGCCAGTGCCTGATAAAAAGGGAGCGCTCGCTCGGGTTGCCCAGCACGGCGCCAATACAATCCCCAAGCGGCTCGAACCGCAGCCGCATCAGGCGCTAATCTATAAGCCATTTCCAATTCCTCCAGACCACTTTGCCCCAATTGCTGGCGGGCTTCACTCAGCAATACCCATCCCTCAGCATACTCGGGGGCTTGTACGACAACCTGTTCAAAAGCCTCCCGCGCCAAGTCCCACTCACTCGATTGGCCCAGCACCTGACCAACACGCATCAATGCCGCCACATCCCCCGGCTGGTGGGCAGCACTTGTAAGCGCTTCCCCAAGAGCCTGATAGACACTGTGGCTCTGTCCGCTAATTGTGCTCACTTTCTGAAAACAATCCAGTGCCAGAGCGGGATCACGCGACGCAAAAAGGAGAATCGCTAACTGTAATGCTTTTGGGTCATCTGGGAATTGTTCCAGCCAAACACGCACAGCCTGACGTGCCAGGTCCAGATTAATCCGGCGCAGATGCGTGACAAGTTCCACTCGTTCCGGCGAGGACACATGAGCATCGCGCATGAGGGCGAGCCATATATCGGCAGCCGCTGCCAAATCACCTGTCTGAAAATAGGCCTCGGCCAAATTGCGTTGCTCCATGGGCAAAAGCGACTCATAAGCCGAGAGTTGCTCCAGGGCTCGAATGACTGTAGGATAATCCGCCGCCTCGTAAGCAAGGCTGGCGATGCCGCGCCAGATCTTAGGATAGTCTGGTAGATACTCTGCAGCCCGAAGCCATAGGGTCAGAGCCTGGGGTTTATCCTCGTGCAGCCGTGCCAAACGTCCTTCCATTACCAGAGTGTCTGCCGCCCAAGGACGAGGCCACAAGTTGAGCCAGAGGGTGACCAGAAAAAGAAAAAAATAGATCCCTTCTTCGATCCAAGAGGCGTAACGCTTCCAGGCCCGCCGGAGCCAAGTTGCCTTCCACCAATTTAACGAGGGACGCCCGCTGGTCATATTGACATTATAATCAACCTAATTCGATCTAGGTGCCTTATAAGGAAACAAGATAATGGCTCGAGATCCGATCCCAACGTGGTTCTTCGTTGTAGTGATCGTCCGTCAGGGCGAGCAGTTTCTTCTTATTCAGGAAAGCCGCCATGGGCAAACTTGGTATTTTCCGGCCGGCCGCGTTGAACCCGGCGAGACAATTTTAGAGGCCGCCTACCGCGAAACTCTTGAGGAATCTGGTATCCCCATTGAACTGGATGGCCTTTTGCGTATTGAGTATACTTCCCTGCCCGTGGGAGCGGTGCGAATGCGCTTTTTCTTTCTGGCGCATCCAGCCACGCCTGCGCCCCCTAAATCTCAACCCGACGCAGAATCACTACAAGCCCGGTGGATCACCCTGGAACAGCTTTATCAATACCCCCTCCGTAGTCCAGAAGTCCAAAAGATCCTGGAATCCATTGCTTCGGGTGCACCTGCCTACCCGCTCTCGCTGCTTACCAGCCAAAGAACCCCCCATCCGCCCCTTTGATACACAAGCCCCTTATTTTATGAAGCGGGGTTAAAATAACTTGAGCCACCGAAGGGAATCGAACCCTTGACCCGCCGCTTACGAAGCGGCTGCTCTGCCGGCTGAGCTACGGTGGCGCAAAGAAAATTATATCTCAGGATTGAAGGTTTCGACAAGGTTGATCTATGTTGAACGTGGCCATGATTTCTTTCCACACTTGCCCCCTGGCAACACTTGGCGGCAAAGATACCGGGGGAATGAACGTCTATGTAGCCGAACTTACCCGCCACCTGGGGCAAATGGGTATCCACGTGGACGTTTTCACACGCTCCCAGGACGAGCATGTGCCTCACGTACTACACAACCTAGGCTATGGAAATCGCGTTGTTCACGTGCCTGCTGGACCAGAAAAACCCCTTCCAAAATCGGAACTTTATACCTACCTCGACGAGTTTAGCCGTGGTGTTTCGGAATTCGCCCAGAATAAACATATTCATTACCATCTTGTACACAGCCACTACTGGCTTTCGGGCCTAGTAGCCGAAAGGTTGAAACGTGAATGGAACGTTCCTGTCGTCCATATGTTTCATACCCTCGGAGTTATGAAAAACCGGGTAGCCCGTTCACCATCAGAACATGAACCCCCGGTCCGACTGGAGAAGGAGACTCACTTAGTGCAAACCGTGGACCATATAGTTGCCGCCACCCCCGCCGAAAAAGCGCAGTTGGAATTTCTGTATCATACAGACTCCCGAAAGATCTCCATCATCCCACCGGGTGTGGATGTTGGGCGCTTCTATCCCATTCCCAAGGACGAAGCCCGCGCGTTTGTGGGAGTACCTGATGAAGCACGCATGATCCTGTTTGTGGGGCGCATCGAACCTTTGAAAGGAATTGAAACCCTGATCCGCGCTCTGCGCCTAATCCAAGATACTGGACGCCTGGCGTGTTGCCCCCATTACTTGGCGATTATCGGAGGAAATCCTCCAACGGGTGCTGAGCAGATGGACTCCGAAATGACACGTTTGCAACGGTTAGCCAAACAACTCGGGGTTAAAGACGTGGTGCTCTTCCTCGGCAAACAGGCACAGGAATCATTGCCGTATTATTACTCTGCTGCTGATGTCCTAGTACTCCCATCTCACTATGAATCCTTTGGCATGGTAGCTCTTGAAGCCATGGCTTGCGGCACCCCCGTCATCGCCTCACAGGTGGGTGGTTTGCCTTTCCTGGTCCGGGATGGGGTAACCGGCTTCGTTATACCTGATGGGGAGCCCGCCATACTTGCTGACCGTCTAACTCAGTTGATTTTGGATAGCAACCTGCGCGAACAAATGGGAAAACGCGCCGTTGAACATGCACAACCATATGCCTGGACTAAAATTGTCCGGCAAATCGTCCGGCTTTACGAGCGCTTGCTCACCCTTCAGACCGCCCCACCAGGCCTCGTGGCAGCGACTCCCCTCTAAAGGGGTCTACCCAGAAACACCGAGAGCGCTTGCAAGGCCCAGAACCACCCCCACAGCGCAGCCCATAGGCGCTGGGTACGCTCCTTGCTCAGCGTAATCATCCACACCAGAATGAGCACCAACGCTGCCAGGGCCACGTAACCCGAAACTACCAAGGTCGAGTTAAGCAGCGGCCATGCCGGGGCCAGCAGCTGCTGTGAAGTGATCCAAAGCCGCGCAACGGCGGCCAGGAACATGCTGAGAACAAAGAACTTAATCCCGATGGGAAACACCGATTTCCACAGAATAGCGCTGACCAAACCAATGACAACCAAGAGCAAGAGAACAGTAGGTCCCGGTATTTGTGCCCCCCCAATTTTTTCACTAAGTAATATCACAAACCACATCACACTCCCGCCGGCCAGCCCTAGCCAGCCTCGTGCGATTTCCGAGTGGGTCTGCAAGATGGCATGATTAAGCAACACTACTCCCAAACCCAGCAGAGAAACCAAGTAAACCAGCAAGCCTGACATTCCCCAGAATCCTTGTATGGGAGCGGCAAGCATGTGCATCAACAATGTTAGCAACACGAGCGCCGCCATTGGGATCAGGCCATCCCAGAACTTGCTAGAAAGGTCACGAGTTATACCCATCTGGCTTATTCTTAATATCCTGGGTAGGGGCCTTAAGTTTGGGTACACTGTTTGCGCTGAAATTCCAGTGGTAATTGAAGTGGATTCGGCCAGATCAGCAGTAGCCGCTACTCCTTCTCTTTGTTGCTTGGATTTGGGAGTGGCTTTCGCACCTTCTTCGAGAGTTGAGCCTGTGATCTGTGTACTGGACTTTCGATTCTTTCGTTTCACGTTACTCCCACCCCGTATCCCAACATTCGGCAGTTTTGGCAACAACGAACATTCAAATCTCTGTGCTTTATCTTAATCCCCACCGCCTCTCTCGTCAATTCTGCACGCCTAACAGTTACTTTTCAAATTTTTCATGGGTAAGATGGATTGTCCAAGCGGAAACCATAGCCCCGTACGGTTACCAAATAGGGGTACTCATCACTGGCCGCTAAACGATCTCTCAACCGTCGTACCAGGGCATCTAAGGCTTGATCGGATACGCCCAGCGCCTGCTCATTGCCCCACACTGCAGAAATGATCTGCTGTCGTGATACCGCCTCTCCTTGATGCTCATAGAGAAGTTCTAAAAGGCGAAATTGAGGAACAGACAGAGGGGGTAGAACTTCCCGCCCCGCAACCCAAACCCGATGCGACTGCCTGTCTAAAAACAGACGCCGCCGCCAAGGTTCAGGTTCTCTCTCCGCAGGCGTAGGCAACGGCTCTAATAACGGAAGGGTGGCATCGGACGCCAAGAACACAAAGTGTTGCACCAACGCGATTTGGATCAAATCCCCATCCTCTAACCACACCTCTTCTTCAATGCGCTGACCATTGCGAAAGGTTCCGTTCTTGCTCCCCAAGTCCTCAAGAAGCACGCCCTCCTTATCTGGTACCAGACGCGCATGGTAACGCGAAACCTGACGATCTGGGATTACCACTTCACACTGCGCATCACGGCCAATGGTCAATACCCGATCAACAGCCCAGCGCTGCCCATTCAGTGGGCCGGTCTGACCAACAAGTAATGGGAACTCTTTATCTTGCATGTTCCTTAAATTTAGCCTCCCTGGCTCAAAAGTTGCTCCAAACAGTCCGCCGACCCTCAGTTATAATATAACAGAAAATGACTGTGGAAGGTACGCTCTTTTCGGCTGGCATTTACGCCGTTATTCAGATGCCAGCCCCTGTTAGTCATGCCAGGCAATTGTTCCTATGCCCTTGCCCTTAAGATCTGGGAGCATTCTGCGGAATCGTTACCGCATTCGCCGCATCATTGGCCATGGTGGAATGGGGAATATTTACCTGGCCGATGATCTGCGCCTGGAAGGACGTCAATGCGCGCTTAAGGAAGTCGAATACGACCGTTCTCTGCCTCCAGAGTTACTCAAAGAAGCCCGAGAGCAATTCTTCCGTGAGGCTACCGTTCTGGCTCGGCTAGATCACCCCAACCTGCCTAAGGTTTCAGACTTTTTTTCGATTGAAGAGCGCGACTATCTCGTCATGGACTACATTCCAGGCAAGGATCTGCGCACTTTGATGCTGGAAGCCAAAGCCCGGCGCGAGTTCTTGCCTGAAAGCGATGTTTTGAACTGGGCCAATCAACTGGCTGATGCCCTGATTTATTTGCACAGCCAGACTCCTCCCATTCTGCATCGGGATATCAAGCCCAGTAACCTCAAAATCACACCCAGCGGATTACTCAAGTTGGTGGATTTTGGCCTGGTCAAGATGCTAGCTCCTGGGGAGGTCACTATCACGATCTTACAGGGCCAGGGCACTGCCCTCTATACTCCCCTTGAACAATACGGAGGCGATGGCGGGCATACGGATGTGCGCAGTGATATTTATGCTTTTGGCGCTACACTCTACCACTTGCTCACTAACACCCCACCGGCGGATGCCAAAGAACGTTTTCTCAATCCAGATGCCTTGATCCCCCCTCGTCAGATTAATCCTAGCATCAGCCCCCGTACCGAACGAGCCATTCTGTGGGCCATGGGATTACATCCTAGTGAGCGCCCAGAGAGCGTAGAACTATTCCGCCAGAGTCTAATCGGTGAGCGACCAACTTACCCGCGCCCCCTCCCCAAGCAACCCCGATACCCCAAGTGGTACTTTCTGGCGCTCCCTACCGAGCGTTTTCTGCTCTACACTGCCATTGCAATGTCTCTATTGGGACTGATTATCACTCTGATTCGTTGATGCCAAGCCAGTGTTCCAACCAGGTACGCATATGGCCGCCCGCTACCTGCCATAAACGCCCCAGCGCCCAGCCAATACCACACCCAAATAAAATGGCCACTAGAATCCCTGGCAATCCTGCTCGCAAATACCCGTTCCGAGGATCAGGGAGCAAGAGCACTACTATATAGGCAATCATCCCTCCAATAACCGTGAACATGGCTTGCTGGTAGGCCAAACGCATCGCCAGGGCTCTGGCCGCAATTCCTCCAACCCCCAGACCAAGGCCCCAAACCAATACCAACACAATCACCCACAAACCCAAAGGTGGGGAGGCGTGCCGGGGGGCCGCGGGTTCCAATGTAGGAGTCGGGGTGACCTCGACAGGCGTTACGGTCACTTCCGGGGTTTCAGTGGGAATCAAGGTCGGTAGGACAGCCGTGACAGCCGCTTCTTGTCCATCGGTTATATTGATCGTAATAATTTGTGACAACAACGCCGGATCGCTAACAGCACGGATCTCTACTGGACTGGCCTCAGTAATCTTATAGGTGGTCTGCGCTATCCCTCGATTGGTGACCGTCTCGACTTGCTGCTGAATGCGTTTATCCCCAATCCCTGTAGTGATTATAAAGCGCACCACTGTTCCGTCCGGAACAGGATTACGATTATGGTCATAAATCAATCCAGTGCGTATAGAAATGACATCCCCCAATTTAAACGAGGGAGATTCAGTCGTTTGAGGAGCACTTGGGACAACGGTGGCACCTTCACTCCCAAGCGGCTCCACGATAATAGGGATCACCTGTGCTGGGTCTGGTGAGGTTATCGTGATGAGATCGTAGCCTATACCGGGCACAGACACTGGCGATGCCCCCACTGGTACAACCTCCTGGAAAAGCACACGAGCCGCCATATCCAGAAAAGGAGCCGTTTTACTGTACACCGCATAATAAGCAGTCAGCTTACTGATATCAGTGGCATCCAAATAATAGGGGGCATTGAAAGCAAAGACAATAACCCGCTTATTACGGATCAGGTCAGGACGTTCAGCCAGTAAGCGCCGCAAGGCATTGGCTTCTGGGTGCCCGCGACGCGGATTTAGGATGGAGAAAATCACCCATTCGGCTTGGCGAAGGTTGTTATCCAGTGCAACCAATTCCTGAGCCCCGTTAAGATAGGCCGTAAGATCCTGAAACGAATAGGCGGAAAGATAGGCCTCGTTAATCTGACCCCCCGCTTGAGGACCGTAAAGACGCACAATGGCTTTTTTCAACCCATCCACCGTGAAAACCGATTGCTCTGGACAGGTGCTGCACTGGCGAGCGCTCTCCACATCCGTGAAGAAGATCATTCCCTCCCGAGGCGCAGGTGGGCGAGGCAATACCTCGCTCAAATCCGCTGCATCCGGGCTAAGCAAGGTAATGGATTGGCGGGCAACTTCAAAGACTGTGGATTGAGAACGCCCCACTTCATTCAAGGCGATCGCCTCAGGAATGACATCCTCTAGTGCAAACGAGGGGTATAGACGATATTTGAGAGTCAGGATGCGTAACACAGAAGCATCTACTCGTTCAGCAAACGCGGGGTCTTCTAAGTATTTCTGAACAAAAGCATCCAGTGTTTTGGCCATCGAGTCGAATGCATCTGTATCGCCGGATCCCACAAAATTGTTCAGGTACAGCAAGTCATTACCTGCCAGAAAGGCAGTGCGTGCGACCAAACGCGGGTCAAAGTTCTGACCCGTCGGATCAAAAAAGCGTTTGACCGCATTACTACCTAGGTTGTCGCTGATAATCAACCCACCCCCCTGATACCAGGTACCAATCGGTTCTAGTTTGAGCAACTGCTCCAGCGCCGCAGCGTCCAATGAAATCGGCCGTGTGCTAGCACGGATGTTTCCTTGAAATCCCTGATACCGTATGTGCGAGACGAGCACCCCATCGGGCGAAACGGGATCGCCGGGAAGGGTTTGGGTCACCGCAAAGAAAGGCGCCAGTTCAACCTGCTTGAGTTGCTCCAACGATTTCCTGACCGTAGCCACTTCCTCCTCAGGCGAACGATCTGAACTACCCTGCCCAGGAAAATGCTTCGCAATGACCGCAATTCGCCCGTTACTCCCGGCATGCACCCCCCGAATGAACGCCTTTCCCATCTCTCCGACCCAGTACGGATCACCGCCAAACGTGCGCGTTCCCAAATCCTCGCCGCTGATCCCCAGATTCGGTACGTCCAATACATCCAACGAGGGGCCCAGATAGAGATTAAATCCTAGAGCATAGAGTTCCTTCCCCAGAACCTGCCCGACCTGTTCGGCCAGTGCGGGCTTCCAGGTTGCACCAATTGCCATGGCACTGGGCAAAGGGGTCATCCCGTTGAAAATCTGATCATTGGGATATAAATCCCCTTCCTGTGAAATTCCCACAAACAACGGGATATACGTCAAAGCAAGAGGTTGCCCACTTCGGGCATCCACTGAGGGAGACTGAGTGGCATCCCATGCTACCTGCTGGAGATTGCGAATCAAGGCAGCGGTTTGAGCCACCGTGCCTTCGGGTCCAGTGAAATTATCGTTTGCCGCGCTGAGGATCACACCCCCCACATGGTAGCGGGTAATAAGTCTGTAAATGGGCGTATTCGAACCCACCTCACGGCCTTGAAAACTCACCAAAAACAACTGTCCCACCCTTTCCTCGGGCGAAAGGCGAGCCAAAAGCTCGCGGGCGCGTTCCTCAGCATTATTTGAGGGCGTCTGAGCAAAGCTCCGCACAGGTCCCCTCCCCAGAAGAGCAACCAGAATAAGGCCTAACAACCAGAGACGCCCTCCCCTAAAATACCAGACCCAAGATCCGCCTTTAGATGTGATTCGCTTTTTTCGGCTCATGATCTCACAATGGCCTTGTCAGACGGATTAGCCTCAACTTTGACCATTCGAGAACGGATCTGCATAGCCAGGACTGGATCATCCGTGAAAACCCCATCCACCCCCCAACGGAAAAGGGACTCCAAGTCTTCGGCACGGTTGACCGTCCATACGTGAACACGTCGCCCCCGCCGATGCTCATACACAATCCAATCAGGAGTGACATCCACAAGATACGGATGAATAATGCGCGGAGAAATCCAGCGCATCAGATTAGAACGCGCCAACCAGCCCGCACGCCCTTCCAAAGCCAGCAAAGCCACCGGGCATTCTGGAAGCAAGCGGCGTATTCGAATGAGATTCCACGGATTGAATGATGAGAAGAGTACGCGTTGTTCTAAATGATATTCACGTACCAGTTGCGCAACTTTGATGGGCAGCGAATCCAAGGGGGCATTATAGTTGGTCAACTCCACATTGATGAACAAGTTTTGCCCCAATTCTTGGAACACTTCACGTAAAAGCGGGATTTTCTCACCCCGATAAGTTTCTGAAAAGAAGGCCCCTGCATCTAACCTTCTAATTTCATCAAGGCGTAAACAGCGGACTTCGCCATGACCGTTGGTGGTGCGATCCACAGTCATATCGTGGATTACCACCACCTCGCCATCAGCGGTTAATTTAGCATCCAGCTCAATGGCTTCTACCCCTTGCTCAGCAGCCAGGCGAAAGGCTGACATAGTGTTTTCCGGAGCGTATGCCGAGGCTCCACGATGTGCAAAAATGACAGGCTGAGGCAACTTCTCTAGCATGATCACAACTCGACAAAATAGGACTCTGCTGCTCGATCAATTAGTTCGGTACTCATCTCGGGTTCAATGCCCAAGTAACGCGAGATGTCTAGAATCTGATCACACAAATCTCGCGGATGCGAAGCGCGTAACTTGCGGTTGCGTTTGATATAGTGTTCTTGCAACAAATAAGCCAGCCCCTGATCGCTGTATTTAACCCCTTTTTGAGCAGCCACACGGCGGAAGATTTCGCGATACTCCTCATAAGAGGGGTCAGGAATCTCAATCTTGTGGCGTAAGCGCCTCAGGAAAGCTTCATCCACTAAATCTTTCGGGGGAATATTGGTGGAGAAAATGACCAGCACATCAAACGGAATCTCGAACTTTCGTCCAGTGTGCAAGGCCATGTAATCAATGCGATTTTCGAGCGGTACAATCCAGCGGTTCAACAAGTCACGCGGACGTACTAACTGACGCCCAAAATCGTCAATCAACAAAATACCGCCATTCGCCTTAACCTGGAAGGGCGCCTCGTAATACTTTAGTGTATCATCAAAGACCAGATCCAAGCCGGCCAACGTGAGCTCTCCGCCAGTCACAATGAATGGACGACGTATCAGCACCCAGCGAGGGTCACGCCGTGCGCCGGGGCGCAACGCACCAGTGCCCTGAGCGACATTTTCCTCGGATACACGCTGGTGGTTGACCGAGTCGTAGAGCTTGATGACCTGACCATCCACGTAAAGTGCGTACGGAATGTACATGCTCTGCACCTGGATCAGCTCACCAATGGCCCGAGCCACTGAAGTCTTACCGTTACCGGGTGGTCCGTAAAGGAAGATCGAGGTCCCCGAATTGACTGCCGGGCCAATCCGCTGGTAAGTACTTTCAGAGAGAACAAGGTGAGAGAGTACCTGGCGCAAGAGACGGCTGGTCACCTGAAGACGTCCACGGCTTTGCTTGCGGATTGCCTCGTTGTAGGCATTCAAGGGTACCGGCGCGGGACCAGCATATTGACTGCGTTCCAAGGCTTCGCGTGCACGCGCAATGCCAACCCCCGTAATCCCATAAACATAAGCGCCTTCCCCCAATCCCATCTGCGAGGTACGCACCTCGATGCACTTTTCGCGCTTCAACGCATCCAGAATCTGGTCCACTACCCCCGTGAAAGGTAAAGCAATTTCTTCGGCCACCTTAAAGCCACTCATGTAACCTTGAAAATAGAAGATCTTAAGCACCAGGTCCTGGAGCCACAATGGCGAGAGACCGGTCTCTTCAATTCGGCTGATTGGAGGGGGGACAAAGGATGGGGGTTCGAATGGAGGCGTAGAGGGATTATTGGGAATGCCTGTTTTGGGGAAAGTGCTCATCCTTTACAAAACCTCCATAGTGGACAGAATTTCTTTGCCTATGGCTTGATTATAGCACGGGGCGACTTGCACAAATGGCCCGCCTCTTATATAATGCCACCATGATGAAGGTCAGTGTCGTTATTCCGGTTTATAACGAGCGCCAAACCATTCAGCAAATTGTTCAGCGTGTTCTTGATACGGGTCTGGTTGATGAGGTCATCATTGTGGACGATGGATCCACCGATGGAACGCGTGAGATTTTGAAAGAACTGGAAAATCAGCCTTCCATCCGCCTCATCCTGCACCCGGCAAATGCCGGCAAGGGGGCCGCTGTTCGTACCGGTATCCAGAACGCGCGTGGCGATGTCATCATCATCCAGGATGCAGATTTAGAGTATGACCCGCGGGAATATCCAAAACTCCTCCGTCCCATTGAAGAAGGAATCGCGGAAGTGGTTTATGGCTCGCGCTTTTTAGGAGGCGCGCGTCGCCCCATTCTCTTCTGGAATATGGTCGCTAACCGCTTATTGACTTTTATCACCAATGTGCTCTATAACAATATCCTGAGCGACATGGAGACTGGATACAAGGTCTTCAAACGAGAGGTCATCCAAAATATACCCCTGCGCGCACAACGATTTGACTTTGAACCCGAGTTCACCGCCAAGATCCTCAAGCGCCACATTCGGATTTACGAGGTCCCCATTGACTTCAACCCCCGTGATTACTCTGAGGGGAAGAAGATCAAGGCCTGGGATGCTTTTGAAGCCCTCTGGGCACTGATTAAGTATCGCTTTGTAGATTGAATCTACGCCGATGGCCTAAAATCTCGCAGGGTCAGTTGCAAGGTTTCCTGTCCATTATAGCGGTTGACCCCCAGGCTATATACGATGTCTATCCACGGAGTTACCTCATCCAGCCGATTGCCCTGACCAAACGCAATAGCATCATAGATAAAACGCCCATCGCTGAGTTTTAATGAGAGATGCCGTCCTTCAGCCCCTACCTGACGGGCTGAGCGCACCTCCACCCCGCGTGAGATAAACGTGGCCTCTGGGTTACCCAGCCCAAAAGGCTCAAATTGCTGTAAATAACCCAGAAGATCGGGGCGCATTTCTGAAAGTGAGATTTCCAAATCCGCTCGCAATACAGGTAAAAGCTCGCGCTCGCGCAGCGTTTGATCAGCCACTTCCTCCAAACGCCCGATCAACTGCGAGAGCCTTTCGGTGCGCACCGTGAAACCGGCTGCCAGCGCATGCCCGCCGTGCCGATCCAGCAAGTCCGCACATTGGTCTAGGGCCTCGGTGATGTGAAACTCGGGGATACTGCGACACGACGCTTTTGAAAACACTTCTCCCCGCACTCCAACCACCGCTGGGCGATAATAAGCCTCAACCAAGCGCGAAGCCACCAACCCTACCACTCCCTCATTAAAGTTCTCCTCAAAAACTACCAGAAGGGTGCGTGAATGCGGATCGAGGATCATCTCCTCAGCGCGGCGCTGCATTTCCAAGGTTAGACGTTGCCGTTCTCGATTACGGTTATCCAACACCTGAGCCAAGTTCATGCACACCTCAGGTTGCTGGGCAACCAGCAGTTGATAGGCGTCTATAGCGGTCTCCAGACGCCCTGAAGCATTCAAGCGCGGCCCTAGAATAAAACCAATCGCCTCAGCGTTCACACGCGTCAGATCATAACCAGCAGTGCGCGCCAGAGCTACTAGTCCCTTGCGCTTCGCCTGGCGCATTTGAACGATCCCTCGTCGGACCAGGACTCGATTCTCACCCACTAGTGGAACCATATCTGCCACCGTGCCTAGCGCCACTAGATCAAGCCAATTGGCAGGATCAATTCCCGGAACTGGACGCCGCTCCAAAAGCGCTTGCACCAGTTTATACACTAGACCTACCCCTGCCAGGTTTTTTTCGGGATAAGGATCTGCGGAGCGTTTAGGAGATACCACGACTCGCGCGGGGGGCAACTCACTCTTAGGATGATGATGATCGGTCACAATGACGTCTAAACCATGGCGATTAGCATAAGCCACTTCATCAATCGAACGGATCCCACAATCAACGGTCACAATCAAATTGGCCCCATTATTCGCCAGTTCCTTAATAGCGGCAAAATTTAAGCCATATCCTTCATCAAAACGGCTGGGAATATATACCTGGACATCGTTGGCGCCCAAAAATTGAAGCACTTCGTACAAAAGAGCGCTTGCCGTGACGCCATCTACGTCATAATCCCCGTAAATAATGATTCGCTCGTCATGGTCAATTCCCCACAACAATCGTTCAACCGCATCGCCCATATCGCTCAGTAACCAGGGAGTGTGCAACGGCACTTCTCCGCTCAGAAACGCCACGGCTTGTTCGTGGGTCTCGATTCCCCGGTTGTAAAGCAACTGGCGCACTGGGAAAGGATAGGCACTCAGCGCCGCATCAACAGCTAAGGGAAGCCTAGGAAAGAGTTCCCAACGTTTTTCCAATCGAGAGAGCATATTATTCATTCTCCTCGCCATGAGATTCGCTGTAAATGCGCGGCAACCGAGCCATCATGCTGGTCACAACTTCGTAGTTAATTGTCCCCCAACGCTGGGCCACCTCTTCTACGGGAATACACGCTTCTCCCTGGCGTCCAAAAATAACCACCTCGTCCCCTGGTTTGGCCTGAGCCACCCCATCTAGTTGAATCATAATCTGATCCATGCAGGGGGTTCCTAGAACCGGTACTCTTCGCCCACGGACCAAAACCTCATTTCCCAAGACCCGACGTATTCCATCCGCATACCCGGCGGCAACAACACCAATTCGTTCATAGCCGCTGGTTACATAACGATGCCCGTAACCCACCCCACTGCCCGGAGGTAAGGTCTTAAGAGAAACCAGACGGGCCTTCAAGGCCATGGCAGGGCGAAACGAGGCTGGAAGAGGGGTCTCAGGAGAGGGATGTAATCCATACAACGCGATACCTGCCCGTACCAGATCATAGCGTGCCTGGGGAAAATTGAAAATGGCAGCTGAATTACTGGCATGCACCCAACGCGGCCGTAATCCTAAAGCACTCAGAGCTCCCACTACCCCGTCAAAGCGCCGCACTTGCTCCAGGGTTGGGGTGGGGTCGCTTTCATCAGCCCGAGCAAAATGGGTATACAGCCCATCTACTTCTAACCCCCGCAGATCCATCAACCAACGAACAAACTCCACCGCTTCCCCGGAGAGCACGCCTAGTCGGCCCATGCCAGTGTCCACTTTGATATGCACGCGCAATGCCCTCCCCAAGGCTCGTGCACGCGTTGCGTAGGCCTCAGCGGTGATGGGGTCAAACACCGTTAGACAAATGCCTTGGGCAATAGCTTCATCCACCCAGTACGGATTTGTATACCCCAAAACCAAAATCTGGATATCTGGGTCAAATTGACGCACATCGAGCGCTTCCTCAATGCGCGCCACCCCGCACCATGGCGCTCCAACGTGGATCAAGGCAGGAACAACTCCGCTAATGCCATGGCCATAGGCATTCGCCTTGATCACCGCCATCACCGGTCGCTGGCTAATCGTCCTCAGAAGACGATAATTATGCTGAATAGCCCCCAAATCCACTTCCAACCAGGTGGTGAGTACGTCTTCCATAGGGGTATAGTATAAGCATCTCTCACCCACTCGGCAAGACATCGGCTTATGAATAACCCGCTGGGGCAAGTTGTAAATCATCCAGCGCACTGGTTGACCCAGTCTTCTATCGCTCTTAAAATAAAAACCGAGAGATATATGGCATTTTTGCCTGCTGGCTTCTTTCGCCCAGACCATGATCCACCCTCGAGCGGGGGGTGAGATCATTGTGCTGGAGGAAAGTTTTTTATTGCTGTACCCGACCTGGATTTAGAAAGCCCAAGGAGAGTCTCCTATGTTCAATAATCCCTTCCCGTCCAAGCGTGCCCCCGTTTATGCGGATGTACCTGATGAAAAATGGTACGATTGGCGTTGGCAACTCAGCAACCGCCTGAATACGGTTGAGGAGTTTGAACGGGTCCTGAATCTAACCGAAAGCGAACGCAAAGCCCTTAGTCAAAAAGGGCTCTTCCGTGTAGATGTCACCCCTTATTTTGTCTCGCTGATTGACCCCGATGATCCCGAGGATCCCATTCGCAAGCAGGTGATCCCACGTGAGGAAGAGATTGTACCGTTCACCGGCATGATGGAGGACTCGCTGGCTGAGGATCAGCACTCCCCTGTGCCTGGCTTGGTCCACCGCTACCCAGATCGGGTGCTCATGCTCGTCACAACCCAATGCGCTTCTTATTGCCGTTACTGCACCCGCTCGCGTATTGTGGGTGACCCTAGCGCGACCTTTTCTCGCAGTGAATTTGAAATGCAATTAGATTACCTGCGCCATACCCCCCAGGTGCGCGATGTTCTCCTTTCGGGGGGCGACCCTCTGACCCTAGCACCTCGGCTGCTGGAAGAACTGCTCCAAAAACTGCGGGAAATTCCTCACATTGAAATCATTCGCATTGGGACACGCGTGCCGGTTTTCCTGCCTATGCGCATCACCGACGACTTATGTGCCATGCTAGAAAAATATCATCCATTGTGGATGAACATCCACGTCAACCACCCCAATGAAATCACTAAAGAACTGGCCGAGGCATGCGACCGCCTATCCCGGGCTGGCATCCCGCTGGGCAATCAATCGGTACTCCTGGCAGGCATCAATGATTGCGTGCATATCCAGCGCAAACTGGTACAAGACCTAGTTCGCATCCGTGTGCGCCCCTACTACCTGTACCAGTGTGACTTGGTAGAGGGCGCCGGCCATTTCCGCACCCCCGTGGCAAAGGGAATTGAGATTATAGAGGGTTTGCGCGGACACACCTCCGGGTATGCCGTGCCCACCTATGTGGTTGACGCACCGGGGGGCGGGGGTAAAATTCCAGTCATGCCTAATTACCTGATCAGTATGTCCGATCACAAAATTGTGCTGCGCAACTATGAGGGCTACATTACCACCTACGAAGAACCCATCGAGTACAAACCGCACAATCCCAAAACATGCCCTTACTGCCAGAACAAACGCCCAGAACCAGGACAAAAAGGCATTACCGCCTTGCTGGATGGCGAGGAGATGTTTATAAAACCAGAAGGATTTGATCTGCTTCATCGGCGTGGCGGTGGTGTACATCGCCTACGCACCGACCCCTCGAAGTGGAAACCCTTGGGAATCGGCAACGAGGATACAGATCATGCCTAAACCCTTATCTTTTGTACTAACGAGGAGGTAACCATGCATTACCGACGTTTGGGACGCTCTGGATTAAAGGTCAGCGAAATTTCGCTGGGAGCGTGGGTGACCTTTGGCAACCAGATTGATGAAAAAACCGCCATTGACTTGATCCATGCCGCTTATGACCACGGGATCAACTACTTTGACAATGCCGACGTCTATGCGAATGGGCAGGCCGAGATTGTGATGGGTAAGGCCATCAAGGATCTGCCTCGTGAAGCGTTAGTGATCTCCACCAAGGTTTTCTGGCCCACCATGCCCGGGCCGAACGGGCGCGGCCTCTCTCGCAAGCATGTTATGGAATCCATTCATGCATCGTTGCGACGCCTGGGCACCGATTACGTTGACCTGTACTTTTGCCATCGTTACGATCCCGATACGCCACTTGAAGAGGTCGCGCGGGTTATGGACGATCTGGTGCACCAGGGCAAGGTGCTCTATTGGGGCACCTCAGAATGGCGCGGGGCGCAGATCACTCAGGTGTATGGGATCTGCCGGCAATACGGGCTGGTGCCGCCAACAATGGAACAACCTCAATACAACCTGTTGCATCGCCGTCGGGTGGAAGAGGAATTGGCACCAGTATGTCATGAACTGGGTATCGGGCTGACCACCTGGAGTCCACTTGCTTTTGGTATCCTTACTGGCAAATACAACGAGGGCATCCCTGCCGGCAGTCGGGCCTCGCTTCCCGACATGGCCTGGATACGAGACATGCTCACCCCTGACCGTATTGCGAAGGTGCGCCAGCTGACTGACCTAGCAAAGGAACTCGGCATCACGCCAGCACAGCTTGCTATAGCCTGGGTATTACGCCGCAAGGAAGTTTCCAGCGTTATTACGGGGGCTACTCGTCTAGAGCAATTGGATGAAAACCTAGGGGCTGCCGAGGCAGTGGACAAACTTACAGATGACGTGCTAGAACGCATTGACCGCATTGTTGGGGTGCCCAGCGACAACGATTAACCCCCCTATGAACTGTACATTAAAAACGCGGTGAGGCAAATCACCGCGTTTTTAATTGTCATGGCAAGTCCAAGTATTTACTTTCAAGAACACTCAGGCCTCTTTTCGGGCCAAACCGCCCAAAATGACCATCCGCACCTCAGGCAAATCGGTGTACCAGATCAAAAAGGCCGAAAACCCCATCGCAACCACCGTCATCAAGACGTAAGGGACATTGAATACCTGGCTCCCGTCTACATTAACAGTGACACGGGATAGCACTAGCATTAGTCGGCTGATAATATTAAACCCCTGAGAGAACGAAATCAGATACCATGGCCACGCCGCCAAACTGCGCCGCAAGATTTGAATTGCTCCGACCAAAGCCAGCACCGCCAGTACTACCGGCAACCACCATTCCTGCGAGGCGGGATTAAACGAGGTCGGTGGGTATAAGAGCAACGGAATCACCTGAAGAATCAAGAAGGTCGCAATTACACCCGGCTGAAAGAAAACCCTGGGCAACATGCTATCTCTCCTTGAACGATACTCAAAAATTCGGGGGGATCACCGTGCCACGATAATAGTGCACAACCTTGCCTTTGTCAAGCAAAAGCGCTAAAATTTATTTGCTACACTTGATAAATGTCTTCAAACTCTTGACAAAACCCAAAGGCTCACCTATTATTGTGCGCAATTAATCAGAGGCAATTCTCACCCCCTGGTGCGCATCCTCTCATCTCAGCCCTCTTGACGCTCCTAGTTGAAATAGGCGTTGCACCCACACTTCAACCAAAGGAGGTGATAGCATTCAATTCTAGCCCAATCTGATTTTAAACCCCTTTTCCCACTCATTTTGTTTTCCACAACTCTAAAGCCAATAGGAGGAGAATATGCGCTCGGTTAAGTTCCTGTATGTGGTTCTTGCTATGGCAATGATCCTAGCGGCGTGTGCACCCACTGGCGGAGGTGGTGCAGCCCAACCTAAAGAGTTAAAAGTCGCCATTCTCGCACCTCTCTCGGGCCCGGTTCCAACCTTCGGTGTCTCCACCCGCGATGGCGCCCTCATGGCCATTGATGAATGGAACGCCAAGGGCGGTGTTCTGGGCATGAAGATTGTGCCCATCGTTGAGGACAGCCAATGCACTCCTGACCCGGCCGTCAACGCTGCGAATAAAGTCATTGACCAAGATGGCGTGAAGTTCATCATTGGCGAGGTCTGCTCCAAGGCTTCCATCCCGGTGTCGGAGATCGCCAACGCTAAAGGCGTCATCCAAATCAGTCCAACTTCCACCAACGTCAACGTGACGGTCGACAGCCAGGGCAAAGTGAAGCCCTACATCTTCCGCGCCTGCTTCATCGATCCTTTCCAGGGACAGGTTGGAGCAAAATTCGCTTGGGAGAAGCTTGGGGCTAAGAAGGCTTTCATCATGCTAGATCAGGCCAACGACTACGTGAAGGGTCTAGCCGAAGAGTTTGAAAAAGCCTTTACAGCTCTGGGTGGCGAAGTTGTGGGCAAAGCTACTTACACGGCAAAAGATACCGACTTCTCCGCCATTCTAGCCCAGGTGGCCGAAGCCAAACCTGATGTCGTTTACTTGCCCGACTACTATAATGTGGTCAATCTGGTCACCAAACAAGCCAAGGAGAAAGGGATCAACGTGCCCTTTGTCGGCGGCGATGGTTGGGACTCGGCCGATCTTGATCTGGCAGCGGCCGATGGTGGGTACTTCACCAACCACTACTCGCCGGATGATCCTCGCCCCGAAGTACAGAACTTCCGCAAGGCATACGGTGAGAAATATAAAGATGAGAACGGCAACCCCAAAGTACCCGATGCCCTCGCCGCATTGGCTTATGACGCCACCAACTTGCTCTTTGAAGCCATCACGCAGGCCGGCACAACCGATACCGCTAAAGTGAAAGATGCCCTGGAGAAAATCAAGTTTAGCGGCGTCTCGGGTCAGATCACTTTCGATGCGAACCACAACCCGATCAAATCTGCCGTAATCCTTGCCGTCAAGGACGGCGCAGTCAAGTTTGAAACGGTAGTCAATCCGTGAGTCGCACGTCTTGAAACTGTAGCAAAGCAGGGGGGCGCCATTTCCGGGCTGCCCCCCCGCATGCTGCAAGATCGGCATTGGGAGCCCAGAGCCTATGCAAACTGTACAAGTGCCCTCAACTCCGGTTGTTTATCACCGCCAACAACCCTTACTATGGGTTGGTAGGGGTTTCTTTGCCATTTTAGGTCTATTGGTCCTCTACATTCTTGGCACCAACTTGATTAAGAACCCCACTCTTTTCGCCCAAATTTTTATCAGCGGATTGCAATTGGGCTTCGTCTATGCAATGATCGCCCTTGGCTATACCATGGTGTACGGTATTGTCAAATTGATCAATTTTGCCCATGGCGATGTCTTCATGGTCGGAGCTTTCACCAGTTTTTACGCAGTTTCCAAATACCGACTGCATCAGTGGCCCAATACTGTCTTCCCTAACCTAGATCCTGGGATAGGGGTTATTATTGGCGCCATCACTGTCATCTTGCTTTCCATGCTGGTGTGTATGATTTTAGCCATTACCATCGAACGCGTGGCTTATAAGCCACTGCGCGATGCACCCCGGATTTCAGCCCTTATTACCGCCATTGGCGTATCTTTCTTCTTGGAATTTTATGGCGCGTTGAACTTTGTCTTCTCGCCCCGTTTTATCCCCTACGAACGCCCTTTTGAAGTCGTGGCTTGGTATATCAAAGATGGAATTCACCGTGTGCTACCCGGACAACAAGCGCCCGAGAATAGCATCACGTTTTCCAATATTTTTCTCATCATTATTGGCGTTTCCATTCTTATCCAACTCCTTTTGCAATATTTGGTTCGCCGCACCAAAATTGGTATTGCCATGCGTGCCTGTTCCTATGACCGACAAGCCGCACGACTGATGGGCATTGATGTAGACCGTGTTATCTCATTCACCTTTGCCGTAGGAGCCGCCTTTGCTGGGGCCGGTGGTGTCCTTTATGCCATTGCTTACAGCCTTATATGGACCCAACTGGGCATCTTACCCGGCTTGAAAGCCTTCGTTGCTGCTGTGTTGGGAGGGATCGGCAGCATTCCAGGTGCTTTCGTCGGGGCTCTGATCATGGGGCAGGCTGAGGCAATGACCATGGGCTATATTTCTACCCCTATGCGCGACGCGGTGGCCTTCACCATTCTCATCATTGTGCTATTGCTTCGTCCAACTGGCATTTTCGGCGAACCCGAAAAAGAAAAAGCCTAAGGAGAGCCCATCATGGAATTGGGATTTCTACTCGGTTCCTTGCTCAAAATCATTGCCATCATTGCCTATATCTACGGGCTGATGTGGGTGCTTGGCCGTCCCTCGATCTGGGCAAAAATTGCCGGCCTGGTGGGGGCATTTGCAGTGGTACAACTAGCGCTCACCGATATTAATGGTTTTCGTCTTCTCAACAACTTTGACAACGGGTTGCTTTTTCAGGCCTGTGCCATGACCATGGTCGCACTGGGGTTAAACCTGATCTATGGTTTCAACGGCCAATTCAGTTTGGGACAATGGGGCTTCTATGGCATTGGCGCCTATGCTGCGGCTGATATCACTTACCGCTGGATTAATGGCGATGCGCGTGGGCTTTTGGTATTGGGTCTGGGCACTTTACTAGGAACCTTGGTCTTAATAGGCATCAACACATGGTTACAGCGTTTTCGGGGTATCCCAGTGCTTTCCTCATTCACCCTCTACCTGATTGGTGCTCTCATTGCCGGAACTGTAGCCGTCTATCTGGGTAATCAATTAAACCCTCTTATCACCCCATTATTAGGGACAGCGGGCGAGCCCGGTCCCCTCAATACGCCTGCAGTCCAACAGATTATTTACTTCCTCTCAGTTATCCTGGCCGGGATTTTTGCTGCCCAGATCTCATTCCTCTTTGGCTTGCCCGTGCTAACACTAGGGAGCGATTACTTCGGCATCGCCACATTGGGGTTCACCATCGTAGTTAATACCCTCATGGTCAACTCCGATACGATCTTGCCTTTCCCCGAGATGAAAGGGGGACGAGGCATGATTGGCATCCCCAAACTGACCACGTGGTTCTCGGCTTTCTTCTTCATGATGCTGGTTATCATCATTATGCGCAATCTCATTCATTCCAGTACCGGGCGCTCTCTGGTTGCCGTGCGCGAGGACGAGGTTGCGGCTAAAGCCATGGGGATTGACGTCGCTGGAGCAAAGTTATTTGCCTTCGTGGTCGGGAGCTTTTTCGCCGGCTTGGGCGGTGCCGTTTATGCACACTACATTGGCTTCCTCAGTCCAGGAACGTTTGATTTCTTGGCCGGGTTCAACCCCTTGATCATTGTGGTCTTCGGTGGCCTGGGAAGCATGACTGGCACCATCACAGCCACGTTTGGATGGATCTTCTTCCTCGAAGGTATGCTACGTGTGCTCCTTAGCCAAATGGGCACCGAAGCCCCCACCTGGCGCTTTGTGCTTTACCCAATCACCCTACTTCTGCTTATGTTGATCCGCCCTCAGGGGCTGCTCGGTTCTGTGGAATGGGGCTTCCTTAAGGGCCCGCAATTCACCCCTGCCCCACGCTCTCGCCCCGAACCGGCGCACGAGAGTGTTGCTTGAAAGGAGTAGCCCATGGAGATGAAATCCAACGGAAACAAACCCACTGTCCTTGAGATACGCGGTCTCACGAAGTTTTTTGGCGGTTTGGCGGCGGTGCGCAATTTCGACCTGACCCTGAAACAGGGGGAACTGGTTGGGTTGATCGGTCCGAACGGTGCCGGCAAAACTACCGTTTTTAATATGATCACTGGGTTATATGTGCCCACCAGTGGAGAAATTTACTTCAATGGGACAAACGTTGTCGGATTGGAACCCCATGAGATTACCCGCATGGGTATTGCGCGCACCTTCCAGAACATCCGCCTCTTCCCCAACTTAACCGTGCTGGATAATGTGCGTATTGCTTACCATCCCCACTGCGGCTACACCCTGACCGACGGTCTCTTGCGAACCCCGCGCTTCAGCGCGAAGGAAAAGGAACTGACTGAGCAGGCACTTAATTTTTTGAGCATCTTCCAGCTGGATCGCATCTACAACGAAGTCGCCAAGAACCTCCCCTACGGCGAACAGCGCCGGGTTGAAATTGCCCGTGCCTTGGCCTGCAACCCCCAACTTTTGCTCCTAGACGAGCCCGCCGCTGGTATGAACCCGCGCGAGATTATCGAGCTCATGGACCTGATCCACTTCATCCGCGAGCGATTCGATCTGACCATCTTGCTCATCGAACATCAGATGCGCGTGGTCATGGGAATTTGCGAGTGGATCACAGTTATGGATTTTGGACAGGTTATTGCCCGTGGCACCCCCAAGGAAATCCAGGAAAACCCGTTGGTCATCGAGGCCTACTTGGGAAAAGGAGTGACCCATGTTGCTTGAAGTCCATAATCTCAACGTTTACTACGGGGCCATTCACGCCCTCCAGGGCATCTCCTTCCACGTAGAGGAGGGTGAAATCGTTACCCTCATTGGCGCCAATGGCGCTGGTAAATCCACTACCCTGCGCACCATATCCGGTCTTTTGCGCACCCGCACGGGTTATATTCGCTATAAGGGGCGTGACATAACCAACACCCCGGCTCAGGAAATCGTTAAGATGGGGATCAGCCACGTGCCTGAGGGGCGAAAGATCTTTGCTCCTCTTACCGTGCGCGAGAATCTGCTTATGGGTGCCTACACTCGCAACGACCCTAACGAAATTCAACGCACTATGGAGCGGGTCTTTATCTCTTTTCCACGTCTTAAGGAACGCATCAACCAGTTAGGGGGTACCCTTTCAGGCGGCGAGCAGCAAATGCTGGCCATGGGACGAGGTTTAATGAGCCGACCCACCCTGCTGCTCCTCGACGAACCCTCCATGGGGCTAAGCCCTATTCTAGTAGAAGAAATCTTTCGCATCATTCAAGAGATCAACCAACAAGGCACTAGTATTCTCTTGGTAGAACAAAACGCCCACATGGCGCTTTCCATCGCGCACCGGGCTTACGTGCTGGAAACAGGGCGAATTGTGCTTTCAGGCACAGCCAAAGAAGTTGCAGAAAATCCAATGGTCAAAGCCGCTTATCTCGGCGTATGAAACGCTCTTTTGTCTATGGAGTTCCAACCCGCTTATATTAAACTATTGGAGAGCGGCGAACTCAAACGGCGCGTTGAAATTGCTTACACTCATTTAGAAACCTGCGATCTATGTGCTTGGAAATGCGGAGTTAATCGTCGCGCAGGGCAACTAGGTGTCTGCCGCACGGGGGAAAAGGCCAAGGTTAGCAGTTACGGTCCCCATTTTGGAGAGGAGGCCCCCCTACGCGGCTGGCGGGGTTCGGGCACCATCTTCTTCACCCGGTGTAATCTGCGCTGCCAATACTGCCAAAATTACGAAATTAGTCAGACGGATGAAGGGCACGAGGTCGAGCCAGAAGAACTGGCTGAGATCATGCTCCGCTTGCAACGTTTAGGTTGCCATAATATCAACCTAGTCTCACCCAGCCACGTAGTCGCCCAAATCCTAGCCGCCGTGCTGATCGCGGCTCAGGCGGGTTTGCGCCTACCATTAGTTTATAACACGGGCGGCTACGACTCCATGGAAAGCCTGCAACTGCTCGATAGTGTGATTGACATTTACATGCCAGATATGAAATACGCCGATCCCGATATTGCTAAGCGCTTCTCACGCATCCCGAACTACCCTCAAGTCAATCGGGACGCTGTGCGCGAGATGCATCGGCAGGTTGGTGATTTACAAGTGGATGAGAACGGAATTGCTGTGCGCGGTTTGTTGGTACGTCACCTGGTTTTACCCAATAATCTGGCCGGCACCGAGACAATTGTCCAATTCTTGGCCCAGGAAATTTCCCCTCACACGTACCTTAACATCATGGACCAATACTACCCAACCTACCGTGCCCACTTGTATCCCGAAATTAACCGCCGCATTACAGCGGAAGAATTCCGAAAGGCAGTAGAGGCAGCCCATCGTGCGGGATTATACCGACTAGACAAATAAGTTGTCCTTAAGATCCCCCTCGCCGCTGAGGCAGGGCCACTAAGACAAGGCTACTACGCCCCTCCAGAGTGTAGGTCGAAGATAAAATCGGCGGCGCCTGATTGAGTTCACTAATGTCATCAGGGCTTAGCAGACTGGTATCCACCAACCGATGCCAACGTTGACCAGCAGACAACCAGGGAAGTTCAAACGTCAATACCTCCCAATAAGCATTGAAGGCCACATAAACATGCTCTCCCGCTTCGGGCAAGCAGAGTTCCAGCGCTAAAGAACGCGAAATATCACGCCAATCCGGTTGATTACACTTCACCCCATGCCAGGCAATGCGCGGGGTATTTTCGCCCGGTTTACGCGCCCAGAATGACTCCTCACGAAATACATGATAAGACTGCGTAAAAGCCACTAGCATTTGCACAAAACGCCATAATCCACGTTCCTGTTCCAGAAGTTGCCAATCCAACCAGGAGATCTCATTGTTTTGGCAATAAGCATTATTATTTCCGCGCTGAGAGCGTCGCATCTCATCTCCCATCAAAAGCATCGGCGTCCCTTGAGCAATAAGCAACGCGACTAAGAAGTTGCGCATCTGACGCTGGCGCAATTGCTCTACTTGCGGATCGTTACTGGGTCCCTCAACTCCACAATTCCAGGAAAAATTCTCGTTGATGCCATCCAGATTGTCCTGCAAATTGGCCTCGTTGTGTTTTTGGTTATACGAAACTAAATCGTTCAGGGTAAATCCATCATGACAGGTCACAAAGTTAATGCTGCGGTTAGGTTCGCGATCGGGCTGGTGGAATAGATCAGGACTACCAATGAGACGGTTGGCAAAATCCCAAACTGTTCGCTCATCGCCACGCATAAAGCGACGCACGTCATCGCGGAAGCGCGCATTCCACTCCGCCCAGCGGTGTCCAATAAACGTTCCCACCTGATAAAGTCCGGCTGCATCCCAGGCCTCAGCAATGATTTTGGTTCCGGCTAATACGGGGTCAGTCTCGATTTCCCACAAAATTGGTGGATTTCTAAGCAATTGGCCATCTTCATCCCGTGCCATGACCGAAGCCAAGTCAAATCGAAACCCATCCACGTGCATAACCTGCACCCAATAACGCAGAGCATCCAGAATTAACCGTCGCACAATTGAATTGTTAGTATTTAGCGTGTTTCCACAACCACTAAAATTCAGATACCGCGATGGATCGCGAGGATCAAGCATATAGTAAACACTATTCTCCAATCCCTTGAAGCCAAGCACCGGCCCACGATGATCCCCTTCAGCGGTATGATTAAAGACCACATCCAGAATAACCTCAATGCCAGCACGATGCAGCGCCTTGACCATATCCCGGAATTCATCCACTGGGCCAAGGACATCTGTGCGCGAACTATAACCGCGGTGCGGTGCAAAAAACGCTACTGGGCTATAGCCCCAGTAGTTAGTCAACCCCGGAGGGGCGTCTTGTTCGTCAAACTGCTGCACCGGCATTAACTCCACCGCGGTGATCCCTAGTGATCTAAGATAAGGAATTTTTTCGATCAGCCCCGCATACGTTCCGCGTTTCTCTGGCACTACCCCTGAGGATGGGTGGCGGGTAAAACCCCCCACGTGAAGTTCATAGATCACCGTTTGGGCGTAAGGCAATCGCAGGTGTTGGTCCCCCTCCCAATTGTAACCACGCGGGTCCATGACTGCACACTTTAACATATGCCCCCAATCCCCCCCAGGTTGTAATGCGGCCTCACGCCGATAGTTTTCGGTGTTGACAATGACTCGGGCATAAGGATCTATTAGCAGTTTACTCGAGTCAAAGCGATGACCGCGCTCAGGTGCATGGGGGCCAAACACCCGATAAGCATAAATCTGTCCGGAGCCTATTCCATGAACATAAACGTGCCAATAGGCAAACGTGCGATGTTCCTGCGGATCCAATCGAATCACATGGGAGGGCTCAGAGTCCTCAGGATTCTCAAAGAGCAATAACTCAACCGCAGTACTATTCATCGAAAAAAGCGAAAAATTAACCCCGCCATCATGAATGGTAGCCCCCAGGGGATAACTCTGTCCGCGGTGAACTTTGATCTCAGCCATTACCACTCTCCTACTAGAATAAAGAAGGTTAAAATGAAGCAACTATCTACTTGCACATGGGAGTAAAAATCATGGAATATCGCTTTCTGGGCAAAACCGGTATCAAGGTTTCACAGTTGTGTTTCGGTACCATGTCGTTTGGTCACGAAGCCGATGAAGCAACCGCGACCGCCATGTACCACCGTTGTCGAGACGCAGGCATCAACTTTTTCGATTCAGCAAACATTTACGCGGGTGGTCAATCCGAGATTATCCTTGGACGCTTAGTTGCCGGTCATCGCGATGAAGTGATTATAACCAGTAAAGCCTTCTTCCCAGTGGGCAGCGACGTTAACGCCCGCGGTGCTTCCCGCCGTCACTTGAAACTCTCAGTAGAAGCCAGCCTTAGGCGACTTAACACAGATTATATTGACATTTTCTATGTTCATCATTTTGACGATTTCACCGATCTAGAGGAGACCCTGCGCGGCTTAGAAGATCTAGTGCGTCAGGGCAAAATTCTTTACCCTGCTGTCAGCAACTTTGCTGCCTGGCAAATTGAGAAAGCCCTGGGTATCGCCTGGCGCCATGGCTGGACACCCCTTGCCTGCATTCAACCCATGTACAATCTGGTCAAGCGCCAGGCGGAAGTTGAAATTCTCCCCATGGCGCAAGCGGAAGGGCTGGGAGTTGTGCCCTATAGCCCACTCGGTGGTGGCCTGTTGAGCGGGAAATACGGCGTCAATCGCCAACCTGAAAAAGGTCGGCTGGTTGAGAACACCATGTATCGAACCCGCTATGGCGAGCCCTGGATGTACGAGGTGGCCGAACGATTTACTCGGTTCGCCCAAGAACACGGTTATGAACCAACCCCTTTGGCCATTGCGTGGGTCGCTAGCCACCCAGCCGTGACCGCCCCAATTATCGGCGCTCGAAACCCAGAGCAACTGGAAGGGGCTCTGAAAGCTCTGGAAATCCACATGACTCCCGATTTGCGCGAAAAGATTTCATTGCTCTCCCCAACACCGCCCCCAGCAACTGACCGTTCGGAGGAACGCACCCCCTATAGCATGGTATCGCGTTAGCCTACGGAGCCGCTGATTGGATCCTAGCATAATGGTTTCAAAAGCATTAAAATAAACTAACTTTGTTAAGAAAGCGTGCAAAGTAAAGAATGGCAAAAGTAACTGTAACACTGGTTAGAGAAGTGCGTCCTCGCCTGGAAGATGAGTTCAATCCGGGCGAATTCATCCCCCGTACCCCGGCAATTACTGAGGCCTACGAATGGGGACGTGAATTACATAAGGGGCAATATCGCCTAAATGGGGAACCCTACTTTGAAACCCACTGCGTGTGGGTCGGGGCATTTCTGGATAAACTCATTGGCCGCGAAGCCTGGACCATCGCCGGCTTGCTTCATGATGCGGTTGAAGACCAAGGCGAAACCCTAGAAGCCATTCGAGCTCGCTTCCCCGGCCCACTTGGCGAGGAAGTCGCTTACATTGTTGACGGGGTCACGAAGATCAGTTCTCCGCGCGATGGACGAACTCGCGAAATTGAAACGTTGCGCAAATTGGCTCAATTTCGTGATCCCGGCGTCTATCTGGTCAAACTGGCGGACAAAAGCCATAATTTGCTAACCCTCCAGTATATGCCGGAGCACAAGCGCCAGCAAAAGGCCCTGGAAGTCATCCGTGCTTACGGCAAACTAGCAGGCATATTGAACTGCTACCGTTGGCGACGCTGGCTTGAAGATCTGGCTTTTCCCTACGCGGATCCGGAAACTTACGCCTTCGTCAAAGAAAAAATAGACGCTGACCCCCGCCTTGATCTTTCTTTCATCCATCCCATGATGGAGCAATTAGGTAATCTGATGGAAGAGAGTGGGATCAGTGGCAGCGTGGAGCTTACCGTCAATGGCTATTGGCAAACCTGGCAGAAATTGCGCCGTCTGGCACGTGCGCGCCGCGCCTCGATGGATTCTTTTGCGGCAGTCAATGACTTGGTTTCTTTTCGGATGGTAGTGGACAGCGAGGACGAAACCCAGTGCTACGCCCTGCTCCCTAAGGTCAATCGGTTCCTTGGCCCTTACTTAGACCAGAATCGTTTCGATGACTACATCGCCTGCCCTCAGAACGGCTATCGTGCCCTACAGGTTACCGCCTGGCTGCCAGATTTAGGGGCTATTGAGGTTGCGATCGCCACGCGTGAAATGGAAGGCGAAAATCACTGGGGAGTCGTTTACGCGCTAAAGCAAGGGAAGGATATCAGTCACTACCGCCCAATCGAAATCTTTACCCCTAGCGGGAGTGCTCGCTTCCTGCCTGAGGGTTCTACCGTCTTGGACGCCATTGCCTCCATTCAGCAAGAGTTCCTTCTAGATAAAATTAGTGCCGTGAGGGTAAACGGCAACCTAGCACGGCTATCCGACCATATTCAACCCGGTGATATCGTGGAGGTGATTACGGGAAATAACCGCCTGGCGCCCTCAGAGGAATGGTTGGCATTCAGCAACCCATCAACAGCGCGCTTGCTACGAGGGGTCTTAGTCACAGAAGCGCTCAAGCGTAGCGCCGAGAAAGGGCGTCAGATTGCCAAGCAATTGCTCAAAGAGCGGGGGTTGCTGGCACTTGAAGACGTTCAGGCCCTAGAACCCACGCGAGTAGATAACCTTCTAGAGCAACTAGCCTGCGCAAGCCTGGAAGATTTTTATGCGGCTTTAGGCAGTGGTGCCATCCGCCAGCAGGAAGTTTCTCAAACCCTGGATAGGGTCGGTATTACCAATGAAACCCTCCGCTGGACAACCATTCAGATGCTAGGCAGTGCCCGCGCCAACCGTCCTGGGACGCTGGCCCGCCTGGCAAGTCTGGTTTCACAAGCCGGCGGGAATATCCTGCGTTCGGTCAACAACACTTTGTCAGACGGTCGCTTTTCGCTACGGTTGGTAGTAAGCAACCTATCGCCTGAGCAACGCGAATCTCTCTATCAGGCATATATCCACTGCGGGGTTGAATTAGAATTCATTGAGATTACCTAGGTTATGGTATAATTTGTAAAATTCGTGCCCCATAAATGCATGAAATCTAGAACGGAGTAAAAAGTTGAATCCTTTAGCAAAACCCACCCAAATTGCCGACGACGTTGTGGTATCACTGGCGTATACGCTCAGCGTCAACGGTACTGTTGTAGACTCTTCCGACGAGTCAAACCCGGTTGTCTTCCTACAGGGTTACGGCAATATCATCCCCGGCCTTGAACGCGAACTTTACGGTTTGCACATCGGCGATGAGAAACACATTGTTATCCAACCCCGCGATGGGTATGGTGAAATTGATCCCGACGCCGTCATGCGCATCCCCAAAGAGGAATTTCCTCCCCAGATCCCATTGGTCACAGGCGTGGAACTAGAAGTGCGCGATATGGAAGGGAACATCCTGCATGCTACCATCGTAGGAGTTGATGAAGAGGCCGTCACTCTTGACTTCAACCATCCCCTGGCTGGTCAGGAACTGGTCTTTGATGTCAAGGTTGTTGATCTGCGTCAAGCCACCGAAGACGAGCTGCGCCATGGACACGTTCACGAAGAGGGCATGGAAGAAGAGGAAGAGTTCCTCCCCGGCGACGAGGAGGAATAATCCCCACCTGCTTGCCAACCCAGGCTGCTGCGGCATACCCGCAGCAGTTTTTAATTTTGTTACCCCGAGTCCCTATGGGGGGTTCTGGTATAATCCAATCGCAGAGAATCTCAGTCTCACGAATCCCATCATATGCGCTTCTTGCCCACTTCAATCCCCGATGTCATTCTAATCGAACCCCAGGTGTTCAGTGACTCGCGTGGTTTCTTTATGGAGGTCTTCCAGGCCCGCAAGTTTGCCGAGGCAGGCTTGCCCGTCCATTTTGTCCAGGATAATCACTCTGGTTCTCACCGTGGTATTCTGCGCGGCCTGCATTATCAGATTCAGAACCCACAAGGCAAACTGGTGAGAGCCATTTTTGGGGCCATTTTTGATGTAGCAGTGGACTTGCGAAGAAGTTCTCCCACTTTTGGAAGGTGGGTAG
The DNA here is from genome assembly GCF_938028735.1 of uncultured Thermanaerothrix sp. GTDB lineage: Bacteria > Chloroflexota > Anaerolineae > Anaerolineales > Anaerolineaceae > Thermanaerothrix. The sequence continues at coordinate 84,835 of NZ_CALIMF010000002.1, forward strand.
GCGTGATCCTTTCAGCAGAAAACCACCTTCAACTCTGGATCCCCCCAGGTTTTGCACATGGGTTTTATGTGCTGAGTGAGTGGGCTGAGGTTCACTACAAGACAACTGACTTTTATAATCCCCGTGGAGAACGTACTCTCCGCTGGGATGATCCTCAAATCGGGATTGAGTGGCCTCTGGTTAACCACCAGCCTCCTCTGCTTTCCGAGAAAGACGCCCAGGGCAAGTGCCTTTTTGAAGCCGATTTATTTGATTAAATCTGTGGAGCGCCTATGCAACGCGTATTGATCACAGGTGGTGCAGGGTTCATCGGGTCCAATTTTGTGCGCTATCTCCTCCAGCGTGAGCCTGAAGTACTGGTCATTAACCTCGACCTCCTTACTTACGCGGGTAGCTTAGAAAATCTACGTCATTTACCTGATGAACACAGACACATCTTCATCCGTGGCGATATCTGTGATGGCGATTTGGTCTATCGTCTGTTTGTTCAGTATGAAATTGACACAGTGGTGCATTTTGCAGCCGAGTCCCATGTAGATCGTTCCATCATTGGCCCTGCCCAATTTATCCAGACCAATATTGTGGGCACGTTCACTCTGCTTGAAGCGGCACGAAAGGCCTGGATAGAGGATAAGATGGTGCCCCTTGAGCAATGCCATTTTCATCATGTCTCCACGGATGAAGTGTTTGGCTCACTTAAACCTCATGAACCGCCCTTTCGCGAAACCAATCCCTACGCGCCAAACTCCCCATATGCGGCCTCCAAAGCAGCTAGCGATCACTTGGTACGCGCCTATGCCCATACCTACGGATTACCAATAACTATCACCAACTGCTCCAACAATTACGGGCCTTACCAATTTCCTGAAAAACTTATCCCTCTAGTGATTTTAAACGCGCTACAAGGGAAACCCCTGCCCATCTACGGAGATGGACAGCAGATTCGGGATTGGTTGTATGTGGAAGATCACTGTGAGGCGATCCTGCGGGTTTTAAAGCAGGGCCGCTTGGGTGAAACCTATAATATAGGCGGTAACAACCAACCCACCAACCTCTACATCGTACATACCCTCTGCGATCTACTTGATGAGTTCCGCTCCGAATCACCTCACCGCCCGCATCGCAACCTGATTCGCTTTGTCGCCGATCGGCCTGGACATGACCGGCGCTACGCGATGGATATCAGCAAGATTCGAGAGGAACTCGGATGGCAACCACGTGAGACCCTGGAAAGCGGCCTGCGCAAGACTGTTCTATGGTACCTGAATAATTTGGAGTGGGTGTCGTCTATCCTAAAACGCCCTGACTTCCAAGCCTGGCTGGAAAATAACTACGCCTCAAGAGGAGTTCAATCATGAAAGGAATTATCCTGGCAGGCGGCAAGGGCACCCGCCTCTACCCAATCACTCGGGCGATCAGCAAACAAATTCTGCCTGTTTACAACAAGCCAATGATTTACTATCCTCTCTCCATGCTGATGCTAGCCGGGATTCGTGATATTCTCATCATCAGCACCCCTCAGGACCTTCCCCTCTTCGAGCGGTTGCTTGGTAAAGGCCATCAATGGGGGCTGCACTTTCAATACGCAGAGCAACCTGAGCCCCGCGGTCTGGCCGAGGCGTTTCTTATCGGGCGCCAGTTTATTGCGGGGGAACCTTGCGCGCTCATCCTTGGCGATAACATCTTCTACGGGCGCGGGTTGGCGCGCCTGCTTCAGAACGCGGCCCAGGTGCAAGAGGGGGCTGTCATCTTTGCTTACCCGGTCAACGATCCTACCCGTTATGGGGTCGTTGAAATTGGCCCCGATGGACGTGCTCTAAGCATTGAAGAAAAGCCCAAGAAACCCCGTTCAAACCTCGCCGTTCCAGGCATTTACTTCTACGATCATCATGTGGTTGATTACGCGGAGACGTTAAGCCCCTCTCAACGGGGGGAACTGGAAATCACGGATTTGAACCGGATTTACCTTGAGAAAGGCCAACTTAAGGTTGAGATCCTGGGGCGCGGGATCGCCTGGCTGGATGCAGGCACCCATGAAGCCCTCCTCCAGGCCAGCAACTTCGTTCAGACCGTTGAAGAGCGACAAGGCTTGATGATCTCTTGCCCCGAAGAGATCGCCTATCGGATGGGATATATTACTGCTGAACAACTCCGTGAGCAGGCCCTCAGCATGGCAAACAACGGGTACGGGGCCTATCTGCTTCGACTGCTTGAGGAAACCCCCTGGTAAACATGCGTATCTTACTCCTTGGTCACCTCGGGCAATTGGGTTGGGAAGCCCGGCGTTCCCTGGCTTGCCTGGGTGAGATTATTGCTTTGGATTACCCTCAGATTGATTTGAGTCAGCCTCAAACCCTGCCACCGCTCATCCGCGAGATAAGACCTCATATCATTTATAACGCTACGGCTTACACCGCGGTTGATAAAGCCGAACAGGAGCGTCACTTGGCTGAGCAAATCAATGCTGTGGCACCTGGCGTGCTTGCCGAGTGCGCTCGCGAGATCCGCGCCGTCCTGATTCATTTTTCTACAGATTACGTCTTCGACGGTAACAAAGGCACTCCCTACACCGAAACTGACCCACCCAATCCCCTCAACGTTTATGGAAAAACAAAATGGCAGGGTGAGCAAGCCGTTCAGGCAGTAGATGACGTTTATCTAATCTTCCGAACGAGCTGGGTTTACAGCCTACGCCGGGATAGTTTTGTCACAAAGGTGCTGGAATGGAGTCGCAAACAAGAAGTGCTGCGCGTGGTGGATGATCAGATTGGAAACCCCACCTGGGCGCGGATGTTAGCCGAGGTGACAGCCAACCTCTTATCTTGCCATCGTGATGACCCTTATACCCAATTGCACGAAAAACGCGGGCTTTATCATCTGGCCGGCAAGGGCTGGGCCAGCCGGTTCGAGTGGGCGCAGGCAATCCTGGCTTTGGATTCAGAACACGAACAACAAGCCACCCGGCAACTTTTGCCCGCTCGCACGAAGGAGTTCCCGACCCCTGCCCGACGGCCTCTCTTTTCTGCCCTAGATTGTACCCGCTTTGAACAGACCTTCAACCTAAGCCTGCCACCTTGGCGCGAGGCGCTTGCTCTGGCCATGCAACGTTGAGGTATTGGGAATGCATGTAACCCCCGACCCCACCCCTGTTCTTTCCACTCAGGCTGAACTCCAGCGCGTACTTCGCTGGTGGTGGGTGATTGTGCTGGCTGCCCTTCTGGGAGCCTTTGGCGGCTGGTTGGCCCACGCTATTAAGCCTCCCATCTACGAAGCCCAAGCCGTTTTCAGTGCCACCATTGATTACACACGCACCGGACTGATGACCCAATTTGAGCAGGATCAAGCCCTCAACGCCGTAGGCCATCTTATTGCCTCCAATGAAGTGATTGAACGAGTCATTAACCAATTACAAGGGGAAGGATCCACACTAACCATAGCGGACCTCCGGCGCATGGGCACTGTAGAGCGCCAGGTAGATGCCTTTGTTCTTCGGTTGCGCACCTCAGACCCACAGGAAGCAGCCCGCCTGGCCAATCTATGGGCGGGTGAAGCAGATGCAGTTCTTGCCGATGCTCAAACCCACGCATTGAAGGCTGCCAGTCTTGCCCAATATATGCGGTCGATTGAAACGTGCCTCCAACGCGCTGTGATGGTGGCACCTGCCACGGCACTTTGCCCCCAACAATCTCTCGAGGACCTGCAGGCTCTTCTGGCCACCGTTGGCCAGCAATTCCAAACTGAGCGCCAGGCCAGCCGTAATCTTTTCCCGGGGTTGTCCATTCAATGGGTTGAGTCGGCTTCTCCCCCGACCCAACCCGTTCAGTACGGGCGCAATGATCTGATGCTGGTTGGTGCATTGATTGGCTGGGTACTCGGTCTGGTATTGGTGGAGACCCTGCCTTTTTTCCGTCGTTTCAATTATAAAGATGCAAATTAAGCGCTGGTATCGAGATCTCCAATATATACTCTGGGGAGGCGTGGGACTTCTGCTACCCCTCACCAGTTTTCCCCTGATTGCTCAGCGCTTCAACATCCACTCAGTTGCCCCAGCCGCTGCTCTCCCACTGGTTGGTTTGCTCTTACTGTGGTATCTGCCTTATCTCATCTCGTCAGTAGGATACTTGCCACATCAGGCAATTCCATTATTTGTCTTTGCCACAATCGCCGTACTGTCTTCACTACTATCTTTCTTTATCCCCTTCCCGCCTTTCCGCTCGCCCGACATATGGAGCAACATCCGTGAAGGTCTGCTGACCCTGGGAATAGGGGGAGCCTTCTATATGTTGACTGCCACCTGGATCCAGTCATCCAAGCGCCTTGAGTTTGTTCTACGCCTCCTACACCTCGGCGGGATTATTGTCATCTTCTGGTCATTCTGGCAAGCCTTTGTCTGGTACACTCGCCAGGGGTATCCGACCTGGATGTTCGTCCTTCAATCCCATCTCACTTCTAATGGACGTCTCTTTGATCAACGTGTCACTGGATTGGCTTTTGAACCCTCATGGCTGGCCCATCAATTAAATTTGCTTTACCTACCCCTCTGGCTAGCCGCAACCCTCCAACGCGCTTCAGTTTTTCGCTTTCGCGTCCTTGGTCTCAGCCTAGAAAATCTCTGCCTTCTGGGGGGCGGAGCCGTGTTGTTCCTCTCCTTTTCTCGGGTGGGATGGCTGGCCTTTCTGTGCACACTGGCTTACCTGATTTTGCGGGCCAACCTGGCCCTAATCCGCTGGTTGCAAGCTCAGATTCAGAAGCGCTTGCGGTTGAGTTTGGCCCGTTGGATGATAAAGCTTGCCGTTCCATCAGGATTGGCTTTGGCCTTGGTCACGGCTTATGCAAGCCTTTTCTTGGGCGCCGGCTTTGTCCTCAGTCGCCTGGATCCGCGTATGCGCGATCTCTTCCGCTTCGAATTTGTACGTACAGAAGGGTGGGTCGGATACGCCAACCGTCTGGTCTTTGCCGAACGATTGGTTTACTGGCAAACCGGCTACCGCATCTTTGCGGATTACCCATGGCTGGGCGTTGGACTAGGTAATGCGGGTTACTTCTTCCCCCAAAAGATGGTGGCCTTCGGCTGGGCACTCACTGAAGTTCAGGACTTGATGTTCCGCAATTCTTTTATTCCCAATACCAAAAGCTTGTGGGTACGCCTGCTGACCGAGACTGGAATCCTCGGTTTTGTTACCTTCCTAACTTGGCTCTACGTGCTTTGGGCAACAGCACGCTCACTAGAACACGCCCCTGACCCCCACCAGCGAACCATCGGTTGGGCTACCTCATTGGGGTTGATTGCATTGCTGGTTGAGGGATTCAGTGTAGATACTTTCGCATTGCCTTATTTCTGGACTCTCTTCGGGCTGGCTACCGCTTCCACGTCCTTGCCACTTTCACCCATACATGCGCCCGCCCCGTTGGAACGAAAGACGCCGCGGGAAGCTTGATGCCGATCCCACAGCCATCCGCCCATCAGAATCAGCCCTGCTCCTACTACGATCCCTCCAATCATAATCCAGAAGGGCAAGCGGGGAAGGATGCGATAAGTGCGGCTAACGTACCACTCTGTAAAGAAAGCCAATCCCACTCCCTCCACAGCGAACCAGCGCCATAACCAAGGATCACGTGCCTCACGGGCCAGGTGGTAAGCCCAGGCAACCAATAGAGCCAGCACAGGGAGCAACATTGTGCGGTAGCGCGGATTGTCCCATAAATCCCCTCCTGCCCGGAGGGAGGCCAGGATCATCCACCCCCAAGCCACCCCGATCAACCAGAGCAGCATCAACCGCCAGGAGCGTTCTCGCGGATGCCGTAATGCCCAGGGTGCATAAAAAAGCACAGGTAAAATTGCATACCAACCCAAAGCCCTCAAAGTGCTAATGGCGTTCCAAATTGGTAATGAAGGATCAAAGACGGCAGCGGGCAAAACTGGTTGAAACAAGCCATAGGTGACAATGAAGGGCAATTCAAGCGAGGAAGGCAGTTCTCCAAGCAGTTTCTGAACCCAACCAGAACCTCGTTGGGTGAGATAAGCATCCCATGCGGCCACACGTTGCAACCACCCTCCAAAGGCCACCAGCCCCAGCAATCCCAAAACGGCAATACTTATACCCACCCATTGCCAGCGCCGCTCAATTTTGATTTGGCTCAGGTAATAGAATAAGCCACCGCTAAGAACCACAAACAGCCAAACGCTTGCTGCCAGCCAGGAAAAGAGCAACATCAGAGCAAATGCTATTCCCCCCCATCTCAGTCGTGCTTTCAGAGTTGCAGGCTCGCGCTCCCAAAGCGCCCACAGGATGACCGCCCCTAGGGCAATCAAAAAGGGATCACGCATTTGAGAGGCGCCTAAAAAAACTGCCTCCGGATAAAAGGCCAATATCGCAATTGCCACACAGCGGGCCCCTTTGAAGGGAGCGCGATTTAGTACATGCGCCAGGAAAGGCATCCCAGCCGCACCCGCCCAAGCGGTTAGGATCAGAATGAGCCAGGGACGATGTTGATCAGGACTCAAGTAGCGATAAACTAATGCGCTGAGCGCTAACATTCCCCCATACTGGTCTGAGACATAGCGCCCCCCTAAAGCCGAGATAACCGGTGCAGATGAAATCGCCACCTCCCAAGCCTGCTGGTCACGCTTGAATGCATCGTAATAAAGATAACCTCGGTTTTGCTGGGGAGTGTCATAACCCCATTCTGGCAACGCTAGGGATAGGCCCAATCCCAAAACTAGGCGCAACAGGAACGCCCCACCCATCATCCAACCCAACCATCGCTCGTGTCCACCCCACCACCATAAGCCAAACAACCCCCCAAACGCTAAAGCCAACAACACCCCCACAGCAATCACACCTTGAGAGGTTGCTCCCCCTTCCATCAAGTGCGTAATCGCGACCGCCAATCCTAACACCAAGCCGACCGCAGCCAACAGCACGTAGAGGGATAGGGATGTCTTTAGGGTTTTCACCGCTCACCTACCTCCAAGGGATTGGCTCGATCTGAATTCCATCCAGCAAGAATGCGTTGCGCCCGAGCTACCCAGGTATAGTGAGCCGCATCCGCACGCGCCTGCTCCCCAAGTTCTCGGCATACCTCCGGGTGGGCAGCTAGTTCATCCAAGGCCTGCTCCCAGGCATTTATCTCCTCGGGGGGACAAAAACGGGCATTCTTCTCGTTCAACACCTCGTGCAACACAGGCAGATCACTGCTTAGGATCGCCCTCCCACACGCCAAATATTCAAACATCTTCATCGGGCTACAGATGTCGGCAGAATTTCCCCCACTGCTCCCAGCCACCGCGCGCTCATAAGGCATTAACAACACTTCGCCAGCAGCTTGATAAAGAGGCAGAAGGCGGTTTTCCACAAAACCGGTCAGGATCACATTTTGGAGTCTATGCTCAGCCACGGTATTTCGCCAGTAAGTCACAGCCTCCTCTCGTCCGCCCACCCAGAGAAACTGAATATGAGGCAGACGGCAAGCCATCTCAAGAAGCAAGCCCATGCCTCTTCCAGGGTAAAAGTGTCCGCTGTACACGGCGGTAAAGCGTTCCGCCAAACCCAACAAACGGCGCGCCTCAGATGGGGTGGGTAGATCCCGATAACGCTCCAAATCCACCCCATTAGGCGCAATGACCACTTGTGTTTCTGGGATAACCATCCCCCATTCCTCACGCAAGACCCGATAAAGGGCCTGTGTAATTACCGCAAACCGCTTTTCGCCCTTTACTCGAACAATCCAGCGGAGCAAGCGTGGGCCGATCTTTCCACTCGGACGATCATGAATCTCCAGCACCAAAGGAAGCCTGGCTTGTAATGCCAGGAGGCCCACTTGAGGCATCCAGGTGTAAACTAGGTCAGGCGACCAAGCCATCACCTGTAGCCAGGCTTTCGCCACAAAGTCATAACGTCTAAGCACCGGAAAAGATGCCACCCAGTTGATTTCAAACCTATCGCGCAGACCATAATGAGCCGCCAACTGGGACCAAGCAACTTGTGTTTTTCCCGGTACCCACAGCCTGACCGTATGCCCTAGCTGTACCAATGCTTGGCACATTTTCATAACCTGGATGCTATTAGCCGTGCTGGAAGGGATTTGAGAGGTGCTAAGACACGCGATCCGCATCCGTGGCTCCACAACTAACTTGCTCCGCGTGCAAGAGTTCTTGATGACCTCGCCAGATGATTATGGCGACCGAGAGAATGAAATAACTGCTCAGCAGTAGCGCCAGTCCAAAAACCCCTAACGATCTAACAAGGACAAACATTAATGCCGTCTTTAGGCCCCCAACAAGCAGCGTGATAATCAAGGGATCATTGGGTTTTCCCAATGCCAGCAATAGTGGACGATTCCAATAGAGTATGTTCGCAAAGCCATACCCAACCAAAAGCACCAGGATGAGAGGAAAGGCTGGCAAATAAGCCCCCCCTTTGAACCAGGCCAAGAACCACGGTCCCAATAGGATCAATCCGGCCCCCATGACCACTGTCCAAGCCAAGGCCATCAGGCTGGTGCGCCGCAACAATAAACGCAAGGTTTTCCATGAGCGTTGGGCCACTGACCGTGTGATTTCCGGATAAGTCGTCTGGATAAAAGGGAGAATGGGCAACATCAATACATTCATGAGAGCCAGAGCAAATTTATAATAACCCGCCTCCAAACTACTCAGAAAGAACCCCGCCCACAGTACCTCGCTGTCACGGATCAACATGTTGACAGTGCCGCTCAGATTCGTGCTAATGGCAAATCGTCCTAATGCAGCCTTTTCCGGCACGCGGCGTAAGGGAGCCTGCCACCAATCAGATCCAAGTACACGCTTCGCCGACTGCCATCCCAACCCCATTATGGACAATCCAAACACTAACTTGCCCATTAAGTAGGCCAGCATTACCTCAAACACACCCCAATGCATAAAATAGGCAAGAGTGATCCCAGCCGCGGTGACTACATTCTGTGCCAGCGTAATTGTGGCCTGCTCACGAAAGCGTCCTGCAATTTGAAGCATGGCCGTGGAGGTCTCGGTGAAAAGGTTGCCTAGCAGTGCCAGGCCATAAAGGGGAATCCAGGGCAACGCTCCCGGATCTTTAATAATCCATTGGATGGCCAAAGGAGAGAGATAGACAAGCAATAAAAAAGCACTGATGGAAGTAATTCCTTCGGTGAAAGCCGCTAGTTTTACCACTCCCGCAGCCAAGTCTTTCCGCTCCTGGCTGAGATACTGATTCACATACTTAATAACCGGTTCCCCCATCCGAAACGAGAGCAGGCGATTAACGTTAGAGGCAAAGGCAATAACCAACCCCAAAACGCCATATTGGGTTGGGCCTAATAAGTAGGCTGCCAACAGGCCTTGATAAAGGCTCAGACCTAGGCTAAGTGTATTACCGCTGAAAAGATACGCCGTGTTACGCACAACTTGGCGCAACAGCCGGTCTTCCCTCCAGTTAGCCCACAGGTAGGCAACTCGCTTCATACCGTTTGAATCTGGCTGGCCCAGGCCCGTTCCGCTAGGTACCATTGAACCAGGTGCTGAAGACCTTCCTCCAAAGTGGTTTGGGGGGCCCACCCCAAAAGCGTGCGCGCTTTAGTAATATCAGCCCACGTCGCAGGCATATCTACTACCTGGGGAGGGTGATACTCAATCTGCGCCGAGCGCCCTAACGCCCTCTCCAAAATGCGAATCGCTTCCATCATAGTATGGGGATGATCGCTCCCTAGATTGATCACTTCAAACCCCATCGGTTTCAACCCCAAAAGGGTGCCGCGAGCAATATCATCCACATAGGTAAAGTCGCGCGAGAAACTACCATCCCCATACAGGTGCAAGGGATGCCCCTCAGCAATCCACTGGCAGAAGCGAAATAGGCTCATATCCGGGCGCCCCGCCGGACCATAAACCGTAAAATAACGGAAGACAGTCACATCCAGGCCATATAAGTGATGATAGGTGTAGCAAAGCGTTTCAGCAGCCTTCTTGCTCGCTGCATACGGCGATAAGGGATGGCTGGTATCAGCATCCTCACGGAAAGGCATCGGATTTAGAGTCCCGTACAGGCTCGAGGTCGAGGCCAGGACAAATTTCGTCACCCCGAACTGACGACTAGCTTCGAGCAAGTTTAACGTCCCAGTAACGTTAGTCTCAAAGTAAACCCACGGGTTGAGAACACTATAAGGTACACCGGCACGCGCGGCCAGATTAATCACAGCTTCAAATGGAGCAAAACGGGCAAACAGCTGGCCAACGGCTTCCCGATCCCGGATGTCCAGATAGACAAAGTGAAAATTAGGCCGACTTTTCAGATGCTCGAGCCGCCAATGCTTTAAGCGAACATCGTAGGCATCGTTGAGGTTATCTACCCCAACCACCTCCGCCCCGTCTTCAAGCAAGAAATGCCCCACCCTGGCACCTATGAAACCGGCCGCCCCAGTCAGCAAATAGCGCTTCATAAGCGAACCACCTTAGGGTTGTTGCGTCCAAGTTTGCCCAAAGCATTGCGTGTGTCCACAATCAACCGGGCAGCCTCAAGGATGGCGGGGTAGTCATAACGGCTGTGATTGGTAATGATCACCACACAATCCGCCGCTTGTACAGCCTCCATAACGTCGGGTACCGACTGCATGCTGAGTTCGTCCTGATGGATGACCGGAATGTAAGGGTCGTGATAAGACACAATGGCCCCCTTCTCACGTAGGAGGTGAATCACATCCAGAGCAGGTGATTCACGTAGGTCGTCAATATCCGCCTTATAAGCCACCCCCAGGATCAGGATTTGGCTTCCATTAACTGGTTTACCCTGTTGATTGAGAGCATCCTGAACCTTGCCCACTACAAAGCGAGGCATATTTGTGTTAATTTCTGAGGCAAGGTCAATAAACCGCGCCGTGTATTTCACCGAGCGCAACTTCCATGAAAGATATAATGGATCAATGGGGATACAATGGCCACCCAATCCAGGCCCAGGGGTGAACTTCATAAAGCCAAAGGGCTTGGTTGCGGCTGCTTCGATCACTTCCCAAACATCAATTTTGAGGCGATCGCACATGATCGCTAGTTCATTGACCAGCCCAATGTTAATCATACGAAAAGTGTTCTCCAGCAGTTTGGTCATCTCGGCCACTTCAGTCGAAGAAACCGGCACCACTGTTTGAATGGCCTGTTGATACCAGGCTGTAGAGACCTCACAACAGGCAGGGGTGATGCCACCGATAACCTTGGGGGTATTATAGGTGGTCCAATCCTTCCGTCCTGGGTCAACGCGCTCAGGCGAAAATGCCAAAAAGAACTCCTTCCCCACCTGCAAGCCGCTCCGCTCCGTCAAGATAGGCAAGACCAATTCACGGGTTGTCCCCGGATAAGTGCTGGACTCCAACACTACCACCATGCCGGGATGAAGATGCGGCGCCAGGCTCTCCGCAGCGCTGACAATATACGAGAGATCAGGGTCACCCGTTTTACGCAAAGGGGTTGGCACACAAATCGAAACGGCATCAATGTCTTTAAGAACGGCGTAATCCGTTGTGCCTCGCAATTGTCCCTGACTAACCAATTTGCGCACTTGCTCGGACGAAACATCCAAGATATAACTCTCGCCCCGATTCAAGGCCTCCATCTTTGAAGCAATTGGGTCAATGCCGGTCACATCAAAGCCGGCTTCCGCAAAGACAACTGCCAGCGGCAGACCCACATACCCCATGCCCACCACAGCCACTCGCGCTTTGCGGGTGGTCAGTTTTTCCAATAATTCACCACGATAATCTCGTTCCATGCACTTTCCCCTTTTCAAAACAGACTAAGTTGAGTTGGGTGTTCGTCCTGATCAGCAGGCGGTTCCGATGCTGGGGCTTCTTCTGCCAGGGTCTGGTCGGGTTGGCCCTGTCGTGCCATTTCCAAGTAGGACGGCAGACGACTAAAATCTTCAATCACCGTGGCCTTCAGTGAGGGCTGGTGTAGAGCCGCTGCTGGGTGGTACATAGGAACAATTAAGCGGCCGTTAACCCACAGGGCCTTGCCGTGCACCTCACTAATGCGCGCGTTTGGGAGGAATTTAGCCATTGAAAACCGCCCCAAGGTAACAATGACTCGAGGGTTAATCGCCTGCAATTGACGTTCCAGATAAGCATCACAAGCGGCCAATTCCTCTGGCTGTGGATCTCGATTCCCCGGTGGGCGGCACTTTACAACATTGGTAATAAACACATCTTCACGCTTCAGACCCGCTTTCTGCAGCAATTCATCCAGGAATTTTCCCGCCGGACCCACGAACGGCCGTCCCTGCTCGTTTTCGTAGAACCCCGGCCCCTCACCGATGAACATAATCTCGGCCTCCGGACGCCCCTCGCCAGGAACAGCATGTTTACGCGAGTAATGGAGGATACATTTTGTACAAACCGAAACCTCAGCAGCAATTTGTTTTAGGACGGTTTCTGGATTCAAGGCTGACCTCCTGTCAAGGTTGGACTGCCTGGTGAACTCTCTTCCCGAGAAAGACGCTCTACTAACGCTACGTCGAGGTGCTCAAGATTCATGATCAGCGCATCTTCGTGGTTATCCCGATAATACCCCGGACGTACAGAAATCACCTCAAAGCCTAGTTTACGATAAAGGGATTGCGCCGGGAGATTAGAGCGGCGCACCTCCAAGGTAAAACGCTGTGCCCCCATCCGGTGCATCTCAAGCAGGGCCTGGGCTAAAAGGCGTTGCCCAATGCCGTATCCTCGGAACTGAGGGTGAACAGCAAAGGTGGCAATATGTGCCTCGTCAATGATGAGCCAAACCACAATCATGCCCACAATCTCATACCGTCCTTGCTCGTTCTGCCACTCCGCCACCCAAAGATGCGCTGAAGGATTCGCCTCTATCTCAAACCGATATGAACTCTCCGGCCAGGGCAAGGCAAATGAGGCTACGTCAATTTCGTGCACGCGAGGAATATCTTCTACCCGCATACGCCGAATCCAAACCCCGCGCAAAGTCACTGCCCTCATGTGGGGACTCCTTCTACCTGATGAAGGTAAAGGGGCGCAAGAGTATTGACATCATCCACAACGCCGGCTTTCCAGCGTTTCCAGGCCAATTCAGCCAGAAATGCCGGATGACGCAAAGAGTGAGCCGGTGAAACCAGGGTGATATGGTGCTGGCGGGCCAGTTGCTGACGCTCCTGGGCACTCAATTCACCACATATCACAACCGGCTCTTGGAGCGACTCCACCAGAACCCTAAGCGTAACCACGCGCAGACGATTCTCAGCCTGCCAAGATCCTGCTGTAAAACGATAATTCTCTACCGCCAAACGTCCACGACCGGCCTGCAATACAGCAATCAAAGGGCGCTCGTCTGGTGGCAATCCATAGGCGAGAACATCCAGGGTTGGCACTCCTATCACAGGTAATTTCTCGGCCAAAGCAATTCCTTTGACAACCGCCAGTCCAATTCTTAGGCCAGTAAAAGAGCCTGGGCCCAAGGCAACCCCTAAGGCTTGAATCTGCTTAATAGACACCTGTGTCCGGGTTAACATCCATTCAATGGCGGGGGCCAATTCCACCGTTTGGTGGCCCTGGCTCAACCACGTATGCTCAGCCACCACGACGTTCCCATCGTAGAGCGCCAGCCCCACCCATTGCGTGCTGGTATCAACGGCCAACAGCATGAGCCACTCCCAGAACCTGCTGGCGCAATCGCTGCACCAAGTACCGGTATCGTGCTCCGATTGGATTGAAAAGCAAGCCACGTTGCTCTTCAGAAATCCAGGTCAATGTCACCCACAATCGCTCGGGAGGAAGGATGGGATCAATCCGTTCTGGCCACTCGATCACTAGCGCCCCTTCACTAAGCAAAGCGTCAATATCGAGATCAATGGCTTCCTCAAGAGAGTTCAGGCGATAGGCATCCAAGTGAAAAAGCATGCGTCCTTCAGGCCGACGGTAAACATTAATCAGCACAAAGGTAGGACTAGAAACCGGATCAAGCGAGCCCCACCCACGGGCAATCCCTTGTACCAAGGTGGTCTTGCCAGTGCCTAAGTCTCCTTGCAAGCAAACCACATCCCCAGGACGCATGAGAGCGCCAAGACGCATTCCCAAACGGCGCGTTTGCTCAGGGCTACGACTAAAAAGTTCCAGTGTATGCGCATCCAGGATCGGCATATTTCAAATTATACCTGTGTTCGCATACGCGTTTCATAAGAGCGCCCTGCCCATGTCACTAACACACGGGCAATCTCCCGGGCGGCCTGTGGTCGAGCCAAACGCCGCGCGTTCTCCGCCACTCGATGTCGTTCCTCAGGATGCTCCAGCCAAAGCCTCAGGGTAGAAACCACGTGTTCGGGCTCCGGCGCCCAAACCCCTGCTTGTTCACTGATCACATAATCAACGTTTCCATCCTCCTGTCCAGGCATGCGACTATAGAGGATAATGGGAAGTCCCACAATGAACGCCTCACTAATCGTACCCGGCCCCGCTTTTGTGATGAGAATGTCTGCCGCGCGCATGAAATTGTGCATTTCGCGCACAAAGCCATAGATGAAAGCAGGATGCTTCCAAGCGACCTGTTCTAACCGATTCTGGAGAGTTTGATTACGTCCACACACCACAACCAACGTTGCTCCGAGATCCGCTTCATTGATTGCCATTGCAACAGACTCAAGTGGCCCCATTCCTTCCCCTCCCCCAACCAGAAGGATGACTGGATGATTGAATGGCCATCCCAGACGACGCCGAATCCCTTCGACTGACTCGCTAATAGAATTAAAACGCTCCGCGACTGGTAGCCCAATGACTTGCAGACGGTCTGCCGGTACACCTACTGCCAGCCCCCGCTCGCGGGCTGCTTCTGTAGGCACAATGATCAAATCAGGTGAACCACAATACCAAGCAGTGTGAGTGGAAACCAGATCGGTGACTACAGTGATGTAGGGGAGTGAGAATCGACGAGCTGCTCGTGAAATTGGGTCGTTGAAAAGCGGATGAACGGAGACCACTAAATCACAGGGATGCTCCACCAACAGGCGTTCCGCTGAGCGTCGTACATAGGGCCACAGGGCGTTAAAGACAAAACGGGTGCGCCGCCGGCCATCGCTTAGACGGTAGCCCAGTTGCCACACTTCGGGCATACGCGAGAGCACTGGATAAGCCTCCGGGGCAAGGTCAAACGGTGGAGGAGCATACTCTCGAAAAATATCCACCATTTCAACCGTGACCCGATCGCCTACCTCAAGGTTCAGAGCTTCGATGATCGCTTCAGCAGCACTTCGATGCCCTCCACCTGTGTCTGAAAAAAGGAAAAGAATATGCGGGCGATCAGATTGGGGTTTCATGATTCTCCCGAGGTAAAATGGCCTTGAGTCGGCGAGCCAGTTCGCGTCTGGGCAAAAGCACCCGACGACTACATTTCAAGCATTCCAGTCCAATATCTGCCCCCAAGCGCACCACGCGCCAAGTGTAATTTCCGCATGGGTGGGGCTTACGCAGGCGCACAATGTCACCCAGTTGCAAATCCGTCAACATCAATCGGATTATACCACCCATGTTATAATCCCTAGCACAAAGCCTACCACTCTATTGCTCCAAGGGTTTGAATGCTCAATCTTGACCCCGCTACTCTAATCACCCGCATTATCACCCTCATCATTGCCTTTACCGTTCATGAATTCGCCCACGCATGGACGGCAACGCGCTTTGGAGATAATACCCCGCGGCTAAACGGGCGCCTCACGCTTAACCCCCTGGTTCACCTCGATCCCTTAGGATCATTAATGCTCCTACTCGCAGGGTTCGGATGGGCCAGACCCGTGCCTGTCAACCCTTATCTTCTAGGACGTCGTTCGTCCAGCGCTCTTATGTGGGTGTCTTTGGCTGGCCCGCTTTCCAATTTGCTCCTTGCTGCCCTGGCCGCTATTCCACTCCGCTTGGGATGGATCCCTTATCTCTGGGGGAGCACTAACTCCTGGTTGCCCTCGCCTGGGCAGTTTCTGGTGGGGTTCATCTGGATCAATCTGATCCTATGTCTGTTCAATCTGATCCCCATCGCCCCTCTAGATGGGGACAAAATCCTGGAATACTTTGCTCCCCCCTCCATTGCCCGCATTCTGGAGACCATTCGTCCCATGGGTCCTCTATTGCTTATGATCGTCGTGTTTGTCTTACCCAGCATAGGAATTGATGTTCTTGGCTTCATACTTTACCCAGCCTTGCAGAATCTACTTTTGCTCCTTTTGGGAGGCTCGTTATGACCATCCGAATGACAATTATTGGCCTAGGCCAAATTGGCACCTCGATTGGATTGGCGCTCAAAGACAATCCTTACCAAATTGTGCGCATTGGCAACGACTCTGATCCTCACCTTGAGCAGAAAGCGCTCAAAATGGGAGCATTGGATGAGACCATTCACAATCTGCACACCGCCGTCAGCGATGCTGATATTATTGTGCTCGCCACCCCCATGGACGAAGTGAGAGAAACGCTGGCGACGATTGTCCCCGATTTAAAACCTGGCGCGGTCGTGCTGGATACCTCTCCTTTGAAAACCCTGATCACCCAATGGGTCAAAGATTTGCTTCCGGCTGAACGATATGTGGTCTCGTTTGCACCTAGCCTTAACCCCGAGTACCTCTACCCCTTTGCCCCCACCCCCGAGACCGCGCGCCCCGACCTCTTCAAGGGTGGTGTGTTTGTCATTACCAGCCCACCTCATACCCACGGAGATGCCCTTAAACTGGCCAGCGATCTGGCCGTGCTATTAGGGGCAAAACCCTATTTTGCTGATCCCTATGAAGCCGATGGTCTAATGGCTGCAATACACGGCCTCCCCCAGCTCAGCGCTGCCGCCTTAATTACGACCATTACTCGCCAACCAGGTTGGCGTGAAGCGCGCAAATTGGCCGGACGAACCTTCGTTGAAGCCACTGAGCCAATCACCCACCTAGATGACCATACCCACCTAGGCGAATCTATCTTGCTTAACCGCGAAAACCTTTTGCGCCTCCTGGATGATTACATTGCAGTCCTTCAGGAAGTGCGAATTTACTTGGAAACCGCAGATCGTGAACGCCTCGCCAGCCTACTAAAAGAGGCTTCCCAGGCACGTTCTCAATGGTGGCAAGAGCGTCAAAAAGGGGATTGGGACGCTACGCCCTCTGCCGAGATCCCGAGTAGCGGACAGTTTTTTGCGCGAATGTTTGGGCTGGGTGGTAAACCTACCAAGAAAAGCTAAGGCGTGAACGTCAATCAATAACGCGGATAGCGTTCTCGGGACACTCTTCTGCTGCCTGATAGATCAAATCCCGCAAATGCCACGGGATAAGTTCCATCTTCACCCGAGCAACCATTGAGCCATCCAGGCTGAAAACCTCAGGGGCAATAGTTTCACAGAAACCGCATCGGATACAACGCTGCTCATCCATAGTGACTTTCATGGGATCCGCCCGAAAGCTGGAATTCTCCGAAGAGAAGGATAACTGATGGTTTTGAGACGCTTGCTGCTAATTCACACGCTGAGCGTGGGCACCAACACTAGCCAGGCAGATGTATACCTCAGCGGTGAGTCCTATCTCGCGTTGGTAAGCCTCCTTGAGATTACGCACAAAAGGTTCTACCCATTCGCGCTGCACGAGATTGATGGTGCACCCGCCAAAACCAGCCCCTGTTAGGCGCGCGCCCCAACACCCAGGTTGGCGGGCAGCAAAATCCACTAGAAAGTCCAATTCCGGCGTACTTACCTCATAAAGATCGCGTAATGAGCGGTGCCCCTGAAGCATCAATTGGCCAAATAAAACGATATCTGCCCGCTTTAACGCCTCAACCGCGCGCTCAACGCGGGCGATTTCCTCAACCACGTGTTGCGCGCGACGACGAACGACCTCAGGCAAGAAATGAGCCAGACGAGAGAAATCCTCAACACGCACATCGCGCAAGGCCTGAATACCGGGCAGGTAGGGCCTCAGGCGCTCAACAGCTTCTTCACAGGCGGCACGCCGTTCGTTATAGGCCGAAGCCGCCAATGATCGTCGCACTCCCGAATCAGCAATGACCAGCATCACATCCCCCGGCAATGGAACGGCTTCGTAGGTGAGAGCCCGCACATCAAAACACAACGCATGTCCTGCAATGCCGTGTACCGAAGCAAATTGATCCATAAGCCCACAGTTAACGCCTACATAAGCATTCTCTGCATATTGACACAATCGGGCTAGATCCAAACGGCTAATTGTCCAGCCTCCCATTGCCTGCCAGAGGCTGGCAAAGGCCACCTCCACAGCGGCCGAGGATGAAAGCCCTGCCCCAATAGGGATATCCGAGGTATAAGTCGCTTCAAGCCCTTCTACCGGATAACCAGATCGAAGCAACGCCCAAGCTACTCCAGCGGGGTAAAGCGCCCAGGCCGGTAAAGGGTTCCCTTCCCTGTCACAACGAGCATTGAGTGCATCTAAAGAGAGGGAAAGCTCAACTTGTTGGGAAAAATCCAGCGCGTGCAACAACGCGCGCGGTTCCGCGAGCCGGCGAGCATGAATCTTAACCCGCCGATCTACCGCCGCAGGCAGAACAATCCCCTGGTTGTAATCCACATGCTCACCCAGTAGATTGACTCGCCCTGGCGCCGTTGCAAAGAAGCGCTCCATGTTCCCCCTCGCGGTTTGTCTTAATCTGTAAAGAGAGGCAGATGGTGAAGAGCCACAATCTCCCTCCAGCGTTCACGATCACCTTCTGTACAAATGGCGGCTTCCACAGCTACTTCCGCACCCGCTTGCATCATCAGGGTCCGCATTCCTTCCAGAGTAGAGCCGGTGCTTACGACATCATCCAACAGCAGCACCCGACGGCCTTGCAGCATGGCGCGGTCCTTCTCATCGAGATAGAGCGTTTGGGGCTTTCCCGTAGTAATCGAAACAGTTTCCGAATGGAGCGCCTCCCCCATATAGAACTTATAGCTCTTACGTAACACGATGTAAGGTTTGTTCAGTTCTAATGAAAGTGCGTGTGCCAGCGGGATACTTTTCGACTCCGCCGTAACAATTACATCAAAGGAGTAATCCCTAAGACGCTCGCTTAACGCTTTGGCACTAGCCTGTACTAAAGCCGTATCCCCCAAAATATTGAGGATGGCGATCTTCAATCCCGGCTTCACCTCAAAAAGCGGCAAATCGCGCTTCAGACCGGCCAATTCAACGGTATATACGGGTCGCGAATACGCCATGTTTATTTTTCTCTCCTCGTTCAAATTTAGCGATTAAGTAGACGAACGATAATATTCAGCGCTACTGTTAAGACCAAGCTGAGTACCACCGAAGCCAACAAGGGGAAAATGCAGGTAAAACCTGAGGTCTCAATTTTGATCGTTCCAGGCAGATTCGAGAGGGACGGGACTTTGGCCAATCCCCAGACAATCCCCCCAATAACGATAAGCATCACGCCAGCCAGCACCAGGAATCGCCCCAGGAATTCCAAACCCTGCATAGACTTACCTCCTCACGGGCTGTATTTTACCGCAAATTCACCGATATATCGGTAAACGCCGGTTTTATAATCTGGTCAACTTGACCCAGCTTTTAAGCCGGCATATAATGAATTAGTGTAAATCATACACTTAACAAAATCGCACTGGAGCCCAAGGAGATAGCCGCCATGAGCATCTTTGATGGTCAACGTCTCACAAATGCCACATTTAAATTAGATATTGAGCGAATGCGCCGTGGTTGGTACACGGATAAATATTTTGTCAATATTGCTTACATGCTTACACGCCTCTCTGAAATGGGCTACACCTATCAAGGGAAAGCCCATCGCCTTCCTGAGGGCCTCAACCCCGAAGGTGTAAAGTGCGGGGATATTGAGGTAGAGATGCAGTGGTTCACCCGCCGCGCCGGACGCACGATCGTCGTCGGGGTGGACAAGGCCTTAACGATGCTCCGTCACTGTACGGGCTACTGGGAAGGTGACCAATTTGTCAATACGGCCGATCAACTTGAAGTATGGGCAGTGCATGATGGCGCTGTAGTCCATGGTAATGGTGACCCAATGAATGCCCAGCCTGTCATGCGCGTGCGAGGCCGTTACCGCGATTTCGCCATTCTGGAAACCCCCACCCTGGGGATCCTCACTCGCGCTAGCCGAATCGCAACGAATGTGTACGAAACCCTGATCGCTGCACGCGGTAAACCGGTGCTCTTCTTCCCCGCCCGTTTTGACTTGCACGAGGTGCAAGCCGCAGACGGTTATGCCTATCAGATTGCCGTCCAACGTTACAACATGGATTACGGTAGCACTTTGGGGCCTTTTGTATCTACCGATGCTCAAGGGGACTGGTGGGGCGGCTCGGGTGGGGGGACCGTTGCTCACGCTGCGATCGCCTCATTCCTCGGGGATACCGCCGAAGCCATGCTGGCTTTTGCGCAAGTATTGCCGGTTAATATCCCCCGCATTGCCTTGGTGGACTTCAACAACGATTGTGTCACTGATTCCCTTGCGGTCTGCCAAGCCATGTTTGAACGCTACTACCATCTGATGGAACAGGGTAATGAGCAGGAAGCTCGCCGCTATATCTTATACGGTGTACGCCTGGATACGAGTGGCAACTTGCGCGATCGCAGCGTGCCCCCTTTGGGAGACCCTAATCTGGATCTGGGAGTGACTCCGCGCCTGGTCTTCAACGTACGTCAGGCTCTAGACACCCAGTGGGAAAATTGGGATATCCCCCCCAAATGGCGCGAAGAAGCCCGAAAATACTGCCAACGGGTGAAAATTGTGGTTTCTGGGGGTTTTAACCCGGAAAAAATCACCCGCTTTGAGAAGCTCCACGTGCCGGTGGATATCTACGCAGTAGGGTCAGCCCTATTTGATAACCACGGCCCTACCGTCACCGACTTTACTGCTGATGTAGTGCGAGTAAAAGTGCACGGCCAATGGGTTGATATGGCCAAGGTGGGGCGGCGTCCCTTGGATAACCCCGATATGGAACGGGTGTGGTAAAAACTGGGTTTAGGAATGCTTGCGTAAAGCCAGAGCGGCCCAATCTCCACTGGTGCGCTGCTCCAGAGGAGAGAGCCCTCTGGCAATAGCGTCCTGCTCAATTGCTGGTGCCTGCTCCTGAAGCAGCCCCGAAAGGATCAGCACGCCCTCTGGTGTTAGCAAATCAGTCAGCCCTGTCTCAAGCAAGGCCTTGATGACTGGTGCCAGAATATTTGCCATCACCAGGGGGGCCTGTCGAATACGAAAACGCCCCTGTAAAATTTCGCGCACTGAGCCTTGCCCTACTTCGATTTGCTCAGCCACATCGTTCAAACGGGCATTTTCATTGGTAGCCCGCACCGAAGCCGGATCAATATCCACCGCGAGGGCTTGACGCGCTCCCAACTTGACGGCAGCAATGGAAAGGATGCCCGAGCCACACCCTACATCAATTACCTCTTGGCCAGGTTGCACATAGCGCTCCAGGAGTTCCAGGGAGAGCTGAGTGCTTGGATGAGTTCCAGTGCCAAAGGCCATGCTCGGATCAATCCGCACAACGACCCGTTCGGCCACCTCGACTTCCGCCCAGGATGGCGCTACTAACAACCGCTTGCCGATGGGCAGGGGGTGATAATGCTGCTTCCAAGCCGCCATCCAGTCCTGATCTTCAATCCAGCGATAAATCGGGGCGGGTAAGGGTTGAATCTGGCTTAAGTGCCAAAGCGCCTCTTCCAGGCGCTGTCGCGTTTCCTCAAGCATTTCATCAGCCACTAGGTAACCGAATACCCGCACTGGTCCAATCGGTTGGCCCTCAATTTCATAGGCATCGTAAGAGACCGCCTGTTCCATCGCCACCCCGCCTTGGACTGTAAAGCGTGCCAGCACCTCGGCCACAACTTCCGCCAATTCCTCATCCACCGTCAGCGACACTTCTAACCAGCGCGGTTCAGCCACCCAAAACCTCCTTCAAGAGATCAAGGAAAGATTTCTCTTGAGGGTGCGGTTCTGCTCCCATTGTCTTGGCCAACTTCTCGAACAATTCCCGCTGTTCGGCGGTCAGGCGGGTGGGGATTTCTATGTTGACAATCACAAGCTGATCCCCGCGGCCATTTCCGCGTAGATGGGGTACGCCTTTCCCTTTCAGGCGGAAGACCTTACCAGGCTGAGTTCCCGGCGGAATGGTCAGTTTGGCTTTTCCATCTACAGTGGGCACCTCAATCTCGGCCCCAAGCACCGCTTGGGGAATACTGATATTGAGATCCAGCAAAATATCATCATCCTTGCGCCGGAAGTACTTATGCTCCCTAACGCGAATCTCGATGTAAAGGTTGCCGTTGGGTCCCCCATAAACACCTGGCTGCCCCTCACCGGCCAGGCGAATTTGGGTACCGTTGTCCACCCCCGCTGGGATGCGCACGGTTTTGCGGAGAGTACGTCGCTCAAGCCCGCGCCCCCGGCACTGGTGGCAAGGCGTTTGAATAACCTCACCACTCCCATTACAGGTAGGGCAGGTAATGACCTGTACTAGAGACCCCAGGAAGGTCTGGCGAGTCTGGCGAACTTCCCCTCTCCCACCACAGGTGGGGCAACGCATGGGCGAGGTGCCGGGTTCCGCCCCACTCCCATGGCACACGCTACACGTCTCATCCCGAGTAATTTCGATCTCTTTTTCAGTGCCAAAAATGGCCTCCTCAAATTCAAGCCAAAGTGTAGTATGCAAATCGGCGCCACGCCGGGGTGTACGACGCTGACGGCGCGCACTACCTCCCATGCCAAAACCGAAGAACTCTTCAAAGAGATCCGCAAAATCAATGGTAGTGAAGTCAGGCATGCCACCCATGCCGCTTACTCCGGCATGGCCATAACGATCATAGGCAGCCCGCTTTTCAGGGTCAGACAGCACACTGTAGGCTTCGTTAATTTCTTTGAAGATAGTTTCAGCGTCTGGCGACTTATTGACATCAGGATGATACTTGCGCGCCAGACTACGAAACGCTGCTTTGATCTCATCCAGGGTTGCGTTCCGGCTAACGCCTAATACCTCGTAATAATCGCGCGGAGCCATATTTATCTATCTCACCCGACAAAAGAGATCTTCACACTTCTGAGGTGTGAAGAACTGTCCACTTGGCATGCAGCAAAGTTTGTTCACGGCTCTTTGAACTCACCTTCAATCACCTCCCCATCATCAGAGGAAGAAGAGGTCGAGGTACCGCCTGACGTTGCTTCTTCTGCCGATTGGTACATGGTGCTGCCAATGCGCTGAAGAACTTGACTAAGCGCATCATTAGCCTCACGAATGCTGGTGATATCCTGCCCTTGCATGACCTCACGCAAGTGAGCAATGGCAGATTCCACGTGTTGTTTATCCGCATCCGAAATACGCCCGCTGTGTTCGCGCAAGAGCTTCTCGGCAGCATAAATCATGTTATCCGCCTGATTGCGTACCTCAACTAACTCTTTGCGGCGACGATCAGCTTCGGCATTGGCCTCAGCCTCTTTGCGCATGCGCTCAATTTCCTCCTCAGTTAACCCAGATGAGGCCTGAATCGTAATATGCCGACTGCGTCCGGTGGCTTTATCCTGAGCCGTCACAGTCAGGATACCGTTGGCGTCAATGTTAAAACGCACCTCAATCTGGGGCACCCCGCGAGGCGCTGGTGGAATACCATCGAGGATGAACCGACCCAGCGACTTGTTATCAGCAGCCATGGGCCGTTCGCCTTGAACCACGTGGATCTCCACCTGGGTTTGGTTATCGGTTGCGGTGGTGAAAATCTGACTCTTACTGGTGGGAATAGCCGAATTACGCTCTACGATTGGGGTTGCCACCCCACCCAGTGTTTCCACCGAAAGCGTCAAGGGGGTTACATCCACTAGCACTACGTCCCGTACTTCACCGCCTAGTACGGCCGCCTGGATGGCCGCACCGATGGCCACCACTTCATCGGGGTTAACGCCCTTATGGGGCTCCTTGCCAAAGAGTCGGCGTACCGCCTCTTGCACAGCTGGCATGCGGGTCATGCCACCCACCAGGACCACTTCATTAACATCCGAGGGTTGCAAAGCCGCATCACCCAAAGCCCGCTTCACTGGTTCGATTGTGCGTTCAATGAGATCGGCGGTTAACTGCTCCAGTTTTGCCCGGGTGATGGTCTTCACCAAGTGCTTGGGGCCGGTGGAGTCGGCAGTGATATAGGGCAAGTTGATTTCGGTCTGCAACATGGTTGAAAGTTCGATCTTCGCCTTTTCAGCCGCTTCCTTGAGCCGTTGCAGGGCCTGCCGATCCTGGCGCAAATCAACCCCCGTCTCACTTTTGAATTCTTCGATCAGATAATCCATCAGACGTTGATCAAAATCATCCCCACCTAAGAAGGTGTCACCACTCGTGGATTTGACTTGGAAAACACCCTCACCAACATCCAAAATGGAAATATCGAAAGTCCCGCCACCCAAATCGTAAACCGCAATTACCTCGTTCTTCTTTTTGTCCAAACCATAAGCCAGAGAGGAAGCCGTAGGTTCATTAATAATGCGCAAGACTTCTAGGCCGGCGATCTTGCCAGCATCTTTAGTGGCATTGCGCTGAGCATCATTGAAATAGGCCGGTACAGTTATAACTGCTTGTGTCACGGGCTCGCCCAGATAGGCTTCTGCATCCGCCTTGAGTTTGGCCAGGATCATAGCCGAGATCTCCGGTGGAGAGTACTCCCGTCCATCTAGAACCACCCGAGCGTCCCCATTGGGAGCCTTAGTAATCTTGTAAGGAACTCGGCTGATCGTGCGCTGTACCTCGGGATCGTCGTACTTGCGACCCATCAGACGCTTGATCGAAAAGATGGTATTTTCTGGGTTAATAATGGCCTGATTGCGAGCTGCTCGCCCAACCAAGCGCTCGTGATTTTTGTTCACGGCCACAACGGACGGAACCAGACGTTCTCCCTCAGCCGAGGGAATGACCACTGGCTCACCACCGATCATGACGGCTACTACAGAATTAGTAGTTCCTAAATCTATGCCAACAATTTTGCCCATGGTTGATTAATCCTCCTAGCGTGCAACTCTCACCAGCGCTGGTCTTAGCACACGATCGCCGATGGTATAGCCCTGCTGAACCACTTCAATGATTTGACCGCTTTCATGATCGGGGCTCTCTTCGTGCGAGATGGCCTCATGCAAGTTGGGATCAAACATCGCCCCTTCGGCTGGAATACGCTTAACGCCCTCTGCCTCAAGGATGCCCATCAGTTTCTTGTAGATAAGTTCAATGCCCTCCAGCCATTGGGCATCTACATTGGCAGGGCGATTTTTCAAGGCTCGCTCCAAATCGTCCACGATAACTAGGTACTTCTTAAGAATGGCAGCCGCAATGGTCTCTGCTAGTTGACTCTGCTCACGTTCAATACGCTTCTTGTAGTTGATAAAATCAGCTCGCTCGCGCTGCCAGCCCTCAAAATACGCTTTCTCTGACTGCTGAGCGCGCTCCAGTTCTTGCTTCAAAGCCTCATATTCACTCAATGGTATTGTGGTCATAGGTTCACTAATCACTCCCGTTGTTCCTTCTTCTGGCTCAGCTGCTAGGGCAGCCGCCTCATCAATAGGCGGAACAGAGGTGGCTTCAGCCCCGCCTTCCGCTGAGGCTGGCGGCGCAGCCGCGGCCTGTTGTTCCTCTTCAGAGGTAAGGGATACCGCCTTAGGCTCACGCTCATCCTTCTTCATGGTTCACCTCTCCATCCGATTTTATCGCCGAATCATCCATTAGAGTTTCGGACACCAGATCGCTCAATAAACTAGACATAAAACGAACGATCGAAATGGCACGACCATAGGACATCCGCATCGGCCCCAAGATCCCCAGCGTTCCCACGACCAACCCTGGCGCCCCATAGCTTCCTAATACCATGGAACATTGCCGTAGCTCCTCCCAGGTTCCCTCTCCACCTATCAGCACCTGGACGCCCCCAGGAGCGTGGGCAAGGACCGTTCGGGCCAGCAAATCTTGCAGCAATGTGGGCTCCTCAAGCAACTTAAGCGCTCGGCGCGCTTCATCGGATGTGGTAAACTCGGGTTCGGAGAGAACATTTGTAAGTCCATCTAAATAAATCTCGCCGGCCACCACGGAATCAACCTGCTCCATCTCCTCCAAAACCCACTCGAGCACGTCCGCCTCCAGACCCTCTACCAGAGAGCGCAAGGCGCGAATTTGCTCAGCGTCTTTACCATAGTACAGGGTAGTTATGCGATGAGCCGCTTGTGAAAGTTGGTCCTGGCCGACTGGCTCGTTCAAGATCAAAATGCGTTGATGGATTTCGCCTCCCACCATCACCAGCACCATCAAGACTTGGCGCCCACGGGTTGCAATCAATTCCAGGTGTTTCAAGCGTGCTTTCTCAGGATGAGGCGCGGTCACCAACGAGGCCGCACGAGATTGATGCGCCAGAACGGAGGCGGCTAGGCGCATCCACTGTTCAACATCATGGCGCATCTGGTAGAACTGATGGCTGATCATGCGCCGGGTGGAATCGGGCAACTCAGTCGCCTGAATGAGGCGGCTGACGAAATAGCGATACCCCTCCTCCGTTGGCACACGCCCGGCGGAGGTGTGTGGTTGGCGTAAATACCCACGCTCAGTGAGCACAGCCAATTCGTTACGCACAGTAGCCGAGGACATATCCAAGTTATACCGCGCCACCAAATGCTGCGAACCCACCGGCGTGGCCGTACGAATGTATTCGTGAATAACCAGGGTCAGAATAAACTTCTGACGCTCGGTAAGATCGTTCATCCCTGTTTCCACCTATAATTAGCACTCTCACCGCGAGAGTGCTAAATAGCCTACTGTGTTTCATCATACCATGCCTAAATGAGAAACGTCAAGTCGAACCCAAAATTCTTATAAAACGCTAATAGAGACCTGCGCCCACCTCGTTTTTTTCCATTTGCTCAGGTTTGGGCTATAATCCTGTCAGACATATGAACCTATCCTCCCTCGTAGTCTTGGGTATTACCCTTATCGTTGGCGGTTTATTGGTCTCGGAACGCTTGCGCCCCGACCTTATTGCATTAATGGTTATGGTCGTTCTTGGTTTGAGCGGATTAGTGCCCTCGCGCGAGGTGTTTTCTGGCTTTAGTTCTTCTGCAGTAATCACTATTCTGGGTATTTCAATCATCTCCACCGGCCTGCAACAAACCGGCGTCACCCTCCGCCTCGGGCAATTCATGCGCCGATTAGGACATCAATCAGAGGCCAGCCTGGTACTGGCGGTAACCCTGGTCTCAGCCAGTCTTTCTCTTTTCATGAATAACATTGCTGCGGTTGGAGTATTGCTCCCGGCAGTTATGAGTGTGGCCCGCCAGTCCAACACCCCTCCTTCTAAACTGCTCATCCCTTTGGCTTATGGCACCATTTTGGGAGGCATGGCCACCCTGCTCACCACTTCGAATATCATTGCCAGTGGAGCCCTACGTGAAGCCGGGTTACAGCCCTTCGGCCTGCTCGACTTTCTCCCTATTGGAGGGCCAATTGTCCTAATAGGAAGCCTCTATCTAGCTTTCGTGGGACGGC
The DNA here is from genome assembly GCF_938028735.1 of uncultured Thermanaerothrix sp. Lineage (GTDB taxonomy): Bacteria > Chloroflexota > Anaerolineae > Anaerolineales > Anaerolineaceae > Thermanaerothrix. Next base: position 112,328 of record NZ_CALIMF010000002.1, read on the forward strand.
GTTGGTTACCCCAGGAAGGCTCTGCACTTACTCCCCGAAGCATCTCCCAGTTAAGCGCCGAACTGGCCAATCTCTACCACTTGCATGAGCACCTGGAGACGCTAGAAATCCTGCCTCTCTCTCCACTCGCAAATCGTTCCATAGTGGAAAGTGACCTGGCCAACCGCATAGGACTTACTATTATCGGGGTGCTGTCTAACGGAGAGCTAAAACCCGCCCCACCCAAATCCTATGTGCTTTCCCCAGGTGATCGTCTACTGGTTGAAGGCCATTGTGATCCGGCCACATTGGAAACCCTTGGCTTACGCCGAAGCCCTGTTACACCGCCCGCCTCCATGTTAATTAACGAAAGCGTCCGCCTAGCCGAGGTCGTCATCACACCACGCTCCTCTCTCATTGGGCGGACACTAAAGGACACCCATTTCCGCGAAAAATATAGTTTAAATGTCATTAGCATATGGCGCGAAGGTCGCCCCTTGCATGCCGACCTGGGAAATATCCCGCTTGCGGTTGGCGACGCCCTCTTGGTACAGGGCCCAGCTGACCGCATCCGCATGCTACGCGAGGATACCGACCTAATCCTCTTAGAGGAAGATCCTGACGCGGTACTTAGACCTCATAAGTACCCTCTAGCGTTCTGGATCACATTACTAACCCTGGGAATCGCTGCTCTGGGCGTCCTTCCCGTTGCGGAGGTTGTCTTGGCTGGGGCCACTTTGTTGCTTGTAACTCACTGTCTGAGCATGGATGAGGCCTACCGCAACATCGAGTGGAAAGCCCTGTTCTTAATAGCCGGAATGTGGCCGCTCAGCATCGCCATCCGCACGTCGGGGCTCTCCGATTTTGTTGCTATGCACATGATAGATCTAGTGGGTCAAAGCGCATCTATACTGGTAGCCCTCACCCTTATTTTACTGGCATTAGGATTTACCCAATTATTAGGAGGGCAAGTAGCCGCCTTGGTGCTGGCCCCTCTGGCCCTCTCTACCGCTGCTCAGACTGGTCTGGATGCCCGGGGGCTAATGATGGCAGTAGCCCTGGGCTGTTCTTTGGCCTTCCCGACCCCCTTTGGTCACCCGGTTAACATCATGGTCATGAGTTCGGGAGGATACACTTTCAAAGATTACGTGAAAATCGGCACACCACTCACCCTGCTAGTCCTGTTGATGATCCTCGTAGGGCTAAAACTCTTCTGGGGAATATAACGTCATCATGAGCACCACACCTTTCACTTTTGAACTCATTGCCCGCCAAGGTCGGGCACGTGCCGGGATCATCCATACCCCGCACGGTCCCATCCCCACCCCTATCTTTGCCCCAGTTGGCACCCAAGCCACCGTCAAAGCGGTTACCCCGGCCCAATTGGAGGAGCACGGGGTGACGCTGGTGCTCTCTAATACCTACCACCTTTTCTTACGCCCAGGGGCTGATCTGGTAGCGGAACTCGGGGGACTTCATCGCTTCATGAATTGGCCACACCCCATCCTAACCGACTCTGGTGGCTTTCAGGTCTTCTCGCTTAGCGAGAACCGCCGCGTGGATGAGGATGGGGTTACCTTTCGTAGCCACATTGATGGCTCCCTCCATCGGTTAACCCCTGAAATTGCCATCGAAGTTCAGGAAAAGTTGGGGGCGGATATCATCATGGCTTTCGATGAATGCGCCCCCCCACATGACCGAGCCTATAACGAGCAGGCTTTGGAACGGACTCATCGTTGGGCGGAACGCTGCTTAAAGGCAAAAACCCGCTCTGATCAAGCCCTTTTTGGGATTGTGCAGGGTGGCGTCTTTCTGGACTTGCGCGAGCAATCAGCGCGCTTTTTGACCAATCTAGATTTTCCCGGCTACGCCATTGGGGGACTGTCAGTGGGCGAGACAAAAACCGAAATGCATACCGTGCTCGAACTGGTAGACGGTCTCTTGCCCGAAGACAAACCTCGCTACCTGATGGGTGTGGGCACTCCTCAGGACATCATCAATGGTATCCTGCGCGGAGTGGATATGTTCGATTGTGTGCTGCCGACCCGGCTGGCCCGTCACCACGCAGCAATGACCCGCACCGGGCGCCTAAACATGATGAACGCGGCTTATGCCCGCGACCCTCGTCCAATTGACCCTGAGTGCACCTGCTATACCTGCCGTCACTTCTCACGCGCTTATCTACGCCACCTGATCGTGGCCCACGAGATGCTCGCCGCCACTTTGCTTTCAATCCACAACATTGCCACCCTCATCAACCTGGTAGCCGAAGCGCGTAACGCAATTCTGGCGGGAAGATTTGAGCAATTCACCGCGACGTTCTTTGCAGCCCAGGAGACCCTTCAATCATGAGGCATATGAAATGACCATCACACAGGCTTTCGTTTTAGGCATCATTCAAGGTATCACCGAATTCCTGCCAATTTCTAGTTCAGCCCATCTGGTTATCGTACCGTATCTGCTGGGTTGGCACTTCCCTGCTGATCAGGTTTTCCCCTTTGATGTCCTGGTACAGATTGGCACGTTGGTCGCTGTGATCCTCTATTTCTGGGCCGACTTATGGCACATCCTCACCATTTGGGTCAAGGACATGCTGGCACGGACACCTTTTGCTCACTTCGAATCACGGCTGGGTTGGTTGCTTTTACTCTCAACACTGCCAGGGGGCATTGGGGGAATCTTGTTGAAAGACGCAGTCGAGAGCGCCTTCTTGCGTCCCGATGTGACAGCATTCTTCCTCTTCGGTACCGCCTTATTCCTTTTCACCGCTGAAAGATATGGACGGCGTAACCGCACCCTCGCCGATCTAAATTGGAAGGACGCGCTCTGGATCGGCGTTGCCCAGGTTCTGGCGCTCTTCCCAGGAATTTCGCGCTCAGGAGCAACGATTGCCGGGGGAATGACTCGCCATCTGGAACGCCCCGCCGCCGGACGCTACGCTTTTCTCATGGCCATTCCCATCATGCTAGCAGCAGGTGGGGCAAGTTTATGGGATTTACGTCATGTAAACAACCTGGAGGAGTTTCTTCCGGTCATGGCCGTTGGATTCTCTACTGCCGCCGTGGTAGGCTATTTGAGCATTCACTGGTTATTACGCTTCATCTCCCGCCACACCTTACTGATTTTTGCCTTTTACTGCATTTTTGCTGGTGGGATCACGCTTGGTATTTACTTCTAAATGTCACTTCGCCAACGCTATCCCTATCCGGTATAATTGATAATATGAATGGGAAACGACCTGTCCCTCTGGTCATTGGAATTGCAGGAGGCTCGGGATCGGGCAAAACCACGGTTGCCAATGTCATCTTAGAACGAGTGGGACGGGATCGCATCGCTTACCTGCCCCACGATGCTTACTACCGCGATCTGGCGGCTTTGCCCCCCAACCAGCGCGCAGAGGTCAACTTTGATCATCCCGATTCATTAGAAACCAGTCTCCTCATTGAGCATATCCAACGCCTCAAGCAGTGGCAACCTATTGATTTGCCAGTTTACGATTTCACTACCCACACCCGCACCTCGCGCACCATTCGGGTCGAACCTAAGCGAGTCATTATTGTTGAGGGCATTCTGATTTTTGCTGAGCCAGCTCTGCGCGCCTTATTTGACGTCAAAATTTTTGTGGATACCGACCCGGATATTCGCTTTATCCGCCGATTGCAGCGAGATATTACTGAACGCGGGCGCACTACCGAATCGGTCATCAAGCAATACCTCAGCACAGTGCGCCCAATGCACCTGGATTTTGTAGAGCCTTCCAAACGCTATGCTGATGTCATTATCCCTGAAGGCGGGATGAATACTGTAGCCTTGGATATGGTAATCTCGCGCATTCAGGCTCTTCTCCAGGAAGAAGACTCCCTGGCCCAAGAGGCAGCCCACCCATGACCCAGGAGCAGCGTACCCGTCTGCTGCGCATCTTGGCTCTTGTGTTTGCGGTTGGGTTAACTCTTTTCCTCTACCTTAATCGCGATCGGGTCCAACACCTTCAAGGCTATGGTTATGCGGGCATTTTTCTGATCTCACTGTTGACTAATGCTACCTTGATCCTACCCATCCCCGGCGTGCTGATTACATCAGCCATGGGAGCAGTCTTCAACCCCTTCTGGGTGGCTCTGGCCGCTGGAAGTGGGGCAGCTCTGGGAGAACTTTCTGGCTATTTAGTGGGGTTTAGTGGTCAGGGAATCGTTGAACGGACCCAATGGCACGAACGCATAGAGCCGTACATCCGCCGGTATGGGGGATTAGCCATCCTAGTCATGGCATTTGTGCCTAACCCAGCCTTCGATGTTGCCGGGATCATTGCCGGGGCCCTCAAGATGCCCCTGCGCATCTTTTTGTTTTGGTGCTGGCTAGGCAAAGTACTGAAAATGTTGATCTTTGCCTACAGCGGGGCCTTACTTCTGGGCAGTCCCCCTCCTGGCTAGTTCGAAAAGACTCCCTTGCATACCCTCACTGAGTCACATGAGAAGACCGCGTTGGCTACGATCTTTCGGAATGCTTTGCCTGCAAGCGACGAGCACCCTCGGCGGCTAGGCTCTGCCAGGCCTGTTCTACCTCTTCCAACACCCTGGGATCCTCGGGAATTTCGCCATAGCGTACCTGGATATAAGCGTAAGTGAGCGTTTCTAAGGCGTTAAGGTGGTCAGGAAATAGGTCTTTGAGTACGGACAAAAACTCCAACGGAGTAGCCGCAAGGGGACGAGGACGCTCCAAAGCCGCGGCCAATTCCAAAAGATGTTGGTAAATAGCACGAATCCGATTCGCAATCTGTTGCCGAGCAATTTGATCGAGTGATTTGCGCCGTCTCCGCAAGCGCCGCGCACCTCGCACTAGGCGTGAGAATGGCAAGCGTTCCTCCAGCCCGCTTTCGGCTCGCAAGGGCAATAATAGTGTTCCAGGTGAGCGTAATTCGATCATCACCAGTACCAGGAGGCTTAAGATCACCAATAGCGCCAGTCCTGGCAGCAAACGATCAAGCAATGACCACTGAGCCGTTGGCCCCACCCCTTGGAGCAACTGCTCAACAACTCTAGGTAATTGTTCACCTCCCACAATATCAGGCAGGGGCGCCGCTGTGCCTCCCACCAACAGCGGGATCAGCCAGGAAACCAGCAACAGCACCATTGCGCCAAAGACAAACGCCACCACAACAATGGGAATTGCCACAAGTGCCATAATTCCCCAGCTCATCCATTCAACCGGGCGCTCAAGAACAACCCCTACTCCCACCCCCAATAAGGCCAACGCAAACCCCATTCCCACCACAAAAAACCACCAGGGGAGGGCCACTGCTGGTACAGCGCCCCCACGGCTCTGAAAGAGATCCACCATGTGTAAAATGCCAATGCTGCTCAAGTTAAGCGCTAAAACCAGAAAAGCTGGCCACAACGCTGCTAACGTGGGCTGCACTTCCCAGAAGACGCCATAGATAAGCAGCATGAAGATTCCCAACCGTAAGGAGGCGATAGCCCCATCGCTATCTATGCGCAGTTTTCCCAAACGTATACCCCGCCAAGTTAACAGCAGGACGGTTACTACGTGCCATCCCCACCGTCCTAGTCCTCTCTCGACTCGGAAGATTTCTTCCACAGAAAACCGTGTGAACAAGGCCGCCGCAGAGTCTCTAAGAAAGGCCCATCCCCCTAGCCCCACCGCGGCTAAAATAAAACCGGCCATTACTGCAACCGAACTCCAGGAGGTAAAACACTCGCGGTGGTGATCCAACCAACGGCTCAGACGCTCGGCCCCCAGAATAATTGCAAACAACGCAATGGCCACCCACCCCGCTTGCTGCACAGGCTGAACCAGGGCGCAGTACCACAACGTCGCCCAGACCACTTCGGCCAGAGCATTAAGTAGAATACCCGCTTCAGCCCATTGCAAAAGTCTCATCATATGTCCTTGGCTTCGCCAGCAACAGGAAGATGGATGACCTTAACCCGCGGGAGTGAGGGCGGTGGTGTTTCACTCAACGCCACCAAAACCAAGTGATGACGGTAACGCTGAATCAAGGTTATGGCCTCTAGCAATGGGGGGTTAACCAAGGCCGTGAGTATTACTAGTGTAGCCCCCATCGAGACATGCGAAGCGGTGTGAACAAGAAAACGCTCGAACGGATGGGTGATCAATGGGGTAACGCCGGCCAACGCCTGCAGCAGCATAGCCAGATGATCCATAGTGCGCCCAGGTTGAACCTGCATGAATTGGTCGGACGAAGTCACACCCCCATTTACGGCCAACCCGACCGCATAGCCATCTTCGATCCCGTAGTAGCAAAACGAGGCCGCTACACGGATAATTCGCTCCAGGACCTCGGGAAGCGTTCCTAACCAAGGGTGTTCCGACGTGGCCACATTGACGCACAACATCATGACCTGCGAGACAATAGGTTGATAAACTCGCGTTTGAAGTTGACCGGTGCGCACTGTTGCCGGCCAGTGGATTTGACGAAATGTGTCCTCGGGCATATAAGGGCGAACTCCAATCGTCAGGTTGGGATCTTCAAACAAACGTTTGCGAGTGCCCCGCTCTCCGTAGGGATCTTCTGAGAGCAGCCCTAGCGAAGTGCGCGATTCCAATTCCGGAAAAACAGTCACAGTTGCCGGTAACTCACGCTCCTCATGCTGTTCGGCCAAACCAAAAGGGTCACCAGATTCTAAAATCACGGGTCCCAACGTATAAATGCCGCGAGCCCCCAGACGCAAGTGAAGGTCCCGAATCACCCGACGATACCCCCACAAATGGTAGACATTGGTCAAATACCCGCGCCCAGGCACATGAGAAGGGGCCATTACCTCGCCTTCTTGAGGAGAGAGATTCAGCGGCCAGGAGTCACGAACCCTTAGCCATGTTAACGGTAAGCGCTTTTGATTCTCGACGCTCAAACGCAAAGGGAGGGTTTCCCCAGGGAAACCGCGGCTATAGATCAAATGGCGGTGATAAACCACACGCTCCAGCGCCCACTGCTGCCAGAGATAAGTCATCCCCACCACTGCCCCGGTTGCTAATCCCAACCCGACCAACCACTGAACACGCACCAGGGTCCCCACTAGAATGACCCCAATGATCAATGTAGCCCAAACACGGAACTTCACCCTACCTCCACCGGCACCGGCACCGCCGCGATAATTTCGCCAATTAAATCTTCACGACGACGCCCACGCAGCATGGCTTGCGGGGAAACGATCAAGCGATGCCCCAACACATAGGGGGCAACGCGCTTAACATCATCAGGCAACACAAATTCTCGCCCTGCAAGAGCTGCCCAAGCCTGGGCCATATAAAACAAATTCAATGTGGCTCGTGGGCTAGCGCCCAACTGTATCTCGGGGTTTTCGCGGGTTGCCTGGGCAATGCGCACCATATAATCCCGCACCGAAGCCTCCACGCGCACTTCCCGCCGCATCGCCTGCGCCTCACGAACGCCCTTTGGATCAGTGACCGCAGCCAGCATCTCCAGTGGATCTGTGGCCTGAAATCGCTCCAACATTCGGCCTTCTTCCTCAGGCGTAGGGTATCCCAGCCCAATCTTAATCATGAATCGGTCAATTTGGGCTTCAGGCAGGGGGAATGTCCCCTCAAGTTCAACCGGGTTTTGGGTGGCAATCACCATAAACGGGCGAGGCAGAGGGCGAGTGACTCCATCACCGGTCACCTGGCGCTCTTGCATGGCTTCCAGCAATGCCGACTGAGTGCGTGGAGTCGCCCGGTTAATCTCATCAGCCAGCACAATATTCGCCATAATTGGCCCCGGCCGATATTCAAAATCTTGAGTTTTCTGATTGAACCACATCAACCCCGTGACATCTGAAGGGAGCAAGTCGGGGGTGAATTGAATACGGCGAAAGGTGCATCCCAATGAAATGGCCAGCGCCCGAGCCAGCGTCGTTTTGCCGGTACCTGGCACATCCTCAAGCAGCACGTGACCTTCGCATAAAATAGCCGCCAGGATCAAGCGAATGGCTTCGTCCTTCCCCACTACCACCTTCTGAACATTCTCAAGCACACGTTCGACAAAGGATTTTAGCAATGCTCACCTCCCAAATGATAAGGGTCAAGCCTGGGGCAATATCCACAAATCATCCCCGGTCTGGGCTTTCAGAGTCGCCTCGGCGTTCCCATTCACAACGCACAGACTCAAGAACCCTGTGCTATCAAACATAGCGATCAAATCGCCCGGATGTCCCTCGCCAAAAGTGGCGACAATCTCATTAATTTCGCGATCCTTATAACAAATTTTCCATTGTCCTCTCCCTTCAAGATGCACCGGAGCAATATTGGTAATCAGATTACCAAAGCCGTCAATGTAAATGATCTGACCACGCCAGCCACCTTGTTCTGGCGTGGGTTCGGGAATTGGGATCAGAACTGGGTCCTCCACAGCCAGACCTAAGGCATCCAGGGCCACTCCCGTAGCCAAATGCGCAGCCACCGGGGCAAAAATATCGCGTCCATGAAAGGAACGGCTCACAGTGGGCAGCCAGTAAGACGGCTGAGTCAAACGTACGAAACGCATTGACCACCGTTGCATCGTGGCTTCGCGCACCACTAGGGTTAATAACCCATTATCGGGTGCCACAAAGTAATAATCGCCAATTTGAGCGGCTAGCGGGCGCCGCGGGGTGCCGACCCCAGGATCCACAACCGCAACGAAGACAGTCTCACGGGGGAAATAAGGGTAGGCCTGCGCTAACAGAAAGGCTCCCTCAAAGATATTCTGAGGCCTCACAGCATGGGTAATATCGGCAATTTGCACACCGGGGGCAATCCTCCAGATAACGCCCTTCATCACCCCCACGTAATGATCACGATAGCCAAAATCCGTCAACAAGGCAACAACCTGCGCCATTCTCACTCCCGAACACACTTCATAGAGTAGTAGCGTGAAAATCATACCACAACCAGAGCATCCTTCTCGCTCCGGTTCAGCTCTAATAAGTGCCTCACCTTGCTCAGGCCTCCTCAAATGATTGCGCTTAGCACCTCCTGACGCATCTTATCAATGCGCCGCTGTAAATAAGGGGAGAAATAGCCTCGGTAACGCTCCTGAAGCGCTGGCAACATCCAATCGCGACCAGTGACAATGCCGCGACACAGCGGTGAACCACAATGACATTCAAATTCATCGTAGTCGCTTGAATCACTCATGGCATAGTCAAAACAGGCCTCTTCCCCTATCGCAATATCGCGTATGGCTACCAAGGTAATCGGAGAACTCAAGCCACAATTGGGATCACAGGAATGATTAAAATAATCCGCCGGCTCGCCATACGTTAAGGGCACCATATAGAGATCATCTTCGATCTGAATGCTATGCACCCGCCGCTCCATCGGTAAAAGGCGCAACTGTTCACCCGTTAGAACCTGTCCTCCCCAGACGGCCAGCAATTCCCCTGCGCGAATGGGTTCTCGAGCAAAAAGTCCCAAACCCTTCTCTCCCGAGCAGGGCCGTAACTCTAGTTTTGGAGAGCAGTAAGAACACGTACTGAACTGCATATGTCCTCTCTAAAAAGTCAATGTCTTTAGCGCCCTTCCTGCGTATCTCTACAAATTAGTAACCCCATACGCTTATCTCCAACCAACCACCTCCTCTATGTTGATCTTACGGTTTTTACAGCAGGCCAAAAGAAAAAATCACCCACCAAGGGGTGAAAAAGAGAATCTATTGAGATCACTCTGCCAGGTGAACTAGAAAGAACAGTGCGTTCTAAGCAACAACACAAACCCTTGTACGCTTAACCAGCCTCCAATTTCAAGGTTAAGAACCTACGTGTGACCCAATTATATCAGGATCCCCACATTCGTACCCAATTTTGGCCATTTTCCTTTAGAATCAGGGCATCTGGAAATCCGCACCCTTGGCCTAGCAATCGGCAAACGGGGATTGGCTAGAAAACGCTTGGAGGAGGCAGACAATGAATAAGGTTTATAAAACCATCGAGATTACCGGCACCTCAGATGTCAGCATTGAGGATGCCATCCAAACTGCCATTGGACGAGCTGCGCAAACCCTGCGTCATTTACAGTGGTTTGAGGTCAGCGAGATTCGTGGACGTATCGAGGGTGATCATGTAGGACAATGGCAAGTTACCATTAAGATTGGGTTTACCTTGGAAGAGTAATCTCTACTCGGCTTCTTGTTCCGTCTTCCGTAACCTACAATCCCTTCGGGAAAGGCACGGCTTTTCCCGCGATGGAATGTGTTTATGAACAATACCCGGTTGAAATCCGACTTAACTTTGCTCCTGGCCGCCGCGATCTGGGGAAGTGGCTTTGTGGCTCAGAAGATCGCTTCTGCTGAAATCTCTAGTTTCGTTTTCAATGGACTGCGCTTCACAGCCGGAGGGATTTTACTTGCTCTGGGGTTGCGTTTCAATTTTCCCACCCGCCTAAAAGATTGGCGATGGGTCCTCCTGGGAGGCATTTTGCTCTTCGGAGGAAGTACGCTTCAGCAAATCGGGATTGCTACCACCACAGCCGCCAATGCCGGCTTTATCACAGGCCTTTATGTAGTCATTATTCCCATCTTGCTCTTTATTTTCGGGCGTCAGCGTCCTGGCTGGTATGTCTGGGCAGCCGCTGGAATGGCCGTCACGGGAACACTGCTCCTCAGTAGCGGCTCCCTGCGCATCCAGCTCAACACCGGTGATACTATCGTCCTCGGCGGGGCTTTGGTATGGGCTCTTCATGTGATTGTTGTAGGCAAGGCAGCCAATCGAATGAATAGCCTGCAATTTGCAGCAGGTCAGGCGCTTATCTGTGGCCTACTCAACCTGGCTATCGTATGGGGATGGCCCCAAGAAAACCGGTTAATCATGAGCCCAACCACTCTTCTGGCAATTGCCTACTCGGCAGTGTTTATTGTTAGCCTGGCCTTTACCTTGCAGGTAATGGGACAACGGTATGCCCCACCCACAGACGCGGCGATTCTATTTAGCAGTGAGGCCGTATTTGCCGCGCTTTTCGGAGCGCTCCTTTTGGGGGAACGGCTTCAGCCCGTCCAATGGCTGGGGGCTGCTCTCATCTTTGCTGCAATGCTGCTTTCTCAGGGACACGTCCTTTTGAGCTCGGACCTCTCAGTCTCACCTGCACCTATGTCCCGGCCTGCAGATACTTCCTCCGACTAAGGGCGCTCTGAATCACCCACCTTTCTCCAGCACCGTCCGCAACCCAAACTTGTTTTCTGCGTAGAATATTGCAGAGATTGCAAGCCGGTGGAACAAGGTGATAGCAGAGCCCGACTCAGCCCTCTTAAGGCATGCTCAACAAGATATTGAAGCCTTTAGCCAGGTTGTGGTTACCTATCAAACCCCGGTATTTAATTTATGTTACCGCATGCTGGGTGATTCTCAAGAGGCTGAAGATGCAGCCCAAGAAACATTCTGGCGCGCTTTTCGGTCGCTTCATCGCTACGATCCTTCGCGTTCATTCTTGACCTGGCTGCTATCCATCGCAGCCCATTACTGTATTGACCAGCTCCGCAAACGACGCACACCTGTAGAAAGCATCCAAGAATGGACGGACGAACTTCTCCCCGGTTCAGCGCCCAACCCCGAGGCTCAATATGTCCAATACGAAGAACACCAACGCATTCAGCGGTTGCTCATGCGCTTGGAACCCCATGAGCGTGCTGTCTTAATCTTACGCTACTGGTATGAAATGAGTGAATTAGAAATGGCTGAAATACTCTCGATCTCGACCAGCGCGGTTAAGAGTCGCCTCCACCGTGCCCGCCAAAAAATGGCCATTTTATGGAAGGAAGAACAACACAGTGGTTCTGCCCCCAAGGAGTCAATCCATGAAGCACCCGCCTATTGAAACCTGGTTCTGTGAGATGGGATGCTCCGAAATTCAGTCCCAGGACATGAAGGCCCATTTAGAAACATGTGTACATTGCCGTGAATCCTACCTGGCTTGGCAGGAGGTCAGAGAAGAAATCAAACGCCTGCCTTTGATTGCCCCTCCCCCGGCGTTTTCCAACCGCTGGGAGTCTTATGCCCGGGCCCAAATGCAGCGCTCTTTTCAGGCCACTTGGACATGGATCGACTTTGTGGTAGGGGTGGTGCTCTTAATTCTGGTGAGTTGTATAGCGCTTTTGGTTCTCTTTTGGGATTCCAACTTCGTCGCCGAGGGAATCGCGCACCTCATCCGATTCCTGACACGTCTGCCCTCGACCTGGCTTTATATCCGCTACGCCACTGTTTTCTGGCTGCGTGAAACCCCACCCTACTGGTTACCAGCAATTGGTTTCATCCTTTACGCTTGGATCCTTCTCCCCTTGAGTGCCTGGTGTTACACACTCGCCAAACTCACCCTACAAGGAGCAAAAACCCCATGAAGACGAGACACATTACTTTATGCTTAATCTTTGCGGTCAGCCTAATCCTTCCACTTGGATCATGGCGCCCCGCCCTCGCCAAGCCCCTGCTATCTCCTTACCCACAAACCCTCAAGGGCGATCGCCTAGTGATTGGAGAAACCTTTGTCCTGCAGAGCGGTGAAACCCTCGAGGGAGACCTGGTAATTATAGGGGGTACCGCCGAGGTGCAGAAAGGCGCTACCGTCAACGGAGATATTGATTTGCTGGGTGGCTCGTTGAAACTGGCGGGAGAAGTGGTTGCCAGCATTAACGCCGTTGGAGCAACGCTTGAATTTGAGGAGGGCGCCCTGATCCGAGGAGATATTCACGCTATGGCCTGTTCAATCTCGGGATTAGAGAAAGTCACCCTGATGGGCAGTCTTAATACTTTCAGCCCCTCAACTGGCGTTTGGCGAGCCCCGGTTTTCCGCTGGCAACCCTGGGCCAATGTGCCCACAGAACCCTTCAATTTCCTGCAGCGCGCTTTTCTTAACCTTCTACGCACACTAGCGATTGCTCTTCTGGCACTGCTAATTGCCTTGATTCTGCCAATGCCCCTAGATCGCATCAGCCAAACGCTCACGTACGAGCCTTTCCTTAGCGGCGGTTTGGGATTGTTGACGCTACTGGTTATACCAGCGGTATTAGTGATTCTGCTGATCACCATTATTCTGATCCCAGTGGCACTAGCAGGGTTGATGATTCTGGCTCTAGCGCTACTGCTGGGATGGGTCGCCGTCGGATACGAAATCGGAAATCGTCTGGCCAACCTCTTCAAGAGCATTTGGAGCCCTCCTGTGACTGCCGGGATTGGCACATTGATACTTGGACTTGTCCTGTACTTGCTGGGATATGTGCCCTGTCTGGGCGGAATCCTAAGTTTTTTGATCGGATGCTGGGGTCTAGGTGCCGTTCTGTTAAGTCGTTTCGGCACCCAGGTCTTCCGTACCAACACACCTGTCCCTTCCGCTCCAGATTATCCAGGGATTACCCCAACCCGGCTATCGCCTTCCGATGAAGAGGAGAAAGAAGGAGAAAACCCATGAAACGAATTTCAAAGGCCTTTCCAGTTGGTCTGATCCTGCTAAGCCTAACACTGTTGAGTTCACTGGCTTGCTCCATTACTGTCAACCTACCCAATATTCGTGTGCCAACGCTTCAAACGACTACTCCGGTTGTCATGACCGTTGACGAGCCACTCCCCGCAGATAGCGCGCAAGCCATCAAATTACGTTTGGAAATGGGAATGGGGCAACTGACCCTCCAACCGGGCGCTCGGAGCCTACTCCAGGGTAGCATTCGCTACAATGTCCCCGAATGGGAGCCTCAAATCCTACGTGGCGAGGATAGTCTAGTCCTGACCCAGCGCCAGGCGGATGGGCAACTAGCGCTTCCCAAGGAAACGATCAATGAATGGGACTTAAAATTGGGGAATTACCCGCTACAACTGACCATCAACGCCGGCGCTTATAAAGGTGAAATAGATTTGAGTGGTCTGCCTATTACGCGATTACAAATCTCGGATGGAGCCAGCGAAGCACGGGTGGTGTTCAATACCCCCAATCCTCTGCCCATGGAGCAACTGCGCTATCGCACCGGGGCTTCCAAAATTGAACTACTTGGTCTAGGAAACTCCCGTGCTCAGGAAATTGTTTTTGAAGGGGGCACAGGGACTTACACGCTGGATTTTTCAGGTGAGATGTCACATGATATGAACGTAAGCATCAAGTCTGGGGTTTCCCAAGTAGTGCTCATCATTCCCTCTGAGGTACCCGCACGCGTGGAGATCACTGGCGGGTTGAACAACGTTTCTCCGCAAGGCACCTGGAGCATCCGCGACAGCGTTTACGAGAAGGGTGGCCGTGGACCCAAACTATGGATCAAGATCCAAATGGGGGTTGGCTCCCTTGAACTCAAAACCCGGTAGCGCGATACAACCGATAGTGTTCTACTAACTCATACACCTGTGGCAGAAGGTAGTAACGGTATGTTCTACCCTCTGCCACGCGTTGACGGATCTGGGAGGAGGAAATCTCCAACAATGGGGCATCCACAAACATTACTTTGCGTTCCAGGCCAGGCAAAACGGCCTCGAGGCGTGAGAGATCTACCGCATCTCCAGGTCGCCGCATCACCCCCAGCCCATCGCAAGTCTCTAAAAATTTTAGGGGTTGATGCCACGTTGGCAGGTCACGCAGCGAATCCCCACCGATCAGATAAATCAGCGTATCTCCAGGGTAAAGGTCGTGCAAAATCCGGAGCGTATCCACCGCGTAATGGGGACCAGGGCGCTCAATCTCAACCCGTGAGAGTTCAAATAGAGGGTTGCTCCGTATAGCAGCCTCAACCAATTCAAGTCGAATTGCCAGAGGGGTGATCGGTTGCCCGCGCTTGTGGGGTGGATCGGGGGTCAGGACCCACAACACGCGTCCCAATCCCAATTGATCAGCCGCTTCCGAAGCCAGAATCAGGTGCCCCACATGGGGTGGATCAAAAGTTCCACCGAAGACCCCGATACGCCTCATTCCTGCCACTCAAGTTCGTAATTATCCCCAATGAAGACGGTATCTCCATTCTGAACGCCTGCCTGACGCAGCGCTTCATCCACTCCCAGGACCTCCATTAATCTCTGGAAGCGGCGCACCGATTCCTCGTACTCCCAGTACGTCATTGCCGCTGCCCGCTCAACAGCCTCTCCAGTCACTTTGAAACTTCCATCCGCCAGTCGAATGACTTGGAAGGCTCGCGGGTCTGCAGAAGGACGATACACGGGCATCTCAACCTGGCTTGGAATCGCTGGGGCTTGCTTGACCAGTTCTGCGCAACGCCACAAAATCGGTTGCAAACCAATCTTTTTCAAGGCCGAGATAGCGACCGCATCCACCCCACGTTCCTTGAGCTGGCGCTCAATTTCGGGCCAGCGTTCCTGCACTTCTGGTAAATCAATCTTGTTGAGCGCAACAATCATGGGTTTACGCGTCAGTTCAGGGTCGAATAGAGCCAACTCGCTATTGATTTGGGCATAGTCAGCCACTGGATCAGGGGAAAGTCCATCCAGCAAGTGGATTAATACCTTGGTTCGCTGGATATGACGCAAGAAAGCATCCCCCAACCCTACCCCGCGATGAGCCCCCTCAACCAATCCCGGAATATCGGCCAAAACCAGAGACGTGTTAGCATCTAAATCGGCTACTCCAAGATTGGGCTCCAAGGTAGTGAAAGGATAATCGGCAATTTTAGGCTTTGCATTCGTTACCGCAGCCAGAAAACTGGATTTCCCTGCATTAGGTACCCCCACAATGCCTACATCGGCAATCAGTTTCAACTCGAGGCGTAAGTTACGTTCTTGGCCCGGTTCCCCTTTCTCGGCAATACGCGGAGCCTGGTTACGTGGGGTAGCAAAATGGGCATTGCCTCGTCCGCCCCTGCCACCACGGCACACCACCAGACGCTGCCCAGGCTCCACCAGATCGCCCAATAACTCTCCCGTATCGTCATCGTAAACCACGGTGCCCGGCGGAACGGGGATGATCAAATCTTCGCCTGAGCGCCCGGTCATGTTGTTAGGTCCACCTCGCCCACCATCCTGAGCAATGAAACGACGCTGATAGCGAAACTTCACCAACGTATTCAGCGAGGGAGTAACCTCGAGAATGACATCTCCCCCCCGCCCACCATCACCACCATCGGGGCCGCCGCGGGCTACATATTTCTCCCGGTGAAAGTGGACAATACCATCCCCGCCTTTGCCTGAGCGAACGTAGATTCTGGCCTCGTCAATAAACATACCTCATCCGCTCATCCAGGGTAGGAAAGGTATTGGCTCCTTTCCTACCCTTGTTTTATCTTCCCAATCTACTTGCCCAGTTTTTCTTTCAGAATATCCTCCAGGGTAGGTTGTCCGATCTCCTGGAGTTCGTAGCGAACGCGTTGTACCGGTTTGTTGATCTTGATCACTCGCGTAATGTCAATGGGCGTGGCTGAAATAACCAGATCCACCTCTGCCCGATTGATGGTCGCCTCCAGTTCCTTCATTTGGGTTTCACCATATCCCATCGCAGGCAGAATAGGGCCCGTCTGCGAATATTTCTGATACGTTTCGGCAATTGAACCCACCGCATACGGGCGCGGGTCGACAATCTCAGCGGCACCAAAACGGCGGGCAGCCACCCAACCAGCCCCATAAGCCATTTCACCATGTGTCAGAGTGGGACCATCCTCAATCACCAACACCCGTTTACCCCGGATCGCCCGCGGATCATCCACAAAGATGGGTGAAGCTGCCTCAATGATAATAGCATTCGGATTGAGCGCTTGGAGATTCTCGCGAACTTGCAAAACGGCTTCGGGATTTGCCGTATCAACTTTGTTAATCACAAACACATCCGCCCGGCGCACATTGGTCTCGCCTGGGTGGTAACGCTGTTCGTGACCTGGACGGTGAGGATCCGCTACCACAATGCGCAGATCTTCCTTATAAAACGAGAAGTCATTATTGCCCCCATCCCACAAGATGACATCCACTTCGGCTTCTGCCTGGCGCAAAATCTTCTCGTAATCAACCCCCGCATAAACGATAACCCCGTTATCCAGGTGCGGTTCGTATTCTTCCCGCTCCTCAATCGTACACTCGTAGCGGTCTAGATCTGCATAACTGGCGAAGCGTTGGGCTTCCTGGCGCACCAAGTCACCATAAGGCATGGGGTGTCGAATTGCTGCCACTCGCAAACCCATCCCACGCAATATTTTGGCCACACGACGGCTGGTCTGACTCTTCCCCGAACCCGTGCGTACCGCACATACAGCAATTACCGGCTTGCTGGATTTCAATTGGGTGCTTCCAGGTCCCATTAGACGAAAGTCGGCGCCAGCTGCCATCACTAGAGAGGCCTTGTGCATGACATACTCGTGCGAAACATCGCTGTAGGCAAACACTACCTGATCCACAGCTAAGGTCTTGATCAAGTGTTCCAGTTCACTCTCAGGATAAATCGGAATGCCCTCAGGGTATAGGGGGCCGGCTAATTGCGGTGGATAACGCCGTCCCTCAATATTGGGAATTTGGGTCGCGGTAAATGCTACGACCTGATATTCGGGGTTGTTACGGAAGAAAACGTTGAAATTGTGAAAATCACGACCTGCGGCGCCCATGATAATGGTTCGAATGGTCATAGGTTGTTAAATCCTCCTGGGTGTTGGATTTTAAACCGGATTACATCGCCTCTGGGGCGTTAATCCCAAGCAAAGCCAAGCCAACCTCCAGTGCCTGGCGTGCCGCCGCCACCAAGCGGAGCCGGAATTGACGCACTTCCATCTCCGCTTGCAACACCGGACATTGAGTGTAAAAGTCATTGAAAACGCGGGCCATTTCATAGACTAGGTTGGCAATCAGCAGAGGGCGGAATTCTGCAGCCGCCCGTTGGATCTCACCCGGCAACCGGGAAATCAGATCCACTAACTCAATCTCTGATGTGGTCAATGTATGCACGGGGAGCACGGAGGCGGGAAGCTCAAAACCGACCTTACGCAAAATGCTCCCGGCTCGAACGTAGGCGTACTGAATGTAGGGGGCTGCTTGTCCATTGATATCCAACGCGCTTTCCCAATCAAAAGTCACAATCTTAGTGTTATCCCGTGAGAGCATGGAGTACTTGATTGCCCCCAATGCTACGGCATGGGCAATCGCTTGTTGCTTCTCTGGTGACAACTCTGGATTTTTCACTTGAACGATTTCCAGAGCTCGACGGGTGGCTTCACGCACTAAATCCTCCAATAACACCACCGTACCTTCGCGTGAGGACATAGTGACATTGCCCGGCAGATTGACAATTTCATAGGCCAGGTGATAGCACTTGTTGGCCCAAGCGTACCCCATTAGTTCAAGGGTCTTGAAAATCTGCTGCAAATAGAGGCTCTGGCGCACGTCAATCACATAAATAGAGCGATCCAAATCGTATTCTTGAAACTTCAGGATCGCCAACGCCAAGTCCTTAGTGGCATAAAGCGAGGTTCCATCTGAACGTAGGACCACTAGCGTACGATACTTATCTTTCGTACCTAGGAGCTCATCCAAAGGCACTACCACAGGACCTTCCGGGCGCTCGTCACGAGCAATGCCACGTCGAATCAAGTCCTCCACCAAACGAATGCCCGGCTCCTCGACCTCGCTCTCAAAATAGACACGGTCAAAATGAACGCCTAACAAGGCATAAATCTGATCAAACCCTTCCAGGGACCACTGGCGCGTCCGCTGCCAAAGGGCTAGGATGTCTGGGTCACGTTGGTGCCAGCGTGCAAAAAGTGCCCGCACCCGAGGCTCTACGGAGGGATCTTCCTCAAAGCGTCGGTCAGCTTCGGCATACAAATCTCCCATCCAGCGGGTTTTATCCTCCCCTGGCTCCTCGCCCGCATGGTAGGTCATATAGTTCCAGAGCCACTTAATAACATGTAAACCAATATCACCAATATAATTAGCCCGAATCACCTCATAGCCGGCATATTCAAGGATGTTGGAGATCGCAGCTCCCAAGATCACGTTCCGCAAGTGGCCCACATGAAACGCCTTGTGGGTATTGGGCTGTGAAAACTCTACCATAACTCTTTCGCCGCGCGGAGCTGCCCGACCAAAGCCACGTTTCTGCTCAAGCACGGTATCCACAACACGCTGCGCATAACGCTCCGGGGAGAAATAAAGATTGAGATAGCCGTTCACCGCCTCTATCCGCGCAAAGCCCTCCATCTCTCCTAAGAACCGCGCCACCTCGGTAGCCAATTCCTGCGCCCGCTGATTGACCTTGAGCGGCTTCCCCTGCCGTGCTTCCTGAGCCGCCAACTGGAAAAAAGAGGTCGAAATTCCCCAATGACCAGCAAAAGGAATCCACTTCCACTGGATCTGCGGCTCAGGCAACCCATTTTGCTGACAATACTGGCGAATTTTTGCCTCTACAGTTTGTTGTTCGTGCTCAAACATGCAACCCACCCCTCAATTTGTAGGGTATTGATAATTCACGCTTCCAATGATAGGCAGACCGATTATAACATAGACCCCCGCCTTGCCATCTGGGCGAGAGTGAGCCCCAAGCATAAAGCGAGCGGGAGGTGATACTCCCGCTCACACAAAATGCTCAAACGATAGAAGAGGCGTGTTTGATCAGGCTGCCTTGCTCAATAAAGCGGCAAAGCGCTTCATCAAGCGGCTCTTTCGGCGCGCGGCGTTATTTTTGTGGATAATCCCTTTTTCGGCTGCCTTATCAAGGGCTTTCTGAGCACGCAGAACTGCCACACGAGCCTCATCAAGGTTGCCACTCTCGATAGCTGCATTTGCCTTACGGATAAACGTACGTGCTGACCCGCGATAGACTCGGTTGCGTAGCCGTCGCTTCTCATTTTGTCGGTTGCGTTTGATCTGAGACTTGATATTAGCCAAAGCCCATCCTCCATCTGTTTAACTTTCGAAAGCGGATTTTACCAGAATATGCCTAATCCGTCCAGGAATTTTGCTAAAAATGCCTCCAAAGAGTCCCGCCTTGTTCCTTGATAAACGTGCCGACCCCGGCCTTTCGGGGGCCGGGATCGGGGTGCTTTCAAAATCCTATTTATCCAACAGGACGGCCACCCCAGGCAGTACCCGCCCTTCCAGCATTTCCAGAGATGCTCCACCACCGGTTGAGATATGGGTAATCTTGTCTGCCAAACCCGACTGGTTAATGGCTTGTACCGACTCACCACCACCGATGATACTCACCGCGCCGCTCTCGGCCACCGCGCGAGCAATCCCAAAGGTACCTTGGGCGAACTTCGGGAATTCAAATACACCCATGGGGCCGTTCCACACTACCGTGCCCGCCCCTGCAATCACTTTTGCATATGCCTCCACAGTTTGCGGCCCAATGTCCAGCACTCGCCAACCCTCTGGAACAGGGCCAACCGGGATCACTTTCGATTCGGCTTCAGCATCGAACCGATCAGCAATGACAACATCCACGGGCAAACGCAAACGCTCACCACCCTCGCCAAGCAGTTCTTTGGCCGTATCTAGCGCCTCATCCTCAACCAGCGAGTCTCCCATCGGTATGCCCTTGGCCTTAAAAAACGTATTAGCCATGCCGCCACCGATGAGAATTGCATCAGCCTTCTTGAGCAAGTTACGAATGACTCCGATTTTATCGCTGATCTTCGCCCCACCCAGGATCGCCACAAAGGGACGCTTGGGATTGTCAATAGCCTCGCCGAGATACTTGATTTCCTTTTCCATCAAAAAACCAGCAACGCCCGGCAAGTAATGGGCAATCCCCTCGGTAGAAGCATGAGCACGATGGGCAGAGCCAAAAGCATCATTGACGTAGATGTCTGCCAGGGCTGCCAGAGCCTTGGCCATTTCAGGATCGTTCTTTTCCTCCTCTGGGTGGAAACGGGTATTCTCCAACAGCAGAACTTCCCCGGGCTTCAGCGTCTTAGCCGCCTCTTCGGCAACCGGTCCAACACAATCCTCGGCAAACTTAACCGCTTTGCCAAGCAACTGACCAAGATACTCAGCCACTGGCTTGAGTGAATACTTGGGATCCGGTCCACCCTTGGGGCGGCCCAAGTGTGAGGCCAGGATCACCGCAGCACCCTGGTCTAGTAAATACTGAATGGTAGGCAGTGCCGCTCGAATGCGCGTGTCATCCCCAACGACGCCATCTTTGATTGGCACGTTGAAGTCTACCCGCACAAAGACACGTTTACCCTTTACGTCAATGTCCCGGACAGTTTTCTTGTTGAACATGAGACCCTCCCTTTATTTGGACCTGGTCATGCACAGCCTTGAGAATGATTGGGCTGCACATGACCAGGTTTGTCATCCGATTCGGTGGATCAGAGCGATTTTGCCATAAGAGCGGCCAGGTCGGCAGTGCGGCAGGAATAACCCCACTCATTATCGTACCAAGCCACCACTTTCACTAGGTTGCCCCCCATGACCATGTTCGAAGGCAGGTCAATGATGGAAGAGCGCGAATCCCCCTTGAAATCCATGGAAACCAACGGTTCGTTGTATCCACCGTTGGTCACACCCAGAATGCCCTTAAGCGGACCGTTAGCCGCATCAATGAAGACCTGGTTCAATTCTTCCTTGGTAGTGGGTTTCTCAACCGTCGCCACAAAGTCCACAATGGAGACTGTAGGAGTGGGTACGCGCAGAGCATACCCATCGAACTTGCCTTTCAATTCGGGGATGACCAGCGCCACTGCCTTGGCTGCTCCAGTGGTTGTAGGAATGATGTTAAGGCCCGCCGACCGTGAGCGGCGCATCTCTTTCTTATGTCCCTGATCCAAGATCACCTGATCATTGGTGTAAGAGTGAATGGTCACCATGACCGCGCTTAGGATCTTGAAATGATCATGAACGACTTTCGCTGCAGGCGCCAGACAGTTCGTCGTGCAGGAGGCGTTTGAAACCACGTGATGCTTGGCCGGGTCATACATATTTTCATTCACGCCCAGCACAATGGTGATATCCTCGTTTTTCGCAGGAGCGCTGATGATAACTTTCTTGGCGCCTCCCTTATCAATATGTACCCGTGCTCCGGGCTTCCCCTTTGCTGGGTCACCCAGCGCATCAGTGAATGCACCCGTGGATTCGATGACGATATCTACGCCCAAATCCTTCCAGGGCAGGTTACCTGGATCCTTCTCGGCAAACACCTTGATGCGGCGGCCATCAATGACAATGTCACCATCCACGACCTCCACACTGCCAGGATAAATCCCATAGGTGGAGTCAAATTTGAACAGATGCGCGTTCTGCTTCGCATCAAAGAGATCGTTGACCGCCACAACTTCCAGATCATTGGGGTAACGCTCAAGGATAGCCTTGAGAACTAGGCGGCCGATGCGACCAAAACCATTGATACCAACTTTAACTGCCATTGTGCACCTCCGTAGTAAAATCGTTAGAGTAGGTTCAGTTCCTTCCCTTTTCCGTGTACGCACTGAGGGCGCTTTCACGGGGAAGGGTGTCCTCGCGTCCAGATAGCGGACCCGTTCGTTCGTAATACAGGTCCATAATAACTTGAGCCAGCCGCGGGGCATGATGTCGCCAAGGCTGCTCGTCATCCACTAGATCTGCGCAATAAACAGGGCAATGCTCTTCCAACTCGGGTGAAGGCAACACGGCCCGAATGCCCTCAGGAAGGTTGCCAGGGGCTCGATTATTGCAGATCACCAGATCGAAAATTGCCCCCCCTAAGTGGCGTTCAATCGCCTTCACATGATCTGAACAGGTAAATGCATCGGTTTCCCCACGCTGCGTTGCTACATTGCAGATATAGAACTTCAGGGCCCGACTTGTCCTTAAAGCCATCGCAATGTCGGGCACCAGCAAATTGGGCAGAATGCTGGTGAAAAGGCTGCCCGGCCCAATCAGGATCAGATCGGCATTTAGAATTGCCTGCACCGCAGGTGGGTACCCCAGTGGTGCACTGGGCTCCAACCATACTCGCTCAATCTGACCGCCTGCCTTGGGAATATTACTCTCCCCCCTAACCCGCAAAGTACGCCCCTTTTCTGGCGCCTTCACCTCTGCAACCAAACGCACGTCGTGGAGAGTAGAGGGGAGAACCCGCCCTCGCACCGCCAGAACCCGCCCCGACTCGGCAATGGCTTCCTCAAACGAACCGGTAATATCGGCCAGAGCGGTGATTAGGAGATTGCCCAAATTATGACCGTTAAGCCCGGCTCCCACTGGAAAGCGATAGCGGAACAATTGGGTAATTAGCTCTTCATCGTCTGAAAGGGCCGCTAAACAGTTGCGAATGTCGCCAGGTGGTAACACCCCCATATGGCGGCGCAGTTCGCCCGAGGAGCCTCCATCATCCGCCACGGTCACAATGGCGGTCAGATTATGGGTGTGGGCCTTCAAGCCTCGTAAAAGCGTTGAAAGCCCCGTTCCACCCCCAATGGCCACAATGCGAGGTCCACGCTCGCGTCGCCGATAATCCGTCACTGCATCCACGATAGGCTTGCCGGGTCGCAGGAAGGGGCGCAACAGCGAGCGGCTCAATCCCCATCCCCCCCACAGAATTAGGCCAATACCAATACTGGCAAAGATCGCAATGCGCAGTGGGCGGGTGAGAAAGCGCAATGCCAGAATAGAAAGCAACGGTAACCAAGGTGTCTCCGGAGCGCCTCGATAAACATCTAAGAGAGAAAGGGTCACCCCTGTGCCCAGAAAAGTTGTTCCGATGAGCAGAACCAGCAGCCAGCGTTTAACCCCAATGCCCGGAGTAAGCCATCGCAGCGCCAGCCGTAAATGGCGCTGCCAAGATCGCCCGGGACGAGAGGTTAATTTACCCATACCATTCTATTTATAACCGTCTTTTGTCTGGACGTCAACGCGGATGCTGACTTACGCTCAAATTTATTATACCACGAATTGTGACATTTATCACAATATCCCAAGGATGCTTCCGAATTTTCCCATGCTATAATGGGAATGGTGAACATCCGTCACAGCCACTCTGCTCCATTAGCCTAACAATCTCCGTCCGGGGATCGTTACAGCGATTTGGTTTATTTACTATACTCGTTGTCTTCGGTTTTCACCTGCCGTGGAACAACAAACGATTTGACCACACCACTATGATTCTCTGTTCCAAACATTTTCCTCTAAGGATTCACCCACTAAACCAACTTTTTAGGAGGACACACTTATGCGGATTCCCCATCTGCCTGGTCCCAAAGCCCAACATTACATTGCCAGGGATAGAGCGGTCATCTCTCCTTCCTACCCGCGTAGCCACCCCTTTGTGATGGATCACGGGCATGGGGTTGAAGTCTGGGACGTGGACGGTAATCGTTTTCTCGATTTTGCAGCAGGAATTGCGGTGATTTCAACCGGGCATAGTCACCCCCAGGTGGTCAAAGCCATTCAGGAACAGGCCGAAAAATTCATTCACATCTCCTCCGACTTCTACCATCCCAGATGGATTGAGTTAGCAGAATACATCAACCGTATTGTTCCTTTCGATGAAGATGCTATTTGTTTTATGACCAACTCTGGAACAGGTGCTATTGAGACAGCGATTAAGTTGGCCCGGTATTACACCGGCCGCACAGAATTTATCGGTTTTTTGGGAGGCTTCCACGGGCGAACAATGGGCTCGTTGGCAATCACTGCCAGCAAGTCTGCTTACCATCGCGGTTTCCTCCCGCTGATGCCGGGAGTGACCCACGTCCCCTACCCCAATCCCTATCGCCCAGTGCTCCAATCTCTCCCCGGCGAGTCCTATGGTCAAACCGTTGTGCGCTATCTGGAGCAAGAGATCTTCGCCAAACTAATTCCCCCTGATTCAGTGGCCGGGATCATTGTTGAACCCGTGTTAGGTGAAGGGGGATACGTCGTGCCAGCACCTGGTTTTTTCCCAGCCTTAAGAGAGTTATGCGATCGTTATGGTATTCTCCTGATTGTGGATGAAGTGCAAAGCGGAGTAGGCCGTACCGGCAAATGGTGGGGCATCCAACACTTTGGTGTCGAGCCCGACATGATTTGTATCGCCAAGGGCATTGCCTCCGGCATGCCGCTGGGGGTGATGGCAGCTCGAAAGCACCTGGTGACCTGGCCGAAGGGGAGCCACGGTAATACCTATGGGGGTAACCCAATTTCATGCGCTGCAGCGCTGGCTACGCTGAACCTGATCGAAAATGGCTATATGCAAAACGCCGCCGCGGTGGGGCAATTTGCCCTCGAATACCTACACGAAATTATGGAGCGCCATCCCTCCATCGGCGATGTCCGTGGCCTGGGATTAATGATTGGCGTAGAATTTGTACATGATCGTGAATCCAAAGAACCCCATGAGGCACTGCGAGATCGAGTGGTCGACCTGTGCTTTGAGAAAGGGCTGATTGTCCTGGGATGCAGTACCAGTACCATTCGCATCTCGCCGCCATTGTGCATCACTTACGAGGAAATGGAGGAAGGATTAACAATCCTGGAAGCCGCGATTGAGCAAGCAGAAGATGAACTGTTTCGGCATCCGATCTCCCACTTTGGAGACGCTCACCCATGAGCTTTATGCTCCCTGACTTCCGCATCCGTCAACGCGATTATCTTTTGGAAATTACACGCGCCCTGACTCAGGAACTGGATTTGGATGCCTTACTCGGGCGCATTTTACGCATTGCCATTGAGATGCTGGCAGGACAGGCGGGCCTAATCGCGTTACGCGAGGAAGATGGTTCATGGAAAGTTGCCGTGGCGCAGGGAATTCCCCAGGCTTTTGTCAAATTTCTGGCCCCGTATTTGAACGAAATTACTGACTCCCCTGATCCAAATGTGTTCGAATTGCTTGAAATTGACCGCCGCTTACGCGAATTGGCGCTCACTGCCAGTTTTGGCTTACTTCACGGCGTTGTGCTGCCGCTGGTAGCTCGCAACCGCGTACTAGGAGTGATTTTCATCTTTCGTTCTTACCCGGCTGCGTTTTCGGCGAATGATCGGGCTCTGCTCACCTCTTTTGCCGATCAGGCAGCCATTGCAGTTTCCAACGCACAACTGTACACCCAGCTAGCCCGCAGCAAACAACGCCTGGATGGTCTCCTGGACGCTGTCGCAGATGGCGTGCTTATTCTTAACCCCAACCTGAAAGTCGAGCGATGCAACCCCGCCTTTGCACGCCTCTTGGGGCTACCGCGCGAAAAGATCCAGGGTCGCCCTCACGAAGCCGTGGTTAACTGGGCTTCGCCCCCCAAAGACATGACGCTAGAGCAGGCTGTTGCGGGGGGATGGCCGCTTGTGCCGAATGCCAACCTCTATGTGGAGGGTGACCTTAAGTGCCATGGGCCTCGTAGCACCGTCCCGGTGGGTATTACCTACGCCCCGCTTCTGAGTGAAGGCAAATTGCTTAATATCATCGCCGTTATTCGCGATATCACCCGTTTTCGTGAGGCCGATGAGCTAAAGAGCACCTTCATCTCTATCATTAGTCACGAACTCAAAACCCCCCTGGCACTGATCAAGGGCTATGTCAGCACCCTGCGCCGTGAGGATGCCCAATGGGATCCGGAAATCGTCCAAGAAAGCCTAGCTGTCATTGAGGAAGAGGCTGATCGCTTGGGAACCCTGATCGAGAATTTATTGGATGCATCACGCTTGCAGGCGGGTGGTCTCACTCTCAAACGCGCCGACGTGTGGTTGCCAGAACTGGCTTCTCGGGTTGCCCAACGCATGGCCACCCAGACTACGCGTCATACCATCGTGGTAAACTTCCCGCCAGATTTTCCCGTTATTCTGGCCGATGAAGACCGTCTGCAACAGGTTTTGACGAACCTGATCTCCAACGCCATCAAGTACGCCCCCCAAGGTGAGATCTGCATCTCCGGTCAGGTTCGGCCCGATGTAGTGATTGTATGTGTCAGCGATCAAGGGCCAGGTGTTGCCCCTTCCGACCGTCCCTACATTTTCGACCGCTTCTACCGCTCTCCTGAGGTCATGCGCCAAACCAAAGGCGCCGGCCTTGGTCTATATTTGAGCCGCGCAATTATTGAAGCCCACGGGGGAAAGATCTGGGTGGACTCAGAGGCTGAGCAAGGGGCACGTTTTTGCTTCTCGCTACCCCGCCAACCGCAATAGGTGCGCGTTCATGCCATCCCCGAGTGAGCATGGTATAATGCGTTCATTGATTCTCTAGAAGAAAGCGAATCCACTTCTATGCCTAAAGTTCAAACCTCTTGTCCCCGCTGCAAATCCCCGGTGATTGCCGACCTCGAGCAACTCCTGGACGTATCCGTAGATCCCTCTGTGAAACAACGGTTGTTGAGCGGGCAAGTCAATGTCATCCATTGCCCGACCTGTGGTTTTGAGGGGATGGTCAGTGCCCCTCTCGTCTATCACGACCCAGAAAAAGAACTTCTGCTTACTTATTTTCCGCCCGAATTAGGACTCTCGGTCAATGATCAGGAGCGTCTGATTGGTCCCCTGATCAACCAAATTACCAATCGGCTACCGCTTGAAAAACGCAAAGCCTACCTGCTTCGCCCTCAGACCATGCTGACCTTCCAGACGCTTATCGAGCGTATTTTAGAGGCAGATGGGATCACTCGCGAAGTATTGGAAAACCAACAAAAGCGCTTTGATTTGATCCAACGCCTCGTGGGTACTGCCAGCCCGGAGGATCGCAAAGCCTTGATGCAACAAAACGAGGGGCTTATTGACGCCGATTTCTTCCTCATGCTTTCCCAAATTACCGAGGCAATGCTAGCCCAGGGAGACGAGCGAACAGCCCGCGTGCTGGCTGCGCTTCAACAAGAGGCGCTCAACAACACCAAGACCGGTCTAGAAATCAAAAATCAGACCCAAGAAGTTCAAGATATCCTGCAAAAACTTCAGCAGGCAGGTCGTCAGGGCCTGACTCGGGAAAAATTGCTCGATTTGATGTTAGAAGCCCGAAGCGAAGCTGCCTTGACCGCTCTGGTTGGACTGGTACACAATGGGCTGGACTATGAGTTCTTCCAGGCCCTCACGGAACGCATTGAAACCGCCCAGGAGGAAACCGAAAAAGAGCGCCTTCAAGCCCTACGCACCAAACTCTTGGAGTATGCACGGCAAATTGACGAACAAATTCAACGCCGTTATGAGCAGAGCCGTCGCCTGGTGCAACAAATTGCTTCTGCTCCCAACATTGAGCAAACCGTTGAGGAAAGCCTAGAAGCCATTGACGAGTTTTTCCTCAAAGCCCTGGACGAAGAATTGGAGCAAGCCCGCAAAAGTGCGGACTTAAATCGCATTTCCCGCCTGCAGCGCATTCGTGCCCATCTTGAAAAGTTGAGCGCGCCACCCCCTGAAGTGGCGTTTCTAGAAGAACTGCTCAGACTCCCCTCCTACCAAGAACGGCAAAAGAAGATGCAGGAACATGCCGAGCTGGTCACAGGAGAGTTCCTACAATTGGTAAGCGGACTCATTGCTCAGGGCGAGAAGCAGAGCCAGCCCCCCGAATTACTCAGCACCTTGCGCGAAATTAACCGCATTGCACTGCGCATGACCATGATGGCCAACCTGAATCAATGACCTAGTGCTGGTCAAACCGGCCCTACTGGGCCGCAACATCGTCAGCAAAGCGGCTGGAAAGTTTTACCATCTGTGCAAAAAAACCATTTCCCCCTCGGAGGGTATGGGGCGTTCCGCACTCCACGATTTGCCCTTGGCGCAACACTACGAGTTCATCCACGTAATCCAGACTCTGGGGAGAATGGGTGATCCAGATCAACGTGCGTTCTGCCACCCAGGTCATTAAACGACCAAGAATGCGTGCTTCTTGGGCACGTTCTAGGTGAGCGCCTGGCTCGTCTAGGACAATCACCGATGCCTTGCTCAAGAATAAGCGCGCCAAGGCCAGTCGTTGGCGTTCTCCGCCGCTCATTTGAGCGCCCAGATTACCCACCCAGGTATTCAATCCCTCTGGCAGTTGCCGGGCCCAATCTGCCAGCTCAACTTGTTCTAATGCCCACCATAATTGGTCCTCCGTCGCCCGTGGTGCAGCAATGCGCAGATTTCCCCGTAAGGTATCACTGAAGATATACGGCTTTTGCTCAAGCACTGCTAATACTTGATGTAAAACCCGCTCATCCCAGAGCCTTAACGGCACCCCACCAATCAAAATCTCACCTTCGTCGTAATCCCAGAAGCGCAACAAAAGATTGACCAGCGTAGATTTGCCCGCCCCACTCGGCCCCACAATGCCTACCCGACGACCAAAGGGTATCTCCAGATTAATGCCCTTTAGAACGAGCGGTGCGTCAGCGGCATAACGAAACGAGAGATCGCGCATCTGGATATCCGGCCGTTGGGTGGTCTCCTCAAAGTGCACGTGCGTTGAGGCCGTTTGGGATGACTTCAACGTTTCCAAAGACAATAGGCGTTGCGCTGAGTGCAAAGCCAGAGGTAGATTTTGTGCCCCTTGTACAACCGCGCTCACTGCTTCGTAACTGGCAAGAACCACTATCACCAACACAGCCAGCAACACACCGCTGAACTCACCCCGCGCCACCGGGTCAAGCCCCGCCCAGAGTACTCCCCAGGCTGTTAACCAAACCCATAACGAAGCCAACCCGTTAGCTAATCCCCCACGCAAGGCGCGGCGCATCTGGATATGATGGTGGGTAACCTCCAAGTCCTCAATCTGTTTGAACATAAATTTTTCCTGCCCAAAAAGCAGGTAATCTTCCATACCTTGGATAAATTCGACCAACCGAGTGTTTAAGTTAGCGCTTGCCTTCACCTGTTGCAAGGCAAGCCGCTGCTGCATGTGGTAACTCATCAAGGGCACCACTCCTCCTGCACCGAGCAATCCTGCGGCCACCCATAGCCATATCCGGGGGTAAAAAACGCCACTGAACCAGGCCAACCCTAAAGTAGTAAACACCATCACTAAGGCAGGAGATATGAATCGTACATAAAAGTTTTCCAAATTTTCCAGATCAGTCATCGCCCGATTAAGAAGATCCCCGGTGGGCAGATAGGGCTGTCGGGCAGGTAGCAAGGGCGCAAGTGTGCGATAAAGCCAGCGCTGCAACTGACCCAGCAGGCGCAAGTTGACTCCATGAGAAACCCAGCGCTCCACATATCGGATGACACTACGCGCTAGCCCCAAAAAACGCACTCCCACAATAGCGATGTGCAATTCGGCAATCGAAGGATGCAACGCAGCGCGCGCGATGAGATAGGCGGCCGTGCCCAGCAAGCCAATGCTACTCGCAATAGTCGCAATTCCCAGCAGAATTGAGGTGATAACGTGAGCAAGGTAAGGTCTTAGAAATTGCACCAATCGCCAGATGAGTTTCACAGCCCCCTCCATTGCATCACGCGGCTGTAAAAGCATCCCTTCTGCGCGAGGAGATCGGCAGGTGTCCCCTGCTCAACAATGCGCCCACCTTCCAATACCAGCACCCAATCGGCATTCTGGATCGTGCCCAAACGGTGAGCAATGATTAAACTGGTGCGCCCCTGCCACAAGCTATGAATCATCTGCTCCAGACGAACCTCCAGATCTGGATCAAGATGAGCCGTAGGCTCATCCATAACTAGAAGCGGCGCATTCTTCAAAAAGGCGCGCGCCAAAGCCACCCGTTGTGCCTCACCGCCGCTCAGGCCGGCTCCCCGTTCCCCCACCATCGTATCCCATGCTTGAGAATGACGTTCGAGAATCTCTACCAGGAACGCTTGACGACCAACTGCAACCAAGGCTTCCTCAGGAGCCTCGAGATCGGCCATACATACGTTCCAGGCCAGACTAGCGTTGAAAATATAAGGATTCTGGGGAACCCAAGCAATAAGGTTTCGCCATTCCTCAAAAGGGATCTGCGAGAGGGGACGACCATCTATCGTGATCTGCCCCCGACTAGGCTGCAAAAAACCCAACAGCAGATAAGCCAGCGTGGTCTTTCCCGCCCCACTGGGACCAATCAATGCCACTTTTTGCCCCTGGCGGATCTCAAATGTGATGCCCTGTAAGGTCATCTCTGGACGCCCAGGGTAAATAAAATCTACATCCTCAAACCGGATCCTTTGCGGTGGTGCAAGAGGCCTTTCAAATTGGCTCGACTTTCCCTCAACAAATGAAACGCGTGACCATGCCGAAGCAGTCGCAGCCTCATCCAGTAGGGCAAAGATCGTTTGGGCAGCGCTCACCCCCGACATCGCGGCATGGAAACGCTGGCCCAACATACGCAAAGGTAAATAAAACTCGGGAGCAATCAGCAGGATGAAAAAGCCATGCAGAAAGTCCAAGCGCCCATAGAGCAAACGCAACCCAACTTGCACCGCAACCAAAGCCGTGCTAAGCGTGCTGATTAACTCCATCACGAGGGCCGAAAGAAACGTCATCCGCAATACCGCGAGGGTGGCAGTATAGTAAGCATCACTAACTCGCCCAAGGTGCATTCCGCGCTCTTCTACTCGCCCCATGGCCTTCAAACTGACCAACCCTTGCAAGGTGTCCAGGATGTATTCATTCAAGCGTTGTAGCGCCCGCCATTGCCGGCGGGTTAGTTGCTCTACCATGCGCCCAATGAGCATCATGAAAAGTGGAATCAGAGGAGCAGTTGCCAAGAAAACAAGCCCCGTCAACCAATCTAGGGGAAATACTACTTCCAACACCAACAGTGGCACTCCGGCCGCCAGTACCACCTGGGGTACATAATGGGCGAAAAAAGGCTCCAATGACTCCACCCCTTGCAGGGCAGTTGCAATCAAATTGCCCGTCCGCCTAGTTTTTAAATAGGCCGGCCCAGCACGCAACATCGCCTCCAGCAAGGTCCGTCGCAACCGAGCCTTAATCCGCACCGCCACCCGCTGAGCAGCCACTTCACTCCCCCAAATCGCCCCTGCCCGGCCCAGCATAACGCCAAGCAAGAGTGCCAAAGGAACGTACAAACTAACTCGACCCTGATGCTGAATAAAGGCTGCGTTCAAAATCTGGGCAAATAAGTAAGCCTGGAGCACGGTCATGAATCCAACTATCAGCCCCATGCCCACCACCGTACCTATCCCCCACACATCTGTACGAGCCCATTGAAGCAATCGTCTGAGGTGATGCATAACACAATTGATTATAAAACCACCTCTTAAGCACATCCTTAAAGCCTCTGCCGGGGTTAACTTACACGAAGAAGACATTCTCCATTCCCCAAAGCGAGGTTCTACTATGAATCGCCCTTTAGCCCTCACCCTAACTGCCCGCATGGGCATCCGTCAGCACGGGTTACAAGATGCCCTGTTAATTCTTGGGGGTAGCCTCTTGGTTGCGGGCTTAGCCCAGATACGCATCCCATTGCCGTTTACCCCAGTCCCCATCACTGGCCAAACCCTGGGCGTTTTCCTGGTAGGCGCGACGTTAGGCAGCCATCGGGCTGCGCTCAGCCTTGGGCTGTATCTGCTCGAGGGAGTGGTAGGATTGCCTGTTTTTGCAGGTGGCGCCAGTGGTCTAGTTCATCTGCTGGGCCCAACGGGTGGGTATCTCCTTGGTTTTGTGGTCGCCGCTTATGCAGTAGGTTGGTTGGCCGAAAGAGGCTGGGATCGCTCAACGGTGAGCGTGATCATGATGTTTACGTTGGGTGAGTTGATTATCCTGGGACTCGGTAGCCTGGTGCTGGCTCGCTTTATCGGGCTTGAACACGCCTGGCTCGGCGGAGTCATGCCGTTTTTGCCCGGCGACGCCCTTAAAGCATTCCTTTCCGCCCTCCTTTTGCCCACAGCGCGCAAGGCGATTGACTCATACTAATGATGCAAGATGCACGGAAGAAACTTTAGATAGTCCCTTCCGTGCATCTGCGTCCTCAGCGTTAATCTCATTCCTTCATGACAGCCTTAAGACCTTCAATGGCCTGTACAGGGGTGGGATCCACCCCGTAGGCCATGGCCAGGTAGTAGGCCAAATAATCGCCAAAGTGGAGGAGTGTCCATTGGTGGGCCATGCGTCCCTCCCCCTTTCCCTGCACAAAATCCACATTAATTCCTGCTGTCAGGAAAGCCTGCAAAGTCAGTTCATTGCGCAAGCGATTTCGCGGGTGATCTGAGGGGGTCCGTAGGAAGAGCACCATCATCTTCTCCAGAAGCGCCTCTGGGTTTTCAATCCCGGCTAGGGTATTGTGATCCGCTTCAGGCAAGATATCGAATTGAGCCCACGCCTTGGCCAATTCGTTTATTTGGCCCTTCCAGCGCCGCGCAACTGGCGCTGCCACGTCTGAGCCTATCACAACTACCCAACGCCCCATAAGTTGTCCCGCCAAACGCTTGGCAGGATTACGAACGACTGGCACTTCCACCCCCAGGGATTGTTGTTGTTCCCGCATAGCCTGAAGCGTGATTTCAAGATCGTGGGTAGGGTCAGGAATAAAGCCCAAGCGGGTAAATAAAGCCAGCAAAAAACCGAACGAAAACCCTACTGCCGCACGCGGCTGCCCATGGTGCTCAAACTGCCACACATCCCATCCAGCTTCATTGGCCACAGCAGCCAACTCTCCACCAGTTGCGATTGCCACAACCTGACATCCGCGTTCGCCCGCCTGCTTGACCGCTGAAAGCGTTTCTTCCGTGTTCCCTGAGTGCGAGGACCCAATCACCAGGATCTCTGATCCACGCGCCCAAGCCGGGAGCTGATATTCACGACAGGTTACCACAGGAACAGTGAGGAAAGGTTCACCATAGGCAATAAACAAATCGGCCCCAATTGCTGACCCCCCCATACCCGCGATCACGACGTGGCGGATCGGCGGCTTTACCCGCAAAGGGAGGTTCAGACCTTGCTCCCAGGCCTGGGCAAGTTGATCTGGAAGGTAATCAATAGCCTCTCGCATATTAGAGCGATCCAGTTGACTGAATTTATCCCTATCATCAAGATTCATAAACCGACTCCATAAAGTAGAGTTTGAAACAACCGGGCCCGATCAAGGTACCGTCCAAAGGAGGTAGGTCAATTCAACTTGGTCTTGCATCCGATCCACACGGCTAATCTGAAGGTAGGCTACGTTCCCACTTCCGGTTTGTATACATAGAGAAGGGAAGAAGGCCTCCGCTTCAAGGGGAAGCGGCATTTCCTCCTTCGCTAATTCCAGGCACTGACCCGGAGATGGGGGCTCTGCAGCGGGAAAAACTCCCCACTGCGCCCCACCCATGAGTATCATCATTAACCCCTCATCCGAACGTTCAATCCAGAGATCTACTGCTGAGGTATTTTCCCACACTGTGCCACTTTCCAAGTCAACCCCCTGTTGACCTGTCAGACGTACCTGTCCTTGCATAGTTACGATGACAGGAGACACAGTTAGGCTGGATAAAAGTGTGGCGGTATTGACCGAGGGAACTTGAATGCGCACCCAGAAAGGAGCATTTCCAGCCGGCCCTAAACCGAACAGCTTGCCAGAAGGAGAACGCAACATCCAGTAACTGGTATACCGTCCTTGCCAAAGCGGAGCGACCATCTCAATACTGATATCCGTAGATTCGCCCGGGAGCACACGATTGAACAGTGCATAGGAGGTAAAAGGGGCCAGGTTATCTCCTGAAACCCACACCACACTATAGGTGCCATCCCAGACACACGTCCCGAGATTCACCAGCCGCCAGGTCTTGACAAAGCGCTGCCCGGGTAAAATAGGAGTATCATCTGGAATGGTCACGTCCAGCGGATTACCTGCACCCGCCAGTTCACAGGGCTGGGCAGAAATCAAGGGCTGAACGGTCTGAGTCAAAGGGAGAAATTTATAAGGGGTCTCCAAAGTCCTCGGAACGCTCGGCGGAGATGACTCCGCCGTCACACTTGGAAGCGGGTTGAGTGTCGCTAGTGGTTCCCCGCTTGAACGGGGAATCCTCCCCTCCCTCAAAGTCTGGCATCCGCCCAAAAGTGTCACTTCCAGTGCAACAATGCCCACAACAATTACCAGCCTCGCCAAACGCATACCCCTCTGATTTTACCTTACCCCGCCCGATCCGTTAAACTAATTTCAACACCTCCGGCAAGATCGCGAAGACAAGGGTATGAGTTAAAATGAGCCTATACAAAATTTTCTCAATTCGAGAGGCTCTGCATGTCGTTTGCAAAAGTGGGTGTCTACGTGGATGTTTCCAATATTTATCTTAACGGGGGGCAACGACTACAATATGATGTACTACGTGAATTCGCCTGTCGGGATAACGCTGAATTGGTCCGTCTAAACGCCTATGTGAGCTATGACCGCGAACGGGCTGAGCGTGACGAAACCTACCGCAAGGGCACCCAGAATTTTCACTCCGCCCTGCGCGACCTGGGCTATAAAGTGATCGTCAAAGAGATCAATTGGTTCATAGACGAGAACGGCGTTCGTTATGGTAAAGCCAATGCCGATCTAGAACTGGCGGTGGATGCCTTGCTCCAATCTGTTAACCTTGACCGCGTACTCCTTGTCTCAGGTGATGGTGACTTTGTCCAGGTCGTACGCGCCTTGCAAGATAAAGGCTGCCGGGTTGAAGTAATAGCCTTGGATAACGTCTCCAGCAAGTTGCGCCATGAGGCAGATTTCTTCATCTCTGGCTACCTTGTTCCCAATCTGGTGCCCACGGTCTCACCGCGCAATGATTTACCGCCCTGGGGCGAAATCGGCTCGCGGGTTCGGGGCTGGTGCTACTGGCATAGCGACCAGGGATATGGCTTTATGCGTTACCTCAAGGTCATTGCTCCCAATCTATGGCTAACGGACACGCGTAATCCTAACTCGCCGTATGGTTCGGTCTTCTTTCACGACTCCAGCCTGCCAGAGGGAGTGCGCCCCAGCCAGTTACCCACCCGCAATTACATTTTTGAGTTTGAACTGGCACGATCGGAGCGCACCGATAGCCTGCAGGCTCTCAATATTGAATTGATCAGTCGTCTCTAGCCTCCGGCCGAATCTTCGACGAGAATAGCCCGGGCAGGTCCACCCTCTACACCTTGGAATTTTATAGGCAGACAAATGAGCTGATAAAGCCCGGGGGCCACCTGCGAGAGATCCAATCCTTCAATGATCACTACTCCCGCTCGCAAAAGCACCTCGTGTGTAGGGCGGGAACGTTTATAGGGCGCAACAGATAGATAATCCACACCCACCAGGCGTACACCCTGCTCCACCAGATACTCCGCCCCATCCTGAGTAATACCCACAAAATCAGTGCGAAACTCACGTTCGCCCTGGGCCCAAAAACGCGAGTTGCGCGTTTTGAACAGTACACGTTGCGCCCCACCCGCCAGCGGGAGATTCTTAAGGACTTCCGCAGTAATCTCCCCAAATGTTTCCGGCACTTCTACCACCTGGGCAGAGCCTATCAACACATCCAAGGAGAGACTCTCAAGGCGCGCTCCATCCGGAAGGAAGTGATAAGGCGCATCCAGGTGGGTGCCTGTATGCAACCCCATTTCCACTTTGGAGACATTGGCGTTTGCGCCTTCTTCAATCTTGCTAACACGCTCGATATGAACACTGGGATCACTGGGCCAGGTGGGAAGATCGGGCCCGATGGTTAATGAGATATCGTGAATCTTACGCATGGTCTCCTCCTTTTCTGAAATTGTGGGTTACCAACCTGAAACTGAAAACATCTGGCTCAAAAAAGTCGAGCGTTCTTCGGGGGTCATCAAGCGTGGGCGAGCGTAATCTTCCAACATAGTAGTAATGAGAACCGTACTGATATGACGGCCATTGTAAAAAATGTGCTGATCAATAAACCCCTTACGCGTACCCTCGATCAAACGATCATTCACGTAGACATGCATCTGATCAAAGAAAAGGTTGCCCAGTCCATAGTGGATAAAACTCCCACCATAAAATTCCATCGCCATCGGATGGTGCGCCTGACTACCGCTAACAATAACCGCTCCCGCTTCGGCCAAGCGTCGGAAATCTTGCTGCTCATAAGGCAACACGTCTGGGCGATAAGATTCGAAATACTGGAAAGTAGCAATGACCAGATGCCCCTCAGTCGCCAGGCGATGAATTTCGGACTCCATCCAGGGATAGTCGCAATTGGCCACGCCAGGAAGATCCGGCGTTGCCCAAATGAAGGCTGGCCCCGCCGGATTGCAACCTATAAAGGCAAACCGGTTTCCATTGTGCTCCACAGTGACTGCTGCTTTGGCTTGGGCCTCGTTTTCGCCTGCCGCATAAAACGCCCATCCCCGTTGACGATAGAGATCCAACGAATAGAGCAGAGCATCTCGGCCCCAGTCAACGCCATGATTCCCGGTCAACTCAAGAATATCGGTACCCACATAATCCAACAGTTCAATGTATCTCGGATCACTACAAAAAATTAACGATAACTGATTAGGGTCAGGAGGTGGACAGTTAGGGCTAAACGAGACCTCATTGCTAATATGGGTCAAATCGGCATCCCGCAAAAGTGCGCCCACATCCTGAGCCGGGTAGGTTATCCCTTTCTCCTCCATCTTGGCTGCCGTAGCCCGCACCAGTGCCGTCACACCGGTCATCACCAAAACGGTTAACCGATCTGCCTGACGATTGGACCTCAACTCGCTCCCTCTGGCCCGCAGCAGCGCCTCAATCTCGCTAATCTGATCTTCATGCCCTCGCCAGGTAAACCATGCCGTGAGCGGATAAGATTGAGGATCAAAGTGTTTGTCAATCGGCGATCGCCCATCTAGCTGGAGCACTTTCCACCTTGGCTCCAAGGCTTCAAAAGGCACAATCGCAAGCGCTGGTCGCCGCGTCCAAACGGCTTCAAGTAATGCAGCCTCATCCACGACTTGAACGCGCTCTGGATGGGCTTCCCCTAGGATCTTCTGCATAACCTCAAGAGTTTCTGCTGAGACAAAAATCGTACCCTTTAAATCGCTTTCCTCTCCCCGCCAGGCCTGCTCAAGGGCTTGAAGGGTTGTCCCGTCTCTTACTGTTGGGAAGGGCACCACTAGCACATAGACCCAGGGCACACCCTGCCCAGCCTGTCCCAGAGTCAGCCAGACAGTTGCTTCGGCCTCTGAGGTTGCCATCTCCAGCACTCCGAGAGGGATTTGCTGGCGCAATCCCTGGGGCACAAAAGCCGGCACCCAAAGGCGCGTTAGAGCCGTCTCAGTCGGTGATTTCTCGGTTTTTTCCTGAGTCACCAAGGGCTGAAATGGGGTGGGCGTTACCTCGGAAGGTTGCGTAGTAACCTGCCCCCCAAAAGATGGAGGCTGCGTCACACTCGTGCACCCACAAAGGACGAAAAGCGTGAGGGGAAATATGAGTGTTATGCGTCGCATGGCGGGTTACCTTGGAGAAGCAACTACCACTCACTAGCAGCAAAAACGTTCTGAAGCATTTCAGTGCGCTCTGCCGTCGTCATCAGGCGGGGTTGGGCATAGTCCTCCAGAATAATGGTAATCAGTTCCACACCCAGATAACGCCCTTCATAAAACAGATGCCGATCCAAAAAGGCGCGTCGATTCCAGTAAAACATCTGGTCGAAGAAGAGATTGCCCAATCCATAATGGATCAATGCCCCAGATTTAAGTGCAAACCCTTGCGGGAAATGAGCCTGACTGCCACTGACAATCACTGCTCCCGCTTGGGCAGCAGTTTGAAAATCATATCGCGCTTGACTAGCGGGCTTAAAATCCTGCACTTCCAAATGCTGGAACGTCACAATGGGCAGATATCCCTCGTGATGCAGCGCCTGGATCTGTATGCTCATGCGTTCAAGGTCACATGGCGCGGCACCAGCCCGCTGCTCAGTGGCCAGCACGGTCTCCGGTCCCACGGCATTACAACCGAGAAAGGCCAGGCGCGTGCCTTTGCGCTCAATTTTTAACGGCGCCTCGGCTTCGGCCCGATTGGCGCCACCGCCATAGAAAGACAAATGGACTTGCCGATATAAATCCAAAGTGTAGCGGAAGGGCTCTTCACCCCAATCCAGGAGATGATTGCCGGTCAGTTCAATCACATCAGTACCGATTTCCTGCAGCAGACCCAAATAGCGCGGGTCGCTGCAAAACCGCGCTTCGCGTCGCAGGGGGTTAGCAGGCGGGCATTGAGGATCAAAGGCCACCTCGTTGCTGATGTGGAGCACATCCGCTGCACGCAAGAGCGGCGCTAACGCCTGCCCCGGGTAGTTCACCCCTTTTTCCTCTATGCGCAACGCTGTAGCCCGCACCAGGGCAGTCGTCCCGCTCAAGATTACTGTGACTAAATGCTCTGGATGATAATTTGTGACTACCGGACCAACGTCTCCCTCAAACCCCGGAGCACCATATGAAATCCACAGGGGAAACCCCGTGGCTTCTGCTTCCAATCCACTTTGTCCGTCAATTCTGAGCACCTTCCAGCGCGGATTGAGGATTTCAAAGGGGATGATTGCCCAGGCACCTATAGCCCAGGCCACCTCCTGCACCTCGTCCTCTGGTTTGAGCATGACAATGTCATGCTCGGAGGCCGGTTGTCCCCAAACTGCCCGCACGGCCTCATAAGTAATGGGACTCATGACAAGAGGGCGTCCTTTCCAGGGAGTTGCAGGGTCCGACCAGGGATGTTGACCCAACCAGGCCGCCTGCAGTTCATCCCAGGTAGTTCCATCGGCGAGAGTAGGAAAAGGAGCAACTAGAAGAAACAACCACCTGGCCAAGATCGGCGCTTGACCGATTGAAGCCGGTTTGAGCGGTTGGAGTCTGATTGCCGAAGATGGCTGGTCTTCAGTAACGGCATAACCCGCCTGGCGTAGTAGCCGAATCAGGCCCTCAGGGAGGTTGCTTGCATCAAACCGCGATTCTTTCCAACGCCCCGACGCCTCCTGCATTGGTGGCAAGGAACTGAGTGTAGGATTGTTAACGACGTATGGCGAGTTAAGAGGAGGCTTAAGATGCTCAACACTTGGTGTCCGGGTCACCACCACCTCAGGAGTCGCATACATTCCCTGGCAAGCGCTCATCCCAAGGCTCAATAAACAAACAAGGCTTAGCAAGCAAAATACCTTAGGCCCAATCAACGATGAAGAGGCGAAAGACCGCACGGCCTAATTATACCCGCCGGCTAGATTATACACGGCAACAACTTGATAGAAAATGAAAGTTCCGCCGACTATAATGCAGGCAGAAACCATTTCATGAGGGTTGAATAGATGCGCGAAGTCGCCGTTTTAGGCATTGGACAGACCCCTATTGAAGAACATTGGGAAAAGTCGCTACGCCTCTTAGCAGGAGAAGCGGCTCTGGCAGCTTTGCAGGATGCCGGAATTAGTCGGGTAGATGGGGTCTTTGTGGGCAACATGATGGCTGGTTCTGCCAATCACCAACAGCAACTAGGCGCTTACATTGCGGATTGGGCAGGCTTGCGTTATGCTAATGCCCTTCATGTTGAAACTGCTTGCTCGTCTGGATCGGCCGCGTTCCGTGCCGGTTTGATGGCAGTTGCCTCAGGAGTCCTAGATGTGGTATTGGTCGTGGGAGTGGAAAAAATGTCCGATTCGCCAGGGGATGAAATCACGGCCGAACTAGCCACCGCCGCTGATGCGGATTGGGAATCGGCTTTCGGGGTCTCCTTCGTTGCCCTTAATGCGCTGATCATGCGCCGTTATATGCACGAGTACGGCTGGCAGCACGAACACTTTGCGCCCTTTTCAATCAATTCTCACCAGAACGCACTGCACAACCCTTATGCCCGCTTCCACACCCCGCTAAGCCTTCAGGAATACATGAAGGCCCCCATGATTACCCCACCGATTAACTTGATGGACGCCTCGCCGATGGGCGATGGGGCCGCCGCGGTTGTCTTGGTGCCCGTGGAACACCTTCATCGCTTTCCTCCTAAACCAAGGGTCCGCATTGTGGCTTCGGCAGCAGCCACTGATACCATTTCTGTAGCCAGTCGCCGCGACCCTCTCTGGCTAAGTGCTGCAGAGCGCTCGGCCCGTCAAGCATATGCACAAGCCGGGGTTAGCCCCAATGATGTTGATGTATTTGAACTTCATGATGCGTTCACCATTATGTCCGCCCTCTCTCTGGAAGCCTGTGGCTTTGCTGAACGCGGTCAGGGACCGCGCTTGGCTCTAGAAGGAGAGATCCAAATTGGAGGACGCATTCCTATCTGCACACGGGGCGGCCTCAAGGCCCGCGGGCATCCGGTTGGTGCCACTGGGATATATCAAATTGTAGAGGTGGTACAACAATTGCGTGGCGAGGCTGGAGCAACCCAGGTGGAGGGAGCCAAAATCGGCATGACCCAGAATATCGGCGGAAGTGGCTCAAATATTATCACCCACATTTTCCGCGCCGATTGATTAAATGGCAGAATCCTTTGCCAGGATGGTTGACAAAACCGCTGAGCAAACCTAAACTAACTTCATGCTTGCCCGCGTCTTCTCGTGCGCTGTCATTGGCCTGGACGGGGTTATTGTCGAGGTAGAGGTTGATGCCTCTCCTGGCCTACCTGGAATGGTCATTGTAGGGCTGCCTGATACCGCCGTCCAGGAGAGTCGTGAACGTGTCCAGGCTGCGATTAAGAATACTGGCTTGACCTACCCCAGAAGACGGGTGACCGTCAACCTTGCTCCAGCCTCGGTGCGCAAAGAAGGCCCTGCTTACGACTTGCCAATTGCGCTAGGGGTGCTCATGGCTAGCGAGCAAATTCCCCTCGAGGCGTTGGATGGGGCGCTGGTGGTAGGAGAGCTTTCTTTGGATGGCAATGTTCGCCACGTTCGTGGCGTCTTACCGATGGCTGCTACTGCCCGTCAGCAGGGCTTTCAGCGGATTTTTGCCCCACAGGCAGACGCTGCAGAGGCCGCCTTGTTACCGGAATTGCAGGTGTATCCGGTCACTACGCTAAACGATCTGGTTGGACATTTACTCGGCCGCCAGTCTCTTCAACCTCACCCACCCGTTCAATTGGGCAACGACCCGCCTGCTCTTGTTCAAACCGATTTTCAAGAGATCAAAGGACAAGAACACGCCAAACGGGCTCTGGAAATAGCCGCTGCTGGTGGGCATAATGTCTTGATGATCGGGCCGCCTGGAGCAGGAAAAACCCTCTTAGCACGGGCCATGCCTGCCATTTTGCCAACGCTGACTTTGGATGAAGCGCTGGATATCACCCGTATTTACTCGGTAGCCGACCAGCTTCCCGAGGGCAGCCCGTTGATTCGCACCCGCCCCTTTCGCGCGCCCCACCATACTATCTCGCATGCTGGGCTGGTTGGTGGAGGACACTGGCCTCATCCAGGTGAAATTTCACTGGCGCACCGCGGTGTGCTCTTCCTGGACGAACTTCCCGAATTTAGCCCACGGGTGCTGGAGGTCTTGCGCCAACCCCTGGAAGATAAGATCGTCACCATTAGCCGCGCTAACGGGTCACTAACCTTCCCTGCCAACTTCCAATTGATTGCCGCCATGAATCCTTGCCCCTGCGGTAATTATGGGGATCCGCAAAAGGCGTGCACCTGCTCACCAGGCACAGTAACCAAGTACCAAAAGCGCGTTTCCGGCCCCCTATTGGACCGGATTGACCTCTATATTGAGGTGCCGCGCGTAGATTATGAGAAAATCGCCGACCGTCATCTTGGTGAACCATCCGCTACTGTGCGCCAGCGGGTTGAAGTAGCCCGTGAACGTCAGCGTCACCGCTTTAGCGCCAACAACGGGATCACCTGCAATGCTGAAATGCGCCCGGCAGAAGTACGCGAACACTGTGGGTTAGACGAAACTGCCAATGCTCTTTTACGCACCGCCATGGCCCGCTATCAACTCTCGGCGCGTGCCTTTCATCGTACTCTTAAGGTGGCGCGCACTATTGCCGATCTCGCAGGATCCGATCAGATCCAACCCCATCACCTTGCCGAGGCTCTACAATATCGGCCAAAAGGGTTGTTATTGACCTAGCCTTTATCCTGTTGGTTTCCAGTACCTTACCGCAGGGCCGTAGAGCGTTCTCTGCGGGTTCCCTTGCATAAATTTCAACCAGATAAGGTAAAATTAAGCCATAATCTCGTTTAGCGTTGTCAGATACGGGTTCGCTCCTATGGAATCAACTACCCATTCCTTTACTTACTGGCACTTTGAGAACAACCAATGGACGTACCAACAGGGGGAGATCATTGCTGAGACACCAGTGGACCTGAGCGTCAACGGGGAGCGCTGGGTTACCCTGATGTGTACGCCAACTCATCTTGAAGCGCTAGCAATTGGCTTCTTATTCAACGAAGGCATTGTGGAATCAGCGGATGAGGTTGCAATCGTCCGTGTGTGCGAAAATGGCTGCAATATTGACATCTGGCTAAACAAATCTGTACAGAAGCCCAGCCACTGGCGCAAGACCTCTGGTTGCACCGGTGGGGTTACCAGTCAGGAAACCAATCCTCCTAAAACGATTCAAGAGGACGCTTTCCCCATTGCCATCGAAGCCCGCCAGATACTCCAAGGACTGAGTCTGCTGTATCAGGCACAGGATCTGTATCAGGCTGCTCGGGGGGTACATAGCAGCGCGCTGGGGGATGGTGAGCGTCTATTGATCCAGGTTGAAGACATTGGTCGGCACAACACGCTGGATAAAATTGCCGGTGAAATGCTCTTGCGCGGCATCTTTCCTGCCTACCGCATCCTTTTCACAACCGG
Source organism: uncultured Thermanaerothrix sp. (assembly GCF_938028735.1). Taxonomy (GTDB): domain Bacteria; phylum Chloroflexota; class Anaerolineae; order Anaerolineales; family Anaerolineaceae; genus Thermanaerothrix. Next base: position 155,744 of record NZ_CALIMF010000002.1, read on the forward strand.
GCGCATTTCATCCGAAATGCTGCAGAAAGCCGCCCGCATAGGGGCACACGCTCTTGTCTCCCGAACCTCCCCTACCGCGCTCTCGGTTCGCCTGGCCGAACAGTATGGGATCACCCTGATCGGGTATGCGCGGCGTTCCCAATTCAACGTGTATACCCACCCCGAAAGGATCACTGGCTGGCAGGCTACACGCTTGGTGACTGCCCCCATCCTTTCTCATTCTAAATAAGCCTCTCGTGCCAGGCGTTCAGCCCACGCCAGTTCGTCAGGGGTATTAACATTCAAGAAAGCCCGTCCTTGCGGATCCAAGTGGCGAATCTCTTCCCATTGCAGAGGCCGCCATTGTACCTCAGGCAGCCAGGCGATCATGCGCCGCTCTCCCTGCAACAGTGCGCGCTCTACAGCCGACAGGCAGGTCTCACGGCGATAGACCGCATGAAATGGCTCCAATCCCTTGGTTGATTGAGGAATAACTGCATCCAATTCTTCCCGAATCAAACACCTCTGGGCTTCCTCAAGCACAGCAGCGTTGACAAATGGCATATCACAAGCCACAACGCTCACATAGGGGTATTGGGCATGGCTCAGAGCCGTGTAGAGTCCACCCAACGCCCCCATTCCGGGGATGCGATCCGGAATCACTAAATAGCCCCATTCTAAATAGGGTTGGGGATCATTCGCCACAATCACTACTTCACCAGCCAGCCCTTCAACCCGCCGAATGACCCGCCGGATCAGAGGCTCGCCCAAGAAAGGCGCCAAGGCCTTATTGAAGCCCATGCGCTGTGATTTTCCTCCGGCTTGCACAAACAGACTCAGCATAAGATTGTGTATAATTATAGGCAAATTGGTAAGATTTTGCGGTTGATGCTCTCCCAATTTTACGCCCCTTTTCCCACGGTGAGTAAAATGGAATCTTCTCTCGACCTCAGCCTTATTCGATCGTTCCTCTCAGAAATCGCCTCTCAAGGGCGAACAGCACTCCTGCCCGCCCTACATGCCGCCCAGGACTTTTATGGTTACATCCCCGAGCCAGTTGCCCTAGAGATTGCCCAGACTTTGCAAATCCCAGCAGCGGATGTGTTCGGGGTCATTGAGTTTTACGCCATGTTCCACACGCAACCGGTGGGCAAGGTTATCATACACGTTTGTAATGATCCGGCTTGCGCATTGGCAGGGGCAGATACCGTCTTCAAGCAGCTCAGCCGCCGCACGGAATATGCCTTAGAAACCGGCGAGCCTATTAGCGTTACCGTGGAACAATCCCCCTGTCTGGGTCTCTGTGATCATGCACCAGCGCTGTTGGTCCAAAATCTCCCGGCCACTGCAGCCCCTGAGATTACCTGGCAGGAACTGGTTGCCCATACAGGTCGCCGTCCGCAAACTTATGTGGACGGCGACCTACGTTTGTTGACTGCCCGATGCGGGAAGGGTCACACAACCTCTCTAGAGGCCTATCTGGCCCAAGGGGGTTACACTGCCTTGAGGAAAGTCCTTACCATCCCTCCCGAAAGGGTCATCGAGGAAGTAAAGGCTTCTGGATTAGTTGGGCGAGGTGGGGCCGCTTTCCCAACCGGCCTAAAATGGGAAAGTGCTGCCCGAGCGGAAGGAACCCCTAAATATGTCGTTTGTAATGCCGATGAGGCCGAACCCGGCACCTTCAAAGATCGTGTTCTGATGGAAGACGATCCTCACCAAGTCCTGGAAGGGATGATCATTGCTGCTTACGCCATTGGGGCCGCCAAGGGTTATTTTTACATTCGCGGCGAATACCTCAATGCGTATCAGACTATCCGTCATGCAGTTGAAGAAGCGCGCACTGCCAACTTGCTTGGCTCGTGCATCTTAGGTAGCGATTTCTCATTTGACATTGAAATCCGCCGCGGTGCCGGGGCCTATGTATGTGGCGAGGAAACAGCGCTTTTTGAATCCATAGAGGGCAAGCGCGGTTTTCCGCGCATTAAGCCCCCATTCCCCACAACTCATGGGTTGTTTGGGAAGCCAACCGTCATAAACAATGTAGAAACACTGGCCAATGTTCCCTTGATTCTTCAGTTGGGGGCAAATGAATATCGGAAAATGGGCACCGAAAAATCGCCAGGGCCAAAACTCTTTTGCCTTTCTGGCGATGTGCGCCGCCCTGGACTGTACGAGGTCCCTTTTGGCACCCCCCTCCGGCATCTCATCTTCGATTTGGGAGGTGGGATGCGCAGCGAGGCCCCCTTCCAGGCGGCTTTGATAGGCGGTGCGGCGGGCACTTTCGCCACACCCGACCATTTGGATACCCCGCTTAGCTTTGAGGGCTTGCGGGCGGCGGGTTTGACCCTGGGCTCGGGGGTGATTACCGTGTTCGATTCCCAACGCGACTTGCGCGATGTGCTGTTTCGACTAGCCCGTTTTTTTGCTGAAGAATCGTGCGGAAAATGCTATCCATGCCAGATGGGCACTCAACGCCAGTATGAAATCATGAGCCGCATCCTCAACGGACAAACCCGCCCGGGAGATATTGAGCGCTTGCAAGATATTGGCTGGACCATGACCGACGCTTCCCTATGTGGGTTGGGGCAAACTGCAGCGTCGGCCATCCTGAGCGCTCTAAGCCATTGGCCTCACCTTTTCCAAGCCACAACCTTTTCCTGATTCTGCTTTTGTGAGAGAGCCTCCATGAACCAACCCCTCGTTTCCTTGACCATTGATGGAATTGCCGTTCAAGCGGAGCCTGGTATCACAATCCTCAAAGCGGCTCAACTAGCAGGGATTGAGATCCCCACGATTTGTTATCATGACCATTGCACGGCAAATGCCCTATGTCGCATCTGTGTTGTTGAGGTCAGCGGTGCGCGCACGCTGGTGCCAGCGTGTGTGGCCACCGTGCAGGATGGCATGACAGTCTACACCCACAGCGAGCGCGTCCAGCGCTCCCGACGCACCATTCTCGAAATGCTCTACGCTAGCGTGGACCTCTCGGAGGCGCCGGAAATTCAAACCATGGCCCAAGTCTACGGTGCTGATCCTCAGCGCTTTCCTGAGGCAGAGCGCCGTACCCTCTCCCCGATAGACGACAACCCCATGTACATTCGCGATTACGCAAAATGCATTTTATGTTGGCGTTGTGTCCAGGTGTGCGCTGAAGATGCCCAATATACCTACGCCATCAACTTCAGCGGGCGGGGTTATGAGACCCAAATCAGCACCTTTTTCCATCGCCCAATGCCTGAGACAACCTGTGTGTTTTGTGGTCAGTGTGTGGGCGTGTGCCCAACAGGTGCCTTGAAACCCAAGCGCGAGTGGCTACTAGAGCAAGGATATACCCCTGAGGCAATCATGGAATTAACCCGCAGTGAACGGCGGGGCAAGAAACGCCGTGCCAACTTAGCGGCATGAAAGGAGTGCAGGTCATGTTAATCCCGGAGCGCGTTGTCCCTACTGTATGCCCCTTTTGTGGTGTGGGTTGTAACCTTGAACTCCATGTCCGAGACGGTTTCATCTATAAGGCCACCTCGTCCTTTGATTCGGTGGTCAACCATGGCAATTTGTGTGTCAAGGGCCGTTTCGGACATGATTTCATTTACCATCCCCAGCGCGTGACCGTTCCCCTGATGCGCAAAAAAAACCAGCGTCCTGGTGAACGTACGCAGGCTTTCGATCTCTCCGAATGGCGCGAAGTCTCATGGGATGAAGCCCTCGATTACGTTGCTGACCGATTGGTCGAGATTTACCAAAGAGAAGGCTCCCACGCCATGGCGGTTTATTGTTGTGCCAAGGCCACCAATGAGGATAATTACCTCTTACAAAAGATGTACCGCGCACTCTTCCGCACCAACAATGTGGATCACTGTACCCGTCTGTGCCACGCCGCCAGTGTGGTGGCCTTGCAAATGGCCATTGGTTCGGCAGCCATGAGTAATACCGCTGCCGAGGTGATTGAAAACGATGTCTTCATCTTAACTGGGAGCAACCCCACCGAGAATCACCCTATTATTGCTTTGCAGATGAAGGCTGCCGTGCGCAAACATGGCGCTAAGTTGATCGTAGTGGATCCGCGGCGCATCGAAATGGTGGACTACGCCACCCTCTACTTACCGATTAAGCCCGGAACGGATGTGCCCGTCTTTTCTGCCATGGCCCACGTCATTCTCAAAGAAGGACTGTACAACCGCCAGTTTATTGCTGAACGTACAGAGAACTTCGAGGCATTTGCGGCTTCGATGGAAAAATTCACCCCCGAGTATGCCGAAAGTGTGTCCGGAGTAGATCGCAACCTGATCATTGAAGCGGCCCGGCTCTATGCTACGGCCAAAAATGCAGCCATTTACTGGGCGCTGGGCATCCCCGAATCCAGCCATGGCGTAGCCAATGCGCTCAGCCTGATTAACCTGGCGTTGCTTACTGGACACATTGGGCGGCGCGGCACGGGTCTCAATCCCCTCCGTGGGCAAAATAACGTACAGGGGGCCTCAGACGCGGGCGCCATGCCTTGGCATTACCCCGGCTATCAGCGCGTAGACGTGGAGGAGAACGCCCGCCGTTGGGAACAGGCCTGGAATGTTGAACCCGGCGGTTTGAGCCGGCAACTGGGCTTAACCACTACTGAGATCCTCAGTAGCGTCGGCCCCGGGGGTGTACGGACGCTCTACATCATGGGTGAAAATCCAATGATGTCAGAACCCAACTTAAACCACACTCGCCAAAAAATGCAAGAACTGGAATTCCTGGTCGCACAAGACCTTTTCATCAACGAATCCGGCGCCTTTGCTGATGTCTTTCTTCCTGCCACCTCCTGGGCAGAGAAAGAAGGAACATTTACCAACACGGACCGCCGCGTGCAGCGCGTGCGTCAGGTCATTCCTCCGCGGGGTCAGTCCCGTCCGGATTGGGAGATCATTTGTGACCTGGCCAAGCGGATTGAAAAACGGCTAGGCCGTCCTACCACGGCCTATTGGGATTACCAACACCCCTCCGAAATACTAGAGGAAATGGGGCGTTATGTTCCTGAATACGCCGGCGTAACCTATGAGCGTCTAGAACGCGAAGGTGGGTTACAAACCCCGGTATGGGATGCCCAGCACTCGGGCACGCCTTTTCTCTTCGCCGAAACCTTCCCCCGCGGACGGGGAAAATTCCATCCACTGGATTACACCCCAAATGCCGAGATGCCCGACGACGACTATCCTTTTGTCCTGAGCACTGGGCGCGTATTAGAACATTGGCATGGTGGCACGCTCACCCGCCACTCTTGGCTGGATGATCTTTTTCCTGAGCCCCTAGTGGATATTCACCCTGGTGATGCCGCCCGCCTGGGCATCCAAAATGGCGACCCCGTGCGGGTAACCTCGCGGCGCGGCTCGATTGTCCTGCGCGCTCATGTGACATCCAAAACCAACCCTGGTGTCGTCTTTATTCCCTTCCATTTTCACGAGGCAGCGGCTAATTTGCTTACCCACGATATCCTTGACCCACAAGCGAAAATCCCCGAATACAAAGCCGCAGTAGTACGCGTGACGAAAGCCCGCCCTGAGGAACTCGGGCCCCGCGCCGAACCCCAGCTAAGGGGGAGGTATTGAGGGGGCAAACCTCCAAACAAGAGAAGGACTGCCAACTTAGAATCTGTTGTACAATAAATTTTAGAGAGGCAATGCTCTCAATCCTATTTCTGGAGGCCGCGATGAGCGCTCAAACTTCGATCCCCCCTGAAGAAATCACCAGCGATGACCGTCTGTGGGGCCTGTTAGCCTACCTCTTGACCCCTCTTGTCCCTATCATCATCCTTTTACTTGAGGACAAGAAAAATCGTCCTTTCCTAAAAGCCCACACCATGCAAGCCCTGATCCTGGGAGTCGCCCTAATCGTTTTCAATATCTTAATGGGCTTTATTCCTGTGGTCGGTTGGTGTATTGGCCCCATTGTCACCATTGTCCTGGTCATCTATTATGGCATCAAGGCGAACCGGGGTGAGATTTTTGAAATCCCGGTGATCACAAATTTTGTCAAGAGCCAGGGCTGGGCCTAGAACGCTAAATATAAGGCCTCTGCCCAATCTGCGCGGTAGAGGCCTTATCATCACTTAGACGAGCCAGTTAGCTCCCCTTGGGAACCGGAAGGGGGGTGTGTTGGGTTGGCTCTTGGATGCTTCTGACCATGGTCTTGGCAAGATCCCGTCGGAATTGGCTCATATAGAGGCGATAGTAGAAACCTTGCTGGGCCAGTAATTCCTCGTGCCGCCCTCGCTCAATAATTTCACCTTCGTGAACGACCAGCACCAGATCCGCGTTACGGATCGTGCTCAGACGATGGGCGATGACAAATGCGGTTCGCCCCTCCAGCAAGCGCTCCAACGCGCTCTGGATCAATCGCTCAGTACGTGTGTCAACACTCGAGGTTGCTTCATCCAGGATCAAAATACGCGGATCGGCTAGGATCGCCCGCGCAATCGCCAATAATTGGCGCTGCCCCTGACTCAAACCGGCCCCTCGCTCGCCCAGTACAGTCTGATACTTCTCGGGCAAACGTTCAATAAAGGTATCCGCATGCGCCAGCCTGGCCGCCTCAATGACCTCCTCGTCACTAGCATTTGGATTCCCAATGCGGATGTTTTCCATAACTGTGGTGCTGAAGAGAAACGTGTCCTGAAGCACCATACCAATTTGCCGCCGCAATGACTCGGCCCTCACCTTCCGCACATCAATACCATCTATCAACACCGCTCCCTCGGTCACATCATAAAAGCGCGGAATTAGATGGACCAGCGTGGTTTTCCCCGCGCCAGTTGGCCCAACAATTGCGATGGTCTGACCAGGTTTTGCCACAAATGAGACGTTCTTAAGCACCGGCTGACCCTTGATATATTCCGCTGAGACATTCCGGAACTCCACCTCACCCCGAATCGGGGGCATTTCAATTGCATCTGGAGCGTCCTGAATGGCTGGTTCGACGTCCAACAAGTTAAAGATGCGCTCGGCACCCGCAATCCCATTCTGAATGTTTGTCCAGAGAATGGCAATTTGTTGAATCGGTTGGTTGAAACGCTGTACATAGCCTAAAAAGGTGATCACCAATCCCAGTGAGACAGCCTCGCCCCCTAGCCTGGCGCCGCCCAACAGTGCGGTTCCTCCCACAACCGTGACAATGGCCAACGCCAAATAACCCAGCGCTTCTAGAGTGGGCGAAAGCGCCGCTGTGAACGACACAGCCCGTACATTAGCATCCCGATTGGCAGCGTTAATCTGGCGAAATTGTTCAATGTTGGCTTCCACTCGATTGAAGGCCTGCACCTCACGCACAGCGGCGATAGTTTCTTGTAATTCTGCATTAATAGAGCCTAGTTCTTGACGAGCGCGCCGAAAAGCCTTGCGCGCTTGCGAGGAAAACCACAACGTAACCATTAACATGAGAGGGGCTACTGAGACACTCATCAGGGCAAAGGTCACGTTCTTTGTAAACATGTTGTAGATGATCCATCCCAACAATAGCACCCCACTGGCCACGTTGACCAACGCGAACGAAAGAGCCTGCTGTAGCGCCTCGGTGTCGTTGGTAATCCGGCTCATCAGGTCGCCGGCTTCATTCTGGGTGTAGAAGGAAAGTGGCAAGCGGTGCAGATGTTCAAAGACGCTAACGCGCAAGGAACGTAAGACATGCTGCCCCACCCAGGAGACCGCAAAGAACGTCAACCCCGTTAGCAGCGCCCCCAACACAAAAAGCCCCACAATGATAACCACAAAACGTCCCAACCCTGCCAAACGATCCCCCGCACTCAACTGTGAGGGATCTGCCGGGGGAAGGGGAAACCCACCTATCTGGAATATCTTACGTATAAATGTTTGGGTAAAGCCACTTGGTTCGTGGGTCACGCTGAGCCAACAATTCGACTGAGCTGCCCCACCCATACCCGAAAGCCCTGGAAAGGATGAACCAAACGATCCGGACGCTACTGGAGCCAGGTAGCAATCCACCAGTTGGCCGGTTAACTCGGGGGTAGTAACCTGCGTCCAGGTTGAAATGATCACCATCACCCCAGCCCCCAACAATGCAAACCAGTAAACCCCAAAGTACCTGGCCAGCCGCCCCAGGGTTCGGCCAATATTTTGAGGTTTAGAGGTTTCGCGATTCAATGCATTGCGTGGACCACCATGAAACATAGTCGTATGCTCTCCTGAAATCTAAAGTTCAATCACCCGGTAAAATCACAGCATCCGGAATCAATTGGGGCTCATCCCCTTGTAACTGCGAGGAATATATCTCGGCATAAATCTCGCTTTCCTCCAGCAATTCCTCATGCCGCCCTTGCGCCACAATTTGACCCTTATCCAGCACCAGAATCAAATCGGCGTTCATCACCGTACTAATACGTTGAGCAATTACAAACGACGTGCGCCCCTTCATCAAGTGCTGTAGTGCAGCCTGAATTTGCGCTTCCGTTGCGACATCCACATTCGAGGTTGCCTCATCCAAGATGAGAATACGCGGGTTGAGCAACAGCGCGCGGGCCAATGCAATCCGCTGTTTTTGACCACCAGAAAGGGTCGTCCCTCGCTCACCTACCGGGGTGTCATAACCCTGCGGAAACGTCATAATAAACTCATGAGCCGCAGCGGCTTTAGCCGCCGCAATAATTTCATCTATAGTAGCATCTGGCTTACCAAACGCAATGTTCTCGCGAATAGTGCCCGAAAAGAGGGTGGTTTCTTGAAGAACAATGCCAATCTGTGAACGCAGTGACTGGAGCGTGACGTCTCGAATGTCATAACCATCAATCAGTACCCGCCCCTCTGTCGGGTCATAAAAGCGCGGGATCAAATTGATAATGGTAGTTTTGCCCGAACCCGTTGCACCTAGTAGTGCCACAGTCTGACCTGGCTGTACTTCAAAAGATACGTTTTTCAACACCGGTTCGCCACCACCGAAGTAACGGAACGACACATTTTCAAACTTCACATGCCCCTTGATGGGTGGAAGTGAAATGGCGTCCGGTTTTTCAACCACATCTGACTGGGCATCCAGAATCTCAAAGATGCGTACCGCCGAAGCAGAGGCCTGGCTAAACTGATTGATGATAAAACCAAATTGCGCAATAGGAAGGAACAGAAAAACCAAGTACAGGCTGAATTCCTGCCACTCCCCCAGCGTAAGCACCCCTTGGATGATGCGCTGACCTCCGGCATATAATATGGTGGCTTGTCCCAGATTGGCAATCAAAAACGCAAAGGGAAACAGGAAGGTGAACAGCCGCGCTATGGCAATCTGCTGGTTCATCAACCGATCAGCGGCTGCACGGAATTTGGTCTGCTCCTCACGCTCACGCACAAAAGCCTTAATGACTTTAATGCCAGCAAGATTCTCTTGCAAAATGGTATTCAGTTCGGATAAGCGCTGCTGTACGCGGGTAAACATGGGACGGCTGATACGACTAAAAATCACAAAGAGTACCAGCGCAACCGGGAGAATCCATAGAGTGGTCAGGGCTAATTCCGGGTTTGTGGTGAAAAGCAAGATAAGTGTCCCGCTGATCAAGATGATAGCACCCACCAGTTGTAGCAAACCCTGCCCCAGGAATAACCGCAATTTTTCCACATCATCTGTGGCACGTACCATTAACTGGCCTGTTTGTTGGCGGTCATGATAAGAGAAAGACAAGCGTTGGATCTTGGCATAGAGATCGTTGCGGAGGTCAAAGGCAACTGCCTGCGAATTGCGCTCTGCCCAATAAGATTGCAAAAAGGCAAATAACCCTCGCACGGCAGCAAAGATAACAATCGAAATAGCCGCGCTCATGAGAGCACCTGGTGCATTACTCACATCCTGGCTCAGACGTTCACGCAACTGTTGCAAATCCCAAGCAGTGGGATAGTTCAACAGTTCCAGGATGCGCGGTAGCGCCTGGTTCATAAAAGCGGAGGGAATTTTATCCAGGGCTTTCAGCACTTGATCGGCCACCGCCCCGCGCGTGACTGCATCAATCATATTCCGCACCATCCGGGGCACCGCCAACTGAGCCAGCGTGGCGATTACCAAAAAGATGTAGGGTAAGAGAGCCTGTCCACGATAACGACTTAGATAACGAAAGGCTCGTTGCATGACCCCGCGGGTAGGCGAACCGTTCAATGAGGAACGCATAGCAACACGATTATGACGAACATCCGTATGGAGCATAAGCGATCACCTTCTAAAATGGGCTTCAGGCATTTCAATGGCACGAGCCACTTGCGACAACCGCACAATGGCTTGATTGATTTGTCGGATCTCTTCGATCTCCAGGTGCTTCACAAGATCATCCATCCAGCGAAAACGGAGGCTGATCCCTGTTTCGACCATGGCTCGACCTTTAGGGGTAAGGCTCAAACGCTTAGAGCGCCGGTCGTGTGGATCCTCGATGCGCTCCAGGAGCCCACTTTGAACCAGCCGATCCACCAACTGGCTCGCCGCCGCCAACGTGATTTCCATACGCTCGCTCAAATCCGAAACAGCACAATTCTCCCTGTAGTAAAGTGCCATCAGGACGTTAAACTGCGGCATAGAGAGTCCCGTACTGCGAACATAGCGGAACAGTTCATGCATGCTGTGCACCATAAATACGTCCATCCACTCACGTAAACGCAGAACTAATTCTTCGCGCTCATCCATTGCTTTAGCACTCTTATTTATTTAGATGACTTAACAATATCGCTAGGCAAAGGTTTTGTCAACCCCACATAATAAGCATTTAGGTTAAAATTTGGGCATGATTTTTACCCCCTCCCTCCGAGCCGCCATTGAGCAAGAACTGGCCCAGGCCGAAAGAGCACGCCAGGCTGGAAATGAGGGCCAAGCACGGGTATGCGCTCGTAGAGCTGTGGGCCTAGCACTACAAGCATTTTGGGATAAGGATGAGCAAACCGAGTCCTCGTCGGTCATTCGCCTGTTTGAACGTTTGCGTGAGAGTGAAACGTTGCCCGAAGCCCTTCGCCAAGCCGCCGATCACTTCTTGATGCGGGTCACGCCGGAATTCCGCCTCCCAGTAGACGTAGATCTGGTGGCCGAAGCCCGTTGGCTGATCACCGAACTTGAACGTTTACACACAACGGAGTCCACCGATGAAAATTAAGCGGATTGAGAATCCACCTACCATCATCACGCTCTACGGAACAACCTGGTGCTATGGCTCGCGCCAAGCACGTGCTCTGCTTGATCAGGAAGGCATCCCTTATCACTGGATTGACATTGATCGGGACTTAGAGGCACGCCGCGTAGTCGAAATAATCAATGAAGGATTTCGTAGCGTTCCGACCCTCGTATTCCCAGACGGAAGCGTTCTAGTGGAGCCCGATTTGGAAACCTTAGCAGCCCACCTGAAACGCTTCAAACTTCCCCCACAACCCTGATGCGAACGCTTGCCTCTCACTCGGCCGACCGGGCGGGGCGATGCAGGAACCAGAGCAATAACGCGCCCAAGAAGACACCCGCCCCAATGCTTAGTAGCGCCCCCATCAATCCAATCGATCGATCTAACGTGATTCGCGGCGTGGTCGTTAGTCGTCGCTGCAGGCGCACCACAAACTGGGGGTCGGGATCTACCGGGTGCAATTTGGAGCGCAGTTGCTCTTCAATGCGCTGCAGGATCTCATTGTTCATTTGTTTGGCGACCAACGCGCTATCCCTCCTCCTCCATAACAGGATAGGCCACAATACCGATAGTGCCCGGGCCCAAGTGCGCCGCCACGGGTATGGAAAGATCGGTGATAACGATCTCCTGGCAGCTCAAGAGCGTCTTGATCTTTGCTACTAACTCCTGAGCCACTTCCGGCGCCGCCGCATGGACTACTGCCAGGTTGATTTTGTGTCCTTGCATCTGTTGTTTAAGTTCGTCCACAATCCGCTCTAGGGCTCGCTGGCGGCCACGCACTTTATCTGCTGCGTAAAGCAACCCCTCGCGTAACTTGATGATGGGATTGACCTTTAGCAAGGACGAAAGGGCACCTTGCAGAGCATTGATACGCCCGCTCATTTGCGCAAACTCCAAATTCTCCAGAGTGAAGATCACCATTAATTGATCTCGAATTTGCGCCAAACGTTGCAGGATGCGTTCAACATCCCACCCACGCCAGGAAAGCAGGCGCGCCTCGCGGCACATAAAGGCTAGCGCCGCCGACCCCGCCCCGGAGTCGAAGGGATAAATGTTTAGCTCGCCAGCCAGTTCTCGAGCCGCCATTTGAACTGCGGCAAAAGTGCCAGACAATTTGCTAGAAAGATGAATGGAGAGGATCGAATCGCCCCGACTGGCAACACGGCGATAAAATTCTACAATCTGCTGAGGTGAAGGCAACGAGGTTTTCGGCAGAAGACGCTTCTGGCGCACCATTTCATAAAAATCCTTGAACGTCAGATCGCGTTGTAAGAACGACTCCTCACCGAAACGCACGCTTAATGGGATGATATGAATCTGGTATTCCTCTTCCCACGCCTGCGGAATATCTGCCGATCCATCGGTAACAATTTTCAAAGCCATTTCACTTACTCCTCTTCTAGGTTCAGACCCAGCTCATTTCGCAAACTGATCAAGGTACGATGGTACAGGCTCTTAATCGCGCCCTCACTACGCCCCATAATTTTGGCGATCTCTTCATTGGAAAGTTGCTCTACAAATTTCAGCACAATCAAATTCTGGCGTTCAGGAGGGAGCTTCTGAATTGCCCGGATCAGACGCTCAATCTCTTGATCGCGTTCCAGATGCATCTCCGGGTGCTCAGCCCGCATCATCAAGTGCAGGTGGCCTTCAATAGGAACCTCTTTACGTCGCTGGTTATCGCGGTGCCAGTTAGCCACCAAATTATGAGCAATTCGATATAACCAGGCCGAAAACGGCAAGCCCTGATAACGAAAGTTGCGAATGTGGTGCAAGGCACGATGAAAAACCCGCTCAGTCAGATCCTCAGCATCATGAACATTACCGGTGCGGTAATAAATATAGCTGTAAATTCGGCGCACATACCGCTCGTAAAGCACACTAAAAGCCTCCGAGTCCCCTTGAGCGGCGCGCAGGATCACGTCCTTCTCGTCAGCGTCATATAGCCCGCTCAATACCGCCTCCCCCACTCCGAGGAGGGTAACTCAATATTTTTAACCCCAACCGAACCATTGGGTTTCTTAGTCATCCCGAAAACTATTTTACCATTGCGAACCCACATCTCCGCTCAAATTCTTCTGACGTGCACTACTCCCTTTAGAAAGAGCAGAGGTACACAATTGGTCAACCCACGACCCAACAAACTTGTCATTCCAACGAAATTGGGCTACAACATAGGATAGAAATCTAAACCTAAAGGTGAAAACCCAATGCCAATCCGAGAGCATGTTCTCACCATTCCACAAGGTTACCGCCTCTTCGCCCGCGAATGGGCACCAGAATCCCCACCTCATGCACTGATACTTCTCGTCCACGGTCTGGGTGAGCATAGCGGACGCTACCACCACGTGGCACAAGCCTTCAACCGACATGGTTGGCTCGTTTTGGCTCCCGATCTACCCGGACACGGGCGCTCCGAAGGAAAACGGGGACATATTCGAACATATGATGAATTCTTAGATATTTTCGATTGGTTGCGTCAAGATCTTCAGCAACGTTTTCCCGGAATACCTCAAATCCTGTTTGGGCATAGCATGGGTGGCAACCTAGTGCTTTATTATGCCCTGCAGCGCACTCCTCCTCTGCGGGGAGTCATTGCCTGTAGCCCCGGATTGCGTGCCGCTAAACCTTCCCCCATTCCTCTCTGGCTGGGAAAGTTGCTGCGAGGACTGTTCCCCGCCCTTCTTATCAACAATGGTTTGGATCTCAACGGCCTATCCCGCGATCCACAGGTCATCCAGACCTATGTTGACGATCCATTAGTACATCCCCATATCTCGCTAAGTCTGGGGTTAGGCCTACTCGAGGCCGGACAGTGGCTACTGGAATGGGAGGGCGAGTTTCCATATCCACTGTTGCTTATGCAAGGCACTGCAGACCGCCTAGTAGACCCCGTTGCCACCTCTCAATTTGCCAGTCGCCTGCATGGTCCCGTGGTTTATAAGGCCTGGGAAGGGTTTTATCACGAACTGCATAACGAACCCGAAAAAGATGCAGTCATTGCTTATATGCTAGACTGGATACGTGCTATTGTTGAAGACCAACAACAAACCCCATCTTAATCATTACAACTGACACAACTTGGCTAGGGAAAGATGACACTTGACCCTCAATACCACGAGGGCTACAATTGGTTTGGGCTAATCCTTTGACAGCCTGATTTTTCTCCATTTTCGTCCCAAGGAGCCAACTATGAGCGATTTTCTAGTTCGGGGTTCACTGGCAGAGATAGACCCAGACCTCCATGAATTGATTCAACTAGAGGCCGAACGTCAATATCGCAAACTGATTCTGATTCCAAGTGAAAGTACCGCCCCTTTTGCCGTTCGTGAAGCCCTGGGCTCCATTTTTCAGAATTTATACGCCGAAGGCTATCCAGACGAAGAAACCCGTTGGATGAGTGAGGCAGAGATCCTCGATTACTCTGCCCGTCTGACGTATTATCGGCGTTACTCCGACCCACGCTATTATAAAGGTGTAGAATATGCAGATATCTTGGAAGCGCTAGCGCGCCGCCGACTGGTCGAGCTTTTTGCCACCAACGGTGTCTCCCCCGACCAGATCTTTGCCAATGTTCAACCGCTTTCAGGTGCCCCAGCGAACAATGCCGTTTATACTGCACTGCTCAACCCAGGCGATACCATTCTGGCCATGAACTTGCTTCACGGTGGTCACCTCTCCCACGGCTCACCGGTCAATCGGTCAGGAAAATGGTTTAACGTGATTGCTTACGGGGTTAACCCCAAGACCGAACAAATTGATTATGACGAAGTTGAGGCCTTGGCATTAGAGCATAAGCCCAAAATCATCATTGCCGGGTATTCATCCTATCCATGGGTACCCGATTGGGCACGTTTTCGCGCCATCGCCGACCGAGTGGGAGCGGTGCTACTGGCCGACATCGCCCACATTGCCGGGATGGTTGCCGCAGGAGTGCTTCCCTCCCCGCTGGGACATGCCCATGTGATCACCTTCACCACGCACAAGAGCCTAATGGGCCCGCGGGGTGCCTGCATTTTGACCACCGACGCCAACCTGGCCAAGAAATTGGACCGCGCTGTTTTCCCAGGTGAACAGGGTGGTCCTCACCTGCATGCTATCGCTGGCATGGCAGTGGCGTTCAAATTGGCCCGTACCGAGACCTTCCGACAACTACAGGCCCAAATCGTCAAAAACTGTGCAGCCTTGACCGAGCGCCTCGCTGAGCGCGGTTTGCGCATCGCTTACGGAGGAAGCAATACCCATCTCGGGAATGTAGATTGTAAGACCATTATTGGGCCAGATGGCACGCCCCTCTCTGGGGATATGGCAGCCCGCATCTTGGATATTGCTGGGATCGTCCTCAACCGCAACACCATCCCGGGCGACAAAGCTGCCCTCAATGCCTCCGGGATCCGTTACGGCACGCCATGGGTGACCCAGCGCGGGCTAAAAGAAGCCGAAATGCATCAGATCGCTGACATCATGGCCGACGTACTTTTTGCCACCACTCCCTATAGCGTTGAAACCCGCAAGGGGCCTGCCCAACGCGCCAAGGTCAAATTCGAGGTTCTGGAAGACGCCAAATTGCGCGCGCGTGCACTGGCCGAGAAAGCCGGGATTGACTACGAACCTACCCAACACGGCTATCCGCACTTCTTCTTCCTGGATGACAAACCCAAGGCCCAAAATGGGTGGGTAGCCTATGACTTACAGGGGGAACGCGTGCGCACTTTTGTCAATTTCGTCTTTACCAGCGATGTGGAGGCCTTGAAACCGGGCGAAAGCCAGGCAACACAATTGCGTACCCCTCAAGGAAACGTTGAAGGGAGCCTCACTTGTATCACCCCCTGGCACTTCCGCCTCTCCGTCCCGGCAGACAAAGCCGCCTTGGCTGCTACCTGGCTGCGCGATCTTTCGGATGGTTATGTTGCCTTTGACCCCGATCCACTGCGGCGCTTGCCCGGGCCAATCATTGTCAACGAAAGCGAGGCTCAATCCATCGCTTGGGTCGCAGGCGCGGCCGTTAGCCAGAGCAAGCCCTACTATATTGGCATAGAAGATGCAGCCGGCCCTGAACCCCTGCCCACTTTCACTTGGGAGGAGCGCGAGCCCGAGCAATTGCGCCGAACCCCACTTTTTGAGACCCACCGCCAACTGGGCGCCAAGATGATCCCCTTTGCCGGATGGGAAATGCCTGTGTGGTACACCTCGGTCACTGAGGAACACCTGGCCACGCGTCAGGCAGCTGGATTATTCGATGTGGCTCATATGGGTGTCTACCAAGCCGAAGGACCGGATGCAGGGGTCTTTCTGGATAGCGTCTGCGGCAACGACATCAGCGCTCTGGCTGTTGGTGAGTCGTGCTATACTCATTTCCTTGATCCCGATGCAAATGTCATTGACGATACCATCGTGTACCGGCGCGCTCATGACAAATACCTGATCGTGGTCAATGCTGCCAACGACGATAAAGACTGGGCCTGGCTTAATGCAGTGCGCGACGGCAAGGTGCGGGTGGATAACCAGCGCCCTTGGGCCCGTGCGTTTGGTAGCCAGGTGGTGTTGCGCAACTTACGAGATCCCAAAGAAGGGCCCGACATGCGCGTGGACATCGCCCTCCAAGGACCCAAGTCGCGCGATATCCTACTGGCTCTGGGTTGCGATGCCGAAACCCGCAAGCGCATTGTCGCTCTCAAACGCACTGAACTCTGTGAAGCCGTCATTGGTGGTTTTGACTTGGTCATCTCGCGCACAGGCTACACCGGTGAGAAAATGGCATTCGAGCTCTTTGTCCACCCGGATAAAGCGGTGGGCTTATGGAATGCTCTGCTCAAAGTCGGGGAGCCGATGGGACTGAAACCGTGTGGTTTAGGTGCCCGGGATTCCCTGCGCACCGAGGCGGGGTTACCGCTTTATGGTCATGAATTGGCTGGCCCCTTCAACCTAGGGGTTGGCGAGGCAGGCTTTGCCGCTTTTGTTAAGACTTATAAGCCATGGTTCATTGGGCGAGACGCCTTCATTGCCCGCGAAAAGCAGCGCCAGACAGTGGTCATTCGCTTCCGCTTCACCGAGAAGGGCGTACGAATGGCCCATCTAGGTGATCCGGTTCTAGACCGGAAAGGGCGCACCATCGGCTATGTAACCAGTTGTGCGATTGATTCCGAGGGCTTTCTGACCGGCCAAGCATGGGTTGAACTTAAGTACGCGGAGGAAGGCACACCAATTTACATCTTCCAAGGCAAACCACAGAACCTAGGTAAAGCCCCAGCCGAGCTCAAAACCGGCGATCGGTTGATACTACCCACGCCGGCAGTGGTCCTTAGCCGCTTTCCAAGGTAGGCAAGAGCACCAGGTGTGCGGACATAACTCTAACGCACACCTGGTGTTTTTTAGAAAGTAACGCACGTTTTGACTTACCATGTCTCTGAAACCCTTATCCCGTCCAGTTCCTACGATCAGGAGGTAATCCTATGCCGTTCGACCCGATTATGGTCAAGCCCGAAGAGTTCACCTCCGCTGCAAACGTCCCTGAATTTCCTTTGGAGACCAGCCCAAGGAGAACCAGCATGCAAACACTTTGGGATCACCGCTATGCTCAGCGTACTCAACGCATGAAGGGATCGGCGATCCGTGAATTGCTCAAATTGACCGAGCAGCCTGATGTGATTTCGTTTGCCGGGGGGCTGCCAGCCCCAGAGGTCTTCCCGGTTGAAGAGTTCACTGAGGCGTGCTTGCGCGTCCTGCGCGAAAACGGCGGAATGGCCCTTCAGTATGGCTCAACCGAGGGTTATCTTCCCCTGCGTGAGATGATTGCACGCCACACCTCGCGCTACGGTATCCGTGTCTCTGCAGATAACATTCTCATCACTGCTGGTTCGCAACAAGCCCTGGATTTGATCGGCAAAGTGTTCATTAACCGAGGTGATCGCGTCCTGGTGGAATCCCCCACCTACTTGGGCGCCTTACAGGCCTGGAATGCCTACGGCGCTGAATACATTACCGTGCGCACTGACGATGAGGGAATGGTCACCGACGAATTGGAAGACGCTTTACGGGCTGGGCCTAAATTCATCTACGTACTGCCCAACTTCCAGAACCCGATGGGGGTTACTATGTCCACCGCGCGCCGTCGGCAATTGGTGGAATTGGCCTCGCGCTATGGGGTTCCGATCATCGAAGACGACCCCTATGGGCAATTGCGTTACGAGGGCGAACACTTACCTTCGGTCGTGGTTATGGACGCCAAGATCCACGCCCAGAACGACCGCAATGGATACTATAGTGGGAACGTCATCTACCTAAGCACTTTCTCCAAGATCCTCGCCCCCGGCTTGCGGCTTGGCTGGGTCATCGGTCCTACCGAGGTGATTCGAAAACTTGTGCTCGCCAAGCAAGGGGCAGACCTGCATACCGCCACTTTCAATCAGGTAGTGGCTTATGAGGTCGGGCATGGGGGGTTCCTGGACCGGCACGTGCTCAAAATCCGTGAGGTTTACCGCGAACGCCGCGATGCCATGCTCGAAGCACTGGAGAAATACATGCCCGAAGGCGTCCGTTGGACCCGACCACAAGGCGGTCTTTTCCTATGGGTGACCCTCCCGGAAGGCATGAACACCACAGAACTGTTCGCCGAAGCAGTAGAGAACAAGGTGGCCTATGTGCCGGGTGAGCCCTTCCATCCCTGTGGGGGTGGCGAAAACACGATGCGCCTTAATTTCTCCTACTGCAAGCCAGAAGTTATCCACGAGGGCATCCGACGGCTCAGCCAGGTCATCAAAGCCCATTTGAAGTGAGCTACGCACAGATAGAAAGCGATCCACCCGCCGCATCATCGGCGGGTGGATTTTTATCATCGCATGGTAAAATGCGGCAAGAGACCATTGGGAAGGCTTTCCAACCCGTGCTCCCACAATTTAAAATCACTTAAGATAGACCCCCCCATGAATTCACGAAGAATAGAGTTATCTGGGATCAGATCACTTTCAATTGGTAGGAACCACTCCATGAAACTCAGCAACCGCTTTGCTTCAATGTGCTCGGCACTCCCATAAGGTACCTGACGCAACAGAGGTTCTGCCAGGGGCTTGAGGGCTGAGAGTTCATAGACCAGAGCGGAATTAAACATCTCATCGGCGTTTTCCTGGTAAGGGAAGATATAACGTTTTTCACCCCGTCGCACCGATTCCCAACGACTAATCGTTTCGGCCGCCGAATATCCTCGCTCACGCGCATCCCGCACAATACGGCGAATCAGACGAGTATCGGTCGTGGAAATGCGGTTATAACGATCCAAGTTAAGCTGAGTCAAACAAGAAACGTAAATGCGATAGGCTCGCTCCTGCGGAAAATCGGGCAAGAGGCGCGGATTTAGACCGTGAATACCTTCCAATATTATCAGCTGCTCAGGACGCAACTGCACAACATCTCCAGCCTCGGGACGCCCGGTTTTGAAGTTAAAGCGAGGCAGCTGGACCACTTTGCCAGCAATCAGCCCCTCTAGGCACTCTTCAAGGCGTGCAATGTCCAGAGCCTCCAGCGCCTCAAAGTCGTAATTTCCGTGTTCATCCCGCGGGGAGCGCTCACGCTCTACGAAGAAGTTGTCCAATTCCAGCGGAAAAGGCGAGAGACCATGCGCCAGCAACTGCACTGCTAAGCGCTTGGCGAACGTCGTTTTCCCCGAAGACGAAGGTCCAGCAATCAAAATGATGCGCGCATACTCGGCCCGCTGGGCAATCTGCCGTGCAATTTCAGCAATACGCTGCTCGTGAAGTGCCTCAGAGACTAAAATCACTTCACGAATGCGCCCCGCGTGAATGGCATCATTGAGAGCACCAACACTTTCTATCCCTAGGCGCGCCAGCCAATCCCCGTATTGGCGAAAGGCTAGCAGCAATTTTGGGTAGGCCGGCATCGGCGAAAGGGCTGTCGGAGCATGCCGCCGAGGAAAACGTAATACAAACCCATCCTCTTGCGGAGTCAAGGCAAACCAGCGCAGGTAACCCGTTGAAGGCACCATATATCCGTGATGGTAATCGCGATGTTCCCCCAAACGATACAGAACCAGTGTATCCTTTTGCCGGTATTTCAATAACCGCAATTTATCTGGATAATCTCTCTGTTCAAAATAGGCAATAGCCTCACTCAAGGGCACTACCTGGCGCTCAAAGGGCAAGTCCTGCTCAACCAGGTGCCGCATGTGGGCTTCCAACTTCTCAATTTCGGCCTCACTCAAAGGAGGTCTGCCACCCACCCGGCAATAGTACCCTCCAAATGCCACGGAGTGATCAACAGTCAGTATTGCTTGGGGGAACAGATCCTCGAAAGCCGCTTCAAGTAAGAATGTAATTGAACGGCGGTAAATGCGCGCCCCATCCGCATCGGCCATGGTAACCGGTCGCACACGAGCATCCATGCTGATGGGATAAGTTAGTTCGCGCAATTCGCCGTTAACAACCGCCCCCATGATTGGGGGATTATCCCACTCCGGCAGGGCTTTGAGGAATTCCCCTACGGGCGTATGGCGTGGACCGCTAAACACCCGACCATCGGGTAGGTGAATTTCAACTGTTTCGCGAGGTTGTACAACCTGACTAATATGAAGTGGTTTAGTCATCCCAGGCCTCGAGAATTTAGACGACTGTCAGGTATATCAAGTATATCACCCCTCTCGCCCAGAGAATCAGTCCCACCCTTACACTTCTGAAAGTGCAAGGGTGGGACTGTGGTTAGCCAAGAGCCTAATCTTTGCTAGGGAACGCGCAAGAGTTCCAACTGCGCAAAATCGTCTGGAGTCAATTGACCAATGGGCTGGGTTGAAGAGGGATAGGTACTCAGCATTTCTTCCTGCGTAGGGGTACGATCGGCTGGCCAAATCATGTCAATAATGCGCGTGTGATTCGTATCGGCAGGCCCACCCCCAAAACGCCATTGAGCGGCCTGGGGCTCAACATCACGCACCCGCCAAACCCCCGTTGCCGGGAAACCTTCTTGTCCCAGGACGACCGCCACATACCCCCAGGTGCGGGGATCTCCCTCGCCAAAGATCTGACGTGGAACACGCAACGTAACCGTGCGCGCTGCTGGATCTACTAAAATTTTGAAATCGACGCCAGTGACCTGCTTGGGGGTTAAAGTAGTTGGATCAGGCGCTAAGATTTGTGGGGTCCACCCCTCCGCCCAAATGGCAATCTCCCAGCCGTTACCGCTCTGGAGGGCAGCATTGCGGCCAGGCAGGAGTAAACGTGCCCCTGTCCCTGCGCCAGGGTCCTTATCCACATAAACATCCAGCGTTTGAATCGCCAGATTATTTGGCGAGCCCCAGGGATTCGGGATTGGGCCGTAGAATGTAAAGCGGAAAATCAGGTTATTCTCATCGTACGAGACGCGGAAGGCTTTCAGATCAAAGGCCTTTTCCTGGAAGACGCTGTCAGTCGGATAGGTGTAGCTGCCCGGCCCGTGATCATCACCCTCAGGATCTTCAACTTCAAGGATCACCGTCGAAAGGCCCAAATCTGGCAATACGACCTGCGCTGGCCCACCCTCTGGCAAAATCTGCCCATCAGGCTGAGCAACAACAACCAACCGCAGGTCATCCCCGGCTTCCACAGTCCCCAATGCCGTCAACGGAATGGCTATCTCAACCGTCGCCCCCTGAGCCGCCGCCTGTCCGCCTCGTCCAGCAAGTTGCCAACCTTTAGCAGAAGCCGTGTAAAAGACAACCTCCGACCCACCTTCCCATACGAAGGCATGCGTCGCTGCAATGCGCAGCAGGACGGGTGCTTCACCCTCTGAAGCCTGAGTGAAGGGGTAAGGATTCGCTACGCGCGGAACTGTGAGGTAAATTCCCAGGCGTGGTGGCAAGGCGCTACCGGTGGCTGCATCGGCTTTGAGATACAGATTCTTGCCATCCATCACGACTTCAAAACCACTCAAAGGTCCCCCACTCTCAACCGCGTAGTAAGCCGCATTGGCCCATTCATCCGCACCCGCTACCCCATCAATCACCGGCGTGGCTAGGCCTGCTAAGGAACGCGTTGCCGCTACCGGCTTCGCTTGAATGATCGGCACGCTGACAAAGGCCGGCACAGGCTCTCCCAAGGACTCAAAAACCCCGCGCAAGAGGGCGCGGAACCCTTCATCAAAGTATTCATCCTGACCCGAATCCTGATCACTGCCGTACCACCAGAACCAGTCCGATCCCTCGGCTAAGTACATGTAATCCTGGGCTTTGGCAATTGCCTCTGCAGAGGCCTTACGGGTGCGTGTCATATCGTACTTGGCCAGTAGTTCACGTGTCTGGCGCAGGTACTCCCAGGCCTGGGTTTCTTCGGGCTCACCAATCCATGTATCGTAGTTCGGACTGAACCAAGCCCCTGGGAAAAGTTTCTCTAGCGTTCGTTGCTCGGGGAAGCGTTTGAGGTACTCGCTGGGGGTAATGGTCTTAATCGTTTGGCTCTCAGAGAGTAAACGGTAAAACGTATTTAGGAATTCTTTCCCATCATTCTTGTAGTACTCCCAGGCGTTTTCCCCATCCAGAATGATGCTCACAATGTGGGGGCCTTTTGCGCCTTCCGCTTTCAAACGCTGGCGAATATTCTCCAAGCGCTGCATCAGATCTTTGGCAGCCGCCTCTCCTGGCATCCCGGAATAGGTAAAACCAATCTTATCCGAAAGGGTCCAATCGCGGAAGAAGACCGCCACCCGGTGACCATCTTTGTCCTGAACGTAATAGGGCCGATACAGCAGATCAGCTTCCTGAACTGTCTCTTGGGAGTCACGGGTAAAAGAGCCTATTCCCAACGATTGGGCGAGAACAGGCTCACCAGTGGCCATCCACTGATACCCAGCTTTTGCGACCAACGGCACGATCTCTTGGGCAACTGCGCCTTCACCCGGCCAGAGCCCCCTGGGGGCAACCCCAAAATGCTCCTGGTAAATCTGAACACTGCGTTGTAGATGCGCAATGGCATCATTGGGGTAGGAAAAACGGGTCGGCAGCTCGGCCCCCGGGTTGCCCACAGCAGCCAGGTTGGTATCGTATATCAAAGGCAAAATCGGATGGGCATAGGGAGTAGTAATGACTTCAATCTGACCTTTCTCTTGAAGTTCTTTATGGATCGGCACCACTTGCGCCATGATGCGACGAATCTCGCCAAAAAGGACAACCTTATCGGCTTCCGCAAAGCCATGATCTTTTGCCACCAAGGACTTCAATGGTTCTTTGGCCAGTTCGTCCGGGTCAATCCAGGCCAGGTTGAACCAGATCTGTAAATCGCGAAAGTCCTGCTCAGTGAAGGTTTCAAGCGCACGGGCAATGGCTTTATCATCGGTGCCACCACGCTTATCTAGCAAGGCCTTGTAACCCGGATAACGGCTGATAATGTTATCCCAGTTGACATCAAAGAATCGTCGCAGGATGAACTCTTTTTCGTCCGGCGTAAGATCGCTGGCGGCTTTTTCGGCCAAGACCCAATATTTGTCCTTGGCGCCGTTTTGGACGAAATCATCCAACTGGCGCAACAACACAGGCGTTAGGTTAAAGGTCACATGGACCTGAGGATATTGAGCAACCGTCGCGGCCATATCGTAGTAGTCTTTGGTCGCGTGGACTCGCACCCAAGGCCGCGTATAGATCCCTTCGGCATCTTTGTAATAGAGCGGCTGGTGCTGATGCCAGATCAGATTTAGGTATAGAACCTCTTCCTCTACCGGCGGTTGGGTCTCAGTGACGGTTGGAGCAGCCGTTGGTGCAGACACAGTCGGTGTAGGTGTAACAGTTGCGCAAGCCGTGAGTACCAGGGTTAAAATCAGCAAGGTGTTGAACAACAAGAGAGACCGAGAGATGCGACGCATAGGCCTATCCTTTTACACTCCCAAGGGTGAGACCAGAGATTAACCATTTGGACGAATACAGGAACAGCGCCATAACGGGAATGGCAATCAACACAGAGGCTGCCGCAAACTTCCCCCAGGCAACCGTAAACTGCTGAGCATAGGTAAAAATACCCAACGGCCAGGTGTACATTTCGTTCTTCTGTAGAACGACCCGCGCTACCAGGTATTCACTCCATCCCCCCATGAAACTGAACAGGAACGCAATCGCCAGGGCCGGGCTAGAAAGAGGCAAGATGATTTGGATAAAGGTGCGCAATCGCGAAGCCCCATCAATCAGCGCCGCCTCCTCTAGGTCTACCGGGATAGTATCGTAGTAACCCTTAAGGGTCCAGATGGTCAACGGCACCGAACTGACCGAATAGGCAATAATCAACCCCAATGAGGTGTTGATCATCTGAAGTTTTGCCAGCATGATAAACAGCGGCAAAAGCAGCATCCCGGCCGGGATCATCTGTGTGGTAAACAGAAAGATCAACCCTGCATTGCGCCCTGGGAAACGGAATCGGGAAAAAGCATAGGCGCTGGTAGCCGCTAGAGTGACACTGGCAATTGAAGTGACCATTACGATAGACAGGGAGTTCCAGAGCCAGAGGAAAAAGTCTGATTTCCGATTTTTCTCCGGGGCCCCAAAGAGCACTTCTTTATAGTTATCCAGAGTGGCATTCTCAGGTATAATGCGCAGGCTGGTTGTCAGCAACGTATCGTTGGGACGCAGAGAAATGGTCACCACCCGCAAAACCGGGTACACAGCGATGATACAGGCAACAATCAGTCCCAGATGGATTAATAGACGCTTGAAGGGACTATCGCCACGAGCGCGAAAGAAAAACCAGCGGTAAAATCGCTTCAGAGCCGTCAATATGCTGTTCATGGTCATCTCTCCTTTTACTCAGTTGCTGACTTCAGCCCACCACTAACCCGCAAGAACACCAAAGTGAAAATGAACAAGATCAGGAATATGACCAGAGCAAACATGGCCGTAAAGCCGTACCGGTAGAACTGGAACGCCGCTTTGTACATCGAAGAAACCAGAATATCGGTTTTCTCCTGTGGTCCCCCCTGGGTCACCAGGTAAATTACATCGAACTTGTTGAACGTCCACACCACCCCCAGGATGATCGCAGGCGTGAGTACCGGACGGAGGAGAGGGACTGTAATATTCCAAAACGATTGCCAGGCGCTCGCCCCATCAATCTCGGCAGCCTCGTAATATTCATGGGAGATGCTCTGCAAACCGCCAAGAATGATCACCATCATAAAAGGAATGCCCAGCCAGATATTGACGATGAGCACAGAAACAAACGCCCAGAAGGGGTCTTGTTTCCAGGACACCGGCCCAATGTTCTGGGCTAGCCAGTTAAACGCATCCCCAATGACCAACCACGAACCAGTATGACTGGCTACATCTGCAAACCACCCTTGTAGATTACGCAAGATGATATTGAAGAAGCCGTACCGGGAGTCGAACTCATTGCGAAAAGCCATTGCAGCAATCGTGGTGGGAATAGCCCATGGGAAAACCAGGAGAGTACGGTAAAGCCCCCGTAACCTCATTGGACGGTTGAGCATTAGTGCCAGAACCATCCCCCCGGTAACATGAAAGGTAACATTGATCACTGTCCAGAGCACGGTACGGCCTAACACCTCAAAGAACTTGGCCTCTTTGGCGACATTACCGGTGAACAAAGTAACCAAGTTTTGCCAGCCATAGATCAAGCCATAAGAGGCATTTTTAGTCGCCTGGGTGCCTAGCGATGCATTCGAGAAAGCTAGTTTGACTTCAAAAGCAAACGGGTAGAGGATGAGGAAGAAAATCCCAATGAAAGCCGGGGTAACCAGCAGGTAAGCCAGACCCAGTTTGGTAGAGCGTGGGCGGGTTAACACTTGAACCACTGCCAGAAGCGTCCCCACAATGAGCACCATCAGAAGCCCGCTCCAGAGCCCTGCCGAGGACTTTGGGACAATAGAGGCGTTGATGAGAGCACGTTGTAAAGTGGCCGGTAAATTGAGCGGGAAACGAATGGCCGCGGCCAGTGGACCATCCCCTAGGCGGATCAAATCAGTGAGATCAAAGAAAGCGATCACGCTCAGGAGCAGAATTAGCCCAAAAAGCCCTTGCACCCCCCGGACAATCATTCCAGTGGTTAAATCACGGGGGCCACGAAAGAAGATCTGGTAAACAAACACCTCAATTGCCGCCAGCCCAACTAGCAAAGCAATGAGGAAGCCACCGACTTCTGTGATGCGCGCCACAATAATCTTCTGAGTTAGTGTGATTCCTGCGGAGTAAGGAGCGATTAGACGTATGAGCCCCCAGATAACTGCCGTCCCAGCGGCGAGCCAGAGAAATGTTGGTAGAAAGCGGCGCAATCCGTTTTTCTCCTCCATGGCACCTGTCCCCTTCTGGATAAAAAAGGGGAGCATGAGGGTTCATGCTCCCCTTAACCGTCACGTTAGTTATTGTAGGGTAGCGACACACTCATCGGCCGACTTCTGGGCCGCGGCGGCTGCATCCTCCGGTGTAGTGGTACCCGCCATCACGCCTTCCAGCGCCGGGCGCCACGCATCCCAGGCACAGCGCATCTCGGGTGCTGCCGGCATGCCACGACCGTTGGAAAGTGCTGCCATTGAGCCAGCCAGAATGGGATCGCTGGTGATCAACGGATCCTTTGCCACCTCTTTGTTTGAAGGCAGACGCTTGAACTCCTCAAGCCAGCGCTTCTGCACATCCGCCGAGGTCATGAAAGTGATGAACTTTACCACCGCGTCCTTCTTGACCGGATTATCCAGAACACCTTTGTAGACCATGAAGTACTTGCCGCTGGTCATCTCGGTGTAAGGCTTACCATTGATGGGTGGCACCGGCGCCACACCCAATTTGTCACCCAGCGCCTTGACGTAATCGCCCAGCGACCAATCGCCGTTGATGATCATAGCCGCTTTGCCCTCTTTGAAGAGCGTGTCGGCGCAGTTGTAATCGCACTCCTGAGGAACAACCCCCTGGTCCTTGAGGCTCTTGACAAACTTCAGGTAATTAATGAACGCCTCGTTGTTGAACTGGGGCTTGTCGTTCTCATCCAGAGGCCAGCCGCCAAACGCACCGTAGAAGCCAGCCCCCCAGAAAGGCTCATTGAGGTTATAGGCAAAGCCCTGAATGTCGCCCTTGGTCAGTTCTTTGGCCTTCGCAATCAGGTCTTCAAACGTAGCTGGTGGTTCAGCGATGAGATCTTTGTTGTAGAGCAGCATCAGATGGTTACCGTAGTTATCCGGCACACCCCACAAGGTACCCCCGACCATGGCCGGCTCCAGCGCACCCGGGAAGAACTGATCCAAGAACGCCTGATCAAAGAGCTGATCCACGGGGGCTACAATATCCAGCTTGCTGAAGGGGCCTGCAAAATCGTTGGGAACGCGCACAACTTCGGGGGCTGCATTGGCCAGTGCCGCGGTTTGGAACTGATCACGCAGCGCCTCATTCTCATAGTGGGTGCGTTCGACCTTGATATTGGGGCTAGCAGCCATGAACTCGGCTATCAGCTTATCAATGAACACATCCACTTCATCGCCTTCTTGCTCCCAGAAGGAGAGGGTAACCTCTTCAGCCGCGACTGGCTGAGTGGGTTGTTCCTGGGCTGGTTGAGTGGGAGCTGTAGTAGGAGCTGCAGTGGGCGTTGCAGCCGGCTGGCAGGCGGCGAGCACGAAGGCCACCACAAGCAGCAGACTCATTAAGGGCAGTAACTTCGCTTTCATTCTTTCCTCCTTAGGGGTGTTTTGGAAAAACTTTTGGATGCCTGTTCGCGAGGAACTTTTGGCACAGTAGGAGAGGAATTCGGCCTTCTATCATATTCTGTAGTCGCACCACCTCCTTCCTGACTTGCGGCGAACATGGGCACAAGCCCAATATATACCACAGATCCAGAAATGCTGACAAGTTTTTCGTTAATCCCCCCCAAAATCTGGTTGTGGACAACCAACCTGCATTATTCATAAGAACAATTTTATTATAGCATAGTGAGGGACCAATCTTGGGAAAACGTCTAGTCTTCTGGCCTTTCGCTTTTCTCAGTTTTGTTATAATTCGCATCACGATGCAGGATACCTGGCGATTAATCCGCTCCTCGCCCGCCACTGGCGCCTGGAATATGGCCCTAGACGAAGCCATCCTTGAAGCCGTTGTCCAATGGCAATCTCCCCCTACCTTGCGGCTTTATGCCTGGCAGCCCCCATGCTTGTCATTAGGCTATGCGCAAAGTCTCAACGATGTGGATTGGGAAGCCCTGAACTCACGGGGTTGGCAGGTGGTACGCCGTCCAACAGGGGGAAAGGCCATCCTCCACACCGATGAACTTACCTACGCCGTAATCGCCCCGCAGGATCACCCCCTCGTGAGCGGTAGTGTGCTCGAATCCTATCGTCGCATTGCAGCAGCGCTAGTCAAGGCCTTGCACAGCCTAGGCCTGCCGGCTCGAGCCGATCGTGAATATGGGCAGGTCAACGCCAATGGTGCCGTGTGCTTTGAAGTGCCCTCAAATTACGAGATTACGGTAGATGGCAAGAAGATCATCGGCAGTGCGCAGGCGCGCCGACTTCAAGGGGTACTTCAGCATGGCTCGTTTCCTCTGCACGGAGATTTAACACGCATCCTAGACGTCTTGCGCTACGACAATGCTCGCCAACGCGAAGACGACGCCCAGCGCCTCTTGTCACATGCCACAACTGCCGAAGCTGTGTTGGGCCACCCTATTTCCTGGGAAACAGCCGCTGAGGCCTTTGTGCGTGCCTTTGCCGAAACCTTTAACATTCGCTTTCAGGAAACCGCTCCTTCACCGCTGGAGATGCGTCGCGCTGAGGAACTCATGCGCGAGAAATACGCCAACCCCTCATGGACACAACTCCGTTGATCCATATTCGTACACGACTGCTTGCTATTCTATGCATCCTGCTTGTGGTAGGATTGGCAACCTGTTCGTCCCCCAACACTCCCACCCCGGAATCTCAAACCCCTCCTCCTACCATCACCCCAACGCCGCCACCCCTGGGGCATCCCGCTCACCCCTTGGTCATAGGTTTTGTGCCCGATGACCCCACCGCCCGCCAGGCCGAGGCTCAAGCCTTGGCAAGTGCACTAAGCGAACGTACCATGCTCAGTGTTCAAACACGCCTGTTTGAATCCTACCGCTCTCTCCTGGAAGGGCTTGAAAAAGGCTCTGTGCATGCCGCCTTTTTACCTCCACTCACCTATATCGAGGCGCATGAAAAAGGCCTGGCACAAGTCGAATTATTGGCCAATCATTTTGGCGTTTATTTCTACGGGAGCATGTTCCTAGCCAACGCCGAAAGCAACTTTACCCGTTATTTTGACCCTGCCACCAACCGCAGCACAGCCCCTGCAGAAACCGCACTTCAACAACTGGCCGATTTACGCCCTTGTTGGGTAGAACCTACATCCATCGCGGGGTATCTGCTTCCGGCAGCATTGCTAAAGCATCACCATATAGAGACCCTGCCCGGCGTCATTGCTCAGACCCCCAGTGCGGTAGTACGCGCCCTTTATATAAAGGGAATATGCGACTTCGGGGCTACTTTTGCCATCTCCGGTGATCCACGCACGGCCTCTAACGTGCTAGGTGATCTTCCCGATGCCGAACAACGGGTTATCATCCTCTGGCAAACAGAGCCAATCATCCCTAACCTAAACGTTTCCTTTCACCCACAAGTATCCACTGTGTTACGCAATGCCGTCGCTCAAAGCCTGAGCGAGATCGCCGGCGAGACCGAGCTCAATACTGTGCTTACTTCGCTCAATAATGGCTATGCCATCCAAGCCTTCAAGCGCGTAGACGATTCGGTTTATGATCCTCTGCGCGAGACTCTCTCTGTGCTATCCCTGGATCTGATGGACCTGCTGGGTCGCTGAGCACGCCTCTCGGCTTGCTCAACATGGTAGAATTTGCCCCATGAAAACCCTGAAAAAACTGCTGACTTTCTCCGTAGGGCTGGGAAGCGGAGCTGTGCTGATTTTAGGGCTACCCAGCTTAGTAGCATGGCTCTACGCTGCACCACGCACCTTCAACCCTCAGGATAGCCCTTCCACACCGATAGCGATTGTCTTCGGTGCTGGTCTCTCCCGCGATGGGAGCCCTTCCCCCGTTTTGCGCGATCGTGTGGCCACGGCAGCGCAACTGTATTTTGAGGGGAAAGTGAGCAAACTGCTCATGAGCGGTGACAACCGCTTTATTAACTACAACGAACCAAGGGCCATGCGCGACTACGCCTTGCAACTAGGGGTCCCGGAAGCCGACATCGTATTGGATTATGCGGGTCGCCGCACGTACGATACTTGTTACCGCGCACGTTACATCTTTGGGGTACAGCAGGCCCTGCTTGTCACCCAGGCTTTTCACCTTCCACGCGCGCTTTTTACCTGCAACATGCTTGGCATTGAAGCCTGGGGAATTGCAGCAGACCGACGAACCTACCACCCTATCTCCTATCGGTATTGGCGGCTGCGTGAGATACCCGCCACCTTAATGGCCTTTGTAGATGTCTGGTTACGACGCCCCATACCGGTCCTGGGTGAGCCCGAGCCTATTTTCCCCGATCAACGCGGAGCAAACTTGCCCTGACAAAACTTCTACTCAGGAGTAAAGAACCTATGAATCGTGAAGAAGCCCTGAATATTGTTAAGGAATTTGTGAAGAACGAAAACCTGATTCACCACATGCTTGCCGTCGAAGCAGCCATGCGCTTTTACGCCGAGAAACTGGGTCAAGACACCGAACTATGGGGCATAACTGGGCTGTTGCATGATTTTGACTGGGAAATTCACCCCACCCTGGAAGAGCACCCCCAGGCTGGGGCGCCCATCTTGCGCGCCCGCGGCGTTCCAGAAGAGATCGTGCGCGCTATCTTGAGCCACGCAGATCACACCGGAGTGCCCCGAGAGACCTTAATGGAGAAAGCCCTTTACGCCTGCGACGAAATCACCGGCTTGATCACCGCTGTTGCGCTGGTACGGCCCTCACGCTCCCTTTATGACCTCACTGCTGCCTCGGTCAAAAAGAAGTGGAAGGAACGTTCGTTTGCCGCCGGAGCAAATCGTGAGGAAATTGCTCGCGCCGCGGAGGAATTTGGAGTCGAGTTATGGGAACATGTTGAGAACGTCATTGCCGCCATGCGTCGCATCGCCCCGCACATCGGGTTGGCAGGGAACTTGCAACCTCCTTCCGAATAGTTCATAATTCGGTAAAGAGGGATGAGCATGAGCCTCCAGGGCAAAGGATTTTTTATCTGGAAAATACGCGACTGCGAGGGTGGTAATGCGCAAGCCATTGCTAACCTAGCCCAATCTTCCGGCTATACGCATATCTTGATCAAGGTGGCCGATGGGCCCTATGCTTACAACATCAACACCACTGGGGCAGATCTGGTACCACCGGTATTGCAAGCCCTACGCGCTCGGGGGATCAAAGTCTGGGGGTGGCATTATGTCTATGGCAACAACCCGGTAGGGGAAGCCAACATTGCCATTCAGCGTATTCAGAACCTCGGGCTGGAAGGCTACGTCATTGACGCCGAGGCAGAATTCAAGCAGCCCGGACGAGAAACCGCCGCCCGCACCCTTATGAGTCGCCTGCGTAACACTTTCCCCACCCTACCTATAGCACTCAGTTCGTACCGTTTTCCCTCTTATCACCGCTCGTTCCCCTGGCAGGCTTTTCTGGAGTACTGCGATTACAACATGCCGCAGGTCTATTGGGAGCAGGCCCATAACCCAGATGCCCAACTGCGCCGGTGTGTGAGCGAATTTCAGGCGTTGACCCCGTTTCGCCCAATCATTCCGACTGGGCCGGCTTACAAGGTCAACGGATGGGCCCCCACTCCTACCGACATCGTCACGTTCCTGGATACTGCGCGTGCTCTTAACCTTAGCGCAGCCAACTTCTTCTCCTGGGATGAATGCCGACGTGACCTACCTGCTATCTGGAACACCATTGCCGCTTACACATGGAATATTCAACCCCCTCCCCCGGATATTACCCAATTATTTATCACTGCCCTTAACAGCGGCAACCCCGATACGGTAATTGCCTTGTATCACCCCGATGCGGTTCATGTGACCGCAGCGCGCACCATCCAGGGCAGCGAAGCAATCCGCGCGTGGTACACCAGCCTGCTGCGCCAATTACTGCCTCGGGCGACCTTCACGCTCACCAGCCTCAGCGGGAGCGGAAACTCACGCCACTTCACCTGGACAGCACAATCCAGCCAGGGAAACGTGCGCGACGGAAGCGATACCTTGGGAATCTTTGATGGCAAGATTGCCTATCATTACACTTCTTTTCGCATTTCTTGAGACCCCACGAGAAAAACAAAAAGCAGGCGGCCATTAAACACCGCCTGCTTTTTGTATGGCCCAACTGTCACTTCAGTCGCCGGTAATGTTGGCCATGGAAACACTCTTAGAGAAAATCCCATCTGCCTTAAAGCGATCCGGGTGGAATCCTGTGCCGGCAGGGATGAGCTTACCAATGATCACGTTTTCCTTCAAGCCATAGAGTGGATCTACCGCGCCCGCAATGGCAGCACCCGCCAATACTTTGATGGTGTGTTGGAAGGAAGCCGCTGAGAGGAACGAATCGGTACTCAGTGAGGCCTTGGTGATCCCCAACAGGACCTCCACATAGCGCGCCGGTTGCTTGCCTTCGGCAATCAACTGCTCATTGACCCGGCGAATCTCCAGCCGATCCACCAGATCCATGGGCAGATAGGGCGAATCACCCGGGCGAATGACCTGAACGCGCCCCATCATCTTACGGATGATAACCTCAAAGTGCTTGTCGTTGATGTTTTGACCCTGCGCACGATAGACCTTTTGAATCTCGGAGAGCAGGTACATCTGACAGGCTTCGCGTCCTTTCACCCGCAGGATCATGTGCGGGTTCAACGAGCCCTCAGTCAAAGGTTGCCCAGCTTCCACGTGATCCCCATCACGGATCATCAAGCGCGCTGTGCTGGGGATCTCATATTCTTCGGCTTCCTTTTGCTCGTAAGATACGATCACCTTACGCCCTTCCAAGCGCACCCGTCCGCTGTGCTGAGCCGTAATCACTGCCTCACCCTGGGTCGCAATAGGATCCCCAATCTTTACCTCGCTCTCATCGGTAACAGCAATCTCCCACCCTTCAGGCACTTCATATTCATCGCTAACCATCTCAGAGTGTTCAACTCGCACCACGCGCTGATCGGAATAACGATCTGACTGGATGATCTTGGCCGTTCCCGAAATGCGCGCCATAACCGCTTCCCCCTTCGGCTGACGGCGGGCCTCAAAGAGCTCTTCCACACGCGGCAAACCGGTCGTGATGTCCCCGCCAGCCGCCACACCGCCGGTATGGAACGTGCGCAAAGTCAACTGCGTACCCGGCTCGCCAATGGACTGGGCGGCCACAATCCCAACCGCAGCGCCCAGTTCAACCATTTTGCCACGCCCCAGATCCATGCCGTAACAATGCGCACAGACACCATGGACGAGTTCACAGGTCAGTGGCGAGCGGACTTTCACCTCATCAATGCCGGCGGCCAGAATCTTGCGGATCAGGTCATGATCAAGCATCTGGTTACGCTCTGCCAACACTTCACCCGTCAACGGATGCACCACGCGCGCCGCAGTCAACCGTCCATACAAGCGGGTGGCCATGGATTGGCCCGCCACATCATCCGACTTGCGGATCCAAATACCCTCTTGGGTACCACAATCCACTTCGTTGACGATAATATCTTGCGCTACATCCACAAGACGGCGAGTCAGATAACCAGCATCCGCTGTGCGCAAAGCCGTATCTGCAAGACCTTTGCGGGCACCATGAGTAGAGATGAAGTACTCCAATGCGGTCAACCCCTCACGGAAGTTAGACTGAATGGGCAAACGGATGATGCGCCCAGCCGGGTCTGCCATTAGACCGCGCATACCCGCCAACTGGGAAATCGGTCCGAAACCGCCTTTGGTAGCACCACTATTGGCCATCACGGCCAGGTTACCATTGGGGTCCATAACGCGGCGCACCGCCTCGGCTACCTCTTTGGTGGTCTGTTGCCAGATTTCGATTTCGCGTTCATTGCGTTCCTGCTCGGTCAGCAAGCCGCGGCGGAAAGCGCGTTGCACTTCATCCACCCGTTGGTGGGCCTTTGCCAGGATCTCCTGCTTTTCAGGTGGCATGGCAATATCTTCGACTGCTAGCGTTGCCCCCGAGCGCATGGCGTACTCAAAGCCAATATCCTTGATTCGGTCGGCTACCTCGGTAGTGACCTCCTCGCCACAGAGTTCATATACTTGAGCGATGAGATCCTTAACCCCACCTTTATCCAGTGCTTCGTTGACGAACTGCACCTCTTCGGGGAGGATGCGGTTAAACAGTGCCCGCCCCACGGTAGTCTCAATCAGAGCCTGGCGCGGTGCTGGCAAACGGTTGCCTTGGTCATCGTACCAGGTTTTGACCCGCAAACGGATATTCGTATGAACTTCGACTTGCTCAAGGTGATAGGCCAACTCCACTTCGTCAATATCAGCGAACACGCGCCCATCTCCCTGATGCATCTTGTTATCCTGCATAGTGAGGTAATAGACCCCCAACACCATATCTTTCGAAGGGCTAATGATCGGCTCACCATCTGCGGGTTTGAGCAGATTCTTCGAAGAAAGCATCAGGTTACGAGCTTCCCACACCGCCTTTTCGGAAAGTGGCACATGGACAGCCATCTGGTCACCGTCGAAATCAGCGTTAAAGGCTGTGGTCACTAACGGATGGAGCTGGATGGCGCTGCCTTCAATCAGCACCGGCTCAAACGCTTGAATACCCAGACGGTGCAGAGTGGGGGCGCGGTTGAGCAACACCGGGCGCTCCTTAATAACCTCTTCCAACACCTCCCACACCTCCGGGCGATTACGTTCAATCAGACGACGCGCGCCCTTCACATTTGCGGCGTAATTGTGGGCCACCAAACGTGCAATCACAAAGGGGCGGAAAAGTTCCAGTGCCATCGTCTTGGGCAATCCGCACTGATAGAGTTTGAGGGTCGGTCCAACCACGATTACCGAGCGACCCGAGTAGTCAACGCGCTTACCCAGCAGGTTGCGGCGGAAGCGGCCTTTCTTACCCTTGAGCATATCACTGAGGGACTTGAGTTCGCGGCGCCCTCGACGCGAGAGGGCCTTACCACGCTGCGAATTATCAATCAGCGAATCCACCGCCTCTTGAAGCATGCGCTTCTCGTTGCGCACGATCACATCTGGAGCCCCCAATTCCAGCAAACGTTTGAGCCGATTATTGCGATTGATCACCCGCCGGTAGAGATCGTTGAGATCCGAGGTCGCAAAGCGCCCACCATCCAACTGCACCATCGGGCGCAGATCAGGCGGGATCACCGGCAACACCTGCAAAATCATCCACTCAGGGCGGTTGCCTGAACGACGGAAGGCTTCCACCACTTTTAGGCGCGTGGTGGCTTTCTTGCGCTTCTGTTTGCTCTTGGATGTACGCACTTCGTGCCAGAGGTCTTCGGCCAGTTTATCCAGGTCCAGCCGGCGCAGGATATCATAGAAGGCCTCCGCCCCCATATCCGCGCGGAACACTTGCCCCCATCGCGATTTCAGTTCGCGATAGCGGCTCTCAGTCAGGAACGTGAAGGGGCGCAATTCTTGCAACTCATCCCGCTGGCGGGCACTGCTACTTTGAGCAGCCACCGACTGATCTTCGAGTTCGTTGCGCAGGGCTTCCATTTCCATTTCCGCCTGCGCACGAATTTCCTCAATCTGCATTTTGATCTGCTCTAGTTCGCGTTGAAATTGCTCACGGAACTCATTTTCCAGTTCTTCGAGGTGTTCCTTTACCACGCGCTGCACCCGTCCAATATGCTGTGGGGTAATAGTCTCACCCGCAGCAGCAATTTCCACATTGGCCGAGGTGAAGATAACCGGTGTGCGCACTACCGTCCCCACTTTTTCCTGCAAGGTTCGCTCCAGGGATTGCCCTTCCTGGATGACCGGTTCCAAGCGCGCGGCAATTTGCTCATCACGCCGGGCCTCCATTTCGGCCCGCTGTTGATTCAATTCGGCAATTCGGCGATCGCGCGCCTGTTTGACCTCTAGGATACGCTTGTTGAGTTCGGCTGCCTTCTGGCGCTCGGAAACAGTAAGTTCGTCTTCCATGCGCTTGAGCACCTTCTGGCGGGCTTCCTCGTCCACATACGTCACAATATATTGGGCGAAATACAAGACACGATCCAGGTTGCGGCGCGAGATGTCTAGAAGCAACCCGAGGTACGAAGGGACGCGACGGGTGTACCAGATATGCGCAACCGGGGAAGCCAATTCAATATGCCCCATGCGCTCGCGACGCACGGAAGAACGTGTAACCTCCACCCCACATTTATCACATACAATCCCCTTGTAACGCGGATTTTTGTACTTACCACAGTAGCATTGATAATCTTTAGTGGGCCCAAAAATGGCCTCACAGAAGAGCCCGTCCTTTTCGGGACGCAACCGACGATAGTTGATGGTTTCGGGTTTGAGGACTTCGCCATACGACCAAGAGCGAATCGTCTCCGGAGAGGCCAGGCTGATTCGAAGGGCTATCAGGCTTTTCGTTTCCACAAATACGCCTCCTCTAGCAAATGACCTTTTTGACTTTAAACAAGACATACGCCTGAGGACACGACCTCACGCGTTTGAGTTCGCTTAGGGGTCAACTATAGCATGCATGCAAAACAAAATTATAACACGAAATTACGTTTTCGTAACCCCTCTGAAGAAATTTTAAGATTAGGATTGGGAAATCTCACACGGGTTTGCCCGCTCAAAGCAGATAAATTATACCATAGACTCGGCATTCTCAGGATCAAGAGGCAATTCAATATAGAATACACTCCCTTTACCCAACTGGCTCTCCACCCATACACGCCCGCGATGACGATCCACGATTGACTTAACAATCGCCAGCCCCAGACCCGTCCCCCGTTGTTCGTGGGCTTCCCGTCGCCTGCTACGATAAAACTTCTCGAACAGCCGGGGCAGGTC
This sequence comes from uncultured Thermanaerothrix sp., assembly GCF_938028735.1. Classification (GTDB taxonomy): domain Bacteria; phylum Chloroflexota; class Anaerolineae; order Anaerolineales; family Anaerolineaceae; genus Thermanaerothrix. The sequence goes on from NZ_CALIMF010000002.1 coordinate 192,796, forward strand.
CAGCGGGGCAATCCCAATACCGTTGTCCCGAATCGCAAAAATCACCCGCTCATTTTGACAAGTGGCACTTACCCAAACGCTGCCATGAAGTCGGGTGTACTTGATCGCATTATCCACCAGATTGAGCAAGGCCTGTTTCAATAAATCAGGGTCAGCACGTAGGACTAGGCCTTCTGGGAGATGAAACTCGCTTTGAATCTCGATGCCCTTTTGAGCAGCCTGGGGTTGCAACTGCGCAATCACCTGATTAACCACTTCCGCAGGATTAAGATTTTCGAGTCTTAGCTCAATCCCGGCCTCAATCCGCCCTAAATCAAGCAGGTTGTTGACCAATCGCGTCATTGTTTCAAGGCCATGCACTATCTTCTGCAAGTAACTCTGTTGTTGCTCATTAAGGTCTCCAATCATTTGGAGCATAGTGACATATCCCCGAATCAGGGTCAACGGCGAGCGCAAATCATGACTTACCGTCGCCACAAATTCCGACTTTAGAGCATCTAGTTGCTTGTAATGGGTAATGTCCTGAAGGACGCACACCTTACCAATGGGATATTCCTCGCCCCAAACCGTCGCCACGCTAGCGTGATAAACCCGCCCCTCGGCAAGAGTAATTTCCTGCGACCGGAAGCGCGCCTCGGGTGGGAGAGAAAGGAGTTCTAAAAGCGCTGGAACCGTAATCACTTCCTCCAGAGTGCTTCCCGGAGTCACCTGCCCAAATAGACCGCGCACCTGAAGCGCTGCCGGATTGAGTAACAACAGCGTGTTCTGATTATCAAAAACCAGAACCGGCTCGGGCACTGAAGCCAACACGGCTTCCAGACGTTTGCGCCCTACCTCGGCCGTGGCATACAACCGTGCATTGGCCGCCGCCATCGCAATATTACCCGCCAGCGTTTCCAAAAAACGCAATTCCTCATCAGCAAAAGCACGGGGTTGATCATAGCCGATCCAGAACACGCCATAATAAGTATTCTCATAACGCAAAGGCAACGCCACCAGTGCTGCCGGGTAGGGCCGTCCCTGGATCACCTCCTGGAAACGCCGTGCACGACCCACATTGGTGATTGCCAGGAGATTCTGCTGGCGTACCTCCTCAAAGAGCACCTCATCCAGATAGGCAAAAGGCCCAGCAAGGCTACCCTGCCCTAAAGCCACCCCCTGCCCGCTAGCAAAATCCAATTTCACTTCTGGGATCAAGACCACCCGTGTCGTTACTACGTGGTCTCCCAACGTAACCTCCAATGCTGGGGCAATCGCCGCTTCAATATCCAAGTTAGCCGCTACCGCTTGGCTAACCCGTAAGAGCTTATTCAATTCCTCTAGACGTGCTTTCAGGCTTAAGCGCATCTGCTCAAAAGCTCGCCCCAGTCGTCCCACCTCATCCACCCCGTCCACTCGAACAGGCGCATCCAGTTGTCCCTGCGCAATTCGCGTGGCTTGGGAGGCTAAGAGAGACAGCGAAGTGACCAATGTACGTGAACCTACTCGAGACAGAATGACAAGCAACCCAGCAAAGAGGACCAGCAAGATCAGCGTAGGAGAAGCGATTTGTAGCGCCATATCCTGAGCGCGTTGCGCGGGCATAATCAGGATAACGCTCCACGGCTTACCCACCACGGGTTGATAATAAATAAACTGGCGTATCCCCAGAGGCGAGAACCCTTCATAAAAGCGGGGTTCACCGTCCCCAATAACGCCACCGAAGGGTTCACCCAGTAATACCCCCGCAGTAGGATTAGCCTGATAAAGGACAATCCCGTTCTCATCCAGAATAAAGCCATCTCCACCTTCACTCACAATGCTACGCAATGCTGCCAGAGCAGGTTGGGTGAAGGGGTTGGTGTCGAAATCTGTACGTCCCACTAAAACCCCTTTCACCCCACTAACGTCCCGTACCCCAGCCATAAATGAGACTTGCATCGAGCGCTTCTCCCCCGCTGGCAGGATCGTATACACCTGAATGGGAACGCCCTTAATAGCCAGACTAAGCCCCTGAGTTTCCTGAACCGAAAGAGGAGAGGCGTTCAGATCAAGGTCGGGATAGGCAGCTACCAAATGCCCCGTGGCATCAAAAAGCATTAATCGGTGGAAGTAAGGCACCGCTCGCAGTTGTTGGGCCAAGCGTTCGCGGATTGTTTCTGGTGGCTGTTCTAATAGAGCAGGGTCAGCCAGGCGAGCAACTAGGCTCTGCCCGCTTTCAAGAAAGTAGGGTAATCCCTCTGCTGCGACTTGAGCTGCCCCACTCAAACGCTCCCGAAGCATCCCCCGGGCAGCAGCACCCGCAACCATCCAGTGACTGGCCGTCATGATCAGAAACAAAAGCGTGACGAGAGGCAAAGCCACAAAAAGCAACCGATTGGCCAAACTGGTCTCCCAAGGCGCGGGGGTCAGGACAGAGGGGCGCCGCCAACCCGTCCCCGGGATCGCCGCCATTACAGCCGCCACCCCACCTGCCAGAAGCAGTTCCCCATAACGGACCAGGCCAGTCAACCAGGATTGGGAGAAGGCAAAATCAAGGCGTGTTGCAAGCCCACCAGGGGCAGCAAAAAAGGCCCCTAAGACCAAGATTGGCGCGTAAACCACTCCTGTAACAAGCGCAGCTACCCACGGCAAACGCAACCAGGCCCAGAAGCGCCCTCGGTACGCCTGGGTCACAGCAAATCCATAGAGCAGTCCTAACCCACTTATCAGTAGCGGGGTGAATAAATCATGCGTAACCCAAATACCAATGAACAAACCACTCTCCAGGGCTATCCAGGCGGCCCAGAAAGGCCCTAGCCAGCCCGCTGCTGCCACCCAGGGGATAGCCGCCAATGGCAGGAATAGCGGAAGGGGCGACTCGCCCGGCAAATAGGGCAAGGGCAGCAAAGCCTCGCCCCCAATTTGTAAACCGACCAGCAGGGTCATCAGTGGAGCAAGGAAAGCCAGCCCCAACAGGCGGTACCAGTGCTGACGAGCCGCCTGCAAAGCCCCGGGAGCCACACGCTGAAGCCCCCACCCCCAGAGAAGTAAAAGCAATCCCCATCCCAGCCAACCCACCCATTGAGAAGGCAGAACCAGGGAGGGTTCACGCATAAACGGCCAAACCCACTCAATCATCATCTACCCATTCTACCCCACTTCCATCCTTACATAATCTCGCTCGGCATTCGATCCAGGCGATTGAGGCTTTGCCAGTAAGCCATATAAAGCCAAGCAGCACGATCTCGAATGGGTAAACGACGGATGGCATCCAACCATCGCTGTTCAGTCGCCCTACTTTGCTCCAAGCAACGCTGACTAAACTGATAACGCTCTTCTAAGGAGGCTTCCACTAAGCGCTCTGCTTCTGCCAAAAAACGCGCTTCTAGAGCCTCTCTCTCACCCCGAATAGCCTCGATGCGGGTGGGATAATCCCGCAGGATTTCTCGATGCAGTACCTCATGAGACCAGAACAAGGATTCAGGATCATACTCCCCTCGCGGGTACGGCCCCATATCAGGCAAGCCGCTATCCAGCCAGAACGGCTTGAAAATGCTCGTACAAGGGGCTGAGGTTCCGGTGGCCCAAAAGGTAAAGTGCCCTGGCTTCAAATGGGCGATTAATGAGGCTACCGACTGGCTCCGCCGCACTGGGCCAAAAGCAGCATGCATACAAATATCCGCTCCCACCAAGCCCCGATCCGGGCGCCAAGGATTGCCCCGGGGGACATTATGGGTTCGCAGGGCTGTCATTAAGGTTAGAACCTCGATCCTCCCGCGGGCCCTACGGAGTGCGTCCAAACTGCATACCTGCCGCCGCCGTCCATCGCCAAAACGGGTAAACAGCCAATCCGAGTAGCACGCTGCAAAATCAAAGTCCTCACGCCGTTTGCACCACCCTTGATCCAACGCATAACGCACCACGTCTTCCGAGGCCAGATCCCAGGTTTTATGAATGCTGAGCGCGTTCGAAATTGTACGCACATCGCGCACGCGTTCGGCCACCCAATGTCGCCCCGCCGTCTCCAGCACCCAGGCTTCTCGAGGATCGGCGATCAAGAAACTATTGTGATAATAAAAGGGATGACGAAAACCACAATTTCCGCCCTGGCCGTAGGCCTCCAGCAGCCGAACAATGACCCACAATGCCTCCTCAGCCGTCTGGGCGCGCTCCAGAGCTAAGCGCAACAAATCCATGCCGGTGAGACCAGATTGTTTCTCATACGGAATGCGGGTGAAGACAGCTTCATTTCCAATGACAACCCCGTGTTCGTTGGCCCCCATTTCAGCCCCCCACATCCAAAACGGGCGCGAGAGAAGCACAGTATAGGTACGCTCAACCTGGGGAATCTCAAGATAAGTGCACCTGACACTTGCACCTGGCGGGTGGGTTGCGCCAGGAATTATTTCCAGAATCTGAGCCTCGTCCGGCTCACGATCGGAGTTCTTGGCAAACACCACAGCACCATCGGCAGTTGCCTGCCCGAGAGCAACCAGAGTATCACACATGGTCTCTCCTAGTTGATTCGTGCCAGAATTTCTTGCACCACTTCATCCACGCTTAGACCATCCGTATTGATGATGATGGCATCCACTGCAACGCGAAGGGGAGCAACCTCCCGAGTAGAATCCAGATGATCGCGCTGGCGCAAACCCTCTAGAATCTCTTCATAGCTGACCTCTTCCCCACGCGCCTTGCGCTCCAGGTATCGCCGGCGGGCACGCTCCTCGACCGAGGCATCCAGATAAATTTTGGCTTCTGCCTCCGGCAACACAACCGTGGTAATATCGCGCCCGATCATTACCACCCGTCCGCGCAGACCGATGCGCCGTTGTTGTTGGGTCATCGCCTGACGCACCCCCGGATAAGCCGCCACCCGTGAAACCCACCGATCCACTTCAGGACGCCGAATTGCCCAGGTTATATCTTCACCATCCAACCATACATCGGCCTGCCGTCCATCCTCGCGGCTGGGTGGCCGCACATCAATATGCACAGCCTGGGCTAGATGGGTAACCGCTGCCTCATCCTCAACCGATCCCAGGCGTTGCAAGGCTGCCCAAGTAACTGCACGGTACATGACCCCCGTATCAAAGAATAAATACCCCAGCACCTTAGCCACACGTTCTCCCACGGTGGACTTACCAGAGGCCGCCGGCCCATCAATGGCTATAGTCAACGGTGGTGTTTCCATGAGAATCCCTAAGATTAAGGAGTTGAAAGATTAACAACTTGTGGAAAACGATCCGCGCGCACCCACACAATAATCGCCTGACGTTGCAGCGGTGCCTTACGGTATATTATCCAGGATAACCACTCTCCTGGCAAGAAGAGCGACCAAGCCGGTGTTTCTTGCCACACAAAATCCTGACCACGGTAAAGGGCACTTACTCCCGGGGTTGCCATCTCTGAGGTAATAACGACCGAGGGGGTCTCCAAAGGTGAGAGTGTTTGAACAAATTTAGCGTGGTAGAACTGGCGCAGCGCCCACCTTAAGGCATCTGACTCAAGCCCTACCACACCAATATCTATTGCATCTCGCCGCCCGGTAACCCACTCTGAGACATCCCCTAATGTCTTTAGGAGCAAATCTTCCTCGGCCACATAGGGTTGAGGGCCCCAGATCTGGGCTGAGGGCGCCCGTCCCAATCCGGCTGCCTGCCAGGTGGCCGAAAAAGTTAGCAAGGCAAGAAAGATTGTGCCACCCCAAAACAACCCCCGGCGAGCTATTGGTGCCCCCCACGTCCATCCTACGACCAGCCAAATGGCAACCCCCAAGAGCACAGCTCCTAGAAACGCTAATCCGCGTATCCAAAGCCACTGCGGATCCCCATTACCAGGCACCAGCCCCTCTAAATTAAGCCACAAATAACCCAACAAAACAAAATAACCGGTGGCAGCAACCAGCCAGGGCATGCGCTCCGTCTCACGAAGGCCACTCAGCCTCTGCACCAGGGTAGAAGCCGCCAAAACCCATACGGGTACAAGTACCCAGATCAGGTGGCTCACCTGACGCCCTGGATACACCATCAAAATAACTACCCCAACCCCTAGCCAGAGGGTGGCCAGACGTGACAGAGTCGCCATACGGCGCCAGCCTTTGGTCCACTGGCCCAGGGCCAAGACCCAGCCCAATGGCTGATAGACGAGTAAAGCCACCCCCAATAACCCAGACGAGACGCCGTCGGCTACCCACCCACGCAGGAATTCAGCCACACCAGTGGCCGCTGCACCCAGGCCACGCCCCATGATTCCCAGGCCACTCCCCAATAATAAGACAGTTAACAAAGCCGAAAGGGCAAGACCTGACCAGGAAATCGGCAGTCTGGGTTTCTCCCCAAAGAGCAAAGGAGATGCTTCAACTGAAAAGATCCCCTCGATCCAGCGCCACAATAACCAGGTCACTCCTAGAATCAGGCCACCCAGCCAGAAGGAAGCACCAGAAAGAATCCCCAACGCCAGTGCAATCCCGGCTAGGTGCCACTCTCCACGCCAGGAAAAGGTGACCAGCCCCAACAGACTCCACAAGGCCAGACTATCAGCCGCCGCCAAGCGTGAGGTTGCCACTAACCCGGCATCCAGCGCCAGGCCCAACGCCAGGAGAAGCGCCAGACGTTGGCCCAACTGACGTCGTAGTAGCCATGGCAAGCCCACTACCAGAGTTCCCCATAGCGCGGGCCAGAACCGCGCGGTGGCCTCGCGGGCGCCAAACAGGCAAAATGCTAATGCTGTGGGCAACAGATAACCGGGTTGCCCTGCCAGGCCGGGAACTGAGTGTCCCTGCGCCAGTGCATAAGCCTGCCAGGCCAAGTGGGCTTCTCTCTCGCTTAGAGGAAGCCTATCGAGAGCCACCAACCGCACGAGAAGCCCCAACGCAAGCACCCCCGCAAAAAGGCTCATCTCCAACTTGGCTGTCGACTGCGGCACTTGACTTAGCCGTGATATGCTCATGCTAACCCTCACTCACCCAGATGGATCACCTGATAGATGGCAGTATCGAGATCCTGGTACACCCGTCGCCACAATTTGCCCTCTTGGGCCTCAAATTTCGCCAACCCCTCAGCCTGATAAACCGCTTTTTCCAGTTGTCCCACAATAACATAAGTGACCTGATACCGATCCAGAAAGCGCTGGGCTTCTTGCGGATCGGTTGCATTGTAGAAAGCCGCAATGGCTGCCACCCGCTCGGTGACCCAGGTATCGGGTAATAGGGCCCGCTGCTGGCGCTGATGCCAGTTCCACCCCACCACGCCTGGCAGACCTGTATATATCGTGAAACGGTTACCCCAGCGGTATTCAGGAACATTGGCTTCCACAATTACTGGCGACCCTTGCACTGTCTCTTGCATCCAGCGGATGGCGCGGTAGTCCTGACTCAAATCCAGGGTGTGCTCACCCTCCCAATAAGTTGAAAATGACATATAGGCCATGCCATCAAGGGTATGGGGAGCATTGGGGCTCATGCGATCCCGAATCTTATCCGCCCCGCCTAATAAAGGGAAGAGAAGGGCACCTCCGACCAAAAACCCTAGCCCCACTTTCCATACATTCTGCCAGGCTGGCTTCCAAAACCGCTGCGCCGCTGGCCACAACCAAGTCATTGCCACCGCTGCGCTGATTCCAAACAGCACCCATGCCTGGAGATAAAACTTGAAAACCGTGTTCATGCGACCAATGTCGCCCCGCAAGACCACCAACTCGACCGCCAGTGTGAGCGCCAGTGCCGCCATGCTCATAACCAGTACTGCCTGTTTGGCATGATCGTGGTGCGGACGCAATAGAAGCAACCCCGCCCATAACAACAAGAGCATCACCAACCAGGCGACCTCAATCCCTAGCCCCTTAGTTAAGTAGACCATTGCCCCCATATAGATTAGTCCACCGACTAGAAGTACGTATCGGTAGGGGTAGACGCGACGCAGTGCCGAGAGAGGCGTCGTTGCCATCCAAATGTAGGTCTCCCACGCGTACCAGAATACCAAAACAAACAGGAAGACCCCCCAATGGGTGAGATAGGACCAGAAAGGCGAGCGGGCCCCGCGCCACCAATCAATAGCGGCATACGCCTGCCCATACCAATGACTAAACGGCGCATAAAGCCACAGTGCCAACCCTGTAAGGGCTACCGAAGCCGCCCCAATAGCAACCCGGCGCCTGAACCGCGGCGGAAAATAGGGACACCACCCCTCAGGAAGGTCACCATTTTGCCAGCCGCTAAATATCACCGCCAACAACCCCAACCCTAAGTAGGTAGGCAAATCCCAGGTGTTAGTGGGCCGCAAGGCTCCAATGCTCAATCCGCCCAGAAAGAACAGCCCTACTGTCCTCAATGACCACGGCAGACCCTCTTCAGAACGCATCCAACACCAACCCGCAAAAAGAACCGCCAACCCCCATCCTAATGCCAGAAGGGTTAGAGGAAGAGCAAACAGATGGGCGTGAGGATCGGCATAGAGAAAAGTAAAGAATGGGAATTCGGTAATCGGTTCACCCGGATAAACACGGCTTGGAATCCAGTACCAATCCCCAGGCGCATAGGGAAGGTGAGCCCCGGCGACCAGACGTCCTAGCCCCTGTATTGCCCAGATCACTTGTTGAACAAAATTTACACCCTCAATTTGCCCGTTGGGAGCCACCAATCGTTGTAAACCCTGCCAGATCATGCGTACTGTGCCTAGGTTGCCCAAGATCAACACACCTACCGCTGCTGCCCACCCTCCCAGCCACGGCTTGGCTTCTACCCAATAAGGCGACTCGGGGGCATCTTGGTGGGGTCGGCGCGTGTTTGCCCAACCGACCAGATTGAAACCTGCACTGAAAGCCCCCAGCGCCACAAAGGCAAAAAATGAGGGCAAAATCAAGTTATAAGCAATCGCGGGGACAATTCCTAACCACTTCGTTGGCACAGCCGCCAGGGCAAAGCCGAAGTAATAGTAATTGATATACCCCCCCGCAAACCAGGGATCATAAGGCGGGAAGGTTGTACTTTTAAGCACGGCATTGAAATAGGAAAAATCCATTGGCTTTTCACCCCCCTTGTAGGGGTGCCACAAATCCGGATTACCCAGCCGAATCAACAGAAAGAATGTAAAAAACACTAATGCCAAGGCTTCAACCCGCAAGATGTACCGCCATCCCTGGCGCAATTCCTGAAGAATGGCTTTACGCTGCAGAAAGCCTAGCCCCAGGTTAAGCCCCAGAAGGCCCACAGCAGTCAGCGAAATCGTGAGAGGGGTGAAGGGAACCCCCAAGGAGCCCAACACCCACACCCCCCATCCCAAGCACAGTAATCCCAAGATGCGCAGCAAAGGATATCCCCGATCGGGGAGATAGCCAAAAGCCAGCCGTGCCAACGGATAAACCATCCATCCTAGCCCCGCAAGCACCCAATACCAGAGAATTAGCCCCAGGCCTGGGTAACGATTGTACCAAGCCGAGGTATCAAACAAGGCAGACCAGGTGCCCCCATTAACCTGTTGCACCCAGCGCTCCAGGGGAAGCATAAGCGTTGCGGGGTAGGACTTAAAATTGCGCGGCGTCAAGCGAATAACTTTGCTTAAGTCCACACTGCCCAACAATGCACGCACCTGGGTCGGGTCATAATCGGTTCGCTTTTTGAAGATCAGCACCTTAGGGTGATCATACACGGTAAAGGCTTCTTCGGCAAACTGGGTGTTAAGCTTGAGCGGCCCTAGATTGGGGTCACTCTGGAAGACCTGAATCAACTCAAAACCCAGTTTCCCCTCAAACATGCCCGGCTGAGCCACGCTGTAACACCAAAGGATAGATTGACTCTCCGGGCACCCTAGCAAATTACGATAATAGGCCGTCGTCAACGGATAACGTTCTGGCACACGGGTTGTGGTGCCCCACTGGCGATTCGAGGTGATAAAAATATAATCTGCCTGATCAAGAATGGAGAGGAAGCGTGCCAGTTTATCTTCGTTATCATCCCAATACATTTCAAAGTTCAAGCCACTGCGGTAAATCCCCCCATACGGATCATACCCATCCATGCGCAACGGCAGACCGTCATCCCAGGTGGATTCATGGGCTGGGGCACTGCCATACACAGCAATCTCGCCCTCGCCAGCCACAACGTCCAAGGTCAGAAGATACCCTTTATCCTTTTCCAGCCAAACGGGCGCGCTCAGCGCAATTTGGTAAGGCTCGCCGCGTGGGTCTCCTTGCGCCTGAAACGTGCCCCGGAACTCTTCCGCTACTAGTGTAGCCCCAGTAGCTGACTCAACCACCTGGAGGCGTAGGGTTTTGGTCTCATCTAAATCCTTCCAATCCACAACCCGGTTTAGCCTGATCCCCGTTAGTGTGCCCGATTGAGTGGAAACAAAAGGAATCACCCAACCCTGGCCGGGCCGCAATGGCTCCACTAGGGCTGGGATAACGGTGAGCCGCTGAGGGACCTGCTCATTACCCAATTGAATAGCCCCGTTCAGACGAAGCAGATACCCTTCACTTTCCAGGCTAATCTCCAACCAGTAAGACCGACCCGCGTCAAGCTGAACTGGCGTTTCCAGAGCGATGACGCGCGCCCCCTGCTCTTCGGAAGTGGCATAGGTATCAGTCATCTGACGGATTGCCAGAATACTACCCTCTCCCTCGCCCTCCCCAAGGGTAACCCGGATCGTCTTTGGATCCGCCCCAAGGGAGGGATCATAGATGGCTGTCAACCATATCCGTGAGACCGTCCAGGATTCGGTAGGGGTAAACACCCAGCGCAGAGGTCGTGAAGCGGTAAGTGAGACTCCCTCGCGTACGGGCAAGGGTTGATTAATTAGCCCAGAGTTAGATTGGATTTGCAAGTTAATTGGACCAGGCACGTGCTGGTAAATCCAACGACTAGCAGCGACACGAGTCACCGGACGCGTGTAAATGCGGGTAAACGCAAATGCCCACAGGAACGTCCCCACCAGCACCAGTCCTCCCAGTCCGGCCGCAAGTATCTGATATCTTTTAGAACGAACAGTCGCCGCGGATTCTCGACCCTTTTCCCACACCTGAGTCACAGCCCAGGCCGCAATGATGGCCAACGCTGGATAGACCGGGAGTTGATAACGCATGGCACGTGTGAAATTTAGACTTTGCCATGTAAAGTACAGCCCTGTCCACCCCCACAATAAAAGGTGCTCACGCCACTCCCCTTTGAGAATGCGATAGCCCATCCAAACAAAGCCTGCCCAGGCCAATATCCCTAACGGTAATCCTAATCCCCACTTGACCATGTTATCCCATGCAAAAGTGACCGGGCGTCGCGCCCACTGCAATGCTGGTGGAAAATCCACGTCACCATTGCTGAGATTGCTCAACTCACGCAGGTTATCCACCCAGCGCGGGTTAATGGCCAACCCCCAGAACCCTGGCCCACTAAACGCGTAGGGTTGAAAAACGCGAAAGCATAAGAAGGCCACACCGACCGCCAGTGCCAGGTTGCGTATTATTTTTGCCCCGAGTGTATAGCGCACCCCTGCGGGAAGTCGCGAAAAACGAATCAAAGCCGCCAACGGGAGTAAAACAGCAACTGGCAACGTGCTCACTTTGGAGGCCAATGCCAACCCCAGTCCCACCCCGAACAGCAGATAAAAACCCACTGGCTCTTGCGCCTTCAGGGCAACATTTGTATTCTGAGAATCATCGGGCCACGGCGCAGTCATCACGCGCACCGCGGCGTAGAAGGCCAGATAGAGGAAGGCATTGGCAAACGTATCTACGGTAAAGTAGTGCGAGAGTTGAATTTGCAACACGGCCAGCGCAGTAAACGCTGCTGCCAACGCCCCCAGGGCATAACGGCGATAAAGATGCCGCGCAATGTGATAAACCAGAAATACAGTGAGCAGATCCGCCAACGCCGAGAGCACCCGTCCCACCAGGTAAATTTCCCCGTAGCCGGTTTTTCCGAGCCCTTCACCAACCCACCGCACCAGGAATAAGGGAAGCGTGCCATACACGTAAAAACCATAGCCAACCACGTGAGGGTTGAGAGGAGAGGTAGCCGTATTAAAATACTCCGCCAGGCTACTAGGACTGTGCACCGAACTAGCAACCATGGTCATAAAACGCTCATCTGGGTGAAGATGTTGCTCTTCATCCCAATCCAATCCCAGCAAACGGAAATAAGCTCCAACCAGCAGGACAAGAACCAGCAGAGCTTCCCAGAACAACCTTCGATGCGCGTGACTTTTTTCCTCAGATGCTATGCTCATATTTGGCTCGTTCATATGTTTCAAGGGGTCTGAGGAGGAACAAAGAAGATCAGGAAATCTTTCCCCTCACGGTGACTATCATAGTAATAGAGAAAACCCGTTGGGTAAAGCGCACGCAATTTGGCCAAAGCCGCTTGATCTTCGGGTTTGAGAATGAAGAGCTTGGGATCCGGCTGGTCGAGTGTCTTCTCGAAATCCTCAGGCCATAACGCATAATCCTTAAGCGGATAGCCCGCATTGATCCCCACCAATCGAGTATCCACCCAGTAAGGATAAGGCACCACATAGGCAGTATCAGGAGTACCAATAGAATCCGCAAAAGCACGGATGACATGACCGATCTGTGAGGTGTTCCAGGCACTCGCCATAAACTGGCGGTCGAACTCCCGGAATACCAAGTTGAAATTCTGATACCCAACCGCGACCAGGAGTCCGACCCCCACCAGCCCGCTGATCGCTTGTCCCCAGCGTGGATATAAGTGCTTCTTCAACGTCTGCCAAAAGGAAACCAATCCAATGGCTGCAATGATAAACACTGGAACGATAGCCCCGCCGGTTCGATTGAGTGAGGGATTTTCCTCAGGAAAGGCCAGCGAGAGAATTGAAGGCATCATCAACATAGGAACAGAAAGTAAGAGAAAAATATCCACCCAGTGACGTTCTTGCACATAACGAAGGGTAATGATAACCAGACCGAGAAAATAAAACGCCGCAGTAAATAAGTCCAGTGCCGGACGTCCAGGAATGGAATGCACCCAGATGGTGCCATTGTCATAGAAAAACATGATCAGGGCTTTCCATAAATTGCTCAAGAAAATTTGCCAAACCGGCGCTGGGTAAGGACGCTCAACCGCACTAAGGCGCGTTAGTGCCCGAAAGGCAAACATTTCGGGTTGTTCCATCATATAACGCAGGAGCGGCAGGAATACCACTAATGCCGTGAAAGCCAGTGCCCCAAAAGCCCATACCGTCGCCCAGCGGCGCCCTTGGGAATGCCGGTGAAGCAAGTACAGTCCTACCGCTAGCCCCATGACAACCGGCAAGAGTCGAGTTGGGCTGTATCCATGCAACCCAATACCCACAGCTAATCCCGCCCAGATAAAATCATTGCGTCGCCCATGCCGCAGCCCGCGGATGAGGAAGAACAAGGCTGGCGCAACTGCCATCGGATAGAGCGGGAAGCGTAGTCCTACGCGCGAGATGACGTTCGGCCAGTAAGCCACGCCGGCCAAAAAGAAAGCCACCAGTCCCACCCATTTTCCCCCGATTTCTTTGCCCAGCAAATAGATAAATGGAAGGGCAACCAGCCCGGCCAATGCCGTGCCAATCTTTAGACTCATGAAGGATAAGCCTGTTCCGGCTACCACGGCGATCAAAGCGGTTAGATACATTTGAAGCGCTTCTCGCCCGGTATTGCGTGGGAAGAAAATCGAGGTCTGACCCTGTAATACATCAGCCACATCAAGTAACTTTTCGGCATGATCACTGAACATCTCCCCCAACACACTATCCAAACGATAAAAACGATAAAAGACCACTACCAAGGTGGTCAGTGCCAATACTACTGTCCAGCGCGATATCGTGACCGTCCAATACGATTGACGCAACCTGTTCAGCCAGTCTCGATACCCCCCTGCCGACTGCGTAGGGAGCAAAAAGGCCGCCAAAGTTGCAGCCAAACACCCTAGCCATAGAATTAGATTCAAAGGCGTAAAACGATTGCCCCCTAATGCCAGGAAGGCAAAAGGCATTAGCCCTGCCGCTAGCATTACTGCGCGGCTTCGTACTTTTAGCGATAAGGGTGCAGGCGGGGTCTCGTTTTCAAGCGCCGGAGCGCGCCATTCATGCTTCCAGATCGCCACGACCAAGGCTATCAGCGCCAGTGCATAAATCCCCACTGCCACCAACGGTGACCCTTCTCGAGGCGGCTCCAACATGCGCTGTGCCAGGAGAGCCAGCCCCACGGCGGACAAACTCAGCCAGGGTATGCGGAAAGGTTCATGAGACACCGGTTGCAGAACCGGCCTGGTAGTAGTAGGCGCGGGTTCAGGTGCAGAAGAAGCCTGCGGAGGAACTTCGACGGTGGTCTCGTCCAAGGATGATACAGAAGAGGGGGTCAGGGGTTCTTCGAACGGCGGGATGGCTGGGGGCCTTCCCCGCCAGGGAGTCAGCAAGGCTTTTACGAAATCCAGGATAGTGGGTTCTTTCATAGTCAACGTATCTCGTAAGCGCGACCTTTTCGTCTGGCGGATGACCCCAATTGAGTGTATATCATAATTCAAGACCCAAGGACTGGCAAGCGTTGCGGTCGAGCGTGTGGGCGCCGTTCGGATGAAGTATGATTATGCTAAACTTATCCTGAAAGTCTTTTGGAAAGTAGAGGGAACCATGGGATCGGTAAATGGACTGCCCCTGGATACCATTCTAGAAGGCGATTGCTTGGAAATCTTGCCTCAACTCCCCTCGAATGCCGTGGACATGGTATTTGCTGATCCCCCCTACAACCTGCAACTACGGCAAGCCCTCTACCGCCCCAACTTAACTCGCGTGGATGCAGTGGATGACCACTGGGATCGCTTTGAATCATTTGCCGCCTACGACGCCTTTACACGTGCCTGGCTTTCCGAGTGTCGCCGTGTGCTCAAAGATACCGGAACCCTCTGGGTCATTGGCACCTACCACAATATTTACCGCGTCGGCGCTCTGCTCCAAGAACTAGGGTTCTGGATCCTAAACGACCTGGTTTGGATCAAAACGAACCCCACTCCCAACTTCCACGGTACCCGCTTCACGAATGCCCATGAAACCCTGATCTGGGCGCAGAAAATCAAAGGAGCTAAGTACACCTTTAACTACCAGGCGATGAAAGCCCTTAATGAAGACCTTCAAATGCGTTCTGATTGGTATTTGCCCACTTGCGTTGGAAACGAGCGTATTCGCATCAACGGCGAAAAAGCCCATTCCACCCAAAAACCCGAGGCTTTACTTTACCGCATTATACTGGCCTCAACACGGCCTGGTGAAGTGATCCTGGATCCCTTCTTTGGAAGCGGAACTACCGGTGCAGTAGCCAAAAAACTTCACCGCCACTACTTGGGCATAGAGCGGGACCCTCGCTACATTAAAATTGCGCAAGCGCGTATCCAGGCCATCATACCTGCCCCCGACCCAGCCATGGAATGGGTAGAAGCGCGACA
Source organism: uncultured Thermanaerothrix sp. (assembly GCF_938028735.1). Lineage (GTDB taxonomy): Bacteria > Chloroflexota > Anaerolineae > Anaerolineales > Anaerolineaceae > Thermanaerothrix. The sequence goes on from NZ_CALIMF010000002.1 coordinate 208,172, forward strand.
GCGCCCTCGCATTCCGTTCGGCGCTCTATTAGAGGCGGGCCTGCTTCAGCCCGGTCAGCGCCTTTACTTCCGAGGTTCGACCCCTGAAGCCATCATCCTTGCCAATGGTCACCTGCGTTGTGGTGAGATCAGCGGCTCCATCCACACCGTGGCGCGCGCACTTTTGAATAACGCTCCCTGCAATGGTTGGGAACTGTGGTACTACCGCGATGAGGCCGGGAGTCTTCATCCCCTCAACGACTTACGCGTGCGGCTGAGTAAAATGTATACCTGGCTAGGACAGTAGTGCTCATTCGCGCCGGGTTACATAGAACGTATAGACCCCATCTTCGCATACGGCCGTCTGATCATAATAGGGTTGTACTACCCGCCGGGTCAGACTGAGATTCCAAGCCGTCGGCGCAAGAATCCACCTGCCGGTCAGTTTGCGGACCACCCATGCGGGAAGACCAAAATAATGCCCCCACTCCATACAGGCTAGCGCCTCGGGTGAAAAGTAATGCCAATAACGCTCCAGGATAAAACCCGCTGTCCTCAAACGTTCGTCCCAACGGGGCACATCATCACAGTGATAATGGCGTGAAATACGGTTGAAGAAACGCCGATACCCTTCGGCCAGTTTATGCCGCCCCAATCGTTCCAGAAAGCGCGCCACTGAAAGTGACCGGGTAAAGCGGTGATTGGGCACACAAAAGACAAAAGGTGCCCCAGGACGAAGAACCCGGGCTATTTCTTGTAAAACCGCCTCTACATCCGGGATATGCTCCAACACCGAATTACTCACCGCACTGGCAAAACTTGCCGAGCCAAACGGCAATGCATTCCCATATCCACGGAGTACCCAGCGATACCCCCCATAATCCTGTGCCAGAGGCAGAACCCTTGGATCCGGATCCAGTCCCACATCCAACGGCTCGGCAAAGGTTACACTAGCAAAGTGTCCGTCTCCACACCCAATATCCAACACTGGACGTGGAAGCTGCAGATTCTGGTAGAAACGTGCCTCGACCGCCCGCAGCAAAGCGCGGAAATAGGGCAACTCACGCAAGTGCAACCAGAGCAAGTCGCGCTCGCCAAACTGTTGGGATTCAGAAGGGTTCTTGTTGACGCTCAATGCAACTCATCCCACATGGTTTGAAACAAGGATTCAAAATGCACAGCAATAGCATCTGGGTGATATTGCTGGCGAATAGCCTCACGATCCACACTGAACTGTTCCCGGTTCGCCAAAACGTCCAGGATGGCCTCTGCCAGTGCATGCGAATCCCCAACCGGGACAATGCGTCCCATGCGATGCTTCAGCACCGGCTGACGCACTCCGGGTAGATCCGAGGCCACACAAGGCACTCCATTCATCATGGCTTCAATTTGGACTAGCCCAAAGGCCTCTGTTGAATTGAGCGACGGCAGCACCAGCACGTCAATGTTGGGATAGAAACGGGCCATCTCCTCCGGACTCAACACACCTAAAAAGCGCCAATGCCCCTGTGTTTGGAGAGTCTCGATACGGGGAGCCAGACGGCGGAAGTATTGCTCCTCCCCCACAATGTTCTGGTAAGGCCCGGCAAAATGAACCTGCGCTTGGGGATAGACCGCTAAGATACGGGGTAAGGCGTCCAGAAGCACTTCCACCCCTTTTTCGGTGGCAAAGCGCGCCGCCATTCCAATAATGGGACGGTAACCTGCGGGGTTAAAGCGCCGTCTAAATTCCTGAATACTTTGTGAGGTGACCACCGGCAATTCTACCGGCGGGGGGATAATATGCAACTTGCGCATATGCCGCCGCAGATACGTTGAATGATCTGCGTAATCCTGAGTGTAAGTGACAATCCGGTGGGTAAACAGTGCCGCCAATTCATTCATAACGAGCACAGCCCGATTCGCCAGCCAAGCCACCAGCCCCGGGGGCATGCGCAAATCGCAGTGATAAGTGATAACAGTGGGCTTGCGGAAGAGCCGTCCTCGCAATGCAATACCGGCAGCATCAAATTGGGGTAAATGCAAATGTACCACGTCGTGAGAAAGCACCAGACGCGTGGCCAGGAGGCCTAACGTGGGCATGATGACCCCTTTGCTCACCCGCCATAGCACCGGTGCACGGACAATTCGCACACCATCCATTTGCTCCTCACGCGGCAAGGAGTGTTCATATTGTGAGGTAAGCACAGTCACTTGATGTCCCCGCCGGGCTAGCGCTTTGGCCAGCCGCTCCGCATATATTGTTAAACCCGAAGTATGAGGGCGATAGTAGGTAAGCACGGTTAAGATGCGCATCGTTGCTCGCCGGGTTCAAAAAAGATTGAGGTTGCTTCTGACCCAATTAACCAGACGCTCCACCCCTTCTTCCACACTGACCTTAGGTTGCCAATCCAACCATTGTCGGGCCTTACGAATATCTGAAATGTAAACCCGCTGGTCACCAGGGCGCCAATCCCCATAGTCAACCGGGATCGGGAAGCCTACCAAACGCTCTAGAAGCGGCCCAAACTCACGCCAAATCGAGATGCTATTTTGGGGCCCCCCTCCAATATTGAAAATCTGGCCAGCCACTGAATCGATACACTCAATAGCCGCATCATAGGCATCCAGAAGATCATCAATAAAGAGCAGGTCACGCACCTGTTTGCCATCCCCATAAATGGTCAACCGACGCTTTAGCAAAGCGGCAATAACAAACCAAGCCACCCATCCTTGATCCTCCACCCCAAACTGACGCGGTCCGTAAATACAAGACTGGCGCATTACCACCGTGGGCAAACCATAAATGCGCGCATAGTCGCGCACGTATTGGTCACCACACCCCTTTGAGCATCCATAGGGGGAGTGAAAATCGAGGGGCTGGGTCTCCGGACAACCTTCGGGAAGGTCCTGATAGTGCCAGCGAGTTTCACCCTCCACCACAGCCACATTCTCCATGCCACCATAGACCTTATTGGTTGAAGCATAGATGACAATAGGGTCCTTTCCCGAAAGCCGAGCTGCCTCCAGGACGTTGAAGGTGCCCAGCGCATTAATTTCAAAGTCACTGCGCGGATCGGTCACCGAGGTAGTAACGGCAACCTGTGCTGCCAGATGGACAATGACATCCACACCCTGCACTGCTTTGTTTAGCTGCTGCGCATCCCGTACATCCGCCACAATCAGACGATAGGCATTCTCACCAAAAGTGATACGCAGCCACTCTAGATTACGCACCGCACCTACGCGTGAGAGATTGTCATAAATAATTACTTCGTGCCCCTGACCAATCAACCGGGCAGCATAATTGGAACCAATGAAACCTGCTCCTCCCGTGATAAGATAGCGTCGCGGCATCATACCTCCACAAAATTTTTACGGAATTGGCTCCCTGCGCTCCCGCAGTCGTAGCCACTGGGTCCAGCCTTGCAGTGAGCGACGCTGGCGCAGCAATCCCAGCACGCCCAGTAGTCCTGTCGTCATAAATTGTAAGAAATGCAGGGTAATTGCATACGCTAGAGCGGGGGTCGAATCCACCCCCAGAAGTGCTAGCGCACCAACCAACGCTGCTTCAAACGTACCCAAAGCAGCCGGGGCTGAGGGCAGAGCAATCCCCATAGCCAATACCCCATCCGCAAACACCCCCCACCAGAAGCGGGCATGTGGCGCAATAGGCAAAAGCATCAGGTAATAATTGCACACCGCCAGTCCCCACGAAACCGCGATCCAGAACATGACCTTCCATAGGGAAGCGGGGCTGCGCAACGCTCCCAGCCCATCCATGAGCGTGCGCACTTGGGGTAAAATCATCTCTTGCAAAGCCCGCCAGCGCCAACGGCGAGTCACCCTCTCGAAGAGGTGTAAAGTGGCTTCCTGATGCCGGGCAACCTGAGTCAGGATGAGCATGCTCAAAAGAATAACCCCCAGCGTCAACCAAGAAACGGTACGCGCCCAAGCCATCCCTACCACTAGGGGCAATGTGCTCAACAACAAGAGCGCAGCAAAGGCAAGGTCCACAATTCGCTCGATGACCACGGTGGAAAGGATGTGGACCGGGCTGAGATTAATCTGCTGTCCCAGCAACACAGCACGCCCCAATTCACCAGCCCGTAAGGGCAATAAGTTGTTGATTAAATAACCCTGGTTGATAGCCCAAAATGTCTGAACCGGGCGAGCGCGCCCCTCTAATAAGGCAGCCCAAGCCATCGCGCGTGCCCATAGAAAAGCCAGGGTCAATAGTAACGAGCCTGCAATAAAGGGCCAGCGATAGGCAACCAGAGCTTCCCCTATCCCATTCCAATTGGCAACACGGAGCAAAATACCCAGGGCCAGCACACTAATCAAAAACCCTGGCAGCCACCTCACCCATGTGATCCGACGATTGCTCTTGTCTTTCAATCCTCCTCCAAGCCCAAGACCGCCAGAAAAGCCTCCTGCGGGATCTCCACGTTGCCGATCATCTTCATGCGCTTCTTGCCTCGTTTCTGCTTTTCCAATAACTTTTTCTTGCGGGTCACATCGCCGCCATAACATTTGGCCAACACATCCTTGCGCAGCGCCTTAACATTGGCTCGCGATATGATGCGTCCTCCGGCCGCTGCCTGGATAGCCACATCAAACAACTGGCGGGGAATCACCTCTTTAAGTTTGCTGACCAAAGCCTGGCCCTTGTGATAGGCCTGATCACGATGCACAATAGTGGCCAGCGCATCTACTGGCTCGCCAGCCACCAAAACCTCCAGCTTGACCAAATCTCCCGGGCGGTACTCGGCAAAGTGATAGTCCATTGAACCGTATCCGCGCGTGCGAGACTTAAGTTCATCAAAAAAGTCCACGATCAACTCAGAGAGCGGGATCTCAAAAGTCAGTTGGACACGGTTAGGGGCTGGGTATTCCTGCTCGCGGAAAATCCCGCGACGGCGACGTACCAAATCCATAACTGTGCCGTAAAACTCCATGGGGGTAAAAATCTGAACCACCATCCAGGGTTCACGGATCTCTTCAATCAGGCCCTCATCCGGAAGTAACGCCGGAGAGTCAATTCGAATAATTTCGCCAGTGCGCAAGAGCACCTCATACTCGACTGAAGGCGCCGTGACCACAATATCCAGGTCATATTCGCGCTCCAAACGCTCCTGGACAATCTCCATGTGAAAAAGCCCCAAAAAGCCACAACGAAAACCAAAATTAAGGGCCTGTGACTTCTCAGGCTGAAACACCAGAGAGGCATCGTTGAGCTGGAGTTTTTCCAGAGCCTCTTTGAGGCGTTCATAGTCTTCATTTTCAACTGGATAAATCCCAGCAAAAACCATCGGTTTTGGATGGCGGAATCCCGGCAGAGGCTCCGTAGCAGGAGCGGTCGCGGACGTAATTGTGTCACCCACTCGGCATTCGGAAACTGTCTTCAAGCCGGTGGCCACATACCCCACTTCTCCGGCGCTTAATGCACCTACTGGACGCATATCCGGTGAGAATATACCCACCTCAACAGGTCGAAAGTCAATGCCACTCGACATGACCCTTAGGATATTCTCGGGGCGAATCACCCCATCAAACACTCGCACATAGGCAACCACCCCCTTATAGGGATCGTAATGGGAATCAAACACCAACGCCCTTAATGGAAGAGAGACATCTCCACGGGGGGGTGGCACCCTTTCAACCACAGCACGCAGTACGTTCTCTACATTAGTGCCTTCTTTGGCCGAAACGGCCAGAATTTCATCCAGAGGCGTTCCCAAAAGGCTTTGTATTTCCTGGGCTACCTCAGCCACACGGGCTGAAGGCAAGTCAATCTTGTTGATAACCGGAATAACGATCAAATCGGCATCCAACGCTAGGTAAAGGTTCGCCAGAGTCTGCGCCTCAATACCTTGAGTGGCATCCACGACCAGTAGCGCCCCTTCACAGGCCATTAAAGCCCGGCTGACTTCGTAACTAAAATCCACATGACCGGGTGTGTCGATTAAGTTTAGTTCATACTCTTGTCCATCGGAATGACGGTAAAGCATCCGCACTGCCGAGGCTTTGATAGTGACCCCCTTTTCTCGTTCCAGTTCCATTGAGTCCAATATCTGTTCCACCATCTGGCGGTCCGAGATCGTACCCGTTATTTGCAAAAGGCGATCCGCCAGAGTGGATTTCCCATGATCAATGTGAGCAATAATGCAAAAATTACGAATAAACGCTTTCTCCATAGCGGAGAATAGTATACCCCAAAACAGGAGCAAAAGAGCCCTGCAGCACTGGTCAGGGCTCCTTTGAGTTTTCCATGCCACAGGGCGTTTTAGGTTACTGCAAAGAGACGCATGCGTGGGGATTCGGCTCTCTCCAAGTTGATAAGGCGTTTACGCACGTGCTCAGCCAGGGCAACAAAACTTTGTGCAATGGCAGAGTCCTTGCTGCTACGCAAAATTGGAATGCCAAGCGCATCCGCTTTTTGAGCCGCCTCAACATCCTCGGGGATTGTCATCGTTATCATGTGTTTAAGCCGTTCACTGACCTTCTCCACTGTTATGGGATGGTCCTTGCGGTAGCGACTCATTACCAACACAATACGCTCTCGGGACATTCCCAACGCATCCCACAGGTCAAGAAACAAACGCACATTACGAATCGCGTTGATCTGCTGTTCCACGACCAACACTACCACGTCCCCCGCATCCAGCGCCGCCAGCACTGGATCAGAGATGAAAGAATGAGTGTTCACCACAATATAGTCGCTAAAACGGCGTATAAACTCTAAAATTCGCGAAAAGTTCTCACCAGTAATTTTCTCGGCAAATTCCGGGCGCGGCGGCGCCGGCAAGATATACAACCCAGTCGCCCGATTCAGGAGCATCACACTCTCTACAAGAGAAATGTCCAGATCGTAGATGCGCGGTATGAGATCCAACACTGAGAACTGCCCTAATTCATTGAAAAACATATGAGCATCCCCATATTGCAAGCACCCATCCACCAGAGTGACTCTCGCTTCATTATCCATCAGCGCAAGCGCTAGGTTAGCCGCAATCGTGGTAGCCCCCGTTCCCCCTTTAGGGCTGTAGACCGTGATAAGGCGGCCGTTGCCTCCCCGTCCAGGTACAAACATTGGGGTCGGACCCGCTGGCAAGCCCGCGGAGGGTGCCTGCCGCTGCCGCTCGGCAAGCGAGAGCTGGGAAGCTCGGCGCAACACATCGGTAAGTTCCTTGATAGAAACATCATGAGTAATGAAATCACACGCCCCCGCCCTGACCGCCTTCAACACCAGGTCAGTGTAATTGTCTTGCGAAATCAGAACCACTTGTGTACCCGGATAGTCCCGTCGTAACATCTCGGTTAGAGCAATACCATTCATATCCGGAAGGTCATACTCAATCAACGCGACCTCAGGCTTAAGATCCCGGATGGCTTCAACCGCCTCTTGCGCCGACATTGAGACATTAACCAGCTCGATTTCCTCAATCAACCCAAGCGTTTTTTGCAAGTGCTTGCTCAATTGAGGATTATTTTCAACCAAAACCACTGTGGTCAAATCATGTGAATCGCTCATCACTGGCTTTCCCTCCCGATAGGGGCTCGGGCTTACAGCCCAGGCAATCAAGATACATTCCCTATTATCAGCGATTTTTTAATCCAGTTGTTAATTGACAGGAAAGTAACGCAGAGATATTATTAGTATAATACAACTAAACAGGGGAGATAGTATTTTATACCTGAGTGTCCTCATTTCGCAAGAATGGTCTATTAGAAAAGGATTTAGCCATGGAGAAAGAATGGCTCGATGAATCCATAGCGGGGAATGCTTCGGTCAAAGAGGTCACGACGGATCCAGCCATGGTTGAAGTACCTCAGGAGAGCCAGAGCCATGAAGCCTCACCAGAAAGCGCAGAGGCACCCAAACCCGAAACTTCCTCAACTTCTAAATCCCTCATTCTCAGAATACGCGACTCAGTACGTCAATGGTTAGATTTGCAGAGGCAGATACGTGCTTATCCCCAACGGGCTCGCCAGCGCTTGGACGACATTGAGTCGGCATTTCTGGCCTACCGAGTCACCTACGCTAGCCTGACTTTTAAGGCACCCAAGATCGAAGAAGAACTGCTTGACCTCTACTACCAGATTAGTGAAACCATCCCAAGTCTTGAGCAGAAAAATCGCAGAATTCCGCTCTTTATTTGCACAAACTCTAGGTTGAGGCAGATCAAGAGTGCGTGGGATGATTTGAGCGCTAGACAAAACCTGCTCCTCGAAAAGCTAGCCACTGCCCCCAAGCGGTTAGATTTCTACAATCGAATGCAGGTCATGCGTGAAAAGAAACGACTTGAGGAGATCCGACGTCGTGAAAATGCCGCCCGCCTGGAGTCCGCCACCGAATCGGTCAAGAAGGTTATCAGTTATGTAGAAAACCAATGCAAGAACGACGAACCGATCTTGTTTGGCAATGAAGTACTTACATTCCAAAATGCCCGCTCACTATGGGAACAGATTCTTAACGACATTTTGCAGCAGCGTAACGAGGAAACCACCGACGTAGAGGATCTGCTGGGTCGCTTACGCATGCTGGAAGAGAGCGTACGAGAGTATCCCACGCTCTCCAAGCAGGTGCAACGGATTGGCGAGCGATTTTCACGCCTAATTGCTTATCACGACTTGCTTTCCTCCTACGGGAAACGCATTATCCCCCAGGCTGAAATCGTGCGCGCCTCCGCCATCATGTATGAGCAAATCCCGGCCCTTTGGGCTGCTGGTCAGTACCAACAACTCAAAGTTATGCTCGAAAGAGTTGAGAACTTCTTGAACTTCTACGAAAACACCGTAGAACTGGAGGTTGCCATTGGGGAACGTCGGCGACCAGGATTCACCCAGTCACTTTCTCCCACAATCTTTCCAGGTGCGGCAGGGCTTTCACCATTGATCAATTTAGCGCGGGTGCTAGTTGCTGCGATCGATCAGCGCGATCGCTTCATGGTTGGGCACTCCGAACGGGTGGCGCGTTATGCCATTGAAACCGCTAAACGCATGAACTGGTCAGGATCGGACCTTGAATTCATCGAGATCGCTGCACTCTTACATGACGTTGGGAAGATTTCAATCCCCGAAGCAGTACTTACCAAGGTGAAACCCCTCACCTCTCAAGAATGGAAAATGATCCAGATGCATCCGTATTACGGCGCTCAAATTGTCAGGCAGATGAACGCCTTCTCACGCATTGTTCCCTGGATCTACCATCATCAAGAGCACTGGGATGGTACCGGTTATCCCGACCAGCTAAGCAAGCAGGAAATTCCACCAGCCTCCGCGATTATCGCTGTTGCCGAAGCCTACACAATGATGACCACCGACCTGCCCTATCGAAGTGGATTCACAAGCGAGGAAGCCCTCAACAAAATCCGAGAAGCCGCAGGTGCTCAATTCAACCCCGAAGTCACAGAGGCCTTCATTGAGGCAATACAAGACTCCCAAAGTCAAGCCCCTTGATTCCGAAAGATTAAGGCCTCGAATGTAGCCCATCATTTGGAGAAGCCCCATGCGCATAAAAGCCCAACCTTTTATCCACTACGCTCCTGAAACCTGTGCGTTTTGCAGTGGCAACGGCGCAGGACGCTGTCGTGATGGTAACACCTATGATGTCTGCCCGGTTTGTAAGGGGGTTGGCACAGTCCTAGTGGCACAAGCCCCCAAGAAATGTGCCTTCTGTGCCGGGAATGGCGGTGGTCTCTGCCGAGATGGCTATGTCTATAACGTATGCCCGGTCTGTAAAGGCACCGGTTGGGCTTATGTGTACGAAGAAGACACCGAGGGAGATGTTGCCTGAATGAGAATGCTAATGGGGGAAACGCAGATAAAGTACCACTCTACTCTGGGGATCTTAGCCTGTATGTTTTGGGTGCTGGCGGCATTTGCCCCCCCTCCCCCCCAAGTATCCGCCCCATCAGTGCGCGCATTGAATGAAACACCTTTGACAACATCTCTCAGCCCCGCCACAACGAGCCTGGCTTCCTCCCCCGTCTCCGTGCCCCCCGACGAAGGAGGTACTCAACCCATCTATGTGCTCTACAGTACAATGTTAACCTGTAGTGAAATCTGGGGTGTTCATCAACGCCCCCCCTTTGTACCCCCGGTATTGGAGCCATCGGTTTCGATTACTGAGTTGAATACCAATCAGCCTTATTACTATCTGGCTGCTATGTTGATTCGAAACCAAGTCGTGGAAGCCCAGGATTGCCCAAGCGGAGGGTTGCAAACGCCCTTTGTGGCGAATACCTGCGGTGTAGAGCGTGCCCGCCCAGTGCTCATAGAATGGCAAAACCGCTACGATCCCGAAATCGTCCAGGTGGCACAGAACACAGGCGTACCTCCGCGTTTACTCAAACAATTGTTCGCAATTGAAAGCCAGTTCTGGCCGGGGACATACGGCAACGGTTACGAGATTGGGTTGGGGCAACTCAATCAATCTGGGGCAGATACATTGCTTTTATATAATCCGCCTTTTTTCCAGCGCCTGTGCAACACCGTCCTCCACCCCAACCGCTGTGAGATGGGATACACGAACCTCACTAATGAGGAACGTCGAATGCTGCGTGGCTTCCTGGTGCAACAGGTGAATGCAACGTGCAGGGATTGTCCAGGAGGCGTTGATGTGACCCGGGCTAAAGAAAGTGTTTCGACCTTTGCCGAGGTGATTCGTGCCAATTGCGCCCAAACTGCCCAAATTATCTACAATGTCTACCGACGCTCACCCGCTCAGATCAGCAATTACGTGGATCTATGGAAGTTAACCCTGATCAATTATCACGCCGGGCCCGGCTGTACTGCCAGAGCAGTTCAGTACGTGAACCAGCAAGGACTCTTCCTCTCATGGGAAAGCCTGAAAACCGGCCTAGCCACCCCTGAATGCCGTAAAGGACCTGACTACATCGAGCGCATTTTTCAATAGCCTTGGCTCAGAGCAGCCTCGATCATTGAAACTAAATTTGGAACGAAGGGGCTTTTAGGGCCTGGTGCCAGCAGAGTCAGGAATTCCACATTCCCTTTTGGGCCTAATAAAGGAGAACGGATCAGTCCCTGGGGTATTAGTTCAATCTCCAGCGCAAAACTGAGCACCTCTTCCAGTACCTGTCGGTGTACCCTTGGGTCACGAATCACCCCTTTGCCTCGCGCCGACTCACGTGGCCCAGCTTCAAACTGAGGTTTGATTAACGCAATAATCTTCCCATCCGGTTGTAACCACCCTTTGACAACAGGAAGGACTATCTTTAGGGAAATGAAAGAAACATCTACCGTAACAAGATGGACCTTTTCCGGTAGCATGGACAGGTAGCGTACATTCGTGCGTTCCAGAACAACTACACGCGGATCTTGGCGTAGTTTCCAGTGTAACTGCCCGTATCCAACATCAACAGCGTACACCCGGGCTGCCCCATAAGATAGCAGACAGTCCGTAAAACCACCAGTAGAAGCCCCTACATCTGCACACACCCAGCCTTCAAGGTGCGTCAATCCAAATGCCACCAACGCAGCCTCCAGCTTCTCGCCCCCTCGTGATACATATCGCATCCCCACTACAATTTCAAGATGAGCCGTTTCGGGGACTAACGTGCCGGGCTTGATAACCACCTCACCATTCACCCGCACCTGACCTGCCATGATCAAGCGCTGCGCCTTAGCCCGACTCTCGACCAGTCCTTTCTCAACTAAGAGCATATCCAAACGCGCTTTCACGAGGGGTATTTTACTCGCTTTACCAAGTTATGATATGATTATGGGCATGATTAGGGCTCTGATCAAAACCATGCGCCCCCGTCAGTGGACAAAAAACGCCTTTGTACTGGCAGCGCTGGTTTTTGATCGCCAATTAACTCACATACCCGCCGCCCTCCGCACCCTGCTGGGATTCGTTTTGTTCTGCTTGATCTCAGGGGTCGTTTATATCTTCAACGACATCATGGATGCCGAGGCAGATCGGCATCACCCCCAAAAACGCTTGCGCCCTATTGCCTCAGGAGCATTGCCCGTCCCTGTTGCTCAGGGCACGGCCATCGCTCTGGTTCTGCTCATCTTCCCAATCGCGTTCTACCTTTCCACTGCCTTTGGCCTGATTCTGAGCGCTTATTTCTTCATCAATCTGGTTTACTCCCGTTGGCTAAAACACATTCCCATCCTGGATGTCCTAATCATTGCAGCCGGTTTTGTATTGCGCGTGGCAGGCGGTGTTTCCTTGATCCAAGTAGAGCGCTTCTCACCCTGGCTATATGTCGTTACCACGTTGCTAGCACTCTATATAGGATTTGGCAAACGACGCGCTGAACTCTCTGAATTGGCTGAACAAGCCAATACCCACCGTCGCGTCCTGGACGGATACACCATCCCATTTCTGGATCATTCCATTACCATTGTCTCTAGTAGCACTATCATTGCCTATAGCCTGTACACCTTTTCGGCGCCCAACCTACCGTCTAATCATCTCATGATGCTTACCATTCCCTTCGTCCTATACGGAATCCTGCGTTACCTATACCTGGTCCAGGTAGAAGGATCAGGCGGTTCACCCGAAGATCTCTTGCTTACTGATCGCCCCCTTCAGGTCACCATCCTGCTGTGGGGAATTGCTGTTCTGGTTATTTTTTACGCCTTTCCAATAAAATAAATGCATATGCCCGCTATTTCGGTCACTGCTCCTGCAAAAGTTATCCTCTTCGGTGAGCATACGGTTGTCTACGGTCACCCCGCAATCGCCGTGCCAATCCACGAGCTAGTGGCACGGGTGACGATTATTCCCCAACCTACACGCTCTGGCCCCCCTGAGATCGAAGCCCCCCAAATTGACTTGAGAACCAGCCTGGATCGTTTACCGCCCGAGCACCCTATCGTTCGCGCTTTTCAACTAGTGGCTGAGGCACTGGGGCTAGATCACTGGCCGGCATTACACCTACATCTCACCTCCAGCATCCCTGTTGCCTCAGGCATGGGCTCCAGTGCTGCTACTGCGGTGGCTCTGGTTCGGGCACTGTCAGCCTTTATGGGACGCCCCTTGAGCGATGCAGAGGTTTGTGAACTGGCTTACCGTCTCGAGCAACGCCACCATGGCACGCCTTCCGGGATCGATAATACCGTCATTACCTTTGACCGCCCCATCTTCTTTGTGCGTTACCAGCCAGTAGAATTCCTCACCTTTGCCGCTCCGCTTCATCTGCTCATCGCAGATACTGGTGTCAAAAGCCTAACACGAGAGGCTGTAGCCGGGGTTCGTCAGCGCTGGGAAAAAGACCCGATACTGTATGAAGCCCGTTTCAAGGCCATTGGTGAGCTCACCCGCCGGGCAAAGGAGGCGCTTATCCGGGGGAAAATCGAAGAAGTGGGAACCCTAATGACCGAAAACCACCGCCTACTGGTCGAGATTGGAGTGTCCTCCCCCGAACTAGACCGTTTGGTGAAAGCCGCAGTGAGTGCAGGAGCTTTAGGTGCGAAACTCTCAGGAGGGGGTCAAGGAGGTATCATGATTGCCCTTGCTCAGCCTCACACTGCTCATCTGGTTGAGCAGGCTCTATACCAGGCAGGAGCTGTCAATGTATTTTCAACCGTGATACCCGCGCCTACTTCTCACAAGGCAATCTCTCCATGAGCCCACTTTACTTTATCAAACTAGGTGGTTCACTGATTACCGAAAAGCATCGCCCCTCCACCCCGCGGCCAGAGGTGATCCGACGCCTGGCGGAGGAGATCTACCAAGCACGCGTTGAGCACCCCAACCTACAACTCATTTTGGGCCATGGCTCGGGGTCGTTCGGGCACATGGCCGCCAAGAAATATAACACCCATTTGGGGGTTTCCACACCTGCGCAATGGCAAGGTTTTTTGGAAGTCTGGTGGCAGGCCCGCGCCTTGAACACTTTGGTCACCGAGATTTGCCTCCAGGTTGGCCTCCCGGTCATGGCATTTTCCCCGTCTGCCACGATCATTTGCCAGAATGGGCAGATAAGCACCTGGAACTTGGCGCCCCTGCAGCAGGCACTCGAAGTCGGCCTTATACCGATCGTTTACGGGGATGTCGTATTAGATAAGGGCATTGGGGGCACCATCCTTTCCACCGAGCGCCTATTTGTGGAACTCGTACATCGCCTGAAGCCCACTCGCCTCCTCCTATGTGGACAGGAAGAAGGAGTGTGGGCCGACTTTCCTCAACGCCAACGTCTGATCCCACATCTTACTCCTCATAACCTTGAAGAGGTCCTACCGGCCTTGATGGGTTCCGAAGCCCCCGATGTGACCGGCGGCATGTTCGAGAAAGTCCGCTCCATGCTCGATTTGGTGAATCAATATCCTGATTTGGAAGTCGTCATTTTCTCAGGCGAACGTCCTCAAAACCTGACCCTTGCTTTGCAGGGGCACCCCATAGGCACCCGCATTACCTACTAGGAGGTCATCATGCTTCTAACACGTGAGATGCTAGAAGAAATTGAAGATCGTAACCTTGCACCCTATGGATTTCGCAGTAAATACTCACGCGGACGCCGTTATCCAGAGGACGAGCCCGAATACCGCACCGTGTTCCAGCGTGACCGCGACCGCATTCTCCACACCACTGCTTTCCGCCGCCTGGAATATAAAACCCAAGTCTTTATCACCTACGAAGGGGATTATTATCGCACGCGCCTGACCCACACACTTGAAGTGGCCCAGATTGCGCGCACCATTGCCCGAGCCTTGGGGGGCAACGAAGATCTAACTGAAGCCATTTGCTTGGCACATGACCTTGGTCATCCTCCGTTCGGTCACTCTGGCGAAACCGCTCTGGCTCGCCTAATGAAGGACTATGGCGGCTTCGATCACAACCGTCAGTCGTTCCGTATTGTGACCGAACTAGAACGCCGATATCCGGATTTTATAGGGCTTAACCTTTCTTGGGAGGTCCTCGAAGGCATTGTCAAGCACGAGACCGAGTACGATAAAGCCGAAGCCCGTGACTTTAACCCCGAACTGCGGGGTCACCTGGAAGCCCAAATTGCCAATGTGGCAGACGAGCTGGCCTATACTGCCCACGACCTGGATGACGGTCTGCGTTCTGGGCTTCTCAATCTGGACATGCTGGATGGTCTCGAACTATGGGAATTGTTAAAACATAGCATCGGTTGGGATGGCAAGGTGTTAGATGAAATGACACGTCACCGCCTGATTCGCCGCCTGATTGGGTTGGAAGTCAGCGATTTGGTTCATGCAACCCATCAGCGTTTGCGTGAGAGTGGCGTGCAATCTGTGGACGATCTACAGCGTTTGCCGTATAATGTAGTCGCTTTCAGCGAGGAATTTAACCGTCGCAACCGTCAACTGAAGGACTTTTTATTCCTTAACCTCTATCGTCATTATCGCGTTGTTCGTATGGCGGTAAAGGCCGAACGGCTCATCAGCGACCTTTTTGAGGCTTATTGTTCAGAGCCCACGATCCTACCCAGCCACATTCAACACCTGATCGAACAGCGCGGGTTAGAAAGGACCGTATGCGATTATATTGCCGGCATGACAGACCGCTTTGCCATTGAGGAGCATCAAAAATTATTTGCTCCCCTCACCCTCCCTTAGGAATTTGGCGATTTTGACGGTCGGTAGCCGGGCAAGCGAAAACGATGCAATATTATGTCTTAGCGGAGAGGTGTTTGACCATGTCCGAAGTACATTATTTGACTGCCGAAGGTTACCAGCGCATGCAACAAGAGTTGGAGTACTTGAAGACCACCGCGCGCCAGCAACTGGCTCAACGCCTGCGCGCAGCCATTCAGCAAGGCGACTTGTCTGAAAACGCCGACTACATTGCGGCCAAGGAGGAACAGGGGTTCATCGAGGGACGCATTCAGGAATTGGAGCAAGTGCTACGCAACGCTGTCATCATTGACCACACCGAAAAAAAAGCCAATGAGGTGAGCATTGGGCATGTAGTAACCGTCCAGGAAGGCAATTTCCCACCAGAGACCTATCATCTGGTCGGGCCTAAAGAAGCCGACCCCCTCAACGGGCGCATTTCACACGAATCCCCGATTGGAAGAGCCCTCTTAGGCAGAAAAGTTGGCGATGAGGTCACTGCAGAAACGCCCGGTGGCGTCATCCGTCTAAAGATCCTTAAGATTGAGTAACTTTTGATAAGGAGCAAAATAGACGCGCCCCCTTTCATCCAAAGGGGGCGCCTGTCTTCTCCAACTCAGAGAACCAAAAGATTGACTCAGGCCTGTTTCTGCCACACAGAAAGCTCAATAGTAATGCGTTCAAAATAACTTTCCGGAGGCAGCGCCCCTCCCCCTAGTACCAAGTCTGCCACATGCGCCTCCATAATCAGGGTATTCGCTTCTAACGTGATACGCTGACCGGGCTCTACTTGAATCAGTTCACCCTTGGATTCCAGCCGCTGGCGGATAGCCGGATCGTTATAAGCGTGGGGCGTCATCAGGACCTTGGTGACCGTTTGATAATCGTTCTTATCAAAAAGCCAAACTTCTAATGCAGTGACGCGCTTAGGTTCACCCACCCCAATGGTATCCGAAATACCAACGCCGCATTCGCCTAGGAACTCACCCGCGGGTGAATCAATACTGAAGGAATCGTCATAAAGGTCATCCCCTAGCACATAAGTGGTCATAAACTGGGAGATTGGAGGCTGTTGCCCCTGAGCCACATAATCCGTTGGCTCCGCCTGACGGCTGTACTCGCGTGCTTGGCTGACTACCGAGGGTGCCGCTCCACCCCGCTGGCGACGAAAAACAAGCAAGTACACCAGCACCCCACCCACCGCCAGCGTTACCAAGCAAAGCGCAATCACGATGGTCACCCCCGATGCCCTGGGGGCCGTGGTGGGTTGCCCGGCACCTGGCGTCACCGCGGGCAGAGGAAGGACTGGGCCCTGCAAGGCTGCACGGAATTGATTGATATCACTCTCGCTCAAGTTGCATTGCCCAGGTTTTAAGTCGGCGAGCAAAGCTTCCCCCTCCTGACCTAGGAGTTCAAATCGCGCCCTGGCGTTGACCTGATTCTGGTTCTTGATGTAAGAATCAATAATCATGCACAGGTAGTCTGTCTTCAAATCAGCGCGCAGATGACGCGGTTCTGCATTGACCCAACGCACTGGCCAAAGCCACCACCCCAGAATCGGCAACCCAATGATCAATCCAAGGACAAAGCCGCTCACCGCAGCAACGATTGGATTTTTCAAACGCTCACGCAGCATCTCCATCATGATCTTCTCTCCTACTAGCGGGCTATTTCAGTCCAGTGGCCGGCACGTGATTATTGTAGGTCAGGACCCTAAATCGCGCAACCGCCGCCAGGTCTGGATTATGGTCTTAGTGCCCTTCGATGCAAGATTCATGCCGATTCGGCTGTCTTCTCTCCGATTTTTTCCAGCAAAAAGGTTTCATTGCAGCGCAGACATTGGGCTTCACGTTTATTGACTTCAACTAGCAATCCTCCACAAGCTGGGCACGGGACAGGCAGTGGGCGCTTCCAAGACGTAAACTGGCACTGTGGATAATTTGCACACCCGTAGAATACCCGTCCCCGCCGTGTCTTCCGGATCACCAGTTCACCACCATCCTCCGGGCAGGTAATCCCCAATTTCTCTAGCCAAGGCTCGGTATAGCGACAAGTCGGGAAATTGCTACAACTAATGAATTTGCCATACCGTCCGTAACGAATAACCAGAGGATGGCCGCATTGCGGGCAATCCCGCCCTACCGGCTCTAGATCCATCTTGCTGACCGGAATCTCTGCCTGCGCTTTTTTAACCTGTGGAGCAAATGAGTCATAGAAAGCCCGAATGACCTCCGTCCATGCCCGCTGACCCGAGGCAATTTCGTCTAAATCCTCTTCCATGCGAGCGGTAAAACCGATGTCCACAATCTCAGGAAAATGCTGCACCAGCAGATCATTAACGAGCCGCCCCGTTTCCGTCGGTATTAGGCGCTTGTTTTCACGCACGACATAGCCGCGCTCCTGAATGGTCGAAAGGATAGGGGCGTAGGTCGAAGGGCGCCCAACCCCATATTCTTCCAGGGCCTGCACTAGTGCAGCCTCCGTGTAACGGGGAGGTGGTTGTGTGAAGTGCTGCTCGGGGAGCACCCGCATCAACCGCTGCAACTGCCCCTCTTGGATACCGGTTGGAATGCGCACATTTTCTTCGTCCTCGCCTCCACGTTGGTCTTCATCGCGCGCTTCTTCGTATAGCACCAGAAAGCCCGGAAAACGCACACTGGAACCTGAAGCGCGGAAAAGATAAACCTGATCCTCGTACTTGCCTTCCACCTCAACAGCGAGTGTATCCAAAATAGCAGATTCCATCTGTGAGGCCACAAACCGTTGCCAGATCAACTGATAAAGCTTAAACTGCTCAGCCGTCAGGTAAGGTTTCAGCTTTTCGGGTACACGGAACACTGAGGTGGGACGAATGGCCTCATGGGCTTCCTGTGCGGCGACCGCTCGCGTGCGGTAATGAGGCGGCGAGGGAGGCAAAAACGCCTCTCCGAAGACCTGACGAATGTAGTCACGCGCTTCCCGCTGAGCTAACTCAGAAACATTGGTCGAGTCCGTACGCATATAAGTGATCAAACCAGTTGCACCGCCTTCACCAACATCCAAACCCTCATAGAGTTGTTGGGCGATCATCATCGTGCGCCGGGGGGTGAACCCCAAACGTCGCGAGGCCTCCTGTTGTAGCGTGCTGGTGATAAACGGGGCCGAGGGACGTCGTCGACGTTCACCGCGCTTGATGCGGGCAATGTGATAACGCGCTTGCTCAAGCCTGATCACCACTGCCTGAGTCTCCGCCTCGCTGCTGAGCTGCACCTCCTGCTCATTGATTCGCACTAAACGGGCCATAAAGGACTGTTGCAGTCCTTCAGGCAGGAATTCGGCTTGAATCGTCCAATACTCCTGCGGGACAAAGGATTCGATTTCGCGCTCTCGCTCCACAACCAAGCGCAACGCTACTGATTGCACCCGTCCAGCCGAGAGACGGCTACGCACCTTTTCCCACAACAGCGGGCTTAGGCTATATCCCACTAAGCGATCCAGGACGCGCCGCCCTTGCTGAGCGTTGACCAGATTCATATCAATTCCCCGCGGATGGGAAAACGCCTCCTGAATGGCTGGCTGGGTAATTTCATGAAAAACCACCCGTTTGGCAATCCGTGGGTCAATCTCAGCGGCCTCAAGCAAATGCCATGCAATGGCTTCCCCCTCGCGATCGGGATCGGTCGCCAGGTAAACCTCTTCTGCTGCTTTGGCCAGGGCTTTAATCTCCTTAACCACGGCCCGCTTTTCATTGGGCACGCGATACTTGGGTCGGAAGTCGTTTTCAATATCCACCGAGAGCTCGGAGCGCAGAAGATCACGCACGTGTCCCACCGAGGCTTTCACCGTGTACCCCTTACCCAAAAAACGCCCCACGGTTTTGGCTTTGGCTGGCGATTCCACAATCACCAGTTTGCCATTCCGGCGCGTTTCAGGTTGGGGAACTGGATTAAGGCCAACATGGGCCTCAGTGGCACCTATGCGGGTCATCTTTGTCCCACACACTGGGCAAAACCCAGTGGTCACAGGTCGCCCTGCCTTGTTATAGCCGGGCTGGGGATCTTTCATTTCACGTTTGGTCTTACAACGAACGCAATAGGCTTCCAAGGTCCACTCCTCACAAGTAATGGTTTTTCCCACTTTGAGAGAGAATTTTAACCACTTCACGCACTTTTTGGGCCTGCGAACGCTTACAAATTAGTAAAACGTCCGAGGTGTCGACCACCACAATGTCCTCCAGGCCAACCACAGCCATTAAGCGTCCCGACTGCTCAGAAAACAATAAAGTCCCCTGGGTTTCGAGCAATAACGTTTCTTCTGCCAGAATCAGATTGCCGTGCTCATCTTGGGGCAACACTTCAAATAACGAATCCCAACTTCCCACGTCGTTCCACCCCAAACCCTCTGCCGAAAGTACAGCTACCCGGTCGGCACGCTCCATGATCCCATAATCAATGGTCTCCGGGCGTATGTGCGGCCACAGTTGTTGCAAAACCGTTTGGCCCTCTACACTCCCCCACGTCTTGCCAATACGAGATAAGATTGCAGCCAAATCAGGCATCCAGCGTTCAAATTCCTCTAGGATGCGATCCACCCGCCAGATAAACATACCCGAATTCCAATCAAAGCCGCCTGCCTCCAGCATAGCACGGGCAGTGGCTTCGTCCGGCTTTTCCTTAAACTTGACCACCCGGTAGAAGGGTAAACCATTTTGTTCTCCCAATTGTTCCCCTCGCTGGATATATCCATACCCTGTTGCCGGATAAGTGGGGAGCACGCCCAGGGTAACCAAATACCCCTCCTGTGCGACCTGATAGGCTGCACGCAAAAGACGGTGAAAGTGAGCTGTGTTTTGGATTACATGGTCAGCCGTTAAAACTGCCATTACGCTGCGGGGATTCTGTCGTGCCAGAACCGTTGCCGCCAGCCCCACTACCGAGGCCGTCCCCTTTGGCATGGGCTCAAGCAAGAAGTTCTGCGGTGAGAGGTAGGGAACCTGCGCCTGCAGATGAGACGCCTGTTCACGGGCTGTAACAACCAGAATGCGCTCTGGGGGAAACAAACCTTCTAACCGCTCCACAGCTTGCTGAAAGAGAGTGCGCTCACGACCAAGGCGCAACATCTGCTTGGGACGCGATTGTCGTGAAAGAGGCCACAGCCGAGTACCACCCCCTCCTGCCATGATAACCGCATAATAATCCTGCATGACTCCCTTACCCTCCTACATAGAAAGATGTATCTTCCCGCAAGACAGTAAAGTTAGCCCCACCCACATTGCGTACCAGACCCTTAAGTTCCATCATCGCCAAATTGGCAAGCACTTTTTCGGCACTCAGCCCTGAGAGAAAGCAGATCTCATCTACCGATAGCACCTGATCCCCCATGACTCTGAGCAGAGCGGCTTCCACCTCATTTCCTGGCAACAGAGCCCGCACGGCTTGTTGATGTTGCACTTGAGTGAGGTCCAGCACCTCCAGCACATCTTCCGGCTGCAACAACGGACGCGCCCCATTGGCGATCAAACGATTCGTCCCCTTGGAGGCAGGCGAGGTAATATTACCTGGTACGGCAAAGACCTCACGCCCCTGTTCGGCTGCGAATGTAGCCGTGATCAAGGCCCCGCTCTTCTCCCCCGCCTCTACCACCACGGTCGCAAGAGCTAAACCCGAAATAATGCGATTTCGGGGTGGGAAATTGGTCGCTTCGGGTGGCGTGCCGGGTGGATAATCGCTGAGCAACGCCCCTTGTAATCCTATCCGAGCCGCCAGACGCTGATGCTCAGGTGGATAGATTACATCCACACCGTTGCCTAATACGGCCAGAGTGCGCCCACCGGCGTTGAGGGCTGCCTCATGAGCCAACGCATCCACCCCCCGGGCTAAACCACTGACAACGGTCACCCCATGTTGGGCAAGCACCATGGCCAAGTGTTCAGTCACTCGCCGCCCATAGGCACTGACCTGACGCGTCCCCACTACTGCTACAGCAACCTGATCCGCAGGAAGCAACGTACCCTTCAGATAAAGCACTGGCGGGGGCTGATCAATGTTCTTCAACAGAAACGGATAATCCTCATCCTCCCAGGTAATAACTCGAATCTGCTGCTGCGTCAATGCGTCTTCTATCTCTTCAAGACGCAGACGCTGGCGTGCTTCGAGAATTGCCTCAATCAGACGAGAAGGTATCCCCGCTGCGCGCAGAGCCTCCGGAGGCGCCTGCCAGGCGCGCTCTAGGGTGCCAAAGCGCTCTAACAACGCCCGCATGCGCACTGCTCCAATGCCCCTAACATGATTAAAAGCCACCCAGTAGAGCCGCGCATCCATGATCGGCTAAAGCCATTCAGGTGGATTGACGATCAGGCAATGAGAGTCCAGATCCACCTCGAGAATCACCCCTTCAATGACCGGCAAAAGAACCTCACTGCCCTTCTCGCTCTGCACGACATAGACATCATTAGCCCCGGTTTCCAGGATCTCGCTCAGTACTCCCAAGAGGTTGCCATGAAGATCAAAGACCCTTAAGCCTAGCAACTGGTGGTGATAGTACTCCCCCTCGGGCAGGGGTGGAAGCTCATCGGCGCGAACATAGAGATACTGATTACGAAAGCCTGCCACTTGATCACGATCTTCGTACCCTTCAAATGCAATTAGCATCGCCTGAAGGGCTGGACGCGCTGAGCGGATACGAACCGGTTGGTGGCTTTCTCCTACGTAGAGTTGCCGCCCAGGGACTAGACGCTCCGGGAAGTGGGTGAGGAGATCCATCACCATCTCTCCGCGCACCCCGTGCGGACGACGGATTCGCCCGACTGCCAAGAACACAGGCTCGCCCGAGGGGAGCGAGCCCGTGTTATCCCGTTGCAAATAGCGTTTTCGAGGACGAGAAGGGTTTTTCACCGCGGATCTACCACGTCCAGGGTAGCCTGTTTTCCCTCGCGGGCTGCCGCAACGCGCAACAAAATGCGCATGGCATTAGCAACGCGCCCGTTCTTGCCAATGATACGGCCCATGTCTTGTTTAGAGACATGCAACTCAACCCGCACCCGGTTGGCCCCTAACCGCTCTTGCCTGACCTCCACCTGGGAAGGGTCATCCACAAGTGCACGGGCAATATATTCGACCAGGTCTCTCACATCAAACCCCTATCTGCGCCATTTTAGGCGCGTGAAGTCACAACGGGTTTTGTCTTCGGGTTCACCTTGCGACTGGCGTAATAAGCTTCTGCCTCGGCCAGTAACGCTTCTAGCGCTTCACCCGCCTTATAACGGGCATAACGATCCAGCAAGCCCGCACTGCGGAACAATTTCTCTACCGCCTCGCTCAGTTGGGCGCCCTTGTTCATCCAATCGAAGACACGATCCTCCTTTACCTGGATGGTGAAGGGCTCCGTACGCGGATTGTAAAAACCTAGAATCTCCAAGAAACGACCATCGCGTGGCATTTCTTTATCTGCTGCCACAATACGATAACTGGGTTGACCCCGAGCACCGACACGACGCAAACGAATTCTGACCATCTGAGATATCTCTCCTCTTGTTATTGTTTAGACTAGCCATTGTGCTTATTCTATCATCAGGCCCCAGAGGTCACCGAAAAGTGAGGGACGCGGAAGGGCACGCGAGTCTTTTCGGAGCGACCTCTATCCTAACAGGCGCGGAAGTCCTCGCCCGCCTGTTTTTTGCAGTGTCTTGAAGAGGCGCTGGGCCTCTCGGAATTGTTTGAGCACCCGATTAACGTCCTGAACATCCGTGCCCGAACCGCGCGCAATTCGGCGCCGACGGCTCGCATTCAGGATTTCGGGATGCAAACGCTCCTCTTTGGTCATTGAGTTGATGATGGCTTCAGTGACTTTCAGATTACGCTCCGCTTCTTCGGGGGAAATGGCTCGTGCCATCTGCCCCATTCCGCCAGGCAACATTTCTAAAATCTGATGAAGTGGACCCATCTTACGAATCTGGCGCAATTGCTGAGCAAAATCCTCCAAGGTAAACTGCCCAGCGAGCATCCGTTCAGCCTGTTTCTGGGCTTCTTGTTCGCTATAGGCAGCCTCGGCTCGCTCGATCAGCCCAAGCACATCCCCCATGCCCAGAATACGCGAAGCCAATCGGCGTGGGTCAAAAGCCTCTAACGCCTCCAGCCCCTCGCCTGTTCCCAAGTACTTTATCGGCACCCCCGTGACGGCACGTATGGAAATCGCTGCGCCACCTCGGGCATCCCCATCCATCTTAGTGAACATCAAGCCTGTCAGCGGAACAGCCTGCTGAAAACCGCTGGCAACGTTGAGCGCCTCCTGCCCGATCATCGCATCCACCACCAGCAATGTCTCATTGGGGGTAACCCTATGGATGATGGCGCGCAACTCATCCATGAGCGCTTCGTCCAATTGCGAGCGCCCTGCCGTATCAATGATCAAGACAGTGATACCGCCCTTTTGGGCTTGCTCATAGGCCCGTGCCACCAACTGGGGGGGCTTGATCCCTGACTCATAAAAAACCGGCACCCCCACGCGTTCCCCCAGGGTCTGCAACTGTTTGATCGCCGCTGGACGATAGGGATCCGCGGCCACCAACATTACCCGTTCACCCTGAGAACGCAATTGGGCCGCTAGTTTAGCCGCCGCAGTGGTTTTCCCCGAACCCTGCAACCCTACCAGCATGATAACACGAGGCTTAGGCCCACTGAGACTTAAGCGCTCCGGCTCACCGAGTGTGGCGATCAGTTCCTCATGCACAATTTTGATCACCTGCTGAGCCGGGTTAAGGGCTCGCGAGACTTCATGTCCAATGGCACGCTCACGCACACGCGCGATGAAATCCTTCACGACACTATAGTGAACATCCGCCTCCAAAAGCGCCAAGCGCACCTCACGCATTACAGCGTCTACATCCGCTGGCGTGAGTTTCCCGCGGCGACGCAGTTCCTTGAAGATACCCTCAAGTCTTTGGGTCAGCGCCTCAAACATGCATCAACCTTGCATCCAAAATACACATAACAGCCCCTCGCCCCTTTCCCGGGGCGCTGGCGAGGATGATTTTATATGGGATAGACCAATTGGTCAAGGGAAAACTCAATTGGCGCGGGGGCATACCTTTCTTAGCTCACTCCCATTTGCGCCTTCACCGTGAAAGCCACCTCGGATAGGGCCACTAAGGTTTGGGTTCCTGTCTGTAGATCCTTGAGGGCTACCTGATCCCGCACCAGTTCGTCGGGGCCGGCAATCACCGCATAACGGATCCCGGCACGATGCGCATACCGCAACTGCTTGTCTAGCTTAATGGCCTCGGTATAGCCAATGACCCGCAATCCAGCCTCACGTAAAATCTGACTGATTTCTAAGGACTTAAGCAAATGCTCTGCATCAAATACTGTCACCAACACATCTGCCGGGGCCGGATTCCAGGTGGGCAGTAGCCCGTATTTTTCCAGGACAAGCGTCACCATCACATCACCCATTGCAAATCCAACGCCGGGCAATGGCTCACCACCCACATCCGCCACTAAATTATCATAGTGTCCCCCTCCTAAGATGGCACGGCCCTCTTTTCCCATGTCACGGCCTTCAAAGACCGTGCCCGTGTAGTACTCCAGACCACGAATAATTTGGGCATCAAAATGGACGTAGTCCACCGCTCCGTAGGCTTTCAATGCCGCAAATACACGTCGCAGGGAGGGTGAATGTTGCCACAGACTCTTATCATCTAGCAGCCGCTTTAGGCCGTCCAGCTGAACGGGCTGCAGGCCCAAAGAAAGGGCGTAGTCTTCCCACGCTTCCGGATTCATCTTTTCCCGCCGATCAATCAAGCGAAATACCTCACGGTGGCGTTCAGCGACAATGCCTAGATCTAAGAGGAGACTCTCCATTAAGTGGCGATCATTGATAAAAATCCCCACCTGACTCGGAGTTAAACCTACGCGGCGGAAAAAAGCCACACACAAAGCAATCAATTCTGCATCACTTTCCGGTGAATTGGCACCGATTAAATCGGCATTCCATTGAAAGAATTCACGCGTGCGCCCTTTTTGAGGACGCTCATAACGCCAGAACGGGCCAAACGACCACCAGCGCAGGGGATAAACGAGTTGTTTTTGGCGCTGAGCGACCATGCGCGCCAGCGTGGGCGTTAACTCAGGGCGCAGGGTGATGAGTTCGCCCCCTCGATCCGGGAAGACAAACGCCTGTTCCTTAACCAGTTCCTCCCCCGATTTAGCCGCATACAGATCAAGCCGTTCCAGAAAAGGGCCGTCATATTCCTGATAACCAAATGATGCCGAAACCTCACCAATCACCCGATACAACCAGGCGCGCACCGCCATCGCCTCGGGATAAAAATCGCGTGTGCCTTTAACCGCTGCAATCACTGTTCCCATGATCTTTTGTCCTTCTTCAACATGTTCGTGTTTTTTGATTTTAACACAACCCCAGAGCGTCTTTACTCGCTTGAGTCTCATTAAATAAAAAAGAGGCTTTTTATGCACATAATGATACAATCATATAGGTTTTTCATCCACCACCCTAAAATCATTGAAATGCTTGTGAATTAAATCTCAAAGTGATGGCAAGAGGCATAGGCGATGGAACTCAAACGGGCGATCGAAATCCTTGACGGAGAGGTACTAACTACCTCAGTCAACCTTAATCGTCAGGTCAAAGGTGGCGTGGGTGCCGATTTGATGAGCGATGTCCTCTCCTCCACCCAGCCGGAAGCGCTACTGTTAACTGGTCTGTGCAACCCCCAGGTGGTTAGAACGGCGGTAATGGCCGATGTCACCGCCATTGTGCTGGTGCGCGGTAAACAGCCTCCCAATGAGACACTCCAATTAGCCGAAAATGAGGGCATTCCGCTGATCTCAACCCGCTACGGAATGTTTGAAGCCTGCGGCCGTCTCTATCAAGCTGGCCTACCTTGCTTGGAACGTCCGGTGTCTAGTGAGTAGCACAAGGCGCAATTTTTGGATCACCCCATGAGCGACAATCTTCTATCCGCTTCCCGCGTGATCACCGATAAGGTAGCTGAGAATATCAGCCGTGTGGAGGAACTGGCTTATGAGATTCGCGTGCGGGAGGTGATGACCAGCCAAGTCATCACCATGCACCCGAATGACGCCATGCAAACCGTACTCGAAACCTTTCGGCAAGCGCGCATCTCGGGAGCCCCTGTGCTGGAAGAGGGGAACCTCATCGGATTGATCAGCATTGAGGACCTCATCCGCTGCCTACTAAAGCAGGATCTGGCCGCACCTGTTCACCAGTATATGACCCCCCATCCCGTAGTGGTCAAAGGGGATGACTCAGTTGTTGAAGCCCTGAAGGTATTTGTCAGCAAGAAATATGGGCGACTTCCTGTTGTGGACAGTAACGGACACCTAATCGGCATCATCACCAAAGGGGACATCACGCGTGGTTTACTACGCGCGCTGGAACGTGATTACCAATCCGAGGAGGTAAGGCGCTACCGCGCCAGTCACCTGTTCGAGGATATCGAATCAGAACGCACCAGCCTCATCTTACGCTACAACATCAAACAAGGAGATTTTGAACACGGGGGTGAAGCCTCGGCCAAGATCAAACGTGCCTTACTGCGCTTGGGAGCCTCGCCGCAAATTGCACGCCGTTGCGGTATTGCCGTTTATGAAGCTGAGATGAACTTAATTATTCACACCACTGAAGGCGGAGTCATTCGCGCAGAGATTGAACCGCATCAAATCTCCATTGATGTCTATGATTACGGCCCCGGAATTCGCGATGTAGAATTAGCCATGCAGCCTGGCTACTCTACCGCTAGTGAAAAGGTACGCGAAATGGGCTTCGGGGCCGGGATGGGACTGGTCAACATCAAACGGTGTGTGGATTGGATGAAACTGGAATCCGAGTGGGGCAAAGGCACCCGCTTGCGCATGAAGATCTACTTACCACCTCCCCATACACACACTAAGGGGGAGAACTCAAACCCCACATAATCACCCCCAATCTGAGGAGAGGCCAAGATGCGATTGGATCAAATTGTAAACGCCCTTCAACTCAGTGTGCTTACCCACCCGATTGACTTAAGTGAAGTGGAACCAACCGGTGGTTATGCTTCGGATTTGCTTTCGTGTGTTATGAGCGGCGCCCAGCGAGGTAACTTGTGGGTGACGCTTCAATCGCACTTGAATATTGTGGCGGTAGCAGCGCTCCTCGATCTTGCTGCCATCATCATCACCGAAGGGGCACAACCCGATGTTGCTACCCTGGAAAAGGCTGAACAAGAAGGCGTGATCCTACTCTCTACCCCACTGCCTACTTACACGGTCATCGGGCGGCTCTGGGAATTAGGGGTACGTAATCCCGAGACGACCCCTTGAACCCACCCAAAGGAGCATGAGGTGACCCTCTTCCGCGCCGACCTACATGTGCACACCGTGCTCTCGCCATGCGCCGAGCTCGAAATGCTCCCTCCCCTCATTGTAACCGAAGCCTTGGAGCGCGGAATTTCCCTCATCGCCATCACTGATCACAATGCCACTGCTAATATTGCGGCAGTGCAAGCAGCTGCTACCGGCACCCCCCTGACTGTGTTGCCCGGGATGGAACTGCAAACTCGCGAGGACATCCACGTCCTCTGCCTCTTTGATACGCTCGAACAGGCCCATGCCTGGCAGGCAATCGTGGATCAAGCCCTCCCGCCGCTCAAAAACCGTCCTGACTACTTCGGTGATCAACTCATCGTGGATCAGGAAGGGGATTTTGTGGCGCGCGAAGAGCGCTTATTATTGGTGGCAACCTCCTTCTCGCTCGAAGAAGCCTGGCAAAAGGTCACAGAACTGGGCGGCCTTTTCATCCCTGCCCACGTAGACCGCAAAACCTTTGGACTAATCGAAACATTGGGTTTCGTGCCCCCCACTTTACCAGTAGACGCCCTAGAAATCTCGCGCCACCTCAAACCCCGCGATATTCCCACCCGCCTGCCCCATATTCTCGGTTACCCGCTTATCCAAAGCGGAGATGTACATCGCTTGGACGAGTTTCTAGGAAGCACGCTTTTTGAAATAGAAGCCCCCACGCTAACGGAGATCCGAATGGCGTTACGGGGAGAAAACGGACGCTCCTGCCGTATCCTCTCAGCCACCACAATCCCCTCCAATGTAGATTGTTAATTTTTTCACATTAATACAACCCTCACGAGAAGATAATGACATTTGGCAATTCTGGGAAGGGAAGGAACTCAGTAAACTCAACATAGTGGAGCAAAGTTATTAAGGTTATTTATATCCGATTTGTCTATTGGAGTTTCCCATGAACCCAACGATTGCAGAGAAAACCAAAATTCCGCCCACCGATCCATTGGCTGACCCGGAGAAGAAACGTATCATTGATGAGATCCTTGAAAAGAATAAAGATCTGCCCGGGGCGCTAATGGTGATACTGAATGAACTGCAATCCCGGATTGGTTTTATTTCCAACCCGATGCAGCAGTATGTGGCCGATGTCCTGCACATTCCGGTCAGCAAGGTGCACGGTGTAGTGACCTTCTACTCTTTTTTCACCACCACGCCGCGTGGTCGGCACACGATCAAATTCTGTATGGGTACCGCCTGTTATGTGGGTGGCACACCCCAATTAATTGAAAAAGCCAAGTCATTATTAGGGATTGAGCCCGGCCAAACCACACCTGATGGCAATATTACGCTGGAATTATGCCGGTGCGTCGGGGCTTGCAGCCAAGCGCCAGTGCTTGTGGTAGATGATCAAATTGTTGGGCGTGTGCGCCCCAATAAATTCCCGCAAATCCTGCGACCCCTGCAATCTCAATCCTGAGTAGCCATGAAAGAACTTGCTCTCCACCTCCTAGATATCGCTGAGAACAGCCTGGCGGCTGGGGCTCGCCACATCACTATTAAGGTGGCTGAGGATACCCATAATGATCGCCTGGTTATGGAGGTGTGCGATGATGGCAAGGGCATGGACGCCGAAACGGTTGCCCGCGTCGTAGATCCTTTCGTGACCACACGCACCACCCGTAAAGTGGGTCTGGGCATTCCATTGCTGAAAGCGGCGGCCGAAGCCTGCAATGGCCACCTGGAGATTGAGTCAGAAGTGGGAAAAGGCACTTGTGTGCGAGTCTCTTTCCAGCGTAGCCATATTGACCGCATGCCACTTGGAGACCTGGCAGGCACCTTTCTGACTCTGTTGGTAGGCAATCCCCACGTGTACTGGACCTTTATTTACCAGGTAGACAACCAAACTTACACCTTTGATAGCCAACCCATCTTGGAAATTCTGCAAGATGTTCCACTTTCCGAACCCAGGGTCCTGGCTTACCTACGCCAGGAACTGGAAAACGGTATCCATCAGGTTCAAAAATCCACCCTCTTGCAAAAAGCGACTCAAGGAGTGTGATATGCCCACGATCAAAAGTTTAGACGATTTAAAACGCATTCGCGAAGAAGCCCTGGCCAAGCGGAAAGCCAAAACCACCTCTGGGCAGGTGCAAATTACGGTAGCAATGGGCACCTGCGGTATTGCTGCCGGTGCGCGCGACACGATGAAGGCCATCCTCGAAACGATTGCCGAAAAGAATCTGGAGGGCATTATTGTCACTCAAACTGGCTGCATTGGTCTTTGCGAACGCGAACCCATCATCCAAGTCACCGTTGGCGACCAGCCAAAAGTGACCTACGGTAAAGTGACCCCCGAAGTGGCGCGCCGCATCCTGGAAGAACATGTGCTCAAAGGACAAGTTGTCCAGGACCACGTGGTGCCCCTCTAGAGCCTGACGTCTAAAACTACGATCCTTACAAGGCTACAGGTGTTGTGATATGAAATACTATCGGTCTCACGTTCTGGTATGCGTAGATCCTGAGTGTCTGGGCCGCGGAGCTCACGAGATTGAGGATGCACTTCAGGATGAACTGGTGGCGCAGGGGTTGATTGACGAGGTACAGGTCCTCGAAACCTCACGCATTGGCGCTTGCAGTGATGGCCCTGAATTGATGGTTTATCCCGAGGGCGTCCATTACGTTGGCCTTTCGGTTGATGACATTCCTTATCTGGTTGAAGAACACTTCCTGAAAGGGCGGGTGGTTCAAAAGTTCCTCTACACCAAACCCAAGTTTGTGGATGAGGAACTAAGCGCCCCCACTCCCAAAGAAGTGCGGGTGGTCTTGCGCAATTGCGGTAAGATTGATCCGCAAAACATCGAAGACTACATCGCTGAGGATGGGTACCAAGCACTGGCTAAAGTGCTTACCGAGATGACACCCGAGCAGGTGATTGAGGAAATCAAGCGCGCTGGGCTGCGCGGGCGCGGCGGCGCTGGCTTTCCTACCGGGCGTAAATGGGAATTAACCCGTGCGGCCAAGGGCGAACCCAAGTACGTCATCTGTAATGCTGATGAAGGCGATCCTGGCGCTTTTATGAACCGCCGCGTGTTGGAAGGCGATCCTCACTCGGTGATTGAGGGGATGATCATTGCTGCATACGCTATTGGGGCATCCCAGGGATATATCTACTGCCGCGCCGAATACCCCTTGGCGGTATCAACCCTCAACATTGCCATTCAGCAAGCCCGTAATTTTGGCTTGCTGGGCAAAAACATCCTGGGAACTGACTTTTCGTTTGACTTAGAAGTGCGCCAAGGAGCTGGGGCTTTCGTGTGCGGTGAGGAAACAGCCCTAATCGCCTCAATCGAAGGTCGGCGTGGTGAACCACGTCCGCGTCCACCTTTTCCTGCACAGAGTGGCTTATGGGGCAAACCCACTAACATCAACAATGTCGAAACCTATGCCAATGTCCCACAGATTATTCTCAAAGGTGCTGAGTGGTTTGCCAGCATGGGCACGGAAAAAAGCAAGGGCACCAAGACGTTTGCCCTGGCAGGGGATCTTAATCACACTGGTTTAATTGAAGTCCCCTTTGGCATTACGCTGCGTGAGATCGTTTATGACGTTGGCGGCGGCATCCGTGACGGTAAAGCCTTCAAAGCCATCCAAACCGGCGGTCCGATGGGGGGATGTTTGCCTGCTGACTACCTCGATCTACCGGTGGATTACGAGTCGCTGACTGCTGCTGGCTCAATCATGGGCTCGGGCGGTATGATCGTGATGGATGAAGACACCTGCATGGTAGATATCGCCCGCTTTTTCATGGAATTCACTCAGGACGAGTCCTGCGGAAAGTGCACCCCCTGCCGGATCGGTACGCGCCGCATTCTAGAAATCCTCACTCGCATCTGCGAAGGCAAGGGCCAAGATGGCGATATCGAGACGTTGGAGTACCTGTGTGAACAGATTCGCACCAACAGCCTGTGTGGTCTGGGTCAGGGTGCTCCCAACCCCGTGGCCAGCACCCTCAAGCACTTCCGCAAGGAATACGAGGCTCACATCTATGAGAAGCGCTGCCCAGCAAAGGTTTGCCGCGCGTTGATCCGCTATGAGATTTTGCCAGAAGCCTGCACCGGCTGCACCGTTTGTGCGCGCAACTGTCCGGTAGGGGCTATCAGTGGCGAGCGCCGTCAAGTCCATGTGATTGATCCAGATGTGTGCATTCGCTGTGGTATTTGTATGCAGGTCTGCAATTTCAATGCGGTAGTGATTGAATAGGTCATTTCTTTCTTACCAGCCGGCAGGAGGAGAGGCATGCAATCCGAGAATGGCAACCATAAAAAGGAAAAGATTCTAGCAGCTGTAGAGGCAGCGATTGAACGTTATGGGGCACGCCGCGAAGAACTTATCCCTATCCTCAGCGATATCAATCGCGTCCTGGGTTATCTTCCCCCCGAAGCCCTGGACGAAGTCTCTAAGCGCCTGAAAGAGCCTCACAGCCAAGTCATGTCGGTGGCCAGTTTTTATCAGATGCTCTCCACCAAACCGCGCGGCAAGCATGTTGTACAGTTTTGTGAGAGCGCCCCTTGCCATGTCGTGGGTGGGCGAGAGGTATGGGAAGCTCTGCAAGAACATCTGCAACTTGGAGCAGGTGAAACCAGCCCAGACGGACAATGGACTCTGATCACTGTTTCCTGCTTGGGGCTTTGCAGCGTAGGGCCGGTGATCGTCGTGGATGAAGACGTGTACGGCAACGTCACCCCCGAACGAGTGCCTGAAATTCTGGCTCGTTACCACTAGACCACGAAGGAGGAACGCGATGAAAATAATCCGCTCAATGGTTCTAGTGTCTGGAGATCCTCTCAGCCTGGAACGAGGCGCCGAGCAAGTCTTTCAGGCACTGCAGAACGCGATCCAGGCGTTTGGGCTGAGTGATGAAGTCTCGGTGATGATGATCGGTGATGTGGGCCGTCACGACGCCTTACCCATGGTCATTGTCTATCCCGAAGCTGTTGTGTACGGCCCGGTACGACCAGACGATGTGCGCTACCTGGTCGAAGAGCATCTCTATAAAGGGCGCATCGCTAACGAGCTACTCGCTCCGGTACGTGAGCTCTCAGGCCGTGTAGCCTGGGTGGCGGCCCGCAAAGGCACCCTTCCCGCCGAGCAACGCATTGTCTTGCGCCGGGTAGGTCTGATTAACCCGGATGACATCGAAGAGTACATCCTCCATGATGGCTACACAGCCCTTGGTAAGGTGCTTACCGAGATGACCCCCAACGAGGTCATTGAGGAGATCAAAAAATCCGGCTTGCGCGGGCGAGGTGGAGCCGGTTTCCCAACCGGTGCCAAATGGTCATTCGTCGCCCGCGAGAAATCCGAAAAGAAATATATCATCTGCAACGCCGATGAGAGTGAACCTGGTACGTTTAAAGACCGCATCATTCTGGAAGGTGATCCCCATAGTATTATTGAGGCCATGATCATCGCCGGCTATGCGGTCGGCGCGGATGAGGGTTACATTTACGTGCGTGGTGAGTACCTACTGGCCCAGGAACGCCTGCGTCGAGCCATCGAGCAGGCGCGCGAGATGGGTTTTCTGGGCAAGAACATCTTCGGCACCAACTTTAGTTTTGACATTCACATCCACACAGGGGCAGGTGCCTACATTTGCGGAGAAGAAACTGCTTTGATCGAGTCCATCGAGGGCAAACGCGGCCAACCCCGCTCGCGTCCTCCTTTCCCAACCACTTATGGCTTGTGGGGTAAGCCAACCGTGGTTAATAACGTAGAAACCCTGGCCAATGTCCCCCCGATTATCCTCAACGGGGCTGACTGGTACCGCCGCTTTGGCACCCCCAGCAGTCCCGGCACCAAGGTATATACCATCCTTGGCAACGTCAATGTAACTGGTGTCATCGAGGTTCCAATGGGGATCACCCTGCGTGAGGTGATTAATATCTACGCCAAAGGGATGAAGGGCGGGGCCGCCTTCAAACTGGCACAGACGGGAGGCTCGAGCGGCTCGTTGATTCCTGCTTCCCTTCAAGACACCCCAATGGATTTTGATTCCTATGCCAAGGCCGGGGTTGCACTGGGTTCCGGTGCATTGCTTATTTGCGACGAGAACACCTGCGTGGTAGATTTGGTTAGAGTGCTTATGAATTTCTTCCGCAGGGAGTCCTGCGGCAAGTGCAACCCCTGCCGCATCGGGACCCAACGCGCTTATGAAATCATGAGCGCCATCTCCGAAGGCCGTGGCAAAATGGAAGACCTGGATCAATTGCTTTGGTTGAGCGAGAACATGTACCTGCTCTCAAATTGTGGTTTGGGCCAGACGGCCGGTACCCCCATCAAAGATATGCTCAAACATTTCCGGGCCGAGGTAGAAGCCCACATTACATTGCATGTGTGCCCAACAGGGGTCTGCAAGATCAAGGCTTTTGCGTGATTCATCTACCCTTCACATCCCAGTTTTCAGAGGAGTATTAGCCGTATGACCACCAATAATGGTTTCACCATCGATGCCCTCATGCCCCCCGAAATGGCTCAAAAAGCCGAGGCCATTGGGGTCAAGAAAGCCAATCTAGACTTTTGGTCCATGCTGGCCCTCTCGATCCTCGCGGGTGCCTTTATTGCCTTAGGTGCCATCTTTGCCACCACGGTAAGCGCCGGTTCAACTTTGCCTTACGGCGTTACTCGTCTGCTGACCGGCCTGGTTTTTACCTTGGGCCTGATCCTGGTCATCGTAGGCGGCGCTGAGCTCTTTACCGGTAACAATCTGATCGTCATGGCGTTCACAAGCGGGAAAGTCACACTAAGAGCTCTTCTACGCAATTGGGTGATCGTCTACATTGGCAACTTTATTGGCTCCATCGCCACAGCCGTGCTCGTCTTCCTCAGTGGGCAATACACGTTCGGCAACGGCGCAGTGGGCTTAAATGCGCTGAACATCGCCAACACCAAGGTGAATTTGGAATTT
The DNA here is from genome assembly GCF_938028735.1 of uncultured Thermanaerothrix sp. Classification (GTDB taxonomy): domain Bacteria; phylum Chloroflexota; class Anaerolineae; order Anaerolineales; family Anaerolineaceae; genus Thermanaerothrix. Next base: position 242,945 of record NZ_CALIMF010000002.1, read on the forward strand.
GTACAGGCAATTGCCCTGGGTATTCTGTGTAATGCTCTGGTGTGCCTGGCAGTGTGGCTGTGTTACAGCGCCCGCACCACTACCGATAAAATCTTGAGCATCATTCCGCCTATCTCAGCCTTTGTGGCGGCTGGTTTTGAACACAGCATTGCCAACATGTACTTTATTCCCATCGGCCTTTTCATCAAGCAATGGGCACCAGCCTCTTTCTGGAAATTGCAAGCCCTAGTGGATGCGGGTAAAACGATTGAGAGTTATGCCAACCTCACCTGGAAAAACTTCTTCCTAGCGAATTTGCTACCCGTAACCCTAGGTAATATCATCGGTGGTGCCTTTTTAGTCGGATTGGTCTATTGGTTCATCTATTTGCGCCATCATCGCTCTTAGCACGAGAGTCCAGAAAGACTGAAGGAGAAACGCCTATGGTTACCGTTACAATCGATGGGAAGAAAATAGAGGTACCTGAGGGAATGACGGTATTGGAAGCCGCTGCCCAGGCCGGTATCACTATCCCCACCTTGTGCTACCACAAAGATCTTAGCCCACACGGGGGATGTCGATTGTGTGTGGTTGAGGTTAAGGGAGCTCGCACCCCGCTGGCCTCATGTACGTTACCGGTCAATGACGGCATGGAAGTGACTACGGAGTCCCCCGCGCTGCACGAGTCGCGGCGTACTATCTTGCAACTTCTGCTATCCACTTATCATGACGCTGGTTACGCTGCCAACGATGGACGTGTGAATGAATTAGAACACTGGGCTCGCGTTCATGGGTTGGATCCTTCTGAGACCATGGCCAAAGCCCCCCGCTATCCCATCAACAGCGACCCCAATCCCTTTGTTTGGGTAGATCTGAACAAGTGCATTTTGTGCGGGCGTTGCATCCGTGCCTGCGCCGAGGTACAAGGACGATTTGTGTGGGGGCTGGCTGAGCGGGGCTATGACACTCGCATTGTAGCCGGCATGGACGAAACTATGCTCGAGGCCCGCTGCGAATCTTGCGGAGCGTGTGTGGCTTACTGCCCCACCGGCGCACTTGATAACAAACCCTCGGTCGGTGCAGGCGCCCCCGATAAAGTGGTAACAACCACTTGCTCCTACTGTGGGGTAGGTTGCCAGTTCGACTTACAGGTCAACACGAAAGAGAACCGCATTCTCCGCGTCACCTCAAATCCCGAAGCACCGGTTAACGGCATGCATCTGTGCGTCAAAGGGCGCTACGGATATGACTACGTCCATCACCCAGACCGACTGCTCAAGCCTCGCGTGCGCGAGTACCTGCTCAAAGGCCAAAAACGCCCCGCCAATGGTGATCGCGGCCCTTGGGTTGAAGTGGATTGGGACACTGCGCTCGAGATTGTGGCCCGTAAATTGGTTGAGGCACGTGATACCTACGGTCCGGATAGCGTGGGTATTCTGACCTCGGCCAAGTGCACCAATGAAGAAAATTACTTAATGAATAAATTGGCGCGACAAGTGATTGGCACCAACAACATTGATCACTGTGCGCGCTTATGCCACTCCAGCACAGTGGCAGGCCTGGCGCTGGCTTATGGTTCAGGTGCCATGAGCAATTCCATGAAAGATGTGGCTGAGAAAGCAGCTGTCATCTTCATAACTGGCTCAAACACCACCGAGCAACACCCCGTCTTCGGCGCCATGATCCGCCAGGCAGTGCTCAAGCGTGGAGCTAAATTGATCGTAGCCGATCCCCGCAGAATTGATATTACCGAATTTGCCACCCTGCATCTGCAACAACGCCCGGGAACAGATATTGCTCTGATCAACGGCTTGATGTACATCATTGTTCAAAACGGCTGGCAAGATCAGGCCTTCATTGCGGAGCGCACAGAAAACTACGAAGCGTTTCTCGAAAATCTGCAGGAATACACCCCCGAAAGGGTGTCGGCTATCACAGGGGTACCGGTTGAGCAACTTTATCAGGCTGCTGAGATTATGGGGAAAAACCGTCCCATGGCTGTTATCTGGGCTATGGGCATCACACAGCACATTGTCGGCGTGCAAAACGTACTAACCCTGGCTAATCTGCAAATGCTCTTGGGGAACATGGGTGTTCCCGGGGGTGGGGTCAACCCCCTGCGTGGCCAAAATAATGTGCAAGGCGCCTGCGATGTGGGTGGCTTGCCGGATGTATACCCTGGCTACCAGAAAGTCACATCCGAGGAGGCCCGTCTGAAGTTTGAGCAAGCCTGGGGCGTTCCCCTCCCCGATAAGGTGGGTCTGACGGTCACTGAAATGATCCCAGCGGCTGGTGAGGGCAAAATCAAGGCAATGTACATTCTGGGTGAAAACCCGGTCATGAGCGATCCTGATTCGAATCACGTGCGCCATTGTCTGCAAACGTTGGAGTTCTTGGCTTTGCAGGAAATCTTCCCCTCGGAAACCTCGGTTTATGCCGATGTCTTGCTACCGGGGGTTTCGTTTGCTGAGAAAGATGGCACTTTCACCAACACCGAGCGCCGCATCCAACGTGTCCGTCAGGCCATTCAACCCTTGGGAGAGGCGCGCCAAGATTGGATGATCATTCAAGATCTGGCGCAACGCATTTTGAGCCGAGGAAAACGCCGAGTCAACCTAGAAGCCCCCTATGCCCAGTGGAACTACACCAACACCGCCCAAATCATGGACGAGATCGCGGCGCTGACTCCGATTTACGCAGGAGTGACTCATGCTCGATTGGAGGCGGGCGAAAGTTTGCAGTGGCCGGTACGAAGCAAGGAGCACCCTGGTACTCCCATCTTACATGTAGAGCAGTTCACGCGCGGGAAAGGCAAATTCCACCCCACTGTTCATATCCCGCCTGCCGAACAACCTGACGAGACCTACCCCATGGTACTCACTACCGGCCGTGTCCTCTACCACTGGCATGGCGGGGAAATGACACGTCGCTCCAAGGGCCTGATGGAGGTCTACGGTCAACCCTTAATCGAAATCAACCCCGAAGATGCCCAACGCATCGGCCTGAATGGCAACCGCATGGTAAGAGTCTCTTCGCGTCGAGGGAGCATCATCGCAGAGGCCTGGATTACCGAACGCGTTCCCCCCGGCCTCATCTACGGAAACTTCCACTTCCCTGAAGCTTCGGTCAATGAACTAACTCTTGCGGCATTGGATCCGATCTCTAAAATTCCCGAATTCAAAGTCGCTGCAGTCAGAGTTGAGGCCTATTCTGAATGAACAATTTTGGGGTGTAGACCGAGTGGACACAATCCACTTATTATGAACATGTAATCAACTGGAAGGGAGCAGGGATGGCCACAATCACAATCAACCAGCAAACCTACGAAGTGCCCGATGGAATCACTGTTTTGCAAGCGGCGAGGCAATTGGGAATCTTTATTCCCACCCTGTGCGATCACCCTCACTTGACGCCCTACGGGGGGTGCCGGCTGTGCATGGTGGAAATTGAAGGTTTTCGCACCTTGCAAGCCGCCTGTACTATTCCGGTCTCGAACAACATGGTGATTCACACCGAGAACGAAAAAATTAAGAAGGCACGCGAGTTTGCCCTCTCGCTGATTTTCAGTGAACGCAATCACTTTTGTCCTTACTGTCAGGTCAGTGGAGGGGACTGCGAATTGCAAAATGCGGCTTATCGCGTGGGGATGACTCACTGGCCCTTACAGCCTAACTGGCAGCCCTTCCCGGTGGACGCTTCCCACCCCTACATTATCCTAGAACATAACCGCTGCATCCTTTGCCGCCGTTGCATTCGCGCCTGTAACGAACTGGTGGGAGTCAACACCCTGGGGGTGGCTAACCGCGGAGCACGCACCTTTGTCATTGCTGACTTCGGGGTGCCTCTTGGCGAAAGCACCTGCGTTTCGTGCGGCATGTGCGTTCAGGTGTGTCCAACCGGCGCCATGATTGATCGGAAGAGCGCCTACCAAGGGAAAAAATCCGAGGCTGAGCACGTCGAAACCATCTGCACGGGCTGCAGCCTGGGATGTGGGCTCGATGTGCTAATTACCGACAACCGCATTTTGAGCATCTACGGCAACTGGGACGCACCCGTTAATCAGGGCGTATTGTGCAAAGTGGGGCGTTATTATCCACTGGATGACGATCGCCCGCGGATCACCCAACCCCTAGTGCGTAAGAACGGTGAACTGCAACCCACAACCTGGGAAGAAGCCTTAAGTGTCGCCGCCAGCGCTCTTAAACGCCATTCTGCCAATAGCCTAACCCTGGCCTCAGCCCGTCTGACTGCCGAAGCTCTCTATCTCTTCCGAAAGGTATTTGCAGAAGGATTGCATAGTCCCTTGGTAACCACTTTGAACGGCCATGCCATGCGGCCCCTGACAGAAACGCTCCATGATCTTGGCGAGCCTTTTGAAGGAAGGGTCACAGATTTGAATGATGCCACCTCTATCTTGATTGTGCAAGCCGACCTGGCAAGCAACCACGAAGTCCTAGGATTTATGGTGCGGCGGTCGCTCAACCGCGGCGTTCGCATTGTAATCGCCGATAGCCGTGAGAATCCTCTAGCCGCTCTCGCCGAGGTGTCACTCGTCTTCAAGGAGGGGCGGCAATTAGCAGTTGTTGAGGGGTTAATGGCCGCAGTAGCTCGGCTCGGGCTGAGCCAAACTGAGTACACCGAAGATGCCATTGCCAACCTGGCCAATGCGGCTAAGACAACTGGACTAGCGACAGATGATTTCCTCAAAGCTGCCTACCAGATTACGCGTGGTGAAAAACCAGTGATTATCTATGATCCCGCTGCGATCAACGATGTTGTAGCAATTAAAGCGCTGGTGCGCTTGGCCAAGATGACCGGGGCAACCCTGATCAGCCCCAAAGGTGAAGCCAACAGCCTGGTAGCCGCACAATTTAATCTGATTGAGCCAATGCGCCCAGGCACTTATGAGGTGGCCTTTGTAGCACTTGGAGATGAGATCCCCAGTGAAACTTTGGTCGCTGCATTAGAGCGAACACCTTTCTTGATCGTGCAGGCCAGTCGCGAATCAAAACTCACCGCCCGCGCCGATGTTGTCCTGCCAGTCTACACCTGGGCTGAGGAAAGCGGCCATTACCTTAACCTCGAGGGGCGTCTTCAGGAAGCCCATCCATGCCTAACCGCCCCAGGACAGGCAAAATCCAATGAAGTTGCTTTGCGCAAACTGGCCGAAGCCCTGGAGGTGAGCGCTGAAGGGGATTGGCGCACTGTCCTCACACAACGTGTTGCACCCGTTACCATTGCTGTATAAGAGAACCGGAGAGTGCGAGAAGGAGAAGCTATGAGCAAACCGAAGGTAGCCACCGATTGGTTAGCCGGGTGCGCCGGCTGCCATATGTCTTTTCTAGACATTGACGAGCGAATTGTAGATCTTGTTGATCTGGTTGACCTGCGCTCTTCCCCTATCACCGACCTGAAAGAACCCGATCCGAGTGGGGTGGATGTAGGCATTCTAGAAGGCGGGATCAACAACACTGCCAACGAAGAAGTTGCTCACAGGATGCGCAAGCGCTGCAAGATCTTGGTGGCATTAGGGGATTGTGCAGTTTTCGGTGGGGTGCCAGCAATGCGGAACTTCTTCAAGATCGAGGACGTCCTGCGCCGCGCCTATATCGAGACAGAAAGCACTGACGCTGAGGGTAAAATCCCCGATGACCCCGAATTGGCCAAACCCACCCGGGTGCGTGCTGTAAGTGAGGTGGTGCCCGTAGATGTTTACATTCCGGGTTGTCCGCCCAGTGCCGAGATCATCTACTATGCATTGAGCGAACTGGCTCAAGGGCGTATTCCTGTGCTCAAGGACGAACGCCTTCAATGGCATTAAGGGTAGGTCATCTTTAGGAGGAAACAAGTATGGCAATTGTAACCACCCAGAAAATTACCATTGAGCCCGTAACCCGGATTGAGGGCCATGCCAAGATTACCATCCATCTTAATGAGGCCGGTAAAGTCGAGCGCGCCTATTTGCATATTAACGAATTTCGCGGCTTCGAGAAATTCTGTGAAGGGCGCATGGCCTTTGAAATGCCGGTTATAACCCCCCGCATTTGTGGCATCTGTCCGGTCTCGCACCACCTGGCTGCCGCCAAGGCCTGTGACGATCTCTATGGTTCTCCCCCGCCTCGCCCGGCCCAATTGCTACGCGAGCTCATGCACATGGGACAGATCATTCAAAGCCACGGGATGCACTTCTTCGAATTGGCGGGCCCCGACTTGCTCCTGGGGTTTGACGCCGACCCCGCCATCCGTAACGTGGTCGGATTGATCCGCGCCAATCCTGAACTAGCCCTGCGCGCCGTGCAACTCAGAAAATTTGGGCAGGAAATCATTAATATTCTCGGCGGGCGACGCATTCATCCCGTCTTTGCCGTTCCGGGCGGGGTCAACAAAGCCCTCACGGCCAGTGAGCGCGATCAAATCCTGGCCGGTCTGGATGAAGCCATCACCACCATTCAACTCGGTTTAAGGATCTTTAAGGATTGGGCTGAAGCCAACCAAGAGGACATCAATCGTTTTGCGGTCTTCTCCACTGGCTACCTTGGAATGGTCAAGGCGGGCAACACGCTCGAACTCTATGATGGAGACCTGCGGCTGATTGATTCTTCGGGTCACGAATTAGAGTATTTTGACGGACGCGATTACCTGAATTACATTGCTGAACACGTTGAGGCCTGGTCATACCTGAAATTCCCCTATTACAAGAAAATGGGGTGGCCGCAGGGTGTTTACCGAGTAGGACCGCTTGGACGTCTCAACGTCTCCGAGCGCATCGCCACACCGCTCGCTAACGAGGCACTGCAGGCGTTCAAAGCCATCAAGCCCGGCAAGCCGATTGAACAGACTCTTTACTACCACTATGCGCGTTTGATTGAGGCTCTGTATGCTGCCGAAAACGTGCGCGTGTTACTGGAGGATCCTGATATTTTGAGCACGGAGATCCTGAACACGCGCCAGGAGTTCCGTGGAGAAGGTGTTGGAGTGATTGAAGCCCCGCGCGGCACTTTGTTCCATCATTATTGGGCCAAACCTAATGGACAAATCGAACGGGTCAACCTGATAGTTGCTACGGGTCACAACAACTGGGCCATGAGTCAGGCCGTCGAAAGCGTGGCCAAGACCTACATCACAGGACCTGAGATTCGCGAAGGACTGCTCAACCGGGTGGAAGCCGCCGTGCGCGCTTATGACCCATGCCTTTCCTGCTCAACCCACGCCATTGGGCAAATGCCAATGATCATTGAGATCCTAGACGCTCAAGGCAAGCCCACGCAGACCCTTGCGCGTTTGCATGAGTGACAAGACACCCACCTCGAATAGCCGGCTTCCTTCCCCCGGCGAGAGGGGGAAGGAAGTATGTTTGGCACCTCGTATCCTCATTATAGGCATTGGCAACCCTGATCGTCAGGATGATGGGGTGGCCTGGCACTTGATCTACCGCTTGGCAGAACAGTTGGGGTACCCCGTCGGATCGGAACTCGATGGAGAAATAGGCGAGATAAGCGTTAACCCATGCCTCACGCTACGCACGGGCTTGCAGCTAACTCCAGAAATGGCCGAGGAGATCGTTACCTACACACATGTCTGTTTTGTAGATGCCCACACAGGCAGCTTTCCGGAGGAGATCACCTGGTTACCCTTGCACCCCGGATTTCAGCCCTCCCCACTCAGCCATCACCTAACCCCAGAATCCTGTCTAGCACTGGCTGAGACACTCTATGGACATGCTCCCCAGGCTATTTTACTTTCCCTAAGGGGATACGAATTCGGCTTTGCTCGTGAATTATCACCGCGCACCCGCGTCCTCCTGGAAACGGCGGTGGACTCGCTACTACGGTGGTTAACATCCCTCCTTCCAAGCGACTAGGTTTTGGTGACAATTTGCGTCACCAATAATTACAGAGGACACTATAATCCCAACCCTCAAGATGATAAAAACTATACAAAGTATTGGACCAAAGCCGTTAGCGGTGGTATAGACATATGGAAGTTGACCTGGTTGCCTTGCTTAGAAGCATTCCCTGGTTTGTTGAACTCAGCCAGCGCCAATTGGAGACCCTGGCAAGTCTGGCACGTGAACGCTATCTAGCGCCGGGTGAGTCCCTTTTTCAAGAGGGGGATTATCCTGATTTTCTCTATCTCGTCTTGGATGGTCGCGCCAGCGTGGAGATCAACGTTCCCAGCCACGGGCCTGTACACATCTTCCAGGCGGAGCCTCTTGACATCCTTGGATGGTCGGTACTCACCCCAGTGGTGCGCCAGCGCACCACCACTGTGCGCGCGCTAACCCCAATGCGCCTGCTCGCCTTTGAAGGAAAGGCCTTGCAACAACAATGCGAAACGGATCCCCATCTTGGTTACGTCATTACCCGCCGGTTGGCGAATGTGGTTGCTAGCCAGTTACTGTTGACACGCCTGCACTTAATGGAAATTCTGATGAATTCCTCGCGTGAGACAGTAGGATAAAGCGAGGGTTATCGGTATAATTTAAGTCCTCATGCACGAATTACCCGTCACCGAAAATATTCTTTCCATTGCCCTCAAACATGCCCAGGCCGCTGGTGCCCGCCGCGTCACCGACATCCACATCGTTTTAGGTAAGTTCTCGAGTATTGTTGATGATTCGGTGCAGTTCTACTGGGACTTAATCAGCGGCGGTACCATCTGCGAAGGAGCACGTTTGCATTTTCAGCGGCTGACCCCACGCATGCGCTGCCAGGACTGTCAGCACGAGTTTGAAGTCAGCGGTGAGATCCAGCCTTGCCCACAATGTAACAGCCTGAACCTTATCTTGCTGTCAGGCGATGAGTTTTACCTGGAAAGCATCGAAATCGAACGTTAAGGACCGTTTTTCTTCAAGGAGATAGCAATGGCAAATACTACCAAAGTTCCTGTCGTCGAGAAAATCCTGGACGCTAATGACCAGGTGGCTGAATTCAATCGACGTCTGCTTGATGAAGCCGGAGTGTTCGCGCTTAATATCATGGCCTCGCCGGGTGCCGGAAAAACCAGTCTGATCTTGCACACGCTGCAAAACCTGGCCTCCGAGTATCGCATCGCAGTGATTGAAGGCGACACCGCACCGGTCACCCTTGATGCGGATAAAGTCAGCGCGTTAGGCATCCCAGCCGTACAGATCAACACCGGTGGTGATTGTCACCTAGACGCTGTCATGCTGCGTAGCGGGCTGGCACAGTTGACCCTCCATGACCTGGATCTGCTTATTGTGGAGAACGTTGGTAATTTGATCTGCCCAGCCGCATTCAAATTGGGCACGCATCGCAACATTCTGGTAGCCAGCATTCCAGAAGGCGACGATAAGCCCTACAAATACCCCAACATGTACCGGGGATTGAATGTTTTGGTTATCAACAAGATAGATTTATTACCCTATGTTGACTTCAACATGGCATACTTCCGCCAGGGCGTAGAACTCCTTAATCCGGGTTTGCTCACTTTTCCTCTTTCGTGCAAAACGGGAGAGGGAATACAACCCTGGCTGGAGTGGTTACGCGCTGAGATCAAAGCCAGGCGGCAATGAATCGCACGTCTCACGGACTGTATATACGCATCCGCGGGATTGTTCAGGGGGTGGGGTTTCGCCCGTTTGTCTATAACTTGGCCAACCGCTATCATCTTAACGGGTGGGTGCGCAATACTACTGCCGGGGTGGAAATTGAGGTCTGCGGCGATCCACAGGCGCTACAATCCTTCATTTCCGATTTGCAAACTCAGCCCCCTCCCCTGGCCCGGATTGATTCGTTTGAGGTGGATCCCCGTCCTGCTAATCACTGGACCTCCTTCCAAATCATCGAGAGCCGTGCAGAGACAGAGGAGTTCCTACCCGTTTCACCGGATGTGGCCATCTGTCCTGAGTGCCGGCAAGAGCTGTTCGATCCCCAGAATCGACGTTACCGATATCCCTTTATCAACTGCACGAACTGCGGCCCTCGCTTTACAATCATCCGCAGCATTCCCTATGACCGGCCTAACACGACCATGGCCATTTTCCCCCTCTGCCCAGCCTGTTCCGCCGAGTACCACGATCCGACAAACAGGCGTTTCCACGCCCAGCCGATTGCCTGCCCGGAGTGCGGCCCCCACCTCCAATTCTTAACCCCTGAGGGCAAATTGCTCGCAGAACGCGAGGAAGCCCTTCAACTAGCGCGAACCTGGCTGGCGGAAGGGCGTATCTTGGCAATCAAGGGTCTAGGCGGGTACCACCTAGCTTGCGATGCCACTCGTCCCGAGAGCGTGCGCGAACTGCGCCGACGCAAACAACGGAGTGACAAACCTTTTGCGCTGATGGCTTTTGATCTCTCCATCATCACCCGTCACGCTAGGGTAAGCGAGCCCGAGGAACGCCTGCTAACCGCTCCCCAGCACCCAATCGTACTACTGGACCGCTTGCCCACCTCCTCCATTGCCGCCGAGGTGGCGCCGGGACAACGCACCCTCGGCTTTATGCTCCCTTACACGCCTCTGCATCTTCTGCTCCTCGAACCTGCTCCCAGCTTTCCTGAAGCCTTAGTAATGACCAGCGGGAATTTGAGCGAAGAGCCAATTGCCTACCGGGACGAAGAGGCTTTAGAGCGTTTGTCGTCTCTAGCGGATGGCTTTCTAATGCATAATCGCCCCATTCATACCCGGGTGGACGATTCGGTGGTACGTGTTTTCAACTATCGCCTCTATCCATTACGTCGAGCGCGAGGTTTTGCTCCCGATCCCATCCGGCTGCCCTGCGCTGTCCCCCCCATCCTCGCCACTGGTGGTGAACTTAAGAATACCTTCTGTCTAACGCGCGGAGCCTACGCCTTCCTTAGTCACCACATTGGCGATTTGCAAAATTACGAGACCCTTCAGGCATTTGAGGAAAGCATCGACCATTATGAGAGGCTTTTCCGCACCCAGCCAGAATGGTTGGCAGCGGATTTACACCCTGACTACCTTGCCACCCGCTACGCCCAGGAACGGGCTCGTACAGAAAACATCCCCCTCCTTCTAATACAACACCATCACGCTCACCTAGCGGCGTGCCTAGCAGATAATGGCATCAGCGACCTTGAACCCGCAATCGGGTTGATCTTTGATGGCACCGGCTATGGGACCGATGGCAGCGTCTGGGGGGGGGAAGTACTGGTGGGTAGCTACCAAGGTTATCAGCGTTACGCGCATATCATGCCGGTTCCGCTACCCGGGGGGGATCGTGCCGTGCACCAGGTGGCACGGATGGCTTTGGCCCATCTGTGGGCGTGTGATCTGGCCTGGGAGGATGATCTGCCCCCAGTAAAAGCCCTTTGTCCTGAGGAGCGTACCCTGCTGCGAAGCATGTTGGAGAAAAAGATTAACACCCCTCTGACCTCAAGCATGGGACGGTTGTTTGACGCCGTCGCCGCCCTGCTTGGCATACGCGCTGAAGCCAATTACGAAGCACAAGCCGCCATGGAACTGGAAAACCTGGCCGATGAAGGCGAGACCGGCGCATATCCTTTGCCATTCGAGGCCCCCCACATCCTCCTCCGCCCCTTCTGGGAAGCCCTCTTGCACGATTTACGTCAAGGTACACCGCTTCCTACCATGGCCGCTCGGTTTCACAATAGCATCGTCAATCTGTGCGTTGAAGCTGCCCAGCACATCCGCCAGGCTGAAGGACTTGGTCGGGTTGTGCTCAGTGGCGGGGTGTGGCAGAATCAGTTTTTGCTGCGACGCGCTACGCGGGCTTTGGAGCAGGCAGGTTTTCAAGTCCTCACCCACCACCAGGTACCCACTAACGACGGCGGGCTAGCACTGGGCCAGGTAATGGTCACTGCCTCGTGGATCGAATCCAATTCGCGCTCAAAAGGCTTATAACGGAGGTCTATCATGTGTTTGGGTGTTCCCGGAAAAATCGTAACCATTTATCAACAAGCGGGTTTGCGAATGGCTAAGGTGGATTTTGGTGGCGTGTACCGTGAAGCCTGCATTGAAACGCTGCCAGACGTGAAGGAGGGGGACTACGTGATCATCCACGCTGGCTTTGCCCTGAATCGGCTTAGTGAAGCCGAAGCACTGGAGACCCTGCAACTCTTACGCGAAATCGGTGCCCTGGATGAAGGTGACGCAGTGTGAGGACCCCGCTATGCAATTATGGCAAGAATTCCGCAACGCTGAACTGGTGCACCGGGTAGCCGAAGAAATCCGGCGCCTTGTCACCCGACCCTGGGTGTTGATGGAGATTTGTGGTGGGCAAACCCATGCCATTTTGCAATATGGCCTGGATCAACTGCTCCCCGGGGAGATCGAACTTGTACATGGTCCGGGCTGCCCGGTATGTGTCACACCTCTGGAACTGATTGATAAAGCCATCGCCATCGCTTCGTTGCCCAACACTATTTTGTGCTCTTACGGGGACATGCTACGTGTGCCTGGTTCTCAACGTGATCTGTTCGGGGTTCGAGCTGCGGGCGGGCGAGTGCAAGTGGTCTATTCTCCTCTAGATGCTGTCCGGATCGCTCAAGAAAACCCGGATAAGGAGGTCGTCTTTTTTGCCATTGGCTTTGAGACCACGGCTCCCCCAAACGCCATGAGCCTTCTTCAAGCTAAGGCGCTTGGGCTAAAGAACTATTCCCTGCTGGTATCACAAGTGCGCGTTCCTCCAGCCATGCACGCTATCCTGAGTGCCCCCACCAACCGCGTACAGGGCTTCCTGCTGGCTGGCCATGTGTGTACGATTATGGGCTACTGGGAATACGACCCCATTGCTGCCCGCTATCATGTCCCCATGACGGTAACCGGATTTGAACCGGTAGACCTTATGCAGGGCATTCTTAGGACAGTCAAGCAACTTGAGGAAGGCCGCGTCAGCGTAGAGAATGCGTACTCTCGCGCCGTAACACGTGAGGGCAATCGGGCCGCCCAAGAAATCATTGACCAGGTCTTCGAGCCCTGTGATCGAAACTGGCGCGGAATTGGGCTTATCCCTATGAGTGGATGGGGATTGCGCGCCGAGTGGGCAGATTTCGATGCCGAAAAGCGTTTTGATCTGGGTGCCATTCGTACTCAGGAATCCCCCTTGTGCATCGCCGGCCAGATTCTACAGGGCATCAAAAAGCCCTATGAATGTCCGGCTTTTGGTACCCAGTGTACACCCTTGGCCCCTCTAGGAGCCCCCATGGTTTCATCTGAGGGCGCGTGCGCAGCCTACTATCGTTACGGTCATAGCCGTCCGTAAGAGGTTGGTCCAGATCCAGAGAGGATAAGCATGAGCAATTTTACCGAAGTACCTACCTTTGAAGGCCCCCAATGCCCGCTTCCCCTCACCCATGCAGAACGCATTGTGTTGGGGCACGGAAGTGGGGGGCGCATGACCCACGATTTGATCCGCACTGTTTTCCGCGCCTACCTGGGCAACCCTTACCTGAATGCTGGCAATGATTTTGCGCGTCTGCCCTTGCCTCTCCAAGGACAAGAGGTGGGCCATCTGGCTGTCTCTACAGACACACACGTCATTTCTCCCCTTTTCTTCCCGGGTGGCGATATCGGCCGTCTGGCGGTATGTGGTACTGTCAACGATATCAGCATGAGCGGCGCCATTCCACTTTATCTCACTGCCGGGTTCGTATTGGAGGAGGGCTTAAGCCTTGAAGTCCTGGAACGCATCGTGCGTTCCATGCAAAGCGCAGCCGAGGAGGCTGGAGTAACTCTGGTGGCTGGAGATACCAAAGTGGTTGAAAAAGGGAAGGGGGATGGGGTATTCATTAACACAACAGGAATCGGCTGGATCCCCCCCGATAGATCCCCTCTTGGGGGCGAGCGCGCCCAGCCCGGCGATGTTGTGCTCTTGTCCGGGCCTATTGGTGATCACGGCATTGCCGTGCTCAGCGCGCGCGGCGAATTGGGTTTCGAAGCAGAGGTGCAATCTGACGTGGCCCCCCTCAATCATCTCATCCAGGCCTTGTTGCAGGCGGCTCCCCATACCCACGTGCTCCGCGATCCCACGCGAGGGGGCCTGGCTACTACCCTCAATGAAATTGCCCAGCAAAGCCAAGTAGCCATCCGAATTGACGAGGCCACCATTCCAATCCGACCAGTAGTGCGCGCAGCCTGTGAGATGTTGGGCCTGGATCCCCTCTATATTGCTAACGAGGGGAAGGTTGTCGCCATTGTTCCCCCCGGAGAGGCTGAAGCTGCCCTGGCGGCCATGCGCCAGGCACCCTATGGCGCTGAGTCCGTGCGCATTGGATATGTAGAGAACCAACCCACAGGACGCGTGATCCTGCGCACGATTTTGGGCACCCACCACATCCTTGATATCCTGAGCGGAGAAATGCTCCCACGAATCTGCTAACACAGCGCTCCAGACTAACCACCTTGGCTCACAAATAAATGGGGCGGGTTGACTTCTGACCCGCCCCAAGAGATTCCAATGGCATTCTATACCCTTACTCGTAACGCAAGGCTTCTACCACGTTGAGCCGCGCTGCCTGACGTGCCGGCACCGTTGCTGCCAACGCGCCAAAAAGGATCCCAATGGCAATAGCAGCGAGAACACCCGAAGCGGGGAACAGGTACATCATGGGGAAGCCCATCGCCTCAAAAGCCTTTACTGCCATATACCCCATGTACAGGCCTGCTAGGATGCCAAATGACGTACCAATGGCAGAAAGGATCAAGGCTTCCGAGAGGATGATGGTGCGGATTTGCCCCCGAGTTGCTCCCACAGCGCGCAACATACCGATTTCGCGGGTGCGCTCAATCACCCCAATGGCCAATGTGTTCACCATGGCGATCAAGGAAGGGATGGCCAAGAACGCCGCCATCGCATACATGCTAAGGAGCACAACATCAAACAAGCGCTTGTTTTCTTCCACATAACGCTTGCCGCTAAACACTTTGAACTGCGGATAGGCCTTAAGCAACTGCGCAATGGCAGCCTCCACGGTAGCCTGATCCGCCCCTGGCTTTAGATTGATTTGATAGAAGACATCTTCGGTGCGCCCGAAATCTGCTGCTAAGTTCTGCTGGGAGATGTAGCCAGTGGTTGTCTTAGCGTTTAAGTAGTCCGTGGCAATGCCAACAACACGGTAAACCTGTTGGCCAGCAGGGGTTAACAGGGTAATCTCATCCCCCAGATGAATATTGGCCGCCGCCGCCAAAACTCCGTTGATAACAATGGCACGTTCGCTCTCCAAGGCCTGGTAGGCGCTCTCTGGGTCCCCCGCGCTAAAGGAGAGAGCCTCCAACTGTCTGTAGGCCTGCGGATCCACGCCCAATAAACCAACAGCAACGCCTTTCACCTGAGTGCCCGCAAAACGCAACGTGCTCACCAGTTCAACACCTGGGATCTCACGCAACTTTCGCGCCAGTTCAGGTGCGGCCCCGGTATTCGATCCCCAAACCGCAACCGTCGGAGGCATGATCAGAAAGTCGCTCCCCAGGCTCTTTTCCAGCACATGGATGAAGGTCAGTGATACCGAGGAGAGCGCACTGGCCATCATAATCACCACGGCCATCGCGATCATGGTGGTAGAGGCGGTCACGGTAGCACGACCTGGTTGACGGCTTAGGTTGCCTTCTGCCAGTTGCGCCGTGCCGTGGCGGGCAAAAAGCAGGGCTAGGAGATTGCCAAACAGCACCGCAATCGGGTTGATCAGCGCTGGCGCCATCAAAATTAAAGCACCTACGAAAAAGATAGCCCCTATCCCCAGCCAGGCAGCCTGTCTACTGATGAGAATGGCCACCCCTAAAGCCATCAGTACCACACCAGCCCAGAAAGAAAAGCCGGCCAGGCGCTTGAAACTTACCTGCCCTACTGAGGGGCGCAAAGCTTCTAGTGGAGTAACGCGCGTTGCGGAATGCGCCGGTAACAAGCCTGCCAGCACCGTCACGCCGATCCCCATGACGGATGAGCCTAGCACCAAAGATGGCGAGATAGCCGGCAACCCGACCTTGATGTTAAGGTATTGTTGACCAATAGGCACGATCAATTGAAGCAATAGCCAGCCAAATAAATAACCCGAAATCAGTCCCGCAATAGTACCCACGACCCCCTGAATCAACCCCTCGGTCAGGATCAACCCCCGGATGGTAGAGCGGCTAGCCCCCAGTGCGCGCAACATGCCGATATCGCGACGTCGTTCTGCCACAACAGTGCGGAACGTATTGAAAATAATGAAACCACCCATCAACAGTGCCAGAAATCCCATCAGATTGAAGATCATCTGGGCATTGCGGATGTTGGTCAGTATCTCCGATCCGCTTTCCAATGCACCTATCTTATAAGCATCTCCCACCGCGGCAACAATGCGCTGCTGAATCTCTGTTCGTCGCGCCTCATCTAGGGTATCCAAGTTAATGTCAATGAGATTGATCTTCCCCGGCATGTTGAGCAAGCGCTGAGCCTCGGTCAGGGTTACCAATACCTCTTCGTTCCCAGGCAGTACCCGTTCAGGCAAAAGTCCCACAATCCTGAGATCTGCAATCCCTACCGCGGTGGGTAGTGCCAGAGTATCCCCCACTCCAACCCCCAACTCGCGGGCCAGGGAACGGGTAATTACTGCAGCGCCTAGGTCATCCGGCTGGAGAAAACGCCCCTGAACAACGTTAAAGACGATCATCTGGCGGGCAAGTTCTGGATCAATGCCTTTGAGCACCACTGTACTAACACGGTCGGGTGTGTTGGGATCCTGATCAAAATAATCGGCCGGTAAATTGATCAGGCGCTCTAATGACCCCATCACGACTTTAACCCCCTCCACCTGGCGCACTTTCTCAAGCACACTGGGATCAAAGGCTTCGCCCGTTTTGTGTGAGATGGTCACGTCAATCTGTCCGGCAACCGCCATCATTTGGGTCTGGAATGCCTGGACGAAGGTGGGCATGAATGTATTCATGCCAAAGATAACCAACACACCAAACATAATTGCTAGGGTGGTCAAGGCCGTGCGTAACTTTCGTCCGCTCAAATAACGTAGGGCTAACTTAATATACAGGCTCATACCGCACTCCTTTTCACCGCCAAACTAATCGCCGATTTCTTTCATCTTACCGACGACAAGATCCACTTGTTCACCATTGCGGCGCTCCATCACTGTTTCGTCTACAATCTGACCGTCCTTAAGAAAGACAATGCGATCTGCATAGGCCGCGATGCGTGGATCGTGGGTGACCAGGAGGATCGTGCGCCCCCACTCGGAAGAAATCTGGCGTAGTAGCATGGCGATCTCCTCCGAGGCTCGTGAGTCCAAGTTGCCCGTGGGTTCATCAGCCAGGATGATGGACGGCTCGCTGGCCAAGGCGCGTGCGATGGCCACACGCTGCTGTTCGCCCCCCGAGAGTTCCGAAGGACGATGGGCAAGCCGAGACCCCAGCCCCACGCGTTCCAACCATTCGCGCGCCCGCTGGTAAGCCTCACTAGGGCGCATTCCATCCAAGATCATTGGCAACGCTGCATTCTCCAAGGCGTTGAGGACTGGAATCAGGTTGAAAAATTGAAAGACAAATCCTATCTTGCGCCGCCGCAATGCAGTTACTTTATCGTCACTTAACTGGGTGAGATCCTCCCCCTCGATAACCACCTTGCCAGAGGTTGGGCGATCCAAACCGCCGATAAGATGGAGCAGAGTGGACTTTCCGCACCCGCTGGGCCCCATGACCGCTACAAATTCCCCCGGTTGAATGGTTAGGTTGATACCTCTCAGCGCATGAACTGCTGTGACACCTTGACCATAGATTTTGACCAGATTTTGCGTGGAAACAATGGGTTGCATGATGATGTCCTCCTTTTCTCTCCTTACTCTACTTTTCACCCTTTGCAGGTCGGCCGCGTGGCCGGAGTTCCGGTTCAGGGATGGGTTGTTTACGCACATCATCCAACCGGGCCTCGATCATATCCAACCAGCGCAAATCGGCTTCTAAATGCATGACAGCCTGATCCAGTAATAGAATGTGGGCCAACGAGGTAGAAGGATCAAGGGTCATGCGCAAAGCAGTCAGTCGGTGCAATTCCTGAAAGAGACTAGCGCGCTGGGTGTAGATCAAACGCTGTGGATCAGCCTGACCTGTGGCTAAGGCAATCATCAGTTTGAGAAAAAATTCGTCGTGTTGAGGTTCTGCCCGCACCGGGGTTTCAAACCAGCGTCGCAGTTCCTCTTGACCTGCCGGCGTAATGGTGTAGCGGCGTTTTTCCAGAGCTTCACCTGGGGAATTCTCCTCTTCCACGATCAGACCACTATCCTTCAAACGGAGAAGTGTGGTGTATACCTGCGCAGGTCGCAAATCCCAAGTTTCGCGCCCCCCAGCAAGCGCCTGAAAGGCTTGCAATAATTCGTACCCATAGCGGCTACGCTGACTCAGCAATCCCAAAATCGCGTTACGCACGTACATACAAAATACTCACCGGTTATCCAAAAACTCGCCAAAAATATATAACAGATATCTATTTTTGTCAATATTCTTGCTCAACACTGAGAGGATAAAGCCACGGATACAAAGACCCGTTACTTACCCGAGAAATTCTCATCAACCTCTTGACTCTGCCCTCAAAAGTTGCTACAATGAATGCGAACGTTCGCGCGAACGTTCGCATTCAAAGTCCACCCTCCCAACTTACGCCCATGGTTAGGAACCGTGTCACCCTCAAGGATGTCGCCCGTCGCGCCGGCGTCTCTTACCAAACGGTCTCGAAACTCCTTAATCACCAAATCCGCCTCCCGGAAGAGACTGAACGCCGCATTTGGCAAGCAGTGGAAGAATTGGGGTATACGCCACATTACAACGCTCGCAGCCTGCGCGCTCAGCGCAGCTTCACCATTGGCTACTCTTGGCCTCCTTCTCCACCAGATGAGACCAACCCCATCTTGGATCAGTTTTTACAAAGCATGTTCGTGGCCGCTGAAGCCCGTGGCTATTACTTACTAATGTTCCCTTACCATTATCAGGTCGACAAACAATTGGCCACTTACGCCGAGTTAATTGACACAGGACGAGTTGATGGCTTCATCCTTTCAAGCGTGGAATACAACGATCCCCGCATCCGCTACCTCCAAGAGCGCAAATTTCCGTTTGTAGCCTTCGGGCGCTCTAACCCCGATTGGCACTTCCCCTGCATTGACGTGGACGGGGGCAAGGGGCTGTATGAGGTAACCTGCCACCTGATTGCTTTGGGCCATCGGCGTATTGCCGCCCTGGCGTGGCCAGAAAATTCACGGGTAGGGAACAATCGTTTAGAAGGCTACCTGATAGCCTTGCGTGAAGCAAACATCCCAGTCAACGCCACATGGATCCTACGCGGCGAAGGGCGTCTAGATTTCGGTTACCGTGCCACCCATCATTTGCTCAACCTGCCTTCCCAACAACGCCCAACGGCCCTGGTGGCTCTTAATGACTACATGGCCATTGGCGCTATGCAAGCGGCACAAGAACGCGGGCTGCGCGTTGGGGAAGATCTGGCCATCTCGGGCTTCGATGACATCCCTCTAGCCCGCTACCTCACCCCTCCCCTAACCTCGTTGCGACAGCCCATCTGGGAGATCGGTCAGCAAGTTATCGAACGCCTGATTGATCTCATCGAAACCGGCCAATTTCCCGAGCCGCAGTGCCAGCTCGTTCCTCCTACTTTGATCGTGCGCGCTTCAACGGATCCAAACGCCAAAGCAAGCACCGGCTCCTATTCGCCCTCGACAAAGGAGGTGATCAACGGGTAAAGTTTCCACGTATCTTACATCCCCGGTAGTGTAAAGAAGGAGCCACCCCTCTCCCCGCCAGGGCATATCAGGGTGGCCCCAGCAAGCAAGGTTTATCCCTGCTTGTAGGTTAGTAGTATAACACATCCCCTTTCTTCTCTCGACACGCAAATTTCAGGAGGAGAACCCATGAAAGCCTTACGTATGACAATGATCCTAACTGCCATGCTGGCGCTTATCCTAGCCGCTTGCGCCCCTGCTACTCCTCAGGTCGTCAAAGAAACGGTTGAGGTTGAGAAATCCGTTGTCGTGACCCAAGAGGTAGTCAAAGAGGTGCCGGCGCAACGCGCTGTCGTTCGTCTCTCTGGCTGGGCCGCTAGCCCGGAAGAGACTGCCCTGCTCCAATCCCTGCTCTTGGATTTTACCGCTGAGAATCCCGATATTGTAGTAAAGTATGAGCCTATCACCGGGGATTTCTGGGCAACCTTGAAAACCTCTATCGCTGCGGGCACAGAGCCGGATATCTACTACATGGATATTTTCCAGTTCCCGGCCTTCGTCCAGGATGATGTTATGCTCCCGCTGGATGACCTGATGGCCTCGACTGGCACCAAAAAGGAAGAGTTTATCCCCTCCCTCATCGATGCCTTCTCCGCCAACGGCAAGGTTTACGGTATTCCCAAGGACTTCAACACACTCGGGCTCTTCTATAACAAAGATCTCTTTACCCAAGCTGGCCTAGCCGAACCGACGGATGATTGGACTTGGGATGATCTGAAAGCCGCGGCCCAGAAACTCTCCAATCCTGCTAATAACGTCTATGGTCTAGGTGTACCAGCCGATGCAGGACGTTTTCCCATCTTCGTTTTCCAAAACGGCGGTTCGATCATGACTCCCGATTTCCAGGATACCCTCCTGGACGCTCCTGAAGCGATTGAGGCCGGAAAATTCTACACCTCGTTCCGCGCCGAGAAGATTGGCGCTATTCCCGCTGATGTCGGTGAGGGGTGGCAGGGTACTGTTTTCGGCAAAGGGCAGTTTGCCATGGTTTATGAAGGGGGCTGGTTGATCCCCTATCTAAAACAACAGTTCCCTAACATCAACTATGGCGTGGTCACGCCGCCAGCGGGTCCTAAAGGTGAGGGCAATTTGATCTTTACCGTGGCTTACGTCATCTCCAAGAACAGCAAGAACCCCGAAGCCGCCTGGCGCGTGATCCACTACCTGACCAGCGAGGCCGCTCAGAAGAAAGTCATGGAAAGCGGTTTTGCTCTGCCCACACGCCTCTCGCTCCAGGAAAGCGAATACCTGAAGACCAATCCGGCCTCAGCGGCGATCTTCCGCGGTGCTTTGCAGGGTGCCCGCCCCTTCATGTGGGGTCTGGTCGGCTCGGATGTGAACGAGCAAATGACCAAAGCCCTGGAGCGGGTCTATCTTGAAAACATGCCGGTTGAAGAATCCTTCAAGCAAGCCGCCGAGGTCATCCGCCAGAAATTGGCCGAATTGAAATAGGTGCACTACCGGAGGAGGGGCATTAAGGTATACCAAGCCCCTCCTCCTTAGAGGAGATCGGGATGTCCACTTCCTCTACCCCTCTTGCCTCTGCCCTCGCGCTACGCCAAAAGGCGCGCCGACGACGTGAAGCTCTTACGGCCTACACGTTTCTTTTGCCCTATTTGTTTATTTTTCTGGTCTTTACCGTCTTTTCGATTGGCTACGCGTTTTATCTTTCCTTCACCCGCTACAATCTGCTTAGTCCGCCGCAGTGGTGGGGATTGGAAGGTTATCGTCGTGTTCTCTGCATTGAATCCTGGTTTCCACGTCCCGAGAATGCTCCCAAACCCGTCTGTGATGACCTGTTTATCCGCAAAGCACTGCCGAACACTTTCAAGTACACCGCCATCGTGGTACCAACCCAAACCCTAATCAGCCTGATCCTGGCTTTCGCCATGGATCAGAAGATACGTTTCCGCCGCCTCTTTCGCACCATTTTCTACTTGCCATCGGTCACATCGTCGGTGGTCATTTCCCTCATCTTCGTCTGGTTGTTCAGTCCCCTCGGGGTGATCAATCAAATTTTCCACCTAAAAATCAACTGGCTCAATGATCCGCGTTATGCCTTCTACACGATTATGATGGTGAATATTTTCACCACCAGCGGAACGCTCATGCTCATTTTCCTGGCTGGACTACAGGATATTCCCACCGCCCTTTATGAAGCCGCTGCCATTGATGGGGCTAACAAACTTCAAATTTTCCGCTACATTACCATCCCCATGTTGCGTCCGGTCATCTTTTTTGTGGTCACTGTTGGAGTGATTGGCTGTTTTCAGGTCTTTGACCAAATCTACGTGATGACTGCTGGCGGCCCATTGGATTCCACCACAACCATCGCCTACCTGATTTATAAGTGGGCCTTTCGCGACACAACAGTGAAAATGGGACAGGCTTCAGCACTAGCCTTCATCCTAGCACTTATCATCTTCGTCGTCACCATGCTCCAACGAAGAGTAATTGAAGGTAGTGGTACTGTCGGTCAGTGACGGAGGAAAGAGAACTATGACCATCCTCACCCAGGCCCGACCCCGGCCCCTCTCTCTCAGCGATCGTCTAATTCTATGGTACGATCGCTTCAAAACACCATTGTTCTATCTAATCCTGATCCTCTGGGCAATCGTCTGTTTGGCTCC
Organism: uncultured Thermanaerothrix sp.; assembly: GCF_938028735.1. Taxonomy (GTDB): domain Bacteria; phylum Chloroflexota; class Anaerolineae; order Anaerolineales; family Anaerolineaceae; genus Thermanaerothrix. The sequence goes on from NZ_CALIMF010000002.1 coordinate 265,269, forward strand.
CCTTTACTTCACGCTGGTTTTCAGCCTTAAACCGGTGGCAAACGCTTACGACCCACCGCTCTTCTGGCCTATTCCTTTCACTTTAGATAATTTCCGTGATGTGATTGGCGCCCTCCCGCTTTTCCCGCGCTGGTTGCTGAATAGCCTGATCGTCTCGCTGACCGTGACCATCCTACGCGTTCTCTTCTGTGCCATGGGAGGCTATGCCTTTGCACGAATGGACTTCCCCCTTAAAGGAGTTCTTTTCAACGCCATGCTGGTTTCCATGATGATCCCGGGGCAGGTTACCCTCATCCCCGCCTTCCTGGTAGTCGGTCCGGGCATTATCCGCGGCGGCCTGAAAATTGGTGATATCACTTTGCCCACCGGCTTTGGCCTCATTGATAACTTGGGGGGCGTCATCCTACCAGGAATTGTGACAGCGTTTGGAATCTTTATGATGACCCAGTTCTACAAGAGCCTGCCTCGAGAGCTAGAAGAAGCCGCGATGATGGACGGTTTAGGACGTTGGGGAATTTTCTTCCGCATTGTCCTCCCCCTAAGTCAGACTCAACTGCTGACCCTTGCCTTATTAACCTTCCAAGGAGAATGGAACGCCTTCATGTGGCCACTGGTGATCCTGCGCACCCCCGAGAATTTCACTCTTCCCCTGGGGCTTAACTGGTTCCGCGGCGAATACTACACTCTGATCTCAAAGGTCCTGGCCGGCTCGCTTTTCAATACGCTTCCGATTCTAATCTTGTTTTTCCTTTTCCAGCGTTACTTCGTTCAGAGTATCGCAGGCACCGGGTTAAAAGAGGGATAGACGCATCATGGAAACCCCCACATCACGCTCACTCTGGCATATTGAACAATCTCATTTCGACCCCCAAAATCAACGGCACTGGGAAACCGTTTTTACCATCGGCAACGGCGTTTTCTGCGCTCGCGGCGTCTTTGAAGAGGGTTACCGCGGCGAAGAACGTGCTGCATTTATGCACGGGCTGTTTGATGATGTGCCAATCCACTTCACTGAGCTCGTCAATCTTCCGGACGCTTTGGAACTAGAACTTTTCCTTGCAGGAGAGCGCTTCTCGCTGGAACAAGGCACTTTACTGGAATTCCACCGACGCCTTGATCTCCGCACTGGCCTGCTTGAACGCCGGATCCGCTGGCGTAGCCCCCAGGGGCGTACAACCCGCTTGCACTTCCAGCGTTTTATCAGCCTAGCCGATCCCCACTTGATGCTCATCCGTTTTTCGATTCACCCGCTTGATTACCAGGGCCAAGTCGAAATACGTGCAGGGCTGAACGGCGAAACAGACAATCTCCAGTTTAAGCACTGGGAATGGCAGGATCAGGCCACTTCCCCCGCCCAAGCCCGGCTGACCTGCATCACCCGTAAAACTCACCTCACCGTGGCTCTGGGCACTTACCTTCACATAGAAAGCCAGGCCGATGTTGAGCGCGAGGGATGGGACGTGCGTAATCACCCCGTTCTGGTGGCTCGTACACAAGTCTCACCTGAACAGCCAGTCAGCGGTGAGAAAATCGTTTACCTCTATAGCAACCGGGAGACAGCAAACCCTGCCCAGATAGTGCAGGCGCGGCTGACTCAGACAAATGCCCCCCTGTGGGATAAAGCCTGGTTGGCACATGCCATCGCTTGGCAACGCGAATGGGAAGCCTGTGATGTCATTATTGAGGGTGATGAAGAGGCCCAGCAAGCCGTACGTTTTAGCATTTTCCATCTTCTCATCGCGGCACCTCGGCAGGACGAGCGAGTAAGCATCGGTGCCAAGACACTCTCCGGTTATGGCTATCGAGGACACGTATTCTGGGATACTGAGATCTTCATGCTCCCTCTATTTACTTACACCCGCCCTGAGATTGCACGCAACCTGCTTTCTTACCGCTGGCACACTCTGGAGGGAGCGCGCCGTAAAGCCCGACGCAATGGCTATAAAGGCGCGCAATATCCTTGGGAAAGCGCCGCGACCGGGGATGAAGTGACGCCGACCTGGGTACCCCATTTCGCCGACCCCACTCAACTCATACGCATCTGGACAGGCGACATTGAGATTCATATCTCCGCCGACATCGCCTATGCTATTCGCCAATACTGGCAGGCTACTGGGGATGATACCTTTATGCGCGAACGTGGCGCTGAGATCATCCTGGACACTGCGCGCTTCTGGGCCAGCCGCGCTGAGTGGAATCCCGATCTGGAACGCTTTGAGTACACCGATGTGATCGGTCCTGACGAATACCACGACCATGTAGATAACAATGCCTATACAAATTACCTGGCGCGCTGGCACTTGAACACCGCGCTTGAAATCCTGGAATGGCTGAAGAGCCACTTTCCGGAGACTTATGCCGACCTTGCTCAGCGTCTAGAATTGACGCCCGAAGAGCTGGCCTACTGGCAAAAGGTCATTGCTCATCTGTACTGCCCACTGGACGCCCAAACAGGTCTGATTGAGCAATTTGAAGGTTATTTTCAGCGCAAAGATGTGCTAATGGCTGATCTTGAGCCCCGCAACGTGTCCGTGCAAGTGCTCTTCGGCATTGAGGGTGCCAATCAAACCCAGGCCATCAAGCAGCCCGATGTATTGATGCTACTCTATCTCCTTCCTGACCAATTTAGTACCGAAGTGGTCAAAGCAAATTACGACTATTACACTCCCCGCACCGATCACACCTTTGGCTCCTCGTTGGGGCCTTCTATCCAGGCCATCATGGCTTGTCGCGTAGGACGCCCCCAAGAAGCCTACGAACACTTTATGCGCGCGGCGCGAGCCGATCTGGAAAATGTACGCGGTAACGCTGAAGATGGCATCCACGGGGCCTCCGCCGGTGGGGTCTGGCAGGCCGTGGTATTTGGGTTCGCAGGGTTGCAAGTGTCAGATTCCGGTTGGAGCCTCAAACCGACACTACCTTCCCACTGGAAGCGCGTAGCGTTCAAGTTCATGTGGCGCGGACAACCCATTTACGTTGAGGCTACACCCCAAAACCCGTCCCAGACCCACGAGGTGTCCCCATGATCCGTGCCTTCATCTTCGATTTAGATGGCGTATTGACCGATACCTCGGAATTCCATTATCTGGCCTGGAAACGCCTGGCCGAGGAAGAAGGTATCCCATTCACCCGTGAGGATAATGAAGCTCTACGTGGCGTTTCGCGTCATGACTCCCTCCGTCGGCTCCTTAAGGGACGCACCCTTCCCCCTGAGCAGTTCGAGGAATGGGCCGAACGCAAGAATCGTTACTATCTCGAACTGATCGCCCAAATTACTCCTCAAAACCTTCTTCCGGGTGCCTTGGAGTTTCTTCAAGCCCTCCAAAAGGCTGGCCTAAAGCGGGCCATTGCTTCCTCTAGCAAGAATGCTCGGTGGGTGGTTGAGCGGCTTAATTTGCTCCCCTGGGTAGATGTCCTGGTTGATGGCACCATGGTTGAGCGAAGCAAACCCGCCCCAGACCTCTTTCTCAAAGCCGCGGAACTGCTTGGCGAACAACCGTATGTCTGTGTTGTGGTTGAAGATGCTGAAGCCGGAATTGAAGCCGCTCGCGCCGCCGGCATGCGGGTAATCGGCTTAGGGCCACGGGAGCGAGTGGGTAAAGCCGACCTTGTCATTCCAAGATTAGATGCGCTAGGTCTAGATGAGATATTAAGACATCTGGAGCATGATTCTTAACGGATAAACACACGACTTCTTCTCTTGTTAGCATTGAAACCCCACCCCATGGGGTTTCAATGCTATATCAGGTAAAATTGAGGCATCACATTTCACATAGGTAATCGTTGAATGACTGTATTGAGGCTGGCCTATTTTATCTCCTCGCATGGGTTTGGTCACGCCGCCCGTGCAGCGGCCGTGATGGAAAACCTCAAGCAAAAATGCCCTGGAGTCGAGTTTGAAATTTTTACTCAGGTGCCAACCTGGTTTTTTGAAGACACACTCGGGGATGGATTCGTCTATCACGAGTATCCGGCGGATGTAGGCATTGTCCAGCGCACCCCTTGGGATGAGGATCTACATGCAACTTTCATGGCTCATGCACAACGGCTTCCCTTTCCTGATGAAGAGACAAGCGCATTAAGCGATCAGATACGCCGCGCCGGTTGCCGCGCTGTTCTGTGTGACATTGCCCCCTTGGGGATAGCCGTCGCCGAGCAAGCTGGCCTGCCATCCTTTTTAATCGAAAACTTCACCTGGGATTGGATCTTTGAGGGTTACCTGACCGAAGAACCCCGACTGGCCTCCCTTATCTCCTATTACCGGGATTGGTTTGCCCGCGCCAGTTACCATATTCAGACTGACCCCAGTTGTGAACCTCGCTCGCATGATCTGTGCGTTGAACCTGTTAGCCGTTCACCAAAACACAGCCGCTCTGAAATTCGTGCCCGACTCGCCATTCCAGAAACAACACCTACCCTATTGATCACTATGGGAGGAATTGAGCATCGCTACGCGGCCTTAGCCGCCCTTAGGGAATATTCCGGCGTGGTTTTTGTCATCCCTGGTAGCGCCTCCCAACCCACCCGGGACGGCAATCTAGTTCTACTCCCTCACCGCAGTGGTTTTTATCATCCGGACCTGCTGTTTGCTAGCGACGCAGTGATCGGCAAGGTGGGATACAGCACAATTGCCGAAGCCTATCATGCTGGTATTCCTTTCGGTTATGCCATCCGAGAACGGTTCCGCGAATCAGCACCGTTGGCCGAATTTATCCGCCGTCATATGCCCTCTTTGCAGATCCCCACTACCGAATTTATGAACGGGACCTGGGTAAAGTATTTAGATGAGTTACTGGCTTTACCACATCGAGCCACTGCTGAGACGGCCCCCAATGGTGCTGCCCAAATTGCCACTTTTATCCTGGAGCATCTGGATTAGCTATGTTGGTTGTCTTGGAACCGACTCGTTGTCAATTGAGCGTCTCAAAATCACGCTTCATTGCCTCCCTTTTCCCGGTCCACACCGAACACGAGGTACGTACAACCCTGGCAAGAATTCGGAGCGAGTTTCCCGATGCTTCCCATCATCCGTACGCTTACATTGTGAACCATTTAGAACACTCTTCGGACGATGGGGAACCCGGGAGTACGGCTGGCCGCCCCATCCTGCTGGCCTTGAAGTCACGCCAGGTCGAGGACGTCTTGCTCGTTGTAACCCGTTACTTCGGGGGTATAAAACTGGGCACCGCAGGGCTGGCCCGCGCCTACCGCGAAGCTGCCTTGCAAGCATTGGATCTCGCTCAATTGGGTCAAAAAACTCGGGTCACGATTCTACATTTGCAACTCCCCTATGCTTTATATAATTATATTGAAAAGCAATTATCCGACTTGAATGGCCACCTCCTGGAACGGCAGTTCACATCTGAGGTCAGCCTCACTGTTTCGGTGGCTCAATCGCAGGTCACCAACTTACTTGCGGCGCTGGAGGCGGGCTCGCACGGACAGATACTTGTACAGATCCTTGAAGAGGGGATCGAGCAGATCATCCCGCTCACCTCGTCCGCCCAAAAAACGCCCAAGAGGTAAACCCATGCATCGTCCCATTTCACATGATCCACAACCCATTCGCCTTTTCAAATCCGACTTCCTGGAGTTTTTTACCCATATTCATCCCGCGGTAGTGGTGATCATATGGCTCCCAGTCGCATTGATCTTTTTGGGGTACGGGGTGTTTGAGGCAACAAGCCGCACCACTTGGTTTCAGATTCCTCTTGGCTTTGGCTTGGGGCTGTTCCTCTGGAGTCTGGCCGAGTACACTCTCCACCGCTTCGTTTTTCACTTTCGTCCTCGCACTCCCTTCCAGGAACGGGTGATCTTCCTTTTCCACGGCATTCATCACGCCCAACCCCAGTGCAAGACGCGCCTCGTCATGCCCCCTATCGTTAGTATTCCCCTGGCCTTCATTTTCTATGGACTGTTCTGGCTGATATTAAGCCAGCTTTTCTCGGCGCCCCACTGGCTGGGTCCTACTTTTGCAGGTTTCATTACGGGTTATTTAAGTTATGATTTGATCCACTATGCCACACACCACTTCCCAATGCGCCGCGGCATCTGGAAAGCCCTAAAACGCCATCACATGCAGCATCATTATAAGACACCCGACCAGCGCTTCGGCGTTTCTTCCCCTCTATGGGACTATATATTCGGGACTCAGGGCAAAGAAAAAGGGCGAGATAACACCTCGCCCTTGCATGGGTGATGACAGCGCTAGATTAGAGCCTAGGGTTGTTTAGCCTCGGCTTGCTTGGCCACAGCTTCGGCGGCTGCCCGCACAGTTTCTTCGTCCGCCAAATAACGCCGTGAAATGACCTTGAGGTCTTTGTCCAGAGCATAGGCTAGCGGAATACCGGTGGGGATGTTAAGTTCAGGGATATCTGCATCCGAAATGTTATCCAGATACTTTACCAACGCGCGCAGGCTGTTCCCATGTGCCACAATCAGTACCCGCTCACCTGCCCGCAAGCGTGGTGCAATTTTCTCATGCCAGTAGGGCAACACGCGCTCAAGGGTCATCTTCAACGATTCGCAAGCCGGCAATAGTTTGGGATCTACGTTTTTGTAGCGCGGATCGAAGCGCGGATGGCGAGGGTCATCCCAATCCAAGGGGGGCGGCGGGACATCATAACTTCGCCGCCAGAGATGCACCTGTTCCTTCCCGTACTTAAGCGTCATCTCGGCTTTGTTCAGGCCTTGCAAGGCCCCGTAGTGCCGTTCGTTCAACTGCCAAGCAATCTCATAGGGCAGGTACATCAAATCCATCTCATCCAGGATGATCCACAAGGTGCGGATGGCGCGCTTCAACACCGATGTAAAGGCAATATCAAATTCAAACTTTTCGGCCAGTAGTTGCCGCCCTGCCCAGCGCGCTTCTTCCTTTCCTTGCTCGGTCAAATCCACATCGGTCCAACCGGTAAAGCGGTTTTCCATATTCCAAACGCTCTGCCCATGACGGACGAGTACCAGGTTTTCCATTTTTACTTCACCTCTCCTTTCCAGCCTAGGATTAGGGCAAACACTCCATAAACTACTCGTGAAAATTTACACAAAGCAATTATACTTCAAAACAATAGTTATTGGTCTAGATTTTACCGCGAATTCTCGCTCCTGAGAGCCCCAATCTGCGTTGATCACCAATTTCGATTACAATCAAAGTTCAAATCTATCTGTGAATCAAGGCTTACTATGTTTGTCTTTCTTTCCAAGTTCCTCCCCCTCCTTGTTTACCCCCTTGGGTTAGCCTGTGTGCTCCTGATCTTGGCGCTGATCCGTTCGTCGGCGCGGAGCAAGCAACTTTTGGTTCTCGGTGCATTTCTGCTCCTCTGGCTGGGGGGAAATCGCTGGGTGGCCTACAGCTTGGCACGTTCATTAGAATGGCGCTACCTTCCCCCAGATGAGATTCCCCAGGCTGAAGCCATTGTTGTTCTGGGTGGCGGCACCGAGGCCCCCTCGTATCCTCGCCTGTTTGTCGAGGTTAACGGCGCGGGCGACCGCGTTCTTTTCGCGGCACGCCTTTACAAGCAGGGAAAAGCACCTCATATCCTGCTTAGCGGTGGCTACATCTCATGGCTCAGCCAGCGAGGCAGTACCCCGGCGGAAGAAATGGCGGATTTGATGCGGTTGATCGGCATCCCTGAAGAAGCCCTGTGGTTACAGCCCCGCTCACAGAACACCTATGAGGACGCCCTCTATTCAAGTGAGATGTTACGCGAAAGGGGTATTCGGAACATCATCCTGGTGACCTCCGCACAACACATGCCACGCTCAGTGGCTCTCTTTGAGCATCAGGGCTTTAAGGTCATCCCTGCTCCTACCGATTACACCGTCACCGAGAGCAACTGGCAAGATCTTTGGCGCCCAAACCTGGCCAGGCAGCTCATTAACCTGTTACCAACCGCCGATCATTTGGGACTTACAACCAGCAGCCTCAAGGAGTACTTGGGTATTTTGATCTACCACCTACAAGGTTGGTTGTGAGGCCTCAAAGACGCCGCAGCCCATACACTTGCCAGGTGGCCCGCAGGAAAGGTCCAGGGGGCAGTGACACAAGGACCTGCAAACACTCGGCCACACTGGCTTGCTCATCCAGGAAGCGGAAGATGCGCCGAGCAGGGTTGTTGCGAAACAATTGCATAAAAATATCGGCCATGCGCTCGCCTTTGCGCCACATCACCTGCAACATGATCCGATCCAACACTCTGAAACGACGTGGGGCAACAGGAAGGGCAAACGGGTGGCCGTATTGCACTAATGAGCGCACAATTGCCGCACTATCGGCTTGAATGCGCAGGAAGGCATACCCACTAGAGGGCTTGACGCGTCCCCCCTTAGTCCCAATATTTAAGAGCCTCGGCCCAGCTCGCCGCTCAAATGGATGATCGGTCATAGGAATGGCGCCACGTTCTTGTTCCAAGATGTGATAACGAGAGAGGTTGAGGACCTCTTCCACATAAGCGCGCAGGGCGTTATCGTAAGCCTGTTCATCCAGAAAGGTGGGGGAAAACAAGGTGTACTCCACCAGCGCACGGGTAGGGCTCCAGGGGAGAACATACATGAAACGCATCGCCCCATTTTGGGACGTGCGAAAATCAAAAAGCGTCCCCTGTGTAGAATCAAAAACCGGCAGGTCACTTTCAATGACCCAGCCTTTGAAATGCTGCCACAGATAATGATAGCGCTCCGGCTGACGCGCCCACGCCTGAACTGAAAAGGTGCTATCAAAGCCCCAGCGACCACGGTACTCACGCCCATCAACCCAGACGGAGATACCGTATGTATCTTGAAACACTTCTTTGACTTCTCCTTGAACCAGAGTCACATTGGCCGCCCCATTCAATGCAGAGAGGACAAAGCGATAATAATCGGCCCCGCGAATCATATGGTAGGCGTAGTCCTGCAAATCAAGATTCAGGGTTTCATTCCAGTGCCTTACGGTCAGGCGTGGCCAGGTGTGAAAGTAAATAGGCTCGAACAAACTCGGACGATTGCTCCAAAAGCACCAAGTACGATCGTTACGCACCTTCTCCTCGCGCTCCACAAGAAGGACGCGCCGATCCCTGAGGGGGCTTTGGAGCAAGTGATAGGCCAGGGAAAGTCCCGCTGCGCCCGCGCCCAAAATGATAAAATCAAATTCGCCCATAGAACATATCCTTACGAGAACTGCTTGGATTTTACCCTGAAGATCCCAGCAACAAGGCCGTTAACCCTATACGTTCCCATGCAAAAACCCACAAGCGGGTCGAGAGCAACCCGACCCGCTCGTCTCAGGCCAATTTACTCAGCCGTTAGCAGTTGTTCAACGCCTTACAAATCATCTCCTGATCTACCGGCAGACGGTCTACGCGCACCCCCACAGCGTTATAAATCGCATTAGTGATCGCGGGGGGAGTGGGAATCAGCACAATTTCTCCAACCCCCTTAGCCCCATAAGGCCCTTCAGCAACCGGATGCTCCACAATAAACGAGATGATCTCGGGCGTGTGAACGATAGAAGGGGTACGGTAACGCGCCAGACGGTCAGTAACTACTTGCCCATCTTTGAGGATGAAATTCTCTGTCAACGTATGCCCAATCCCCATGATCGCGCCCCCTTCAACCTGCCCGCGCAACCCCAGGGGGTTGATCGCGTAACCCACATCATTGGCAATGATCATACGCAACACTTTAACCTCACCCGTCAGGGTGTTCACTTCAACCTCGGCGGCCTGGGCTGCAAACGAGAAAGCAAAGTGCATATCCCCACCCTCGCCCAATGGCCGGGTGGTGGGCGCCCAATATGTGTAAGATGTCACCGGCGGACGGCCACTCGCCAGCATTTCTTCGGCCACCTGCTGCAGTGTTAATGCGTGCCCATTAATCTGAGCCAGCCCTTCTACAAAACGAACTTGTTCCGGCGGTACATCGTAGCGCTCTGAGAGTTCGCTGGTCAGCAATTCCTTAAGTGCCCGTGCGGCATACCGCACCGCGTTTCCGGTTACAAAGGTCTGACGGGAAGCTGTGGTTGGTCCACCATCCGGTGTTAAATCCGTATCCATGAGTAACACCTCAATCCGTCGTGGGGACTGATTGAGTTCTTCAGCGGCAATAAGTTGTAACACCGTTGGAAGACCCTGCCCCAATTCTGCGGACGATGTACGCACCTGGAAAGTACCATCGCGCCGCAACTCCACTTCTGCCCCTGCCTTGTCTGGCGCGCCGCCGCCTAAGCCAGTGTTCTTATAGGCTACCGCAAAACCCCAGGCGCGGCGCAGATGAGGCGCACCTGGCACTGTCTTGGGTTCGAACGGATTAGGACCACCCAGGCGGCGCATCTCTGCCTCAACTTTTTCAATGCACTCCAAAAGCCCCACACTCTGCCGCAAAACCTGCCCGGTATTGGTCACGCTACCAACGCGCAAAGCATTCTTGCGTCGCAATTCCACCGGGTCTATGCCCAGCCGTTCGGCCAGCATGTCCATCATGCTCTCAATTGCAAAAGCCGATTGCATCACCCCAAAACCCCGAAACGCTCCTGCGGGTGGGTTATTGGTGTACATGGCATAGCAATCAGCCTTGACGTGGGGAACTTCATACGGCCCAGAAGAGTGGGTCGTGGCCCGCGTCATGACCTTCTCGCCGAGCGAAGCATAAGCACCTGTATCCCCATAGAGCTCTGTCTCTACCGCCGTGAGGCGCCCATCCAACTTGGCCCCTACCTTGACTCGAATCTGGGTGGCATGGCGCTTGGGGTGCGCAATCAACGACTCATGACGATCGTACAATAACTTCACTGGCCGCCCCGTTGCATGGGCTAAAAGGGCAGCATGGATCTGACCCGCAATATCTTCTTTACCACCAAAACCCCCACCCATTAACTGTCCGATGACGTGAACACGGGTTTCGGGCCAACCCAGAGCGCGCGCAATCTGTTGGCGATCCGCATAAGGGATTTGCGAGCCAACATAGACCTCCATGCGTCCATCCGGCGTAGGGCGTGCAATGCTACATTCCGGCTCCAAAAACGCATGATCGTGCATGGGTGTATAAAAGGTGTGCTCAAGGATAACATCTGCGTCGGCAAACCCCTGCTCCACATCCCCCTTGCGCACCTTAATATGCTTGAGAAGATTACCATTAGGGTGAATCTTGGGTGCATCGGGCTGCGCGGCCTGTACCGGATCGCTCACTACCGGCAACAGTTCAAAATCCACCTCAATGAGGTCTAGGGCTTGCGTGGCAATCTCGCGTGTCTCAGCAGCAACAATTGCCAGCGCGTCGCCCACATAGCGCACGCGCTCCCCTACCCCCACCAGGATGGGCCAATCATAAATAACCAACCCATGATTGTGTTCACCGGGAATATCCTCAGCTGTCAGCACGGCTACCACGCCGGGGAGTGCTCTGGCCTTGCTCACGTCAATGCGCGTGACGATGGCCGAAGGCACCATGGCACGCTTGACCCGTGCGTGCAACATGCCTTCAAAGTGAAGGTCATCGGTATATTTGGCGTGTCCGGTGACTTTGGCCACAGCATCCGGGCGGGGATGAACATTGCCTACATACTTACCCGGTTTTGACGCTGGTGGAATCACGGGTGATTCCACCGGGCCTCCGGTACGCATGGCCTTAGCCGCCGCTTTTATGGCCTGCAGAATAGCCGGATAAGCCCCGCAACGGCATAGAGTATCTTTGAGCGCCGTCTTAATGTCTTCATCGCTTGGTTCGGGATTCCGTAAGAGCAGAGCATAGGAGGTCATGATTTGCCCTGGTGTGCAGAAGCCACACTGCAACGCACCGTACTTGATAAAAGCCTCCTGAAGCGGGTGCAGGGATCCTTCGGTTGAGGGCTTCATGGCTTCCTCGGTGGCTTTCGAAAGCCCCTCAATGGTCAATACGTGCTTGTCCTGCGCCCGTACGGCTGGAAAGGAACAGGAGAGAATCGGCTCACCATCCACTAGCACAGTGCATGCCCCGCATTCCATTTCATTACAGCCGATTTTAGTTCCGGTCAGCCCCAAGCGGTAGCGCAATAGATCCGAGAGCATCTCTCCCGGCACGACGGGCAGATCTACTTCTTGCCCATTTACCCATAAATGTAACCGCTCACTCATACCGCCTCCACTACCGAGGGTTCCAGGGTGCGTTGCCAAGCCTTGATGACCACTTCTTCCAACAAGACTCCGCTCAAATGATAGCGGTACTCCGCGCTGGCCCGCAACGGGCTACTCCGAAAACGGATGGACTCTCGAATTGCCCGTCGGGCGGCCGCAAAGGTCTCTTGGTCACAGGGTTGACCTCTCAAAACGGCCTCCACAGCGCTGGCCCGTCGTGGCACCGGCCCTGAAGGGCCGATCGCCACTCGAATGTCGCCGATCACCTCACCGTGGCGCTCTACCCAAACCGCCGTGTTAAGAATAGGCAGGGCTACCCCTTGAGGACGCATCACCCGCCCAAAAGCCGAGGCCTGATGAAGCCGGCGCAAAGGCACATGAAAGCCTACTAGGATCTCCCGCCTTAAATCTAATGCGGTTTGACCCGGCCCCTTGAAAAGGTTTTCCATGGGCTCCAACCGCCGTCCCTCCAAGCTGGCTACCTCCGCACGGGCATCCAGCGCCAGTAAGGCGATCATGCCATCAGCCGCCGGCAGTGCGTGAGCCACATTTCCGCCCAAGGTTGCCGAATTACGCACTTGTGGGCCGCCGATTTGGCTGCAGGCTTCAGCAACGGCCGTGGCGTGGTGACGCACCAAGGGGGATTCGGCAACCCGACTTACCGGTACGGCAGCACCAATGAATAGATGGTCTTCAGTTTCCTCAAGGCGCTTCAGTTCAGGGATATGGGTGATATCAACTAGCGTATGGACCGGCTCATGCTCACCCTGCTGAATCTCCAAGAGCAGATCGGTCCCCCCTGCCACCGGCAGGGCAGAGCCTGGAGCATGGCTCAGGATATCTAACGCTTCTTCAATCGAATGTGCCAGAACATAAGTATTCCAAAAGCGCATAGGATCGGTGGACTCCTTTCGTTTGACGGCGGCACTTTTCGACGGGCTCACAGGCCCGACGCCGACAGCCGACCCGAGAGACTGCCGACCACCGATTCCTTGGAACTTGGGATTATTTTAATTATAGACGAATTTTCTCCAAATGATGCTGCCCTCCTTCTCGCACGCCGGCCATCATCAACCCCAATTGTTCAGCAGTGGCACTCGGCCCATCCACAATACCCACAATTTCACCCTCATACATAACAGCAATGCGATCAGAAAGGGCACGAATTTCATCCAGATCTTCTGAAATCAACAGAATGGCAGTACCTGCCTGTCGCTGTTCCAACAAGCGCTGATGGATATATTCGGTGGCGCCGATATCCACCCCGCGTGTCGGCTGCGAGGCAATCAATACCTTAGGGCGTCGCGAAAGCTCACGTGCCAAAATGAGTTTCTGAATGTTTCCACCCGAGAGATTCTTTACCGGGGTATCCACTGAGGGCGTCTTGACATTATATTCATTCACCAAGCGTTTAGAGACCTCACGAATCGCGTTGAAATTCAGGAAGATTTGTCGCGAAAATGGCGGCTTGTGGTGATCTTCGAGGATCAAATTATCCGCCACGCTGAATTCCTTGATCGTACCATCGCGCAGGCGTTCTTCCGGAATGTAGGACTGCCCCAGAGCAATCCGCGCACCAGGTGGTTCATGTGTCACATCTTTTCCACAGAGTAGAATGCGTCCTGATTTGACCGGGCGCAAACCGGCCAACGCCTCCGCTAATTCGCGCTGCCCATTGCCGGAAACCCCCGCCAGCCCCAGAATTTCGCCGGCATGGACTTCCAAGGAGACGTTGCGTACCGCATCTTGCCCGCGGTCACCGCCCACCACGAGATTCTCGATTGCTAATTGCACCTCACCCAACTGGGCAGGTGATCGTTCATACTGTAAAATCACCGGACGACCCACCATCATCTGAGCCAATTCAACCTTATTGGTTTCCTTAGTGGGTCGCGATCCTACAACGCGTCCGTCTCGCAACACTGTCACACGGTCACTGATGGCTAGCACCTCGTGCAGTTTATGGGAGATGAAGATTAACGCATGTCCATCGCGTGCCATCTGACGCAATGTACGGAAGAGATCTTCTACTTCCTGCGGGGTGAGGACAGCCGTCGGTTCGTCCAGGATCAACAAGGCAGCACCTCGATATAACGCTTTGAGAATCTCCACGCGTTGCTGTTCACCCACCGCCAGTTGCCACACATAAGCCTTGGGATCCACCTTCAAGCCGTACTGCTCACTGAGTTCACGCACGCGCTTTTCGACGCGGTCCAAATCAAGCAGTACCCCACGTGAAGATTTCAGTCCCAAAGCCACATTTTCAACCACCGTCAACGAGGGAACCAGCATAAAATGCTGGTGGATCATGCCGATCCCGGCACGAATGGCATCCTGAGGTGAATTGAAATGCTGCTCAACGCCGTTGATGAGGATCTTGCCTGCATCGGGGCGATAGAGCCCGTAGAGTTGGCGCATCAGGGTTGTTTTTCCCGCCCCATTTTCACCTAACAAAGCGTGAATCTCCCCTGCGCGCACATCAAAATCCACGTGATCATTGGCCAAAACGCCCGGAAAGCGTTTGACAATTCCTATCATGCGCATCTCCTCGATGCGCATCTGCCCCGTTGGCAAACGACCATCAAGACCCAATACCTGTGTGCTCATCGTCACCTTGCAAATTTTAAGATCACTCTCTTTGGAGGCGGGTGCAGCCAATTGGGGCTGCACCCGCGCAGCACACTCCCTGCAGTTCGCTAGGGTAGAGGTTTAATGGTACCGTCAATGATGCCCTTAATGACCTCGTCGGCCTTCGCCTTAATCTCGGGCGGAACGGGGACACGATCATTGTACTTGATGGTCAACCCACCATTTTCAAGCGTCAATGTGTACGCCACCCCACCTAGCGTGCCGGCCTTGCGCTTGGCAATCATGTCCTTGATAATGCCGGTGTAATCATACACTTGATTGGCCACCACAATGTCGGGGGCAAGGCTGGTCTGATCCCACTGTTGGCCAAACCACTTGGCGCCTTTCTCTTTGGCAACACCGATAGCGCCCACCACCGATTGGGATGACCCTGTCAGCATGTCCGCGCCAGCGGCAATGTGTGTCTCGGCAGCAGCTGCCATCAACGAAACATCCGAGAAAGAGCCGGTGTAAGTTACCTGAACTTTCACACCCGGACGGGCTTGTTCGGCCCCATATTTGAAACCATCCACGTAGGTCTTGGCGTCGCCGGCTTCCACCGGACCACACACCCCTAGCACACCCGTCTTTGACATGAGAGCGGCAATGGTGCCCAAAACATAGCCACCCTGCTCTGCGGCGGGGTTATAAGCAAAGACATTCTTGATGCCCTGATCCGCAAACGTGTCTGTCGTAGTACCCCAAGCGAAGGTTGTATTGGGGAATTCAGGGGCAATCTGCGCCAGCGAGGTCCCGTACTGTGAACCATGCGCAATCACAATATCATAGCCCTGAGAAGCGTAATCGCGGATTGCAGCGGCTGCATCCGGAACCTTGAACATGTTCTCAGAATAAGCAATCTCCAATTTGGAGGGCCCACCCATTTCCTGTTGCACTTTCACCCACGCCTCGTACATGCCCTGACTGAACGCCATATCCGTGATAGAAGAGGGCATGACGATAGCCACGCGGAGTGGTTTTTCAGGCGCCTGCGTTGGTGCGGGAGTCGCCGCCGGCGCACAGGCACTGAGCAACAGAGCAACCAGCACAACCAGCATGAGCAAGCGAGAGAGCACAGACTTCATAGTTTCACCTCCTGAGTGGTTCGGGGAAGGGTTAAGAAAAGCACCATTTTAGTTTTGGCTTTGCGACTTGACTACTTCTCCTCCAAAGGGTTGAAGAACCACCTCCTTTCACTAGAACTCGCCACGCTCAAAGGGCTTGCCCAATGCATCCGGCATCGCCGCACGGCGCACCGAGATTGCCAACGCCAGAATGGTCATGGCATAGGGTAACATGACGGCAAAATCATAGGGGAAGTTAACACCCAGCACCTGTAACCATAATTGTAGCGCATTGACAAAACTAAACAAGAGGGCGCCTCCCATGATTCCCCAAGGGCGCCAACTTCCGAAATACACCAACGCAATGGCAATGAAACCCATGCCGCTGGTCATGTTTTCCTGAAAGAGATTGATCAGCGAGATCGAAAGAGAGGCACCGGCAATGCCCGCTAGCATTCCTCCCAGACTGACGGTGATGTAGCGAATCCGATCCACATTGATCCCCAATGTATCCGCAGCCTGGGGATTTTGTCCCACCGCCCGAATCATGAGCCCAAACGGAGTTTTATACAGGATAAAACTGGCCAACGGTACCAGGAGAAATGCTCCGTAAACCAAGAGGTTATGGTTGAATAAAACATCTCCAAGATAAGGGATGTTACCTAGAAGCGGAATGCGTACTGGCTGAAAACCGCTGATGGACTCCACCCCGGTCATGGTCTTCTTGAAAAGGAGGCTGGATAATCCTAACCCAAACATGTACAGGCCAATCCCGCTAATCCCCTGTTCGGCTTTGAGAGTCACGCTGACTACAGCCATGAGCAAGCCCATTAGCAGACCCACTCCCATCGCCGCCAATAACCCCCACCACAGATTTCCGGTTTTCATCCCCACGTAGAACCCGCTAAACGCCCCCATCAGCATAATTCCATCCACCCCCAAGTTGTAAACCCCCGAATTCTGGACAAATGCCTCACCAATCGACGCATAGAGATATGGCGTAGCCAGACGCAGCCCAGAGTAAATAATGCCTAGAATAACAGGGATCGTGAAGAGATCATTCATAAGTTTCTCTCCTACGGGCCCGGCGCACCGCCCAGATTCGACTGCTCACAACAAAGAGAACAATCAACCCCATAAGGGTATCCACAAAGGCCGAGGGCACCTGAACAGCACGTTGCATCTTATCAGCACCCACAAGCAGTCCACCAAACAACACCGAGGCAGGCACTGTGCCCAAAGGATGTAGATTGCCAAAGAGCGCAGCCACAATGCCGGAGAAACCATACCCCCCCGAGAGGCCCTCAAGCATACGCCGCTGTACCCCCATCACCTCCACGGCACCCGCAAGACCGGCGAACGCCCCGCCCAGGGTAATGGCCAATGCCTGGTAGATGGGCACTGGAATTCCTGCGTAACGTGCTGCCCGCGGATTAAGACCAACCGCTCGAATGCGATAACCAATGGTGGTGCGCCAAAGGAAAATATAGACCAGAATAGCCATTACCACCGCCAGGATACTCCCCGCATGCAACAAGGTCTGCGGGACCAACCGGGGCAACCAGACTTGGCGAGGAAGCAAGGCCGACTGGGCAATGCGCGTCCCTGCTTCGATCTCAGCCGGATCAATCATGGGCCCGCGCAACAGATAGTTAGAGAGTTGCAGGGCAATAGCATTCATCATGATGGTGCTAAGAATCTCATTCACTCCCAAGCGGGCTTTCAATACCCCTGGCACCGCCCCCCAGAGAGCTCCGCTCAACGTGCCCACCAGCAGACAGAGCGGCAGCAGAACAACCCCCGGCCACTGACTGAATGAGAGAGCCAGCGCCGTTGCCGAAAGCGCGCCAACGATGATCTGACCTTCACCGCCGATATTGATCACTCCACCCCGGAAGGCAATGGTAATACCTAGCCCCACCAGGAGCAACGGCGTGGCCTTTACCAGCGTCTGGGTAACGCTAAAAGTGCTTCCCACCGCCCCCTGCACCAGCGCCGAAAAAGCCACCCCCGGATTGGCCCGCAACAATAAGAGGATGAGCGCCCCAATGATCAGCGCCACCGGTACCGCCATAATCGGCAGAATGGCCTCAAAGACCTGATTGAGAATGCGTTTGATCTCAGACCGTTGGGGCATTAACCGTCTTCCTTTCAATTTATGATTTTCAAACGTGCACTAGGGGGAAAACACTAGAACGGCGCCGCTGGCGAAGTTTTTCCTTGGCTAAAATCACCTGCTAGTGACAAATTATAGCGAGATATCAGACAATTTACAAGTGACAAACATCGCAAGTTTCGTTACTTCTCTCTTCAATTGTCATACAACTTGACTAAACAAAGGAGGTTACTAAAGCAAAAAGCGGTGCATCAGCGGCAAATCCATCACCGACTTCGCATGGATTTTGCTTTCTTATGTAGATCACACAGCCTTGACTCGCCGTGGCGATCTTCTCGGAATAATCATCCAGGTAGATCGGGCTATGGACAGACAACACATAGCCAGTGATGAAATTTTAACTCACACATTCAATCCGCTTCAAAATCCCCCGTGCCTTCATCGCCTGAAAAAGGCGATCCCTCTACCGAGGACGAGAAACTAGATGGAAAGGGCAATGGCAAACGCACCACGAGACGCCGTACTTGGTCGCTCTCACGCGCTAGAACGCGTAGAACCACAACGCTCATGTCGTCATTTGGGCGCCCATGATCGAGTCGGATAGCTTGAGAGAGCAATGTGTCGGCCAGGGACTGCGCCTCAGGATCTTGCTCCTCCAACATGGCTTCTAAAACGGTGCAAATATCCAGAGTGCGCCCATACTGGCTACCAGCCTTACTCAGGCCATCGGTATGCATGACCACTGTGGTGCTGACTTCCAAAGGAAGCTCAGTAATGGCCGGGCGAATATTCCGCGCCACGCCAATGGGTTGATCCACCCCACTAATATATTCCACGCGATCATGATGTGCTACATAGATAGGAGTGGGATTGTTGTGCGTGATAACCAACGTATGCGTCTGTAAATCGGCACTAAGGATACTGAGATATACCGAAGCCTGACCGTTGCGCTCCGTATAGAGAAAGTCAGAAGCCGCTCGTGCCGCCGCCCCATCCCGAACCCCTTCGGCCAGCAAGCTAATCACTTTATGCACCACCAGGCTCGAAATCACTTTGGCCTGGCGACCGGAGGCTTGCCCATCGCAAAGAACCACCGATAGCCCCCCATTAGGGCGCTCAACGACCTCCAGGGTGTCTCCACTCTCTTGCGACCCGTACTTGGTTGTTTTGGCCACCGCAATTTGTATTTCCATTGTCACCTGCTCTACTGATCCTAAGGATTCTGACACCGGCCTCACATTTCCTGGGAAGTGTGACCATGGGCCTTTTGAGCCGCCAGGATCCATATTCGATCTTCATTATAATCGCTAATTTTCCAGGTGACATTCAAATAATTACGCGCCCACAGATATTCTGTGATCTGGCGCTGAAAATCAGACACCCTAGAGTCCTGTGCAGTGATACGAAACAACCAACGCAGAAAACGCAAAAACAACCCTTTGCCACCCGGTGCGGCTCCCAAAAGAAGGACGAGATGCCCACCGGGGCGCAAAACCCGCCAAATGCTCTCCAATGTATTTTCGGCCCAGATGTAATCCCCGGGGAATGTCGCTACTACAGTATCAAAACTTTCCCAACGGAAAGGAAGCGCTTCCGCCCGAGCCCGTACTAGCCTCCCAACCACCCCAGAACGCCTTAAGCGACGCTGGGCCAAGCGCACCATGTTGCGGCTCTCATCTACCCCAAAGGCCCGAAAACCACATTCATACAACCAGATCTGCAAGTGACCGGGGCCAAACCCAATTTCCAGGACACACGGCCCCTCGAGCAACGCAATGACTGATCGCACCCATTTCTGCCAGCGCCCCGCCGAAACCACCCAGGAAACCCAATCATAAGCCCAGGCAAAGGGATGATAAAGTAGCCAGAAAACACGCTCCATCAGGTATACTTTACGTGCCACAGGATACCCATCCTTACCCCAGGTTGGAGCCACGAGCCATATGGAATTGTACTTCATCCGTCACGCCCAATCTGCTAACAACGCTTTATGGGAAAACACAGGTAGTAGCGATGGACGTCATCCTGACCCTGACCTAACCGAGAAAGGGGTGCGCCAAGCTCTCTATCTGGCTTCGTTTCTTAAGACCCCTCGAAGCACATCTGAGAAGGCCAATCACACCGCAGACCGGCATAACCGGTATGGGTTTGGACTGACCCACCTCTATTGCAGCCTGATGAAGCGCGCGGTGAGAACCGCCGCTATTGTGGCTCAAGCCCTGAACATGCCACTCTATGGTCACGCTGACTTACACGAAAATGGTGGTGTGTACCTCGATGACCCCGAGCGTGGGGAACCCATGGGCCAAGGCGGCCTTTCACGCACCGAATTGTTGACCCTCTACCCGGATTTAATCCTGCCCCCTTCTGTCACAGAAACCGGGTGGTGGAATCGCCCTTTTGAAACCGAGGAAGAACGGATTGCCAGAGCACGGCGCGTTTGGGCATGGTTGCTTGAGCGGCACGCTCACACAGAAGATCGCGTTGCTTTCTTCAGTCACGCTGGCTTTTATCATACCTTCCTTACTACCTTGCTGGGTGCAACCACTCCAGACGGTGCCTGGTTTACGTTGAGCAATTGTGCTATCACTCGTTTAGATATCTCCTCAGATGGAGTCTGGATCGTTTATGCCAATCGGGTTGATTTTCTCCCAGATGCCTTGTTGTGACTCCGCGCGATCGGCTTCGCCAACCGTTCATCCAACTCCGGCGCGGTCCATCGTAGCAAACAAGGCAAACCCCACCAGTTGCACTGCCCCGCCGATCCACAATGCTGCTTGTAACCCCAGCCAATCGGCCAACGAGGTTCCCAGCACTGGCGCCACCATTGAGGAAACGTACTGAAGTTCCTGAGCCAGCGCCACAAATGAAGCGCTATATTCAATGGGAACCCGTTTCATTAATTCATCAAAGAAAACCAAGTTTAAGCCCGCCTGGAAAATGCCAGCGATCCCAGCAAAAAGGGTGATGAGTTCCACTCGGGTAGTCAACGCTACCAGCACCGGGTAAACTCCTACCCCAAAGGTTGTCCAGAGCAGGATCCATCGCGTTCCCCGTCGCCGCGATTGTGCCGACCAGAAGAAATATCCAACCATCAGGATAGCCGTCTGGGCGGTATTGATGGTGGCAATCCATCCATCTGACGCATGGACAACCCGCACAAAATAGAGCGGGAATATTGGGGTTACCAGCGCAGAGCCGGTCAAAAAGATAAATCGCCGAGCGACAAACGAGAGAAACGCCCGCTCATTGCGCAAAATGTGAAGATAGGCAGCCAGCCGTTCCTTGAGCCCTCGAGCCTCCGGTTCATCCGGGACCGGCATATCTGGTAATACAATTTGGCTGGAAAAGTAGTAACTGAGAATACCCGCCAAACCCAAAACTGTAAACACCACCTGGTAATTCAGGGGGAACGCAATGCGGTCTAGCAGTTGTCCGATGAGAAAAACAGCCACCGAGGTTGTCACTCCAAGAATGGACCAGCGCCGGGTCATCAGATCAAAACGATGATGCGGACCAGCCACGGCATTCATCACCACCGAAAAAGTGATCGAGAGCATGGTTTGGGGGATTGTCGCCAGCGCCCATAAGAGCAGGATTCCAACCACGCGGAAACCGGAAGGCATCAGCAGACTCAGGACCCCGATCAGGCCGTAGCCCAGAATGTACCCCATACGCGAAAGACTAAACCAGCGCACAATGTTGCGCTGACGTTGCAGAAACTGCCCCATGGGCAAGGCCAGAATAAGGCCAGTCAGAGCGGGCAGTGAAGAGAGCAACCCCACCTGGAAACTCGAGGCCCCCAGGCGGGTTAGAAAAACGGGCAAAAAAGGTGCTGCCGCATTGGCTAAGCCTACCGCAATGGCATCCAGTTCCACATTACGGAAGTTGCGTTGCTGGATCGGATTGAGATCTGGCAACCCCGCCAGAAAACGCCTGATCTTCACAAAGCATCCCTCAGGTTAGAGTTGGATATCAAACTCCCCCACCTCGAGCACCACTGGCTCGACAATTTCCACATCAAAACGGGCCAGCCAGCGATAAAGTTCCAAGAGATAACGTAACCAGACCTTCAAGCCTGGAGACTCTGTCGTGGATTTGGTCCACTTTTGCTCCAGAAAAGGAATTTGCAGGGCCGCCGGAAAACGCGGTACCGAACGCGCTAGCAGGAGCATTTCTAAATCCCACACATTAATTTCACCGGAGGCATGTGCGCTGAAAAGGCGATGCCCCTGCGGATGAATCCATAACCCCACGCCGGGAGAAGCCGGCTCTGTCAGACGAGACACAATCTTACCGCTGAAGATGTTCCAAGCTGCAATGGCACCCTCAAGGTCTGTGCTGAACAGCAATTGCTCTTCAGGATGAAAACACAGGTGACTCAGGCGCGTGCCCTCGCAAGCCACTTCCCATAAGCGTCGCCCGTTGACAATGTTCCAGGCACGCAACCACCCATCTCGGCTATACGACGCTCCTAGTTGACCTGAGCTAACCGCCAGCGCCAGCAGGGTTTCACCCTGGTCGGGCAGTTCAGTGATCAAAGCCCCATCCGCCCAGCGCCACACCCGAATCACCCCCGCTGAACCCGCACTTATCAATCGTTCCCCATCGTCGCTGACCCCCAATCCAAACAGTTCTTCTCCATCCGGCGCAATCATCAAGCGCAATTGGGGACCAAAGGGGAAGCGCCACACCCGAATGGTCCCATCAAACCCAGCACTGAATAAAACGCGCCCGGCCGGATGCATCACAAGGGCTCGAATCAACCCAGCATGTCCGGTCAGAGTTTTTACCAGAGCGCCATCGCTGAGGCGAAAAATCCGAATCGCATGATCATTAAATCCTCCCACGAGATAATCCCCCTCGGGGCTAAAGGTTAGTACACGAGGCTGGCCCAACGAGCCCCCCATGCGCCGCGCTGGCCATGAGGAGGTCTCTAGCTCCCAGACCCAAAGGGTGGCATCAGCCGTCCCGCCTGCCATCCAGGTGCCTTCCCGATTGACAGCAAAGCTCATCAACTCGGAGGCCACCGGCGGGCGATAAACCGCCACCCGCTGCATTTGCGGAGGATTCAAACGACAGGCTTCGGCCAACTCCACCAGGAGACTAAATGCACCCTGCTCTTCAGAGACGGCAGGTTGCCAGGATCTTTCTTTCAATACGTGTAAGATGTGAACGCCCC
Organism: uncultured Thermanaerothrix sp.; assembly: GCF_938028735.1. GTDB lineage: Bacteria > Chloroflexota > Anaerolineae > Anaerolineales > Anaerolineaceae > Thermanaerothrix. The sequence continues at coordinate 288,345 of NZ_CALIMF010000002.1, forward strand.
AGTAAGGTGGGGCCACCTGGGCTATCCTCCACAGATCGGACCAGCGTTCTGCCCGTGCCAGATGAGCCACCAGACCTTGCCAATCGGCATCACTCAGGTCGCGGATTCCGCGCACGGTCTGACCGCGCTGAACCACGCTCAACCAACCCACCCGTCCGGTGTAACGACTGAGATTGAGCAAACGCCGTCGCACCAAAGGAGTAGCCCGCTCATAGGCCATTGCCAGCAAACGCTGGTCAAGGTCTAGGCCCTCGTAACGTTCCCATTGCTGAGTGAGGAAGAAAAACAGGGCCCGCTGGGCGGCATCGCGAGGGAGATATCCTCGCTGGCGCAGAATTTGCAGCACCTGCTCATCTTCATATTTCAAGTAGAGAGTGCATAGCGCCTCCTGAGCAATTTCATTCCCCTGCTGTGCCAGTTGATCCAGGAAATGCAAAATTAATTGCCGCTCGCGAAGGTGCGTAAACCGGGCATAGCGCTCGACCAGCATTTCCAGCCTTTCTGCTGTGGGGGCTTCCAAGACTCGTACAATCTCAATCCATTCTTCCCACCCTTGCCGCCGCGCGGCTTCCAGCAAACGGGTACGTAGCGCTAAGTCCTGGGCTTCGAGGTAGGCTTCCGTTACGTGCACACCGGTAGAATCATGTTGATGGTAGGCCTCCACATCTTCATACAGAAAACTAAACAAGGCTTGCAAGCGGGGTTGTGAACATCGCAGACCGTACGCTTGAATCAGAGCCACTGCGTCTAAATTGGCCTCATCTACTGCCAGACTGAAAAGAATCGTTCGGCTGGACTCATATTCCTGCCGCATCGCCCGCGCAACCAACGCTTTTAGTGCTAGGGCTCGCATTTCCTCATCCGGGCAGATGCGCACTGCCAGCCCCAGCACTTCATCGGCTTCAGGCTCATCCTCGGCCTCTAGGAACGCAATGGTACCCCGTAAAAGCAGGCGCTCAACCCACTCCGATGGTAGATTGATCCAGGTGGAAGGGTCACGCAAAAGGCCTCGTAAACGGTCCAACCGTTCCTGCGCAGATGTCATCGTTGCAAGCCCACTCTGTGAACAGGATCAACCCCTGTGACTCGCACCTGACCCTCAGGCGTGATGATCACCTCGGCTTCAGGCACTTGCATAAGATCGGCCAGCGTGTAACGTGAGGTCAAGAAATGCAAGGTTTTGTTGGCCGATCCCACGAGCCCGCGCGCCAGACGTTGCCGAGCCTGATAGCGCCCAGCAATGACCACATCCACGTAGCCCAGCACTGCGCTTCCCCAGGGCAACGCCCCGATTTCTTCCCAAGCATATCCGGTCAACATTATCACTGACCACGAGGTTTGACGCCGTACTCTAGCCAGAAAGGACACCAGCGCCTCCCCTTGCTGCAAGGGCTCACCGCCACTTAGGGTCAGCCCCTCGCTCAAGGTTGAGTAGCGCTTCACCTTCCGAAAAAGCCTCTCCGCAGTCCACAACCTCCCACCCTCAAAGGGATGGGTTTGCGGATTGAAGCACCCCGGGCATCCTAGGCTGCATCCCTGGAACCAAATGACCGTGCGCATGCCAGGCCCGTTGGCGCGGCTCAGCGGCTCAATGTGGTGAACACGAAGCAAGTCCTCTCGAACATTCATAAACCCGGTTTACCGATTTCCAGGTGATTAGCATCCTCAACCCCTGTTGAAGGTGATTCCAGCGCCTCAGCCGTCATCTCGCGCTGAAGAATTTGACCACCCAATGCCTGCTCCAACGCCTTCGTTAAGGCTAGGCACGCTGCGCCCTTGATCCCACGCACGGCAACAACAACCTGTCCTTGACGATCTATGGTGACCTCTATTTCTTCAACTCTCATCATCCACCTGCCTTATCCAATCCGACGTAACAATAGGCGAATTTGCCCGGCTTCATTGGTTTCCTCCACCAACGTGAAGCCCTGGGCTTCGAGTTGATCACGCGCTGCATGATAGGCATAGCGCTGGGCCAGTTGATGCTTGAACTCGCGCGGACGAACGCCCATTACAGCAAACCAGTCCGCCACGATTTCATAAACTCCTTTGACCTTGCGAAAGCCGATCGGATAACTGAGGCGCGGCTGAATGCGAATCTCAACCGCCATGCACTTCCCCCGCATGCTGCGGATCTCCAAATCTCCCTCTTCTGGCTCGTAGCCTAGATCCCGCAAAGCTGCGAGCAGGTAGCGCTTTTCCACAAATCGGGTCTTGAGCCGTGAAATGTGGGACATCCATTTACCCTCAATTCTCCATTACGAAAGACGCACCACCGGCACAGACCGCAAAACCCAGTGCTGATGATACAGATCACGCGCATTAATCATCAGACGTTTATTGGCATCCACGTAGAACTCCACCTCGAAACGAGGTTCCCCTTGTGCCGCCGGTGGTTCGGCCACAAGAAAGGTGGGATTAGCCTCGTTCATCCAAAAGCGCATGCGCGCTTCTTGCTCTTGTAGACTTAATGGTAACAACCGTACGGACCCCATTGTATCAAACACCAACTCGACCCTTTGTTCAGTCTGGGGGTGCGAATCCCCAATCTCAAAAATAGCCAGACCCAGGCGCTTTTGACCATCATAAGCTGCCTTGATCGTCAGTTTCGCCACCGGGGCCGGTGTTGGGTATGGGGTGCCCTTGGGAACGATGATGCGATAGTCATAACCACCCTTTTGTGGATCCACATACCGAATGGCGTAATCGTGTTGAATGTAATCAAAAACTTCCACTCCACCCACAAAAGCAGCAGTGCCTAGCGCAACGGCCTCCAAGGGGCGATGTAACATCACACGTTCCCTGCCAAATATCTGCCGCAGTAGCCGTTGGACCGCTGGAATACGACTACTCCCCCCAATCATGAGAACCGCTTGAATCTGGTCTTCATCATAGCCACGCTCATGAGCGTGGTTGAGAGCCAAACGAATGGTGCGATGTATGTCGGTGAATAAGCCGTGGGCTTCCAGTAATTGCTCAAAATCCTCACGCGAAAACTGGGCAGAAAGGGTACTCCCGTCCGAAAGCGGCAGCTCCTCTAAAGTGACCTTATCCTCAAAAGAGAGGCGCTCTTTCAAACGTTCACTGCGCACCAGCAATTGCGTACTTTGTTCGCGTACTGCTTTTTCATCCTCAGAGCGATTGTGGAGGCGCAGCACTTCTTGATAAATCCACTGGTCAATGCGCGCACCTCCTAAATCCCGGCCTGCCTTCCCTAGTACTCGGCAATGACGCCCGTGGGCATCAGCTTCTTTCTCCAGCCGGATCAATGAAACATCTAGACTGCCTCCGCCAAAATCAAAAATCAGATACACCTGTCCGGGGTGTAAGTGCAACCCGTATCCCAGGGCTGCTGCTGAAGGTTCATCTATGATCCGGAAACGATGAATGCCCAGTGTTTCAGCCAACCCCAACAACCAGTTTTGGTAATGCTCAAAGGCCTCAACGGGCACGCTAAAGGCTACTTCTTCATCAGCATGCAAGTCCTCCAGCGCAAAAAACAGCACTGTGCGCAAAAAATCGCGCCCTGCATCCGCCGGGCTGATCTCTCGCTGTCCAACCCGCAACCGCAGGGGAGACCGATGACTGATATAACGCTTCATCCAGCGCAAGGTGCGGGGAGAGTCATACAGGCCGTGTTCAAAGACCTGCTGGCCTATCCAGAAGTGTTGCTCGTCCACATAATGGATGACTGATGGAACATAGGAAACAGCCTCACCCGCTCCCTCTTGCAGACGGCCGTAATCCGATAAATGCAGTACTCTCGGCTGCTGGGCTTCGGTATCCCAAATTGCCAGAACCGTATTCGAGGTGCCGAAATCAACCGCTAATCTGCCACCCATCTCGACCCTACAAACCCAATATCATCCTTCCCCACGTGACCCCGTGGGTTGATTCGATTATAACGCAATGCACCTGGACAGAGAATCAGAAGCTTCCTGCCATGTGCCTCACCAAACTAAGGCTCAACCGGATATCCGGCTGCACTCCAGGCTGCAAACCCGCCCAGAATTGGCTTTACGTTGGTGAAACCCTGCTCCAAGAGGTACTGCGCCGCACGGGCGCTTGATTCTTCGGCCGGTCAAGTACAGTAGGTGATAATGGACCGCGAGGGATCCAATTCGTGAAGCCTCTGCGGCAATTCATTCAACGCAATGTTGAGCGCGCCTGGTATATGAGCGGCTGAGTAAGCGCTAGCCGGACGCACATCCAGGAAAATCGCACTGCCCTCATCATATGCGCGCTTGGCTTCCTCAAGGGGGATGCGCTTAACCTCTGGATAGGGGATATTTGCCACCTGGGTCGAAGGCAGCGTCCGACCCGAGTTGGACGACCGGTTTTGGGCCCAAAAGCCCCATGCGCCATAGGCCATTAGCGCTAGCCCCACCAGGATAAAGATCCAAGGGACTATGCGACGCGACTGACGAACCTCTCGCTTGCTGGAAGGTCGAGTAGATGAAGTTTTCATAGGCCCAAATTATAACCAATATTATCCGATATTGTCGCTTGGTTTGGCTGCTTTGCGGGCTTGCTTCTCGTCAACTAGGTTGACCAGTTCAAATCTCCCCACCGCGGCTACCAAATCTTCGCGCCGCATTATGATGGCTACCCCCGGTTGACCGGCCCCGAGTGAGACTTCTTCAACCGCAAAGACATGGGGATCGACCAGAATACGCAGTGGAGCCGGCAATCCGAAAGGCGAAACGCTGCCCGGCATATAACCGGTCACACGAATCACCTCCTCCTCGGTTGCCAAGGTTAAGCGGCGTTGCTGCAGGTGCTGACGCAACGCAGGCCAATACACATGGAATCCGCCCGGGACAAGGACCATCACGAATTCTCCTTCGGTCGTACGAAAAAGCAGCGTGCGTACCACCTGCTCGAGGCGCTGACCACGCTCGGTAGCCGCCTGTTCCAGATCATCCGGTGGTTGTTGATGCACAAAGCGGCGGTATGGAATACCGCGCTCTATCAGATAAGCCTCAGCTGCAGTCAGCATGGTCGGCCCTCTCAGCGACTAAAAGATAAAAGTCAATTGTTGTTCAGGGTGACGCCCATCTAGCAGGAGATAAGGAGCCGCCCGATTGACGTTCACGCCTAATTGACGCAACTGCCGCAGATCGCGCAAACGGGTGAGGCGGCGAGCACGGATAATCGCCAGTGCCGACTTTGGCCCAATCCCAGGAATGCGCAATAATTCCTCACGAGAAGCGCGGTTAACTTCCAGCGGGTGATTAATATAACGCTGGGCCCAAGCCGTTTTGGGGTCCACCGCCAGATCCAGCCTTCCATCACTGCCCAAAGGAAGTTCCTCAAACGCAAAGCCATAATCGCGCAGTAGGAACGAAGCCTGGTAGAGACGCAGGGCACGCACTGGATTTTCGGGGGAATGATCCTCCAACGGGGTTTGAGCAATTGGATGAAAAGCCGAGTAATAAACTCGGCTGAGCCCGAGTTGCTTATAAAGATACGCAGTCGTCCTCAAAAGCTCTGCATCTGTTTCACCGATCCCAACCACAAATTGGGTGCTTAACGAAACCCGCCGATGGCCTGGACCAGACTGCAAATTCTGAGCAGCCTGGTAGGCTTGCCGCAGCGGCTGTAGCAAAACGCTACCCGGCGCTTTACGCGGTGCCAATTGCTGCAAGTAAGTCGCTGGCATCTCCAGGTTAATGGACACACGCGAGGCTAAAGCAACAGCGCGTTCTACCTGGGCAGCCTCAGCGCCAGGCATCAGTTTGAGATGCAGGTAACCCTGAAACCCCAATCGGTGGCGCAAAATCTCTGCCGTGGCAATCAGGCGATCCTGAGTGCGCACACCGCCCCCGGTCACCCCCGAGGAAAGGAACAGACCCTTGACCAGACCCGCCTGATAAATTTGGAGAAAAGCCCGTGCCAGTTCTTCGGGTTCAAACGTAGCCCGTCGAAAATCGCGTCCGGCGCGGAAGGGGCAATAAGCGCAGTCATATTCACATGCCGAGGTCAAGAGCACTTTGAGCACCGGGATCTTTTGTCCCCCGCGCAAGGTAACATAACTAATGTGGTCCAATAGACGTGAAGCAACCCCGAAAGTGCGCGCCGTATAACAGGCTGGCGATGCCTCACGCCAGCCACTGGACTCTTCGTCCAATTCCAAACCAGTCTCTTGAGAGAGAAGGGAGAGTTTCTCCAGCCAGTCCATGTTGCTTTTATTATAGAACATATTTTCCGTTCATACAATCGCCTATTCGAGCCAACTTGCGTGCGGCTACTTTCGCAACCTCGGTGTTTGATATACTTAAGGAAATAACGGGTTCCGTTTGCTAAATCTTGGTTTAAGCGCTCATGGTAATTCTGGGTTTCTGGAACGACACCCGATTGACTATCAGCATCAAAACCAGCGGTTTGACAGTAGGTTTTGAACATGCTGGTCGGACAGTCGTGTACGGTTACGACCGCGTCGGGCGACTCTGGACAGCCATGGAAAATGATATATCTTATCGCCGCGGTCTAAATGGTAAGGTCATTGCCAAATGGCGAGAAGAAGGGAATCTTCCTGCCCGGCGTTGGCTCTCCGCTGCTGAAGCAGAGGCCTGGATAAACCGCGCCCATCATCAAATGAAAGCCCTCCTTACTTCCATTACACAGCAAGAGGTGGCCCTGGAGCACCCCCTTCCTGCAGAAGGTCTTCACCTTCTGAATCGGGCTGCAAACTTTGATGTCCTGCACGCCGCTGCTGATGCGGCTCAATTTGCCCGCATTTATAAACCCATTGGCATTCTCCCTCCAGACCAATACATGGCCGTTGTCCTTCAAGCCACCGAGGGATGCTCGTTCAACACCTGCACGTTTTGTACCTTCTACCGAGATCGTCCATTTCGCATCAAAACACCCGAAGTGTTCCATGAACACGCGCAGGCGGTCAAAGCCTTTCTGGGCGAGGGGCTAAGCCTGCGACGTACCATTTTCTTAGGAGATGCCAATGCGCTGGTAACACCCATGCCGCGTCTGCTCCCTCTATTTCAAAGCGTTCACGCACATTTTGATGTCGAGGCACTGGGTGGCATTTATGCCTTTTTAGATGGTTTTAGTGGTGAGAAGAAGCACTCTGCCGATTACGCGGAACTGGCCGCTTTGGATCTGAAACGAGTTTATATCGGCATGGAGTCGGGAAATGCAGATCTCTTACGCTTCTTGAGAAAGCCTGGCGATCCAGAAGATGTCATCCGTACCGTAGAGTCACTCAAACAGGCAGGCGTAGCGGTGGGCATCATCATCCTGCTTGGTGCGGGGGGACACGTTTTTGCACGCCGACATGTCGAAGATACCGTGGCAGCCCTTAATAGCATGCCACTTGATCTAGAGGATTTGATCTATTTCTCTGAACTCATTGAAAGCGAAGGGATGCCTTACGTTCAGCAAGCCTTCGAGGCAGGCTTGCGGCCCCTCTCACCAGAGGAATGCCTGCAACAAGGGCAAGAAATTGAGACCAGGCTCATCTTCGATGAAGAACGGGGCACGCCCCACATTAGTCGCTATGACATCCGCGAATTTGTGTATTGAATAAACAAGAAACTATGGGATTAGTTTACGTCCGCTTTCATGGTTGCCTGAACGATTTTTTGCCGGCTGCTCAGCGTGAACGCCCAATTACATACATTGTCAAGGAAAAAACCGCCGTCAAGCACATTATCGAGGCACTGGGGGTACCCCATCCAGAGATAGGCAAGGTTGAGGTAGATGGACGGCCAGTGCCACTTACCTACCATGTTCAGAACGGGGACGATATTCATGTGTTTCCCTTCGACCTAGAGCACACAGAGGCCTCTGTCATTGATCCGCGCTTTATCTTAGATAATCATCTGGGAAAGTTGACCCATTATTTGCGTCTGCTAGGGTTTGATGCACTTTATGATCCTTTCTGGCAAGATCGCGACTTGGCCTTGATTGCCAATCGTGAAGATCGCATCCTACTTACTCGTGACCGTGGCTTGTTAAAGCGCAACCTGGTGCGACGGGGTTATTGTGTGCGTGCTCACCAGCCTCGTGAGCAAGTTTTTGAGATTATTAACCGTTTCAATCTAAGAGCCTTGGTCAAACCCTTTCAGCGGTGTCCACGTTGCAATGGCTTACTGGAACCCGTTAACAAAGCCGAGATTCTTGATCACTTAGAACCGCTAACACGGTTATACTATGATGAATTCGACCGCTGTACCCAGTGCGGGCAGATTTACTGGAAGGGTTCCCACTACGAACGCATGCTGCCCTTCATCGAAAAAATTCTCAACTACTGCAATGGAAATACCCCATGACTGCCGCTCTCCCCGTCGGAAAACTTCCTCACCACCTTCTAGCCGACCTGCTGAAACAGGCCCCCAGTCAGCATGAACGAGTGCTTTTGGGCCCCGGGATCGGGCTGGATTGCGCCATCCTGGATATGGGCGAGATTGCCCTGGTGCTCAAGACCGAACCCATTACCTTTGCCACCCAGGAAATCGGCTGGTACGCTGTGCAAATCGCCAGTAACGACATCGCCACCACCGGCGCCGTTCCACGCTGGATGCTAGTCACCCTGCTCTTGCCGGAAGGTAAGACCACCCCAGAATTCGCGGCTGAAATTGGACAACAAATTTTTCAAGCCTGCCGTCAGATGAATATTGTCCTCCTGGGCGGACACACCGAAATTACGTACGACCTTCACCGCCCAATCGTCGTCACCACATTGATAGGCGAAATTGAAAAATCGCGCGTCATCACACCCCGCGGCGTTCGCCCAGGAGATGTTCTCATCCTCACTAAAGGGATTCCCATTGAAGGCAGTGCCATCCTGGCGCGCGAATTCGCTCATCGGCTAGAAAGCGTGCTCACCCCCGAAGAGATTCAGGCCGCCCAAGGCTTCATCTACGAGCCAGGCATTAGTGTATTCCGTGATGCCCAAATTGCGGTCGCTGCCGGGCGGGTAACTGCCATGCACGATCCCACAGAAGGTGGGTTGGCAACAGCCCTCTGGGAATTGGCAGAGGCTGCCGGCGTTCGCCTGCGCGTAGAAAGTGACCTCATCCCCATTCCTCCTCTGGCCCAGAAAATCTGCGCTCACTTCGGCCTGGATCCCCTGGGTACCCTGGCTTCGGGCGCGCTCCTTCTGACCGCCCCACCTCAGGATGCCCCCCACATCTTGGCAGCATTGAGCGAGGCGCAGATTCCAGCGGCCGTAATCGGCACGGTTGAAGCCGGCGCACCTGAGGTCATTCTTCTCAGCCAGGGTCTTGAGAAAACCCTGCCGCAGTTTGCACGCGATGAGATTGCGCGTTTTTACGAGCAACAGATCCCTGCATAGAGGTTCTCGCTTACCAGCCCCAAGAAGGCTCCGAATTTGTGGTAAAATTTTACAAAACCAAGCGCGCCCGTGGTGAAGTGGATATCACGTTACCCTCCGGAGGTAAAATCCCGAGTTCGAGTCTCGGCGGGCGCACTGATTTTTTTTGTTTAAGTCGGTTTTTTACATTAACAGCATAATTTGTTAATGCGTTGCTTATACTCAGATGGTATAAATGCAAGCGATTCGGTTACAATACATAGGAACGACTGACAAGGAGGATGACCATGTATTACCCCTTCTTATTTGGTGGTTACGGCTTGTATCTTTTGTTCAGTCTGCCCGCTCTGATTCTGGGATTGTGGGCACAGATCAAAGTACAGACCGCTTTCAGTAAATATTCTCGGGTGCGCACCCTGAGTGGCTTGACCGGCGCTCAGATTGCCCGCCGCATGCTCGATATGAACGGATTACATGAAGTGCGAGTTGAGCGGGTGAGCGGCTTTCTCAGCGATCATTACGACCCGCGGGCCAAAGTATTGCGCCTGAGCCCAGAAGTCTACTCCAGCCCAAGCGTAGCCGCGGCAGGCGTAGCCGCTCATGAAGCCGGACACGCAATTCAGGATAGCCAAGCCTATGCCATGTTACAGTTACGCACGGCCATTGTACCAACCGTTCAAATCGGCTCCTGGTTAGGCCCAATTATCTTCATTCTTGGCTTCTTCTTCCAGGCTGACCCCATCGCCTGGCTAGGAGTTGGCCTATTTGGGCTGACAGCCCTCTTTGCGCTGATTACCCTCCCAGTGGAAATTGACGCCTCTAATCGAGCCAAGCAATGGCTAGCAACCTCGGGTGTGGTCTACAATCAGGAAATGGAAGGGGTGCGGAGCGTTCTGGACGCTGCTGCACTCACCTATGTGGCGGCTGCCATTCAGGCCATCACCACCGTGCTCTACTACGCTTTCCTGCTAATGGGGCGTCGTCGGGACTAAATACCCGGCTGTAATATTGTATCTAACGCGGAGTCCTACTGAACGGGCTCCGTTTTTTATATAATTCATTCAGAATGGCAGAAAAGCGGTCCGCTCTCGGGCTTCGAGTTCTAAAGGGTCTCTTTGCCCTCATCTGGTTACCCCTGGCATTGGGGGCAAGTAACCTCGCCAACGAGGCCATGCAAACGCGCCCTTTCACCTGGCGCTACGACGACTTACGCCAGCTGGATGCTGTCAATCTCACTGCTGCGCCCCAGTGCGATTTCATCGCAGCCTACGCGCGTACCTACCGCGCTGACCTTGAAATCCGTCTGGACACCCTGACCAGCCAAGGCCAGGCCGATTGCGACCTTTACCTGGCTTTTGATCTCCAAAGTGGGGGTAGCCATGCTTTACCCATACATGCTGCTAGCCCGTTTGCATGGGACTTTCTGCTTATTGCCCGCGCTCATCAAGTGCCCTTCATACAGCAACCCTCAGGAGCAATTGCTCCCCTCATTCCACACATCCTGCGTGACTCTCAGCAAGACACCTGGGTAGTCCGCCTCAACCGCTATTTACTCCCCAGTTCCCGCCGTCAGGTCACGTTCTTTGTCTGGAGCACCCTACCTGGTCAGGGGGAACCCGTAGATACGATTGGCCCGTTTGAGTTATCCACAACACCCCCAGCGCCAGCACCGCTTCTCCTGGTCTTTTGGGATACATTCCCGTCCGCCACACCCGCCCAGGCTTTGCGGCGCTGGGACGGCGCTCACACCGGCCCCTATGGGCAACGACACGGATTGCGCCACCTAATCAATGCTGCAGTCCAATACCGCATTCCCATTGTCCTGGCCGATTTGATGCATCCTCCCTCCTTGGCTGGTCTGGACGCGGTAGGGGGCTTGAAATTGGTACAGCAGGCTCACCGGCAGGGATGGCTCATTCTCCCCACTGCTGCGATGGGGGCACCCGAACTAACCCCCTGGACCCAAGACCTTTCCAAAGCCATACGGGACTATTTTGGCTTCTCGGATTCCCCTTTGCGCTTCGGAGCCTTCCCGATAGACGAACTCCGCGCTGGCCGTGCCTACTTCTCTCGCCTTTCCGAAGCGTCTCACATCCTTCAGTTGAATAGCACGCGCCTCTTGCCCCTCCCCAACGGCTTTCTCCAAGTCGGCCCCACCTCTTCCCAGATCGAATCCTCCGGAAAGCTCTCTATACCCGCTAAACGCGCCTTAGTCAGTGCCGCCCTTTCCCCTGACCCAACTGATCTGGTGGTTTTAGGGGAAAGCCTTCCTAACAGTTCCTGGGCCGACCGTGGCCTTGCTTATGCAATGATGAAATACTTGGCCAACCATCCCTGGATCCACGTGATGGACGAAGCCGATCTTTGGACACATCCTGCACGCTCTGTTGCCCCCGCTTCCTTGCAAGCCTGCAAAAATGTATGGTGCACCGGCATCAACTCGGCTTCTTTTACCCCTAACGAGGCGCGCTGGGCGTCGTCGTTTAGTGCCCTTGCGACGTCTCTTCGGAGATCCTCTGCAATCCCTCAAACCGCTGCCCTCCGCACCAGCCTTGTGCTTACGGCGGCAATGTTGAGCCATCCCACCCCAGATCCGGCTCTTCAGGCTTTGCGCACCGAGTATTTTGGCGAATTGGGTTATCTACGGCAGGCATTGGAATGGGCCTCTCACCCTACTTTTAGACACACCTGCAACATTGATCTAGATGAAGATGGGGTACCCGAATGCATCCTGAGCAGCCCCACGGCGCTGGCTATCCTGAGCCTCGAAGGTGGCCGCTTGGTGCACCTCAGCCTAATGCAACGCGACGGTCCTCTGGAAGTTGTGGCGGCCAGTGCTCAACTGGCAGTTGGGCTGAGTGATCCTTCCATGTGGAAACCAGAGATGGGGATATGGGCTGACCCTGCCGTAATCCCGGGGGGAATAGTCCACCCTCAAGACTCCAACGTGTATCAGGTTCAAAGTCTGGAAGCCAACTGCATGACGTTGAACAGCCCCCAGACCGGGCTGGAAAAGCGCTATTGCTTGCAACCCAGCGGTCTCACCATCACCGTGCAGGGGAACTCGCGCACACCACCCCTCTTGCTTCCACTGGTATTAGCCCCTCAACAGCGTTTCGCCCCCGGCTGGGCTCGGCGCTATTTGCTTAGCCCCATCTCAAAGCAGCATGTGGTATGGGCGATATTCGGCTACAGTTTCTTAGACATCCTCTCCAACCAGGAATTTGAGGTTATCCCGTTTACTGATTCAATTCCCTGGTTGGAACAACCGGAAGATCCCAATCGCGCCTATCCACCCGGACATTATGTGCTATTTCCTATAGCGTTACTCACCTTTAAAGACCCAACATCTCTTCTATTAGAAATCGCTTTACGCTGATGCACTTTTAATAAAGCCAGTATAATATTCTGTAGAATCCTTCACAACAGAGGTCAGAATGGCCGAACAAGTTGTACCCGATATCGTCATCGGTAGACTGCCACGTTATTTGCAGGCCCTGGAACGGATGCGGCTCGAAGGAATCCAAACCACTTCATCCCTGGAGTTGGGGCAACGCTTAGGGATCTCAGCCGCTCAGATCCGCAAGGACTTATCACATTTTGGGGAGTTTGGCAAACAGGGCACCGGTTACTCAGTGGATTTCTTGATCGAGCAGTTACGTGCCATCCTCCACCTCAACCGATTGTGGGATCTGGCCCTGGTAGGTGTGGGCGACCTGGGAAGTGCACTGGCCCGCTATCAGGGGTTTACCAACCGTGGCTTCCGCATTGTCCTAGCATTCGATAATGACCCCAAGAAAGTCGGCAAACGCATCGGGAATTTGGTAATTGAAGATAGCACCACCATCCCGGAGCGGATTCGCCAAACCGGGGTAAAAATTGCTATGCTAACTGTGCCTGCCTCAGAGGCTCAGAAGGTAGCCGATTGTCTGGTAGAGGCTGGAATTCGGGCTATTCTCAATTACGCACCCGTCCACCTTGTGATGCCACCCGGGATCATTGTTGAGAATATTGACCCCATTCTTAAACTACAACACATGACATATTACCTGGACTGATCCGGGTAACGTCGGTTTTCACACATAAACCAGGCTACGACGCAGGAGTTCGCGCATAGCAAGCGCCTTGGCCGCTCCCTGAGCCGTGCAGGTAGTGGGATTATCTACCAAGTAAACCGGAATGCCCAGTGCCTTTGTCAGGTAGGTATCCACCCCCCGCAGAAGGGCTCCACCCCCACACAGCGCCGCGCCACGATCAATAATATCAGCGATCAACTCGGGGGGCGTCTTCTCCAGCACCCGCCGCACCAGTGTCACAATGGCTTCCAGGGGTTCTTCCAGCGCATCCACAATATCTGCCGTGGTTAGGGTCACCGGGCGAGGCAAGCCGGTTACTTGATCTTGCCCTTGAACTTCCAGGCTTTGTTGTTCTTCCTGAGGAGTTGCCGCCCCAATCCGGATCTTGAGTTGCTCTGCTGTAGGTTGGCCAATGATCACCCCGTATTTCTTGCGCACGTAGGTGATGATTGCCTCATCCAGCGCCAGTCCACCGGTACGCGCGGTCTCGGCTACGACAATATCGTTAAGGGCCAGCACCGCAACCTGGTTAGTGCCCCCACCCAGTGAGATAATCATATTGCCAGTCGGCGTATTGACCGGCAGATCCAAACCCAGCGCAGCCGCCAGTGGCTGCTGGATCAGATATACTTCACGACTACCGGCTTCCAAGCCAGCCTCGTGCACAGCCCGGGTTTCCACACTGGTGACCCCATAGGGAATAGTAATCATCAGTCGTGGACGGAAGAAAAGCATGGGGCCGCAAATCTTTTTGATCAGGTACTGAAGCAGGACCTCGGTAACTTCATACTCGGCGATGACCCCGTGTTGCAATGGACGCACGACTTGAATGCGCTCCGGAACACGTCCGATCATCTCCTTGGCGGCTTGCCCCCATTCAACCAGTTTTTGCTCCTCCACCATAATAGCAACAACCGTGGGCTCCTGCAATAATATCTGGTTGCCCTCGGCAATAACAGTGTTGAATGTCCCCAGGTCAATGCCTAACTCACGTGTCAAGAGGGGCATAACTGTGCAATCCTTTCATCCCAAAGCATCAAACCCAGCGCCTTATTCACGTCGTTCACGTTGCACCCGTTGCCGATAGCGCTGAACGGCTTCCAGGCGCAAGTTCGACCGGCGCAGGGCGGCCTGAAGTTCAAAATATTCATCCGACTCTTCAGGGATGCCTTTCTTAAGCATCTCTTCAGCACGGCGCTTAGCAGCTTCGGCGCGCTGAACGTTAATCTCCATGACGTTCTCAGCAGCGTCCGCCAACACAGTCACCTGATCAGGTTGCACTTCGGCAATTCCCCCAGCAACGGTAAAATACTGCTCCTCACCCTGCTTGCGCACAATAATAATCCCATAGCGGAGCGCGGTGAGGAGAGGGGCATGATTGGGTAAGATACCCATCTCGCCCTCAACCCCTGGCAAGATAACAATATCAGCATCCCCCGAAAATACAACGCGATCCTGGGAGACAATTTCACACCGAATGGGCATGCGTCCCTACCTTTTATCAAGCCGTCTCAAGCAACTTGCGGGCCTTCTCCCGGGCCTCATCAATGGTGCCTACCATGTAAAAGGCTTGCTCGGGCATATCATCGCACTGGCCGTCGAGGATCTCGCGGAAACCCCGCACGGTCTCGCGCAAGGGCACATAGCGCCCTTCCAATCCAGTGAATTGCTCGGCCACAAACATCGGTTGGGAGAAAAAGCGCTCGATCTTGCGCGCACGTGAGACCAGAAGTTTATCTTCCTCGCTCAGTTCATCAATTCCCAAAATGGCAATGATATCTTGCAAATCCTTATAGCGCTGGAGGACCCGTTGTACCTCGCGCGCGGTGGTATAGTGCTCTTCGCCAACGATGCGCGGATCTAGAATGCGCGAGGTTGAAGCCAGCGGATCTACCGCCGGGTAGATGCCTTTTTCGGCAATTGAACGTTCCAGAGCAATGGTAGCATCTAGGTGTGCAAAAGTGGTCACTGGCGCCGGGTCAGAATAATCATCTGCCGGCACGTAAACCGCCTGCATCGAGGTAATTGAACCTTGGCGCGTCGAGGTAATGCGTTCCTGGAGTTCTCCCATTTCGGTTGCCAAGGTGGGTTGATAACCCACTGCAGAGGGCATACGTCCCAGAAGGGCTGACACTTCGGAACCCGACATGGTGAAACGGAAAATATTGTCAATAAAAAGGAGAACGTCCTTGCCCTGATCACGGAAGTACTCGGCCATGGATAGTGCCGTTAGGGCCACCCGCAAGCGTACCCCGGCCGGCTCATTCATCTGGCCAAATACCATCACAGTGTCTTTCATCACGCCCGATTCAAGCATCTCACGATACAACTGAGTTCCCTCGCGCGTGCGCTCACCCACGCCAGCAAACACCGAATTTCCCTGATGAACGGTGGCAATGGAACGAATCAGTTCCATGATGATAACTGTCTTACCTACACCAGCGCCACCGAAAATCCCAGTTTTTCCGCCCTTGGTAAAGGGGGCAATCAGATCAATCACTTTCAGACCAGTCTCAAAGACCTCCACTCGAGTAGATTGCTCGGCAAATTTGGGCGCTGGTCGCCGGATCGGATAGTACACATCAGAGACCACCGGACCCTTCCCATCCACGGGTTGTCCCAGCACGTTGAAAACGCGCCCGAGCGTCGCCGGTCCAACCGGAACTGTAATCGGTGCATACGTCCGGCGTACCGGCAAGCCGCGCATCAACCCATCTGTCGTGTCCATGGCGATGCAACGCACCCAGTTATCGGGCAACTGCCGCTCAACCTCCAGGACAAGCGGTGTGCCCTCTGGACGAATCACCTCCAATGCTTCAAAGAGCTCGGGCAAATCCCCGGCTGGAAAGACAACATCCACCACCCCACCCAGGATCTGAACGATGCGACCGCTAGCCTGATTCATTTATGCCTCCCAAAATTAACATCACCGCTCTGCCTCAACCATGCTTTTAGCAAGTGCCTCGGCCCCGGCCGAGATATCCAGCATGTCACTAGTAATGGATTGCTGGCGCGCCTTGTTGTAATCAAGTTGTAGAGCCGTGATCAACTCACGTGCGTTCTCGGTAGCATTGCGCATGGCCACCATGCGTGCAGCGTGCTCACTGGCAATGGCCGACAGGATTGAACGGTAAATTTGAAGTGAGGTAAAGCGTGGTAGGATTTCATTTAACAATTCAGTGTGCCCTGGTTCGTAGGTAAAGACTGCGTGAGTCGGATGGGTGGCCTCAGGCGAATGGACATCCATGGGCACAATCTCTGGCTCAAGCGGCAACAATTTGCGCACCCGGGGCTCCTGACGCAACATACTGATAAATTCGGTATAGGCGATAAACACCTGGTCATAATGTCCAGAGAGAAATTCGCTGATTGCCAACTGACCAATAGCAGCACAATCCACAAAGCGCGGTATAGGTGGAAGGTCGGCGAACCCAGCCAGTATCGTACGGCGGCGCCGCAACAGCATCGTCTCTCCCTTCTTCCCCACACTCACATAACTCACCTGGGACTCGAAATCACGAAACGTTTGCAACGCATAACGCACAATATTGACGTTGTAGGCACCAGCCAAACCACGGTCTGAGCTCACCAAGATCACAAGCACGGGCCCGTTTCCTTCGCGACGGGTCAATAATGGATGCAAACTTTCTGCTCCCGGCTGGCGCGCCAAGTGAAGCAGGAGTTTCCATGCCTTCTCCGCATAAGGACGGGTTTGGGAATATGCCGCAATCGCCCGCCGCACCTTACTGGCGCTCACCGTCTCTAACGCCTTGGTCACCTGGGCCAGGTTCTTAATCGAGCGAATGCGGTTGCGCATCTCACGAATGGAGGCCATTTTTGTCCCTCGCGGCTCCCTTCTACATCCAGGTGTTACTGAAAGCCTGCAGCGCCTCGCGCAGGCGGGCTTCCGTTTCAGGAGTGATCATCTTCTTTTCCGCGATATCTCGCCCAATTTCAGGGTGAGAGGACTCCATATAGCGCAATAGCGCTGCTTCCCAGGCTTTGATCCGTTCAACCGGCACGAAATCGGCAAAGCCGTTCACGCCCGCAAACAAGACAATCACCTGATACTCCAATGGCATTGGTTCATATTGGGGCTGTTTGAGGATTTCTTGTAAGCGCAGTCCCCGATTGAGTTGGGCTTGGGTCGCCTTATCCAAATCCGAACCGAATTGGGCAAAAGCAGCCAGTTCACGGAAGGCTGCCATGTCCAGGCGCAAACGGCCTGCCACCTGCTTCATAGCCTTGGTTTGTGCCGCACCACCAACGCGAGAGACCGAGATACCCACATTGATGGCAGGACGAATACCTGCGTTGAAAAGGCTGGTTTCAAGGTAGATTTGTCCATCGGTGATGGATATCACATTTGTGGGAATATAAGCCGACACATCGCCTAGCAAAGTTTCAATAATTGGCAAAGCAGTCAGCGATCCTCCAGTTCCCTCGACGGGTAGAATCTTATACTGCTCAGCATCTGGCATGGTCCTGAGCGCCTCTTCCGCCTCAAATCGCGAACGCGGGCCTTTATAAACCTGTCCATTCACCCCGTCCTCGGCTTTGGCTTTTGGATACGGGTAATCCTTTGGTACGATCACATAATGAGTGGCCAGGCGAGCGGCGCGCTCCAGCAAGCGTGAATGCAGGTAGAACACATCACCGGGGTAGGCTTCGCGCCCCGGCGGGCGGCGCAACAACAACGAAATCTGGCGATAGGCCCAGGCGTGCTTGGAAAGGTCATCATACACCACCAGAGCATCTCGCCCGCTTTCCATAAACTCTTCACCAATAGCGCAACCGGCATAAGGCGCAATATACTGCATCGCTGCTGGATCATCCGCAGAAGCCACGACCACCACCGTGTGGTTCATCGCCCCATATTGTTCTAACAGTGCGATTGTGCGCGCAATGGCAGCTTTTTTCTGCCCAATGGCAACATAAACGCAGATCAGATCTTTGCCCTTCTGGTTGATAATGGTATCAATTGCAATAGCGGTCTTACCGGTCTGACGATCCCCGATGATCAGTTCGCGCTGTCCGCGTCCAATCGGGATCATCGCATCAATTGCCTTGATACCGGTTTGAACAGGGGTGTCTACATCTTGCCGCTCGACCACTCCTGGAGCAATTCGTTCAATTGGGCGATAACGGGTAAAGGGAACAGGCCCCTTGCCGTCTATAGGTTCACCTAGGGCATTAACCACGCGCCCAAGCAAACCATCCCCTACCGGAACTGAGGCAATACGCCCTGTCGTGCGTACCTGCATCCCTTCGGTCACGGTTGCGAAATCGCCCAAAATAATGACGCCGACCTTATCTTTCTCCAGGTTGAAGGCGATTCCCATGACCCCATTTTCGAATTCCACCAGCTCCTGGGACCTGACCGTGGTAAGTCCTTCCACCTGAGCAATACCGTCGCCTGCCTCGATGACGGTCCCCACATCGCGCACTTCCAAACGCGGCTGGTAGGCCTCAATTCGTTGTTGCAGTTCAGCGGTCAGTTGTTTGATAAGATCGGACATCAACCCTCCTTAACAGATCCAATCATGGCACCCTTGTGAAGTCATTATCCTAACCTACTCGATCTAGACCCACGTTTCCAGGACAAAACACGAAACAATCATACCTGAAACACAAACCTTTGTCCAGCAAAAGCCCTTCAAAGATCTCAAGAAAAAAAATATCGCAACGCCAACCTCAAACGCTCTTCCGCATCAGCCGGTGCATCCCTGGGGATAGACTGAAGAGCCGCCTGGGCTTCAACGACGCTGTAACCCAGGCTGGTCAATGCCTCCAAGACCTGCTGGTCCACATCACTAAAGGTCACCAAGCCCGCCATGGGTTCCTCACGCCCAATCTTATCCTGTAAGTAGAGAACAATCTTTTGAGCCGTCTTACGTCCCACACCAGGTACGCGGGCAAAAATCTCCGGTTGCTCCTCACGCACTGCCTGCTGGATTAAGCCAACTGATAGAGTTCCCAGAATGGCCAGCGCCAGACGTGGTCCTACCCCGTTTACCCCCAGGAGGAGAGTAAAATAACGGCGCTCCGCTTCGCTCTCAAAACCATAAAGCGCCCAGCCATCTTCACGGACTACCAGATGGGTATGCAGAAACAAGGCACTCCCCGCGCGAGCCTGACGAGCCAACGTCATCGGCACATAGACCATTATGCCCATCCCGCCCAGTCGCAGAATCACGTAGTCTTCACCTGCTTGCATGACCTCGCCTTCAATAAATGCGATCATGGTATTTGCTCCTCACACGCGGGTCCAGAAGATAATCCGCCTTTACGCCGGCGCTGATTGAAAATCTCGTAGAGTACGACAGCGGTTGCCACAGCCACGTTAAGGGAATCCACACGTCCGACCATGGGAATAGCCACCATTGCCTGACACAACGAGGCATAAACCGGCGAGAGGCCCTCACGCTCGCTCCCCATCAGCAACATCAAGCCCTCGGGATAAATAAAGTCTCGATAATCCTGAGCCGCCCTATCTGATGTACCAATCAGGGGTGGATGACGCTCGGCAACCCAGCGCAGGAACGCCTCCCGTGAAGTGCGAACCAACCACTGCGTGAAAATCGCCCCCATGCTTGCTCTCACCGCTGCCGGATCGTAGGGGTCTGTGGTGTGCTCCAAAAGCACAATCCCCCGCGCCCCTACCGCCTCCGCGGTGCGTAGAATAGTGCCCAGATTTCCAGGATCTTGAATTGCTTCCAGCCCAATCCACAGTTCCCCCACCTCAGGTCTCACCATCGACAACGTTCCCCACTGCTGATGAATCACCGCGGCAATGCCTTGAGGATTTTCCTTGAGGGCCAGGCTCTCAAAAGCACGCGCGCTAACCTCCACTACTCGGATGCCTTTTGCCCTCGCTTCTTCCACCTGCTGTTGGGCAAATGCGCTACTCAGACGTTCAGGGGCTATGATAAGGGTCTCAATCGGCCAATTCTGCGCCAGCGCCTCCGCCACTAGACGAATGCCTTCCACATAAAATAAACCACTCTGCTCGCGCACCTTTCGCTCGCGCAATCGTCGGGCCAGTTTGAGTAACGGATTGGCAGGACTGGTGATCAGGCTCGCCATTGTTGAGTGGTACGCAGGTGATGAAGATGACAAATCGCAATAGCCAGCGCATCCGCCGCATCATCCGGTCGGGGGATCTCAGAAAGGTTGAGCAACAAGCGCACCATCTGCTGCACTTGATTCTTATCCGCACCTCCATAACCGGTGACCGCCTGCTTGACCTGGAGCGGCGAATATTCGCCAACGCTCAACCCCGCCTTAGCCAGCGCCAACAGAGCCACCCCACGGGCTTGTCCTACCGCCATGGCTGTGCGTACGTTACGCTGAAAGAACAATTGCTCAACCGCCGCGCTTTCCGGCTTAAAGCGCTGTATCAAGGCACTCAATTCGTCAAACAGTTGGGCTAGGCGCTGTTCAAGAGGCAAAAAAGGCGCGGTAGTTACCACGCCGTATGTCACCGCCTCCAGGCTACGTCCTTTATCTTGTACAATTCCATAACCGGTCGTGGCGGTACCGGGATCAATGCCCACGACCATCATGGAGCTTAACCTTCTCCAATAGCCATCAGGGCTTCGTCGGTGATGCGCAGGTTGTGATAGACGTTTTGTACGTCATCCAGGTCTTCTAAGGCTTCGATGGCACGTAATACCTGCAGCGACTCTTCGGTTCCGAGTTCAATTTCCTGGGTTGGGATCATGCGCAAGCCGGCCTCTTCCGGTTGGTAGCCCGCTGCGCGCAGGCTATCCAACAGGCTTTTGAACGATTCAACCGGCCCAACAACTTCAATGATGTTTCCGTCCATGGTCACATCATCAGCCCCGGCTTCTACCGCCACTTCAAATATTTTCTCAAAATCCTTTTCGGAGCCTTGGAGAGCAAAATAGGCAGCACGCTTGAATTGCCAGGCTACTGAGCCAGCCTCGCCTAGGCTACCACCCGCTCGTGTCAACACGTGGCGGATCTCCGCAACAGTGCGGTTGCGGTTTTCGGTGACACATTCGATCATCAAAGCCACCCCATTGGGGGCATAACCTTCGTAGAAAATTTGCTCCAGCACGCCCCCCTCTTTGCTTTCGCCGGTACCCCGCTTAATGGCGCGTTCAATGTTCTCTTTGGGCATGTTGTTAGCGCGTGCCTTTTCAATCGCCAGCCGCAAACGGACATTGGCTTCCGGATCCCCACCCCCCTCGCGGGCGGCCAATACAATTTCACGCGTCAGGCGGGTGAAAAGTTGCCCCCGCTTGGCATCCATAGCGCCTTTTTTGCGCTTAATCGTAGCCCATTTTGAATGTCCAGACATACTACCGACTCCTTAACCACATGAAATACATCGTATTCCCAACCCGTTCTTCCTGATTATACCATAACGCAACCTTACAATTCTGTAAGCCCGCCTTACAAACACCTAAAAGCGCTTGCCTTACCAGCAGGGTTTTGCGGATAATGAGCGGGCCATGGTAAAAAGATTTTACATTCGCTTAGGGTTAACCATTGCCAAAATGGCCCTTTTTATGGGACTATGGTTTATTACCACGGCCCACGTTTCCATTCCCAACCCTATCCGCGATCCCGGTCTAGCCGCAAGAGGCAATAGTGAAACAATTACGTGGGCCTCCCTCGATCTGACGGCCCTTCAGACATTCCGAGATCACCTTACGCTTACCGGTGATCCCCAACAACCAATGGGACTTTACGTGGAAGGAGTGATGGCCTACCCAATCATCCAACAGCCTCGCTCCAACCCTGCTTACGTCTCTTCCCAGCCCAACACCCTCACCGAATTTGCCTTGGCCAAGCATTACGGCAGCTTGGGCTTGTTGGCACACAATGACCTAGCGGGACAGTCTTTTCTTGCCCTTCAACCTGGACAAGATCTATGGGTTGTCTTTGGAGATGGCAACCTTAAGCGGTATCGCGTCGCCACAATAAAGCATTACCAAGCCCTGCAACCAAATTCCCCCTATTCCTCATTCATTAACATTGATGATAAGGACCGTACGGTGCTGAGCGCCGCCGAACTGTTCTTGCATATCTATGAGCGTCCTGGGGCCCTAATCCTGCAGACCTGTCTCGCCCGAAATGGGAACAACTCATGGGGGCGCCTTTTTGTCATCGCCTTGCCTGAGGAGACAACCAGCCTTTCCATCCCCCCGGAATAAGCCGTTCTCACTCCGGTTCAGCGCTGGGTAGGGGAGCTTGACCTAGCGACCGAGCCACCACAACCAACCGATGCGTATTTGAATACGCTGGCCAGCACGTGACCAGCGTGAGACGTTCGTCTTGTGAGCGCTGAATCCAGCGTGCGTTCTCCAGCCGGGTCTTCAGATCGGCGTCCCGTTCAGGCAGAATCATCACATTGACCACCACATAGCTGAAACGTCGTCCACCCCCTTCAACAACAATAAGATCGCCCGGCTCCAATTCGTGCAATCGCTCAAAAACCTTGCCATGAACATTATGATGCCCTATAAGCACCGTGTTCCCTGCCTGACCCAACATGGCTGTTGCAGTAGGCCATCCAGCAGCAAACTCATCCGGGGCAAGCCACTGCTCAAATACCCCCTCGCCAAGCTGGATTTTGCGTGTCTTTACAGGCACTACCGGGGCATCCAAGTCAATTTTGGAAATAATCAAACGTTGAGGGATGGCAGGTACGAGCGAAGGAGTGGGTTTTGCCTCCGTGGGCAAAGAACTTGACGGCATCCCAGGTGTCCCGGATAGGGTGGTTAACTCCTGGGGCGGAGGAGCAACCAACGTAGGGGGGCCTTCCTGGGCTTCGGAAAGCGTCAAGGGCACAAACCCAATGTCTGAGGAGGTCTCGTTGATGACCACTCCCGACTCAAAGGTTTGCGCGGCCTGCCATTGGTACAGACTAACCCCCAGACCAACCAAACCTCCAAACAGCAACAGAACCCCCCCCAAGCGCCACCAATCCCACGAAGAGCGCATTTTCATTATCGTGAGGCTCTCAACCCTTCTTTGTGAAAGGCTATTCGTTTATGAAAGGCTATTCGCCCGTCTCCAGTTTGTAGCCCAAGCGATCTACATTGACAATCAGATCCGCCCCCGCTTCATCTACATTGCCCAGTTTTCTGCGCAGGAGGTAGATCAGGAACTTAATGCGCTGTCGGGCTTGGGGGAGGTCACGCCCCCACACAGCCTCGGAGAGGGTCAAATAATCGACCACCTCAGGAGCATACTTCGCCAAAGTAGAGAGCACCTCAAACTCCTTGACCGTTAGAGGGATGCGTTCATTCTTATAGCGCACTTCACGAGACTGACTTTCAATAATTAGCCCTACGTTAGGAAACACATAACGATGCGAGGATTGAACATGGCGCGAACGACGCAAGATCGCATTTATCCGCGCCAAGACCTCGCCTCGGTGAAAGGGCTTGACCAGATAATCATCTGCGCCTAAGTGAAAACACTCCATCAGGGACTCTTTAGCATCAACTGCAGTGAGCACTAATACGGGGGTTGTACTGACCTGACGTAACTGACGCAACGTTTCCCAGCCATCCATTTCGGGCATCAATAGGTCCAAAAGCACCATATCAGGGGTAATGGTATGATATTTCCTCAGCGCCTCTATCCCATTCGCAGCGCTGAGGACATCAAATCCGGCCGTTCGTAATATTTGCTTTAAGAGTGTGGTGGTATCAGGGTCATCTTCGACGATCATGATGCGCGAACGCTGTCCTGAATAGAATTCATCCAGATCGGCTCCTAGCGGTTGGCTCAAAACCATAGTTGCACCTCCTTAGGTATACAAAAACCGGCCCACGGCCGGTTTCGCTATTTGGCTCCCCGAATGCCCGCCTGAAACTTTTCAGGCAAGCGACCATCTCAAGCATTCGGATCCTCGCCGCCACTCATATTACTAAACATTGCCTTGTTCTAAGGTCCTGTTTGGTTATAAATTCATTATAGTGAGGTAATCCCTTTTTGTCAATCAAGCCCAAAAATCGGGTAGCCCATGGCAAGATTAGAATTGAATTAGAATTTTACCGACCTATTGAATTCTCCTTCAAATTGTTGTATATTTTTATTACCCCATGAAGGCAGCGGGTAGGAAGAGGCTGAACCGCTGTCTATTTTCGTGTCTCGCCAGGGGGGCCCATCACAGGGTTGGGCGCCCAAGGAAAATATACCTAAAATATACCTGTACATGTATTGAATTTTGAAGAAAAAACGTGTATGCTGATAAGCGAACATCTTATTCACGAAACTCTACTCTCGATTAACGAGGATGATTAGAAGGCCTATGGAAAATCCGTTGCTTAATGTTGTAGATGAGGATGAAGAATATCCTGCAATCGCCCGCCTAATTGAACTAGGGCGTCAGAAGGGCTATGTGACCATTGACGATATCCTGCACTTTTTCCCGGAAGCGGAGCAGGATGTCGATCAATTGGAAGAAGCCTTCTCGGCGCTGATGAGCGCAGGTATCCCCTACCTCGAAGATGAACCCCTTGGTGGCGAACTAGGGGAGGAAGAAGAGGAAGAGGAACTGCTGGAAGAAGAGCCTGAACTCGAGGCAATCGAGCACGATCTTAACCTCGATGACCTGCGCGATATTGACACCGACGACACCATCGGTCTGTATCTCAAGGAGGTGAGTCGCGTGCCTCTGCTCACCGCCGAGGAGGAGGTTGAACTCGCCCAGCGCATCGAGCGTGGCCGCATGGCGCGCGAAGAACTGGCGCGTGGCAATGTCAGCCCTAAGCGCCGATTGGAACTGCGTAAGCTCATTGAAGATGGGTGGGCCGCACGCGAGCATCTGATCACCGCAAATTCGCGCTTGGTGATCAGTGTAGCCAAGAAGTACATGGGACGCGGGGTCCCCTTCCTGGATCTTATCCAGGAAGGAAACATTGGCCTGATCCGCGCCACTAAAAAATTTGATTACCGTCGCGGGCACAAGTTCAGCACCTACGCCACATGGTGGATTCGTCAAGCGGTGACGCGTGCCATTGCGGATCAGGGACGTACCATCCGCGTTCCTGTTCACATGGGCGATCAAATCAACAAACTGCTGCGCGTCCAGCATCAACTGACTCAGCGCTTGGGGCGCGAGCCAACCGTGGAAGAACTGGCCGAAGAGCTGGATGTACCTCCGAAGAAAGTGGAGAACATGATCCAGGTTGCCCGCCGGCCGCTTTCACTGGAAACACCCACCGACGACGAGGAGGACTCGGTGTTGGGTGACTTTATCGAGGATGAGGAGGCTCCTCCTCCCGATGACACAGCCACCTATAACTTGCTGCGTGAACACCTCGAAGAAGTGCTCAACACTCTACCACCGCGCGAGGTTCGCATCCTGCAGTTACGCTATGGCCTACTTGATGGTCAAGCGTACACCTTGGAAGAGGTCGGGCGTAAGATGGGAGTCACTCGCGAGCGAGTGCGTCAAATTGAAGCGCAAGCCCTCAGTCGCTTGCGCCATCCCAGCATTCGCCGCAAGCTCAGGGATTACCTTGGTGAATAATGCTTTTCCTCTGCCCACGACACATCCGTGCAAGCCAACTGCAAAATTGTCTTGCACGGATGTCTTTTTTAGAAATGCCCACTCTTGCTTGATCGGCAAAGTTGGGGCATACTAGAAAAGGGAGGTGGCTTATGCCCAAAGTTTCGCTGCGCGCCTACAACCGCGAAATTGAAAGCCTTATTGAAAAAGGGCAAACCGACGCGGCAATTGCTCACTGCCGTCACATTTTGAAGTTCTACCCTAAGCATATTGATACTTACCGTTTGTTGGGCAAAGCCTTTTTAGAGGCTCAACGCTACGCCGAAGCGGCGGACATCTTTCATCGCGTTCTCTCTTCTGTACCCGATGATTTTATTTCACAAATCGGGATGAGCATAATCCGCGAAGACGAAGGCAATCTTGATGCCGCCATCTGGCATATGGAGCGCGCTTTCGAGACCCAGCCTTCTAATACAGCCATCCAGGATGAACTACGTCGCCTGTATGGCCGCCGTGATGGCATTGAGCCGCCTCGCATTCGTCTCTCACGTGGGGCTTTAATCCGCATGTATGCTCGCGGTGAGCTCTACCCTCAGGCGATCGCGGAGGCGCGCGCTGCTCTGGCTGAGGACCCCAATCGTATTGACTTAGAGGTCATTTTAGCCCGAATGTATTATCTTTCCGGGCAGAAGGTCGCCGCAACCGAGGTCTGCACTCGTCTGGTTAGTAAATTGCCTTACTGCTTCGAGGCTAACCGGATTCTGGCTGAAATTCTCCCCACCACCTCCCGGGCTCAAGATGCGGCTATTTACCGCCAGCGTGTAGTCGCCATGGATCCCTACTTAGCGCATCTGACCCCCGGCATGTTTTCATCACTTGAGGTTCCGGACAATGCGGTGACCCTCGACCACCTGGAGTGGAGCCCGGAATTAGAAACCCCCGCCCAACCCGAGTGGACACGCACGGTAGGTGTAACTTGGCTTGCTGATGACGAAGAAGCCTTGCCCGATTGGTACTCTGCCCTCCAAGAACAGTCCTCATCCGAAAAACCCCTATCTCCCCCGGAGACTACTTCCCCGACTGAGGAGATCGAAACAAGCCTTACCGAACTTGGTGAGCCTTCCTCTCCTGAAGCGGAGACACTAATCCCTGACTGGATGCGCGAAGCCGGGTGGGAAATTCGTTCTGAAGGCACAGAAGCCCCAGAATCTCCATTAACAGCCGAGGAGATCTCAGAATCCCTCCTCGAACCTGGTGAGGTTCCAGAGTGGCTGCAGGAAATTGCTCCTCCCGATCTAGAAGCACCAACAGGAGAAGAAAGCCCCGCCCAAGCGGAAATGTGGTTTGAAAATCTGTTCCAAAGCGGTGCCTCGCAGCCTATTCCAACGGAAGAAGAATTTGCATCCGAGGTCTCCTCAGAATTTGAAGTCCCCCTCACACTCCCCCCGACCGAAACAGAGCCACCCTCTACGTGGCTGGCCGATTTGGCATCTCCGGAACCCCCTTCCCAAGGGGGGGCACAGCTCACAGAGGAATGGGCAATGCCCGAGTGGATGAGCGATGTCTCGGAAGAACCCCCCCTTTATCCAGAGCACTTCGCTCTCACTGAGGAGACAATTTCATCCACCGAGCGCCCCTCCCCAGAAGAAACCGAAGTTGCCGAGGCAGAAGCCATTCCTCCTAAGGGAGAGAGAGTTGCTTTCTCTCCAGAAGTTGCCCCAAGCGAGACGTTTTCCGGCATTGCTCCTCCGGAAGGTGAAGACATCGAGGCCGCACTGGCTTGGTTAGAGAGCCTGGCAGCCCGCCAAGGGGCGGAGGAGGCTACCCTTACGACTCCACCATCTGAACGCTCGGAGGAACCCCCCGCCTGGGTGCGTGAGGCTCAGGCAGATGCGCTCGAAACCCTCTCTACCGCTCAACCTGTAGAAATGCCACCCGCAGGTGAGCGCCCCCTGAGCTCCGAAGTTGGCATCCCTGAGAAGCCTCCCGTTGAAATGGCGCCACCCTTAGATCTCTCCACGCCCTCAAACGAAGGGGTCTCTCTGGATGAAGAGGCAGCCTTTGCCTGGTTAGAGAGCCTGGCCGCTCGTCAGGGCGCGGATGAAGACACGCTGATAACTCCGCCCGAACAGCGCGTTGAAGCGCCCCCTGCCTGGATCATCAATGCGCAAGTTGAAGAAAACCAACCCACCGATATCAAGGTCCAAGAGGATCTAATAGCGGCTTCTGAGTTCTCCACCGAGGAGTCTCGGGTAGAGATTCCTGTGCCGCCTGAATCCATTCAGACTAGCACTGAAACCATACCCGAATGGTTGCAAGAGGTTCTGGAACCTCCCACCCCATCATCCGAAGAAGCCAAAGACGTCATGGCTCCGGAGGAAACACCTGAGCCCTCAGAAACCATCGAAGATACGCAACCGGTCCGTCTCACTGCCTCTGAGCCGACCTGGGTTGCCACTCCACCAGAAAGCGAAGCCCTCACATCCGAATGGCTGGCAGAATTGGCAGAAGTTCCATTCACCACCGAGGAAGAGGAGGGTAAGAGCACCTGGGTGCCGGAGGAGGTTATCGCCACTGAGGGGATAGCTCTGCAGCCAGCCGTCGCACCTGTCTCCGAAACGGTTCCCGACGAAGCCCTTCTGTGGTTGCGTGAGGCCCAAAACGCTTCGCAAGCCGGCAACTTGGAGCGAGCCCTCCAGTTCTATCAGCGTCTCATCCAGGGTGCTTATTATCTTGAGGATGTTATTCACGATTTACACGAAGCGCTCTATCGTTTTCCAATCGATGTAGGCTTATGGCAGGCTCTTGGCGATGCCTATGTGCGTAGTAACCGCCTGCAAGAAGCCCTGGATGCCTACACGAAGGCCGAAGAGCTGCTTCGATAAAAACCATCCCTTTATTCATGGAGGCGCACTGTGGAACGCACACTGGTCTTGATCAAACCGGATGCGGTGCAACGTGGCTTGATCGGTGAAATCATCCTCCGGTTGGAACGCCGTGGCCTGAAACTTATTGCCGCCAAATTCTTACAGGTTAGCCAGGAGTTAGCCGAAACCCATTACGCCGTGCACAAAGGGAAACCCTTTTACGAGGGACTGGTGCATTACATCACCTCTGCACCCGTGATGGCTATGGTCTGGGAAGGACCCAATGCTATCGCGGCTGTGCGTCAAACCATGGGGGCCACTCGACCTACTGAAGCAGCACCGGGAACCATTCGCCATGACTTTGCCCTGGAGGTGGGGCGTAACCTGACGCACGCTTCCGATTCTCCTGAAACGGCCGCCCAGGAAATTGCATTGTGGTTCAAGCCCGAAGAACTTTATCCCTGGGACCGTGCTACCGATCCCTGGATCATGGGTCAGAATTAGGCTTTCAACGTTTGGAAAAAAACATCTCGGGCAGATAACCCGAGATGTTGATTTTCCAGTCTAGCGATTGATCACTGGCAGATTAATCGTATAAATAGCCTGATACGCCAGGTGAAGCGCCTGATCAACACCCCCAATGCGCCCTCCTAGATAATGCACACGGGTGTCAGTGGAAAGGAACAACCCATCCTCCCCCAACGGGTTGGGAATGGCGGCCACGGGTTGCCATGCATCACTACCTTCAGTATAAGCCCATAACATTGGCGGGGTTTCGCCCCTATCGGCAGGCGGGTTGCCCACCACATAAAGATTGCCTGCCAGAGAGGTTGCCGCCACCGGGATGAACACCTCAGGCAAGTTGCCTCGGCGTTCCCAAGCCTTATCTTGACCAGCGCCCCGGTTGGGGTAGTAGGCCCACAGTTGAGGGGTATCCCCATTACGATAACCCACCAGGAGAATCTTGTTATTAATGGCTACAGCAAAAAGATGCCCAAACGACTCCGGCAGTTCTCCCCCATCCTTCCATTGCTTAAGCGCAGGATCGTAGGACCAAATCTGGCTCATAAATTCATACCCATCCCATCCCCCAAAGAGAAAGAGGCGTCCCTCAAAAGCCACTAACGCATAACGACACACAGGGCGCAGCAGGGTGGGTCCAGTCTCCCAGACATCCTGGCGTGGGTCATAGATCTCCAAACGGTTGCTAGGTTGTCCACTGGGCGTACACCCACCGGGGATATATAAGCGCTCACCTAGTACTGCCCCTTCCGCATCTTCTACCGCTGACGGCTTGGACCGGCGAGAGTCCCAGGCATTTCGTTCCAGGTCGTAGACCAACACCGCTCCATCTACACCCTGAGCAGTGCGCCCACCAACAACCAGCAACCAGTTCTCATAACGTCCCCCCGCCATTCCACTTCGTCCGGTCGGCAAAGCTGTTAAGGACAAGAAACGTTGTGCATTGGTGACCTCTCCACCATCTGAAGGCGAGGGAACAGGCGAGACGAGCGTGCGAATCATTACGCCAAGGACAACGATGCTCACCAGCACAATTAATAAAGCCACTTCCCAGCGAATGGAGAGGTGAGATCGCGTTTCAGGACGGACCTCCAAATGGCTCGTCCTGTCCTGTGTTTCCGCTTCGATTTCCCCCTGATTTCCGCGCTCAGGAAGAGGGGTTGCAACAATGCCATGTCGCAGTGCGTAGAGGGTGGCTTCGGTGCGAGAGACAACACCAATTTTGCTGAAAATATTACGCAGATGCACCTTCACAGTATTAGGACTGATATACAACTTCTGGGCAATCTCTTTATTCGATGCCCCTGTGGCCACTAGGCGCAGAATCTCGCGCTCTCGCTCACTGAGATTGACCTGTTCTTCTGTCATGCCCCTATTATACGTCCAGAGAAAATCAACTCCGAATATACCCCCATAAACAAAAGCCAAAGCATTTCCCCAAGAGTGAGCGTCAATTACTTTATTGTGAGTAATCCCCCACAAGATCTTGGGGGCGCACAAAATACCGCCACACTTGATCTCATGGCGGTTTAGGACGAATACCTAGAAACAGAGCGGGTGACGGGATTCGAACCCGCGAATCGTAGCTTGGGAAGCTACTGCCTTACCGCTTGGCCACACCCGCATTGTACCCAAAATTATAGCCAGAGGTGACCGGAATGTCAACGCTTTCGCCGCCCCAAAACCTTCACCTCCCGGAGAAGGCAAAACGAGAATAAGGGTTACCGATATGTCTCGTATATGCGCAAAACAATGTCGGCATAGTAATATCCGACATTGATCGGGCCATAGGCGCGCAGAGCTTCACGAACGTCCCCGGTACGTTGAATTAAGCCTGCCAACATCCGCGTGCCATAAGCAATATTGAACTCAGGATCAAACAGCTCCTCCATGCTCGGGCGAGAGGCAAAACAGGGCCCGTTTTTACACATGAAGCTGGCCGCCAAGCCATCCCGCGGCATCACCTGCATCAGCCCAACTGCACCGCTCTTCGAATAGGCCTCAGGGTTGCCGCCGCTTTCTTGCAAGATCACCGCTGCAATCAAATTCGGATCCAGTCCATTTTCCGCTGCATAACGTTCAATCAAACTGCACCAACGGCGTACCTTATCGGGAAAACGCAAACTGATTGAACAATCTCTTTCACCAGTCTCGGTCTCGCTCGTCGCTCCAGCCTCGGTCTCGGGCACAGGGGTTGGTGTTAAGGCTGCCATCTCTTCACCGGCTGCCTGAACCGTCAAACTGGGGCTGGCGATCCAGCGAGTAAACGCAATCAAGAATAGGCATCCAATGACCAATCCAGGTACAATGGCAGCGGTTGCGCGATTCATTGTCAGCACCTCACTTTTTGGGGTGCCGATATTATAGCACATTAGTTCTATATATTCAACCCCCAAAATCTACGGACGCAACGCGCCCATCTATTCTTGCCCTGAAGATGGGGTTCGCTCACGCGCATGCTGTAACGCTAGTGCAACTATACGATCAAACCCCTCTTCCAACAGGCGTCGAATCATGGCTGCCGCTTGCTCGTAATCTGCCAAACTTCCCCCAATCGGGTCCGGTACATTATACGCTTGACCTGTCATTTCGGTCAGCAGGTAGATCCGGGAAGCATGTTCAGGATATTCCACCCATAGTGCCTCGCGCTGGTTTTTCTCCATGACCAGCACCAGATCAGACCGCGCCAGAATATCGCCGTTCACCTCACGTGAACGGTGGCTTGAAACGTCCAGACCATAGCGAGCAAGAACGCTTTGCACCTCCCCGATCACCGCTTGTCCTGGCATCGCCCAGGTACCTGCTGATTCCACTTGCCATTGGCGCCAATCATTACGCTTTTGCTTGAGCAGGGCCCGGAATATTTCGGCTGCCATGGGCGAACGCACCCGATTGGCAGTACATACAAAAAGTACTGTGGGCATAGAG
This sequence comes from uncultured Thermanaerothrix sp., assembly GCF_938028735.1. Lineage (GTDB taxonomy): Bacteria > Chloroflexota > Anaerolineae > Anaerolineales > Anaerolineaceae > Thermanaerothrix. The sequence continues at coordinate 320,529 of NZ_CALIMF010000002.1, forward strand.
CCCCCTTCCACAAAACTAAGGCAGTCGTTCCATGCTGACAACCTGGTGCTCCCAGCGGTGCCAACCGGATGAAAATCGCTCCGCCAGGATGCGTTTGCCCTCTCCCGGCGAGGGGAGCCCCATCAGTTCCAAATCGGCATCCACCATGATGCGTACCAACTCGCGAAAGCGGACTTTGGGTTCCCACCCCAACTCACGCCGCGCCTTGCTGGCATCGGCCAGCAAATAATCTACCTCCGTCGGACGGAAGTAACGAGGATCAATTCGCACATAGTCATGCCAATCCAGCCCCACATAGCCAAACGCTTCATCGAGAAACTCACGCACTGAATGGGCTTCACCAGTGCCAATGACATAATCGTCGGGCTGATCCTGCTGTAGCATCAACCACATGGCCTCAACATACTCGGGCGCATACCCCCAATCCCGTTTAGCATCCAAGTTACCCAGGTAAAGGTAACGCTGCTTCCCCGCCATAATTGCCGCCACGGCACGGGTAATTTTGCGCGTCACAAAGGTTTCGCCTCGGCGAGGTGATTCATGATTAAACAAAATGCCATTGCAGGCAAATAAGCCATACCCCTCACGATAGTTCCGTGTTACCCAGTAAGCATACACTTTAGCCGCAGCATAAGGGCTTCGTGGTTCAAAAGGGGTTTGTTCGTTCTGGGGTGGCTTAGCCCCTCCAAACATTTCACTCGAAGAAGCCTGGTAGAAACGGGCCTTGCATCCACTCTTGCGCACGGCTTCTAACACCCGAATCGCACCCAGGCCAGTGATGTTGCCGGTATACTCGGGCATATCAAAACTCACCCGCACATGCGATTGTGCCGCCAAGTGATAAATCTCGTCCGGCTGAATGTTATAGATCAAATCCATCAGGCTTTCGGGCACCGAAATATCCCCGTAATGGAGATAAAAAGGCAACTCTCCCCCGTTCGGATGCGGATCACGGTAGATATGATCAATGCGTCGGGTATTGAAGGTGCTCGCGCGTCGAATCAGACCATGGACCTCATAACCCTTAGCCAATAAAAACTCCGCCAGGTAAGAACCATCCTGGCCGGTGATGCCCGTAATTAGCGCTTTTTTCAAGATCCATACCTCCCCAGAATAATGACCGCCGGGTTGCACTTACCCTGCGCTCAAAGTATACCCAGGCCGCTTAGGCCTGTCAAATGGCTACTCACACGGATGGCCGCTGAGTTCCTGAGGTCTCCAACGACTCAGGTTCAAACAAACGGCAGTAAGCACATAACCCTGGTGATGTCGTTGGTTGTCCGCACTTGGGGCAGGGGTGTAATTCAAGAGGCAACTCTTCCTCACGTGGCAAGACCAATTGACCCGAGTCACGGGCTTCTATAAAGCCAAGGTAAAAGCGTAATTTGGCGCCTGGCTCAACTTCTTCCAGACGATTGAGTAGGTCCTTGTAAAGTAGTTGTTTGCTCCCTTCTGCAAAGGGACACTCATCTTCAATATACGCAATTCCCCGCACCAGGGAGTACGCTGCCGTTTCACGCTCACTAAAGCGACAAAATGGCTTGACCTTGCGCGCAAAGCCAGGTGATTCGGGCAGTACTGGCGACTGACGGCGCATCTGCTCCAGATTCCAGTGGAACACGTTTCCAAAAAGAAACGCCACTTCATCGTCCAGGTTATGAGCTGTGGCCAGCACATTAAACCCCAGATCCAGGGCTGCCTGGTTCATATCGTGTCGCTTGATCAACCCACACACAGCACAGGGTTTATCGCGCCCCCGCCGAGTACGCCGGGCAATTTCAGGCACACTCTCCCCGTGATCTTGTGTCACGTTGATCACATGTAACACCAAGCCTCGTTGCTCAGCAAACTCGCGCGTCAGGCGCTCTGACTCATTCGAGTAGCGCAAACCCTCGTCAATGCCAAGATTGATATACAAACCCTCGGCATGATAACCCAACTGCCACAAAACATCCCACAGCGCTAGCGAATCCTTGCCCCCCGATACGGCTACCAACACTCTCTCATCGCGGGTGAACATGCGATACTTTTCAATAAAGCGCTGAGTTTGCTGAACAAACCACTCAATATAATGGTCCTTGCAAAGCGCCAGGCGATGCTGGCGCATCCGTATGACAGCCCGCTCGCTACACTTCATGCACTTCATCGAAACACTGGATGTCACCGCCCACCTCCAGAAATTGAGGGGACTATTTTGACCACATCGCCATCGCGCAAAACGTCATTCTCGTTAAGCAATTCGCCGTTCCGCACCACTAAGTGTGACTCAGGAGAGAGATTCAAGCGCCTCAGTGCCTCTTTTACCGTGATAGTCCCTTCAATTTGAAATTCCTGCTTACGCAAGATCAGAACTACTGGCATATCTTGACCTCCTCTGTCAAGATTTAGATTTTAACACACTTTGTCAGGCCCACGCGCTCTATTCGGGCTCTTGCACTGAAATGGTTGAGGGACGAGATCGGTTGAGATTGACCACCATCCGAATATCACCGTTGGGTAATATGTGGAGATTCCCCTTTTCATCGCGCAGGTGGGTCACACGCAAGGTCATTTGCTCTACTACTCCCGTATGATCTCCCACTTGGATGGTATCCCCTAGCTCAAATTGACCTTCTAGGAGAATAAATATCCCATTGATAACATCCCTTACCAAGGTTTGCGTTCCCAGCGAAAGGGCCAACCCCAACACCCCAGCACCAGTCAGCAAGGGCAGAATGTTAATGCCTAGGGTGTGCAACACCATCAGGAGCGCGAGAGTCACAATTACCACATTGACAGTATGCTGCCCCAACTTAATAAGGGTGTGAATGCGCCCTTTGCGCTCTGGTAACACCGCCCAACGCTGCAGCAGTCGAGTCTCCAGAGATCGAAACCCCGCCACACTTAGCCGCTGTGCCAGGATTGCCAGAAGTGCAATGAAAACCGGTTTAACCAAAAGGGTGATGATTTGGAGCCAGGACCATTCACGCATCTGATCACCTCCAGAACGCTTGTTGTATATTATCTCGCTGCACTTGAGTCGGCTTTACCCATACGGCCCTAGTATATCAGATCGGTTTTCTCTGTTTCCTCAAATTCGATAGATTTTGAGGGTTGTTTAGAAATAGGATAGTTCATGTCGTCTTGAATTAACGATCCTTGCCTTAACCGAGAGAGCTCTCACGATGCAAAAAACTTTTCCCTTACACCTGAGCGCATATTCATTCCTCGTAACGAAACGGGTTGACGGGGTTAATTTGTTTAGGTTGAAGACACGCGCTCACCCAATGGTAGTCAGAGTTTGGTCAGCCTACAGCCCAGTGCTTATACAGAGAAGTAGCCATGAGTGAACACCCAAAATTGCAGCATCTTCGCATGCTCAAGGCTCAAGCCCGTTTAGGGGGTGGCATTGAGCGCATTGAAGCCCAACACAGAAAAGGTCGCCTAACGGCTCGTGAGCGAATCGATCGCTTACTCGATCCGGGTTCATTTCGCGAATTAGATGCCCTAGCCGTCCACCGTTGCCATGATTTTGGTCTTGACCAGCAACGCTTCCTGGGTGATGGGGTGGTAACGGGCTGGGGCACCATTGAGGGGCGTCTGGTGTTTCTCTTCTCTCAGGATTTCACGGTACTCGGCGGAAGTCTGGGCGAGATCCATGCCCAGAAAATTTGTAAAGTCATGGACTTAGCGATAAAGAACGGCGCCCCCCTCATTGGGATCAACGACTCGGGAGGTGCCCGCATTCAAGAGGGCGTGGATGCCTTAGCCGGTTATGGCGATGTTTTTCTGCGCAACACACTCGCCTCAGGGGTTATTCCTCAAATTTCACTGATCATGGGGCCCTGCGCTGGGGGTGCGGTTTACTCCCCTGCCCTGACTGACTTCATTTTTATGGTGCGCGGTTCGTCTCATATGTTTGTTACTGGGCCCGAAGTGGTCAAAGCGGTTACCCACGAAGAGGTCACTTTTGAACAATTAGGCGGGGCCGATATTCATGCCCAACTCTCAGGAGTTGCCCATCGAGTGGCAGAGAATGAAACTGAGGCACTGGCTCTTACGCGCCAGTTATTGAGTTACTTGCCCTCTAACAACATGAGCGACCCGCCATATGTGGCAACGTCGGACGATCCTATGCGGATGGAAGCAGCGCTGGACGATTTGGTACCGGATGATCCGGCGCGCGCGTACGACATTAAGACCGCTCTGACGTGGATAGTAGACGAGGGGCAGTTTTTTGAAATCCAGGAATTGTATGCCCCTAACGTGGTTATCGGGTTTGCGCGTTTGGGCGGTCATAGCGTGGGCATTGTGGCCAATCAGCCCGCCGTTCTAGCAGGAGTGCTTGACATTCATGCTGCCGAAAAAGCAGCCCGCTTTGTGCGCTTTTGTGATGCCTTCAATATTCCCATTATTACTTTTGTTGACGTGCCCGGCTTCATGCCCGGCACGGCTCAGGAGCATGGAGGGGTGATTCGAGCGGGGGCCAAACTCCTTCACGCCTATTGCGAAGCCACTGTACCCAAACTAACGGTCATTACACGCAAAGCCTATGGGGGTGCTTATATTGTGATGAGCAGCAAACATCTGCGCTCAGACCTTAATTTTGCCTGGCCCACTGCCGAAATTGCCGTGATGGGTCCCGAAGGAGCCATGAGCATTATCTTTCGCAAAGAATTAGAAGCCTCTACAGACCCTACACAACGCAAGGCCGAACTGGTACAAGAATATCGTGAAAAATTCGCTAACCCATATGTTGCAGCCGCTCGGGGTTACATTGATGATGTCATCGAACCCCGCGAGACCCGCCCGCGTCTGATTGAGGGGTTGCAAATGCTGATCAACAAGCGCGATACGAACCCGCCCAAGAAACACGGAAACATTCCTTTGTGAACTCTTGGAGGAGATACCCAAAGGAGGCACAACATGTTTAAGAAAATTCTAATCGCCAATCGCGGTGAGATCGCCGTTCGCATTGCTCGTGCTTGCCGAGAACTGGGAATTCAGAGTGTAGCGGTTTATTCGGATGCTGACCGCCAAGCGCTTCATGTACGCTACGCCGACGAGGCTTATTATTTGGGCCCCTCACCAGCGCGCGAATCCTATCTATGTGCCGACAAAATACTGGCCATTGCGCGTAAGTGTGGTGCGGATGCTATTCACCCTGGCTATGGTTTTCTAGCCGAGCGTGCCGACTTTGCCCAAGCATGCATGGAATCCGGTATCACCTTCATCGGCCCTAAGCCTTCGGCCATTGCGGCAATGGGTGACAAAGCCGTAGCCCGGGCGACAGTAGCAGTAGCAGGGGTGCCTGTTGTTCCCGGCACCGAGGGCGAGGGCAATCTCAGCGATGAAGAGCTGCTGACCATCGCTCCCCAAATCGGCTTTCCATTGCTTATCAAGGCCACGGCCGGGGGTGGTGGAAAAGGGATGCGCGAGGTGCGTTCGATAGAAGAGATGCCCGCATTGCTCCAGGCTGCCCGGCGTGAGGCCGAGGCTGCTTTTGGAGATGGCAACATTTATCTAGAGAAACTCATCCCTGGGGCACGTCACATTGAGTTTCAAATCCTTGCCGACTCCTACGGTAATATTGTGCACTTGGGCGAACGGGAATGTTCTATCCAGCGCCGTCACCAAAAATTGGTTGAAGAATCCCCCTCTCCCCTATTGGCGGAGAACCCTGACCTACGCGCCCGAATGGGAGAGGTTGCTATACGCGCCGCCAAAGCCGTTGGATATGTCAATGCCGGAACCATTGAATTTCTGGTTGATCAAGAGCACAATTTTTATTTCCTAGAGATGAACACTCGTTTACAAGTGGAGCACCCAGTTACCGAGATGGTAACTGGTACTGATCTGGTCAAAGAGCAAATCCTGATCGCTGCTGGGTGTCCTTTGCGCTTTACCCAGGAAGATGTCCATCTCCGCGGCGCTGCGATCGAATGCCGGATTAACGCAGAAGACCCTGCTCACAATTTCATTCCCACCATCGGACAGATCCGCCATCTTTTCACTCCGGCGGGTCCGGGTGTGCGTCTGGACAGCGGCATCTATGCCGGCTACGAGATATCGCCTTATTATGATCCCTTGATTGCCAAGCTGATTGTGTGGGGAGAAACCCGCACCGAAGCAATTCAACGTATGCGCCGAGCCCTAGAAGAACTACGCATCGTAGGCGTTCAGACCAATGTTCCCTTTCACCTTGCCTTGATGCATGCCCCACGCTTTATTGCCGGGCAGTATGACACCTCATTTGTTGATCAGCATCTGGTAACCGCGCAGAATAGCGATGAACAAACCGTGGCCATGCTGGCGGCCATTGCAGCAGCGCTGGCCGCCCATCGCCAGCGCCCCCAGAAAGTAACCGCTTCGTCTCAACCCGCTTACCCAAGCAACGCCTGGAAGTGGGTGGGCCGCTGGGAATTTGCGCTTCGTTAGCCCCATCGTGGTGTTGAGGTGAGCATGAGTCGCTACGTAGTACACATCGGGGATCGGGAATACCACATTGAGATTTTAGATGACCGCCATGTGCGCCTTAACGGTGAAATCATCGAGGTAGATCTTGCTACCCTCCCCGGTTCCCCTTTATTCTCACTTATTGTGAACGGGAAATCCTATGAAGTGTTGGCAACCCCACAGGGAGAAGACTGGGAAGTCCACCTGAAGGGACGCACCTACCTGGCGGAGGTGGAGGACGAGGCCGCTCGCACCTTGCGCACAAGTATTCCGGACAACGCCGCCCAATCCTCGGACTATCTCCTTCAAGCCCCTATGCCCGGATTAGTGGTGGCCGTTCCAGTTGCAATCGGTCAGGAAGTGAACGTCAATGAAGTCCTAGTGGTTCTGGAGTCAATGAAGATGCAAAATGAACTACGCGCTCCCTATTCCGGTCACGTCGTCGAGATTTATGTTCATCCGGGCGAGCGGGTGTTGCAAAAACAAGACTTATTACGAATGCGCCGTTTCTAGAAAGACGCTTCTAGTTTACGGCCTCTCCAGTACAACACGCCCATCCAAAAGTTTGTGGGAACGAGACAACTTGCAGCATGGGACCAACATTTGGGATCCCTTGCTTAAATTAGTGGGCCCGGCAGGATTCGAACCTGCGACCAAGCGGTTATGAGCCGCCCGCTCTGCCGCTGAGCTACGGGCCCAACTGACAAATAAATTATAACATGAGTACCAACTTCCTGTCTGGCTGCAAAAAAATCGCCATGAAACTGGCTTGACATTTGATTCATTGCATGATAATCTTGGCTCAACGTGGCCCGTGGTAGCGCGCCGCAGGCCTAAGCAATCTCAAAGTACTAAACGGAGTTTAAGGCATGTCTGAACGTTATGTAGGAACTGTCAAGTGGTTCAACCCCACCAAGGGGTACGGCTTCATTGGCCGCGAGAATGGCGAGGACGTCTTTGTCCATTACACCGCTATCCAGATGGCAGGTTATCGCCAGCTCAAAGAAGGCCAGAAAGTGGAATTTTCTATCGAAGAAGGGCCCAAGGGCCTGCAGGCAGCGCGGGTCGTTCCACTCTCGCAATAAACCACCGCTGGCCAATTGCACGCAGGGCTGCGCTCTTGCAGCCCTGTGTTTTTTAATCCCCGCGTATGCCCAGCCAGTATCCCATCAGTTTGATCAATTCACTCAGTGTTGCTTCCCATCCCTGTCGGCTGAACATCCAGGTTGCTGAACGATACCAATGCCCCTGCACCGCCCGCACACGCACCTCAATCCCGCTCCCGCGGTACACAGAACGGAAGATGAGGCGGGTACGCAAGGTGTGGTATGGATCAGTGATGACCAGTACTGACCTGACCCCTAACTCCTCTAATTTCTCGCGGGTATATCGAGCCTCTTCATAGGTACTGCTGGCACGCTCACGGGTAAAATGAATTGCTTCACCTGGAATTCCCTTTGAAACCAGTTCATCGGCATTCCAGTTCTCCGCACGTGACCCCTCGGCCTTCGTTAACAACACGACATCCGCCCCAATTTGACGGTAGGTTCTCAGCACCTCCTCCAGGCGATCCTTACCCCCACCGCTCAACAATACCAATGCCTCACTAGGGCGCAGGGGGTCTGACGTGATCAGAGCGGCTCCAATCCCCCATAGTAGAGCATAGCCGAGTATCCATGCGAGTGCTGCGCCTAGAAGAACCCCTAAAATTGTTCCCAAACATGTTCCAGTGCGTGATCGGTGCTCATTCACCGCCCACTAACCCATTCACGAAACCATTTTGGTTCTTTCGAGCGCCGCCTTCATGCGCAATAGACCCTGCTCGAGCGTTGCACGAGGACAACCAAAGTTCAGACGCACAAAACCACGCCCCTCTGCACCAAAATCACGTCCGTTATTCAACGCAACCCGCGCCTCATTGAGGAAAAATTCGTAGGGATTCGGCTGCAAATCCAGACCTCGGCAGTCCAACCAGGCTAGATAGGTGGCCTCGGGTGGTTGCATCTCCAAGCCGGGTAACTCATTTTGGACATACTCATACAAATAGTTACGGTTGGACTCCAGGATCTTCAACAAGTGTTGCAACCATTCCGCACCTCGAGTATAAGCAGCCTCAGCGGCAACCAACCCCATAATGTTCATTCCGCCCCCCAGATCATGCACCAGTTGCTTAAGCGTCTTACGCAAAGCGGGATCCGGCACAACGGCAAATGCAAACTTCAACCCGGCCAGATTAAACGTCTTGCTAGGCGACATGAGAGTCACCGTCTTGCGGGCAATCGCTTCATCCAAAGTAGCAATTGGAATATGAACATGCCCAGAGTAGGTCAGGTCACAGTGAATTTCATCCGAACAAATTACCACATCCTGTTCCAGGCAGGCCTCTGCCATGATCCAAAGTTCCTCGCGGGTGAAGACCCGCCCTACTGGGTTATGCGGATTGCAAAGCAAAAACATGCGGGTCTCCGGCGTTAACGCAGCCCGAAAGCGATCTCCATCCACATAATAACGCCCGGCTGCATCTCGGGAAAGAGGCAAACGCTGATCTTTCATTCCCGCCTGACGCGCCACGTTGAGAAAAGGGGGATAAACCGGTGTTTGGATTAAGAGTCCACTGCCCGGGGTTTTCAACGCCAATGCGACCAAATTAAAGCCGCTGACCACACTGGGCACAAATACAATTTCTTCTTCGCTGACCCGCCATTGATAGCGCGCTTCCAGCCAGGTCATAATGGCCTGCTTCAGTGACGGCGGGTCAATGGCGTACCCATAAATCCCATGTTCAACCCGCGCTCGTAATGCCTCAATGACCTTCGGCGGTGAAAGGAAATCCATGTCAGCAACCCACATTGGGAGAACATCTTTGGCATACGCCCGCCATTTCAAGCTCTCAGTAGTGCGGCGATCCGGAAAGGTGTCGAAATTAAAAGGCTTCTCCATGGTTTCTGTTCCCAATGAGATTGGAATACCCGCATTATACTCGCATCGGCCTTGCCCACCATTAAATTCAAAGTTTTAGGTAGTGGTATACTAAATTTCAATTATCGGATAGTTTATGAAATCTTCTTTCCGTATGCCAGCCCAAGGACACCCTCTCCCTCAAGTGAGTCCCCCCCAACTGCTTGTGCTTACCTCACCTGAGTGGGAAGATTACGCCCTCTTGGATAGCGGCCAAGGGCTGAAACTGGAACGTTATGGGAATTATCTCTTGGTGCGCCCTGAAGCCGAAGCCATATGGAAGCCTGCCCTCCCGGCCAAAGCCTGGGCCCAAGCTCATGCTCGTTTCCAGCCCCTCAGCGAGGAAAGTGGTGGCACTTGGGAACTCCTGCAAGCCATTCCCGACCGCTGGTCAGTTCGCTACAAAGATTTGCATTGTTGGATTCAACGCAGTACCTCACGCCACGTAGGCCTTTTTCCCGAGCAGGCCAGTCAGTGGGATTGGATTCGGGAACGCATTCGCGCAGCAGGGCGTCCCATTAATGTTCTTAACCTTTTCGGCTATACAGGTCTGGCTACATTGGCAGCCGCGCAAGCCGGGGCGCACGTCACCCATGTGGATGCTTCACGCAAAGCCATTGCTTGGGCCAGGGAAAATCAGAGCCTCAGCGGCCTACAGGATGCCCCTATTCGTTGGATTGTGGATGACGCCTTAAAATTCGTCCAACGTGAGGCACGCCGCGGTCACCGCTATGAGGGCCTAATTCTCGACCCACCAAAGTTTGGCCGGGGGCCGAAAGGTGAAGTCTGGGAATTCTATAAACTCCTTCCCAACCTCCTCCAGGCCTGTCGCGAGGTGCTGGCATCTGAACCGATCTTTGTCATCCTCACGGCCTACGCCGTCAAAGCCTCAGCCATCACGCTTTACTACGCTGTTTCAGAAATGATGAGTACCTGGAAAGGTCGCACCGAAGCCGGTGAAATTGCCCTGATCGAAACCAGTGCGGGGCGCCTTTTGCCCACTGCCATCTTCGCCCGCTGGTCCACCTGAATTTATGCCAAAGGAGGTCTGTCAGATTCCATGAACGAACAAAGCATCGCTATCATTGGGCCGGGGGTTATGGCCGAGGCCATCATCGGTGGCTTAATTCGCCAGCATGTGGTCACGCCAGCCCAGATCATTGCAGCCGGCCCGCGGCCTGAACGTGGACACGAGTTAATCGAACGGCATCACATCCGCTTCACCACCGACAATGCTGAAGCCGCTCGTGGGGCCGATGTCGTCATTCTTGCCGTCAAGCCCCAGCGCCTTGAAGCCGTACTCGTGGGATTACGCGATCAAATTCGGCCTGAAGCGCTTGTCCTCTCCATCGTCGCTGGCGCTCCTATTCAAAAAATCGCTCGTGCCCTCAACCACGCCGTCATCGTTCGGGCCATGCCCAATACCCCCGCCCAAATTGGGCAAGGCATCACAGTGTGGACTGCCTCGCCGGCCGTAACAGGTCCGCAACTCGAATTGGCTCGCCAGATCCTGAGTGCACTCGGCCAGGAAGTATTTGTAGAAGAAGAAAATTACCTGGATATGGCCACTGCGCTCTCCGGTACTGGGCCCGCCTACGTGTTTCTCTTCATGGAAGCCCTCATTGACGCTGGCGTTCACTTAGGCTTTCCACGCCGGATCGCCGAGCAATTGGTTGTACAAACCCTGCGTGGCTCTGTGGAATACTATGCTCTCCGCCGCGCCCATCCGGCTTCCTTGCGTAACGAGGTGACCTCACCCGGTGGCACCTCTGCAGCTGCACTCTACTATTTAGAGAAAGCGGGCTTTCGTACCGCCATTAGCCGCGCAGTTTGGGCCGCCTTCGAGCGCTCTCAACAACTCGGGCGAGGCAAAAACAGTCAGCCCCCTGAGAACGGTGAGGTAAAAGAACAAGCCTGATTTAGGGGGAGGCTACCATGCTAGAAAAATTACGCAATTCATGGGAATTGGTGAAAGCCAGTGCCCGTGTCCTGGACGCAGATAAAGAATTATTGATCTTTCCCATCATTTCTGCCATGCTAACCCTACTGGTTAGCCTGACTTTCTTTTTACCACTGGTTGTGTCTGGATTTGTGGACAATATCCTTTTTGGGAACGCCCAGATAACGGGGATCATTGTGCTTTTTATTTTCTACCTCATCCAGTACACGGCTATCTTCTTCATGAACACCGCCCTGGTGGGCGCGGCTTTGATGCGCCTGCGCGGAAGCGATCCCACTTTCCGCGATGGTCTAAACATTGCCTTCGCGCGCTTTGGGGCCATTATAGGTTATGCGGTGATTGCGGCCACAGTGGGCGTGTTGCTCAAACTGGCCTCTCGGCGCCAACGTGGCCTTGGTCGCTGGATCACTTCACTGTTCGGTCTTGCCTGGAATCTAGCAACTTTCCTGGTGGTGCCCGTTTTGGCAGCCGAGGACGTAGGTCCGATTGACGCCATCAAACGTAGTGCCGCTTTGCTCAAGAAGACTTGGGGAGAGCAGATCGTAGGCAACGTAGGATTAGGGACAGTGTTTGGATTGGCTGGCACCCTGATCACCCTGGCCATGATCCCGCTTGTCCTACTTGGGCTTCAGTTGCCCCAGCCCGGTTGGTTCATTGTGCCACTGATTCTGGTGTATATCCTACTTCTAATGCTCCTGAGCCTCCTCCAATCCACTCTGAGCGGCATTTACACCGCAGCAGTCTATCAATATGCGGTTACGCACGAGCCAGGGCCGTTTTTTGATCCTGAAATGATCCACAATGCTTTTCAGCCCACCCAACGGCGCCACTCACTATAACCACTTCACACTCCCCCACTTGCATATCGGGCGATCTTTCTGGTATATACTCAAATGAGAGCCTTTCAATTCGATGGGGTAGATTTTTCTGTTGAGGAGGATGCCATGATCAGCACCGTTCGCCAGATTTTACAAAACAAATCACCTGAAGTGTGGTCGGTCACTCCAGACACCACTGTTCTGGATGCCCTGAAACTGATGGCTGAGAAAGACATTGGGGCTGTGCTGGTGATGGAAGGAGAACGTCTTGCGGGTATTTTCTCCGAGCGTGACTACGCACGCAAAGTCCCGTTACTGGGACATTCAGCCGAAAACACCCCGGTGAAAGCCCTAATGACCCCTGAGGTTTACTGCGTTGGACCTCATCAGACCGTTCAGGAATGCATGGCCCTAATGACCGCCAAACGCATTCGCCATCTCCCTGTAGTTGAGAATGAGAAGGTGATCGGGATCGTCACCATTGGCGATGTGGTTAAGGCGGTCATTTCGGACCAAGCGCTATTGCTTGAAGAGATGGAACATTATATTAGCGGAACGGGTTACGGGCGATAACGACCTCTCGAAAAGTATCCTCGCACTGTTGTCCACCTGCGTACCTGGCTCTGCCAGCAACCAAGGCAGTGCCCCCCAGGTCAGAGATTGTCCTGCGCCCAGTTGCATGATCCACATGCTTCTTTCGCTGGATGCATTGTCTCCCCTTACAGCCGTGATCAAGGTAACCTGACCAGCGCCTACCACTTGCACTCCCCACGGCCCCATGATTACACCTGTGGCCTCATCCACGCCCAACCCTAACCAGCCAGGACAATCGAGCATGATTCGCCACAGGGCTTGGTAGCGACCGCGTTGGTGAAAGTGAGGAACTATCACCGCGCGGGGCAACATACCCAAGGCAAATTCCCAATGGGGAGTCAATGAGTCCTCTAAGCCGCCGACCAACGTGCCCATAGCTGCCGCACCGGCCGAAATTCCGCCAACCACCACCCCCACAGTATGTGCCTGCCACAACATACGATGCAGCCGCGTCCCCCGTACCACCCTGAGCAAGCGCTTTAAGTCTCCACCGAGAATCAACACAGCGCTGGTGTATGCCAGCGCGCGTACCAGTGCCCGATCTTCAGCCTGAGTACGCTCCCACACAGGTAATATAGTTGGTGGATAGCGAAGACCCAGCACTTTGAGTCCGTTGACATAATCCTGGACTGCCAACGGGTCGTGGCAGGCGGTCGGAAGAATCACAACCCGTGCCGAGGCTCCACCTGCTACGTTAAGGAAAGCCCTAAGGCACTCGCTGGTTGAGGTAATTCCTCCTCCCATGATCATCGTAATTGTTTGCATTGTCACTTAGCCTCCTGGACCTTAAAATCATTATAATGAAAAGCCATCTTTACACGTTAGATCCAGAGTGTTCTAATGACCTCTCAACCTAAGGCGCTCATAATTTCTGATGAACAGCTAACCATCTATCGTGCGCAGAGCTATCGCTATCTTCCATCCCTCCGGTTACGCTCGCGCGATGAAGCCATTCATTTCGTCAATGAACGTGGTTTTGTGCTTTTCTGGCCCGCGCAAGGGCTCACCATGCCCAGCCTCTGGGTCGCTACCGCGGGGAACCGCCCGGTAGCCGATGCTCATGACGATCCCGGTCACATTTGCTGGGATTGGAAGGACAGTCTTTTGGGCAAACGCGTCTGGTATTATGCACGAGTGCTACGGGGGAAAAATACCCTCATCGCTTTAGATGTGCTCCCTTACTTCTATGCTCTCTCGCCCAATTACGGCGATCCCGAGCACGACTATCTCGACCAGTACCGCGATGGACTGCTAACCCTTGAAGCCAAACAGGTCTACGAAGCCCTTTTGAACGAAGGCCCCTTAGATACACTGGCACTCCGACGTGCGGCTCGTCTGAATAGCCCGGAAAGCACTTCACGATTCGAGCGTGCGCTGACTATATTGCAAACTCAATTCCGCGTGCTACCGGTAGGCACAGCAGAAGTTGGCGCCTGGCGCTATGCCTTTGTTTATGATGTTACCCACCGCCACTTTCCTGAACTGCTCTCTCAAGCAGCCACACTCCACGAAGACGAGGCCCGGGCCTATCTTCTCCGGCGCTATCTTCTCAGTGTAGGCGCCATCAACCTCTCCCACCCCTTAGGTCTCTTCGGTTGGCGCGAAAATGAGATGCAGCGCGCACTTCGCCGCCTCGAGCGTGAGAGTTATGTCCTGCGAGGAATAAGGTATGACCGCTCTAACGAAGAGTGGATTGCCTCTCCTGAATTCTTTGCCTTATGAAGAACCTTCCCAACCTCGTGCTCCACATGGATTGGAGTAGCCAGCCTGCCAAACGCTGGCTAGCCTGGGCGATTTGCTCTTCTTCACAGACCTACAAAATTTATGCCCCCATACCCGTTTTCTCCGGTGAAGAAGTTTGGAGTTTCGTCCACACATTGCTTCCCCGCGATGGATGTGCCCTGATTGGCTGCGATTTTCCCATCGGATTGCCTCTTGAGTATGCCCGCAATATTAACAGCCGTAACTTTTTGGACTTTTTGGATCAACTCGAAGCCGGTGCATGGCCAGATTTTTTCAAAGTCGCTACTCGACCCGAAGAGATAGCACCTGGGCGCCCCTTTTACCCTGCCCGCGCTGGCGGTAAACGCATCCAGCATCTCGTTCAAGGGCTTAAGGTTTCTTCCTCACAGGCACTATGGCGCCTATGTGACCGCGCCACCCCGTACCGACGTGCCGCCGCCCCGCTCTTTTGGACGCTGGGCGCACAACAAGTAGGTAAGGCTGCTCTCTCAGGATGGCGCGAAATCCTGATCCCTGCTCGTCATTTTGGGTTTCCACAAGTCAGGTTTTGGCCTTTCCAAGGCTCTTTACAGGCCTTACTCCGGCCTTCAACCATCATCATTGCGGAAACCTACCCTGCCGAGTATTATGCACCTCTGGGCCTAAATCTTCGACTTACCTGTCCTGGTTTACGAAGAGGAAAACGCTCTCCTCACACACGCCAGTTGAATGCACCCCACCTCCTGAGCGCTATGCGAGACCTGGGGGGACACCCTATGCCCGAACTCGTGCAAGCCATTGAGAAAGGCTGCGGTACCTCCCCTACCGCTGAGGATGCTTTCGATGCCCTAGTTGGATTGCTCGGGATGCTCATGGTGCTGCGTGGCCGGTTACCCGCCGATCCTCCTGCAGAAGCCCCTAGCGCAGTCGAAGGCTGGATTTTGGGAATGCGCATCGAAAAGAAGGGCTATAATGAAATAAGTTAGTCATACATCTCTACCTCTTCTTACATTCATTCATTCATTCACCCATATTTGGAGGCCCAGCGTGATGGAGTTTCACATCTCCCGGCGTGCGCGTGAGCGTTATCAGTTTGACGAAACATTGTTTGCCTTCAATGGTCATGTTATCCTAGCAGACTTCCAGGCTGCCCGTCGTTTTGCCCAAAAAATGAATCTTCAACGCGACCTCACCCGCCACCCCGAAAAGGTGGTTCGCGCCGGCGACATTAATGCCATGGGATTAATAGATGAGATTTTGCATTTGGTAGCCGCCCTTTACCGCCAGCAGAAAAACCCCCGAGTTTTGCAACAGGCCCTAGCGTGGTTGGAGGAGCGCCTGGGCAAAACCCGCCTGGATCACACCTTGTTGGAATTCGTACGCGAATTTCCACCCTTACCGGTTTACCGCAAGCAAATCAGCCCCGAGGACTACCTGGAAGGACACAGTGGCGGATTGACTCATCGTGAAGCCACCCTCGAAGAACTGCTTTTGCTCTGGGTCAATAATCGCAACCCGGCGCTTGATCCCTATCTGGAACTCTTTGACGAGGAACATCTGCGTCAAGAAACAGCCTATGCCGCTCTGATTCGTGAGCTCTATCAATACTTATCCACCCAGCCGACCTTTGGCCCAGACAATCACAACCTTGTGGATATGATGCGCGCTCCGGCGATCGCGCATCCTCATTCCCTTTACGAGCAACTTGAATACATCCGCCAACGCTGGGGATACCTCCTGGGGGAGTACCTGATCCGCCTGCTTAAGAGTCTGGACCTGCTCAAAGAGGAACAGAAATCGCCCTTTTTAGGGCCGGGCCCAACTGAGATTCCCACCTATGCCCATCTAGAAGGTGAGCCTGAGGCTTTTAGCCCTGATCGTGAGTGGATGCCCCGACTGGTACTTATTGCCAAAAACACTTACGTCTGGTTAGACCAACTCACCAAGAAATACGGACGGCTCATTCACCATTTGGACCAGATCCCGGATGAAGAACTAGATACGCTGGCTCGCTGGGGCATCAGCGGTTTGTGGTTGATCGGTCTGTGGGAGCGCAGTCGCGCTTCTGCGCGTATCAAACAACTCTGCGGCAACCCCGAAGCCCTGGCCTCCGCTTACTCACTGGCCGAATACCGTATCGCCGATGACCTAGGGGGTGAGGCCGCTTACCAAAATCTGCGCGAGCGCGCTTGGCAGCGTGGCATTCGCCTGGCCAGTGATATGGTACCTAATCACATGGGAATTGACTCGCGCTGGGTGATTGAGCACCCCGATTGGTTTATCAGTCTAGATCACAGTCCCTTCCCTTCCTACACTTTCAATGGGCCTGACCTGTCCAGCGATCCACGAGTGGGCATATTCCTTGAGGATCACTATTACGACCGTACCGATGCAGCGGTAGTCTTCAAGCGGGTAGATTACTCCACCGGGGCCGCCCACTACATTTACCACGGCAACGACGGCACCAGCATGCCTTGGAACGACACTGCCCAGTTGAACTACCTCAAGCCTGAGGTGCGCGAAGCAGTAATGCAAACTATTTTAGAGGTAGCGCGTAAATTCCCCATCATTCGCTTCGATGCGGCGATGACCCTTACTAAGCGCCACTACCAGCGCTTATGGTTTCCCGAACCCGGCACTGGGGGAGCCATTCCTTCGCGGGCCGAATTCGGGCTTACCCGCCAGGAATTTGACCGCTTGATGCCCAACGAATTCTGGCGCGAAGTGGTGGACCGTGTGGCTCAAGAAGCACCAGATACCTTGCTCCTGGCTGAGGCCTTTTGGCTTATGGAGGGCTACTTTGTACGCACACTGGGCATGCATCGTGTCTATAACAGCGCTTTCATGAACATGCTCCGCAACGAGGAAAACGCCCAATATCGCGCTTTGATTAAGAACACCCTAGAATTCGAGCCCGAGATTCTCAAACGCTATGTGAACTTTATGAACAACCCTGATGAACGCACTGCAGTGGAGCAATTCGGCAAAGGGGATAAATATTTCGGTATCTGCACCCTCATGTGCACACTTCCAGGCTTACCCATGTTCGGTCATGGACAAATCGAAGGATTCGCCGAAAAGTATGGCATGGAGTTCCGTCGCGCCTACTGGGATGAAACTCCTGACGTGGACCTCATCGCCCGTCACGAACGGCAAATCTTCCCTCTGCTCCACCGCCGTGCCCTGTTTGCCGAGGTGGAAAACTTCTTGCTCTATGATTTCTACACTCCTGAGGGAACAGTTAACGAAGATGTGTTTGCTTTCTCCAACCGCTTGGGGGACGAAAAAGCCTTGGTGGTCTACCACAATCGCTTTGCTGAAACACGCGGCTGGATTAAAACCTCAGTAGGCTTTCTAGAAAAGAAAGGAGGAGAACGACGCCTGACCCAGCGCACCTTGGGAGATGGTCTGGTGCTGAGTCGGGCCCCCGAGACCTTCGTCATCTACCGCGATTTAGTAGATGGGTTGGAATACATTCAACCCGTCTCTGAAATCCATGCGAAGGGGTTATATTTCGAATTGAAAGCCTACCAAGCCCATGTCTTTCTAGACTTCCACGAAGTCACTGATGACGCCAACGGCACTTACCGCCGCCTGTGGGAGCAGCTCCAGGGGCGGGGAGTGCCTAGTCTTTGGAATGCACTCCAGCAAATCCGTTGGCAACCCATCTGGCAACCGTTGCTAGAAATCTACAATCCGGGCTACCTGGGCTACCTGCTTAGCCAACGCCTGACCCAGCCCCAGCAGAACCTGCCACCTCACGTGCTGTCCGAGGCCCAACACAAGATGGAAAGGCTATTGAGGGGCATCGAAGTTCTTACCGGTTGCCGAGATGCCTGGGCCAAGATCCTGGAGAATTTTCAGGCCCGTCTCTCGCTGGTGTTGCACTGGCCAGTCCTCGCCTCCAAACTTGGGTTGCCCACAACCCAGCGCCTCAACCAGGCCCTGAAGGAGCTGCAGGATCGCCTCCTCACCCCTCCTGAGCGTTGGCTTGCTTTGCTCTGCGCCACGTTCTTCATAGAAATTGGCCGTGTCAAAAGCGAGGAAGGGCTCGAAACAACCAGCCTGGATTGGTTCGAAACCTGGCAAGTGCCCCAATTGCTCACTGAAACCGCCCAAGCGCTCGGTCTTTCCCCCGCGCAGGCGCAAACGCTTCCAACAGCCGTCCGCGTGTTGATTGCTCATCAGTTCTGGTTTGAGCAGGACGCTTCCCGTTCCCAAGCAGAAATCATGGGGCACTGGCTGACCAGCCCAGATGTTCAAACCCTCATCGGCCTGCACTCCCACGAGGGCATTCTGTGGTTCCATAAAGAGGGTTTTGAAACGCTGGTTGCCTTAATGCAGGCTGTTGCACTGTTCCCCCTGGCTAGCTTGCCCTCTTGGAAAAGCACCCTTTTCTATGAACGCGTGCTCTCAGTGCATCATATGGGTCAGGCGCTATTCAAAGCCGCTGAGAAAAGCGGTTTCAAGCTTGAGGGGTTGCTCCAGAATCTTGGACAGGGATGACCTTCTACACATTCGGCTGACCTTTGCAATCTGGACTAGTAAGGTCTATAATAAACTTGTCTAGATCAATAGGCATGGAAGGAGATTAACATGAGTGCGTTGGCCGATGAAAGATGTGTCCCGTGTCACGGTGGAGTTCCCCCTATGAACGAGAGTGAGATCGCCCAAATGCTCCCTGAGGTACCGGGTTGGGAGGTTTTGGAAATAGCAAACCAAAAGCGCTTACAACGCACCTTCAAATTCCCCGATTTCGTAGCCGCGCTGGAATTCACCAATCGCATTGGTCAGATCGCCGAGGCCGAGGGGCATCACCCTCTCATGATCACCGAATGGGGCAAAGTCACCGTTGCCTGGTGGACGCATGCCATTGGGGGCCTACATCGCAACGATTTTATCATGGCTGCGAAGACCAACCAGATTTACGCGCAAATGCTTGCCAGTGGGTAATCATACGGGGTGGGCTGCCCAGAACACCCCGTACGGGGGCAGGTGCACCCACAAATGTCCTTCTTCTATCCACCAGTTGAACGCCTCCCCTAAGAGAGGCTGAAGAGCAGGCGCATTAACTTGTCCTAGGGTTTCTAGGTGGATCCCCACGGTGCGCTCATGTGCGCCCGCATTTGCCACCACCAGCACTTGTTCACTAGAATGCTGACGCACAAATGCACAACAACGGCTGGAATCCTCCACACTGATAAATCGGAAATCACCTCGCCGCAAAGCCGTCTTAGCCTTGCGTAACTGAACTAAGCGCTTGACCCATGCCCTGAGGTCGTGATCCCAAAACGATTCGTCCCATGGAAACGCACGGCGGCAATCCGGATCTTTCTCACCTGGCAATCCGATTTCATCCCCGTAATAAATGGCGGGCGCTCCCGGTAGGGCAAACTGAAGCGCAAACGCCATTTTGACCGCTTCACGGTGCCCCCCTAGGACAGTCATAACCCTGGGAGTATCGTGAGAACCTAGCGGAACGTACATCGCCAGACGATTCTCGGGCGCATATGCGTGGATCACACGCTCGACCTCCCCAGCAAACTGGGAGGCCGTTATCTCCCGGTTGAGAAAGCGCAGAATGGCTTCGCGCAGAGGGTAGTTCATCAGGCCGTCAAAGTGCCCCTCACTAACCCAACGCGGATTAACCTCCCAAATTTCCCCCAACAGGTAAGCCTCTGGGTTGATTTGCTTCACCGTTGCCCGAAATTCTGCCCAGAAGTCATCGTCATCAATCTCGTTGGGCACATCCAAACGCCAACCATCAATGCCCTTTTCGATCCAAAAGCGCGCTACGCTCATCAGATACGCCCGCACACGCGGATTATCGGTGTTGAACTTAGGCAGGCTCTTGATCCCCCACCAAGCCTCGTAGCGAGCCGGACCCCGCGAGTAGGCATTAATGGGAAACCTATGAATGTGGAACCAGTCCTTGTACGCGGAATGTTGCTGGTTCTCCAGCACGTCCACAAAAGCAAAGAAGCCCCTTCCGCAGTGATTAAAAACTCCGTCCAGGAGAATGCGCACCCCATGCCGATGGGCATGCGTAAGGAGGTTTTCGAAGTCCTGCATGCTCCCCAAACGTTCATCGATACGGAAGTAATCTGTCGTGTTGTAGCGATGAGTGGAAGGGGAAAGAAATATCGGGTTGAGATAGATAGCGGTGACGCCCAAATCGAGCAGATACTCAAACCGCTGAAGGATTCCTTGCAAATCACCCCCTTGAAAATGATACAAGTCAGGAGGTGTACCCCATGGATGCACATTCGGCGGATCGTTGCTTGGGTCACCATTTGCAAACCGATCCGGAAAGATCTGATAAAACACAGCATCAGCAACCCATTCAGGTACGTTCATGGGTGTAACTCTCCTCTCTGGCACGTTGAACAAGATCAAGCAAGACTTCGGGGCGCTTTTGGAAGGTCGTTAAGGGAAGATCCCCTCGACTCAGCGCTAGCAAGGTTTCATTGAGAACACGATTGATAGGTGTCGGAATGCCCAGACGCTGCCCCCAACGCACCACGGCGCCGTTTAGGAAGTCCACCTCGGTTTGACCGCGTCCCCCATGCAAATCAATGTGTAAGGACGGCATTTTCCGCCCCCGCCCACGGCTGAGAAAAGGACTCAATACGCGTTGACTAAGGCACAGGGGTAAAGTGTTCATGAGAACGACCAATGGGCGCAGCGGCGTGCCCGGTAGATTGACCACCCGGAGCCTTAATGCGCGCATAACGGCCAGTGCTTCACGGACCTGCCCCACTTCCATGGCATACAGCCCCGGATGCGCAAAGATCTCAGCAGGCGTCATATCTAGGATAGCAGCCGAGGCGTTCCCCAGTAGATTGGTCAACAGTTTTGACCATTTCATTGCCATGGCATTAGGATATTCCCGGGCATGTAGCCCTGCAGCATTTAGAATCGCTAAAAGTGGGGGGATTAACTTGTGGTCCCCCGCCACACCTATCCCCCTTAGGCGCTCCAGGACGGCTTCCCCCGGTGCGGGACGAGCGACAGCACTCGTCAGGGTGGCAGAGACGACATTCGACTCACCCACTACTCGGGCTAAAATGGCCTCACTTTCCACCCCGTTCTGCAAGCAGACCAAGGGAGGTAACGCTGCACGGTAGGGAAGCAAGTCACGAGCCAGGGCTTCAACATCATAGGCTTTTATCGTCACCAAACCAATATCGTAAGGCCCCCGAGTGAGCGCTTCGTCTAGCGAGGTGACCAGAAGCGGTTCTGGAATCGTATGGGTCATTCCATTCAGCACCAGACGCAGCCCACGCGCCCGGAGTACCTCAGCGGTTGTTGGTCGCACCAGAAAAACCACCCGCTGACCCGCTAATATCAGACTTGTCCCAATGTAAGTTCCCAGTGCACCCGCCCCTATGCAAAGAAACGACCAGCGTGGAATGGAAGGAAGCTCTAGGGATGCGGAACGCAAATTACGCCTCTCCGTTTATCCAATCTCGTGCTCCACGCAGAAAATCTGCCCCCGCCATGGGACGCTTGCCCGCGGGCTGAACTTCATCCAAAACCAGGCTCCCGGCCACCGTCCCAATCGCCGGACAATTATCCAGAATTCCGCGCTGACCAGGTTGTAGGGCTGTGATGTCCACCTTATGCGCCCGGAGCACTTTTAGTGGGGCACCGCGAAATTCCAGGAAGGCCCCAGGCCAGGGTGTGAAGGCCCGCACCTTACGCACCAACACCTCAGCCGGTTGTTGGCAGTCCAAACGTCCATCCTCTTTCTTGAGCATGGGAGCGTAAGTCGCCAAGCGCTCGTCCTGCGGTTGAGGGACAAGGCGTCCAGCGATATACTCGGGCAGAGTCTCGATCAAGAGTTGAGCGCCCAGCTCTGCAAGGCGTTGACTGAGGGTACCAGCATTATCGTCCTCACGGATGGGTTCCCGGCGTTGGCTGAGAATGGGCCCAGTATCCACTCCCGCGTCCATTTTCATGATGGTAACTCCCGTCTCAACATCGCCATGCAGTAGCGCCGCTTGGATAGGAGCGGCCCCTCGCCAGCGTGGCAATAGCGAAGCATGAACATTTATGCACCCATAGGGAGGTAGATCCAAAACATCCTGACGGAGAATTTGCCCAAAAGCCGCCACCACAATAAGATCGGGTTGCCAGGCCTGGAGTTGCGCCAACGCCTCAGGTTGACGCAGCCTTTCCGGTTGAATAATCGGCAGCCCCAAGGATTGCGCTAGCACCTTGACGGGTGGCGGGGTTAACTTTTGTCCCCGTCCAGCCGGACGATCGGGTTGTGTGACCACCCCAACCACGGAGTAATGCGCTGCCAGTTCCCGCAGGGCCGGCAGCGCAAAATCAGGTGAGCCCATGAAAACAACGCGTAGGGCTTTCATAAAACCAATAGCGATTTGAAAAGTATTAACCTTTCTCTTCGCTCTCTATGACCGCTCGCATCAGTTGGAGAAACTCGTCCCACTCTTCCTGGAAGAAATGCACGGTGAAATTGCCCAATTCCAAATGATAGGTCATCTCGCCGTCGGGTTCTTCTGCCCGCCAGGCCATGTAGTTTTCGGTTTCTGCAATCGTTTCCGTTTTCGGTTCATTTCGTCCGCTCATGATGTCTGCTCCTACCAACGAGATTTGTTTTATTATCCCATATTCGGGCTCAACTCACCAGGGAAATGCGTGACTTAATGTCTGACTTAAGACAAACATAACTTGTATCTCCCAGAGGAGTTGCCTTAAAATTGAAGCAAGGCAGCGATCGAAATCCCATCCTCGGAGGGTAGCACATGGAAAAAGTAGACTATTCTGTGATTGGAAGACCTGTCCCCCGCGTTGATGCCGTCAGTAAGGTCACTGGTAAAGCCAAATACCCAGGCGATCTCTCGATGCCAGGGATGCTCCACATGAAGATACGCTTCGCCGAGCGCCCCCATGCGCGCATTCTCAAGATTGACACCTCCAAGGCTGAGGCCTACCCGGGTGTGGTAGCGGTTTTCACCGCAAAAGATGTGCCGGTCAACGAGTATGGCCTCCAGCAACCCGATCAACCCGTATTGTGCGGCCCGGGTTCTGACAAACCCGGCGCAGATGTGGTTCGTTTTGTCGGGGATCAGGTGGCATTGGTGGTTGCCGAGAGCGAAGAGGCTGCAGCTGCAGCCTGTGACTTAATTGAAATTGAGTACGAAGACTTACCGGTGGTAACCGACCCGCGTGAGGCCATGAAGCCCGGTGCACCACTCATCCACCCGGAGCGTGGCGACACCAATGTATGTGTGCATTACAAGATTCGCAAGGGAAACATTGAAGAGGGATTTGCCCAAGCCGATGTCATCGTTGAAAGCGAGTATCAACTTCCTTTCCAAGAACATGCGTATCTACAACCTGAGGCAGGTCTGGCTTACGTAGACGATGAAGGGCGGGTCACGGTGCAAGTCGCCGGACAGTGGACGCATACCGATCAGAAGCAAATCGCCCACGCCTTGAACCTGCCGCTGGAAAAGGTACGGGTTACCTATCCCGCCATTGGGGGTGCCTTTGGGGGGCGGGAAGATATGTCGGTGCAAATTGTCTTGGCCTTAGCCGCTTGGAAATTAAACCGACCGGTGAAGATCGTCTGGTCACGGCGTGAATCCATTATTGGGCACGGTAAGCGTCATCCTATGTATGTCCGTGCGCGATGGGGGGCCACCCGCGAAGGTAAACTTGTGGCCGCCGAAACCGAGGTAATTGCCGATGCCGGGGCATACCTCTACACCACCAACAAAGTCTTAGGAAACTCTACCGTGGTGCATACCGGACCCTATTTCATTCCTCATGTAAAAGCGGATGTGTATGGCGTTTATACCAACAATTTGCCCACCTGCGCCTTCCGTGGATTTGGTGCCCCTCAGGCGAATTTCATCGCCGAAATGCAAATGAACAAGTTGGCCGCAGCACTAGATATGGATCCGGTAGAGTTTCGACTGAAAAACGCCCTACGCGAGGGACAAACCCTAGCTGTGGGTACAACTCCCCCAGACCCCATTAGCATCTCCGAGGTGATTCGCGCGGCTAGTGAGCGCTTCGGCTGGGAACAACGCAAACGTGAATTAGCCCACCAAGATCCCCAAGCCACCGTAAAGCGGGGCATTGGCTTTGCCAGTGGCTTCAAAAATGTTGGTTTCAGCTTTGGCTATCAGGAAAACTGCTGGGCTCGCATTGAATTGCATGGCGCAGAAGAGATTGAACGCGTGGTGCTCCATCACGCCGGGGCTGAGGTTGGGCAAGGCGCCCATACCATCATGGTGCAAATGGCGGCTGAAGCGCTGGGCGTGCCAGTTGAAAAAGTCACTCTTATTGCCCAGGACACCCTGAATATGGGCAACGCGGGCAGCGTCTCAGCTTCGCGGATGACCTTTATGGCCGGTAATGCCATTCGGGGAGCTGCTGAAATCGCGCTCCGCAAGTGGAAGGATGAAGAACGCCCGGCCATTGGCGAGTATACCTACCTAGCCCCCAAGACCACCCCCTTTACCCCAGAAACTGGCTACTCGATGCCCAATTTTGCCTATGCATACGCTGCACAGGCTGTCGAAGTTGAGGTAGATACTGAGACTGGTCAAGTGCGCGTGATTCGCGTGGTCTCCGCGGATGATGTGGGACAGGCCATTAACCCCCAGTTGGTGGAGGGCCAAATCGAAGGCGCCGTGGTGCAAGCCCAGGGCTATGCCCTGCTGGAAAACTTCATCATGAAAGACGGTTATGTCCTGACCGATCAACTAAGCACCTACCTCATTCCCACAGTTCTCGATATCCCCGAGAAAGTAGAACCCGTGATTGTTCAAATACCCGATCCTCGTGGGCCTTGGGGAGCACGAGGTGTGGGAGAATTACCCTACCTACCACTCACACCCGCTGTTCTGGCGGCCATTCACAACGCTACGGGGGTATGGATGCATGCTTTTCCAGTCACCCCAGAGCGTCTGTGGCAGGCTCTCCAGGCCACCCGTACATCTTGACCTAAAGGACACTCAATGGCAGAGAACTGGCGTATCTTTATTCGGGATGCAGAAGAACAACAGGAACTCACCGAGCCGGTGGCGCAGCTGGAGAACAGTCCAACAGGCCTGATAGTGCATTTACAAAATGGCGAGACTCGTCAACTAGCGGCACAACTTGCCGAGGTAGACTTTGCCAATCACACTGTCTGGCTGACGGCTCAAACCCAGCCGCCCATCATCTCCTACATTT
The DNA here is from genome assembly GCF_938028735.1 of uncultured Thermanaerothrix sp. Classification (GTDB taxonomy): domain Bacteria; phylum Chloroflexota; class Anaerolineae; order Anaerolineales; family Anaerolineaceae; genus Thermanaerothrix. The sequence goes on from NZ_CALIMF010000002.1 coordinate 346,230, forward strand.
TCCGTCGCCGCAGTGTCCGCAAATACACCGCCGAGCCGGTCAGTGATGAAGCAATCGACCTCCTGCTCAAGGCTGCCATGGCAGCACCTTCCGCCAACGACGTACGCCCATGGGCATTTGTCGTGGTGCGCGAGCCAGAACGCCGACGCGCACTGGCCGCCATCAAGCAGTGGGCCTTTATGTGTGCAGAAGCACCGGTCGTCTTTGCGGTATTGGGCAATCCTAATCTTTCAGACCACTGGATCGAAGATTGCAGCGCGGCGGCCGAGAATCTGCTCCTAGCAGCCGCAGGGCTGGGGTTGGGAGGTGTTTGGGTGGCCATTTATCCCCGCGCCGAATACGAGAAGAAAGTGCGCACCTTGCTTAACATCCCTTCCCTCTGGCGTGTCCTTTGTTTACTGGCCATCGGGCATCCTGCGGAGCACAAGCCCCCACGCACACGGTATGAAGCCAGCAAGGTTTACTACGAAACTTTTGGAGGATAACAGCTCCTCCGATTCACACCAAATAAAAACGGGCTTCATTCGAGAAGCCCGTTTTTAGTATTTTGAGGCTGGGGGCGATGGATTCGAACCACCACACGCAGATCCAGAGTCTGCTGTCCTGCCATTAGACGAGCCCCCAGCGTTTTGAGCGTTTTTTATTCTATCATGACTCCAAAGTCGTGTCCAGAGATTTGGAGGGCGGTTCCTCGCTTTGTAGCAGACCCTCTAGGAGATGAATGGCCTGCTCCATACGTTGCAGAACCTTTTCGCGCCCGATCACTTCCATGCTCTCAAACAAAGGAGGGCTTACCTTCTGTCCCGTTATCGCCACCCGCATTAGCCCGAAAACTTGTCCGGCGGTCAAGCCGCTTTGGGCCACAAATTCGCGCATGAATGGCTCGGCAACCTCAGCACGAATATCAGGGAGGTCTTCCAGCACCTTTCGAACGCGCCGCGCCAGGTCAAGGGATTCGGCTACGTTGAGCCCCTTAACTACCAAATCTTCGGGGGCAGGAACTACGTCTTCCTTGAAGAAAAACCCTGCCATATCTGGCGCTTCGTCCAAACCACCAATGCGTTCCCGGATCAAGGGAATGATGCGAAGCAAGCGCTGATCATCTACTTGATAACCTCGTTCAAGAAAGAAGGGCTTGACCCGACGCGCTAGTTCCTCGGGCGGCAACGCTCGAATGTGAAGTCCATTGAAATGATCAAATTTGGAGAAATTGATTGCCGCAGGAGCCGGATTGAGACGTTCCAACGAGAACTTTTCAATCAGGTCCTGCATGGTGAAAAACTCCGTGTGATCATCATACGACCAGCCCATCAGGGCAATCCAGTTGACCACCGCCTCGGGCAAGTATCCCAGACCTCTCAAGTCTTTGATAAAAATGGAATAACCATCCTTCATCAGGTCCGCGGCTTCGCGCTTGCTCATTTTGCCTTTGCCGCTGGGTTTGAGAAACACTGAGAGATGCACCCAAGTTGGCTCTTCCCAACCAAATGCACGGTAGATCAAGCCGTGCAGAGGAAAGGTAGGCAACCATTCCGAACCGCGGATAACGTGTGTAATCTTCATCAAATGATCGTCCACCACTACTGCCAAATGATAAACGGCGTATCCATCTGATTTGACCAGGATGTAATCATCAATGGTGCGATTTTCTACGGTAATGTCCCCGCGTAAGAAGTCACGTACGGTGGTAACACCCTCCTTCGGGGTCTTGAAGCGAATCACATGTGGCTCCCCTGCCGCTACGCGCCGCTCCGCTGCGACTGGATCTAGCCGCCGACAGGTACCATCATAGTGCGGTGGCTCTTTACGCCGCTGCTGCTCTTGGCGCATGGCTTCGAGGCGCTGCGGTGAACAAAAGCAATAGTACGCATGTCCCTGTTCCACCAACTGGCGGGCATATCGTTGGTAAATCTCCTTGCGCTCCGATTGCCGGTAGGGACCATAAGGGCCGCCAATGTCTGGGCCTTCATCCCACTGAATCCCCAGCCAGCGCAGCCCTTGCATGATTTCCTCCTCAGCACCGGGCACTAAACGTTTACGGTCCGTATCCTCAATGCGCAAGAGAAATTGTCCCCTGGTTTTTCGGGCGAGGAGATAAGCATAAAGGGCTGTACGTGCTCCGCCCAAATGCAAGTGCCCCGTAGGCGAAGGGGCAAAACGGGTACGCGCCGGTTTCGAATAATCGTTCATATGCCTCCATTAAAAATCAAGTGTGGTGCGATGGACTGCAACACTTTCCACCAAACCAATTGCCAGTACAAGCGAAAGAAGTGAACTCCCGCCATAACTGACAAAAGGAAGTGTCAGACCCGTCACTGGGATAACATTTAGATTGACCCCAATGTTGACGGCGGTCTGGAAAAATAGCAGAGTAGCCACACCATAAGCAATCAGCGCCCCAAAGCGATCACTGGCATGGCGGGCTATATATAGACAACGCAAAATCACAAAAACGAGCAAAGCGATTACCAACATCGCCCCCACAAAGCCAAATTCTTCAGCCATCGCAGAAAAAATAAAGTCGGTATGACGTACCTTGAGAAAGCGCAACTGCACCTGGCTACCATTACCGTATCCCATCCCAAACAAACCACCTGAACCAATGGCAATCAACGCCTGTTCAACATTGTACACATTACCATGCCGGGCATTCGGGTCGGGGAAGAGAAAACTGACAATGCGTTCCTTTTGGTAATCGGCCAGGTAAGGAAAAGCCAAGACACTTCCAACGGCTGCCAGAAGCCCAAAAATCGCCAAATAATGCACCGGTAAACCACTGATCCACAGCAGGGAAAACCAAATGACCATAATCACTATAGAAGTGCTCAGATTAGGTTGTAACAGGATCCACACCACCACCCCGGCAGTCAGGATGAAACTCCGCAGCACCCAAGCCAGGTTCTTGGGTGCTTCCGCTGTGCGGGCGAAATAATCTGCCAACACCAGAATCATGATAATTTTGACCAATTCGGAGGGCTGGATCAGGATGATGCCAGTATCAAACCAACGCGCCGAGCCAAAAAGCGCCCGTCCCAGAATGTAGATCCCAATCAATGAAAGCAAAGCCAACCCGTATAGTAAGCGCGTCAATGAAGCCCAGATCCGATAATCAATCAAGGCCGTGCCTAGCAAGACCATCAACCCTATCGAAACATAAATGATTTGACGAGTGACCGATTCGGCTAGCTGGGCGTTCCCGGCAATGGCCGAACGGATCATCACAATCCCAAAAATGCACAGAATTAGAACTGCGCCGAAGAGCCAAAAATCAAAGCGGCGCCAGGTCTCACGTCGCAATAACATCGTCAAATCCTACCTCATCCACTCCGCGGGCGGCGCGCTGATTTTATGGGAATATCCGCCACCAAGCGTTGCTCACGCCCATCCTGAGTCAGATTGATGACCACCGCTCCGGGATCGATTTCCACGTGTTTTGAGATAACCGCCAATAATTCGTTTTTCAGGTTATCAAGTAGGGCTGGCGATAGATCCGTGCGATCGTGGATCAGGACGAGTTTGAGACGCTCCTTCGCCTGATCAGCGCTCTTGGTCTTATTTCCCAATAACTGCTCCAACCAGTTGCTCATCCCGTTGTCCCTCCGGAGCGGAATAGTCGTGTCAGGCGTCTCAGAAAGCCATCACTATCCTCCAGACTCAGGAAAGGTACGTTTTCTCCCATCAACCGTCTGGCAATATTCTGAAAGGCCAATCCCGCCCGTGATTTCCCATCCAGGGCCACTGGTTGCCCTTTGTTGGTGCTAATAATCACGTGCTCATCTTCCGGGACAATTCCGATCAATTCCACTGCCAGTAATTCCAATACGTCATCTGCGTTGAGCATGTCCCCGCGACGGGTCAGGTTTGGATTAACCCGATTAAGGACAAGGCGAACCGGCCCCTTTTCTTCGGCTTCCACAATCCCGATTATTCGATCAGCGTCACGAACGGCCGAGACTTCTGGATTAGTGACCACCAGCACTATATCTGCTGGAGCAAGCGCATTACGAAAGCCGCGCTCAATTCCAGCCGGCGAATCAATCAGAATCCAATCAACTTCTGGCCGTAACTCTTCACACAGGCGGTTCATATCGCTAGGAGAAATCGCATTCTTATCGCGAGTTTGAGCAGCGGGAATCAAATAAAGTTCGGGTAGACGCTTATCCCGAATCATAGCCTGGCGCAATCGGCAACGGCCTTCCACGACATCCACTAGATCATAGACAATACGATTTTCCAAACCAAGCACAACATCCAAATTACGCAGTCCAATATCCGCATCAATGCACACCACTTTTTGGCCTAATGCGGCCAAGGCCACCGCTACGTTGGCGGTCGTAGTGGTTTTGCCCACGCCGCCTTTGCCCGAGGTTACAGTTACGACCTTTGCCACCATTCCACTTTCCTCTCCGCACAATTATTTGCTCTTCCAGGGCTCCAGGACAATCTGGCCGTTTTCCAGTCGCGCCATCATCGGTTCAGTTTTACGCCGCTTCCCCGTTTGGATCACCGCAACCTGGTCTGCAATTCGCAATTGCACTGGTGCCATTTCCAAAGCGCAAATGACAGCCGCCGTATTGCCCTCAGTGCCCGCATGCACGGTACCGCGCAAACGTCCCCATACCACCACACTCCCGCCAGCGTAGATTTCTGCACCCGGGTTCACTTCGCCGATCACCACCACATGACCGCGCGTGCTCAAGCGGTAACCCGAGCGTAGTGTTCGCTGCACCAGAACCGCATTTTCTCCCTCGAGATCGGTCTCACCACGCCGCGACGGCCGCTCCAGGCGCGGCGAAGGCAAGCAAGTTGCCAACCCCAGCACCTGGGCAGTTCGCTCGGTCACAGGTGAACTGCTCAACACAGCCCATAACGAGACCCCTAGATCACTAAGGCGATCCCGCAGGCTACCCATTTCCGCAGCATGAATGATATGATTGCCCACATCAATGGCCAGACGCGCTCCCTTGAAGAAGGTAGCCTGTTCCTCAATGTAAGTAAGCAGCGCTGCCCGGAGTTCTGACCACTCGCCCTCACCAAAGGTCACCAGCAGGCCTTCCCGAATGCCCTTGATCTGAACGCGCCTGTCTACTGCGGTCGGCATGGAGGAAACCCTTGCATCATCTGGCATCATATCGCCTTTCATTATAGCAGATGTGTCCAGCGTGGCTCATATTTTGAGTGCATTGCCTTAGGGCAAGGTACTTCCGGCACCTTCTATATCCACCTCTTTCAGTTTGAAGTAAGCCTCCATAACTCGCCGTACCACGGGTGCGGCTAAGCGCGCCCCTTCATCGCCGTTGTAAACAAAGGCCACAACGGCAATTTCAGGATTGTCGAAAGGAGCATATCCCACGTACCAGGCATGTGCCGGCCAGTTCCCTGGCTGGCATAGGTTTTTAGCTTGGGCCACGTTATCGCAATATTCGGCTGTCCCGGTCTTGCCGGCTGAGGGGATCGGAAAACCCTCAAAGATGCTTGAGGCAGTGCCACTGACGACTACTTCGCGCAAACCCTCTTGCACTTTCTTGACTACCCAGGGGGCTACCGTCTTCATCTCGCCGGTTTGCAAGTAGTTCTCATCGTACACATGAATGACCGGATCCTGAGTGATATCCCACAACATCTTGGGCTCAAAGGGCTGCACCACGTTCCCTTCGCTATCCAAAACCTCACGCACAATGGTAGGTTTCATCAACTTACCATCGTTAGCGATCGTCGCCATGGACACCAGCACTTGTAAAGGCGTAGAAAGGACGTAACCCTGCCCAATAGTTGCAATATACGTATCTCCGGTAGACCAGTTTTCACCCACGTTGATGCGCTTCCAATCGGGGTCTGGGATCAGGCCATCCTGCTCCCCCGGCAACTCAATTCCCAGCACACGGCCATAGCCGATGGCTCTGGCGTATTCGCCTAGGCGCCAGATATTTAATCCCTTGGGTACCTCATTCCTATACCCGCCCCCCACCTTGTAAAAATACACATCGCAGGATTGGGCCAAACCGTGGATAAAGTCTAGATCACCATGTCCGCCCCCGGTAATTCTGTAGGTGTAACATACATAGTCGCGCGTGCGGGGGTTGGGGTCGTTCTCGAAATAGCGTTCTTCAACCGTGATCTTGCCTGGATCATTGATTTTTTGCTCGGGTGTAACAACCCCTTCGTTCAAGATTCCCAAAGCCGCTGCTAGTTTAAACACCGAGCCCGGTGGATGCTCAGCAGAAATAGCGTGATTGAGTAGCGGGCGATAAGGATCTCGCTGGAGTTGCTCATAGTAATAAGCGGGGATGAAGCGCGCCATGCGATTGTTTTCATAACTTGGGTAAGACACCATCGCCAGAATCTCGCCGGTCTTGGGATTCATAGCAATTACCACACCGCTGGTATAACGCTGCTCACCAAAATATCGATTCCAGCGATCCATCCAGTTCACCAAGGCGGCCTCGGCAGCGGCCTGTAAACGTGTATCAATAGTGAGTTTGATCGAGTAGCCCGGCACGGGTTGCTCAGGAGGCTCCAAATCGCGTAAAATCTGGCCCGCCGCGTCGACCTCAACTACCCGCTTCCCATTCTGACCGATCAGCAAATCATTAAGCGAGTACTCTACGCCGGCAAATCCCACTTTATCGCGGTTGGGGAGGAAGCCACGTGCCCGGTAATCTGCCTCTTCACTGGCCGGAATAGGCCCCAGGAATCCCACCACGGTCGAAGTCAGCGAACCTGTCGGATATTCGCGCACCGACTCAACCTCTATCCCCACACCGGGCAGATCCGCAGCCCGTTCGCGAAGGATCATCGCCGTGCGTTGGTCAATATTACATTTGATCTGAATGGGCCGGTAAGGAGCGTTGGTGTCACCAATGTACACAATTTGCGCGATCCCCAAATCGGTAGCACAAGGGGTGAAATTGCGCACAGTCTCCTTATTGATCTCCCCATTATTGACCGGTACACCGATCAACTGGGAGAGCTGGCGGTAAACCTCCTGAATGCCCCCCTCATCAGCAGGCAATTCGGCAGGAGTGATAACCACGTTATAGGATGGTACATTTTTCGCCAGGATGTAGCCGTTGCGGTCATAAATCAGGCCACGTTGGGTCGGTAAGCTAATTTCCATGGTGCGATTATCTTCCGCGCGAATCCGATAATTCGTCCCCTGCAGAATCTGCAGGTTAAAAAGGCGCAGGACGTAAAAGCCGATCACGAATGCGATCAACGCATAAAATACGGTCAATCGCCAGTGCTCAAATGGATGTGGGTGTTCCATTGGTTCATGCATTTTTCACCACCGTCTCGGGATACAGCCAGTTCGCTAGATCATTAAACAACGCGTACACTGGAAAAGCGAGCACAATGTTGAGGAAAAGGCTGGGCAAAGTTACATGGGTTAACGCACTTTCCCAGGGCAGGGGGCTTCCACTAAACTGTAGCACCACAATCGTCAAAGCATGATATATTAGCGTCCCCCAAAAGGTCACGAAAAGCATGGCCAGTAGGGGGATTTGCCACACCTGGCGACGGATCATCCTTGCCAAGGCGACAACCAAACCATATCCAATCAAGGGCAACAGCAGTGGCATTCCGGAAACCCATCCTACTAGAAGCCCCCCCGCCAACACCCAGACTAAAGCAGACCGGACACGTTCATGCAGGGCCCAGGCAATTAGTGCTAGCAAGATAAGATCACCGCTCCCGCTCAAGAGGGTGAGACGACTAATGATGGCGGTTTGAATCATTAATAACCCCCCAAGTAACGGAAAGGCCAGCCAATCTGCCAGCATACCCACCTCACGGAATGGGGGTTGGAATCAGGGGCGCGAGCTGGATCGGTCGGAAATTAGTGATGACGAGCACCGCTTGGAGGGTGCTAAAATCCACAACGGGCTGCACAACAGCCGTCTGAAACAACTGATTGGGCTGTTTACGAATATCACTGACCTGCCCCACCAGAATATCTGGGGGATAGGTGCCGCCCAGTCCCGAGGTCAACACCAGATCTCCCAACTGAATAACCGTATCCTGAGGGATCATCTCCAGGCTGATCTCCCCCGTTACCGAACCATGCACTTGGCCTTCCACCTTACTATTTTGAAGGCGCACGTTAACGATGGTACCGGCATCTGTGATCAATTGAACTCGCGCCGCACCTGCTGTCACCGCATCCACACGCCCTACCAACCCCTGGCTGGTCACTACTGGCATTCCATGACGGATCCCATCATCCGAGCCTCGGTCAATAATCACGTAATGAAGAAAAGGGCTTGGATCACGGCCAATGACATTGGCCGCCACATACTGATTTTGCGGATGAGCGCGCGCAAAGTCGAGGAGGGCATAAATGACTTGGGCTTCCCGAAGCTGTTGCTGGAGTTCAATCACTTGTGCCTGTAACTCAGCCACCTGCCGTTCTAACTCTAAGTTACGTTGCTGAAGAGAGGCCATATCGCGCGGGGCAGTAAGGAATTGGTAGGCCGCAATATAGCGGCTCGAGATCCATTGCTGTACTCCCACCAGCGGAGACATGACACCGCGCAAGAGAGGATGCAAATAACCACTTAGCGCTAGCAGTATCAACCCACTGGCAACGATAAGCACTAGAGCGGTTTGCCAAAACCGCGAGACCAGCGTTTTCATAGGCTCAAGATAACGTCAAATCGCCTTTCTGCCAATTCGACAATTGTGAGGACCTGCTCAACCTCGGCTGTTGCGATCTACATCCACTAGGAATTCGGCAAAGCGATCCAAATCTTCGAGGACAATCCCCGTACCCCGCACCACACATGTCATAGGATCTTCGGCCACCCAAACCCGCAGGTTAAGTTCATCGCTCAAACGCTCAGCGAGCCCCTGGAGCTGCGCCCCGCCACCGGCTAAACACACCCCAGCCTCCATGAGGTCAGACACAATCTCTGGAGGGGCTTCATCTAGGGCATCTTTGATCGTATCTACGATCACCTGAACCGAACCCGCTATTGCCTCGCGAATTTCCACGGATGAGACTTCCACCGACTCTGGCAGGCCATTGATAAGATTGCGACCGCGCACCACCATGGTCTTCTCAGTGGGTAAGGGATAGGCCGATCCAATATTAACCTTCACCTGCTCAGCCATGCGTTCCCCGATGAGCAGGTTGTACTTGTTGCGAATATATTGGATAATATCTTGATCCATCTCGTCGCCTGCTACCCTTAAAGAACGCGAGACCACCACCCCCCCCATAGAAAGCACGGCCACCTCGGTCGTCCCACCACCAATATCTACGATCATACTTCCACGCACATCCGCTACCGGGAGTCCTGCCCCCAGCGCTGCGGCTTTGGGTTCTTCAATCAAATAGGCCTCGCGAGCCCCGGCGGCCATCGCCGCATCATAGACTGCACGTTTTTCAACCTCCGTTGCTCCTGAAGGAATGCCCACCACCACCCGTGGCCGTGGCATGGGCACGATGGTCTGCTGGTGGGCCTTACCGATAAAATAACCCAACATTGCCTGGGTAATTTCAAATTCCGCAATCACCCCATCACGCAACGGGCGAATAGCGATGACATTTGTGGGGGTGCGTCCTACCATTTCCTTGGCTTGCAAACCAATAGCAAGCGGCTTTTTGGTGCGCTTATCAATAGCCACCCATGAAGGCTCATTGATGATGATCCCCTTGCCGCGAACGTTAACAAGCGTGTTGGCTGTTCCCAGATCAATCCCAATATCCAAAGAGAACAAGCCTAAAAGCCAATTTAGGGGGTTAATTGCCAACCTTAGTACTCCTTACTCACGTTGGTGTCAACTGAGGTTCCACAACCTTCCGCACAAATTATACCCTATAAAGAAGTAGAGATAGGTGTACACCAGCACAAGTGAGCCGCCCTAATGGGGCCATGGGGATTTACTATCCTTGACCACACCGCTCGGCCCGAGTAGAATAAATATCAAACATATGCGGGCGTGGCCAAGGGGTAAGGCATCAGCCTTCCAAGCTGAGATTCGCGGGTTCGAATCCCGTCGCCCGCTCTAGATAGTATCAACACGTCAAACACCGCCACAAGACTAAAATGTGGCGGTGTTTATGTTGCTCCAGAACTTCAGGTGGGTATTCTCTCTGCAACGGTCATTCACACTGTCTTTGACCTACCATCCATTGCTAATTCCTGCTGACGATTACCAAATCCCAATCTTGCACCGCCCCTAAAGGGATCCGGCCACAGGCCAACAACATGGCCTGCCTGTCAACTGGGAGGTCTTGATTACCTCAGCATCCACCCCTCGGCACAGTCCTTGCAATGCCCCTTAACGGTTAGAAACACCTTGCGACTACATTACAATTTAGCAAGGAACACTGTTCCTCCAGGCAAATTTCACTATAATCTGTATGAAAGCAACCCTCTTCAGGGATATTTATGGCTATTAAAGCATCCCCTTTGTGACTTGGGCGAAAGTTATGGAGACAGTGAAAACGATCCTCTACGTTGAAGACAACTTAGACAACCGCACCTTAGTGCGACGATTGTTGCAAGCCAATGGCTACCATGTCCTCGAGGCCGCTAACGCCACTGAAGCACTCAATCTTCTCAATGCTCATCGCCCTGACCTCATCCTGATGGATATTAACATGCCAGACATTGACGGCTACACCCTTACCCGTACCATCAAGTCCCAGGAACACCTGCGAGGCGTCCCAGTTGTGGCCCTAACCGCCAACGTAATGCGGGGGGATAAAGAGCGCACCCTTCAAGCCGGTTGCGATGGTTACATCGAAAAACCCATTGACGTAGATCGCTTCACCGACCAGATTGCCGAGTTCCTTCTCAACGGTCATAGGGAGTAGCCTCATGAACGCAAACGCATCACCCACGCCAACACCTGAAAATTCAGCCCCAACACCGCTTTCCCTGCGTCAGACTCATGGTACCCGCCCTCTGACCAAAGATACGGTGGTACTGGTCGTTGAGGATAATGTTTCCAATTTTGTTTTGATTGCACGTCTCCTGGGTTACCTGGGGGTTCATTGCGAATGGAAAACCTCCGGCTACGAGGTAGCCGAGTTTGCCGATTCGCTGCCCAAGGTGGATCTCATTCTGATGGACATTCGCCTGCCCTATGAAGATGGGTATGGCGCTCTGCGTAAGATCCGTCAATCTCCGCGCTTCCGTAACGTTCCTGTAGTTGCCGTTACCGCTGAGGCCAGTCTGGAACAGATGAATAAAGCTCGCCAGGCCGGCTTTGATGGCTTTTTAGGCAAGCCCTTGGACCCCGATCGCTTTCCCGATCAGATCAAACGCATTCTAAACGGTGAATCTGTTTGGGAATTGAGCTGAATTTTTTATGGAGAGTGGCCACCTATGAGCGGCGAACCCATCCCAGAAGAAACCCTCCATACCCCCCTGCCCTACACTCAGGTAATTGCAGAAGTTGCCCGCATGATCGCGGTGGCCAACCATCCAGAGGAACTCCTAACCAGCGCCGTGCATAAAATGGCTTATGGGTTAGGCATCCCTCACATAGCCCTGTATGTCCTAGACACAGACAAGACCTCAGCCACGCTAAAGGTCATCCATACCCCCACCCCAGAGCTATTCCCCGTCCATAAATTGCTCGTCCCTCTTAACTCCAACACCCTGTTTGGATGGGCCATTGCCAACCAGCGACCCTATTACCTTCCTCACCTGGAGACCGATAATGCCCACCGCCAAATGGCGCACATCTGGAGCGAAGCCCAGTCCATCTTGGTCATTCCCCTAATGGCAGGATCGCAGGTTTATGGGTTGCTAGATGTGCAATCGGGGCACAAAAATGCCTTCCCACCTGCCCTTTATAACGTCTTGTGCACACTAGCCGACCAGATGGCTCTCAGTTTTTTGATCCGTGCCACCGAACAATCTGACCAACCTCGCACCTTCCAACCGCAAAAATTCGAGACCACCGCATCGCCCCACTCCCTGCCACAAGCGTTTCTCCAAACCTTTTCCCCGGCCTTAACGCAACCTTCTGCCTTCTACACCACCCTTGCCGATTTTATTTACCAGCATTTCGGCTCGGATCTGTCATTTGCCCTTGCCCTTCTGAATCCCGAACAGCGCGTTATTACCTTTCCCGCCCTTTTTGAAAGCGGTCAACCTATGCAAGTTGACCCTCTTCCTCTTGGTGAAGGACTTACCTCTTACATAATCTTGCATAAACGCCCCCTACTGGTCAAGCATGGTGTCGAAGAAACGGCCCAAACGCTGGGCATCCGCCTGATCGGCACGCCAGCAAAATCCTGGCTAGGCATCCCAGTGCTGTGGGGGGAAGAGGTGTTAGGCGCTCTAATTCTCCAGGATCTACATCGTGAAGCCCGATTTGACGAAAATACATTGCATGCTCTAGAGGGTATAGCCCCCCTGATCGCCTGGATGCTCCAAACGCAGCACCTGCAAGCACAGGTCGAAGAAAGCCAACATCGTGCTGAGGAGGAGCACCTGCTCCTGGTCACGCTTTTAGAAGCATTGCCAGAGCGTATTGCCATTAAAGACGCAGAAGGGCGCTTCTTATACGCCAACCGGGCTTTGCTCCGCCACTATGGAGTGGATGCACTGGCTCAAATTGTGGGCAAAACAGAAATGGACCTAGAAGGAGATACGGGCAGCCTAGACTTAACCCAAGATCTCGAGGTAATCGAATCCGGTGAAGCCCGCATTAATACTCCCAATTATTATTTCAGCCTGCAGGGCGAGAACGTTTGGGAACTGGTTTCACGCATTCCCATAGCTCCCGCCGATGGGAGGAGCGCCCGGCTGATTCGCATTGCCCAAGATATCAGTGAGTACATCCGCGCTGAGCAATTGGCCCAGCGACGTGCCGAACAACTTCTGGCATCGGCTGAGATCGCACGTGAAGCGATCAGCGCCCGCGAGATTGACACCATGCTCCAGAATGCCACCAACCAGATTCGTGAGCGCCTAGGGTACTATCACGCCTCGGTTTTTCTCCTGGATCCGCTAGGGCGATACGCCGTATTACGCGAGGCCTCCGGCGAAGTCGGGCAGATCATGAAACAATCCGGGCATCAGCTAGCCGTCGGTTCACGCTCGTTGGTAGGGCAAGCCACCGCACTAGGGCGCACGGTTGTCGCGAATAATGTCCACGGCAACCCAGAATATTATCCCAATCCTCTGCTCCCTGAAACACGCTCTGAAATCGTTGTGCCGCTTCGAGTGGGGGAGCGTCTGTTGGGAGCACTGGATGTACAAAGTCGTTCCTATGATGCATTTCAGCCTGAAGACGTACAAATCCTGGAAACACTTGCCAGCCTGTTGGCAATCGCACTCGATAATACCCTGCTCTATACCCGAACTCAGCAAAACCTTACTCAGCAGCGCCTCTTCTATCGGATCATTTCCGAGGCCTCTGGTAGTCTGGTCATCGACGAGATCCTTGAAAAGGCGCTCCAAGGCTTGCATGAGGCCCTGCCGGAGAACCGCTTTGCCATCTTCCTCCTCAACCGCGAACAGAATCTAGAACTGAAAGCCTATACCGGTTATGAAACCGATGCGCTTTCACGAATGTTTTGGCAACCCAGCGAGGGGATTCCTGGTTGGGTAGCCGAACGTCGGCAACCTCTACGCATTAGTGAATTTACCCCGGAAGGGAAATTCCAACCTCTAGCGCCAGGTGCGCGTTCAGCATTAGCACTTCCGCTTGGCTATCAAAACGAGGTGCTGGGAGTAATTTGCATTGAATCCGAACAACCAGCCGCCTTTGACGAGAGCGATCAGGAGATTTTTGCCACCTTTGCAACCAATCTGGCAGCCATCCTGACCAACGCGCGCCTAGTACGCCAAATTCAGGTTCAAGTCGAACGCCAACGCCGCCTTTATGAAATCACCAGCAAGATTCGCACCTTGACCGAGGTGGGCAACATCCTCCAAACCTCGGCTACCGAAATCGGGCGTGCCCTAGGGGCCCAACGGGTTAACATCCAAGTCATACCCCCTGCACCACCCGCCGAATCCCTCAGAAATCATCCCCGCCCCAATGACCTCTCAGCCGAAAATAACGGCCATGAACGCAGGGAGGACTCCGGTCTATGAGCCTTTGGCAGCATGTGTTACCTCGAAACATTCCCCCTGAAGTACTGGAACAGGGCGAACTTCCCACGCTTCGCGAGTACCTGCTCCAACAATCCCTCCTGACCCAAATCCCCGTAGCAGGGTGGTTTGCTTTGCCTCATCTCGTTCGAGCCCTTCAGGGGGCAAATGAGCCCGGGGTGGGGATCTGGGCAACTTGGTTTGCGCTAAGTCTCCTTCTGCCGTTCCTACGCCGTTGGCCTTTTGGGCTACGAGCGGCTTTCCTTGGGGCCTTCCCTTACCTCCTGGGAACACAGACAACCCTGACCTATGGCCCTCAATCGGTAGCCGTGCTTGCTTTTGCCATTGTTATCATGATCGGAGTGCTTCTATTTGACCCGCCTACAATGCTTCCCTGGGTCGGGGTAACTCTACTAACCCCCTCGGCCATCGTTGTGGCCATGCGCCTCGGCATCCTATCCACTCCACCCCCTGAAACCATTCTCGCCCTCAACACCCCCGCTAACGGGTTCAACGCTCTGATTCTACTGGCTTACCTCGCAATTCTGGGGGGACTTGCTTTGCCTTTTCTCGGAGAGCGCCTTAATCAGCTATCTATTGACAAGACCACATTAGAGCGCCAACTGCGTTCTACTCGAACCGAGTTTGAACGCGAACTTGCAGAACGCACCAGTGCCTTACAACGGCGTATCCGCGAGCTCTATACGGCTTCAACCATTGCACGTACGATCCATACCGCCGCCGATCAATCCACATTACTACAACAAATGGCTGAACTTATTCAGCAGGAATTTAATCTTTATTACGTAGGTATCTTTCTAATTGACGAAAGTGGCAAATTTGCTGTGCTACGTGCTGGAACAGGCGAAGCCGGGCGGCGCATGCTTGCAGAGGGCCACCGACTGGCCGTGGGCGGGAATTCGATGATCGGTTGGGCTACAGCGCATAAAGAACCGCGCATTTCTCAAGACGTTAGCAGCGAATTGGTACGTTTCAGCAACCCGCATCTTCCGTTAACTCGCTCCGAACTAGCCCTCCCCATTCTGCGCCGGGGTCAGTGCTTGGGAGCCATAAGCATCCAGTCCACCCAGGTGCGTGCCTTTGAAGAAGATGACATCCTAGTTCTACAAGGCATTGCCGACAGCCTGGGCTTGGCCTTGGAAAACCTTGAGTTCTACCAACGCATCCAGCAGTTACGCGAAGAAGTACGGGTTTTGGCGAGAAAACATGTTGCCGAAGAATGGGGCGATTTTCTTAAGGAATACGGCACCCTCGAAGCAACCTACCAAAACCCATCTGCGCTTCACGAGGACCATCCACCGGCCCACGTGGCGCACTTCCCATTGATACTACGTGACCAGGTGATTGGAACGATCACATTGGAAATGGAACAGCCCAACCTTACCAACGAAGACATCGCCTGGCTGGATACCGTGGCGATGCAAACGGCCACCGCTCTTGAGAATGCCCGCCTCTTCCAGGAAACCCAGCGCCAGGCTTTTATGGAACAGCGCTTGAATGAAATCAGCACTACCCTCTCGCGTGTGGAAAGCGTGGATGAAGTTCTAAGAACAGCTGTGCAGGCGCTGGCCCAACTTCCTAACATCACCGAAACTAGCATCCACCTCATACCCCCCGACACCCCTGGCACAAAGGATAACGGGCGATGAGTCACCTCCCCCCCTCACCCTCCACTCCACACACAGCGCCCGGCGGAATTACCTTCCTGCGCGAAACCATTCTGCAACGCGCGCTCTACATCGTATGGATTAGCGCAGCATTGGGTTACCTATGGGTGGCTTGGACCCTCTTTCAGGCTCGCCAGTATTGGCCCATCCTTGGCCTGACTCTGATATTGCTGTGGCTTAGTGCCAGCGTCCTGATTCGGCGCCAGCCCCAAGGGTTACGCATCATGGCTCTGCTCATGACACTGGGAGTGCTTGGCAGCCTTGAACTTCTCTACCGAGGGCCATTGAGCACCACCTGGATTTGGCTGCTGGCGCTCATCCTGATGGCATATGCTTTCTTAGGGCAACGCGGCGCTTACATCCTTTTCAGCCTCGTTCTGCTGGGGATCGGTGGCATGGCTGCCCTCCATCTTAGCGGATGGGTCGCACAACTAGGAATTGCGGTAGGTGAGACATCCCCGCTCCCTTGGGTCGTCGCCACAGTGTCCTGGCTCCTGGTCGTTGGGTTACTTATGGCTTCATATGCCATTGCCCAACAGGAACTCTACCGCGCCCTCCAGGAAGAAAAAGCCCTAACATACGCCCTCGAAGCCGAGCGGGCTGCCTTGGAGTTGCGCATCGAACAACGTACTCGCGATTTACGCCGGCACCGCACTTACCTTGAAGTCGCCAGTTTGATTGCCCGCGAAATTTCACTTGAAGCAGATGAAGAGACCCTCTTCCGCGCTGCATTGGCACTGATTCAGCGTTATCTGGGCTTTTATCATGCTGGCATTTTCACTTTGGATGCGTCAAAAGAATACGCGGTTTTGCGAGCAGCGAGCAGCGAAGCCGGCCAGCGCATGATTGCGGCTGGTCATCGCCTCAGGAAGGGGGTCGAGGGCATTGTGGGATACGTGGTGGAAACAGGTGAGGCCCGCATTGCCCTGGATGTAGGTAAAGACGCTGTACATTTCAAAAACCCCTACCTCCCCGAAACGCGCTCTGAGATCGCCTTGCCGATTCGGGTAGGCCAAGAGATCATTGGCGCTCTGGATATTCAGAGTACAGAAGTAAGCGCATTTAGTGAAGGAGATATCCAGGTGCTCCAGGCCATTGCTGACCAGCTAGGCGTGGCCCTGGAACGACGCCAATTAGTCAACCGGTTGCAAGAATATGCTACAGAATTAGAAACTCGCTACCGCCAAGTCGTCCGTCAGCAGTGGCGGGACTATCTGCGCGCTTCTCACAAGCCCCGCGGCTACCGCTGGCACACCAACCGGTTAGAGCCGGTTACTGTGCCTCCGCCGGAAATAGGGCAGATCATCCGCCAAGCACAGCCCCTTCTGAAAGCCTCCGATGGTGAGCAGGGCTCGCAGTCTGTGCTTTATCTTCCTATTCGGGCACGCGGCGAAGCGGTGGGGATTATCTCGGTTAAGTTCAAAGGGGAAGGTGTGTCTGAAGACACGCTACGCCTGCTTAACAACACCGCCGAACGCATCGGCCTTGCACTTGAAAACGCACGCCTGCTGGAGATGATGCGCGTGCGCGCTGAACGGGAGCACCTGGTCAGTGAACTGGGGAGCCGCGTGCAGGCTGCAACTGATGTGGAGGGCATTCTGCGCGCCGCCGCCCTCGAAATTGGGCGCACCTTGGGTGTGTCTGAAGTATTGGTACAACTACGTGACGAAGATCAGGAACACAATGAGGGCCAGCCGGGAGGTGAAGCATGATTTCATCCACGGCATTACCAGCTTTTGATCCCACGCAGATTCCGATTGAGACCAAACAACGCCAATTGGCAACCGCCATAACTTTCAGCACGGCTCTGATCCTAGGTCTCCTGGCTGCCTTGTTCCTGATAGGAATGTTTTACCAGCCTCAGTTCTGGCAACTCTATGTCCTGGCACTTGCATTTGGGCTGGCCTCCCTGATCGTCCTTTCTACCATTGCCAACGCGCCTGGGCAAACTGATTATCGCCAGGCAATGCCTCGGCTTGCCCCCACTTTTCAAATCTCCCTTCTGATCCTAGCAATATTAAGTCAGTCCACCGCTGTCTACCTTGCAATCCTGTCCTTTTTGTATGGAATCATGGTTGCCACGGGGGTCTTGGAAGAAGAAGCCCGTGAATCAGCCATTAGCCGCGCCTTCTTCGTGGCTGTTGCTACCGCCTTGGTAGGTTCGCTATTCCCTCAGTTCCAGCTCTCAATTCCCCTCATTTCCGACTCGCTACCTATCCTTTTGGGCGCGCTGGTGATGATTTACCTGGTGTTGCTCAGCCTAGATTACGTAACTGTTAGTCTACGCGTCCGGCTGGTCACCAGTGCACTGGGAATGGCCATCGTACCTTTGATCCTGCTCTCCCTAGTGGATACACGCTTTATTTTCACCAGCCTGCAAAATCAGAGCAACCAAGCCTTACGCTTAGCTGCTCAACAGGTGGCTCAGGAAATTGACGCCTTCCTGACTTCCAACCGTGATTCGCTCATCACTGAGGCCAATTTAAGTGTTTTCTACGATTACTTGATCATGGACCCCGCCAAACGCCAAGGTAGCCCACAAGAAGAGCAATTGCGAGTGACTGTCAACTCTCTGTTGTTAAAGCACGAAACCCATCTGGTTTCTTACGGGCTGCTCAACCTTCGTGGACAGAACATCTACGACAGCAACCCCGCCGCCATTGGTCAGGATGAGAGCAAACGCGATTATTTCATGCAAGTGATACGCACTGGGCGGGTCTATATCTCCCCAATTGAATTCAACCCGGATAACAAAGTTGCCTACATTTACTTTGCTGTGCCCATTCGTAACGAGCGTCAGCAGATCATTGGGGTGCTGCGCCTCGAATATGATGCTCAGATATTCCAGCGTCTGCTGGAGCGCAAACTTAACCTTTTAGGATTACACTCCTACCCCATTTTGCTTGATGAAAACTTGATGCGCATTGCAGACGCAATGACACCAACGCACATATACAAATTCCTCACTCCCCCTACTTACACACAAACTCTCGAATTGGCAAAACTCAACCGACTGCCCTACCACCCTTATGTAAATTACACCAACCAAACCGATCTAGCCCGTGTTCTAAGACACGGATCGAACGTGACATACTTTACCTTGGAGGTACATCCTGACCGAGCCGGTCACCTAGAAAGTGGCGTGGCCGTGCGTTTGCAAACTCGACCATGGTATGTGCTCTTTGTGCGCGAACAGAGCACCCTCCTGGCCCTATTGCAGGCGCAGGGCCGCTTGGCGGTCATTATCGCTGCGCTCTTCGCGGCGGTTGTGGGTCTGGTGGCCTCCTGGGTATCTGGAGCTTTGAGTGCGCCAGTTGTCCAGTTAAAGCAAACTGCTGAGCAAATTACGGCCGGCGATTTGGAAGCTGAGGCCAGCGTAGAGAGCCGGGACGAGATTGGAGCATTGGGACGGGCTTTCAACACCATGACGGCACAACTGCGTAGCCTCATTAACGAATTGGAAGACCGCGTTCGCGAGCGCACCCGCGAACTGGCCCAGCAAAACGAAGCCCTGCGCTATCGCACGCGTCAACTCCAAACGGTAGCCGATGTCGCGCGAAGCATCGTTTCTGCCCAGGCGCTTGAAAGCCTGCTCAATCAGGTAACCATCCTGATTAGCGAGCGCTTTGGTTTCTACCACGTCGGCGTTTTCCTGCTCGACGAGAAAGGTGAATATGCCGTATTACGCGCTGCCAACAGCGAAGGGGGCAAGCGTATGCTGGCGCGTCAGCACAAACTGCCGGTTGGTAAAGTGGGTATTGTGGGTTATGTGACAGCAACCGGACAGCCTCGCATTGCCACAGATGTAGGTGAAGATGCCGTCCATTTCAAGAACCCCGACCTACCCGAAACGCGTTCCGAGATGGCGCTTCCGCTTATCGCCAATAATCGTATCATCGGGGCTTTGGACGTTCAGAGTACCCAACCTAATGCTTTCACACCAGAGGATATTGAACTTTTCAGTACACTGGCCGATCAAATTGCTATTGCTATCGTCAATAACCAGTTGCTTGAAGAAACCATGCACGCCCTGGATGAGGCACGCCGTGTGAACCGGCGCTATCTCCAGCAGGAATGGGAGAAAGAAGTGCGATCTCGCCGCCATCGCGCCTACATTTACACCTCCCAGGGAGTGTTTGCCCAGCCCCCGCTTTCGCGTCCTGACATTGAAGCCGCCATCCGCCGTGGTGCAGTGACAGCCACCCCCGCTGAGGGCGAGCAGGCAGCTGTCCTGACGGTACCCATCCAATTGCGTGATGAAATTCTGGGTGTTATCCGTGTCCAAGACCTGGGATCCCCAGAACGGGCCTGGACGGATGAAGAAATTGAAGCCCTTAAGGCGGTGGCAGCCCAAGTGGCCCTCGCCCTGGAAAACGCCCGCTTGCTCGAAACCACCTTGCGCCGCGCTGAACGCGAACGTAAGGCCTTGGAAATCACCGGCCGAATCCGCGCCGCCACGGATCCGCAGACCATGCTGGATATCGCCATGGAAGAACTCAAACGCGCACTGAACGCCTCGCACGTTCAAATTGTCTTCAGGCAACCAACCACCTCCCCATCCACCAATGGGGTGCCCGGCAATGGAAAGGATCAATGATCCACAGCAACTATCAGTCGTGTGGGAGGGTTCTATGAGGTGTATAGCGGTAGCGAATGAAAAAGGCGGTGTGGCTAAGACAACAACCTCCGTCAACCTTGGAGCCGCCCTGGCCGAGATGGGCTACTCAGTCCTGCTAGTGGATATGGACGCCCAGGCCAACCTCACTCTGGCCGTTGGCGCTGACCCCCAGCAAACCAGAACCACCATCCTGGATGTCATTTTGGAGAATTATCCCCCTGCAGAGGAGCTCTGGAAGCCCACCAAGATGGAACGTCTCCACATTCTGGGGGGTAATCCCTCGCTAAGTTTAGCCGAACGTCTACTCCCTCACCAACCGGGGTACGAAACTTTGTTGCAGAAGAAATTGCCCTTCATTGGTGCTACATTCGACTATGTGATCCTCGATTGTCCTCCTTTTTTAGGGGCCTTAATGGGCAATGCCCTGGCTGCCGCTGACACAACACTTATTCCCACCCAGGCCGAGTTTTTCTCAATTTACGCCCTGAGAAACATGCTAACATTGATCCGCCGTATTCGTGAGCAGTACAATCCTGCTTTGTCCTATCGTCTGCTCCTTACCTTGTTCGACCAGCGCAATCGAATTCACCGCACGCTCTATCAGTACTTACACGAGCATTTTGCTGACGGTCTCATGGAAACAGTGATTCCCGTTGATACACGCCTACGCGAAAGTGCTATAGCAGGTATCCCGATCATCCAACATGCCCCCAAAAGTCGGGCGGCACTGCAATATCGCGTGTTGGCCAAGGAGATGACCCACTATGTCGAAGAAACCCTTGCACAGCCGGCTTGATGCTCTTTTTGAACAACTTAGCCCTTTGCGGGGGGAGGAAATAACTGCGCGTCGCCCGGCTTCAGCAGAACCTGCCCCACGGGGATGGGGATTTACTTGCCAGGCCAATGGGATTTGTGTCGCCTGTAGTCCGGAAGTTTCCCACTGGTTGGGCCTTTCGCCTGAGCAATGGATTGGAAACAATCTTTTTGAGATCTTTCTGCCGGCTAGCACGGTTTCGCGTCTCCAGGCTTGGCTGAAGGCTCCCGAAGCGCCATTTGAGGAAGAATTCACCTGGCATAATCAACACGGTCTACCGCTGGTCTTGCGAATAACAGCGTACCCGCTTGGGGATGCTTCTCAACCCAATCGCCACTGGCGCGGCTATATCCAGGTTTTGGATACCTCTGCAACTCAATCTTCCCTCACACCAGCATCAGATACACCGCTTGAGTCACCATCCGCTCCGCCTTTGCGCCAACCTGCCAGCGCGGATATCAAGACCCACCCGGTTCCACCCACGGTCAAGACCATTCCACGTCACGCCCATCCCGCCACCATGAATGACCGAGGGGACTCCGGATCAAAAACCCCCTTGCATCAGCGTTCCTTAGCCCAACCGGCTCGTCTGACCGCCTCCCTCGCTTTACCAGGTTTCGGTGAGGGTCTACTAGAAGTGCTGGATGAAACCCCAGATCGTATCTGGACGGAAGACGAAATTCTGCTCGTGGAGGAAGTGCTGCGACAACTCAGTCTGGCAATTGAAAACGCCCAACTTTATGCCGCCGTACAGCAAGAACTGGCCGAGCGCACACGCGCTGAACAAGAACTGCTCCGCCGCAACCAACAACTGGCGCTCCTCAACGAGATTGGACAACAAATCTCACGGCTAACGGAAGCCGATGAGATTCTGGATTTGGTGCCTCAGGCTGTGGGGCAGATTGCTGATAATACTAATCTGATACTGGCGCTTTATGATGAACAGAGCCGCTTGCTCCGCTTTCCGTTGGTCATTCAGAACGGCGAATCACAGGATTGGCCGTCCCGCCCGCTCTCTAAAGAGGACCTCCTGGGTTATGTGATTCAGGAACGCAAACCCCTTTGGTTGGGCGAAAACCTGGCAGAGGAACTTCAGCGCTTGGGTGTGTGCCCTCCCAAACCTGCTCCTAAAGCCTTGATAGCACTCCCAATGAGTACCGGTGAGCGCATCATTGGAGCTTTGTTGGTGCAGTCCTTCACCTCACCTAATGCCTACTCACGGGTTCAGTATGAGTTGCTCTCCACCCTAGTCACCCAGTTGAGCATCTCACTCCAGAACGCGAACCTGTTCCAGGAGGTAGTAGCGGGGTTACGTGCCATTGAAACCCGCGAACGGTATCAGGCGGGCGTTGCCCGCGCAGTAACCTTATTGAGCGAATCGGGGTTCAAGGCATTGCGTGAGGTGTTGAGTCTTCTAGGCGAAGCCGCTCAATGTGATCATGTCTTCTACGCAACCGTCAAAGAGGATGAACAGGGGCTTTACTGGTCAGCCGTTGCAGACTGGTCAAAACAGGAAACCGAATTTCAACTTGAACGGAATAAGCTCCAGCACATGCCAGTAGCCCTCTTCCCTTCATGGAGCCGGCCTCTGCGCGATCAGGGCTGGGTGGCTGCCACCCTGGATGACTTAGAGGCTTTTGAACAAAACTTCTTGCGCAATCTAAATACTGCTTCAATCTTACTCCTGGCCGTTCCCGGTAAGGCCTCAGTGCCTGGTTTTTTAGCCTTTGAACAAGCCACTCTCCGCCTCTGGCAAAGCGATGAAATCAACATCTTGCGCCTAGCCGCGGATGCTGTCGCCAACACCCTGGTACGCCAAGACCTCCTGGAACAACTCCAAGCCTCGCTGGATGAAACCGAAAACCTGTATCACCTCAGCACGCGCATGTCTACCGCTGCCACCCTCCAGGAAATGGTGGCCGTCATTCCTCAGGGCATGCGCATTCCAGCCATCAATCGAGCCGTCCTGCTTCTGAACGAGAGCGACGCCGCACTGGGAAAGGATTACCTGCGTGTGGTAGCTAACTGGCACAGTGGTCGTGGAACACCGCCGCCTCCTGTGGACACCCTCTATGGCCCCGATCACCCTTATTACCGTCTAACTCGCACCCGTAGCCCACAGTTTTACGAGGATGTTTTAGAACAGATCACCGATCCAGATATGCGCCAACGCTTATTGGATCTCTCTGTGCGGGCCTTGGCGGCACTGCCTTTATGGGCGTCGCGTGAACAGTTGGGCGCTCTTCTGTTACTCTGCGATGAGCCGCACCACTTTAGTGGACGGGAGTTACGTACTTACCCTCCGCTGGCTGGTCAGATGGCCACCGAGGTCGAAAATCTGCGCCTTTTCGAGCAAACCCAAAAAGCCCTGGCTCGTACCGAGTTGCTATACACCATCAGCAACGGTATTGCCCAGGCTCGTGAAGTGCAAGAACTGGCCGATTTGCTCTTCCAGCATGCGCTACCTGCGAGCGCTGAGAATCTGGCCATTATCTTGGTCAACCGCACCCCCGAAGGTGAGGTTACCTCGCTTGAAGTTGCCGGCTTCAGCTCCAAGAATGCCTCCCTGCAACGCCAGGGAATGGTACTTCCGGCCCAGGCTTTCCCAGTGCTCAGCCATCTGAGCCAGGACATCTTGGTACTTACCAACCTCGAGCAAAGCACTTTGGATCCGATCTCGCGTAATACCCTGCAAACGCTAGGGGTTTATTCCGGCTGTTTCATTCCCCTGCGCAGCGGCGGACGTCTCCTTGGTCTGTTGACCGTCTCCGCCTCTCACCCGATGGTGCTTTCTGCGGAAGACCTTCAGATTTTGCAAGCCGCCGCCAACGGAGTCACCGTTGCTGTGGAGCGCTTCAGCCTTTTGCGCGAGGCGCAGCGCCGCGCCCTGCAACTCGAAACAGCCGCTCAGATTGCTCGCGATACCTTGAGCACACTGGATCTCAACACCCTACTTGGGCGCATGGTCGAACTGGTAGCCCAGCGTTTCAACTACTACCATGTGGGCATCTACCTGACCAATGAAGAGGGCTCTTATCTGGTTATGCGCGAAGCCGCTGGCGCAGGACGGGAGAACGTCTTGAGCACCCCGATCCGCTATGCCAAAGGCTCGCGTAACCCTATTGGGCGAGTAGCAATCACGGGGGAGCCCCTGGTTCTGAATCGCGTTCTAGAGGATCCGATTTATCAGCCCAATCCGTTTCTTCCTCATACGCGGTCAGAAGTTGTGCTCCCACTCAAAACGGGTGACAACGTCATGGGGGTTCTGGATATCCACGCCCGCAATGAGAACGCCTTCACCTCTGAAGATCTCCACGTGCTCCAGATCTTGGCCGATCAAATTGCCGTAGCCATTGAAAACGCCCGTGCCTACGAACTGGCTCAGAAAGCGGTCGAAGAAATGCGCCGTGCCGACCGGCTAAAAAGTCAGTTCCTGGCCAACATGAGCCACGAGTTGCGCACGCCGCTGAACTCAATCATTGGCTTCTCCAAGGTGATTCTCAAAGGCATTGACGGGCCCATCACCGAATTACAACGGCAAGACCTGACCTCTATCTACAACTCCGGCCAGCATTTGCTGGGGTTGATCAATGACATCCTCGACCTCTCCAAGATCGAAGCCGGGAAGATGGAACTCCAGTTTAGTGAGGTAAATCTGGGAGACCTGATCAACAGTGTCATGTCAACCGCGGTAGGACTGGTCAAGGACAAACCCATCACCCTCCACCATCATGTGCCTGCCAATTTGCCGACTGTAATTGCTGACGCCACTCGCATCCGTCAGGTGCTGCTCAACTTCCTCTCCAATGCTGCCAAATTTACCGAGGAGGGGTCCATTACGGTGGAAGCCCAAGTGGTCCAGGGGCCAAAGGGTATCCCCGAGGTCATGGTCACGGTCACCGATACGGGCATTGGAATAGCCGAGGAGGATCGCGCTAAACTCTTCCAGCCCTTCTCGCAGGTAGATGACTCCCCCACCCGACGTACCGGGGGGACGGGGTTAGGACTATCTATCTGTCGTTCCTTCGTGGAAATGCATGGAGGACGCATCGGCTTACTGTGGAGTGAAGTCAATAAGGGAAGTGCTTTCTTCTTCACTCTGCCAATCCCACAACCCTCAACAGACGAAAGCATTTCCCAAGCCTCGTCTTTGCCCGAAGGAACCCCCGTCATCCTGGCTATTGATGATGACCACCAGGTTACCCAGCTCTACCAGCGCTACCTGGAGAATAACGGCTATCGCATTGTACCTCTCCATAATCCTCATCAGGCCGTCTCTGTTGCAAAGCGTCTTAAGCCTTTTGCTATTACCTTGGATCTGATGATGCCCGACAAGGACGGTTGGCAAGTACTCTTTGATTTGAAGAACGACCCCGAGACACGGGATATCCCGGTGATTATCTGCAGCATTTTAGAGGAAGAAGAAAAGGGGTTCAGCCTAGGGGCCGCTGATTACCTGGTCAAACCCTTCCTGCCCGAGGACCTGATCCACACACTTTATCGCCTCCAAAACGGCGGCAGTGACCCACAGATTTTGATTGTAGACGATTCGGCAGAAGATGTGCGCTTGCTACAAAAGATCCTCGACTCCGATGAACGCTTTCACATTCAGGTAGCTCACAATGGTCAGGCAGCCCTGGATCACCTGGCACAGCATACCCCGGATGTCATTTTGCTGGATCTATTCATGCCCGGAATGGATGGCTTTCAGGTTCTGGAAGCGCTGCGCACTCACCCCACCTGGAACCGCATCCCCGTCATTATCATCACAGGGGCTGACCTAACCCCCGAGCAACGCGAACAACTGGCCGAATTCAGCAAACGAATGCTCAACAAGAGCCAGTTCCAGGAAAAGGAACTCTTTGCTTTGCTGGAGTCGGCCCTTCAGAAGTGGCATAAAGGCCATTCACCATCGCATTGAGGTGTATGCATGCTCAACGAACACTGTCAGATTGAGTGCCTAGATTGTGGTTTTCAGGCACCCTATCACCCTCTGGAAACGGTTTGCCCAGCATGTGGGGGAGCATGGCGGCAAGCTACGTATGACTACGCACATCTAGCCTCCGACCTTCCGCCGCGTTTAAAAGAACGGGCTTTTGACCTCTGGCGCTATCGCGAAATGCTCCCGATCACCCAACCGGCACCTGAGTTGCGTCTCTCCGAGGGGGGAACGCCGTTGATCCGCGCCCTTAACCTGGGCATGATGCTGGGGTGTTCCAACCTCTTTATGAAAGATGAACGCCAAGGGCCCACCGCATCGTTCAAAGACCGTCAGGCTGCCTTGAGTATCTCCGCGCTAAAAGCTGCCGGGGTACGCGAGGTTGTCTTGGCCTCAACCGGCAATGTGGCCATCGCCTACTCGGCCTACGCAGCCCGTGCTGGGATAAAACTCTGGGCCTTCCTTACCAGCCTGGTGCCAGCCGCCAAGATGCGGGAAGTGGCACTATATGGCACCCAGGTCATCAAGGTCACCGGTTCCTACGACCAAGCCAAGCAGGTCGCGGCAGAATTCGCACGTCAGCGGGGCATCTTTCTGGATACTGGGGCTAGGAGCATCACCAACATCGAATCCATGAAGACCATTGCCTACGAGATCGCCGAACAACTCGGTGAAGTGTTGGAACCGCCAGCCAACGGTCTGGGAACCACGCGTCCCCGCTGGCGGGCGCCTGACTGGTACATCCAAGCGGTAAGCGGTGGTATGGGCCCACTGGGGGTACTCAAGGGCTTCCGCGAGATGTACCAGATGGGGTGGATTGACCGGATTCCTAAAATCGGGGTCATCCAGGTAGAAGGTTGCGCTCCCATGGTCAATGCCTGGAAACAGGGCCGCGAGGTCGCCATTCCAATTCAATCACCACGTACCAATATCGCCACCCTGGCTACAGGGGACCCTGGACGAACCTACACGCTCTTACGCAACTGGATGCTGGAAGGATCTGGCGGAGCCTTCGAAAGTGTCAGTGATGAGGAAGCCTTTCGCGCCATTCATTTTCTGGCCAAAATGGAAGGAATGTCGGTCGAACCCGCCGCTGCTGTCGCGTGCGCTGGACTCATTAAATTGGTGCGCAGTGGGCAGATCAAACCCCATGAAGTGGTGGTAATAAATATCTCCGGACACACCTTACCGGTAGAACGCACTATCTTGGGTGAGGGATGGTCGCGTAGTGTGGTCGTGTCAGATGCCATGCATGTCGGCGCAGAAGAAGGACTGCTGGCCGCGCTCAGCAAGATCACCGTTGACCGCTTCCCACGCATTGCTATTGTAGATGACCATCCTGAGGCCCGCCGTCTGATTCGCCGCATTCTGCAATCTCAGGGAGACTACACCCTCTTCGAAGCCGCCAGCGGCCGCGAAGCCATCGAATTGGCGCGGCGTGAACACCCGGATCTCATTATCCTGGATTTGATGATGCCCGAAGTAGACGGCTTTGGCGTTATTGAAGCCCTGCAGGCTCAGCCCGAAACCGCCGAAATTCCCATCATCGTGGTCACTGCCAAAGAGTTAACCCCAGCCGAGAAAGAGCGCTTGCGCGGCCACATCCAATCTCTGATGCAGAAAGGAGACTTTTTAAGCGATGATTTATTGGATGAGGTTCGCGCTCTGCTGAAATGAACCCTCCAGCAGGATAAGGTGAAAATGCGGGCAAACCGGCGGTCTCAGGGGGTCGTAGCAGCGCTTGCTTCGGCGCTATTCATGGGCGCCATGCCCATTTTCGGCAAGCAGGCCTTCATGCTGGGATTCTCGCCTCTGGCTGTTGTTGCCCTGCGAAGCACCATTGCGACTATCCTGATGCTAGGGATGATGAATTTTCAACGCCAGTTTTTCTATATTTACCCGGTAGGTTTGCTAGGATGTCTCATTGCTGGGGTGCTTAACGGAGTCGGTTCGATTTTTTACTACACCGCCTTGAGCCGCCTGGACGCCAGTGTGGGCCATCTGATCTACTCGTTCTATCCCCTTTTTGTCGCCCTTTGGCTCTGGTTGGACCGTCAGCAAATCAGCCGCGTCACGCTGGTACGTCTGATGTTAGCCTTGCCCGGTATTTATCTTCTGATACGCACCGGGCACGACCCGGTTGATCTAGGCGGGACATTCATGATGTTGCTGGCAGCCCTCTTCTATGCTCTTCATCTGATTATCAATCAACGCATATTATATGAGGCTCCCACTCCTACGGTTACTTTTTACACCCTGCTGGCTATGGCATTAACCGTAGGTGTAGCATTCTTGGTGGCCCATCCCTCGCTCCCAGCCTTTACCCTTTCATGGTGGCCTGTAGTGGGAATGGCAGGAATTACGTTCCTGTCCCGCCTAACGCTTTTCCTTGGCGTCAAAAACCTGGGGGGGCTCCAAACGGCTCTTTTGGGCCTGAGCGAGTTGCTGGTTACCGTTTTCCTGGCTCAGGTATGGCTGGGTGAGCGTCTCAGTCTCGCTCAATGGACAGGGGCCTTCCTGATCAGTAGCAGCATGCTCCTAATAGCCATGGATCAAGCAGCACCTGAGCAGCGAACCAATAGTGGGTGGTTGCGCTGGCTCAATCCACCTCATCTCCCAGAAATTGATTTTCCCTGGCAACGGTAAGCACGTTGCGGGCTACTCGATCAACGGTCCAGGTGTCGGGGCAATTTGAAGGCTGTATCCTAATTGGCGTTGATTGCGAATCCAGCGTTGGCCTCCCATATGAGCCAATTTGTGCCGTAACCGGGTTACAACCGGACGTAACAACCGGGCAGCCTCGGATCGACTAATTGAATACCCATAAATTAGTCCCACCAGATCCTCATAAGGCATGACTAAGCCGTGTGTGGTCAACAAACTCTCCAAGAGGTAGGACTCGGTTTGTGAAAGCCGAATGCTCTGGTCAGCGACACGTAGCGTGCGCGTCTGGCAATCTATGAGACTCCCCGTATCCAAGTACACACATAGGCGCTCAAAGCAAGACACTGGGGGTGCTGTATAGAGCGCCCCCACCTCACGAACGGCCAACGCCACATCGGGAAGTTTTGCGTTCCCTTTATGCAGAGTTGCAATGGCTACCATCAAGTCACGCGGCATCAGGGGTTTGTGCAGTGTTATATATGTAAAGGGCCACTCAGCAGGCAGCCCTCGGCTATCGGCAGGAACAAGGAAGATGGCTTTAGGAGGGAAGCCATAACGAGCCAGCGCTTCGCCCAAGGCTGCCCACTCGGCCTCGTCTTTCAAATCGGCAATTAGAAAATTGAAATCTTTTATCACCAGCGATGCCCCTACCACTTCCAAGGAAGGAGCCGCCAAAATGGTATGCCCAGCAGGTGCAATCAACGAAACCAACCATAGACGGAGCGCCTGGTCGGGCTCTAGGATCAGGAGCCTACAAGAATCATTCATGATTAAGTTGACCTTAGCACAGGTCTCACGAACCGGGGTTACAGGGTAATTTCATTTTAACCGAAATCAAACAAAAGTCCAATCATTTTAGAGTGTAATTTTTGACTTATTGCCAAGATTACCCCCACTAATGACTCGGCATTGTTAACGCTCGTTTTCTGAATGCGCTCCTACTATCTACTAAGGCATTCCCCACATGTTGTCCCGTTCTGAAACCTCAACCCCTGCTGCTATTCCACCCCATCTCCACATCGTCATCCCATCTTGAGATTCCACAAAAAATTGCCAATGCTGTCAGTTTAGTGCGTGCTATCGGACAGGAAATAGCAGACATGCGTGGCGAGATCAAACCGGGGAACAACAAAGCGATTCAGCAGAAGTTAGCGACCCCTGGCCAGAAATCTCTAAATGTTATTTAATTTAGTTATTGAGGAAAAGGCTTTCAAGATAGGAAGATTAAAAAATAGGGGTGGCTGATGGGGGTCGAACCCACAACCACCTGATCCACAGTCAGGTGCTCTGCCTTTGAGCTACAGCCACCATATTTCTGGTTTTGATTTTAACACAACCCCCCAAGTTCGACAAGGAATAGATGTTTTCTCGCATTTCCCAGACTTTCTTGCCTCAAATTTCTGATTAACGTAATAGTGGTAGAATTGCTACTTGCAAAATCCTCCATGACTGTTGAAGGATAGGGCACTATGACCAACGTAATTGCTTGGGAAGCTCTCCTCACTACGCTCAAAGTCATTTATGCCCTATGCATGCTGGCCGTCCTCATCCCTGGGCTTAACAGCCTGTTCCTGGCTTGTACCTATTGGCGTCACCGCCAACGCCTCCCTCGCCCTTCCGATTTTACACCTCCCACTTCGTGGCCACGGGTCACTGTTCAACTTCCAATATATAACGAAGGGCAGTTAGTGATCCGCTTGCTACGCGCCATTACCCGCCTGGACTATCCGCGTGACCGCCTGGAAATCCAGGTGCTCGACGATTCTACCGACGAGACCTCGGCACTGGCTCGTGCGCTGGTCGAGCGTTACCGGCGCGCAGGATTCCAGATCGTGTATCGCCACCGCACCAACCGTCAGGGTTATAAAGCCGGCAACTTGGCAGCCGGTCTGCCCGCCGCTAAGGGTGAGCTGATCGCCATCTTTGATGCCGATTTTCTGCCTCCACGCGATTGGCTCAAACGAGTGGTACCCGCCTTTCAAGATCCCCACGTTGGCTTTGTCCAAACGCGATGGGTTCACTACAACGCCCACGCCAACCTTCTCTCTCGCCTAGTTGCCCTGGCCATGGATGGACATGCCATTGTGGAACAAGGCGGTCGGGCGGCCGGTGGTTTTTTCATCGGCTTTGACGGTTCGGGGGGAATCTGGCGCCGTACCTGCATTGAGACAGCCGGCGGTTGGCAATGGGACACCCTTACCGAGGACCTGGATCTCGCCTATCGGGCTCAATTGCTAGGTTGGAAAGGCCTCTATCTTCCTGATGTCACCGTCCAGGCTGAGGTACCCGAAACCATGGCCGCTCTGCGGCGGCAACAATACCGCTGGGCAAAAGGGAGCGTCCAGACGCTGCGCAAACTTGGAGCGCGTCTGTGGCGCGCCCCATTGCCCTGGCAGATCCGCTTAGAGGGGTTGCTACACCTCTCAATGTACGTACCTTTTCCTTTTGCCGTGCTGGCATTTTTGCTTATCCTGCCGATTGGGGTGTGGTCACCCTCCTACTTTAACTTCTTCTTCTGGAGCGCACTGGGCGGCCTTGGTCTGGCCGCAGAATACCTGGTAGCCCAGACCGAAACCTATTCTACCTGGCGGCAACGCCTCAGTTTATTGCCTGGAATGGCTGTGCTGGGAATCGGGATTAGCTTGACCTGCGCGGTTGGTGCCCTCGACGGTCTGCTACACGAAGGCGGGGTCTTTGAACGCACGCCCAAGGCTCTGACCCAGGAATCCGCCGCCATTCGCCCGGCACAGTCGGCCAAAACCCTCTATAATTATTTGGAATGGGGCGAGAGGCTACTAAGCCTTTATTTATTGACTTCGGCCTTGATCCTTGCCCGCCATGCTCAGGCGGCCATGTTACCTTGGGCGTTCATAGGCTTTACAGCCTTCTTACTGGCTTCCCAGGGCGCTTTTTTGGAAGAACCTCAACCCACCTCCACGACCATCGCGCCCCCGAATCACCACCTCACCTCGCTACCCAAGTAACCTCTTTTATTCCCTTCAGGAGATGTCACCATGCGTAAACCTCTAGTTGCCGGCAATTGGAAAATGAACAAGACTGTTGAGCAAGCTCGTTCCCTGGTCTCGGAGATGCTGCCAGGATTGCAGGCGGTCCATGCGGTGGAGCGCGTCCTGTGTCCCCCCTTCACCAGTTTAATGGCTATAGCCGCCATGCTAAGTGGCACCGAAATCGGGCTGGGAGCTCAGAACATGCACTGGGAAGCATCTGGGGCTTTCACCGGTGAAATTGCACCCGCTATGGTCAAGGAGTTCTGCCAGTACGTTATCCTGGGCCATTCCGAACGGCGCACCTACTTCGGAGAAACCGATGAAACGGTTAACCGCAAGGTGCACGCAGCCCTTGCGAATGACCTAACCCCCATTGTCTGCATCGGTGAAACCCTGGCCGAAAATGAGGCGGGTCGCACCGCCGAGGTTGTTTCCCGCCAGATTGAGCAGGGATTGAAAGACCTGACCCCCGAACAAGCGGGCCGGCTAGTCATTGCCTATGAACCGGTTTGGGCCATTGGCACCGGACGCGCGGCCAGCGGCGAGGATGCCAATCGTGTTGTTGGAGAGGTTATTCGTCCCACCCTAGCCAGGATGTTCGGGCAGGCAGTGGCCGAAGCGGTACGGGTGCTTTATGGCGGCTCGGTAACCGCCACCAATGCCGCTGAATTCTTCTCCCAGCCTGAAATTGATGGCGCCCTGGTCGGTGGTGCCAGCCTGAAGACGGCCGAGTTCGTTAAAATCGTCGAAGCCGCTGCCAGGTGAGAACACTTGGCTTTCGAAGGCCTGCTTGCCTTTGGACTCACTTCACTGCTGTTCCTTGTGATTCAGCGTTGGCTACATCACGAGATGCAGGCCTTCTTTTATCTTCTAACTGGACGCCCCAACTGGGCAATCGCCCTGTTTTCGATCTTTCTCTTTCCGGGAGTGTTCTTGCACGAAGCCAGCCATGCCCTTATGGCCTGGCTATTACGCGTGCCGGTGCAAGGGGTTTCACTCCTGCCTCGTTTATTGCCAAACGGACAACTGGAACTGGGGGCCGTACGCACTACCCCGGCCGATTTCCTGCGCGATGCTCTTATCGGAGCGGCACCTTTCTTTACGGGTGCGCTTCTGGTTGCCCATCTCGGACTGAATATCCTTGACTTCAAACTCTTGATCCCCCTTTTCCTTCAGGCCGAGTGGCGGGCACTTTTTCAGCAAGCCCTCACCCTAACGCAGCAGCCAGATTTTTGGCTGTGGTTTTACCTCACCTTCGCCATCAGTAGCACCATGATCCCTTCGGCGGCCGACCGTCGTGCATGGTGGGGCGTTGCGACCATCCTGGGGGCGGTTGTTCTCATAGCCTTTCTAGCCGGCATGGGGCAGTGGCTGGCGCTTACCTTATGGCCCTTTCTCAATCGGGGATTCCTGACCCTCGGGCTTATTTTGGGGATCGCCCTGACGGTACACCTGGCCTTGGCTCTGCCATTATGGGCTCTTAACCGGTTAATTGCCCATGCCCGGCGAGCTCTCTTAGCGTAAGCCCCTCTCCAAACCAGATATTCAATAAGCCAAGAACCCTGGAATTGACAAACGGGCTACTTTACCCCGTCCCAAACTGGCGATCTCCCGCATCCCCCAGACCAGGCACAATATAACCCTGATTGTTCAGACGCTCATCAATGGCTGCCAAGTAAATGGTCACATCAGGATGATGGCTCTCCAAGCGCTGAATCCCCTCGGGCGAGCCGATTAACCCCACAAACTTGATTCGCTTCACGCCCCACTGCTTGAGAATATCGACCGCCGCGATGGCGGACCCTCCCGTTGCCAGCATGGGATCCAGGATTAGACACACCGTCACCCGTGGTTCAGTGGGCAATTTGTTGTAGTACTGCACAGGCTTTAGCGTCTTCTCATCCCGGTAGATCCCCAAATGCCAAACTTCCGCAGAGGGCATGAGTTCCCAAACGCCCTCCACCATTCCCAACCCGGCGCGCAGAATCGGTACCAGACCAATCTTATCCACCAGTTCCGCACCCTGCGCCACCCCCATCGGGGTTTGCACAGTCACCGGATGGGTCAGGAGATCCTCCGTTGCTTCGTAGGCCAATAGCGCGCTCAATTCGCGCACTAACTCGCGAAATCGCTTGGGTTCGGTCTCCATTGAGCGCAACTTTGTCAGTTTATGAGCCACCAGCGGGTGCTTTGAGACATGAACGAGAGACATGCGCGGCTCCTTGTCTCAGATTTCGCTTATTATAATCTCAAATGCCTCGCCGAAAACGGTTATAATCAAACCAATATGGACGAAATCAAGCAGCGTTTAGTGCAACCCGAGAGCCGGCCGGACGACCGTCTAGATCAGGCCTTGCGCCCGCGCCGTCTAGATGACATCATTGGTCAGGACACACTGAAAGAGAATTTGGCCATCCTTATTGCCGCTGCTCGCCAGCGTGGTGAGCCGCTCGAGCATGTCCTGTTTTATGGGCCACCTGGGCTGGGTAAAACCACCCTCTCACATGTTCTGGCTAACGAGATGGGCGTAGAGATCAAAGTGACAGCGGGGCCCGCCATCGAACGCGCTGGGGATCTGGCTGCAATTTTGACCAATTTGCGTGCCGGCGATATCCTCTTTATTGACGAGATCCACCGCCTAGGAAAGGCGGTTGAAGAAGTCCTCTATCCTGCCATGGAGGACTTCGCCTTGGATATTGTCATCGGCAAGGGTCCGGCAGCCCGGTCAATCCGGCTAAAACTTCCGCGCTTCACCTTGATCGGTGCCACAACGCGTCTGGCCCTGGTGAGCGCCCCCCTGCGCGCACGCTTTGGGGCAGTTTATCGCCTAGATTACTACAGCCTTGAGGCCATCAGCCAGATCTTGACACGCGCTGCCATGCTGTTGGGGGTTCAGGCGGAGCCAGCAGGAATTGAAGAAATTGCCCGTCGCTCCCGTGGCACGCCGCGCGTAGCCTTACGCTTGCTCCGTCGAGTGCGTGATTACGCACAGGTGCGTGCTGCCGGCCAAGTCACTGCCGAAATTGCGCGTGAGGCCTTGAATCTGCTGAACGTGGACCCCTTGGGGCTGGATGACGTGGACCAACGGGTTCTACGTACCGTGATCGAGAAATACAACGGTGGACCTGTGGGGTTGAACACCATTGCGGCCTCTATCGGCGAGGAGCCCGATACCATCATGGATGTCGTTGAACCTTACTTGCTTCAACTGGGTTTTTTAGATCGCACGCCTCAGGGTCGGGTTGCTACCCCCCTGGCCTATGCCCATCTTGGCATCCCTTACACAAAAGAGAGTCCGCAGCCGCGGCTGTTCACCTGATCTATCGCCACTTCATTCGTTGCAAAAACCACCGCATCTATGGCGCAACCGCCTCTCAAAACCTCTGATTTCGATTACGACCTACCTCCCGAGCGCATTGCTCAGACCCCAGTCGAGCCACGTCATAATGCGCGCCTGCTGGTGATGTGGCGCAACCGCCGTGACCTTGTGCACACCTATTTCTGGGAAATTGGGCGTTACCTTGCCCCCGGAGACTTGCTGGTCGTGAACGAAACCAGGGTGATCCCTGCCCGCATATGGGCACGTAAGCCCTCCGGTGGTCGGGTAGAGTTATTGTTGCTTAAAAAATTAGAGGGGGAAACATGGGAGGTTCTAGTGGGCGGAAAGCGGGTCCGCCCATCCCTGACTCTCCAGGTTGAAGGCGGCCCTATCGCCGAGGTAGTAGCCGACATGGGCGGGGCACGTCGTCTGATTCAGTTTCAAGAACCAATCGAACCTTACTTGCCCCAGATTGGGCAGATGCCCCTTCCCCCCTATATCCACGAGCCCCTGCGCAACCCCGAACGTTACCAAACCGTCTTTGCCCGTGAACCCGGCTCGGCTGCCGCCCCCACTGCTGGCCTGCACTTCACCCCCGAACTCATCGAGCGCCTCAAGCAGCAGGGGGTGCGTTTTGCAGGCCTGATCCTTCATATTGGGCTGGATACGTTTGCACCAGTCACCGAGGAAGATCCCACCAAGCATCATATCCATACTGAGTGGTGCGAACTTCCTCCCGAAACAGCCGAAATGATCAACACTACCAAACGCGCTGGCAAGCGCGTGGTGGCCGTCGGTACAACCAGCGTCCGTACCTTGGAAACCGCAGCACGTTACGCTACTAGAGGAGATTGGGTCGCGCCCTTCGCCGGCCCAACCGATCTTTTCATTCTCCCTGGCTTTGAGTTTCACGTGGTGGATGCACTGGTAACCAACTTTCACCTCCCCCGCTCCACCTTGTTAATGCTGGTCAGTGCCTTTGCCGGGCGCGAGCGGATCCTTGAGGTCTACCGCGAAGCCATTCGCCTCAATTACCGCTTCTACTCTTTTGGAGACGCCATGCTCATCCTCTAACAAGAGGAACAAACTTTCCCTTTGCCCAGCAAAATCCACTTAGGGGCGGCGAGGGTATTTCAAACCATATACACGCGCTAGGGGGATTACCGCCATAATCCCAGTATTGGGTTGATTGAGGCTACCAACCACCTGTTCCGTAGCCTTTAACAGGCGCTCAACAGTAGTCTCATCCTCCACAATCGTGAACAAGGTGCGGTTGGTGTTCTCGATGTGCTCTTTGAAGTTCTCAATGGAAGGAAAGAGCGGAAAATCCTCCCGCCATACTCCGCCACTCTCCTTAAAGCGCACTAACCCCTTGCTGAGCAAAACGGTCACTCCACCTACACCCACTTTCTCCCATGCATCCAGCAAACGTTCCAGATTTTCAGGATCACTAAGGACAAACAAGACAAGGAACATGAGTGAACAACCACCTCTTCAAGATTTAGACTCTAGAGTTTCTACTGGGGCCTCGGGGGGGTTTGTCATCACTTCAGTCGGTTTACTCGCTTCCTGCTTTCGAGCAAACGTAGCACGCAGTAGGGGGGGTGTGATCAGTGTAGTAACCAACACCATGGTCACAATCGCCGGAAAGATCTCACGCGAGAGCCAGCCATTATCCAAGCCCACTGTAGCCACAATCAAACCAACCTCCCCGCGTGAGACCATCCCTATTCCTAATTGTAGCGCTTCCAGCCAGGAGTAACCCGAAAGGCGTGCCCCCAATCCCGCGCCCAGGATCTTACCGACAATAGCCACTAAGATCACCCCTACCATAACCCAAATGGTTTCAACCCGAATCAGGTGTAGATCCACAGCAAGGCCCACATTGACAAAGAATATGGGAATAAAAAAGCCGTAACCCAGGGCGCGTAACCCATTTTCAATTTGCGCCTTTAGGGGAGTGCGCGCAAACATCAAACCCGCCAGAAAAGTGCCCGTTATGGCCGCCATCCCGCCCACTACCTCCGCCGCCAAGCCATAAACCAACATGATTACAATGGCAAAGCTGAGCGCCGCTTGGCTGACCGGCAACACGGCCACCCGGCGGCTGAGCCAGGGGAGAATCCATAGCCCAAATCCCATTGAGAGGGCCAGGAAAAGCACCATGCGTAGCACAACTGGCAGAACGGTCGTCGGGGTTAGACCACCACTACCCAGGGCAAGAAAAATCGAAAGAAACAAGATAACCAGAATATCATCAAAGACAGCGGCCCCCAACAGTCCAAGTCCCACCCGCGAGCGTAAAACATTGAGTTCCATTAGGGTTTGGGCTGAGATGCTAACACTCGTTGCTCCTAAGGTCAGACCTAAAAAGAGAGCGCTGTCAAGAGGCATTTGCGCCAGTAGCCCCACTCCTGCACCCAGCGCAACTGGAACAATCACACCTAGGGAGCCGCTGAAGAAAGAAACCCGCGTATTACGCACAAAGTCGCGAATGTGCAATTCTAATCCCGCCAAAAACATCAAGATGAGAACGCCCAGTTCGCCGATTTCGTAGACAAATTCCCCCAGATGTACATCCGTGAAAATGTGCAAATGGATCAAATCAAGTAATGAAGGGCCTAACAGTAACCCTATCAACAATTCCCCTAATACCGAAGGTTGGCCCAGGCGCGTGCTCACATAACCCGCAACCTTCGCCGCAAACAGGATAATTGCAGCCACTAGGACAAATTGCAAAAAAGGCGTCATGGCGACTGTGCTCTCAGGAAGTTTGTCCAAAGTTTACCATGAAATTGTTATCTTTTCTGAGATGGGGGATACGGTATACTAACATTGCCACAACCTCCAGGCTCGCCAGGAGACAATCTATGACGGATCTCGAGAAAGAAAAACAACGGTGGGAAGCCCAAACGCTGCGCCCCTTAATTGAGAAATATCCCGAACGCAAGCCAGAATTTTTGACGTCGTCCCAAATTCCATTGCCCCGTGTTGCTCTTCCACCGAAACATTTTGATTACATGCAGAAACTGGGTTTTCCGGGTGAGTACCCCTTCACTCGTGGGGTTCAACCCACCATGTACCGTGGACGTTTGTGGACCATGCGCCAATATGCCGGCTACGCTACCGCCGAAGAGTCCAACCAACGCTATCGGTATTTGCTCTCCCAGGGGCAAACCGGACTCTCGGTTGCCTTCGACTTACCCACCCAAATCGGCTATGATGCGGATGATCCTATGGCCACCGGCGAAGTCGGCAAGGTGGGGGTCTCGGTTTCATCCCTGCGAGACATGGAGACCCTGTTCAGGGAAATTCCCCTTGACAAAGTCTCCACCAGCATGACCATTAACGCGCCCGCCGCTATTTTGCTAGCCATGTATATCGCAGTTGCCAAACGCCAGGGGGTAGATCCCAAATGGTTACGGGGCACGATTCAAAACGACATTCTCAAAGAATACGTTGCGCGCGGCACTTATATCTTCCCACCTGAGCCCTCCATGCGCCTAA
This sequence comes from uncultured Thermanaerothrix sp., assembly GCF_938028735.1. Classification (GTDB taxonomy): domain Bacteria; phylum Chloroflexota; class Anaerolineae; order Anaerolineales; family Anaerolineaceae; genus Thermanaerothrix. Next base: position 384,847 of record NZ_CALIMF010000002.1, read on the forward strand.
TCACGGATGTGTTCAAGTACTGTGCCCAATATGTCCCACGGTGGAATACCATCAGTATCTCCGGGTATCACATCCGCGAAGCCGGAGCTAATGCAGTTCAGGAAGTGGCTTTCACCCTGGCCAATGCCATTGCCTATGTCCAGGCTGCCATTGATTCCGGCTTGCAGGTGGACGAGTTCGCGGCTCAATTATCCTTCTTTTTCGCCGCTCACAACCACTTTCTGGAAGAGGTAGCCAAATTCCGGGCTGCCCGGCGTTTGTGGGCTCAGATCATGCGCGAACGCTTTAAGGCCCAGGATCCCAAATCCTGGATGCTGCGTTTTCACACCCAAACTGGAGGCTCTACACTCACCGCACAACAACCCGAGAACAACATCGTTCGGGTTACCATTCAGGCTTTGGCTGCCGTCCTGGGTGGCACACAATCCCTACACACCAATTCAATGGACGAAGCGCTCTGGTTGCCGACTGAGAAATCGGTGCGCATTGCCCTGCGCACCCAACAGATCATTGGCTATGAATCCGGGGTGGCCGATACGGTGGACCCTCTGGCCGGCTCTTATGTCATCGAATACCTGACCGACGAAATCAGCCAGCGAGCCATGACCTATATCCAGAAAATTGACGCCATGGGGGGCGCTTTGGCAGCCATCGAAAACGGTTATATGCAGCAAGAAATCCAGGAATCGGCCTACCGATACCAGCAAGCTGTGGAGCGCAAAGAGCAGATCATCGTAGGGGTCAATGCTTTCCAAATTGAGGAACAATTGGACCTGGAACGATTAACCGTTGATCCAGCCATTGAAGCCACCCAACGCGCACGTCTGGCCGAGCTGCGCGCTCAACGCGATCAGGCCAGGGTAAGCGAATTGCTGACGCGCCTAGAGCAGGCGGCTCGCGGTAGCGAGAACTTGATGCCGCTTTTCATCGAGTGTGTCGAAAACGACATCACCCTAGGCGAAATTTGTCGGGTCTTGCGTCAAGTATGGGGCGAATATCAACCTCCAACCTGGATCTAGGGCCTGTATGAGGTGAGAAGATGGCAAAAATCACGAAAATTAACCACATCGCAATTGCCGTACCAGATATCGAGACCGCCCTCGCCTTCTGGCAAGATGCTTTGGGATTACACGTTGCTCACATTGAGGATGTACCCAGTCAGCAGGCAACTGTCGCATTCATCCCGATCGGCGATAGTGAAGTCGAACTGGTTAAACCCACGAGCCCCGAGACTGGAGTAGCGCGTTTCATTGCCGAGCGCGGGGGTGGTATGCACCACCTCTGCTTCGAAGTAGATGATATCGAGGAAATCCTGGTCACCCTCAAAGCAAAGGGGATTCGCTTAATCAACGAATCCCCACTTGAACTTCCCGGGCGGAAAATGGCTTTCATCCATCCCAAAAGCACGGGCGGGGTGCTGGTTGAACTTTACCAGCTCATCCCCTAATTTCTCTCCCGCGCTCAGGCGATTCGCCGGGCCTCCATGTAGAAGCGTTTCTCAATCGCCTCACCCATTGAAAAGGTCTTGCGCGGGAGCACACCATCTAGGATGACGGTCCTGAACAACTCGGTTTTGGGCATGGCGGGCAGGTAGAAACCATAATTACCAGGTTGGCGCCCCAACCGGCTTACCACCTCGCGCCCATGAATGTAGTCTATTTTGGCGCTTTCATGCCGCTTAAGCCAGGCATCCAGAAAGGCTTGAACGGTTCCTACTGGCAAGTTTGAATCGGGATGCTGGACACGTGCCAGCCAGTTACCTTGGGCTGAGAGGATCCCAAAGCGATGTTCTCCCTGCACAGGCGGGCGATGCACCTGCTCCACCATCGCATCTTCACTGACACAAGGCTGGAGTGAGAGACGCTCCCCAAACCAGGCTTTCAAATCCTCTGTTATATCTTGTTGCACATTGAACGCCACACGGTGAATGGGTTCAAACTCTAGACCTTCATCGTAGAGATTTTCAATTTCTACCAGCGCATAACGAGCCGGGTGATCCGGGCTGGCCTGGGCCTTGAGTTCCTCCCAAACCGATTTGGCGGTTGCCAGGGAATGATTGCCATCCCCTACTGCGAAAAGCAGCACCCCTTTATCACGCTCGACCCCGTACTTAGTATAAAATACCTCAGGTGAAGCTAAGCGCTCCAGCGCTCGTATCACCTGTTGTTCTAAAGCCAGATCATCCACCCAGCGCCCTCGCAAATGCCCACTTCCCAACATCAAATCAAAATCGTAGAGCAGGGGCAAGCGCTCAGATTGCTCGGCAACTGGCTCAATCACCGTCCGTTCCGGATCATCAATTAACACCAGGATGTGAGGGAGTTCCAGCAGCGCGCCCCTACGAATGCGCATGCGCGGCGGGATGCGTTCTAGAATGGTGCCCTCAGTTGCCCGGATCAGGGACTGAGCCCCAGGAGTAAATTCATATTTTTCCAAGTCAAGGGCTAGGATCAGCCCCCGACGAGTCTTACCCGCCACTGTGCGTTCCACATAAATCAAACCGCTGTAAGTCTCAAACAAATTTGCCTCAAGGTAACGGCGCATAGTTTCCTGGGCGCTTTGAATACGCCGCGTCTCCTCGGGCGTACCCAGATAGACCTCAGGTAGGATCATGTGAAAAGTCGAAGGCGCCTCACCCACCAGGGCGGCTACCTTTTCCCAGTACTCCGGCTCGGAGGTGAATTGATCGCAGGCAATCACAGCCCATTTCTGAAGATCTATGCCGGGCTTCGGCAGCAAGACATCTGCAACCTGAACACCGATGTGAGGGTAGTTTCGCATCGCAGACCTCGAATAGTGGAATGATTGAGAGAGTTGGCACTGTGATTCTATCAGACTTTGTGCGCCACAATGGCCAAAGTCCCACCTTAAACACCTCACCTCCCTAACCGGGCAATCTTGCCCACTGTCCAGCCAAGTTTGTAGGGGGTGGGCTCAAGCGGTGACTTTCAGGAGGTGATCACATACCGGCCATGTAAGCAATGCCGACAGTGCCTGGCCCAGTATGTGTACCAATTACCGGGCTGACCTCCGCCACTACGAGTTCGGCCAGTCGCTCCTGGGGGTAACGTTGACGCACACGCTCCATCAAGGCTTCGGCCTCCTCAGGCGCGTTAGCATGCAGACAGGCCAGACGCAAAGGAGAACGCTGTCCAACACGTTCATCTAGCAGTTCCAGCAATCGCTCCAGTGCCTTGCGCATAGTGCGAATGCGCTCTACCGCTTCGACTCGGCCATCGCGCAGTTCTAATAGGGGTTTGAGATTAAGGGCCGTCCCTAAAAATGCTGCCGCTCCCCCAATGCGCCCACCACGATGCAAAAATTCTAATGTGCTGACAACAAAGACCGCCCCAGTGTACTCGACCGCTCGCTCTGCCAGTGCCTTGCATTCTTCAAAAGAGGCCCCCTTGGCTGCAGCCCGGGCTACGCTAAGCACATGGTAACCCAGTGCCATGGCCGTCACTTTTGAATCTACTAATGCAATACGATCGCTTTTGAGCATATCGCGCGCCTGGATGGCCGAATCCAATGTGCCCGAGAGTTTTGCCGAAATATGGATGCTCACAATGTCGTGGCCCTCTTCCAACAAAGTGGCATACATCTGACGGAACGCCTCAGGCGAGGGCTGAGAGGTGGTTGGCATCACTTTTGCGGTTTTGAGGCGCGTATAGAACTCTAGAGGCTGAATATCTACGCCGTCGCGGTAAGTCTCTTCACCCCAAACCACTTGCAAGGGCACCACATGGATGGGCAAACCCTCGATTAGTGATTTGGGAATGTATGCAGTACTGTCGGTGACCACGGCGACTTTGGACATACTCGGCTCCTCCTTGGCAGAATCTGTGTATCCTTTGAAGTTTAACCCCTTTCTGGCTGAAAAGTTGCCTTGTGTGCAATCTCTCGTTTGCAGTCAAAACCAATCCCTCCATCTCAAAATTACAAATAGCGGGTGACTATGCGATCCAGTTGACGCCCAGCCCCAAAGTCATTATCATAGAAGATGCTCCAGGTCGGTCGGATGATCGCGGTCTCGCCAGGTGCGAGGCTGAGGAAAGTCCGCACTCCACAGAGCACGGTGCCGGGTAACACCCGGGGCGGGGTAACCCGCCGGATAGGGCCACAGAAACAGGTAGCCCTCGCCACCCTTCGCGGTGAGCGAGTGGTGATAGTGAAAAGGTGGTGTAAGAGACCACCAGCGCCTGTAGCAATACAGGCGGCTAGGCAACCCCCACCGGGAGCAAGGCCAAGCAGGGGCAAAGCCCGCGTCAACGGGCGGGAGGTGGCTCGTCTCCCTGGAGCCCCGGGTAGGCCGCTAGAGCGAGTCGGTGACGGCTCGCCGAGATAGATGATCATCCCGGCCGGTGCCGTCTCTGGGCGGACCAGAGATACCCACCGGACGGACAGAATGCGGCTTACAGACCGACCTGGAGCCCTTCTTTATTACAGTCTCGGTTCTAAGGAGAATCTCAATCATGGATTATGAACCCACCCCCTCGACCTCGCCTTCTTCATCCGTTTCCTCCAACCGCCCCGGCCTGGCCATTGCTTCATTGGTCCTTGGCCTGATAACCTTGCTGGCCTGGTGTCTACCCATTTGTGGGGCACCTCTGGCCATTGCCGGCATCATCACCGGCATCCTAGGACTGAACAGCGCTAGCCGGGGTATGGCCATTGTCGGGCTAATCCTTTCCGGGCTGGGGCTGGTGCTTTCTATCGTTAACTCAGTAGTCGGCGTCCTGCTAGCCCCTCAATTCAGCCAGATGTTCGAAGAGTTCATGCGCCAGATACCCGTACAACCCTAAACATATTCCTTACCACCTCTAACGCACCAGTATCGGGAAGACTGCATAAGGTATATCATCCACCACCGCTGGGGTCACAATATTTCTGTTAGAGCCGTCCTTGGGCAAATTGTTGACGAATTAGGGGGGCTGAATTATCCTTAGGGTTGGGGATGGGAGGGCTCCGGTGAGCTCCCCGGTCTTCAAAACCGGTGACGGGTCGCGTGACGAGCCGTGGTGGGTTCGACTCCCATTCATCCCCGCCTGAGCCGGAATTCAACCCTCTAAGGGCCTTCTTTCGCATCTTGCACAAGGTGGATTCTTATGGAATACACATTTGACCTCCAGCGCCAAGATCTTGTCGAGACTTACGTGCGCCGTATTTTTCATATTGAGGACATCACCTTTGGAAGCGAGCGCACCCCCTATATTGTGCGTTATCGTGGACGCCTAGTAGCATCTGACTCAGCCGCCGCCTATGATACTCTGAGCACTCAATTGAAACCTCTGGGGCTAACTCCATTGTTCCGCAGCGAAGAGGGGCGGCATATCATTTACATCATCCGCGGGCTTCCTTCTGCTCGTCCCTCGAATCCTGCGGTTAACCTCATCATGTTCATTCTGACCTTGCTCAGTGTCTGGTTTACCGGTGGAATCCTGGGCAGCGAGGGGGAACTCAATGGCTCTGCGGCCCAGGTTATTCTGCAACTGCTTCGCGCCGGATGGCCCTTCGCCCTTAGCATGATGGCCATTTTGGCTGCCCATGAGTTTGGCCACTATCTGATGGGCCGCCATCACGGCGTGCACGTCACTTTGCCTTACTTCCTCCCCCTTCCCTTCCCAATCAGCCCATTTGGAACCATGGGGGCCTTTATTAACATGAAAGAAGTGCCCCGTAACCGGCGCATTTTGATGGATATTGGCATCGCTGGCCCCCTTAGCGGATTAGTGGTGGCCATACCGGTTCTGTTGATCGGTCTTTCGCTCTCCCGGTTAGAGCCGTTACCGGCATTCCCGCAGCCCGGTGTCCTCGGCCAAGCCCAATTAGAAGGTAACTCGATCCTGTACCTGTTGCTCAAATTCCTGGTATTTGGACGCTTGTTGCCCGAGCCGGCCTCTTATCAAGGCTTGCCGCCACTGCTTTACTGGCTACGGTACCTCGTGACTGGGCAACCTCTGCCCTATGGGGGCCTCGATGTTGTGCTGCACCCGGTGGCATGGGCAGGTTGGGGTGGCTTGCTGATCACAGCATTGAACCTCATCCCCGCCGGTCAACTCGACGGTGGACACATCCTCTACACCCTTTTTGGACGCAAGCGCGCCCAGGTACTTTTCCCCATCATCCTCGCCGTGCTCATTCTGATGGGCTTCATATGGAGTGGCTGGTGGCTGTGGGCCTTGCTGATCTTCTTCTTTGGGCGGGTTTACGCAGAGCCATTGGATCAGATTACCGAATTGGATGGACGGCGACGTTTGATCGGCGCAATTATGCTAATCATCTTTATCCTGATCTTTACACCAGTGCCTCTAGTGCTGATGCCATAGGCCCATGCCTCAAATGACGAACGAAGAACTGGCAGCCATCTTTGAACGTGTTGCCGACCTCCTGGAGATCAAAGGCGAAAACACCTACCGTGTACTGGCTTACCGCCGCGTTGCTGAAACCCTGCGTACATTAGGACAGGAGGCCAGCCTGTTACGCGCCCAGGGCCGCTTGCAGGAGATTCCCGGTGTCGGCAAGGCAATTGCTGAAAAGATTGAGGAACTGTTGGATACTGGCGAACTGGGCTTTCTAAAACGTCTGGAAGCAGAGGTTCCTCCTACCCTAATTGAGTTACTTCAAATTCCGGACGTGGGGCCCAAGCGGGCTGCTCTCTTCTGGAAGCACGCCGGTATTACCACCCTGGATGCCCTGGAAGAAGCCGCGCGTGCCGGGCGCTTGCGCAGCCTGCCAGGGATGGGGGAAAAATCCGAGGCTCGTATCCTAGAAGGGATTGAGGCGCTACGTCGCCGTTCGCATCGCCTGCCCCTGGGTATTGCCCGTCCGATGGCTTTGCGCTGGGTGGAATGGTTACGCCAGCAACCAGCAGCCATCCGCGTCGAACTGGCTGGCAGCCTACGCCGTTGGCGCGCCACAGTAGGCGATTTGGATCTGGTGGCCGCCTCTCATCAACCTGAGGCGTTAATGGACGCGTTCGTTCATCATCCTGACGTGGACCGCGTCCTGGCGCGGGGCGAGAACAAAACCAGCATCGAAACCACAAGTGGCACTCGCCTGCAACTCTGGTGCCAACCCCCCGAGAAATTCGGCAGCCTCTGGCAGTACGCTACCGGCTCCAAGGATCACAATGTGCGCCTGCGGGCCCTAGCCCAAAAACAAAACCTTTCCCTCTCCGAGCATGGGTTAAGCGACGAGGCAGGCCATGAACAGCACTTTGCCGATGAAGAGAGCCTTTATCAGGCACTGGGGCTGCCCTGGATCCCGCCCGAACTGCGTGAAGATCGGGGAGAGATTGAAGCCGCCCTCAAAGGCCATCTTCCCCAATGGCTGCGCAAGGAGGATCTTCAGGCCGAATTACACACTCACTCCATCTGGAGCGACGGAATCGCGACCCTAGAGGAAATGGTTGCGGCTGCCTACGCGCGTGGCTTACGCGTGATTGCCATTACCGACCACTCCGCCGGATTGGGCATCGCCAATGGGCTCACCCCCGAAAGGCTGCATCAGCAACGCACAGAGATTGAGGCCCTGCGCCAGCGCTGGGGGGATAAACTGCTGATTCTTCAAGGGGCTGAGGTGGAAATTCGGGCGGATGGCCATTTGGACTATCCGGATGAAGTACTAGCCGAATTGGACATTGTCATTGCCTCGCTTCACACCGGCTTGCGTCAACCACGTCCTGAGGTCACCCGCCGTGTCCTCAATGCCATCCGTAGCCCTCATGTTGATATCATCGGTCACCCCAGCGGGCGATTGCTCCCGAATCGCGAGGGGGCCGATTTGGATTGGGACGCCGTGCTAGCAGAGGCCCTTAAGCACGGAACAGCCCTGGAAATCAACGCCAACCCCGCCCGATTAGATCTGGACGATGTATATGCCCGCCGTGCCGCCGAAATGGGCATCCTTTTGGCGTTGAACACTGATGCTCACACGCCAAGTGATCTCGACTTGATCGAGTACGGCATTGGAATTGCGCGACGGGGCTGGGTTGAACCCCCTCAGATTATCAACACCTGGCCGCCCGAGCGCCTGATAGCCTGGCTGCGAGAGCGCGGCTAATTCTCACGGTAACGTTGCCAGATAGAGCAGGTTACCAAATGCCAACACCAGATTGCGCCCCGGCGTGATGGTAAAGGCGGTGGCCGACCGCTCCGGCAGGCGCTCACCCTCTACCAAAGAGGGGCGGTATTGCTGCTGGAGACTGAGCATCAGGCTGAAATAGTAGACCGATGGACTGGAGGAATCCAGTAGATAAAGTGCCGGATCCGGAGGTGGGGTCAACGTCCAATCCGTAAAAGCGACATTTAACCGCGGGACTTCCTGGATCTGCCCATCCTGGTTTAGCCGGAAGGGGAAAGGATCCTGACATTCAACCGTTCCCCAGCCGCTACACCGGCTGACGTGCCCATCCTCATAAAGGATAAAAATATCGTCTTGAAAGGCCGCCAGGGACACCGCATTAGAAAGAGAGATAACCTGCGCTCCAAAAAGGGCTTTGGGTTGATCCACAAAATCCCATTGGCTTCCCCGGTACTCATATAAACCATTCTGGAGCGCATCCAAAACGATCAAATTACCCTGGCGCACAGTAATGCTCTTCACACTCCCCCATCCCTGATCAGGTGGTTGAAGCGCCACGGCATCCAACACCGGTTGATTACCCTTGAAGCCACAATAGACCACGTTTCCATTGGCGTCAATGGCCATTACCTGAGCGTTATGAAAATTAGAAGCGGGAAGGGCCAGCAAATCCACAAAAGGCCCCACGATCAGGGAACCAATTTGACCCGGACGACAGGCAAATTGGGAGTCCAACGCGTAACCACTTTGCGTAGCCACCAAACGCGAGATACTTCCTCGCGAACGGTCTAAAACGTAGAGGTCCTCGCTCGAAGTTGCTACCATCTTTCCAACTTGCACATTACCCCCCATGCCTCCGGGAAGCAAGGTCTGGAAAACCAACCGCCGGACACCGTCCAGTGCATCGAGATTCTGGTAAATGCCCATCCGCAAGGCTTTAGATTCGGCGCTTTGTCCATACTGTTCTGCTTTCTCCACCCAGGTGAGCGCTGCCTCCAGGTTGACCCGTTTCAAAGCCGGGTCACTCTGCCCCAGAGCCTGGCTAGCCACCTGCTGTGCCTGCTGGAGGTAAAGGCGATGTTGCTCCAGGCGCCCCTGCCGCCAATACACAATCAGCGCCACCGTTACCACCACGAGCGGAATCGCAACCGCCAAGAAGACCAAAGTGCTTGGGGATACCCGCACCAGCGCACTATCCGCAGGCAGAAAACGAGGCAAGACTTGGCCGAGAAGGCGATTCAAGCGCCGATTAAGTTGTTCAATCCCCTGCCACACTCCCCACAAGCCCTTAGCAAGCGCACGTCCCACGATGGCAAAGGAGACCACGGGTTGTCTGTGGTTGCGCGGTGCCGTGGTCTCGGCATGGTTCGGGGTAGGGTGAGGTGCTGTCCGAGCTGCTGGTGCGGCAGTATGAGACTCGGGCGGTGCATTTTCAGGTGAGGGGGATGTTGCGTACACCGTTTCAGTAACGTGGTGACCACCTCCCAAAACCCGCACCTCCCCAGTGTGTAAAGGGGGTAATCCTTCCTGGACCATTGATGCCTTTCCTAAATCAGCACCTCGAGCTACTCCAGGGATCACCTCCGAGTCATTCGGCATTCTTTCGGCGTAACGAATTTGCCCGCTCCCAGTCACCACCTTGATCCAAACCCCCTCAACCTTCTGCCAGCCCTTTTGTCCCGGAGTGGGGGGAGAAGTGATGACCGGGCTAAAAAGACCAACGGCATGCGGCTGAGCCATCCAGTGATAAAAGCGCATACCCCAGGCCCGGCCAATACCCAACCCACGCCCCGCCAGTTCAGAGGAGAACAGATCGGTGACATCCGGACCTGAAAACAACCAAACATGAAGCGGACCGCTCAAAGCCAGGTAAATCTGCTCCCTACGCAAGACAACAGCCGCCGCCAGGAAAGGGGCTGAAGCGCCCTGGGCCTGGTTAAGAGCAAGTGCCCGCTGATTGAGATGTTCGAAGGCTTGGCGCAGAGCCAGACTCACCGAGCCGCGGGTTCGGTAGTAATGAACGGCGGCCTGATCCAGCCAAGTTTTCAGCAGAGCTTCCTCCACCTGCCCGCCCCTGCTCGCCCAGAGCGCCAGCCATAATTGCTCGCGTTCGCGCCCCCGCTCCACGCGCCGGGGCGGTATTGCCAAGTAGTAAACCGCTCGCAGGCCGGTATTTGATTGTAAGCCAGGGGTCACGACCAAATCCACCACACGCGCCTCGCGTTAATCAATCTCTTCTAATCTCATGCAACAAGCGTGCCAAAGACCACACTTCTATCCCAACCGCTGTGCCAGAATGGCTTGCAGCATCGCCTCATCCCGACGTAACAGACCTGCTGCAGGTAACCGCGTAAGCAAGTCTGCCCAGTCGGGATTACGGGCAAACACGTGTTTGAAAATTGGGAGCGCTTCTTCCAGACGCCCAAGCTCAGCCAAGGTAACCGCGTGCCAGAAGGGAAGCTCATCCAGGTGAGGCGCCATTTCCGCTGCCCGGCGATAGGCTTCCAGGGCCTCTTCCACCCGCCCTTCGGCCAGATGAGCATCGCCAGCGTTCATTTGCTGATAGGCACGATGCAATGTAACCAAACGGCGCAACTCCGCGATCGGTTGGGGATGGTCCTCTACCCGCAAATCCATGATCACCCCTTCCCAGGGACGTTCGGTACGCTCCCCTTTGACAATCAAAATGCAGGCAGATTGTTGTCCGCGGATATCTCCCCCAGCAGCCTGAGCTGCCTCCAGCGCAGCGAGAAGCCGGTCGGCCAGGTCTCCTCGAGCGGACGTATAGGCCTCCGCCATGGCGGGCCACACACTGGTGTTTTTCATCATGTTGGCCTGGACTGAAAACTCATCTCCCTGATAATGCCCAGCCGCTTCAATGCACCGCGCCCCAGTGTGCACAGCCACCTGTCCTTGCGCATCCAGCATGGCCACCTGACGCACATCGCGCCCCTCATCCATTTGGAGGAGCGCTTCTAACGCTATCGGCGCAGAAAGTCCCGCTCGCATGAGCGTCAAACCACGGGGGCCATAACTGATCTCCACCATTGACTGGGTTGCCACCACGCCTACCCCCGCCTCACCCCAAGCCACAATCGAGCCGACCGAAAACCAGTGCGATTGAACTGCTACGCCCATCCAGCCTGTTTCAGGATCACGGGCAACGATGGAAAAAGTATGTGCCAAAGGAAAGCGCGAGTTGAAATCAGAAAGTTCCATGCTTACTCTCCTCCCAATGAAACCGAAAGGGACTCTGAAGCCCGAGTTTTAGCCTGAGCGGTCTTTCCGCGTGCCAAATGCTCTAACAATCCCACCAGACTCAACCCCACCCCCATTAAGCCGATCAATCCCCACGTTTCGATCTCTCCGATGGCCGGCCAAACATTAGCCACTGCCTCCGCAAAGGAGGAGGTGCCCGCATCACCCATTTCCCACGCCTTCCAAGGCCATAAACGACGCAGCGATCCAGCCATCAGGCCACAGAGGAAGGCTAGTGTGAGATCGTGATAATGCCGCAACAAACGCGTCAGCAAACGCGCCATCAGGCTCAACCCCAAAATAGCCCCCAATCCAAATGCTAGCAACGCCCCTACCTGGAAGCCGGTTACCGCCGCAAGCACATCTTGATACTTACCGAGCATCACCAGCACTAACGCCCCCGAAACACCAGGCAGGATCATGGCACAGATGGCCGCAAACCCGCTTAGAAAGAAAGCCCACAAGGTCTGAGGAGTTGAGAATACTGTTGCACCGGCTAGGGCAAATGAGATCCCCCCTCCCAGCAGGAATAAACCACCATAAAGGGGTTTCCAGTGACGAACGCGGCGGCTTACAGCCCACGTTGAGGCCAGGACAAAACCGAAGAAGAGCGCCCATATCGCCTGCGGATAATGGATTAAGGCCCACTGCAGCCCGTGCGCCAGGGTGAACGCGCCCCCTAGAATTCCCAGTGCCACGGCCAACAAGAAGCGCCAGGGAAGATGGGAAACAAGCCAGGTCCATTCGCGGGGTTTAAGGAACCGGCGAAGCACTTCCACATCAGCCAGGGTGCGGATGGCCTGGATCAGTTCTTCATACAAGCCCAAGAGCAAAGCCATCGTCCCACCGGAAACCCCCGGCACAGCATCTACGGTACCGATCAGAAACCCTTGTCCAACCAGGCCAAGATAGTAACGCCACGAGCGCGGAGAGGAAAGTGGAGATTCAAATGACATTGAAAATCCCTAAAAATAGAGTCTGTGCAATAATGGATGTTCTTGATTTTACCATCACTACCGACTAACTTTCTTTATCCCCACCTCACACCCAAGAAACAAGAGTTGACAAATGTCACTTGAATCACTGTGAAAAATTCACTAGACTTTAAGCAAGGGGCGTTTTCTCAGATTCTCCATCATTCCCGCCGCTTCTATACACTACGGTCAACTCAGCCACTTCACAGTAGCCTCGTCCCAGCCCATTTGCTAGGAAAGGAGGTGAGAAATAGTATCCTGTTTGTGGCCAATCTACTGTGACCCTTGACAAAGGCTCTGTCGATTAGGAGGGGAGTATGGCACTCGGAGGTTATGCCAATCGGATTGCCCATGTGGATCTGAGCACGGGAACAGTAACTTATGAACCCATCCGCGAAGATTGGGCACTGAAGTACATTGGCGCGCGCGGATTGGGCGATAAATATGTCTTTGAAAACGGGTATCAGGTTGACCCCCTTTCACCTGAAAATATTTTGTGCTTTATGACCGGCCCACTCACCGGCACCGAAGTAACCATGAGCGGCCGTATGGCAATCTGCACCAAATCGCCATTGACGGGTACTATCATGGATAGCCACCACGGTGGCTGGTCAGGAGCACGCCTCAAATGGGCTGGCCTGGATGGAATCATCGTCAAAGGGAAAGCGGCCAAACCCGTTTACCTCTATGTTGAAGACGGTAAGGTTGAAATCCACGATGCAGCGGACTTGTGGGGCAAGACGGTTCATGAAACTATCAAAGCCCTGCAAGAGAAATATGGTGAGAAAGATCTGAGTGTACTGGCTATTGGCCCGGCCGGCGAGCGCCTGGTTAAGTTTGCCAACTGGATCAATGAGGATGACCGCGCCAGCGGTCGTGGTGGCACCGGCTGTGTGGGTGGAAGCAAATTGCTCAAAGCGATTGTAATCAAGGCCGAGAAGAAGATGCCCAAGGCGGTAAACCGCGAATTGTGGAAAACCGCGCATCAGCAGGCATTAGCCAAGATCATGGACCCGGCCAACGTCACCAGCCCACGCAAGGGTGGCCTCTCAGTGTACGGCACCAACGTACTGACAAACATCACTAGCACTATGGGGGCCCTACCTGCTCGGAACGCCCAACGCGCTTCCTTCGTGCCCAAATCCGAAAAAATCAGCGGCGAATGGGTTAAGGAGCATATTCTGGTCGATGATCCAACCTGTCACGCCTGCCCGGTAGCCTGCAAGAAAGAGGTAGAGATCAAAGAAGGACCGTTTGCTGGCTTACGCATGGAATCGTTTGAGTACGAGCCGGCCTGGTCCCTGGGAGCCATGTGCGACAACGACGACGCTGCAGCCATCGCCAAGATGATTGACCTTTCCAACGACTATGGTTATGATGCTATCGAAATTGGCGATGTCTTAGCCATGTACATGGAGGCCACTCAGCGCGGCTATGTGAATGGTACGGGCGGTTTACAATGGGGTGATGTATTTGGCATGATTGAGTTCATGCGCAAGATCGCCTATCGTGAAGGCGTAGGCGACATCCTGGCTGAGGGCACTGAGAGAGCCGCCAAACACTTCGGACACCCCGAACTTGCCATGACGGTCAAGGGGATGGGCATCCCCGCCTACGACCCGCGCGGCCTCAAAGGTATGGGATTGGGTTATGCCACCAGCAATCGTGGCGCCTGCCACCTCCGCGGCTACAGCCCAGCCTCTGAACTCGGCCTAATCCCACTCAAGACCGACCCCTTGGCTTGGGAAGGTAAAGGCAAGTTGCTCAAACTACTCCAAGACCTACACGCCTTCTCAGACAGCCTCGATCTATGCAAATTCAGCGCCTTTGCCGAGGCCGCGGAGGATTACGCTGCCCAATTCTCTGCCGTTGTAGGCATTCCCTTCACCGCCGATGACGTGTTAAAGACTGGCGAGCGCATCTATAACCTGGAGCGCTACTACAACAACCTGTGCGGCTTCCGCGAGGGCAGCGACACTTTGCCCAAGCGCTTCCTGGAGGAACCATCCCAGGAACAGGGCTCGTTCGGTCACGTCTGCGAACTGGACAAGATGCTCGAGGAATATTACCGCGAGCGCGGCTGGGTCAACGGCGTGGTGCCCGAGAGCAAACTCAAAGAACTCGAGATCATCTGACCCCCCACCTCAATTTCCCAACGAGAGCGTATGACTTTTCCATACGCTCTCGTGCCTTTTAAGCACACCCGCCACCTACCGGGGGAAAGATATCTAGACGATCTTCTGAGCGAAGCGATGTTTGCAACCCCTCAGGCAAGTAATGCACATCCCTACCATTGATAAAACAATGCACATACGGCAGGAGATTGCCCTGAGCATCCATCATCTGAGCCCGAAGTTCAGGATATCGCTCAAACAAATGCTCCAGCACCTGCATTACTGTTGCGCCCTCTGCCAGTGGTACCTCGACCGTCTTTCCGCCTACGATCGGCCGGAACGTGGCATAAAAATGAACTACCATTGCTATCTCCCTGTGCAACTATCCTAATCCGTTTTCTTTCCTCGCCTTGATTCTAATCAAAATTGTCCTAAGCACCAGCAAACAACACCAAGTTCAGCCGTGCTAACCTTGGCGACGCGGCGGAGCAACCTCAGGTGAAGACGCCGGTTAGCCCATACATACCCTTCCCCCGCGCGATAAATCTGTTCCACCGAATGTCACCACTATGACGAGCGCTACCAGCGCATACACAATGACCAGACTAAAAACGGATACACCTCTTATCACGACTCCAAAGGTATTCAGCGCAATGTGAACTAGCGCCACCGGTAAGAGACTGCCTTTAGTGCTATTGTAAAGCCAAGTGTAAACAAAAGTTACTGCAACCGTGCTGAGGAACCAGGGCAGAAAAGGATACGCCGACATTGGGTTGCCTCTCCAGAAGAAAAGCGGTAAATGCCACAACCCCCACAAACCACCAATAATGAGGGTAGCCACCCAAGCGGTGTAGCGCTTCTGCAGACGTGGCAAGGCAAAGCCACGCCAACCAACCTCTTCCCACGGATTGGAGAACAGAGACATGACGAAGGCAGAAATTGCAAGAGGAAGTAGTTCGCTTTGAGGCTCTGGTTGAGCTGCCGCGAAGCCCAGCCATTTCGTTATACCCTGCCCAGCAAGAAGAAGAGCAAGGGGGCCAAAAACTGCCACCAGGTACCACCCTAGACCAACACGCCAAAGGATTAGTGACCTAAGCAAGTCGCCTACTTCTGTCCTACCATACACAATTCGGGTCACGATAACAGCTGCGAGCGTGGGACTGATGGCAGGGAAGATGAGGAGGAACTG
Organism: uncultured Thermanaerothrix sp.; assembly: GCF_938028735.1. Lineage (GTDB taxonomy): Bacteria > Chloroflexota > Anaerolineae > Anaerolineales > Anaerolineaceae > Thermanaerothrix. The sequence continues at coordinate 400,464 of NZ_CALIMF010000002.1, forward strand.
AAAATAAGGTTGGTCAAACGGTGACACACCGTGCGAACCTAGTGCCACCGGTATCCAGCCAAGCCATGCAATGCCAAACGACAGAATGTAGAACCAAACAATAGGAAATTTGCTCATTTCCTGGCCCGACTTTTATGTGCAAGGGGGTGTACTCACAGCGGACATTCTTCCCACACAATTATATGTCTAAACGTGTGAAGTAAAGCGGCTTTTATACCTGCTCCATCTTTTCTCCAACCCAAAACTTCTCGATCAGCATAGTGTAGTCCTTTGCCTAAATTGCTATCCTTACCGCACCGAGCAGCCTCAAGAGAGGGAGCAAACACTCTATTCTCTCCCATAGCCTATTATCAGACAAAAAAACAGCTCCCTTTCAACGCCATGACCAAATACAGCATGATTTACCCCCTGATGTCAGCCAAGGGTAACCGATTAAGAAGGGCTTGAGTCAGTCAGCCATTCAACCGCTATTCGCTCTGCCTTTACGCTTGCCGATTTCCCCGCCTCAACCTACAATAAATATTATAGAGCACATAGCCTGGTTTTGCTTATCTTTCGAAGGAATAACGCATGGTCTTCAAGGCCACCCCCTCTACACTAAAAATCTTAATCATTGACGATGACCGCGACACCTGCGATCTGGTGCGCCGCGTGCTAGAAAAAGAGAGTTATCAGGTGCTAACCACCACCCAGCCCCAATCTGCGCTACGCCTGCTCCAGCATGAGGCCGTTGATATGCTCATCCTCGATATTATGATGCCTGACTTGGATGGGTTGAGTTTGCTGGAGGCCCTGAGGCGTGAGACCAACGCTCCAATTCTGATGCTAACAGCGCTCTCTGACCCGCGGGTCATGCAACAGTGTTATGACCTGGGTGCCAATGACTATTTGGTCAAACCCTTTGCCATGACGCAACTTAAAGAGCGTGTGCGTCGCCTAGCCGAAAAGATTCCGCCCCGCCCCGTGCTTGATACAACCTGGCAGGCCCATTTTCGCCTGGACCCCGAACAGAACCTGCTGGTATACAAAGATCTTCCCATCCTGCTAACGCCAACAGAAAGTCGATTACTGCGTTATCTGATGGATAACGCCTTTCGCGAGGTCGGCTGGGAGGCTCTTTACCGCGCCGGCTGGGGAGAAGAAATTCTACCCGAGCCAACTGCCCGAGCACTGGTAGAAAACACGGTTCGCAGTCTCCTTTATAAGGTGCAACCCGAGTCTAGCGAAACGTCCCTGATTCAAAGTACAATGGGGGGGTACATCTTTTCACCTGACTAGGGGCCTCGAGCATTGCCATGACAACTTCTCGCCCTACTCTCCAGCACTGGCTGACCCTGCTAAGTGTCGGCAGTGGTGTTTTGATGGCCACGCTTGACTCCAGTATCGTCAATATCTCCCTGCCTACACTGGTTAAGGCCCTTAACACCAATTTTGCCACCGTTGAGTGGGTGGTGCTGGCCTATGTGCTAATGGTCACGGCGTTGATGCTCGGCGTGGCCCGACTGGGTGATCTTTACAACAAGAAACGGCTCTATCAGATAGGGCTGATCATTTTCACCCTCGGATCTTTGCTATGCGGCCTAGCCCCTACCATCACCGCGCTGATCCTTTTTCGGGCTCTCCAGGGGATTGGGGCTGCCTTTACCCAAGCACTTGGCACAGCCATTATTACAGAAGTTTTCCCACCCGAATCGCGCGGGCGTGCGTTGGGCATTATCGGGAGCATTGTCTCCGTCGGTATTGCCGCCGGACCACCTCTAGGTGGTCTGATTATTGCTTGGGCTGGCTGGCACTGGGTCTTCCTAGTCAATCTTCCCATAGGAATCATTGCCTCGCTGATCGTGTATCGCTTTGTTCCCAACTTGCACCCTGGGCATCGTCAAGAGGGCTTTGACGCCGTAGGTGCGCTGGTTCTATTTTTCACCATGGGATGCTACGCCCTGGGCATGACCCTAGGACAGGATTGGGGATTTAGCAGCCAATGGCCCAAAATCTTTCTAGGAGCCAGTCTCGTCGGACTGATCGTGTTTGTGCAGGTAGAACGCCACCAGCCCCATCCGATGGTGGATTTGAGCCTGTTTCGTAACATCCTTTTCTCTATCAACCTGTTGATGGCTTTTCTCGTCTTCATCGTCATGTCCGGGATGTTCCTGATGCCGTTCTTCCTTCAATTGGTTCAGGGCTACCCAACCCAATTGGTAGGCACCTTGATGATGGCACACCCCGTCGCCATGGGCATCGTCGCTCCCCTTGCCGGTGCCCTCTCGGATCGCTATGGCTCGCGTGGGATCAGTCTTATCGGGCTTATCATGGTTGTCGTTGGCTGCCTTTCGGTTGCCTCCATCCAGCCCGGAATCAGCCCACTGGCTTTCGTACTGCACCTGCTCCCCTTTGGCATTGGGCTGGGCATGTTCCAATCTCCCAATAATAACGCCATCATGAGTGCGGTACCACGTAACCGTTTGGGCATTGCTTCTGGTCTATTGGCCTTGATGCGAACGCTGGGGCAAACCTCTGGGCTTCCCCTCATGGGCGCATTGTTTGCCCTTCAGGTTCGCGCCTCTGCCAACTTGCCTCCTGGCTTCGAGGTGACCCAAGCCAATCCTTTGGCTCTCCTAGCAGGGTTGCAAGGTACTTACCATATTGCTGCCTTCGTTATTCTGATTGCCACTCTACTGGCCGTGCTGGCGCTCTGGTTGGATACACAGCGACGCAAGCAGGCTGCTCACCCTATACTAGAAAGCGACCGTAAAATCTGCCGGTAAACCCCAAGGAGTGTGATGGAATGAACGAAGAAACCACTCGCCATGACATTCGCCGTTTGCTAAAAACCTTTGGTGTACAGGCCGATGAAGCCATTACGCGTTATTTAGAACAAATCCCTGGCGATTTTCCGCTTCGCCTACGCATCACCCTGGAAGATCTCACCGATTATGGTCCTAACCCGCCAACTGTGCCACTGCGCTTGATCGTCGAAGGTGAAATCCACCGCACCCCTTAAGCCCAACAAAACTGTGACAGCAAGGCGCGCTCTCATGATTGCCGATCAAAGCCTAGCCACCGAGAAATTTCAGAGTGAACGGGTCAGCACCATCGCCCTAGGACATGCGGTACATGACACCTACTCCGCCTTTCTTCCCTCGTTGCTGCCTCTGCTCATTCAGCGTTATGCCCTCTCCAAGACCGAAGCAGGGGTGCTCTCCTTCTTGACTCAAGCGCCTTCGATTTTGCAACCTTTCATCGGTTATCTGGGGGACCGGGTTGGGCTACGCCCACTACTTTTCCTCGGCCCCGCCATAACCGCCACTATGATGTCACTGGTGGGCGTAGCTCCGACCTACCCGACTGCCATGATCTTGCTCCTTGTGGTGGGGCTTTCCTCTGCCGGGTTCCACGCCATTGGCCCCGCCATCGCTGGGCGACTCTCAGCCTACCGGCTGGGACTAGGGATGAGTCTGTGGATGGCAGCCGGCGAGTTAGGGCGCACGCTAGGACCACTGATCGTTGTCATCGCCATTCAGGGGTTAGGAATTCGACGGTTGCCATGGCTCATGATTGTTGGGATCTTAGTCTCTCTAGCCGTTTACTGGAGCCTGCGCAATGTCTCCACACTCCCTGACCACCCCCCTGAGCCGCTGCCCTGGAAACGGGCTTGGGCCTTGTTGCGGCCCGTCTTGATCCCGGTGAGCGCCCTGCTGGTGACGCGTGCCCTGGCTCAGGTAGCATTTTCCACTTTTCTACCTACATTTCTGACCGAAGAAGGTGCCACGCTCTGGCTGGCCGGTGGTTCACTGACGATCATGGAATTTGCAGGCATTGGGGGCGCATTTCTGGGAGGGTCCTTGAGTGATCGCCTAGGACGCAAACCCGTCCTCCTCGCTGCTGGGCTAGGCACGTCGGTCTTTGCCTTTGCGTTCCTCACCACCTCTCAACTTGTCCTTCGCCTGATCACTTTACTAGGACTGGGCGCCACCATGCTTTCCATGACGCCCATCCTAATGGCTCTTATCCAGGACCACTACCCCGAGCAACGCGCCCTGGCGAACGGCGCTTTCATGGCTGTCAACTTTGTGGTTGGCTCATTAGCCATGTTGGGGGTGGGCTGGCTGGGTGACCACCTTGGATTGTACACAGCCTTTTTCCTCAGCGCAGGCGTCCTGACCCTGGGATTGCCCATCATCTTGGCCTTGCCCAACGGACATAGCCGCGCCAAGGTAAAAGAAAATGACTCGCCAATCGGATAGCGATCACGAACGCAAGACCCCAGTATTTTTATATGAGGAGTTTACTGCGCCAATTGCAGCAAAAATTCCGGTACCCAGAACTTCCCAAACCCCCAGAGGGAGAGGGCAATAGAACAGAGCAGCATCGCCACTCCAAACGCAATTAGAGCACGATCACGTGGACGGTAGTGTAATTCGTCCACCCATGTGCGCGGTCCCACGCCAAAAGCGCGCAAATCCATGGCATCAATAATATCCTCGCTGGCCACAATGGCGTGGATTGTCACCGGCACAATTAGCGGCGCTAGTTTACGCACCTGAGCAAACAGTCCTCCGGAAATCTTCTCCAGTTCGTAACCCCGCGCCCGTTGAGCATCCAGCGTCAACTGAAAATCGCGCCCGAAGGAAGGGATAAAGCGCATGGTCAAATCCATGCCGTAAGCCACTTTATCGGGTAACCCCAAACCACGGAAAGTCACCCCATAGAGGGCCGGATTCAACGAATAAGGGATTAAGATGGTCATGCTGGCCAGGCTGAACACACGCACCATCATCGCTACGGCGTACGCAATGCGCTCCGCACTCAAGACAAGTGTAGGCCGCCAACCAAAGAGGGTAAAGCCCGCAGCCAAGCGATGAATGACATGTTCCTCTTTGTAAAGCTCAATGCCGCCTCGCCCTGTTAGCAAGGTAAGGAAGGAGAAGAAAAAGATAAAACCGCCAATGAAAAGCCAGGCACGACGCATTTCATGCCATTTGATCCCCGAGGTAAAAACCGCAACCAGCGCCATACCAAAGAGCACCAGCAAATATCGCAAGTCCCAGAAAAGCACCGTACAGGCGATGTAACACAGGAAGAAAATGATCCAGGCACGCGGATCAAAACTCTGGATAAGTGATTTACGAGGTCGGTAACGCCAGGTAACGAGCATATAACTCCTGACTACTTCCTAGAGGCAGGTGAGGGAACCAAAAGCCCCCACCTGCCTTCGCTCTAAAAAGATCAACGACCGGTTTGACGCTGCACTGAGGCAAACGCCACCACCAGCAACGGCACCAGGATAGCGGCAAAGATGGCATTCGGCCCCGCAGCGGGCAAGAATTCCCCAACAATTGCCACCGCTGGCGGATAACCGTTAATCCAAATATCCGAGATAGCGGCAAAGCCAATTCCGAGGAAGTTACCCAACAGGCTCCAGGTTACTGCAGCGGCCACATCCAGGTTTTGGGCAAAGAGAAAACGTACCAGCACTACCAGCACAAACCCTACCACTGCCGAGATGCCAGCAAAAAGGCTGATGGTAGCATCGCCAAAGATACCCGCCTCGGGGTCAAAGAACATCATGTTGGGCACATTACGATTGACAAAGAAAATGACGGTTGCCAAGGCAGCAAGCAAAGCGCTGACGATCAAAACCGCATCCACACTGCGCTGTTTATCTTTGAAGAGGTGCACCAGGCCCGCCACAAAACCGACCAGTCCATTCCCCACACTCCACTGGGGAGACAGGCCAAAACCAGTCAGCGCATCGCCGAACATGTTTCCAACCGCGCCACTAAAGAAACCCACCACTGGCCCAAAGGCATACCCAAAGAACATGGGAATAGCAATCGCCGGACGCAGAGCCACCTGGCTGACTGAGGGCACCGCAAACACAGTCCCGTTGAAGAGGAAGGAGAGCACAGCATACAAGGCCGCACCAATGGCCATATACACCACCTCACGCGTGCCCACTTCCCACACCGGGTTTTGACGGGTCAGGGCATAGATGACGAAGACGATTAACAAACCAATGCCGACAAACACAAAACGCAATACACCGGTTTCATCCAGTTGCAAGTTGGGATTGATCATCCCTCCAATCCAGACAATCAACAGGAAGAAAACCAAAACGCCAATCAAGGAAAAGAGAATTGAACGCAAACGCTTATCCATCTTGCTCCTCCTTTCAAGCCAGTGAAAAATGGGCTAGCACTTCCGCACTGAGAAAACGACGGGTTGAAGGCAGATAATCCAAATTCAGACGTAGCAACGAGGTTGGAACCAGACGGCAGGTTTCCAGCCGCTCTAGGTCACTCAGGACCTCTTCAGGCGTCCCATCCGCGACCACTCGCCCCTCATTGACTAGAAGCACGCGGTTCGCGTAGCGGATAGCCACGTCCACATCATGAGTGATAAAGAGGATGGCCTCAAAGCCAGGCATCTGCAAGATTGAATCCATGAAACTGATGTAGTTCTTATAATCCTGCCCCGCAGTGGGCTCATCCATAACCAGAATACGGGAACGCATCGAAAGAATAGCAGCAATGCTGACGCGCTTCTGTTGCCCGAAGGACATGGAGAGCGGTGGAATCTGCTCATACCCCTTTAGGTTCACAATCTCGATAGCTTCCATCACCTCCTTTCGAATGGTTTCTGGATCGTGGTTGAGGTTCCTGGGCCCAAATGCCAACTCTTCATAAACGGTTGGGGCAAAAAGCATGTGGCTTGGGCTTTGGAAAACATATCCCAAGGTGCTGGCTATTTCGGCTACGCTCATTTGGCGAGTATCACGTCCACGAATGAGCACGCGCCCGCGCTTTGGTTTGAGCAGGCCAATAGCATGTTTGATCAAAGTTGTTTTGCCTGCTCCATTGGGGCCCAAAACTGCAATGATGTCACCGCGGTAAATGGTCAAATCCACACCGTGCAAGATCTCCATCCCATTTTCGTAACCGAAATGCACCCCCTGGAATTCCACCAGCGGCTCACGCTGTCCCTCTCGCCCGCTGGGAAGCCATTGTGGCTCAGGCGGTGGAGCCATGCGCGCAGCTAGGTTTAGGATCATCGGAGCCGGCAGTTTCACCTCGCGGTAGTCCACATAATCTGCCAGTTGTTCAGCCGTGCCGTCAAATTTTATCTCTCCATCACTCATATAAAGCACCCGCTCAGGATGGATGGCCAGGACATCCTCCACACGATGCTCAATTAAGATTACCGTCATGCCCTCATCGGCCAACTGACGGATCATCCGCAAGGCATCCTGGGCACTGGCCGGATCTAGGCTCGCCAACGGCTCATCCAGCAGCAAGATGCCCGGGCGCATCGCCAACACGCCCGCCAGGGCCACCTTTTGTTTTTCCCCTCCAGAAAGATTGAAGGTCTCACGATCACGCAAATGGGCAATCTTTAACCGCTCCAGCGCCTCTTGGGCACGCCGCAGGATCTCTTCGCGTGGCAAACCCAGGTTTTCCAGCCCGAAAGCCACTTCATTGATCACGCGCGAACCCAAGATCTGACGTTCCGGGTCCTGAAGAACAGTACCCACCATCTGAGAAATGCGCGCTAAAGAGAGTCCCCGCGTGTCTTGCCCAAAAATGCGGACACTGCCCGTTAATTCACCCTTGTAACTGCGCGGGATCAAACCATTAATGCAGCGAATCAGGGTTGTCTTTCCACATCCACTGGCCCCAGCAATCAGCACAACCTGGCCAGGCTGCACCCTTAAGTTAATATTTCGGATTGCCGGCTCATTGCGGCTACGATAGCGGAAAGTGAGATTTTCGATAACCAGCGGCAATTCAGACATCGTGTTCCATCTCTTATTCGTGAAAACCACCTAAAACACAACTCGTAAAAACTGACGCTTCCCTACCTGCAAAATTCCCGGATGAGGCAGCGGCGCATTTGGATCTGTAAGCACCTGCCCATCTAGTCGCACGCCCTTTTGTTCAAGAAGCCGCCGCCCCTCGCTCTTGCTGCTGACCAGTTGCGCCTTCACCATGATCTCCAATACACTCTGACTTGCCTCAGCATGAAATTCGGGGATGTCCTCAGGCAAGTCGTGTTTTTGGAAAAGACGCACAAAGGCCTCCTGGGCGCGTTGAGCGGCTTCCTCACCGTAAAAGTTCGCCGTAATCTCAAAAGCCAGTTTCATTTTAGCATCACGCGGATGGAGGGTGCCATCGGCTAGAGCCTTCTCAAATGCCGCCACTTCATCGGGCAGCCAGCGGGTGACCAGTTTGGCGTAAGTGGGCATGACAAAATCGGGAATACTCATCACCTTGCCATACATGTCCTCAGCCGTTGTGTTGATGGGGATATGGTTGCCCAACGACTTGCTCATCTTCACTACCCCATCTGTTCCCGGCAAAATACCCATGATAATTGCGATGTTGGGTTTGGCACCCAGAAACGACATAATCTTACGGGCGGCGGTCACAATATTGAACAATTGATCGGTGCCCCCCACCTGAACATCTGCTCGCAGCATATAGGCGTCATAGCCTTGCATGATGGCATAGAAAGTTTCATGCAAGTAAATTGGATCGCCCCGTTCCCAGCGCAACCGGAAATTTTCGCGGGTGAGGAACTGCTGAAGCGTGAAATTGGCTGCCAGCGGGATCATGTCTGCCAGGGACAATTTAGAAAGCCACTCCGCATTGTAGCGAATCTTGGTCTTGGCTGGATCCAAAATACGAAAGGCCTGCTCAGCATAGGTGCGAGCGTTTTCTTCAATCTCTTCTGGGGTTAGGCGCGGGCGCAACTTATCCTTATCCGAGGGATCACCGATCAAGGAAGTAAAATTCCCAATCAAAAAGGTCACCTCGTGGCCCAGGTCCTGAAACTGGCGCAACTTGCGCATGGTCACCGTATGACCGAGATGCAGGTCGGCCTTACGCGGGTCATAACCACAATACACCCGCAGCGGACGGCCCTCCTGTTGCGCCTCAATCAGCCGCTCGCGCAACTCCGCCGCCATTGCCTGTTTGAGGGCCTCATCCCCGTATTCGGTTCCCTGCATGAGAAGTGCAACCTGCTCATCAATGTTCATGGGCATGTCCTCCGTGAGTTGGTTAATTATACCTAAAACCACACGGAGATTAACGGGTTAGCAGGTCACGCAGGGCAGCTTCTAAGTCCTCAAAGACAAAGCGGTAACCCAAATTCAAAAGCCGCTGGGGTAAGGCACGCTGCCCATCCAGCACCAGGGTACTCATTTCACCCAGTACCCACCTCAACACAAATGCCGGGACAGGTAGCCAGTAGGGCCGTCGTAATACGCGTGCCAACGTGCGGCCAAAAACCGCATTGGGCACTGGGTTGGGTGCCGTCAGGTTGAAGGGACCGGTGGCCTGTTCGTTATGAAGCAGGAACAACATCGCCCCAATCTGATCAGCCATATGGATCCAAGGCATCCACTGTCGTCCACTGCCCAGCGGCCCCCCTACCCCCAAGCGGAAGGGCAACAACAGGCGCTTAAGCACCAGACTTTCGCGGTCCAGTACGATCCCCGTGCGCAAGAGCACCCGCCGCACGCCCCAGGCCTCAACCGGCTGGGTGCTAGCTTCCCACTGCACACAGAGCTGAGCCAGGAAATCCTGGCCTGGAGGAGACGCTTCAGTGATCACCTCATCCCCGCATGATCCGTAATATCCAATGGCCGAAGCCTGCACCAGCAAGCGGGGTTTGCGAGGCGCCAGAGCAAACGCTTCAACGACCGCTTTCCCGCTCACAACCCGGCTGGTCAGAAATTCCATTTTCCGCTGTTGGGTCCAGCGACCCACGCCCAAATTGGCCCCCGCCAGATTGACCACCGCATCCATCTCGGCCAACAAGTTTGCCCAGGGCGTGCCATGGTGGCCATCCCAGGGGTGCACCGCCACGGAGACAGGCAAATGGACGGACTGGGGACGCCGACTCAGCACGCTAATGGTATGCCCCTCCTCCAGCAACCGAGTTATCAGGGCCCTTCCGATAAACCCACTTCCGCCGATGATCATAATATTCATACGCTCTACCTTTCTTCAGAGACTCACACAACATCTAATTCGTAGGTGTTCCAAATTGATCTGTGCTCAAGCGCTACCCTTGTTATTGCTCATCCTGCTTCGATTATATCCAGAAGCGCCAAAACGATCTCAGCGCGCAACGGTTGATTTTTTATGAGGTTCGTGGCATAATTTGCGCATCTCAAAAGCGATGATGGAAACGAGTAGGCTCGTTCGAGGCTGTCAGCGAACCCGGGAGAGTGCGAGCCGGGGCAGATCGGTGAGCCGAAAATCCTTCCGGAGCTGCAAACTGAACGCGAACCAACGAGTTCGTCAGTAGGGGCGCCGGCGTCGCCAGCCGTTACCCACGGCGCAGGTATCAACGGGAAACCGGGCGTACCTGGCAGAGTGCCTGCCTGCGGGCAGGAATCAGGGTGGTACCGCGAGATACCCTCTCGTCCCTGAAGCGGACAGAGGGTTTTTGTTTAGAGGCCACCCCTTATCTACCGACGGAGCACTCAAAAATCTCAGGTTAGAGGAGTGGAGTATGTTTCGACCCGTCTCGCCGAAACTCGATATCGTCTCTCTCGAAGAGTCTATCTTACGTTTTTGGAAATCTCACGACATTTTCCACGAGACCCTGCGCCAGCGCGAGGGGCAACCGGAATATGTTTTTTACGAAGGTCCCCCGACCGCTAATGGGAAGCCGGGCGTGCACCATGTCCTGGCACGGGCTTTCAAGGATGTTTTTCCACGCTACAAAACAATGCGCGGCTATCACGTTATTCGTCGCGGCGGGTGGGATACTCATGGCTTGCCAGTAGAAATTGAGGTGGAAAAGCAACTTGGTTTCAATACCAAGCGCGAGATTGAGGCCTATGGGATTGCCCGCTTCAATGAACTCTGCCGTAAATCGGCTTTCACCTATATCCGCGAATGGGAAAAATTAACCGAGCGCATTGCCTACTGGGTTGACCTGGACACGGCTTATATCACCTACACCAACGATTACATTGAGTCGGTGTGGTGGATCTTAAAGAATTTCTGGGAACGCAATTTGCTGTATCAGGGTTTCAAGGTTGTCCCTTACTGCCCACGTTGTGGAACCCCCCTTTCAGATCATGAGGTTGCGCTGGGGTATGATGAAGCCACCGATCCCTCGGTTTATGTGCGTTTACCCCTGGTAGATGAACCCGGCACCTCTCTGCTAATCTGGACTACCACCCCATGGACGCTACCGGCTAATGTGGCCGTAGCTGCCCATCCAGATGTGGATTACGTAGTGGTCGAGCGAGAAACCCCCGAGAACGGAAAAGAACGTCTGATCCTGGCCGAAGCGCTGGTGCCGGCCGTTTTCGGGGAGGAACCGGTTAAGGTCGTTGCCAGAATGAAGGGCCGTCAGTTGAAGGGCAAACGTTACCATCCGCTGTTCACCTTCCTCCCGGTAGACAAACCGGCTCACTATGTGGTGCTGGGAGACTTCGTGACTACAGAGGAGGGTACCGGCCTGGTGCACATGGCCCCTGCCTTTGGTGCCGAGGACATGAGCGCTGCTTTGGAGTATGATCTGCCCATTCTAATGACGGTGAACGAAGAAGGGGCCTTCATCCCAGAGGTGCGCCCCTGGGCGGGCAAGTTCGTCAAGGACGCCGACCCCGAGATCACTGAAGATTTGCGCCGCCGCGGTCTGCTCTTGCGTGCAGGGACTTACACGCATACCTATCCCTTCTGCTGGCGCTGCTCTACACCGCTACTCTATTACGCCCGTCCCACTTGGTATATCCGCACCAGCCAGTTCAAAGAGCAAATGGTGGCATTGAATGAAAAAATCAACTGGTACCCGGAGCATATTAAGCATGGGCGCTTTGGCAATTGGCTGGCCAACAATATTGACTGGGCGCTAGGACGTGAACGCTACTGGGGCACCCCTCTACCCATTTGGGAGTGCCGGGAGTGCCATCATCAGGAATGCATCGGCTCGGTGGCTGAACTCTCCCAAAAAGTCGGGCGGGATCTCACTGGACTGGATCTTCACCGCCCACACGTGGACGAGATCCGCTGGAAATGCCCAGAGTGCGGCGGCACCATGGAACGCGTGCCAGAATTAATTGACGTGTGGTTTGACTCGGGCGCCATGCCAGTGGCTCAGTGGCATTACCCATTTGAGAACGAAGAGACGTTCAAGCGCCAGTTTCCAGCGGATTACATCTGTGAAGCCGTTGACCAAACCCGTGGCTGGTTCTATTCCCTCCACGCCATTAGCACATTGCTGTTTAACGAAGTCGCCTATAAGAACGTTATCTGCCTGGGATTGATTCTGGACGCCCAAGGACAAAAAATGTCCAAATCGCGTGGGAACGTGGTTGATCCGTGGGATGTGATCAACCGCACCGGCGCTGACGCCATGCGTTGGTATCTGTATACCGCCAGCCCGCCCGGTCAGGAGCGCCGCTTCTCCAGCGATTTGGTGGCCGAGGTACTGCGCAGTTTTGTGCTCACTCTTTGGAACACTTATACCTTCTTTGTGACCTACGCCAACTTGGATGGCTGGCTACCTTCGGATGAGGAGCCTGAATACACTCCATTGGATCGTTGGCTACGCTCCACCTTACACGCATTGGTGCGAGAAATCACCGACGCCCTAGAGCACTACGACGTGCTGGGAGCCACCCGTCCCATCGAGACCTTTGTGGATCAACTTTCCAACTGGTACCTGCGCCGTTCACGTCGCCGCTTTTGGAAGAGCGAATCGGATGCTGATAAACGCGCGGCTTATGCCACCCTCTACGAAGCATTGGTCACTCTGAGCAAACTGCTGGCACCTACCATGCCCTTCCTGGGCGAAGCCCTCTACCAGAACCTAGTGCGCTCGGTGGATAAGCAGGCGCCTCTCTCGGTGCATTTAGTCGAGTGGCCAACGTATGATGAACAGGTCATCGACGAACGGCTCAATCGGGAGATGGCATTGGTCATGCGCCTGGCTTCGTTGGGACATGCCGCGCGCAACAAGGCCAATCGTAAAGTGCGTCAACCGCTGGCTGAGGCAGCTTTCGCGGTAGGCAACGCGGATGAAATTCCAGTGGTGCAAGCCTATGCTGACCTCCTGGCCGACGAGTTAAACGTCAAACGGGTGCGGGTTTTGGACGCTACCAGCGAAGCCGTGGCCTATAGCCTCAACCCCTTACCCAAACAACTGGGGCAAAAGTACGCCAGCCGTTTCCCCGCCATTCGCAAGGCAATCCTGGCTCTCGATCCTGAACCGGCCGCCAAGCGCCTGCTCAACAACCAACCCATTGAGGTAAGCGTGGATGGTGAAACCTACACGATCCTTCCTGAAGAGGTTGAGGTGCGCGTCCAAGCACGCGAGGGCTTTGCCGTTGCCTCTGAAGGGCCCTACCTGGCCGCGTTGGTTACGGATCTCACCCCCGAATTGATTCAAGAGGGACTGGCCCGCGAGTTTGTGCGCCGGGTGCAGGAATTGCGTAAGCAAGCCGACTTGGAGATCGCTGACCGTATCCGCCTCTACTACCAGGCCACCCCCGGACTGGAAACCGCTGTAGCCGCCTTCAGGGACTACATTATGGGGGAAACCCTAACCGTGGAAATGCTCAACCAACCCCTGCCGGCCAATCTGCCCGCCGCCGAGGATGCTTTTGATGGTGAGCGACTGCAGATAGCCCTAGAACGAATTAGCCGCTAAACTGGGTATGGCTTCATAACCCTAAGACTCGGGTAGGCTCGAGACCTACCCGAGTTTTTACATACCCTTACAACTGTCCCGTTTGTTGATAAAATCTATCAAGGATCTATTTACTCTGGAAACAATCTGTCGTCCAGGTCTATTGAGAGTCTCCCTTCGCCTGGCCCAAAGACCCTCGTCATGCCTGACAGCATAGTGATCATAAAGACTGGAGTCGCACATGAACCCCCGACCTCCTCAACCTTTACGAACCTTGGCAATCGCTTTATTGACCCTGGCTACTGCCGCCATCCACATCTCCTTGCTCTTCCCTGATTTCATGTTCATTCTTAACGGGCTGGGATACCTCGTTTTTCTGGGAACCTACCTAGTAGGGAGAGGACGACTTGGTGAGCATTTTCGCTGGGCACGATATGGCTTCATTGCCTATACTGGGTTAACCATTTTATTGTGGTTGCTAATCGGCGCGCGTACGCCGCTGGGCTACATTACTAAAATCATTGAGATTGTCTTGGTCGGTTTATTGGTCACTGATCGGACTTAATTATTAGATAGGTGAGTCAAATGGGTAACCTAGAAGTTAAATGCGAAGTTAGCACCACGCTACCCACCGCTTGGGGTAGGTTTCGCCTGCACCTTTATACCGACTCAGTAGAACACCGCGAGCATCTAGTCCTGGTGCGGGGTGACCTAGACCCCCTCTCCGCCGTTCTCACCCGTGTTCACTCCGAGTGCTTTACCGGGGACGTGTTGGGGTCACGGCGCTGCGATTGCGGAGAGCAATTGCAACAAGCCTTAAGTCATATTGCTAACTCAAGGCAGGGCATCTTGATTTACCTGCGCCAAGAAGGACGAGGCATTGGCCTACGCGAGAAACTACGTGCCTACAATCTCCAAGATCAGGGATTGGATACCGTAGAGGCCAACCTTGCCCTTGGACACCCCGTAGATGCACGCCGTTATGACATCGCTGCGCTCATCCTCAAAGACTTGGGAATATCACGCGTACGCCTCATGACTAATAATCCCCAGAAAATTCACGACCTTGAAGCCCTTGGCATCCAAGTTGTTGAACGCGTCCCCCTCCTGCCCACTGTGTATCCGGAGAACATGGCCTACTTGCGCAGTAAAGTCCTGCGCCTAAATCACTGGCTTGATTTGGGAGAATTGCCCTATGCCAGCTCAAAGCACCCTGGTGGAAATGGCCAGGAACCGCATCCGTGAGTGGCAAGCAGAAGGTACCAACCATTACCAATCTGAACAACGCCCTTGGGTAACCCTGGCCTTCGCCCAAAGTCTAGATGGGTGCCTAACCTTCAAACGGGGGCATCCAAGTGCCCTTAGTAGTGATGCGGCACTCCGCCTGACCCATGCCCTACGCGCCGAGCATCAGGCCATCTTGGTTGGCGTGGGAACAGTATTGGCTGATAATCCTCGACTCACTGTGCGTCTTGTACCGGGGCAGCATCCTCAGCCACTGGTTCTGGATACCCACCTGCGCATCCCGCTCGAAAGTCACATCTTGCACCATCCTACCACAGCACCGTGGATCTTTACTGCCACCAAAGCACCTGCCAACCGCCGCAATGCGTTAGAGGCCTTAGGCGCTCGCATCGTGCCCCTGGTGGATGAACCTGGCGACCCCATCCCTCTGCCACTAATGCTGAGATATCTGTGGGAAAACGGCATTCATTCGCTGATGGTTGAGGGGGGCGCCAAAGTGCTCACTGCATTTATAGAGGCCCACTTGCTGGATGCTGCCATCATCACCCTTGCCCCGATCTGGATTGGCGGTTATCATTATATAAACAAGTTGCTGGTTAGCCCCGAACGCAAGGCCCCTGGACTAAGCCTTTGGCAGTGGGAAATGTGGGATCAAGATTTGATATTATGGGGGAGGCCTAGAATTTACCGCATATGAAGCGCCAATCTCTCATCTTTAAAGCACCTCTTGCAGTCGAAATTCAAGAAGAGGATTGTCCCAACCCACAGAGCGGCGAGGTGCTGGTTAAAACCCTAGTCAGTGCAATCAGTGCTGGCACGGAGGTGTTGGCCTATACCGGGCAGATCCCAAGTTGGTTTAGCCTGGATGAGACTCTTCCTGCTCTCAAGGGAACTTTCTCCTTTCCATTCAAGTATGGCTATGCCTGCGTGGGTGAGGTTATTGCAGTAGGCGAAGGGGTCGAAAAAACCTGGTTAGGTCGTAAGGTGTTCGCCTTCAATCCTCATGAAAGCGCCTTTGTTGCGTCGTTAGATTCCCTTATCCCGCTCCCTGAAGGGTTGAACGAGGAGGACCTCTTATTCCTGCCCAACATGGAAACGGCGGTAAACGTCGTTCAAGATGGTCGTCCCATTTTGGGAGAGCAGGTTGTTGTCTTTGGCCTAGGCATTGTGGGGCTACTCACCACAGCATTACTCACCCGTTTTCCTCTCAATCATATTGTGGCCCTCGATCGCTACCCGTTACGGCGTAAAGCCGGAATGGAACTGGGAATCACTGCCGTATTTGACCCGCTCAGTGAGGAAGTATTACGTGGGCTGCGTTCCATCCTAGAATCGCTTGGCTACCATCAGGGCGCCGACTTAGTATTCGAAGTCTCAGGAGCGCCTGGCGCCCTCAACCAGGCGATTGAGATCACCGGCTACACCGGACGCATTGTAGTGGGCTCCTGGTATGGGCGCAAACCGGTGGCCCTGGATCTAGGGGGACGTTTCCATCGCAGCCGCATTCAAATCATCGCCAGTCAGGTAAGCACCATTGCGCCGGAACTCAGCGGACGCTGGACAAAAGCGCGTCGCCTTCAGATGGCGGTGGAAGCGCTCAAATGGTTGCGCCCCTCTTTCTGGATTACCCACCGCTTTTCCTTCGAACGTGCCGCCGAGGCTTATCGGTTGCTCAATGAATATCCCGAAGAGGCCCTACAGGTCATCCTGACTTATTCGTAAAAGGGAAGTGGGCCTTAATATGGGCTATTACAGCCTGAGTAATAGCCCTCACTTCATGAAGTGAGGATAAACGGGCAGCTTCCAACGGTGGCAGGACATGCACTGTGACATTAACCGGCCAATGACCCGGCCGATGTAGCCGCATCAAGATCCACAACATAGCCGCTAGGCGCTCACGGTCGCGTGGCGACTTGCGCAGACGGGTTATGGGATGGCGTAGAGCAGCAGACGATAAAACACCGCTAACGATAATCGGTAATATGGTTGCTTGTGGCACCGCTCGCACAAACACCCCAATACTCTCCGACCATGTATCCAGCGCACCGCACGCCCCAGGCAAAACCGCCGGATCCGGCTCAATCCGCCCAGCGGGGAAATTGAGTAGCACACCCCCCGAACGCAGATGCCGAATCGCCTGACGAATAACGCCCACGCGAGCGCTCTCATCCTCAGATACCTGAATTAAGTACCCCTTGACCGCAGGGAGGGCGTCTAAAAAAGGGCGCTCAGCGGCCAATATGCGCAGATCGTTGCGCGGTAATGCCGTGAACAACGCCAGAGCATCGCTCAATCCCGGATGATTCGCTAACACTAACAACGGCCCGTGATGAGGAATAAAACTCTCCCCCTTGATTTCAAGATAATTCACATACATAGAAATGAATCGAGAAGCGGCCCGATGAAGCCCAACCTCAGCAACCCAATGATCAAATGTTAGGATTTGACGTGCAAATTTTCGTGCCGAAGGACGCAGACTAACCGCCAGACCACGCCCTAGAGGGCTATCCCGATCCACACCTAGCGCCTCCAACACGTCCCCAAGGTTAATCTCGGTCAAAGTTTGTTCGCAGGCTTCGTCCAGATCCAGGTTCATGCTATGATTATAAGAGACTAGTGCACAATATGTCTTTTTTTGTGACCAACTTATCAGAATAGAGGACAAGCAGAAAGGAAGTGACTCATGTATCGCGTGGGTGTCTCGCGCTCTTTCATTGCCCAGCACTACTTAATTGGGGGAGATTGGGGAGACGAAAACCTGCCTCATTCTCATCATTACCGAATTGACGTTGAGGTCAGCGGAGAACACCTAGACTCCCACTTTTACCTTGTTGATATTGTGGCCCTAGAAACCGCACTGGAGGCCCAGGTGGCTCGCTATCGCGATCGCTTGCTCAATGACCTGCCTGAATTTGCCGGGGTCAACCCCTCATTGGAATTTTTTGCCCGTCTTCTGTGCCAGAATCTCACCAACAATCTGCCCACTAAGGGCCTCTCGCGCCTTTGCGTACGCTTGTGGGAACACGAAAACGCTTGGGCTGCCTTTGAAATGTCTCTGTAACTTATGCGTGTGGGATTGGTCATTTACGGCGATCTCAACACCCTCTCAGGCGGCTACCTTTATGACCGCTACTTAGTACAGCACCTGCGCTCCCAGGGAGATGAGGTGGACATCATCTCGTTGCCCTGGACTGGTTATGGGCGGACTATAATTCAAAATCTGGATCGTGAGATCGAGAGCCGACTGCGCAGTACTCATTTGGATGTATTGCTACAGGACGAATTGAATCACCCATCGCTGTTTCTCCTCAATGCCAGAATCAAAAAGAAGATCAGGTACCCGATTCTCAGCATTGTTCACCATCTCCGTAGCAGTGAACCTTACCATGCACCTCTGTACCAACGCTTGTACGGCTGGATAGAACGGGCCTATCTCAATACCCTGGATGGTTTTATATACAATAGCCAAGCGACCCGCCAGAGTGTGGAACGAATTTGCCGCGCAGCCCAAACCAAACCCCACTGCGTGGCTTACCCCGGCGGTAATGCCCATGGCGAAGGTATCTCGGACCGCCGCCTTCTGGAGGAACGCAGTCATCAACCCGGCCCCCTGCGCATCTTGTTTTTGGGCAACCTCATCCGGCGCAAGCGCCTGGATGTGCTCCTCCAAGCCCTGCACACTCTCCCCCGCTCAGGGTGGATTCTCAACATTGTAGGGCGAACCGACTTAGAGCCAGAAACCACTCGGGAGATCAACGCCTTCGTCCATCAGAATAGCCTTGTGTCTAATATCCGCTTTTGGGGGCCTTGCAGTAGCCAGACTCTACAAGCACTGCTGGTATCTCATCATGTCCTGGCCATGCCCTCCGATTACGAGGGCTTTGGCATTGTTTATCTTGAGGCTATGGCCTATGGGCTAGTTCCCATTGCAACCACCTGTGGAGGGGCTGTAGAAATTATCACTCATGGCTTGAATGGCTTCCTCATTCCCCCTAATGATCCGCAAGCCGTAGCCCAGGCGCTGCAAGAACTTTCCAACCGGCGGGATATGTTGGCCCAGATGAGCGTAGCGGCCCGAGCGCGCTACGAACAATTCCCTACTTGGGAACAGAGCATGGCTAAGGCTCGGCGCTTCTTAGAAACGAGGGTTGCCTCATAATCCATGATTTGTACCCTTGCATGATGCCTTTCTTGTTCAACTTCCAACGTTATTTAGAGGCCAAACGTAGCGTGGATGACCGTGCCCTCAACCGCCAGGTATGGGCAACTCTGTCTGAGCTCCTGGCTCGGTTTCCCCGGCGCCCTGTGCGAATTCTAGAGATAGGAGCAGGGATCGGCACCATGATCCCGCGAGTGTGGGAATGGGGACTAATTGATCAAGCCACTTATTTGGCGCTGGATATTGAAGCAGATAATTTACATTACGCACGCAACTGGTTGGCCCACTGGGCCCAACAGAACGGCGTAATGTTCGATGAATCCACGGGAAGCTGCTTTTTCCAGCAAGGCAAGCGCTGGCTCAAGCTTGACCTTTTGGTAGCCGATGCGTTCATTCCAAGCGGCCTTCCCTTTCCCCATCACCAATTCGATTTGTTGATCGCACATGCTGTGCTGGACCTGGTCAATCTGGAAGCAGGCCTGGCCACGTTGGTCAACTGTGTTCACCCAGGGGGATGGCTTTACCTGACCTTGAATTTCGACGGCCTCAGCCTATTCTTGCCACCTCTTTCCTGGGAACTTGATGATCAGGTAATAGCGCTTTACCACCAAAGCATGGACGAACGCCTTTTGCATGGTTTGCCCACCGGGGGCAGTACTACTGGGCGCGCCCTTTTTGCCACCAGTAGCGCTTTGGGATTAGAGATTCTAGCTGCCGGAGCCTCCGATTGGGTGATTTTCCCCCAGCACAACCACTACCCGGCCCAGGAGGCCTATTTTTTACACTGCATTCTGCACTTTATCGAAGAAAGCCTTGCTCAGCAGGCCCTTCTGCCCACCGAACGATTAATTAAGTGGCTAAGCGCACGCCGAGCACAAATTGCGCGGGGAGAGTTAATTTTCATCGCCCATCAATTTGATTTTCTTTTTAGCGTACCCAAATGACCCTCGCCTTGCCCACAACTCCCGGCATCTATGGTCTTATTTTTTGGCTGTCTCAAGACTGCCACACCCGCATTGGTCGTCTGGGAACGTATAATTTCCCCGCCGGTTGGTATGGTTATTGGGGCAGTGCCCATGGTCCAGGCGGTATTGCTGCTCGTGTTCGCCATCACTTAAGCCTTGCCGCCCGACCCCATTGGCATCTCGACTTCCTACGCCCGTATGGGCATATCAAGGCCGTGCTCTTCGAAACCGGCTCAGATCGCCTGGAATGCCCATGGGTCCATCAGGTGCTCACCTTTCCGAGCGCCCAGGTCCTGGTATACGGGTTTGGCAGCCAGGACTGCTCTCAGAATTGCCCGGCTCACCTGATTTACTTTGGTGCTTCTTTCGATCTACACGCTTTGACAAAACATCTCGGCAATCCCAGAATAATTTTCATAAACTAATTGCCGTATTGTCGGGACGGTTTGGCAGCGCCCATGGATTAAAATAAGGGGGTACCCTTTGGAGGCATGACGTGAATACCTGGACACGCTATCGTTTGCTTGTTCTCATTGCCGGAGGGGTTATCCTCCTCGATCAGGCAACCAAGGCCCTGATTCGCCAAAACTTGGCGCTTTACGAAACCTGGGCGCCCTGGCCGTGGTTGGCGCCTTATGCCCGCATTGTGCACTGGTACAACACCGGTGTAGCTTTTGGGTTGTTGCAAGAGCGCGGCCAATTTTTTGCCATTCTGGCTGTTCTCGTTGCCCTGGTCATTGTGTATTATTTTCCACGCATCCCCAGTCGGGAAACCTGGCTGCGTCTGGCGCTGAGCCTGCAATTGGGCGGTGCCCTCGGCAATCTCATCGACCGTTTGACCCTCGGACATGTGACCGATTTTATCTCTGTGGGAACATTTCCTGTTTTTAATGTCGCCGACGCCAGCATCACAATTGGCACCGCGTTATTAATCCTGAGCGTGTGGCTACAAGAACGCCGCGAACAGAGAGCACAAAAAGTTTCGAACTCTCACCCTGAGGAAGGCTTTTCCACCCCGGCGAACGACCAACAATGAACGCACCTGATCAGGTCATCACCTTTATTTACGAGAACGACGGCGAAGAACGTCTGGATAAGGTGTTGGTGCAGCACTTGCCTGAATTTTCACGCGCCCGACTCCAGAACCTTATCAAAGAGGGGAAGGTAAGCCTTAACGGTCGGGTGATCACAAAAACCGGTTTTGCCGTCCAGCCTGGTCAACATATCCAGGTGATCTTGCCTCCCCCCCAACCCAGCCACCTCCAGCCCGAAGAGATTCCCTTGGATATTGTTTTTGAGAATCACGACCTGATCATCCTCAACAAACCCGCTGGAATGGTGGTTCACCCCTCACCCGGGCACACCCAAGGCACCCTGGTGCATGGCATTTTAGCCTATCACCCTGACCTCGAGGGAATAGGAGGAGAACGCCGACCAGGAATTGTCCATCGTCTGGATAAAGACACCTCAGGACTGCTTCTGGTGGCTAAAAACGATCGCGCTCATCGCTGGTTACAGGATCAGTTTCGCCAGCGTCGGGTACAAAAGACCTACTTGGCTCTAGTCGATGGTCATCCTCCCACCCCACGGGGGCGAATTGAGGCGCCTATAGGCCGGGATCCACTTCACCGGCAGAGGATGAGCGTGCTCCCCCCCGGTAAAGGGCGCGAAGCCATCACCGAATACCAGACGCGGGAAACGTTCCGCCAACACACCCTGCTAGAAGTGCACCCGCTCACCGGGCGCACGCATCAGATCCGCGTGCACATGGCTTTCCTGGGGTGCCCAATTGTGGGTGATACCGTCTATGGTCATCGTCACCCCAGCCTGCCCGTGCAACGCCACTTTCTGCATGCGGCACGGTTGACCCTGCGCTTGCCCGGTGAAACAGAGCCACGTACTTTTGAAGCCCCACTCCCCGCCGACTTGGAACAAATTCTGGCGTGGTTACGCCAGTATCAACCCGCTTAAAACCTCGTCCGAAAAGGATTCGCCATGATTGATTTGCGCTCCGATACCGTGACCCACCCCACCCCGGCCATGCGTGAAGCCATGGCCCGCGCCGAGGTAGGCGATGACGTTTATCGCGAAGATCCCACCGTTAACCGCCTGGAGGCCATGGCCGCCGACCTCCTGGGAAAAGAAGCCGCACTTTTCGTTCCTTCGGGCACCATGGGGAACCTGATCGGTGTTTTAGGGCATTGCCAACGGGGCGATGAGGTCATCATGGGGCATCTAGGCCATACCTTTCTCTTTGAGGGTGGCGGTGTCTCGGCCTTGGGAGGGGTCTTTGTTCACACGCTGCCCAACCAACCCGATGGCACTTTGCGCCTAGAAGACATCTTGGCCGCCATTCGCCCTGCCGATGTGCACCACCCGATGACTCGGTTGGTGGTGTTAGAGAATACCCACAACCGTTGCGGTGGCGTGCCTCTGAGCGTGGATTACACCCGCCGGGTAGGGGACGCTGTTCATGCACGCGGTTTGGCCTTGCATCTGGACGGCGCGCGCATCTTCAACGCTGCCGTAGCCTTAGGTGTGAGGGCAAAAGCACTGGCGGAGCCGGCAGATACGGTTACCTTCTGCCTAAGTAAGGGGTTGTGCGCACCGGTGGGTTCTGTCCTGTGTGGTTCGCGCGAATTTATCGAGCGCGCCAGGCGCATCCGCAAACAACTGGGAGGCGGCATGCGCCAGGCCGGCATCCTGGCGGCGGCCGGTATCGTGGCCTTGGAAACCATGATTGACCGCTTGGCCGAAGACCACCGCCGTGCCCGTGAATTGGCCCAGGGACTAGGGCACCTGCCAGGGCTCAGCCTGCCCATGGGCATGCCGGCTACCAACATGGTTTTCCTCAACCTAGACGAGACTCTGCCCTTGGACGCATCCACCTTTGCTGCCCACCTGGCCGAGCGCGGCGTGCGAGTGGGGGTAGTAGGCCCGCGTCAGTTCCGCCTGGTCACGCATTATTGGATCGGTGACGCCGAAGTGGCTCAAGTCCTGGCCGCCTTCAAGGACGTACTTGAGCACCTTCAGTGAGTTTTGATCGGCACTTTCGCGGTGTCCCGCTTGGGTTCAGCTGGTGCAACGCTGAACTCAGCGTCCCCCTCAACCCCCCAATGGCGTGGGCCAGGCTCGATCTGATCACGTCCTCGGCTTTTCGCCCGGTAAAGACGCTGGTCGGCCAAGTCAATGAGACCAGATACCTCGCTAGCCTCACCCGGAAACACAGCAATGCCCTGGCTGACTGTAGGTAACGCAACCGGGTTGCCCGTCCGATCGCTAACGTGGACCTGACGCAAAGTTTCACGGATGCGCTGCGCCACTTGATAGGCCTGCGCACCGGTTGTATTGGGTAAAGCAACGGCAAATTCCTCGCCACCCCAGCGCCCAACCCAATCGGTGCGCTTGATGTGCCGGCGAACAGTCTCAATAATTAATTGCAACACTTGATCGCCTAACAGGTGGCCAAATGTATCGTTGTATTCTTTGAAGTGATCCACATCCAGCATGATTAGGCTCAATGGTGAGCCTAAAACTCGTGCCTGGGCCAGTTCACGCTCTAGTACCTCTAGAAAGGCGTTATGGTTAAGCACTTGCGTCAGGCTATCCAAGCGAGCTCGCTCCTCAACCTTCAAATGATGCCGGGCATTTTCAATCGCCAGCGCCGTTTGTCGCGCTAGATTCTCAAGCAGCCACAGATCACGCGCGGTGAAAGCATGTTTACGATACGATGCGATCACAATAGCCCCTATCACCTTGCCGCCCACGATCATGGGCACGCCCAACCAGGATTGGGACATGCGGGGCTGTCCCACGTAGCGCACTTGTTTCTTGTATTTGCACCGCTCGATTTCCATATCATGGATTAAGAGAGGCTTGCCCTGATGAATAACATGAGTCACAAGGGTATCTTCAAGGGAGATCTCCGTGGGTGGGAAGAACTCCCCCTGGTCGTAGATCAATTCCAAACGCATTCTATCCCCGTACACCAGACCCAGATAATATGCATCGGCCTGGAGGGCTTCCTGCACTAGGCTGCACGCCACGTTGATCACCTGATGATACTCAATCGTAGAGGCCAGCGCCTCGGCTGCACGATTGAGGGTGTTTAGGTGCGCCAATTGCTGAAGGTAAGATTGTCGCAGGCGCAAAACTGTCTCGGTCAGCAACACACTGGTAAGGAAGAACAGCATAGCTTGTTGCCACAAGTTCTTCACATGGAGCCACCCCATGGCATACAAGCCTGTCGCCGCCAAGGTTACAGTGGCAAACAGACCATACGTTGCCCGCCGCCCATACAACACCGCCGTGAGGATGATTAGGGTAATCCCCAGCACCGTGGTATAACCCGGCAAGAGGACCGTGTGAAAATAAAACGCCAGCAAGATAATCAGGGCATTCAGGATCAATCCCAAATACATGATCAAGCGAGTTCGGCTATGCGGGAAGATCCACCGGAACGCCATGCAGGTAAGAACCCAACCGCCCAACCCAAATCCAAGATTAACGCGCTTGACTTCAGGAGTAAGGGGTGCCAGAAGAGCATATCCCACCAGCACCCCATTAAGCACCAAGGTGGTTAGCACACTAGGCCAAGTGAGGTCGCTGGGCTGTGAGTTGGGAAGCCAATGCAGAAGTTTTGAGGGCAGGCGGAAGCGGAACGCCATAGGATGTCTGAACAAAAATTAGTACAATTTGCTTTCCATTATATATCACCTTTCAACCTAATAGAGGGCATTTCCACATGATCTTTAGGTTTTACACCCCCATAACCTCTCAAGAGCGCCCTCGCTTTTCTGTTATAATCGTGCACAGCAGGGATGGATCGACATAGTGGTATCACCATTGGCACGTCCTCAGACAATTCTCGCAATGACAGGGATTGAAATTGCATGGAAAGCCATACATTGGAAACCATCTACCAGGCTCGTGACTACATCCGCTCCAAAATCCACCTTGAGCCCCGGGTTGGTCTGATTCTGGGTTCGGGACTAGGCAGTTTGGCGGAGCAAATTGCCCACCCCACCCTCCTTGATTATCGGAACATTCCCTACTGGCCAGTCTCAACCGTGCAGGGTCACAGCGGGCGATTGATCGTGGGTGAATTAGAGGGCAAGGCAGTTATGGTGATGCAGGGCCGTGCCCATTATTATGAAGGCTATACCATGGCACAGGTCACCTTCCCTATTCGCGTCATGCAAAGCCTGGGAGTCCAGATTCTGATTGTCACCAACGCGGCGGGAGCCGTCAATCCTGTCTTCGAGCCCGGCGATGTAATGCTGATCACCGATCATATCAACTTGATTGGTATGGCCGGGTTGAATCCCTTGCGCGGCCCCAACCTAGACGAGTTTGGCGAGCGTTTCCCCGATATGAGCCAGGCTTATGACCGTGAGCTCATGAGCCATTGTCGTACCGTCGCTGCCGAATCTGGACTTACCTTGCGCGAAGGGGTGTACATCTGCCTGGCGGGTCCTTCCTTCGAAACCCCTGCCGACTTACGTTTCCTGCGCTTGATTGGCGCCGATGCAGTGGGCATGTCCACCGTGCCAGAGGTGACGGTCGCTCGCCACGGCAAGATGCGCGTACTAGGGCTTTCGGGCATTAGCAACAAGGCCAACCTGGATGGGAATACCTTGACTACCCACGAAGAGGTGCTTCGGGCTGGGAAGATTCTAGTGCCCAAATTGACCACTTTGATCCGGGGCGTGCTCCAGCGAATCAATGTGTGAGTCCGCCGGAC
This sequence comes from uncultured Thermanaerothrix sp., assembly GCF_938028735.1. Classification (GTDB taxonomy): domain Bacteria; phylum Chloroflexota; class Anaerolineae; order Anaerolineales; family Anaerolineaceae; genus Thermanaerothrix. The sequence goes on from NZ_CALIMF010000002.1 coordinate 426,229, forward strand.
CACCCCTGACCGCAGCGCCTGACCAGAAGCCATGGAAGATCTGCTGCGTTTTCTGAAAACCTACGAGGTATGGATTTACACCTTCCTGGGAATAGCCGCCCTCATTGGATTGCGCAATCTTATGCATGCTTGGGAGGCCTGGCGCAGCGCTGCCTTCGGGCTGGAACGCGAAAGCGCCTTGCTGCGTCTGCGCAGCGCGGTAACGCTCCTGGTGTTTGCCATTGGTCTGGCTCTACTCGAATTTATTACGGTATCATTTGTATACCCAGCCGCAGCCACCTTTCAACCACTGCCTACTCCAACGGTGACCTTATTAGAAACACCTTTTGCGCTTCCTGTCTCCAACCCCACCAGCGCACCGACTGGAGGTGAATCCACCCTTTCGCCGGCCACACCAACCAGCGAGGGCTGCCTTCCCGGCCAGATCGAATGGACCTACCCTCCGGCTGGAGGCACCTTGCGGGGAAAAGTCGTGCTACGGGGAACGATCAACGTACCCAACCTGGGTTTTTACAAGTACGAATACCGAGCAGTCGGGACTCAGGACTGGCTGACGATTGCAGCCGGCAACCGTCCCATCGTAGATCAGCCGCTGGGCGGCGAGGGTAGCGGCGAGTGGGATACCGAAATGGTGACTCCTGGGGATTACGAGTTACGTTTGGTCGTTTACGATAACACCAACCAACCCTTTCCCGCCTGTGTTGTGCCCGTTCGTATTCTCGCTCCTGATGGAGGTTAATCCCCATGCCTCAAATTGAGGTCCGTCCCGCCCTCTCTACTGATCTGCAATATCTGGTTGCTATGGACCATTCGGTTGAAATCCAGTACGTGTGGCAGATGGAACGTTCTTTGGAAGAGGGCCAGGTTAGCGTGGGGTTTCGCGAGGTACGCCTTCCGCGTACGACGCGCCTGCAGTATCCACGCTCGCCCGCCCTGCTGCTACAGGAATGGGCGACGCGCAGTGGGGGCCTGGTGGCCCTACTGGGCGGAAAACCGGTGGGCTACCTAACTCTGAGTGATGAACGCGCCCCTGCTACCGCCTGGGTGCTGGACCTGGTTGTAGATGCACCTCATCGTCGCCAGGGTATCGCCACTGCCCTTTTGCTGGCCGCAGAAGCCTGGGCCTTGCCACGTGGTTTGCGTAAAATGGTGCTTGAAATGAGTTCAAAAAACACTCCGGCGATTCGCCTAGCGCTCAAGTCAGGCTTCGAGTTTAGTGGTTTTCATGATCGGTACTATGCCAATCAGGATATTGCCCTTTTCTTCAGCCGTCTCCTGCGTTAGTATTGTAAAGACAAACGAGCCAACAGGTCGGGCATGTTATCTGTATTGATCACTCTGAACCAGATTCTGGTCGCTGGTGTTGCCATCACCGCGTTTGCCCTGCTTTTATACGCGTTGGCCTTTAACCTACGCGATCGGGTTGCGCGTTCTTTTGCCCTGATTTTAGTGGCAATTGTGATCATTTACACCGCGGAGGCACTAGCCAGTGTCTCCCCCCAATCGGAGCAGCAAGAACTCTGGTTGCGTGCTCAGTGGGTTGGAATTATCTTGCTACCGGCCTCTTACTTACACTTTTCGGACGCACTACTGGAAACCACCGGCAAACCCAGCCGAGGACGTCGGCGCTTCTTTGTGCGCCTGGCCTACGTGATTTCGCTGGTTTTCTTGCTGTTGCTTCCCACCCCCTGGTTTGTCGGCCCACTCGTACGTAACGGGCTACCGGCTCCCCACCTCAAACCCACACCGCTGACCGATTTCTTCACGCTTTGTTACGCGCTGGCGATGGGCATCAGCGGCTACAACCTGGTACGTGCTTTCCAACGGTCTACCACCTCAACTGGCCGCCGCCGCATGTTTTACTTGTTGGTAGGTTCCATTGCCCCCGCACTGGGCTCATTCCCTTATTTGCTTTTTGGCTCGGCCCTGGCAGCGCGCCATGTAGGAATTTTCTGGGCCCTCTCGGTCCTCAACACCTTCCTGGTCGGCGGATTGGTGGTGGTCATGGCTTACGCGGTTGCCTTCTTTGGCGTAGGCTGGCCCGACCGTACGGTGAAAAGCCGCCTGTTGAAATGGATTATGCGCGGCCCAGTTACTGCCAGCCTGACTTTGGCTGCAGTTACCATTGTGCGCCGGGCAGGTGAGCAATTCGGCAACCCTTATTCTGCCTGGGTGCCTATCACCATGGCAGCCACCATTCTGCTGAGTGAATACTTGATCACCCTATTCTTCCCGCTGCTAGAACAATGGCTTTTTGACGGAAAAGATAAGAACGACCTGGAACTGTTGCGCCGTCTGGAGACCCGCCTACTAACGCGCAACGACCTGCGCCAGTTCCTGGAAGCCCTATTAGCCGCTGTTTGCGATCGCCTACAAGTGCCGGGAGCCTATGTGGCAGCGCTCGGACCCCAGGGCCTTGAACTCCTGGTACAAGTGGGGCAAACCAGTTTGGATAACGTCCCCCCCGAGGCCCCCCTCAACCAGCTGTTAGCACAAAATGGCAGTCTGAGTGGGCGTTTTCGCTGGGGTCAGGACATGCTGGTGCCCTTGCTGGATGAGGATGAAGCAGGCAATCCTCAGTTGCTTGGGATTCTAGGTATCTGCAAGGCGGGGGATCTAGAGCTAGATAGTGCGCAGGAACAAGCCCTTGAGACTCTAACTGCTCGTATGGTACTAGCATTGCAAGATTATCGTTTGCAACGTGAGGTATTTGAGTCTTTGCGCACCCTCACGACCCAGACCGAATTCATCCAACGCCTGCGAGCAGTCGGACGTTACCACCAGAACGCCGTACCTCAGAGCATTCCGCCAGAGCCTGCAGATCTAACCCAATGGGTGCGTGAGGCGTTATCTCATTATTGGGGAGGACCCAAGTTAACCCAGAGTCCGCTTCTGCGCTTGGGCGTGGTTCAACGTGCCATTGAGGCTTATGACGGGAACGTCTCTAACGCCTTGCGTGCCGTGTTGAAAGAAGCCATTGAAAGAGTACGGCCAGAAGGCGAAAGGCGCTTTACAGCCGAGTGGGTGTTGTATAATATTCTCGAATTAAAATTTGTGCAAGGCAAAAAGGTGCGCGAAGTAGCAGCGCGCCTGGCAATGTCGGAAGCAGATCTTTATCGAAAACAAAAGGTAGCCATTGAAGCCGTTGCCCGTGCTCTCTTGGAAATGGAAGAACAAAACCAGCGTCAATCCCAAACCTCTTAGATGTGGGGGAAACCCGATCATTGGGTCGGATTTTATTTGTGTTCGTCGGGGAGGAATGTATGGTCACCAAGCGTATGGTCTCAACGACCAACGTAACATCACCTGAGCCATTGGATGAAGGGTGGTGGGCTTCTGTATTGTCTAACGAGGCAGCCATCATGCCCGACTGCCGCACGTATGAGCTCCGTCCCATGCTTCAGGCCGATCTGTGCGAAACGGATTGGCAATACGTGCAGCAGGTATTTGAGAATGACGAGGTGCTGACTCTACGCGTTTATGGTTTTAACCGAGGGGGCCTGCTGGTGCAGGGTGAACGTATCCAGGGGTTTGTGCCCATCTCGCATCTAGTTGAAATCAACGGTAACCTAGAAGGGGAAAAACGTCGCGCTGCACTCTCAGCCTACTTGAATCGCACCTTACGCCTGAAGGTGATCGAGTGCGAACCGACTCAGAACCGCGTCGTGCTTTCGGAGCGGGCCGCTCTGGCAGGAGAGGGGCGCCGGCGTGCTCTCTTCGATACCCTCAAAGAAGGTACGGTTATCAACGGGCGTGTGACCAACATTACGGACTTCGGCGTTTTTGTGGATCTAGGGGGGGTTGAAGGGCTAATTCACGTTTCTGAGCTCTCGTGGGGGCGCGTGCAACACCCCCGTGATATCGTCCAGGTAGGGGATGACGTACGGGTTATGGTTTTACAGGTTTCTGAAGAAAATGCGCGCATTGCCCTGAGCCTAAAACGCCTGACACCCAACCCCTGGCTGACGCTGGCAGCGCGCTACAAACCAGGAGATATTGTCCCAGCCCGGATCACCGCTGTTGCGCCCTATGGGGCCTTTGCCCGCCTGGAGGAGGGTGTGGAAGGCTTGATTCACGTGTCCTCGATAGATCTCCCCGCCGGTGTAAAATCCCTCGATCACTTCCTCCAAATAGGCCAGGCAGTTCAAGTGCGTATTCTGCACATTGATGTAGACCGCCGCCGTCTGGGTTTGGGTTTTGTGTGTATTGAATGAGCCTTACCTCTCGCTCGCGTCCTGAGTCGCGTCCGGGATCTTCACCCTCAATTCCACCCAAGCAAACGCGCCCGGCCTCCTGGCTTGGCTGGCTGAGCCAAGCCATGGCCTATCTGGACCGTTTTGGGCGCGATGCGCTAGGTCTGGGGCTGCTTGTCTTGGCTACGCTCAGCCTAATCGGCATGACCTCCCTCAGTCATGGCAGTCTCATCACACCTTGGGGATTGCTGCTCAAACGCGGCTTTGGCCTGGGAGGCTATGGACTGATTCTCTTTCTGGGTTATTTGGGGGTATGGGTATTGCGTGCCGAGACAAACGCTGCGCTGACCAGACTTCTGAAACGCACCTTGGCCCTGGAAGGGGCACTGTTTGCCTGGATGGCCTGGCTGGCCACTATGGAGGGGCTCAACCTGGAGCGCGCTGAAGCCGGCCTGGATGGTGGGATCATCGGCTGGGGGCTTGGCACCCTCACCGCTCGTTTGCTCCCTGCTCCACTCAACGCTTTGCTCTGGTTCATTGTGTGGGTGGGACTAGTTCTGATGGGGCTGGGACTATGGAAACGGGTCATTGTGGCCCTTAGGGCCTGGATGGAGCAGGAGCGTCAGCGCTTGTCTCAGCCTACTCCCCCCTCCGTGATGCTACCCCACCCGCCCTCACCTGCAGGAGACGCTTCTTCTTCCCCTTCACCGAGCACTGGCGGTATTCCGGTGCCTATTGTCAGCACCACTCGAGATCCGCGCCTCCCCCCCTTAAGCCTGCTCACTCAGGAAGAGACCAACGGGATTGATGAAGAGCGTATTCTGGCGGTGGCCCACAAAATCGAGCAGACTCTGGCGGAGTTCGGCATCCCGGCTCAGGTGGTGGGCTACCGGCGTGGCCCAACCGTGACCCAATTTGCCGTGGAGCCAGGTTATATTGAGCGCCCTGGGCCAGATGGTCAACCCATGCGTCAGAAAGTGCGCGTCTCGCAAATCTCGGCCCTGAGCCGTGATTTAACCCTGGCACTGGCGGCCGAACGCCTGCGCATTGAAGCCCCCGTGCCAGGCCATTCTTATGTGGGCATCGAAGTGCCCAATACGACCACAACCCCGGTGCGCCTCCGCCCGATCCTCGAATCCGAAGCTTTCCAACAGCTGCGTTCTCCCCTGGCCCTGGCGCTAGGGCGAGATGTCTCCGGCCAGCCTGTTGTGGCTGACCTAGAGCGTATGCCGCATTTGTTGATCGCTGGTACCACCGGCTCAGGAAAATCGGTTTGCCTGGCCAGCCTGATTACCTGCTTAGTGATGAATAACACCCCCGAACAACTGCGCCTTGCCATTATGGACCCCAAAATGGTGGAATTGGCGCGTTTTGATGGACTGCCCCACATCCTAGGACGGGTTGAGACCGAAACCGAGCGTATGCTGGCCATGTTGCGCTGGGCATTAAGCGAGATGGATCAGCGTTACCGCCAGTTTGAAACCGCTCATGCTCGCGATCTGAACGCCTACAACGCTAAACAAGCGCGCAAGAATCAACCCGGTTTACCCCGCATCGTCATCATTATTGATGAACTGGCCGACTTGATGATGTCAGCCCCTGACCAGACTGAACACAACCTGGTGCGTTTGGCTCAGATGGCCCGCGCAACCGGCATCCACCTGGTGATTGCCACGCAGCGCCCCAGCACCGACGTACTGACTGGGCTGATCAAGGCAAACTTTCCGGCTCGTATTGCCTTTGCCGTGGCCTCCTCAGTTGACTCGCGCGTGATCCTGGATACCAATGGCGCCGAGGCCCTGCTGGGACGTGGGGACATGTTGTTCCTGAACCCTGAGGTTGGCAGCCCCATCCGGGCCCAGGGGGTCATCCTCAAGGACTCGGAGATCAATCGCGTCGTGGCCTACTGGCATCGCCTGGCTAGCGAGCCCGAAGAAGCACCCTGGGAAACCCTCTTGCAGGAAGAGGAGAACGAGGACGATGACTTGCTGGAGCAGGCCATTGCACTGGTGCGACGCGCCCAGCGGGCCAGCGCCTCGCTCTTGCAGCGCCGTCTGCGCATTGGCTACCCACGGGCTGCCCGGCTTCTGGATGAACTGGAAGCCATGGGTATTGTCGGACCAGCCCAGGGTGGAGGGCGCGAGCGCGAGGTGTTGATTCCACCAGAAGATGGCGGGGAACACGGCACCGACACCAACGCAGAAATCCCCTAATTGCTGCGCTGGTTTGAAATGCAAACTTGACTTTTTCCCTCCGCTGGGATAGCATTTGGGACAACATGGCCTGGCAGGAAGGAGAAATCCGTGGTGACCCCTAAGGCTTCCGAGAGCTCCCCAAAAACGCTAACTGCCCTTTTGCGCCAACGCTTCAGACCCTTGCTGGAACGACTGGCACGCGGACTGGCCCGCTTGGGCGTGACCCCTAATGCTGTGACTCTGCTGGGGTTAGCCGGGAATGGGGTGGCAGCCGTATGGTTGGCTCAGGGCCGAATCACGTGGGCAGGATGGTTGCTGTTGTTCATCTGGCCGCTGGACGCCCTGGACGGCGCTCTGGCACGTTTGCGGGGTGTGCCAACCCCCTTTGGCGGTGTCTTGGATTCGGTGGTAGATCGCTATTCCGAACTGCTTGTTTGGGGTGGGCTTTTGGTTTATTATTTGTCTCAAGAAAGTTCCATACCCATTATCTTAATTTACCTGGCCGCCGGTGGCTCCCTCATGGTGTCTTACACCAAGGCGCGCGGCGAAGCCCAGGGGTTTCGGGTGGAAGGCGGGCTGCTGACGCGGGTGGAACGCTTTTTAATCCTCGTCCCATGCCTCCTTCTCAATCGCCCCCTGATCGCCATATGGGCTATTGCCATTCTGGCCAATTTCACCGCTATTCAACGCCTGTGGATCGTGTTTCGCCAGGCCTTACCCTCTGCTTCTATCAATCCTCCCACTTCCTCTCAGGAGTAAATTCCCATGCCTTCCGGTTTTAATATTGGTCCGATCACCATCCGCTTTTATGGGCTCTTGATCGTTGGTGGGGCCATGTTGGCTACTTGGTGGGCCAGTCGGCGTGCCCGTCGCTACGGAGAAAACCCCGATGCTGCGTGGGACATGTTGTTTTGGGTGTTCATCGCCGGGGTCATCGGTGCGCGCCTGTGGCACATCCTGACCCCCCCAGCCTCTCTGGTCAAACAAGGAATTACCACCTGGTATTACCTGACTCACCCACTGGATGCTATCGCAATCTGGCATGGCGGTCTGGGAATTCCGGGCGCTGTCATCGGTGGGGCGCTGGCGCTCTACCTTTACACGCGCAAACACAATATGTCCTTCGCCAGATGGGTAGATATTATTGCCCCCGGCCTGGCACTGGCTCAGATCATCGGACGCTTCGGCAACTTCTTTAACCAGGAACTCTACGGGATGCCCACCAACCTCCCCTGGGCTATTTACATTGACCCGGTTCATCGTCTGCCTGAGTTCGCAGACCAAGCCTACTATCACCCCCTCTTCGCCTACGAGGGGCTGTGGAACGCGATGAACATCGCCATCATCCTGTGGGTGGAGCGCCGCTTCCCCACCCAGCGTAAACCCGGCGATCTATTCCTGGTGTATTTGATTGTCTACCCCATCGGGCGTTTCCTGCTAGAATTTCTGCGCCTCGATCCCTCACCCGTGGCAGGACTGAACATCAACCAAACCCTGATGGCCGTGGTAGCCTTGGCAGCGGCTCTGGCTCTATTCCTTCGTCATCGCCCCCAGGCGCAAGTCTCTCAGCCGACAGTTTGAGCGAACAGGAACGGGGGAATGATACAGACTGAGGATCTGAGCAAAGCCTTTGGTGACTTCATCGCTGTCGATGGTGTTAATCTTCGCGTCGAGGCCGGTGAAGTGCTGGCGTTGCTGGGCCCTAATGGTGCCGGCAAGACCACGACCGTGCGCCTGCTGACCTCAGTTTTACGTCCCACACGCGGTCGGGCGTGGGTGGCTGGGTTCGATGTAGTTCAACATCCTCAGAAAGTGCGTGCTCACGTCGGCGTGTTGACCGAGCACCACGGGCTTTATGCGCGGATGAGCGGCGAGGAATACCTGCTCTTCTTTGCTGAACTGTATGGCCTGAGGGGAGAAGACGGCCACCAGCGCGTGCACGCTTTACTGGAACAGTTTGGACTGGCCGCAGCTGCGCGACGCCGCATCGGCGAATACTCTAAGGGCATGCGTCAGAAACTCGCCCTGGTACGTGCGCTTCTTCATTCGCCTCCGGTCTTACTGCTGGACGAACCCACCTCAGCCATGGACCCCGAGAATGCGCGCATCGTGCGCGAAACGATTCGCAGTTTACGCGCGGCCCAGCACACCATTGTCCTCTGCACGCACAACCTGACTGAGGCCGAAACATTAGCGGATCGTATCGCCATTATTCGGCGGGGTCGTATCCTTTTTAACGATACCCCCGAGGCTCTCAAGCACCACCTGCTAGGGACCCCTCTGTATGAAATCCGCCTTGCCCAGCCTTGGGATGGCTCTCTTCCTCCCCTGCCCTCAGATGTTGAGATTGTTGATCGCGGGTCTGACTGGATTCATTTACGCATTGGGGACCCACACCAGACCAACCCCCTTCTCTTGGGCGTGTTAACCGCCGCCAATATTCCCCTCCTCACTTTTAGCGAGTTACCGCGTAGCCTAGAGGAGGCCTACTTGCGTGCTATGACAGTAGAGGAACCCAATGCAATGGCCTGAAGCCCTGCAACCCATTTGGATCATTGCCCGGCGAGAGATTCGCGACCAATTTCGCGATTGGCGCATCCTGGCGCCCATCCTCTTCCTCACGGCGTTCTTTCCCTTCCTAATGAACTTTTTTGCCCAACAAATGCTTGATTTCGTCCGCCGATATGGGGCCGAATTGGTCGGGGAACGCATGGTCCCCTTCCTGATGCTTGTGGTGGGGTTTTTCCCCATCTCTATCTCACTGGTAATCGCACTGGAAAGTTTCGTTGGCGAGAAGGAACGCGGGAGCATTGAACCTCTACTTAGTGCGCCACTCGAAGACTGGCAACTTTATGCGGGTAAACTGGTTTCCTCAATGGTGTTACCCTTGTTGGCTGCCTTCCTCGGCATGGGGGTGTATACGCTGGGCTTGGCGCTCAATCGAGTGACCCTGCCGCCACTGGAAGTGGTGCTCCAGGTGTTCAGCCTGACCTTCTTTCATGCGCTGGTCATGGTCAGTGGGGCAGTAGTGGCATCTAGTCAGGCAACTTCTGTGCGTGCTGCCAACCTACTGGCTAGTTTTATCGTGATCCCCATGGCTCTCCTCATCCAGGGAGAAACCGCTATCATGTTCTGGGGGCGGCAAAACGCGATCCTGTGGTGGGCAGTTTTCGGTTTGTTGGTGCTGGCGATCTTGTTGGTGCGGGTAGGATTAGCCCACTTCCAGCGCGAGGAACTCCTGGGGCGTGAATTGGATACCTTGGATCTGGCCTGGGGCTGGCGCACTTTTGTGCGCCACTTCCGCGGTGAGGCGCGCAGTATGCTCTCATGGTACAAAGAGGAAATCCCACGCACCCTGGTGGAGATGCGCTGGACGCTGCTGATAGCCGCAACACTGGCTCTGGTTGGACTGGGCCTGGGCGTCCACCTGGCCCAACGCTTCCCTTTGCAACTCGATCTCAGTGAAGTCCAAACGAATCAACGCCTCTCCCAATGGACTACCCTCTGGCCAATGGGTTCGTCTTATACCTTCACCACGATCCTCGGGCAAAACCTACGTGCTTTGTTCTTGGGAATGATCCTGGGCAGTTTCTCGTTTGGTGTGCTGGGTGTGCTTCCCATGCTCACCACCATGGGGGCTGTGGGCTTCTTAACCCAGGCACTAAGCAACAATGGTGTTCCACCCTTTCTATTCATCGTAGCCGCCATTCTACCCCATGGGCTCCTTGAAGTTCCGGCACTGTGGTTGGCCACTACTGCCACTCTGGAAATCGGCTTAGGGATGATCACCCCCCAGCGTGGTAAAACATTCAGCGAGGCCCTGTTAGCCGGCATAGCACGATGGTTCAAAATCATGCTGGGTATGGGAATCCCGCTACTTGTACTAGCAGCTGCGATTGAAACATGGATTACTCCTCAAATCGTACGCTATCTGCTTTTTCAGTAGCATTCGCTAGGAGCAGTGCCCAAACAAGCAGGGAAGGAGATTTCACTCATGGGACGCATTGTCATTCTGGGTTCAGCCTATGCGATCGCCGATGAACATCGCGAAAATACCCATCTGGCAGTTGTTGAAGAAGATCAGATTCTGTTGATCGATGCCCCTGGCAGCCCCATTGCCCGCTTGATGCGCGCGGGCCTCTCCTGGCGCCAGATCAACAGCCTGATCATCACACACTTCCACCCCGACCACGTTTCGGGTGTGCCTCTGCTACTAATGGACCTGTGGCTCCTGGGGCGACAAGATCCGCTCAAAGTTTACGGACCGGCTCACGCCATGGAACGTTTGCAAGCCATGATGCAACTCTATGAGTGGGAAAAGTGGCCGGGGTTTTATCCGGTGGAATATATTAGCGTGACTGAACAAGAACAGACCTGCTTTATCCACACGCCCCTCTGGAGGGTCTATGCAGCACCAGTCAGGCACTTCCTGCCCACCTTGGGGCTACGCATTGAACTGGCGAGTGGAAGCATTGCCTATTCGAGCGACACCGAGCCCTGTGAGTCCGTGGTGCAATTGGCTCAGGGGGTTGATGTCCTTCTGCACGAAGCCACCGGTGAAGGACCCGGTCATACCTCCCCTGAACAGGCCGGGCACATCGCTGCCCAGGCTCAGGTGGGAACACTCTATCTCATCCACACCCCACCCCTTACCCAGCCTGAAGTGTGGGTGGCACGTGCACGCCAGGCCTTCACCGGCCCGGTCTCACTAGCACGCGATCTGATGCAAATAGTCGTATAAGGGGATTACCAGCCAGAGAGGAACGGAGCCCACTCTGCATATTCACTGAGATGGCGCCCAAAGATGTAAAGCGCGGTATTAGGTGGCTCGGTCGGCTGACGTAAGAGCGTCATGCCCGCCTCGGCTAGCGTGCGCCCACCCTTGCGGTGATTACAAGCTGCACAGGCGGTGACCACATTGGTCCAGATATGCCGACCCCCTAGGTGACGGGGAATCACATGATCCACTGTGAGATCATTCGTGCGCCGACCGCAATATTGACAGGTGTAATTATCTCGCCGGAAAACCTCACGCCGGGTCAGTTTGACCCTGGGGCGGGGGCGATGCACCATGTGCTGCAATCGGATGATTGAGGGGCGCGGGAACACCTGATTAACAGTATGAATCTCCCCACGGCCATTCAAGACAAGCGTCGCCCGGTTGGTCAGGATCAGACCAATAGCGCGCTGGAGGTTGCACACGTTGATGGGCTCAAAGTTAGCATTCAAAACCAAAACACTCTCGGACATCGCTCAATCACAAAACCGCAAGAAATCACGCCTTCATTATAGCACGCAAGATTCAGGAAGGGCAGACAAATAAAACGGTTCCACAATATTTTCATTTCGAGGCTGGATTATGGCCTGTGGTAAAATGTAATATGTATGGCTATTTCTTCTGAATCGGGACGCGAGCAACCGCCAAACATCGTGGCGGCTTTTGTTGCTGGCTTCAACGCAGTAGCTAACCACCTTTACTTGATCTTGCTTCCGGTAGGCGTGGATCTTTTGTTGTGGTTTGCTCCTCGTCTGAGGGTAGAGTGGCTTTTTATGCCCTCCATTCAGGCGATGATCACATCACTTGAACGCTACGGCAATCCAACTACGTCCATATTGTTTGCACAGGCTTGGGAAACCTTGCTAAAAGAGACCAACGTGATGGGTTTGCTCAGAACATTTCCCATCGGGGTGCCCAGTCTATTTGGTGGCCTTTCGGACAACGCTACCCCTTTGGGAGTAGCCCGCAATCTGCAATTGACAAACCTGGGAGAACTACTCGGTGTAGGGGGCCTGCTACTAGTTTTGGGTTTTACCCTAGGCTGTCTGTACTTTGCCCTCTTAGCCAACGCCACAGCAGAAGCGCCCCGCTTTGATCTCAATCGCTTCTTTGGGCATCAGGTTCCTTCGGCTCTAGCGTTTTGCGTGCTTTTCTACCTCGTCCTAGCCATCTTGAGCGTGCCAGCCTTTCTGTTGCTCGCGCTCATCGCGTGGCTCCTGCCCGGTTTAGGGAATGTGGCCTTTTTCATCGTTGCGCTAGTAATGATTATGATTTTATTTCCTCTGATCTTTACGCCACATGGAATCTTTGCTCTAGATCTCAACCCCATCCAGGCTGCTCTCAAGAGTATGGTATTGACTCAGCCCTTCCTACCCGGCCTGCCCATTTTTATTCTGATGGCCTTGATCCTGGGGCAAGGGCTGGATTTGCTCTGGCGCTCCGCCCCAGCCGACTCTTGGCTGGCCCTTGTAGGTATTTTGGGACATGCCTTCGTTTACTCTGCTATCCTGGCAGCCAGTTTCGTTTATTATCGTAATGGCATCAAGTGGATGGAATTTTTAGTTCAGCGCACGGCCACCCATCTCGCTGCCAACAAAAGCCAATGAGGCGGGCAGAGGCTGTGCAAGTTATTTGGAGGTAATTGTGGCACAGATGAATGCAACGACGAGTTACGGAGCCAAGGACATTCAAGTTTTGGAGGGACTTGAGGCAGTCCGCCGTCGTCCCGGCATGTATGTTGGCGGCACAGATCTTAAAGCACTCCACCACCTCGTGTATGAGGTCGTGGATAATTCTATTGACGAAGCGCTGGCAGGGGCGTGCAATCGCATTGTTGTCACTATCCACCCCGATAGCAGCGTTACCGTTCAAGATAACGGGCGGGGTATTCCGGTGGATATCCACCCCGAGAAGAAGAAATCTGCCCTAGAGGTGGTTATGACCACCTTGCATGCAGGCGGAAAGTTTGGACATTCCAGTTACAAGGTCTCGGGAGGATTACATGGAGTGGGCGTCTCGGCAGTCAATGCCCTCTCCGAATGGTGTGAAGTGCGGGTCAAGCGCGAGGGGAAGATTTACTTCCAGCGCTATGAGCGGGGTGTACCGCTTGAGCCGGTCAAAGTCATTGGCGTTTGCGATCCCGAAGACACGGGTACCATCACCACCTTCAAGTTCGATCGCGAGATATTCAAGGGAGACCTAGATTACAAGTTCGAAACTCTGGTGCAACGTTTTCGGGAGATGGCCTTCGTCACCCGCAAGGTCGAAATCCGTCTGGTGGACGAGCGCACCCAGCGCGAGATGACATTCTACTTTGAGGGTGGAATTATTTCCTTTGTGCGCTACCTTAACCGCAATCGCGAGGTGCTACACCCCGTCTTTTACGTTGAGAAGGAGGTGGAGAACATTGGCATTGAGGTTGCCATCCAGTACACAGATGCTTACGCCGAGTCGGTCTACTCCTTTGCCAACACGATCAACACCGTGGATGGCGGCACCCATCTTACCGGACTGCGCACAGCAGTGACGCGGGTGCTCAACGACTATGCTCGCCGCAACGGGCTACTCAAGGACTCCGATCCCAATTTCACTGGCGACGACACCCGCGAGGGCATGACCGCCATTGTCAGCATCAAGCATCCTGACCCGCAGTTCGAAAGCCAGACTAAAGTCAAATTGATGAATCCAGAGGTACAGACCTACGTACAGCAGGTGGTGGGAGAAGCGCTCACGGCCTTTCTGGAGGAGAATCCGGCTGCTGCCAAAGCCATCATCCAGAAATGCCTGACTTCAGCCCGAGCCCGAGACGCTGCTCGCAAAGCCCGCGATCTGGTTATTCGCAAGTCAGCCCTGGAAAGTCTGACTCTGCCCGGTAAACTGGCAGATTGTTCTGAGCGTGATCCGCAGAAGACCGAGTTGTTCATTGTGGAGGGCGATAGCGCGGGTGGCTCCGCCAAGCAAGGTCGCGATCGCCACTTTCAAGCCATCCTGCCACTGCGCGGCAAGATCCTTAACACGGAACGGGCCCGCTTGGACAAAATTCTGTCAAACAATGAAGTAAAGGCTCTGGTGTCCGCACTGGGCACCGGGATCGGCGAGTCTTTCGACCTGAACAACCTGCGCTACGGGCGGGTAATTGTGATGACCGATGCGGATGTAGACGGCAGCCATATTCGCACCCTGCTGCTGACCTTCTTCTTCCGCTACATGCAACCCCTCATCGAGAACGGTCACCTGTTCATTGCGCAACCCCCGCTCTATCGGATCGCCTACAAGGACATTGTACGCTATGCCTATACTGAAGCCCAGAAAGAGCAAATTCTGAAAGAACTGGGAGTTCCGGCAGAAAAGGCCTCTATTCAACGCTACAAGGGATTGGGCGAAATGAATCCCCAGCAATTGTGGGAAACCACCATGAATCCCCAAAACCGCACCCTAATGATGGTGACCATTGAAGATGCGGCCGCTGCTGACCGCACGTTTGACATGCTGATGGGCGAGGCTGTCCCCCCACGTACCCGCTTCATCCAGACCCACGCCCGGCTTGTCAAAAACCTGGATATATAAATACCTCGCGCATTCACTTACTGGAGGTTGTCCATGCCACGGGTCTTGCTCTTTCAGGCCGACGCACTAAAAGATTATATGGTGCGTTTCTTCACCCACATGGGCGTCCCCACAGAGGACGCGCTGATTGCTGCCGATGTGTTGTTGGCCGCCGACCTAAGGGGAGTAGCCTCCCATGGGATCATTCGGCTACACACTTACTACGGTAACCGCATTCGCAAGGGACTGATTGACGTTAAGTCCCCTCTGCAGATCATTCGGGAAACTCCTGCCACCTTGCTTCTGGATGGTGGACGGGGGTTGGGTCAGGTTGTAGCGTACCGTGCTATGCAACGCTGCATTGAAAAAGCGCGCGAAGTTGGGATGGCAATGGTCACTGTGCGCAACAGTAATCATTACGGTATTGCCGGCTATTACGCCATGATGGCCTTACCCCATGATATGATTGGCGTCAGTCTCACCAATTCGCAACCTCTGGTAGCCCCTACTTACGGACGCAAGGCCATGCTTGGTACCAACCCGATTGCTGTTGCCGCCCCCGCCGGACAGGAACGCCCGTTCGTGCTGGATATGGCTACCAGTATTGTCCCTATTGGCAAGATCACGGTGTACGATAAAGCCGGGTTACCCATCCCCGAAGGCTGGGGCATTGATGCCAGTGGAAAGGTTACCACTGACCCCAAGGCCGTGTTGCAGGGTGGAGCATTGCTCCCCTTGGGAGGCACCGCTTTAATGCGTGGCTACAAAGGTTACGGCCTAGCAATGGTAGTGGATATCCTTTCGGGCGTCCTTTCAGGCGCTGCCTACAGCCTAGAGGTGGCACGCCCAGGCGAGGGACAGCCGGCGAACGTGGGTCACTTTTTTGCTGCCATCCGTATCGACGCTCTCCGCCCGGTGGACGAATTCAAAGCCGACATGGACCGCCTGATACGCATGATTAAAGAATCTCCCAAAGCCGAGGGCGAACAGCGTATCTACATTCACGGCGAAAAAGAATTTGAAAACGCCGAACGATATGCCCGTGAGGGCATTCCCCTGTTAACCGAGGTGGTCAAATCGCTACGCGAAGGCGGTGAACAGGTTGGCGTGCCCTTTGATTTGGAACCACTGGGTGAGCACGAGGCAGATCTGGACGCCGAATGAACCCAGCGGCAAGGCTTACCCACCATTCTTAATCTTCTCGCTCCAGGATAATGGCTTCATTACCTTGCAAGGCCAAGAAGCCATCGCGGGGCGCGGCAGGGTCACCCCCACGCGTGGAAAGGAGTGGCCGCCAGCGCGCTACCTGCAGCGTTCCACCCAGAGCCAGACGCACAGGGCGCGGACTGAAGTTCAAAGCCACCAGGATTGTCTGGTACTTATCCTGGCGTAAGTAAGCCAAGAGACGACGCGGCTCAAAGGTTAGAGGTTGAAAAAGCCCGCGCCGTAAAGCCACTTTTTCCTTACGCAAGCGGAGCAGGCGCCGATAATAATTGAGCAGTGAATGTTCATCCTGTAACTGCGCCTCTACATTCCGTTGACGATAATTAGGGTGTACCGGCAACCAGGGAGTTCCCGTGGTAAATCCAGCATGGAGGGAGTCATCCCACTGCATTGGCGCACGACACCCATCCCGCCCTTTGTAGAAAGGCCAATAGCGCTTCCCAATGGGATCCTTAATTTCTGCCCGTGAGACGCGGATATCCCGCATCCCGATTTCTTCACCGTAGTACATAAACGGTGTCCCCCGCAGGGTAAGCAACAATGTGGCTGCAACTTTGAGGCGCGCGTCATCCTCACCTCGCGCATAGCGGGTTCCGGCGCGGGGATTATCATGATTGTTCAGCACGTAAGTAGGCCACGCCTCTGCTCCAAGCGCCTGCTCCCAGGCTTGAATGGTGCGCAGGAAACGCTCTGGTCGCCAAGGGCAATGCAAAAAAGTGAAATCAAACGTGGCGTGGAGCAAACCTGGGGCACAGTAACGGGCTGCCTTCTCAGGGGTACTTAGAAAGGTCTCTCCAACCGCATAGCGTTCAGGGTACGCATCCAGGATGGCGCGGATTTCGCGCAACAAGGGGATCATCTCGGGTTGATCAATATCAAAAATGTGATGCTGGCGGTCAAAAGCACGCAATCCAAGGCGAGGAGGATTATTGGGAAACTCCGGATGCTTAAAATAGACATTGAAAACGTCTAATCGAAAGCCGTCCACCCCCCGTTCTAACCAAAAACGAAACACGTCCAGCATGGCTTGGCGCACCGCTGGATTACGCCAGTTTAAGTCAGGTTGTTCTTTATAAAACATATGGAAATAGTATTGGCCTCGCTGAGGCTCAAATTCCCACCCCCTTCCCCCAAAGACAGAAGCCCAATTATTCGGTGGTCGCCCCCCTGGACGCGGATCGCGCCAGAGATACCAATCGTGGTAGAGATTATCCCGTGAACGTCGCGACTCCTGGAACCAAGGATGACGATCCGAGGTGTGGTTGAGCACCAAATCCAAGATCACGCGAATACCACGGCGATGAGCTGCTTCTACTAGGCGATCAAAATCCTCCATGCTACCAAAGCGTGGATCAATGGCCAGATAATCAGCCACATCGTAACCAAAATCCACATCAGGGGATGGATAAATGGGCGAGAGCCAGATAGCATCAATTCCCAAATCCGCCAAATAGTCAAGGCGGGACATGATGCCCGGCAGATCGCCGATACCATCCCCGTTGCTGTCAGCAAACGAGCGCGGATAGATTTGGTAGATGACACCGTCCCGCCACCAGAGAAAATCTGTAGGGTTTTCCATAGTTGCTGTTTTGCCTCCACGAGATAAGGGATCTGCGCTCTAGATGGAGTGGCCTAATAAAATGCTTCCTCCCGCTTCAACGAAAACAACTACTCAACAGACCTTCTGAGAATATCCAGCCGTTCTGGTCAATGCTTCAGCGATATCAATTTTCGCTCCCCTGAACAACAGAATTACGCTGACCCATCTTCTAGCACCAATCATTCTCCGATTGAGACTAACAACGTTGTCAACTAGGTAGAGCCCCATGAGCCCCCTTTCTCCTAAAGGTTTATTGAACATCGGCAACCGCTACGGCTCCCATTGATAATGAATTAACGCAAAGAGGTAGGGGTGATTTTCCACATATTCAATCCCCACCAACCAAATACGCCAATCCAGGTCCACGCCAGGAGTCCCGGGTTTATAGATTTTATACACGTGGATGTTACGATAGTGCGCAGGCCAAGCCTGCTCTTCGGTAATCCCTGGTACCGAATAATCGCCACATCGTACCTCATGCGCCGGAGCAACGGCATCACGTAGGGCCGGCAACACCACTTCCCGAAACGCCCCCCGTGTCTCCTGGCCACTAGCCGGGTGCACACCCCAGTTGTGGACGTAAGTGCTATGGAAAACCCAGCGCGCATGGGCGGCATCGAAGTTGATCGCCCCTCCAGTTCGCCAGAGCCAGACATCAACCCCATGGATGGGACTAACCAGTGAAGCCAGCAGACGCCCATCTGCCTGAACAATTGCCTGCTCAAATTGCCGGACCAAAGCCTCAGTTTCGGGGTTGCAGAAACTCTCGGCCGCAACATACTGGGTCAGAAAGTGCGCATTCACCCATCCTTTCAGGCTCCCATCTGATATGCGCTCAATTTCTGCCCAGGTTGTATGGTCCGCTTGAATCTGCCGGCCGGTTTTCCATACGTCCGTGGCATCGTAGGACAAAGTGCCCACAACGCGATGCGCAAGGCCGGGTCCCTCACGAATGGTAAGACGTTCTTCTGGCTTGACCAGAATCACCGCGTAACGCTGGATATCTGCAAAGGTAGGTGTAGCAATAACCAAGGGCAGGGTTGGCGTTGCAAGGGGCTGGGTGGAGAAGAACGTGGACGTGGGTACGATAGACGTGGAGGTCGGAAGTGGCAGTGAGGTAGGGGTAGACGTGGGTAACACCTCGACGGTCGAGATCGGCTCAGCCTTTCCACCGCAT
This sequence comes from uncultured Thermanaerothrix sp., assembly GCF_938028735.1. Lineage (GTDB taxonomy): Bacteria > Chloroflexota > Anaerolineae > Anaerolineales > Anaerolineaceae > Thermanaerothrix. The sequence continues at coordinate 444,941 of NZ_CALIMF010000002.1, forward strand.
CCCCCCAAGAGCAGACTTCCCGTTAAAAACACCGAGACAAAGTGACACAACTTCACGGGGTGGTTCCTTCCCTAGCCGCTCTACGCAGTAACCCTTCAAATCTCTGTACATATTATACTTGTTTTGCCCTTGTCACCCCTGTAAGGATGTGTTAAAATGTAGGTCGTCAACGCCGCCACAGAAAGCGCAAGCACTGAAAAGTGGGCCAGTCCCACTTTTCTGCTTATAGAACACGCACCAATCTTGAGTCCATATTCTGCTAAGTGAGAGTTTGGGAGAGCGAGCAAGCATGAAGAACGAATTTACTTTGGCCTTCAACGAGGTACTTGAAGAGAAGCAATTGCCCAAAGAGGTCATTATTAAGGCCCTTGAGTCGGCAATGGTCTCGGCCTATCGCAAGGCCGTCAATGCCTCGGGGGCCCAGCACATTGAGGCCAAAATTGATATTGAGACAGGCAAGGTGACCATCCTGGCTGAAAAAGAAGTGGTGGAAACTGTACAGGACCCCCACACGGAGGTCTCGTTAGAAGAGGCCCGCAAGATTGATCCCAATGTTGAGATCGGCCAGACCATTATCGTAGACAGCACCCCCAAAGACTTTGGGCGTGTAGCCGCCCAAACCGCCCGTCAGGTCATCCAGCAGCGCATTCGCGATGCGGAACGCCAGATGCAGCTGGACTACTATCAGAAGCAACTGGGCGAAATTGTGAGCGGTATCGTTCAGGCGGTGACATCCCAGGGGTTGACCATCGGTCTGGAACTGCGGGCTGAGGGCACCATGCCACGCAAAGAGATGATCCCTGGTGAGCGCTTCCGCGTGCATGATCGCGTACGTGCCCTGGTCGCCGAGGTTAAAGACACCCCGCGGGGGCCTCAGATCATCCTCTCGCGAACACACAAGAACTTCCTGCGTCGCCTGCTGGAAACCGAGGTACCCGAGATTTATCACGGTATCGTTGAGATTCGCTCCATTGCCCGCGAACCTGGCGAGCGCGCCAAGGTCGCCGTCTCCGCCACCCAACCCGGTGTGGATCCGGTGGGCGCCTGCGTGGGGATTCGCGGCGTGCGCATTCAGGCCATTGTGCGCGAACTCCACGATGAAAAGATTGATGTCATTGAGTGGAATCCGGATCCGGCCGTTTTCATCGCCAAAGCCCTGAGTCCGGCCCGCGTAACCGGCGTGTATCTGGATGAGAAAAATCCCAATGGCAAAACCGCGACGGTTGTGGTTCCAGAGGACCAACTGAGCCTCGCCATTGGTCGGGATGGACAAAATGCTCGTCTGGCCGCTCGCCTGACTGGCTGGCGTATTGACATCAAGAGCCTGACCGAGGCGGCTGCTGATGCACTGCACAAACTTCAAAAAGACCCCACTTACGCCTCCTTGGCAGAGCAACTGGCAGATCAAATTCCCCAAATCGAGGATATGCTGGCGCGCAAGGCTGAAGGACGCCCCCTGACCCCCGAAGAGTACGACGCCTTGACCCGCTTCGTGGATCGGGTAGAGCGTCGCGTAACCCTGGGAGCCCCAGTCACAGCCGCTAAGCCCATTGAAAGTAATAAATTGGCCGAGATCAAGGCCCAAATCCCACCCGAAGCCTTTGAGACCAACATTCTCGATAGTGGACTGCCCGAGCACGTGGCCTACATCTTACAGGAAGCCGGTTATACAACTGTGGGTGAGATGGCCGTGCAGATGAAAGTGCGCCCAGAGGAAATTTTCCGTCTCAACGGCATTGGGCCGCGCGCCATGCAGGAAATCAATAAGCTGATGGCGCGTCTGGAAGAACGTATGCGCGAACGAGAAGCCCAGACCGAGACCCAGGCAGAAGCAACGCCCGTCCCTGAAGCCGAGCGGATCACCGAAGAACCCTCGGCAACAGAAGAACTCACTATCCCCACACCGGAAGTTGAGGCGAGCCTTGAGCCCGAATCCATCGCTGAAACCCCGGTTGAGACTACACCGGTGACAAGCGAGGAAGGACACGAGGAAGAAGAGATTTCCTTCGATCAGCTCTTCACCCTCAAGAGCGATATCTTCACCAAGATCACCCTGGACGAGGATGAAGAGGAAGAAGAGGAGTTAACTGTACGTAGCAAAGGCAAGAAGAAGGCCAAAAAGAAAAAGAAACCCGTGGCTTTGGAATACGATCCTGATCGGGATCAATTGGTGATTCGCAAGAAGCATAAACGTGAAGATGAAGATTGGGATGAATGGGAACTTTGAGCATAGAGTAACGGAGGATAAGGAGCAGTGGCTAAAGCCAAACCCCGGCGCACCAAACACGTGCCTCAACGCACCTGTGTGGGTTGCCGCGAGGTGCTCCCCAAGCGCAGCCTGATCCGCTTGGTGCGAACCCCCGAAGGGGTAAAGGTGGATCCAACGGGCAAGATGCGCGGACGCGGCGCCTACCTGCACAATCAGCGGTCGTGTTGGGAACGGGCGCTTAAAGGGGCACTGGCGCAGGCGCTCAGGACCGAACTATCTGCCAACGAACGAGAGTACCTGCTAGCCTTCATGACCACCCTCCCAGAAGAGGAGACCCCTCTCCAGCCCCCAACTGGGTCCCGCGATCCAGGAGCCCCCGCCGGGTAAAATCCCCGCTACTCTGGTGCTCGCCCCGATCGCTCGACCAACGTAGGAAACCAACTAGAAAGTGAGGAGTATCTATGAGCGATAACGGGTCGAAGACCATCGAATTACCGGCAAGTCTGACCGTCCGTGAGTTGGCCCAGCGCATGCAAGCCAGCCCGATACAGGTGATTCGCATTCTCATGGACAACGGCGTCATGGCCAACATTAACCAAATGGTGGATTTTGATACGGCAGCCATTGTGGCCTCTGAATTGGGATTTGAAGCCAAACCTGAGGTTCATGAGGTAGAAGAGGAGAAGGAAACTGGTGAAGTTCCACTATGGCGCCAATGGATTGCCAAGGAAGACCCCCGGCTCTTACAGCCGCGTCCCCCCGTGGTGACAATCCTAGGCCATGTGGATCATGGCAAAACGACCCTGCTGGATGCGATTCGCCATACCAACGTAGCCGCAGGTGAAGCTGGCGGTATCACTCAACATATTGGCGCTTACCAAGTCGAACACAAAGGGCGACTGATCACCTTTTTGGATACCCCCGGTCATGCCGCGTTTACGGCCATGCGTTCGCGTGGGGCCCAGGGCGCTGATATCGTGGTCCTGGTGGTGGCCGCCAATGATGGCGTCATGCCTCAAACCAAAGAGGCAATTGCCCATGCCCGTGCAGCACGCGTACCGATCATTGTGGCGCTCAACAAGATTGATCGCCCCGACGCCAATCCTGACTTTACTAAACGTCAGCTGGCCGAGGTAGGTCTGGTGCCAGATGAATGGGGTGGGAATACCATTGTGGTGCCGGTTTCAGCTAAACTCAAACAAGGTATTGAGGATTTGCTAGAAGCCATCCTACTGGTCAGTGATAGCCTGGACATCAAAGCCAACCCTAATGGACAGGTCTTTGGCACCGTTATTGAAGCCAAAATTGACCGTGCCCGCGGGGTAGTTGCCACGTTGCTGGTCTACAACGGCACCCTGGAGGCGGGGGATATTGTCGTCGCTGGGACCGCCTATGGACGCATCCGTGCTATGTTCGATTTCCGTGGTCGTAAACTGCGCAAGGCCGGGCCTTCTACCCCCGTGCAGGTCATGGGTCTTAATGAAGTGCCTGATGCAGGCGAACTCTTCCGGGTGTATGCAAGCGAGCGTGAGGCGCGCCAGGTGGTAGAAGAACGCCTGCTCCAACGGCAACAGCGGCGCCAGGCCCTACCTAAGGCCTCCCTAGAGGACCTCTTCAGCAAAGTGCAGGCTGGCGAAACCCAGGAACTGCGCCTGATCATCAAGGCTGATGTACAAGGATCACTGGAACCGATCATCTCATCCCTCAACGATTTGAGTAAGGACAGTGAGATTCGGATCAACATCCTCCATGCCGAAACCGGCAATGTGAGTGAGAGCGATGTGATGCTGGCCTCAGCCTCTCATGCCATTATCCTGGGCTTTAATGTTCAGGCCGATCATGCCGCGCGTCGACTGGCTGAAAGTGAAGGTGTCTCTATCCGCCTGTACGATGTCATCTACCGCCTAACCGAAGATATCGAAAAAGCCCTCAAGGGTATGCTGGAGCCATCTGAAAAAGAAGTGCCCATTGGCAAAGGCACGGTGCTGGCTGTTTTTCATATTTCTAAAGTTGGCAACGTTGCCGGTTGCCGGGTTCTGCAGGGTGAATTCCGCCGCGGCGCGCGTGTGCGCATCCGCCGCAAGGGCGAGGTCATCTACGATGGAGAATTTGCCTCGCTCAAGCACGAAAAGGAAGACGTGCGCGAAGTGCGCGCCGGTATGGAGTGTGGAGCCGGTTTCAAAGGTTTTGATGACATACAAGTTGGAGATGAGATCGAGTGCTACATTATCGAACGCAAAAGTCCTCAATCTTGAGAAAGTCGAGTAGAGAAAAATGCCAACACCTCAACGGTTGCAACGCATAGCCGAACGAATTCAGGAAGAAATCTCCGAAATGCTGGTCATGGGCGAGATTCGCGATCCACGCCTGAGCGGCGTCACGATCACTGGAGTTAAGGTGGACCGCGAATTTGCCTATGCCGATATTTACGTTTCAGCAGTTGAGGGCAGCCAGCGTGCGCCCGAAATCCTGGAAGCCTTCAACCACGCTAGCGGTTACATTCGGCGCTTGCTGGCCGACCGCATTGAACTGCGCGTGTTTCCACGGCTGCGCTTTCACTGGGATCCTACCCCCGAACGCGCTGACCGCATCGAACGCTTACTGGCCTCATTGCGAAGCAATCCCTCAACCGCCGAAACCCAAAATCAACCCGCATCGCCGGATGAGGGCGAAGCCAGGAATGAGACAGCATGACAGGTGCTGAGCTGGACATCATCCGCCAAATGCTGCACGCAGCTCAACGTGTGCTGATCACCACACACATACGGCCGGATGGCGATGCGGTAGGCTCCCTTCTAGGCTTGGGGCTAGCCCTGCAGGAAACTGGACGTACTGTCCAAATGGTGCTGCCAGATGGCGTCCCGCACACTTTTCGCCATTTACCTGGAACTGACCAGATTCGCCGCGATGTTCAGCCTCCATTTGATCTTTTTGTTGTGCTTGATACCGCCGATGTTCCGCGGATTGCCTCAGGCCTGAATGGCTATCAGGTGGACATTTGCGTTGACCATCATGTGACCAACCCCGGCTTTGCCCGCGTTAATCTGATTGACCCTGAGGCTGTGGCCACCTCTGCCATCCTCGCCGAACACCTCCCTGCTTGGGATTTACCCATCACGCCGGAAGTGGCCAGCGCCTTGCTAACTGGCATAATTACCGATACAATAGGATTCCGAACCTCAAACATGACTCCTAAGGCGCTGCGCCTGGCGGCCGACTTGATGGAGAAAGGGGCCAACCTGCCCGAACTCTATAAACGCGCGCTGATCCACCGCTCCTTTGAGGCAGCCCGTTTCTGGGGCTATGGGTTGGTTAACCTGAAACGTCAGGGCCGGTTGATTTGGACCACTCTCACCCAGGCCGATCGTGCCGCGGCTGGTTACCAGGGAAACGATGACGCAGACTTAACCGATATACTCTCAGGGATTGAGGATGGAGATATTGCCGTGCTCTTCGTTCAGCATGCAGATGGGCGCATCAAGGTGAGCTGGCGGGCCAAGCCTGGATGGGATGTCTCAGCCCTCGCAGCCCACTTTGGAGGTGGTGGACATCCTGCTGCCGCCGGCGCCGATTTCTATGGGAATCTGGAAGATGTGCAGCAAAAAGTGCTTAAGGCCACCCAAGAATTATGGGAACAACAAGTCACTAAGTTCAAATCCACAACGGCTAGAGGTTGAGCAGGGGAAGCAAGCATGAATGATCGAACACGTCAGTTTGATATTAAAAATGCTATTTCGGGCGTTCTCGTTGTTGATAAACCGGTGGGGTTGACCTCCCACGACGTGGTCCAGATTATTCGTAAGGGGACGAACATCCGCCGGGCTGGACATACAGGAACGCTTGACCCGCGGGCTTCAGGGGTGTTGGTAGTCCTGATCGGGCCGGCAGTGCGACTGAGCGAGTACGTCTCTGCCTCGGATAAACGCTACCAAGCCGTGATCCGCCTGGGTGAAACCACCGATACCTACGACTCCGAAGGCCGGGTAGTCAGCACCTCGCCGGTTGAGATTACCGAAGAACAATTTGCGGAGGTTCTGCAACAATTTGTGGGTGAAATTGAGCAGGTACCGCCACCTTATTCGGCAGTCAAGGTTCAAGGGCGCCGGGCTTATGAGATGGCGCGTGAAGGCGAAGAGGTGGACCTGCAGCCACGCAAGATAAAGGTATACAGCCTGGAACTGCTTGAATGGGCCCCTCCGGAGGCTGTGATTGATATCCACTGCTCGTCCGGCACTTACATCCGCTCATTGGCCAATGATCTGGGCAAAGTGCTGGGGTGTGGTGCCCATCTGGTGGGCCTACGCCGCACTCGTAGCGGACGCTTCACCCTGCGAGATGCTGTACCCTTACGGAAATTGCGCGAAGCTTTTGAAAATGGCACCTGGTACCAGTACCTCATCCCAGCAGCTGAGGCCCTTGCCGATTGGCCGGCCATCGAGTTGGACCATGAGCAGGTCGAACTCATCCGCCACGGGCATCGCATCCCCGGACAGCCTGGCATCGGCAAGATGGTGCGCGCCATCAACGAGCAAGGGGAATTGGTGGCTTTGCTGGAATACGATGAAAGCACCAATGAGTGGCAGCCCAAGAAGGTGTTCTTCTCGTAGCACGGTTTAAGGATGATAAAGCCTCTTGAGGAATCACATCACCTAAGTGAGATCTACGACGAACGCAGCAATCACCGTGCAATGGGGTTGCTGCAATTTTTTGCGGGTGCCATTCCCATCACTGACCCCTTAGGTGCGCAGATGGGCAGATAACATGAAACACGTGACCTCTCTCGACGCACTCTCGCTCCAGAATTCTTGGGTAACCATTGGTACTTTTGATGGTGTTCACCGCGGGCATCAGGCACTCATTCGCACGCTGGTAGAAGGCGCCCATCAACAAGGTCATCCCGCCGTGGTGGTCACCTTTTATCCCCACCCAACCGCCGTGTTGGGCAAGAGCCCCCCTCCTGGCTACCTTACCACCCCCGATGAGCGCGCCCGCTACTTGGGTGAATTAGGGGTGGATTGGGTGATTACACTTGCGTTTGATCTCAAGATGGCCAGCCTGAGCGCCCTGGAGTTCATGCAGTGGCTAACCACTCACCTGAGGGTGCGTTACCTAGTTATCGGCTATGATTTTGCGCTGGGACGTGGCCGCGAAGGCACCCCTGAACAGCTTCAGGTAATTGGACAACAACTGGGGTACGAGGTCATCCTGACCCATCCCATTCAGGAAGGGGGACAACCCATCTCTTCCAGCCATATCCGTCATCTGATCCTTCAGGGTGAGATCGAAAGCGCCAACCAGTGGTTGGGGCGGCTTTACTCAATTGAAGGTACCGTGATACAAGGGGATGGACGAGGACACCTCCTGGGGTTTCCCACCGCCAACCTGGCTTTCTGGCCCGAAAAGTTGCTTCCTGCTAATGGCGTCTATGCCACCTGGGCCTGGATTGGGGAAAGACGCCTGGCTGCGGTTGCCAATTTGGGCCTGCGCCCGACATTTGACTCCCCTTTGCCCAGCCGTCACTTGGAAGCCCACCTCCTGGACTTCACAGGTAATCTCTACCATCAAACGCTCAAGTTGGCGTTTGTCGCTCGCTTGCGCCCTGAACAACGCTTTGCTAATATCGAAGCCCTGAAAGCCCAAATTCACAACGACATTCGTAAAGCCCGGGAGATACTGAACCATGTGCCCTGAGCGCCAGGTTTACTTGCTGGATCCCCAATCCTTACCTCCCGAAACCATTGCTGTCACTTTCGCCAAGACCTCACGTTCCCCTCAAAGTTTTCGCGATATTGCCGCGGAATTAACGGAGGAAAAGAGCGCTGCCTTCCATGAAAAATGGGTGGTAGGGTATGGTCATGCCTCGGTTGCAGAACATGCGGTTCTTCACATCGCCATCGAGAACATCTCACGCCTGGCGATTGAAACCCTAGAATCGTGTCGCCTGGCGTCGTATACCGAAAAATCCACCCGTTATCAAAAATGGGGCCCGGAGGATTTCTATCGTCCAACGGAACTGGCAGGTCACCCTCTTGAAAAGCGCTACTTGGAGACCTGTCGAGCCCTCTTCACCCACTACCATCAGGCCCTACCCAAAGTTCGTGAGGTCATCGCTGAGCAATTTCCACGCTGCCCTGATGAGGATGAAAGCATGTGGGAACGACGCATTCGCTCCAAATATGTGGATGTTTGTCGTTTCTACCTGCCGGCAGCCGCCTTGGCCAACGTGGGGGTCACTATCAACGCCCGCGCGCTAGAACACACACTTCGCAAGATGCTTTCTCATCCCCTGGAGGAGGTACGTGCGCTGGGTGCAGAAATGAAGGCCGTCGCCCGGGCTTCTGTGCCGACTTTAGTCAAGTACGCCGAGGCCGTGTCCTATCTTCAAACTCTTCCTCACCTACTGGCACAAGAAGCTCCCGCTATCTCCCCCGAGATTGGGGATTGGTGTCGCCTGATTGCCTGGGACTGCAACGCTGAGGAAATTGCTCTGGCTGCTTGCCTGTTTCGCTATTCGCACCTGAGTTTTGATCAGGCGCGTCGGGCTATCCAAGGGCGCTCCCCTGAACAGATAACTGCCTTGGCGCAACACGTCCTGGGTGGCTTGGATCGCTTTACCCCCCCGCTCCGCGAACTGGAACATGTTGGGTTCACTTTCGAAGTTATGCTGGACCAGGGAGGTTACCTTGAACTCAAACGTCATCGGATGATGACCCTTAGCCCTCAACCCCTGAGCACCTATCTGGGTTATGCCATCCCACGGGCCATTGAAGCTGCTGGTTTGCTTGAGTCCTACGAGGACGTTATGACATTTGCCGATCAAACCTACCGTGAGCTGGCAACCTGGAACCCGGAAGTGGCTGCCTATGTGGTCCCGAATGCTTTCCACCGTCGAGCGTTGATACGGCTCAACTTCCGCCAGGCCTGGCACCTGATTGCGTTGCGGAGTGCACCTAATGCCCACTTCTCCTTGCGGCGGCTGGCTCAGCGCATGGCCGAATGCATCCGCGGAGCCACCCCTTTACTAGGCCAATTCCTGCCAATTTACCCGGAAGAAACTTGGCAGCAAATTGAGACGCACTTTTTCCTTCGGGCTTAAGGGAGATTTATGCTCATGGATAAGCAAACTCTTTTTCAGGCTCTGCAACGTAGCCGTGAGCGTCTGCTACGCGCCATTGAAGGCTTGGAACCCGCCCTGCTCACCCAACCGGGAGCAGTAGGGGAATGGTCTGTCAAGGACGTGCTGGCCCACTTAGCGATGTGGGAGGCTGAGACTGTCACCCTTTTGTATCAGGTTCGCCAGGGCATCAAGCCCACTACTCTGCACCTGAAGGCCTTTGATACTGATCGCCAGAACGCCGTGTGGTATGAGAAATCCAAAGATCGGCCTTGGGAACGCGTGTGGGCAGATTTTCAGGGGGTTCGGGTTCAAACCCTGCGCCGTCTGGAGGCTTTCAACGAGCAGGAATTAAGTTCTCCCACTCGCTTCCCCTGGCTGGGAAAAAGCCTCGCCGACCTTGTTTATGAGTGGGTGGTGCAGCATGAAGAAGAACATGCCGCCGACCTGGAAATCTGGCGTCGGCGGCAAACAGGTCAACTGACGACCACAAACTAACCCCCGTACATGTCAACGTAATCCTGAATGGCCGCCTCAATCACCTGCATCGCGTGCTGAGCATCGTAGATGCGTTCAATGAAAGTAGTGGATTCCTTACCTGGCACCAACTTATAGGTGCTGAAGTAGTGCCGCAAACGCTCCACCAGCACGTCTGGAAGGTCATTCACATCGTTGGCACTTTCCCAGAAGCGGTCATTGGCTAAAACCGCAATGATTTTGTCGTCAGCGTCGCCGTTATCAATCATCAGCATGCCCCCAATGACCCGCGCAGTTAGAATCACCTCCGATTTGGTAATTGGGCGTTCGCTGATAACGCAAATATCTAATGGATCTCCATCCCCCCGGTAAGCCCCTCCGGTCAGAGCTCCCACCCTTGCCCCACAATAAGTACGGGGAATAAACCCATACAAAGTGGGAGGCTGGGATGAGGTGCGTTGAGGCCGGTCCACCTTCAAGTAACCGGTGGTCTTTTCAACCTCGTATTTCACCAGATCAAACGGGGTTAACTCGATATAGGCATAGACCAACTGCGGGGGCTGGGGACCGGTCTCTAACCCATGCCAGGGATGTGGGCGCCAGCGATAAAACGGATTCGGAAACGTCAAGGCAGCACTCCTAAGTAACGACTAGATTTTTGTGAGAGATCACGATCGACACACTTTGCCGTTCGCCTTGTTACAGCGCCCTTATTTTAAGCCCTCTCCCCTGAATGCGCCAGTGTTCAGCCTGCCCGTTCGCTCAATCCGCGCCTACATCTTTGCTGATACGTGTTAGAATGAACCTGTTCTCGGCTAGAGAGGACAAGGCCATCTCATATCCTAAGGAGTCATAAAAGTGGAAGAAACCCCCAATGTACCTGAAGCGGTTGAGGTCAGCGAGCCGGTGCTTTACAGTAGCAGAGCACTCGTCCTGGTGACCACCTTGCTCAGCATCTTTTCATGGGTAGTCCTGGCTGCATTCCTAGCGGATGTAATCGCCCAAGTGATCAACATCCAGATCACCCTGACCCAGCAAAGCCTGAGCCTGGCTGAGGTGCTGCGTCAACCTTCTGCGGTGTCGTTCCTGATCACCAACATTAGCACGCCCCTCTTTACCGGGATCGGACTGTTCCTGGTCATGCAAGGTAGTGCCATTGGTTTAAGCCTGCTCCGCGAAATGGACCTAATGAACCGGCACGTGCTTTAAGACCCAGCCTCGCGCTCTCATACTCCGTAATACTTTGTAATCTCATCTCCAGAGCCCCTGGTCAATCACCTGAAACCATGGGCATTTGGAGATGGTTTTTAACTATTGATAAGTAATGTTTATTGAAATTCATTGTTTTTAATTATATAATGTGGTTAGATAGATGTCTGCCCGGTTATCTGGTCTTCGAGACCCTCTCAACGACGGACATCTATGGGGAGCATCCCATGTACTACGTAATCGTTGTACTCTGGGCAATCGCTTGTGTAGCGTGCTACGGGCTACGGCGATTGGAACGCAAGGTTCTCACCATTTCCTGCCTGGCCGTGCCACTGGGAGGATTGCTCATTAGTCTCTTCCTTATGAGCCTCAATATACGCACCACTGCTTACATTCTCATTGCTGTCACGGCCTATCTTTTCCTGATCTTGCTTTCCGCCATCCTCACCCAGCACCCCAAAGCCACTTCATAGATATAGATTCTGAAGCGATAAATCCTTAAGAATTTCAATGCGACTGTTTCAAAAATGGGGTTGAATAGCGTTTCCGGGGCGATTGGCGAATTGCCCCGGAAACAAAACCCTAAATCTCTTTCAATCGGGCTATTGACAAAACGCCTGAAAGCCATATAATCAAGCAAAACAAAATATTGAAAAACGTTGAAGAGGACGAGTAAGCAGCGCCAGGGCGCTCCAGAGAGCAGGGTAAAGGTGAGAGCCTGCGCGTACAGCGTTGCCGAATGGACCTTGGAGTTGCAGGGCGAACTCCCGATGAGCGGGATAGTAGCCTGAGCCGGAGTTGCCACCGTTATCAGGGCAAAGGGTATCGTGATCGGACCACTGTACCCGTAACGAGTGAGGCTGGCTTTCTTCCCCCGCGTGCTTTCACCGGGGGCTTTTCGTTAGGAAAGCCACCTAACTGGAGTGGCACCGCGGACACCAAGCGTGTTCGTCTCCAAACGAGGCGAACACGCTTTTATTTTGGTGTGCCAACAAAAAAGGCAGATCCTTCAAAAAGTATCCTTGCTCTAAACTAATTATCCAAAGGAGGCTTACCATGTCTGAACAGACCCGCTTTATCCTCAATGAAAACGACCTGCCCCGTTTCTGGTACAATGTTCTGGCCGACATGCCGGTACCCCTTAGCCCACCTCTGCATCCGGCAACTGGCCAGCCGCTGAGCCCAGATGATCTCAGCGTGCTCTTTCCAATGGAGTTGATCTTGCAAGAGGTCAGTCCGGAACGCTACATTGAGATACCCGAACCTGTACGTGAGGCCTATAAACTCTATCGCCCCACCCCGTTAATTCGCGCCCGGCGTCTTGAAAAGGCCCTCGGTACCCCAGCACACATCTACTACAAATATGAGGGGGTCTCCCCTTCGGGGAGCCACAAGACCAATACGGCCCTGGCTCAGGCTTTCTATAACAAGGCCGCTGGAACGCATGCCCTGACCACAGAAACAGGCGCCGGGCAGTGGGGGTCGGCCCTGGCCATGGCTTGCCGCTTCTTTGACCTCGACCTAGAAGTGTACATGGTCAAGGTTTCTTACCAGCAGAAACCCTACCGTCGTTTCTTGATGGAGACCTACGGCGCCCAGGTTTTCGCCAGTCCCACTGATCGCACACAGGCTGGACGTGCCATCCTAGCGACCAACCCCGAACACCCCGGCTCCCTCGGCGTTGCCATCTCTGAAGCCGTTGAGGTGGCCGCTACCTCAGGCGGAAAGAAAAAGTATAGCCTAGGGTCAGTGCTCAATCACGTTATTCTGCATCAAACTGTGATTGGTGAGGAAGCCCTCAAGCAAATGGACATGGCCGGTGAGTATCCGGATATGGTCATTGGGTGCATTGGCGGGGGTTCCAATTTCTCAGGGATTGCGTTCCCCTTCCTGCGCGAGAATCTGCGGAACGGCCAGCGCACTCGGTTGATCGCCGTTGAGCCCACCGCTGCCCCCTCACTAACTCGTGGCATCTATGCTTACGACTTTGGTGACACGGCCGGGATGACCCCCTTGATGAAGATGTACACCCTGGGACACTCATTCACTCCACCGGCCATTCATGCCGGCGGTCTGCGCTATCACGGGATGGCACCCACCCTGTGCGCCCTCTACGATGCGGGCTATATCGAGGCCGTGGCTGTGCCTCAACGATCCGTTTTCGAAGCCGCCGTGCTCTTCACCCATACCGAGGGCATCCTACCCGCACCCGAATCAGCCCATGCTATTCGGGTCGCCATTGATGAAGCCCTGAAGGCCAAGGAGGCAGGCGAGAAACGGGTCATCCTTTTCAACCTCTCTGGCCACGGGCACTTCGACCTGAGCGCCTACAATGCCTACAACAATGGGCAACTCGAAGACCTGGCCCTCCCTGAAGAGGAAATTGCGGCCATTCCCACGCGCCTGCCTCAGATTTCCCAGAGCCAGGCCGCTTAAGTAAGGGAAACGGGCCAGCACGGGCCTCTCCACACACTGCACCTGCTGAAATGCCTCCAACGGGGTTATCCAACACTGACCCCGTTGGAGGTCTTAAGTCCGCTTCTTGCTCACTTACGCCCAAAATCGGCAGGGTTCTCACCCCACTGCGCCGTTTCCCACTTGAGCAGGGGATTGTGGAAGGTATGGGTCTGTAGCCATTGTTCAGCCCGCCTAATGCGTTCAAAAAGAGCGGCGCGCTCCGGGCGCTCAGGCAATCGCGTACGGCAGCGTTTCAGAGTTACCCACAGCAAGGCAACCTCCGAATCCGAGTATACCGGGGCCGGGTCATTGCGCTCCACCAACATCATCAACGTCTCGACAATAGCCAAGAACTCCCCGATATTGTTGCTCCCATCGGGTAAGGGGCCTACGTGAAAAACCTCACGGCGCGAGGGAAGGTGCACACAGCGGTATTCCAGTCGCTGGCGGGCAGTGTCGTAGGCCGCATCCACGCAGTAACCCTGTGACGGTGCTGGCGAATAAGACTGGCGCGGAGGGCGCTGACGTTCAGCCAAAACCTCGAGATAAGGCCGCTGCAACGCCCGTTCCGCGGCCTCGCGCGTGTCAAATCCCATGTACTGAGCGCCCGGGAACCCCTCCACCTGCGCCTTACAGGCCTCCCAGGAATCAAACACTCCACGTTCCCGTCCTTGCCAGACGGCATAAAACTGCTGCCTCTTTCCCACGGGACCTCACACAGGCTGATGCGGCTTAGCTTCCCCTGCCTGGGGATTGGTCTTTTCGGCTTCAAGTTGCGTCAGCAGGGCTTCATCCTGACGCAAATGATGCCAGCGCACTACTAAACTCACCAGGTAGGCGAGCATGGCCCCAAAGATGATCACATACCCTGTTATAAAGTAGTTAACTGTATTGGCTGGCTGATCCATGGTCTTTTCCTCATTACGATTGCAATTTGAGACGCAATTGTTCCACCCGCTCGCCTAACTCGCCCAAGCGCAGACGATGCCACAGCAAAGCCATAAACAACAACGAGAACGCCACCAAACTGACCATCAACGTCTGAGTCATTCGGGGGGTCATGGCAAAAGCCCCGGTGACCGTCGGATCACCCCCTCCCAGCACAACCGGATGAATGGTGCGGAAAATGCGGATGGAGAAGAAGGTGAGCGGGACGCTTAGAAAGCCCACAATGGCATAGACGGCTCCAAAACGCGCCCGGCGTTCCGGATCCTCGATGCCCTGGCGCAGCATAAGATAAGCAACGTAAACCAATTCCATAATTGTAGCCGTCGTCAGGCGCGGGTCCCATGTCCACCAAGTGTTCCAAACCGGGCGTGCCCAAATCATACCCGTTACCACGTTGATCAACGTAAACACCAGGCCGATCTCTACGGCGGCCACTCCAAGCAAATCCCAACGGCTGCGACGGGTCACCAAGTAAGCAATACCTGCCACTGCCGCTAGCCCAAAGCCCAGCATACCAACCCAGCCAGCAGCCACATGAAAATAAAACACCTTCTGAACCGCTCCCATAACCCGCTCTAACGGAGCGTAAAAGAAGACCATGCCAGTTGCCACTGCCAATGCCAGACCGGCGGCTACATCCATTGCCACTAAAGCACGGGGAGTTGTTGACATGGAAACCTCCTCAATCACTCTTCCAAAATAGAATCAAATACCATAAACGCTACCGAAGTGAAAATTACATCATAAACCCCTAAAAGGTTTAACCAAGGACGAATTTCTTCCAAAGGTAAAGTCTGCAAATAACCACCTGTGGCTTTGACGGCGGCCACCACCACTGGGATCACTACTGGAAACAGCAAAATTGGGAGAAGGATATCGCGTGTACGAGCCTGGACTGCCATGCTAGCCAATAGCGTCCCTACCGCCACATAGCCTTCAGAGCCTAAAAGCACCACCAGGACAACGCCGGGTAAAATCAGAGAGGCATTATAAAAAAGCCCAAACAGCGGGAGCATAATTGCGGCCACAATGAGCATGAAAACCCAATTAGCCAACGCCTTGCCCGCGTAAATTGCGGCCCGATCCACCGGCGCCAGCAAAAGGCCATCCAAGCAACCTCGATCCTTTTCAACCGCTAGTGAGCGGTTCAGCCCCAATGTGCCTGCAAAGGTTAGGGTAACCCACAGCACCCCCGCGCTAAGACTAGCGCGCAACTGAGTTTGCAACTCGAGAGCAAAATTGAAAATAAAGATGACCAATAAGGCAAAAACCAGCATTGCCGAGAGCAACTCACGGCTGCGCCATTCGGCTGCCAGATCCTTCCATAACACAGCCAGGGTGGCCTGCCAGAACGAAACCGCCCCCGTTGCCTTCACGGAAACACCTCCTTAGAAACAGAAGCGGCATTTTGAGGCCCCAACGCCTGCCGGTAAAAGGTCAACAAGGCATCGCCGGCCAGATCTTCGCGCCGCGCGCTCGCCTGGATACACCCCCCGCTAAGCACATCAAAGCGCGAAGCTAGGTCTGCCGCGCGCGCCAGATCATGCGAGGTCATGACCACTGTCCGCCCCCTGGTGGCCACCTGGCGCAACAGGTGATCGAGCATGTCACAGGCCTCCTGATCCAGCCCAGTATGTGGCTCATCCAACAAAAGCACTTCGGGATCGTGCAGAATAGCCCGCCCAATGGCCAGTCGTTGCTGCATCCCACGCGAAAAAGTCCGCACCAGGTCACGCCGCCGTGCCCAAAGCCCCACTAGGGTCAGGACTTCACGAATGCGGGTCTCTGCATTTCGCAATCCGTAGAGCCGGGCATAAAAGCGCAAGTTCTCCTCGGCGCTTAAGTCTCCATAGAGTAGCGGTTGGTGTGAGACCACGCCCAAACGCTGCCGCACCCAGGCGGCCTGATCCCTCAACCGGTAACCAGCAATCCAAACTTCGCCCAGGGTTGGCTTAGAAAGAGAGGCCAGGATGCGCAGTAGCGTGGTTTTCCCCGCGCCGTTTGGGCCCAATAAGGCAACAAACTCACCCTCCTCCACACGCAGGTCCAGCCCACGTAGCACCACTTTAGGGCCATAACGTTTGGTGAGATGCCGTACTTCGATGAGCACCATGCTTCGCTCTTTTATACCTTGGGCTGTTTTAGATTACGTAGTCGGGCTTTCAGCTCCTCCCGACGCGTGCGATAGGCTTCTTCCGGTAGTTCACCCGCCCGATAAAGATCATCCAGGGCAATAATCGCATCCAAGATGGCCGCCGGGTCCTCGCTCTCACCCACCGATGAGGATTCCACCACCCGTTGAAAACGTGTTTGTCGCCAGTACCACATGCCCACCCCCAATCCTACGACTACAAACACTGCCAAACCCAGGATCAACCCGCTTCCGGTGTTCAGGTTTATGCGCCAAGGGAAGGCCTGCCGCACCCCCAGAGTGAGATCTAGCGTTGATCCCGCCTCCAACGCAGAGGCAGTAAAGACCTGCAAGGTCATCCCCTGTACCTGGCGCGTGCCCATGGCTTGCAAACGGGGACCGCTCAGGTTGATCCCCTCCTGAGGGGCCATGATCACTGCTGCCTCTACCGGCATTGGCACCGGGATACTCAGCGACACCTGGCGTGTCATGGGCAGTTCATACGCAAATAGGAGCTGGTAACTCATCCCTGGGTAAACAGGCTCGGTATCGCCAAAACCATTGCCCGTTGCTACATAACGCCCTCCCAACATTCCATCCTGAAATTGGAGATTTTCAGCACCGGCGGGCAAGGCTACGCTAAACACCGGGCCATTGGTTTCAGAAGCCACCAGTACTCGATCGCTCGCATTGCTGTAGAGCAAAAGCTCCACCACCTGCAAACGTTCATTGCTGAGCACGTCCAGAAAAACATGCATACGCTCTGCACGAAGCACCGAGACATCGGTCGTGGTTTCGTAAACAGCCACCGAGAGATCAATCGGTTGGTCAGTTGAAGCCATGTCCTGATTTTGGACGTGATAAGCTTGGGACTCAAAAGAAAGATTCTGGTAACTCACCGTGACCAGCAGAATCCGTCCGGGTTGAATTTCAACCTCTGTGAAAGCAAAACGTCCCTGCACATCCGTGCGTGTGGTGCGTTCAAAAGCGGTGGTCATGCCATCAAAGGCCAATAAGCGCACCTCAACGTCCGCCAGCGTTTTTCCCAGTGTTGCATTGCTAACCTGACCGGTGACTGTAGCCAGCGCAATGGCTGGGAGTGAGGTCACGGGGGTTGAGGTCACCTGGGAGGCGGGCTCCGGCGTAGTAATTGCTGCCGGTAGGCTTCCCTCCTCAATCCCCCGGGTGGTAGCGGAGGGCACGGCAAACGAGAGCCAGCGTACGTAACCCGCCACGGCCCATAGGTCCTCATCGCTTAACCTCTGCGCGAATCCAGGCATGGCAGGGGCAACTCCCATCTGAATAGCGGTGTAAATCTCGTGTAAGGAACGCTCCGCCAGGACCCCAGGTTCACTCCGCCAGTTCGAGAGGGTAACACCCAGAGAAGCGGCCTGCGGGCCATCCCCCTGTCCCCCCGGGCCATGACAGACCTGACATTCCTGGGCATAGATTTCGGCGCCACGTTGTAACACTACCTCTGAAAGACTCAGGGAAAGCGCATAAGCCACCACGTCCCAACGCTGCCGATCACTCAGGGAGCGGAAACCCGGCATATACCGCTCAATGTTGCCCTGAGTCACAACTCTATACCACGCTACCGGATTGGCCTCACGTGCCCGCTGGAGATCGGCCAAAGCAGGCACGGCCACGGGCAATTGCGCCGCCTGAGGGCCATCCCCCATTCCCTGCTCGCCATGGCAGGGGGCACATTTCTCACGGTAGATGGCTTCACCCTGACGCGGGTCCGGTGGAACAAGAGGGAGCGCCTCACCAGTCGGAGTGGGTTGAGCCGCGACAAACGACTGGGCATCTGGAGGAGGGGTAACATCGGCCGCCAGCGAGCACCCAACCAAGAAAAGCGCCAACCACCCCCCAAGAAGAATCCCCAGAGCCATGTAGTGATAACGACTCATCAATGCTTTCATCCGTTTGCCCTCAAAGCAGCCCCGCACTTGGGACAAAATCGATCTTCTTGTCGCACCGGTTGACCACATTGGGGGCAAAAACCGGCCCCCTTTCCCTGGCGTTCGCGTCGGCGTTCAGCGATGAGGCGCTCAATCTCATCCATCTCCTCTGGCAGGGCCTCATCCCCATACGCG
Source organism: uncultured Thermanaerothrix sp. (assembly GCF_938028735.1). GTDB lineage: Bacteria > Chloroflexota > Anaerolineae > Anaerolineales > Anaerolineaceae > Thermanaerothrix. Next base: position 463,585 of record NZ_CALIMF010000002.1, read on the forward strand.
GCCCGTCGCGCCCCAAGCATGGCCTCCAACCGTGCTTCGGCCCCGCCCTCTGCCGCTGAGATCTCCAGTTCGTCCAGTTGACGCAAAACTTGCACTGCAGCCTGACGCATGCCTTCACGCTGAGTCGGATAATCTTCTTCAGGGATTTTTCCCAAAGCGTAATCAAAATCCAGTTCTAGCAAAGCATTGATCAAGCGATCGCGCTCCGCCAGCAGGCTGGAACGAAGGTGTTCACGGCTATCTGCTGCCGCTTGCGCAGCGGATGAAACCCGGCGCAAGCGGAGATCAAGGAAGGGCTGGCTGAGGTAGAATCCCACTAATAATGCTAGCGCCAGGATGAGAAATAATGCACCTAGTTCCATAAAGTCATACTCCTTACGGGGTCTGAGCCAACAATCGGTCAACAACCCCGCTAATTTCATTCAGTGTAGTGGGGCCTTTTTTCACAAAGGCCAGCCGTCCGCTGCGGTCAATAATATAAGTTTCGGGGACGCCCTGGATACGAAACATTTGCGAGATCTTTGTTCGCAAATCTGGGCCATTGGGGTACGTGAGGCCGAATTTTGCGACAAACGCACGGGCCTCCGGCTCGGTATCCACATAGTTCACCCCCAGGAACAGCACCTCGCCGCCGAGGTGGTAGCGCTGCCAGGCGCGTTCCAGATCGACAGCCTCTTGCTCGCAAGGCTTACACCACGAAGCCCAAAAGTTGACTACAATCACCTTACCCTGCCAGTCTGCCGTATGAATGACCTCGCCTTCAAACGTGGTTAGCTCAAATGCGGGAACTTTCTGTCCAATGGTAATTGGTCCAGCATAGGCGCGGCGTAGTCCCTGCCCGATCAGGTATAGAAAGCCAATCAATACCACAAACGAAATGGCAATGATCACTGGGGATAACGAACGCGAACCGGTGTTCGGTTGGGAGTCAGTGCTCATCTTAGCTCTCCATCTCCAAATTCCAAGTGTTCACTCGCCACGCTCACGCCGGCGCAGTTCTTCCTCAAGTTGCTGAGCATAAGGATCGTCCCAAGAGGACGAGGCCTTAACCTTGGAATCGGGTGAAGCAATCACTGGTTTGGCCCGACGCATGTTCCGAAAAACATTGACGAGGATCAGGACACCCGCTAAAAAGGAAAGTGGAGGCAGCACATAAACCAACCAGTGCAAGCCGCGGCGAGGCGGCTCGCCCAACACCCGATCACCATATTGCGCTACAAAATAATCCTTGATCTGTTGTTCCGTCCAACCCTCCGCAAGTTTCTGGCGGATTAACTCACGCCATTGGGCACACGCCTGAGTAGGGCATACATCTAGAGGCACATTCTCGCAAACCGGGCAGTACATGGTCTTGGCAATTGCGTTCACCTCATCATCCGAAGGGGTAGGCTGCTGAGCCCGCACAGATTGCACCATCGCCCCTCCCACCATCAACACCAGGAGCACCCCCCAAACCAGGTATTGCCACGAAAAGCGCAGCTTCCTAAGACCGATCCCACTCATAGTTAAGCCCCCTGTACCGCCAGAGTTTGCGCCGCTCGGGCGCGGGGTGACTCGGCTTCGCGATCCGGCCAGGCCGCCACCAGCGTTCCCAAGATAAACACGAGGCCGCCCACCCACAACCAATTAACTAGAGGATTATGATAAATCTTGAAGGTAATCCCCTGAGCAGAAGATTGCCAATCCACCAGGATGACATAAAAGTCATCCTCCATCGTGCTACGCACACCCGGAATCGTCATGGTTTGTTGCGAATCATAGAAGAAATCCCGCCGCGGATGCAGCTCACCTACATAACGGTCATTCTTGAAAACCGAAACCACCGCGCGCGCCACATTGCGACCGTCCTGCGTGTCAAACACATCCAGGCGCTGGAAGAGCATGGTGTAATCACCTAGGCGCAGAGAACCTCCGGGTTGCACCGTGCCCTGAGTCTCGGTTTGGAAAAGTTCAATCCCGATGATTCCCAGCGCCATCAGTACAACCCCCAGATGGATAATGTACCCCCCGTAGCGACGACGGTTGCGCCCGGCCAAATTCCATAATGCCCGCAGGTAGTTTTCACCCGTCCGGCGATGCCGCGCCACCACCGCCCGATAGTACTCATACAGGGTCACCAACGATACTAGAGCAACCAACCAGAAGGCCAGCAATGCACTCCAGGCGCGGATTCCGCCTACCCACAAACCAATAACAACTACTATGGAGGCAATCAGGGGCTTCCACAAGGCCCGCCCTAGCGTCTTGAGTGTGGAGTGCCCCCAAGCAGAAAGAGGGGCGATGCCCATTAGAAGCAACAGAGCGGCAAACAGGGGCGCCGTAGAGCGTTCGTAGTAGGAAGGGCCTACTGTCACTTTTTGCCCGGTGAAGATTTCAGAAATAAGGGGGTAAATAACACCCCAGAAGCACACTACCAGAATCCCCATAAACAGCAAGTTGTTGAGCAAGAAGAGGGCCTCGCGCGAGAGCAGCGAAGTCATGACCCCTTCAGAGCGCAGATCGTTCCAGCGATACAGCAACAGCCCCATGGAGCCGATGAACGTAAAGGCAATAAAGCCAAAGAACAGCGGACCAATGGCGCTCTGAGCAAAAGCGTGCACCGAAGAAAGCACCCCCGAACGGGTTAGAAACGTCCCGAAGATAACCAGCGCATAGGTCAGAATGATCAAAATCATGTTCCAGCGTTTGAAAAGTCCCCGCTTTTCCTGAATCATCACCGAGTGGAGGAATGCCGTGCCACTCAGCCAGGGCATAAAGGCAGCAATCTCAACCGGGTCCCAACCCCAATAACCGCCCCACCCCAGCACATCATACGCCCAGCGGCTCCCTAAAATAAGCCCCAGCGAGAGGAATAACCAAGCCACCAGTGTCCAGCGTCGGGTAATGCGAATCCATCGATCATCGGTTCGCCCGGTAACCAATGCGGCGACACCAAACGCATAGGGAATGACAAAAGACACAAAGCCTAGATATAGCATCGGCGGATGTAGAATCATCCCCGGATGGCGCAAGAGCGGATTAAGCCCGCGCCCATCCATCGGCACAAGTGGAGTAGCCCCACGTGGAGCAAACATTGCCACCGCCTGCCGGCCATCTGGCATTTGCCAGAAACGGACAAAGGGGTTTTCCACAAAGATAACCAGCCCCAAGAAAAACGCCAGTGTAACCAGTGTAACCACAATCACCCAGGGCAAAAACTCGCGGTCCCGGTCCCATTTGCGCAGAGTCGCCGCCGCAGCAAAGGCTGCCATCAGCCAAGACCAGAAAACCAGCGAACCGGCCTGTCCACCCCACAGGGCCGTTATCCTAAGGTAAAGGGGCATGAATCTGCTACTCACATTATAGACATACTGCACTTCGTAGTGCCCGCCCACCAACAAGGCCACCAAACAGACCACCGAAAGCGTAATGAGTGGCCAAGTGAGCAGCATAGCCCGCCGCCCGCTTTCCAACCAAGGCTCTGCATGACGACGCGCCCCGTAAAGGCCTGCCAGGATCCCGTAAATTGAAACAACAAAGGCAACGATAAGCGCACCAAACCCTATTTCAGCCACCATAATACTCTCCTCTTCGGCCACCCGCAGATGGACGAAACTAAATTACCCTTTATGTTGCGATAGGACTCTGGGCAATCGTCTAGCACGCTAACTACCTGCCTGATCCGGCAGGGCTTCTTCATACTTGGTAGGGCATTTGAGGAGCAACTCCTCGGCGTAAAACACCCCATCTTCACCCAACTTGCCGGTGACGATGGCCTGGGCCTCATGGCGCAAAAGGTCGGGCTTTACCCCGTGGTAAATGACTTTGATGCGGGGGCGGCTGGGATCGTTGACCGCCGCGTGCAACACGGCTGCCAACCCGCCTTGTGCCTCAATCTCTTTATTGTCTCCAGGTACGTGGGCAATCTCAAAACTTAGTTGCAACGACTGTGGATCGTATTGAATCGTGTCCCCAAGCACAGCTCCCGAAATACGTGCCTCGCGACCTACTACTTCGTCTGCCCTGGCCTTGAGTTCTTCAATGGTTAGGAAATATTGTGCGCTGGCCTGAGTGGATGAGGCGATAAGGTAAATGATCGCCGCTACGATCAATAAGCCACCCACCAAGAACTTAGCACGATTTCCTCTCGGTTTTGGAAGCTCGACAGTGGGTTGAGACATTTGGCCTCCTCTTGTCATTGATCATCACACCAATATCTTGTCCAGCCCGGGATACCCGGCCTAATTATGCCATGCAAAGATTAATCAAAGGTGAAAACATACAACATGTATAGTTTACTTATTTACTCCTATTTAGCCAGTATATCATCTATCCACCCCCCCGACTATGGATAACCAACATGAATAAATAGTGAAACCTGTCACAAAAATTCTGGGCAGGAATGCGCGCGGAAGACTTCAGTGAGAATCCTTAAGCCTTTGTTCTGCCCAGAGCGAGAGCCACGCAGGGAGCGTAGCCAACAAGGGGCGCATGACCCTCTCAACCCCTTGCTGGAAGACCTCAAAAGCCGCATAGGCTTCTCCCTGATGCTCATCCACCACATCGCTCACACCGCGCAGGATCAGGCAGGGGCAATCATTACGTGCTGCTACCCACGCAATAGCACCGCTTTCCCAATCCACGGCCACCGCTCCGAAGCGATCGCGCAGCGCCGGGATTTCGCAGGGGTCTAAATCATGATCGGCAGAGAGCAAACAGACACGACGTACCGGTAAAGGCGCCTGCTCTCCCACCCAGCCCACATCCAGAGCCGTGGTATAGAAATCCAGCGCGGCTTGAGGATCTCCCATTCGCTCACAAATGTCATAAACCAGCGTCTGCTCTGCCAGGAGGATTTCCCCCTTCTGCACTTGGCCGGCAATTCCCCCACAGGTTCCTAGATTAACCAGCAGATGTGGCCGCCAACGATCTAGAGCGTACTGAGCGGAGGCCGCCGCCGAGATTTTTCCCCATCCCCCATGCACAAATATCGCCCTGATCCCCTCAATTTCCATCTCAAAAAAAATCCCCATAAGGGGTTTGCTCCTGTGGGGGATGAGAATAAAAACCCTTCACCACCGCCCACTCTGCCTGGGCAGAAATCAAAACCACGACATCTACGTGCCTCACTCAGCCTCCTTTGCCTCTGCCGCGTCGTCCCAGTGCACTTGATTCAGCCTGAGCAAATCTAGTAAAGAGCGCCTCCCGGCTAGCTTGCTGGCAGTTTTATGCACTGGTCCGGCTTGGGCAGCCTCCCAGATCAGTTCGGCCACCTCGTAGGCTGCGAACGGACGCCCCAGACGGCGCGCGCTTTCAGCCCGCTGGCGGAGCAAAGCCCGGTCATTCTGAAGTAGATGCGCCAACACTTCCAGAAACTGAAGGGGCTGCTCAGCCCAATCCCCAGCGCCGTTTTCAACCACATACTGCATATTGCCGGTCTCCTGCCCAGGAATCACATCAATCAAGACCATCGGCAGACCACTGGCCAAGGCTTCGGTCACTGTGAGTCCCCCCGCCTTTGAAACGAGCAAGTCGGCCGCATGCATAAAAGTCGGCATTTCAGTCACATACTGATACAGAAACGCTGGCACATGCCATTCCATTTGCTGCAAATCCGCATAAAGTTCTTCATCTTTGCCTGCCACTACAACAACTTGTAGCGGCGCTCCAAAGTGATTCAGCACATGCAGCATCTCCATCAATCCCGAAACCCGACGACTTCCGACCGCCATCACGGTAAACAGGTCAGGGTGCCAGCCCAACGTGTGCCGAATCTCGACCTTGGGACGCTTTTCCTGAGCAAAACGTGGATGAACCGGGATCCCCGTCAGGCGCACTTTCTCCGGTGTTAGGCCGTATTCCAATGCCAGATCATAAACCGCTTGCGTGGGTACCAAACAATAATCCACGCGGTCATGAAACCACAGACGGTGAACGGTTACCAAGTCGGTAATGACAGTCAGCAACGGTACAAAGCGACGCGAGATGGTGAAAACCGCCGTTAACGGGGCTTGATAAAGTGGGTAAGTCGTCAAAATAGCATCAGGGCGATACTCACGAACAAGATCCCATAGGACCTCGAACAGCATCACCGTAAGCGCCCCTTCCACGACCACGCTGGGCAAGGTCGCGTCTGACACCTCAAAGCCCAGCCGATAAAGTTCCGGCGCCTTCCGCACCAGGATATCATAATCCGCCTGGCTCTCGCGCAGGATAAAAGGCACCCGTTTGTCCTCCAGCGGGTTGAGGATGTGCACTTCACACTGCGCTCCATAGCGCTCTTGCAACGCCGCGGCGACCGCATTGGCCGCGCTGCGATGCCCAAAACCGGCGTCGGCTGTCAAAATGACGATGCGTTTGGGGCTGTCCACAATCCCTCCTTAGGCCGGGCGAACTGGACCGGCCACACGGCGCAAATACCAGGCGGTTTCAGCGGTGTTGTGCCACAGCTCGCAAGCCTGCCCTTCAAGGCGAACCAGGTAATGCTCACCATCCCAATCCACCCAAGCCCGCCCCCATTCGGTGATGGGGAGCACATGTCCCTGATGAATCACTAACCAAGGAAGCCGACGCCCGCTTTGGACACGCAGGATCACTTCAACACGCTGAGACATGCTCCTCCAGATAATTGAGTAGAAGGCGCAGAGCCTGCTCCGCTGAGGAAGCCTTATTGTGTAACCGATCCCCCTCCCAGCGATACGACCAAGCCCACTCTCCATCGGCAGTGCTTAGAGCAATCCACGTTAACCCAACGGGTTTGTCGGGGGTACCACCGCCCGGCCCGGCAATACCACTAATAGCAAGACCAATCAATTGCGTCATGGCGATTCCCGATGGGCGGAGACGCTCCCGCACCCCACGCGCCATTTCCAACACCGTCTCGCGGCTCACCGCACCAAAACGGAGCAGTGTTTCAGCCTTTACTCCCAGCAACGCCTGCTTGGTCGAATCGGCATAGGCGATCACTCCCCCTAGGAAATAATCGGATGACCCCGGCACGTTGGTTAGACGATGCCCCAGCAGCCCCCCCGTGCACGATTCCGCCACTGCCAGGTATAGCCCGCCTCTACGTAAAAGTGAGCCCACTTGAGCACTCAGGACATCATCCATGATCAGACATATTATAAACGAAGCCCCGGCCGGCACAGCAAGGTTATAATAAATTCAGTGCATGATCCCACACAACCAGGAGTACCATGCAAATGCCGCCAAGCGCTACTTACTATTTTCCCAACGGCTTCCTCTGGGGCACGGCAACTTCTTCCCATCAAGTCGAAGGCAATAACACCAACAACAACTGGTACTTATGGGAAAACGAAGCCGGGCGCATCCTTCACGGGCATCGCTCCGGCCTGGCCTGCAATTGGTGGGGCGGGCGTTGGCGCGAAGATTTCGACCGCGCTGCCGAAACCGGCCAGAACGCCCATCGCCTTTCGATCGAGTGGAGTCGTATTCAGCCCACGCCGGATCGTTGGGACGAGGACGCTCTAGATTATTACCGCGAGATCATCCGCGGTCTTTACCAACGCAACATGACGCCGCTGGTAACCCTTCACCACTTCACCGACCCCATCTGGGTATATGAAAGAGGGGGATGGGAAAACGAGGAAACGCCGCGCCACTTCGAACGCTATGTAGCCAAAGTGGTGGAAGCGCTGAAGGACTATGTCTCGTTATGGGTGACAATCAATGAACCTAATGTCTATGTTTACGGAGGCTACCTGGGGGGTGGTTTTCCACCTGGAAAGAACGACTTGCGCATTGCCTTCCAGGTGCTGACCAACTTGGTCAAGGGCCACGCCGCAGCCTACCAGACCATCCACCGCATTCAAAAGACAGCCCGGGTGGGGATTGCCTTGAATTACCGCAGTTTCCGCCCAGCGCGTCCTTGGTTTCCCCTCGACTCTTGGATCGCCAATTTTCTCCACCGGGGTTTCAACGCTGCTTTTCCAGATGCCATCACCCATGGCAAACTTCGTTTCGCAACATTCCGCGTCGAGATCCCCGAGGCCGCCAAAACGCAAGATTTCTTCGGCCTCAACTACTACTCTCGCGATCTGATCTCCTTCAATCCGTTCTCTAAGAGTGGCTTTTTCTACACCGCTCGTTACCCTCAGGAAGCGGAACTGAGCGATACTGGCTTCCTCGCCAATGTCCCCGAGGGTATGTTTGAGGGACTGGCCTGGGCCAGGCGCTACGACCTGCCGATCCTGATCACCGAAAACGGCGTGGAGGATGCGGATGATGACTTACGCCCGCGCTACCTGGTGCAACACCTCCATCAAGTCTGGCGGGCAGTCAATTTCAACTGGCAGATCAAAGGCTATTTCCACTGGTCCCTAGTAGATAACTTTGAATGGGAACGCGGTTGGACGCAACGCTTCGGTTTATGGGGATTGGAAGTCGAAACGCAGCGCCGCATCCGCCGGCCCAGCGTGGATCTCTACGCTGAAATTTGTAAAACCAACAGCCTCTCTGCCGAAACGGTGCAACGCTTCACCCCAGAGATCTATGCGAAGTTGTTCCCGGAGTAACCAATGCGGCTAAACTGCGTAGGGCATGGGTTAGAACCTCAACAGCCTTAAAATACTCCTCTATCTCAATATGCTCATGTGGCGTATGATCTAGGCTGGAATCACCTGGCCCATAGGCCAGAGTAGGGCATCCCCAGACTGGGGCAGTAAGGTTCATGTCCGACGTGCCCGATTTGAGCGTAAAGGAGGGCCGCCCCCCCTGAGCACGGATGGCCGCCAGGAACGCCCGTACTAAAGGGGTATTTTTCTCCGCTCGATACGCAGGGATAAAATCCTCGATCATCCAGGCATCCCCATTTGCGGTCATGGCGAGCAAGGCCTCCAGTTCCATTCGATCCAAGCCGGGCGGAAGGCGCAAGCCGATTTGCAATTGAGCCCATTCCTCAAATCCATCCGAATCAGAACGCATCCGGCGCAAAGTCGCCAGAAGTTGTTCAAATGCGCCTGCCCGCTCCTGGTTGAACGTTAATACCTCTTGCTTGAGGCGAGCCCAAATAGCCACCGCGGCCTCACAAGCACTCTCTACCGGAGCAGCGGTATGGGCTAAGGGACGTCGGGCGGTCACCTGCACCCAGGCGCTCCCTTTGTAGCCTAGAGTCAGACGTTCCCAGCCACTCGGCTCGCCGATAATCAGCATCTGAGGCCGATAATGGGGAAGCAAAAAACGCGCCCCGCGCGAGTCACCCTCTTCTCCTACGGCGCCAATGACCACCCACTGCACACCCGGTAGTTCTCCTACCTGGGCGACCGCATCTACAAAAGCCGCCAGCGGCCCTTTGGCATCCACAGCCCCACGGCCATATAACCGGCCCTCCTCCAGGCGCAACGGGATTTCGCCAGGCACGGTATCAATGTGACCTAGGAGCAGCACCTGATAAGGGCCAGCACCCATCCGGCCGACTGCATTGCCCGCTTCATCCACCACAGCCTCTGTGAAGCCAAGCGCACGCATGCGCCCGATGAGCCAGGTTACGGCCTCAGCCTCAGCCCCGGTCGGACTGTAGTGCCTTAGGAGTCCCACCAGAGTGCCCAGACGGGCTTCAGGCAAGACGCTTTCACCGCCCATCCTTATCCGGCTCCTCAACCCCAACCGCTTCCAAGGCAAGCACCTCCTCCAGTGTCTCAACCACCCGATCCAGTTGAGCCTCACGGATTACCAGAGGCGGCAAAAAACGAATCACATTGAGCCCCGCCGAAAGGGCCAGTACTCCCCGCTCTTGCATCAGGCTCAAGTAGGGAGCTACTTTTTGTTTCAACTCCACACCCACCATTAGCCCTAGGCCGCGCACTTCACGGATGAGAGGTGAGCGAATCTGACGGAGGCGCTCCATAAAATAGGCGCCCTTACGAGCGGCTTGAGCCGGCAAGTCTTCACGTTGTAAAATGCGTAGAGTTGCCCGCGCGGCGGCACAGGCCAAGGGATTGCCACCAAAGGTCGAGCCGTGCAAACCCGGGCTAAGTGCGCGCACCCGCTCGCCCATCAACACAGCCCCCATCGGCAGCCCACCCGCTAAAGATTTGGCTACACAGAGGAGATCGGGCTGCAAAGCATAATGTTGATAAGCGAACATGCGCCCAGTGCGCCCAAAACCTGTTTGCACCTCATCAATGATCAGCAAGGCACCACGTTCGCGACACAACGCTTGAACCCCGCGCAGATAATCGGGATGCGCCGGATAGACCCCTCCTTCGCCCTGCACAATTTCAAGGATGACCGCCGCCGTATCCTCACTAATCGCGGCTTGCATGGCCTCCAGATTGTTATAAGGCACGTGAACGAAGCCCGGCACCAGCGGCTCGAATGGTTCACGGTATTTTTTATTCCAGGTTGCCGAGAGTGCCCCCATCGTTCGGCCATGGAAGCCGCGCATGGTGGCCACAACCTGCTTACGCCCAGTACTGTAGCGGCTAAATTTAATCGCTGCCTCCACCGCCTCGGTTCCAGAGTTGCAGAAGAACACTCGCTCCAACCCCGGCGTCAGCGCAGTCAATTCCTCCATGAGTGCTGCCCGCTGATCGTTAAAGAAGGTCTCCGGACAGGTAATCAGGCGCTGGGCCTGCTCAGCAATGGCCCGCGCAATTTCAATCCGCCCGTGTCCCAAATTGGCAACCCCTTGCCCGCTGGTGCAATCAATGTAATTCCGTCCCTGCTCATCCCATAACCAGGCCCCTTCCCCCCTCACCAGGGTGATCGGCTGCTTATTATAGAGGCCTGAGGTGTGGCGGGCTTCAACGGTTTGTACCGAGTCCATCATCGTCAATGTGTTCATCGTGTGCTCCTCTCTTTTCCTTCTAGGAGGTGATCCAAGTACCGGCGCCTTGTAATGCTTTTACCAGTGGTTGCCCTACGCGCCCATCGGCAATGATGACACGCCCCACTCCACCACGCAAAGCCTCCTGCGCCCCCAGGATCTTCTTCTTCATTCGGCCTTCGGCGTAACCCAGAGCGCGGTCCATCTCCGCCAGGGAAAGGCGCGGGATCAGCGTGCTTTCATCTGGAAAAGTGCGTAACAATCCCGGCACGCCAGTCAGCAGCACTAACGTAGCCGCCTGCAGGGCTACAGCGATCATAGCGGCTGCGCGGTCAGCATCAACGTTGAGTGCCTCGCCTTGTGGGCTAAGCGCCAGAGGGGCTACCACCGGTACATATCCCTCCTTGAGCAACAGGCGTAGTAAGCCCACATTGACCGACTCAATGGTCCCAGTATAATCATCGCGCAGGATTTTTTGTCGGCCATTCTCAATAATGCGAATGGCATCTTTGCGCCGGGCAACCATCAACCGACCATCCAAGCCACTTAATCCTAGCGCATTAATGCCCAACGCCTGTAACTGCTCCACTAGCAGGGTATTAACCCGTCCGTTCACCGCTGCCGCAAAGATCTCTAGAGTCTTACGGTCGGTGTAGCGCGAGGTAAAGCCCGACGGTGAGGTTACAAAACGCGGGGGATAGCCCAACGCTTCTCCCAGTGCATTGGCTTCCGCTGACCCCCCGTGCACCAATACCATCTGCCAGCCCTCACGCTGCAAAGCCACTACATCCTGACAAATCGCGGCAAAATCAACCCCTTCAGTGCCCCCTAATTTGACCACGAGGGTTTGCGAATGCCCATTTCCGTTCACGTGCTTGCCTCCTCCAAACCTCATTAAATGGGATGCAATCCAGGAAACGTTAGCCCCAGGGTCTCATCCAGCCCCAGCATCAGATTCATACATTGCACAGCGGAACCTGCGGCGCCTTTCATCAGGTTATCCAGGGCACACATGGAAACCACGTGCCCAGTGCGCTCATCCAGTTCAAAGCCCAGATCGGCATAATTGGAACCCGCCAGGATCTTGGGTTCCGGTACGCGGTAGATGCCTCGCTGCTCTTTGACCAGGCGTAAAAATGGGTTTTCGTTGACAACCGCACGATAGGCACGCCATAAATCGCGCTGGTTTACCCCGGGCTTAACCCGAGCGTGGGCTGTCGCTAACGCCCCACGCACCAGATCTACGGCCGTCATGGTCAGCACAACATTCTCCAATCCCATCTCCTGGATCACCTCTGCCGTGTGGCGATGACCAAAAGGCGAAAAGGTGCGAATAACACCGCTACGCTCTGGGTGATGGCTTCCAGCATTGCCTTCGGCACCGCCCTCTGAAGACCCCACCTTGATCTCCACCACTACCGGCTGACTCGTATCCAACAATTCGGAACGTATCAGGGGCCAAAGCGCTAGATTGGCGGCAGTGGCGTTACACCCCACGCCACTAGCATAATGGGCACCTCGCAGTTCACTACGATGGAGTTCAGGCAGGCCGTAGACGAAACGTCCTAGCCAGTGCGGTGCTGCGTGCGGCGCCCCGTACCAGTACTCATAGTCTTCGGCGCGCTTAAGGCGGAAATCGGCAGAGAGATCAATGATATAGGTCGCTCGACTGGCCAGATGGTCGATCTGGTGTTGTGCCTCCCCATGCGGAAGGGCCAAAAAGAGGACATCCACCGCTTCAAGCTGGGCAGGGTCGCTGAACTTGAGCGAGGTGCGTTTGCGCAGGTTGGGATGGACCTGGTAGACATACTCACCCAGATGGCGACGTGAAGTCACCTGCACCACCTCGACTTCGGGATGCTCTAGAAGCAGACGCAAGACCTCGCCGCCGGCATAGCCAGAAGCCCCAATAACGGCCGCGCGGATCATGCCAGCACCCCCACACGCTGGCGCGCTACGGCCAGCACATAATCCACAATCATGCCCGGAATATCCACACCCGTGGTGGGCACCGTGGTGTGAAATTCCATTGTATGATTAATCTCATTGACCAACAAACCCCGCTCAGGGTGCTCCAGAATATCAATGGCTAATACCCCACCACCTACGGCTGCCGCCGCCCGCCCACAGAGTTCTTCAAGCTCTGAGGTAATCGGGCAAACTTCCCCCTGACCACCCCGCGCCGTGTTGGTGATCCAGTGCTCTGACTTGCGGTAAATCGCTGCTACCGTGCGATCACCCAGCACAAAGGCCCGAATATCGCGCCCCGGCTTCTCAATGTACTCCTGGATGTAAAAAATCTGATGCTGATAAGAGCCCAGGACTTCCTTGTGCTCTAGAATGGCCTCCGCTGCATCGCGGTCGTTTATCTTTGAAAGCAGGCGTCCCCATGAACCCACCACCGGCTTGAGCACCACTGGATACCCCAGTTGCTCAATGGCCTCCAGCGCCGCCTCCGCCGTAAAAGCCACCACCGTGCGTGGTTGTGGGATGCCGGCACGCGTCAGTGCCGCGCTGGTTGCCAGCTTGTCACCGCACACCTCGGCTACCGCTGCGGTGTTCACCGTTGGGATGCCCCAAGCATTAAGCACCCGCAGGGCATACAGGCCTCGCGCGTAACTGATACTGCGCTCCAAAATGGCATCGTACTGGAGCCACGGGCCAGGGTTATCCAGATCGAAGTGGACAAAGCGGTCGTCCAGACGCTCATAATCCACACCGCGCTGTTCAAGCGCCGCAAAAATCCACTTCTCCTCTACCCGTAAACGCGAATAGAGCACGCCAATTCGCAAACGACGATGGTTCATCGGTACACCTCGCAACAAGCAAGTTGGTGGGGCTTATTCGCCCCAATCTTCGGCTTCCATGGGCGCTAATTCGAGGGTAAACGGCTCTAATGAGGTCACCTCAAGATCAACCCCACAGTCGGGGCAGACCAAGATCTCACCCAACTGAACCTCTTCGTTCACCTCGATTAAGGCTTCACATTCAGGGCAATGTGTGGACATCATCGTGTACCTCCTTTTGAGAAATTTAAGTTCAACTAAGATCCAGAAGTGCGTTCATCGCGCACGTTCTCGCTCCTATCCAGGATCACACGCCGTGCCAATACCGCTTGTGCCGCGCGAAGTTGTGCGCTGACCGCCAGTGGGCCGCTTCCTCCGCTCAAATTGCGCCGGGCCAGGCTGTGACGTGGCTCCAGAATCGCCAGCGCGTGTTCATCCAGCAATGGATGAATGGCTTGCAACGCCTCTCGGTCCAGGGTGTCCAGACTCCGCCCTCGCGCCAACGCCAGGCGCACAGCCTGCCCCACCACAGCATGTGCCTCACGGAAAGGCAACCCCTGCTCAACCAGATAATCCGCCAGGTCAGTAGCCATGAGCTCGGCGCTAACCGCTGCTTGCAAGCGCTCCGGCTTGACCCGTAGGGCACGCAACGCGGCCGCCAGCACAGGTAGAACGCCGAGCAGAGTATCCATAGCCCCAAACACTTGGGCTTTATCCTCCTGAAGGTCCTTGTTATAAGCCAGCGGCAACCCCTTAAGCACGGTCATCAGTGCAGTCAAGTGTCCCAACAGGGTGCCGGCTTTTGCGCGAGTTAACTCGAACAGGTCGGGGTTTTTCTTCTGAGGCATTAGACTGGAACCTGTTGCAAAGGCATCAGGAATCTCCAGAAAACCAAACTCCTGGCTGCAGAAGAGGATGACCATCTCGGCCAACTGGCTGAGGTGAATGCCCAACATGGCCGCCACAAAGAGAAATTCCGCTGCAAAATCGCGGTCAGCCACTGCATCCAGGCTGTTGGGAGCTGCAGCTAGAAAACCCAGACGCTGCGCCAGGTGCTCCCGATCAATCGGAAAGCCCGAGCCGGCTAGCGCCGCTGCCCCCATGGGCATGACCGCTACGCGCGGGTAAAGATCTCCCAGGCGCTGGCGGTCGCGCTCCAGCGGCCAAAAGTACGCTAACCACCAGTGCGCTAACAAGATTGGTTGAGCGCGCTGTAAATGGGTATAGCCCGGCAAGTAGAGGTCCGCGCTGGCCTCGGCCTGTTCCACCAAGGCTTTTTGCACCTCTATCAGCGCTGTTTCCAGGTGACACAGTTGCTCCATCAGCCAGAGGCGCGCATCGGTGGCTACCAGATCATTTCGGCTGCGTCCAGTTGCAATCTTACCCCCCAAGGGGCCCACCAACTCGCGCAAACGACGCTCAACCGCCGTGTGGATGTCCTCATCTGTCGGCTGGAACACAAAGACCCCTGATCGAAACTCCTGCTCGAGCAATTCCAGACCCGCTACCAGGGCGGCGCGTTCGGCAGCACTTAACACCCCTGCCTCCTCTAACGCCTCAGCCCAGGCCCGATTGACACGCACATCTGCTAGCGCCAGGCGCCGATCCACGTGCAGAGAGGCGTTCAGCGTCCAGGCCGCTGCATCCATGGGCTGTTCAAAGCGCCCGGCCCACAGCGGAGAAGAAGCAGAAGTCTCATCCATGCCAGAACTCCCGGTCAAAGCGTTCAATCCCGTTTGAAGCGACTGTAATCCGGCTTGGGCATCTCCAGTCCTGAAACCGGCAAACCATTTAGCGCACGCACTTTCAGCGGCAGACCAAACAGATTGATGAACCCTTTGGCATCCGATTGGTTGTAAACATCGTCCTGCCCGAATGTCGCAAAGTCCTCGCGATACAGACTGAAAGGACTGGTGCGACCCGCCACAATGATATTGCCTTTGTAAAGTTTGAGGCGTACAGTACCGGTCACCGGGCCCTGGGTACTATCCACGAAGGCATCCAAGGCTTCGCGCAAAGGTGAGAACCACATGCCGCTGTACACTAGTTCAGCGTATTTGAGCGCCACTAAATCTTTGAAATGTAGCGTGTCGCGATCCAGAACCAACGATTCTAATTCGCGGTGAGCCGCCATGAGAATGGTACCTCCGGGCGTCTCATACACCCCACGCGATTTCATTCCCACTAAACGGCTCTCCACCAGGTCTACGCGTCCAATACCATGATGCCCGCCCACCGCATTGAGGTGATTAATGATCTGAGCAGGCGACATGCTCACCCCGTTAACCGCCACGGGCGTCCCAGATTCGAAAGAAATCTCAATATACTCTGGCTCGTCGGGCGCACTCTCAGGAGAGGTTGAGATTAAGTACATCCCTTCTTCCGGTTCATTCCATGGGTCTTCCAGCGGACCACCTTCATGGGAAAGGTGCCATAAGTTGCGGTCGCGGCTGTAAATGGACTTCTCGGTAGCCGTCACCGGAATATTGCGCTCGCGGGCATAGCGGATGGCATCCTGGCGCGAGCGGATCTCCCATTCGCGCCAGGGAGCAATCACCTTCAGACGCGGATCCAAGGCCATGTAGGTCAACTCAAAACGCACCTGATCATTTCCTTTGCCGGTTGCCCCATGCGCCACCGCATCTGCACCAACCTCATGAGCCACATCCACCTGGTGTTTAGCAATGAGGGGCCGCGCAATGGATGTGCCCAGTAGATACTTACGCTCGTAAACAGCCCCGGCCCTCAGCACACGGAACAGGTAATCGCGCGCAAATTCTTCTTTCAGATCACGGATGATCAAACGGCTGGCACCACTACGCAATGCCTTCTCTTCCAGGCCTTCTAGTTCCTCGCCCTGACCAATGTCCGCGGTGAAGCAAACCACTTCACACCCGTAATTTTCACGTAGCCAGGGCACAATGACTGAGGTATCCAGTCCCCCTGAATAGGCCAGCACAACTCGTTTGACTTGCGCTTTTACCATCACGTCCTCCTGAGGATATAAGATAAAACCCCTCCTTGCGGGAAGGAGGGGTTTTTTGGGCTGGTGTTAGGATTCAACGACTCAACAGGTTAGCCAAACAACAAAACCCTGCCTTCCCGCGCAGAGGTGGGCTTTGGACGACGGGTACGTGGCAGGGTGAAGAACGTCTGGCTAAACATTGGGCATAAATTTACTACGCAGTTGTGTGACTGTCAAGAGCTTTTTCGGATTTTTTAAGGTTAAATTCTTGACAAAATCGGCTCGATTCCCTATAATCGCGCCCAATCATGAATAGCGCGGTTCCCTCCACGATTTCAGAATTGAAGAAGGGTAAGAAGATCCAGCCGACACCCCACCGGTAGTCTGGCGGGTTCTGCTTGCCCAATCCTTAGGCTCAGAAAACCACCTCACCAGACACCGGTGAGGTGGTTTTTATTTACATCCCCAGAGGAGGTTGCTATGAGTTTGGAACACTACTACATCATTGACTCCACCCTACGTGAGGGAGAACAGTTCGTCAATGCCTTTTTCACCCCCGAACAAAAGGTAGAAATTGCCCAAATGTTAGACGCTTTTGGGGTCGAGTACATCGAAGTGACCACCCCGCTTGCCTCACCCCAAAGTGAAAAAGACTGCCGCATGCTGGCTCAGTTAGGGCTACGCGCCAAGGTGCTCACTCATGTCCGTTGCAACCTTGAGGACGCCAAGCGCGCTGTGGATACCGGCGTGCAGGGGGTGGACTTGGTGATTGGCACCTCCTCCAAATTACGTCAATTCAGTCACCACCTCACCATTGACGAGATCATTGAGCGGGCACAGGAGGTATTGGCCTTCTTGAGCACCCAAGGCGTGGAAATGCGCTTCAGCACTGAGGACAGCCTGCGTAGTGACCCGCAAGATCTTTTCCGGATTTACGAGGCCGTAGACCAAATAGGGGTGCATCGCGTTGGTATCGCCGACACCATTGGCATTGGCACCCCCCATCAGATTTACGCGCTGGTCTCAGCGCTGCGTCAGCGCATCCGTGCAGATATCGAATTTCACGGGCACAATGACACCGGCTGTGCCATTGCCAACGCCTACGCGGCCCTGGAAGCAGGCGCCACCCACGTGGATACCAGCGTGCTGGGGATCGGTGAACGCAACGGCATCACGCCCTTGGGAGGACTGATCGCCCGCCTGTATGGCACTAATCCTCAACTGGTCGCTAAGTACAACTTACCCCTGCTGGTGCACCTGGATCGCCGTGTGGCCGAGATCGTCGGCGTGGATATTCCGTTCAACAACTACATCACGGGGTTTGCGGCTTTCACTCACAAAGCCGGCATCCATGCCAAAGCCGTACTCAATGACCCCAGCACCTATGAAGTGCTTCGCCCCGAAGATTTTGGGTTGACGCGTTATATCCATGTTGCGCATCGCCTAACCGGTTGGAATGCCATTCGCCACCGCGCCGAGCAACTCGGGGTCAATCTAAGCGATGAGCAAATTCGCGAGATCACCCGCCAGATCAAAGCCTTGGCCGATGTCCAGGCGCTCACCTTAGATGAAGTTGACCGCATGTTGTGGCAAGCCCATTACCATAACCTTGAATCGAACCCCACAATACTAACGCCTGGAGGTGTTGCATGAGTCCAACTCTGAGCGAGAAAATCCTTTCTCACGCTGCTGGACGTGAAGTCCGTGCCGGCGATTTTGTAATCATCCATCCAGATGTGGTCATGTCCCACGATTCGCTCACCCCTTCGATCCTCAAAATTTTCCATGAGCAATTGGGGGCAACACGTGTAGCCGACCCCCGGCAACTGGTGTTCACTATGGATCATGTGGTTCCCGCCGCCACAGTGAGCATTGCCAACGATCAAAACCGCGTACGTCGCTTTGCCGCTGAACAAGGTATTCGCCTCTTCGAAGTCGGGCGAGGCATTTGCCACCAGGTATTGGTGGAGGAACATATTGCCACACCGGGTACGGTGGTCATTGGCTCCGACTCGCACTCCACTGCTTACGGAGCGGTGGGTGCATTCGGATGTGGCATGGGCTCTACCGATATTGCCCTGGCCTGGGCTACCGGACAAACTTGGCTGCGCGTTCCCGAAACCTTGCGGGTGATTCTACAGGGACGTTTCCGACCTTGGGTAGAAGCCAAAGACTTGGCGCTCCGCCTGTGTCGGGAGGTGGGGCTGGATGGGGCCAACTATATGGCCGTAGAGTACCACGGCGCACCTTGGATGAGCCTACCTGAACGCCAAACCTTAGCCAGCATGGCCGTAGAAATTGGGGCCAAGGCCGGCATCTTCCCGCCCGACCCCAGCCTGGGCGAAGGATTTCCCATCCCCAAATGGCTGACTGTGGATGAAACCGCCTCCTATGCCCATACAATCTACCTCAACCTGGACGAATTGCAGCCCCAGATAGCCCTGCCTCACACGGTGGAAAACGTCGTGGATCTTACCGAGATCAACGGCCAGCGCGTCAGCGTTGTCTTCCTGGGGACCTGCACCAATGGGCGTTATGAGGACTTGGTTACAGCGGCGCGCATCCTGCGCGGGCGGCACGTAGCGCCTGGCGTGCGCTTCATCGTCACTCCGGCCTCCCAGCAGGCTCTGGCGCGCGCGGCTGCTGACGGTAGCCTGCAAACGTTGATTGAAGCCGGCGCCGTGCTGACCACCCCCGGCTGTGGCCCCTGTATGGGACGTCACCATGGGGTCCTAGGCGAGGATGATGTCTGCCTTTCAACCGGCAACCGTAACTTCCGCGGACGTATGGGCTCACCACAGGCGCGTATTTTCCTGGCCTCACCTGCTGTTGCAGCCGCTTCTGCCGTCACTGGCTATATTACCGACCCCGCGGCCCTATCCTGAGCTAGCCTATCCCCGGAGGAAACCATGGCACGTATTTGGAAATTCGGCGATAATGTGGATACCGATCAAATTGTTCCTGGCCGTTACGCCCCTTATATGCGTCCCAATGCAGACCTGGCCTCAGCCGCCTTCATCGAGGCCCGGCCCGATTTTGCCGAGCAAGCGCAGGCGGGGGACATCATTGTTGCGGGGCGCAACTTTGGTTGTGGCTCTTCGCGAGAGTATGCCGCTGAGGCCCTCAAGAAGCGCGGCATCACCGCCATTGTTGCGGTTTCATTTGCACGCATCTTTTTTCGCAATGCCATCAACCTAGGTTTACCCCTTTTTGAAGCCCCTGAAGTGGTAGCCGCCGTACAGGACGGTGATCTGGCTACACTGGATCCCCACACCTGGCAGCTTCAAGTAGGCGAGGCATACTGGCAATTGCCCACTCCGCCTCCTTTTTTCCGCCAGATCCTTGACGCCGGTGGTATTGTGGCCTATGTCCAGCGCTATCAGCGCTTTCCTCAAGGGTGAGTCTTAACCAATCCCAATATAGTCGGGGCAGGCCTGAAGGGAAACGCACGCGGGTCTGCCCCGGCCCGAATTACGCAGAGGATTGCTTTTGGGCCAGGCGTTCTTCGAAACGAGCGCGGTCAATGATGAAACGCTCGTGTTCGCCCTCTGCAATTTTCTCCACTTCATCCCAAGCCTCCACACGGAAGCGCACACGCCGCCCGTTCACAGCCACCACCTCCGCCCGAAAGCGCACCCGCATTCCCAGTGGTGTAGCGGCCATGTGGCGCACATTGACTAGGGTGCCCACACTCGTCTGACCTGCCTCCAGGTGAGAATAAATCGCATGGTGCGCAGTATGCTCCAAATAGGCAATCAGACGCGGTGTACTCAGCACGACCGGGAGTGTATCATCCCCTAACGCGCGCGTCGAGTCGCTCTCTTGAACTACGAGGGTCAGTTCGTTGCTCAATCCAGGTTGTAAATTCATTCTCCAGGCTCCCCAATAAGATTTGCTCCCCGATTTTACCCCGATTTTCACGTCGTTTGACATCAGCGTGGAAGCCCCTTGCTCTCACCGCCCAACCATACGCTATAAAGCTCTCAGCCAATCAGGCCAAATTGCCTATATTCAGACAATATATACCCAAATATACTTGTAATATACATTTACGTGTTGAGGAGACCGACTTTTCATATGCCACGAATTAGTGCCTTTGTGCTGTACATGCTAGGGATATTTCTTGTCAGCGCCTGCACGATAACTTCGTTCCCATCCACGCCGGGCATGCAAAACCCCCGTTCCTCCACCGCCACACCCGGCGAGATGACCCTTCGGGGGGATTCTCACGGAATGCGGCCCATCGGGGATAACACAGCCCCCTTAGCAGTCCAAGCGATCGGGGGCCAACCTTTGTCCTATCGCTTGGAAAACGGCGTCAAGGTATTTGAACTAACTGCCCAAACGGTGCGCTGGCCAATTTTAGAAGAGGTTCTGGTGACAGCCATGACCTACAACGGAACTGTCCCGGGTCCAATGATCAAGGTGACCGAGGGCGACCAGGTAAAGGTGGTGTTCACCAACCAATTGGAAGAGCCCACAACGATCCACTGGCATGGTATTGAGGTGCCTAATGCCATGGATGGGGTTCCTGGAATAACTCAAGCCCCCATTTTACCCGGTGAGACCTTTACCTACGAATTTGTGGCTAAGCCCGCTGGAACCTTTATCTATCACTCCCACTATGAAAGCGACCGCCAAGTCAGCGCTGGGCTTTATGGTCCATTTATCATCGAACCTCGCTCTCCTCAACACTCCCAGCCTGATGTTGATGTTACGCTAATGCTTTCAGAATGGCTAATCCGCGGTGGAGAGACCTACCCCGCAATGCCCATGAGCGGCATGGAGCCGAATTACTTTACCATCAATGGGA
The DNA here is from genome assembly GCF_938028735.1 of uncultured Thermanaerothrix sp. Taxonomy (GTDB): domain Bacteria; phylum Chloroflexota; class Anaerolineae; order Anaerolineales; family Anaerolineaceae; genus Thermanaerothrix. Next base: position 484,914 of record NZ_CALIMF010000002.1, read on the forward strand.
AGGCCTACCCTGATACCGGAACCCTCCATGTCAAGGTCGGGCAAACCATTCGCCTCCGCTTAATCGGCATCGGGCAGTTTATCCATCCCATGCACTTACACGGCTTCCCGTTCAAGGTAACGGCAATTGATGGGCATCCTGTGCCAGAGTCAGCCCAGCAAATTATGGATACTCTTAGTGTTGCTCCTGGTCAGCGCTTCGACATCGAATTTACCCCTACTGAACCCGGCCGATGGATGTTCCACTGCCACATTCTTCACCACACCACCAACAATAATGCAGACCCCGGGGGGCTCATGATGATCATTGACGTCACCCCTTAAACAAACTAAGAATTCCAACTCGAGGTGAATCCCCATGTCTATTTCCAAGATTCTCGTTCTATTTCTTCTTAGCCCACTGATTGTAATCGCCTGCGCTCCGGCCTCACTATCATCTCCAACCTCCACCACAGACCTTATCCTCGCCATCTCCACCAACCCATCCCCTCCCAAAATAGGAGAAGTAGAAATTAACATTACACTTCAAGATGCACAAGGTCGAGCCCTTGAAGGGGCTGAAGTCACAGTAACTGCCGAGCACACTGACATGAGTGGCATGGAAATGGAGGGGAAGGCCACCGAGCAAGGGCAGGGGCGCTACGCTATTCGAGCCCATTTTAGTATGAGTGGTAACTGGACATTAAGGGTTCAGGTTAGGAAAAACACACTATCTTACCAACGGGATTTTCCCCTTAACATTTTGCCTTGAACCACCGACTTCCCTTAGGATAGGGATTGATTGAAAGCGGTTCCAGCGCTTTCAAATTTCTAAACCCCTTCATTAGCACCCCCATCTATGGGGGATTTTGATTTGCATTGCCCATCTATGGCGCTTGACAATATAGAACATATTTTCTATAATCAAGGCAACTTACCCTTCGGTTCCTCGACTATATCAAAAGGAGATGCCATGAACAGTCAGCCCCCTCTCACCTCATGGTTTTCTGAACTGGCGGGCCGTTTACGTGTGCGCCCCGGGTTTCTTTTCGGGATCATCATTTTGACGGCATTAGTGGCCTTTGAGATTTTTAACTACAGCACCACCGATTACGCTTTGCGTGACCTGCTAGGCGGACTTTCTTTCGCCGGTTTGCAATGGTCAACCATCCTTGCCATTGCCTTCTGCGGGATTGATTTTGCCGGCATTGCCCGCCTTTTCACTCCCGAACAGGGGTCGTCTGAACCCAAGGAGGTTTGGTACCTCTTTGGCGCCTGGCTGCTGGCAGCCACCTTCAACGCACTGCTTACTTGGTGGGGCGTCTCAATGGCAATTGTCTCTCACACGCCCGCCAGCACCTCGGTCATTGACCGTGAAACGCTGGTCACTATCGTCCCCATCTTTGTAGCTATGATGGTTTGGGTCATTCGCATCCTTATTATTGGCACGCTTTCAGTCGCGGGCGAACGTCTCTTTTCCACCGGGGATCAGCCCTTGTTGCGAGCACCTTTACGCACGTCACGTCCCGCAGCGACCACCAGCGCTACTGTGAATCCCTCTGTCTTTGCCCCGCGCCCAACCCCAACTCCGACCAACCTGAGTGCACGATCCACTACTTCCCCCCGCCCCGAGCCCACCTACCACAGCCTCAACGCACGCCCCGCTCGCAATGGCGAAGAACACTCCCGCACCCTTCTGTAAAGATTTCGGCTTCTCCTCCTTGCTCTGAGCCTGGCTATCCCACGCGGATTAGCCGGGCTCCTCTTTTGCCAGGATGGCCCCCTCCAACGGCAGACGAACTATAAAGGTTGTGCCCTGCCCCAAACGCGACTCGACTTCAATCCATCCCCCATGGCTTTGCACAATACGCTGGGCGATTGCCAATCCCAACCCATAACCAAAGGGAGCATTTTCACCCTCCTGACCCCGCCCGCGATAGAAGCGTTCAAAGATATGGGGCAAATCCTCCTCTGGGATGCCCGGCCCACTGTCGCTAACACGGATCCGGGCCTCGTTGCCCTCACGGCGAAGCCCCAAGCAAATCTCTCCCCCTGGGGGGGTGTATTTGATGGCGTTGCCGACCAGATTGAGTAAAACCTGCTTGAGCCGATCTTTGTCGCCCAGAATAGTTATCGGCGCCGTCTCTACAATGCGTAGCGAACGGGTCCCTTCAGCTAGGTGCTGCATTTGCTGAACCACCTCTAACAGCAGGTTATCCAGTGAAACAGGTTGGCGCTCCAAAGTCAGCGACCCGGCCTCAGCCTGTGCCATCAGCAGCAAGTCGCCCACCAAGCGGGTCAGACGATCCACCTCCTGATCAATCGCCTGCAACGATTCGGGGTCTACGGTGCCGGTCAGGCGCATTAACCCAATTTCGCCTTTGATAACCGTCAGTGGCGTGCGCAATTCATGGCTCACATCGGCCAGGAAACGCCGCTGAGCGTTAAAGAGGGTCTCCAATCGTTCTAGGGTAGTGTTAAAGGCCGTGATCAACTGCCGGAATTCCACATCCGTTTCCTGGGCCGCCAACGGGATGCGCCGCGAAAGGTCATCTGCGCGGGTGATCTGCAAAGCCGCTTCAGTAACGACCTGCAAAGGCGCAAGGATATAGCCGGTTCCCAGCCAGGTACCTAGGCCCACGATAACCACCGAGAAAAGGAACATGATCACCAGGAGAATTGCCAGCGTGCGCTGGGCTACCAGTAGCAAGTCCAGGCTCAGAGCCACCTGCAAGACCCCCACTGGGCCGCGATTGCTGCGTAAAGGCACCGAAAGAACACGCAGGTTCGTCGCACTGTTCAAAATGGAACGGTAAATGGGCTGCCCGTAGTTCAATCCCACCGGATCAAGCGGTTGGGTAAGGCCTGGGGGCCGTGAGACCTGTAACCGTCCCTGGGCATCCCACACCTGATAGAACAAATTCTCTAGTGGCTGAAAACCGATTACAGCCCGCTGGTCAAATTGATTGGCTGCATTAACGCGTAAACGACCTATCAATTCGCGAGCGGCCCGCTCCAAGCGGCTGTCCACCTCGCTCAATAGCGTCTGACTGACCAAGATGTACACCAGCCCCCCCACCAACAGCAGCACGCCGCCAAAAAGTGAGGTGTAAAGAAGGGTCAGCCGCAGTCGCAGAGACATTTACTCTTCAGTTTCGCGCAGCACGTAACCCACACTGCGCAGGGTGTGGATTAGGCGGGGTTCGCCCTCCGCTTCTAATTTCTGCCTCAAATAACGGATATACACATCCAGCACATTGCTCTCACCGCTGAAATCGTACCCCCAAATACGATCAAAGATCATCTCGCGGGTTAGCACCTGTCGGGGATGACGCATAAAGAGTTCTAAAAGATCAAACTCACGCGCCGTTAGTGGGATTACCCGCTGCCCACGCCGAGCTTGCCGGGTGCGAGTATCTAATTCCAGGTCGGCAAATTTCAGCACCGGTGCTCGCTCAGCCTCGGTGCGACGCAGGAGTGCTCGCACACGCGCCAGAAATTCTTCCACTTGAAAGGGCTTGACAATGTAGTCATCTGCACCTGCGTCTAATCCCTGCACCCGATCTTGCACTGTATCTTTAGCGGTCAGCATCAGGATCGGCACTTTACTGGCTGCCCGTAAGCGCTGGCACACCTCGAGCCCGTCAATCCCCGGTAGCATCCAGTCCAGTACAACCAGGTCAGGGCGCGATTCGCGAAAGAGCCTCAGCCCACCTTCGCCATCCTGAGCCGACTCCACCACGTAGCCCTCATAGGCTAAGGCGCGCCTAAGGATGCGCTGAATGGCTTCATCGTCCTCAATAATTAGAATTCGCTCCTTCATACGTCCTCCACTTGTTGAGAATAATATATCACAACTTGGTCAAAGGCCTTTATTTACGGATGGGGTAAAGTTTCCACGCCTGCCTCATCCGCAAAAACTTCCTGGCCGGCTCACCTTCTGCTATAATCCACACCATGACTACTGACGCCACACCGCTCATCTGGATTGACCAACCCACCGACCTAGATAAACTTGTCGAGACGCTGCTCAGGCATTCTTGTCTCGCTGTTGATACCGAATCCAACAGCCTGTACGCTTACCAGGAACAAGTGTGCCTGATCCAGTTCTCCACTCCAGAGGCCGACTTCCTGGTAGATCCGCTTCGTTTGAAAGATCTTTCTCCCCTGGGTGCGGTGTTCGCCGATGAACGGATTGAGAAGATTTTCCATGCGGCCGAGTACGATCTGATCTGCCTCAAGCGCGACTTTGGTTTTACTTTCCGCCATATCTTTGATACCATGCACGCCGCCCGCATCCTGGGGCGTCGCGAAGTCGGACTGGCAAGTTTGCTCAAGCAAGAATTTGGCCTCCAGCTGGAAAAGCACTACCAGCGGGCCGACTGGTCCCAGCGTCCGCTCCCTCCGGCTATGTTGGATTACGCTCGCCACGATACACACTACCTAATTCCCCTGCGCGAGCGTTTGGCCGCAACCCTGCAACAGAAAGGGCTATGGGAACTTGCTCAGGAAGATTTTGAACGCCTAACCGAGGTCAGCGTTCCAACGGTCGACCTAAGCAAAGGGCCAGACTGGAATCTAGCTCAGCGCTACAATCTAAGCCCCCAGCAAATGGCCGTCCTCACCGCCTTATATGCCTATCGGGATGAGCAAGCCCGCCTAGCCAATTTGCCACATTTTAAGATTTTGAGCAACGAAGCCCTGCTGGAACTTGCTCTGGCCTTGCCCAAGAGCCCGCGCGACCTTTCACGCTTGGGCATCCTGAGCGCAAAACAACGTGAGCGTTTTCAAGAGGGCCTCCTCGCCACTATTCGAGAGGCACTTACCGCGCCACCGCCTCTCCGACCACGCAACGGCATACCCGACGAAGCCGTCCTGGCCCGTCTGGAGCACCTGCGTCGGTGGCGCAAGCAAATGGGACGGCGATTAGGGGTCGAATCGGATATTGTTTTGCCCCGCGAACTCATGGAACGCATTGCGCGCGAAAACCCCGCTCACCCAGATGAACTAGCACGGATCATGCGAAACACCCCCTGGCGCTTCAAGCGCTTTGGAGGGGAGATACTACATGTCTTGCAAGAAGCCAATTTTGCTCTTGCCCATCCCTGAACCACGCTCATAGCATCCCTCTCCCCTGGCTCTTTGCAGAAAGGAACCCCGCATGCGCATTCACTTCCTCGGTGCAGCCCAAACGGTCACCGGCGCCCAATTTTTGCTTGAGGTCAATGGACACACTTTGCTATTAGAGTGCGGGCTCTATCAAGGGAAGCGCGAAGAGTCCTATCGACGCAATCAGACATTTGCCTTCGACCCGCGCCGCATTTCGGCGGTCATTCTCTCCCATGCCCATATTGACCATAGCGGTAATTTGCCCAATCTGGTCAAGCAGGGGTATGACGGGCCCATTTACACTACTCCGGCCACCGCCGCCCTGGCGGATATCATGGTGCGTGACTCCGCTCATGTCCTCGAAGCCGACGTCACCTACGTGAATAAGAAACGACGCAAACGGGGTGAGCCACCCCTGGAGCCCTTCTACACGCTTGCCGACGCGGAAATGGTTGCTCCGCTCCTTCGGGGAATACCGTATCAGCAGTCATTTGAGCCGGTACCCGGCGTCCAGGCCACGCTGGTGGATGCCGGACATATCTTGGGTTCAGCCGCAGTGGTGCTGGATATCGAAGAAAATGGGCAGCGTTTCCGCTTCTGGTTTTCAGGGGATATCGGACGTGAGCGGCTCCCCTTGCTACGCGATCCCGTACTACCCGAGGCTACTGATTACCTAATGATGGAATGCACCTACGGGGATCGCCCTCATCACGACCCTGAAGAAGCCTACCAGCGCCTGCGCGAAGTCACTCAACGCACTTTGGAGCGAGGCGGTAAAGTGATCATCCCCGCCTTTGCCGTGGGGCGCACGCAGGAACTCATTTATTGCTACAATCGCATGCTCCAAGCCGGCGAAATCCCCCCCGTGCCCATCTACGTGGACAGCCCGCTGGCCGTCGCTGCCAGCCACATCTTTCAGCAATTCACGGATTTATTTGATGAAGAAACCCGTGTGTTTGTCCAAAGCGGTGGACATCCGGCATTAAATTATCCCCAACTGCATTACGTTCAATCCGTGGACGAATCACGCGCCCTCAATGATCGCACCGATCCCATGATCATTATTTCGGCCTCAGGCATGGCCGAAGCCGGGCGCATCTTGCATCACCTGAAACACAACATACAGAATCCGCGCAACACTGTGGTGATTGTTTCCTGGCAAGCGCCAGATACCCTGGGGCGCCGTCTGGCAGAAGGTGCCCCGGTTGTGCGCATTTTCGGCGAACTCTTTGACCGGCGTGCCGAAGTGGTGACCATTGACGGATTCTCCGCCCACGCGGGGCAGGATATGCTTTTGCGCTACGCCCAAGCCAGTCGGGCTGGACTACGCCAAATTATTCTGGTCCATGGTGAGCCCCCCGCGGCCGAGGCCCTGCAGGAAAAAATGCGCCAGGCAGACCTCCCCGCGGCGGTTTATCCCACGCGGGGCGAGGTCCTTTCCTTGCCGTGATGGGAATGGCTCTTTTCGCAGTTGATGTTCCTCTGTTATAATTAGAACAGCCGCTCGGAGAGGTGCCGGAGTGGACGATCGGGGCGGTCTCGAAAACCGTTGTGGTCCTGTGGGCCACCGTGGGTTCGAATCCCACCCTCTCCGCCTGATTTCGGGGTTATCTCGACTTTTCAAAAGATGCACTTCGCCTCATGCCCGATAATTGCGCGACCTGGCTTCTGGGGTCTCCCTGCTTGACCCTTCTAAACCTGTTGCTTGGCAGGGATTGCATTCAGACGGCTTACACGTTACGAGATTAACATCGCTCAACTTTGCCGGGGAGACGCGTTCTCGGCAAGGCCACCTACCCTCTTCCGATACCTGTGGCACAACCAGGCCCATGGGTATAAAAACAACAGCAGGTCCCAGACAAACCGGACCTGCTGGATTGGTCTCTATTCGGTTTTATTTCTTTATGAGTTAACCGGTTGGATCAGCATATTCTCAAGAACGATTTCTAGCGCCATGGTATGGCTGCATACGCCTCGGCTACGGAAAAACTCACAATCACACTGCCACTTGCCATGGTCATATTGCACCGTATGGGTGTTGTTCTCCCCCTCAACGGTAACCGTAAAGGTCTGAAAGCGAATGCGCTCGCGCTCCTGAGCATATCGTCTGGCCTTTTCGCGCTTGCCAATCATCCCGTAATCCATTACGCATCTCCTTTCATGGCTGAAAAGGGTTTAACAAGCAAAAAGGCACGCGAAATAACGCGTGCCGCGTAAACCTTGGAGTAAGGTCAAAGCCGGATGTTTCTTCATAGATCCTAGTTCTATAATATACGTTCTGGGCTTATGAGTCAACTATTTTCTCAAGGATTAACGCATCCTCTCCATCACTGTAATAACGTTTCCAGACATCTACCTCGCGATATCCCTCCCGGTGATACAAGTGAATGGCTGGCCAGTTTGTGCGTCGTACGCTCAGGCGAATGCGCGGCACCTTCAAGCGCTGTTCGCACGCCAACAACAACGCCCGCCCAATTCCCATCCGCCGATATTCCGGGCTGACCCCCAGAGTCAAAATCCATCCAAGCCTCTCTCTGGGTTTAGCCTCACCGGCAATGAACCCAACCAGTTGCTCGTCCACAACCGCTTTTAGCCGTACCACTCCCGGCAGGGTCGACACGGCTACAATATCCAGCAGGGGCCAAGCGTCTCGGCCAAAACAGGCTTTCTCTAAGCGGTAAAGCGCTTGGATATCCCGCCAGTTGGCTTCCAGGATCTGATAATGGACAGTGGTGACCAAATTCGTCGTAGGTCGGGTGTGAGGGGAGCCGGAACCGCACTGCCGACTCCCCCCACTCGGGTCTCAGAGACTAGGCTTGTGGAGCACTCCCACCTTGCTCACCACGCAGGCGGAGGAAATCCCCCAAAAGGCTGGTAAACTCCATGGGGAAAATGTACTTTGTCGAAGGCGAAGCCGCCATGCTCTTGAGCGTCTCAAAGTACTGCAGGGTAATGGTTTTCGAATCCAGGCGATTCGCCACCGAGAAGATCTTCTCTAGCGCTGCAGCGTAACCCTCGGCGCGCAAAAGTTGTGCCTCGCGCTCACCTTCTGCGATGAGAATCGAAGCGCGTTTCTGACCTTCGGCCTTGAGGATGGCTGCCTGTTTCTCACCTTCGGCCACATTAATCGCCGCCTCACGCGTACCGTTCGATTCGGTGACAACAGCACGGCGGTTGCGCTCAGCCGATAACTGGCGATTCATGGCCTCCTGCACCTCGCGCGGCGGGATAATCTCGCGGATTTCCACATTGGTAACTTTAACCCCCCACCGCTCTGTCACCTCGTCCAAGCGAGTACGCAGCGCGTGATTGATTTGCTCGCGTTCCGAAAGCACACTATCCAGCATGATGGCGCCAATGACCGAGCGCAGGGTGGTAGTAGCAATTCCCTGAGCGGCAGCCTCAAAGTTAGCCACTTGCAAAACACTTTGTACCGGGTCAAACACCTTGTAGTACCAGAGGAAATCAATGGAGATAGGCGCGTTATCGCTGGTGATGGCAGTTTGGGCTGGAATTTCACGCACCTGCTCGCGCAGATCCACCCGCACTCCACGATCAATAAACGGGATGAGGAACACCAGACCGGGGCCACGTGAGCCCAAGCAGCGCCCTAAGCGAAAGACCACCAAGCGCTGGTACTCGGGCACGATACGAATGGCCGCAGCTAGGAAGGCAATGCCGCCCACGACGATAACGCCAATCAGACAATAGATCAGTTCCATGCAAACACCTCCTTATAGGCTTACGACTCGTTTTGAGATTGCGAAGTTAGGGCTTCTACAACCAGTACCAAACCCTCACGTCCGACCACACGCACCTTGGCCCCCACCGGAATGGGCGTATTACTACGCGCACTCCACTCCTCGCCATGAATGTAAACCGTACCCTCGCGGTAAATCGTCGTTCGGGCTTCGCCCACGGCCCCCATGAGCCGTTCCATAGAGATATCCGGGTGCCGCCGAATGGCCTCAAGGCCCTTCCAACCTACTAGCCAGAATAGGCCTACCGCTACCGTCGAGGTCACCGCAGCCAAAAATGGGTTTACTGCCAACCCCCCTTCCGGTGTCCTAAAGAGGAATATGGATCCCACTATAAAGGCCGCACAGGCAATAACCAGGTAGAACCAGCGTCTCGAAAAGCGCAGTGCCATTAGAAACGGGATAACTCCCGCAATTAGCACCCCTAGTGCCCAGGCGTTAATGCTCAGCCGGACAATACCCAATCCCGCCAACACCAGGGCAAACAGAGCGCCGATTTCGAGAATACCCGTACCGGGAGAAAAGAGCGCCAACACACCCAGCACCAGGCCTACCACGAGCAGAAAATACGCCACGTTGGGGTCAATCAGGGGATTTATCACGCTGGAAGTCTCCTCTGTATCCATTATACAATAAATGCGACCGCCACCTCACTCGATTGTAGCAGGTAGTTCATACATTAACTGCTGGCCCCGCGCTCAAACCACAAGGAATCATAGAAGATCAAGGGTAGGGAATTACGATCTTCTGCCGGGAAAGCCCACTGCTTTAGCGGTGGGAGCAGGTTATACCATCTCAGACATTCGGAGGTTCGCCACGCTATCCAGCAAACAACAATTGATGTAGAAAGGGCGCTTACTCAGCGCCCTTTCTACACACCGATATTAAGTTGACTTGCCCTGTCTCACCAACCCACCAGGAGTAAAACCTGAACCAGGAGGAGGATTTACGCCTATATGATAACCCTTTTGCCTTAAGAATGAGCAAAAAAGATGTTAGCGTTCGGTTAACGTTTCTTTGTCTTTGGCCCTTTGGGGGGCCTCCATGATCCGCCCGCGGATAAATGCCCAGGCCAGCCACACCCCCAGCACAAGATTAATACCACCCATCACCCCTAGAAAGCCTCCACCCCCTTCACTCCATCCCCCTGCAAGGTAATAATACCAGGGCAGAAAGAAACGCAGCCAACTCAAGAAAGGGACATGCCGACTCCATCCGTAGAGAAGGAGGCTGACCAGCAGGCCACCAAGCGCACCTCCGAATCCTAGTCGGAAACTGGCCGTGTAAAGCGCGACGAGCATTCCACTCTGCATCGCCAGCCCCAGCAGCAACCCTAGCGCCACAACATGAGTCACGCTCCTCCCCACACCCCACTCTCCCCCGAATATCCCTTGCTCAATAAGCAATCCCACCAGGCTGATGCCCAGAAAGACAAACAAGAGAAGCATGTGAAAGCCCCATCCGTTCAAAAATAGTGCCCAGCGCGGTACCGGAAGGGTTAACAGGAATGCTATGGTCTCACGGGAGGCTGGTTCCCCCAGCCAGCGCGTTGCTGCGCTGAGCACCGGAATGCCGACTAACCAAGGCAACACCAGTGTGAACAGGAAGGCATCCTTGCCCGCTTCAGCGTCAAACGCCAGCCCCAACCAGCCCAGAAGGTTATTGAGGGGCAAAACACGGGCCCATATTCCCCACATGAAAATTGCTATTAGGACCCCCGCACCCCATCCTAGCAGCCACCTTCCACGTGCCCGAAAGGTGGCTACCAGCATTTCAGGCAACATACCCACCCACTCCGTAATAGCGGCGGTAGATCTCGTCCAGGCTGGGCTGCTGACTGATAAAGTCCGTAATCCGATAACGGCTGGCAACCTTTAGAAAGGCATCCGGATCCCCGCGCAGCGTGCAGCGCAGTTTATTGTCCTCTAACTGAAGTTCTTCAAGGTTGGGCAAGCCAGCAAATGCCTCCCAGGCCACTGGCGTAGCGAAGCGCATCTCAATACGGCGCAGCGTCTTGGCTCGTAACTGAACCCCGCGCTCCACGGCCAAAACACGCCCCTGCCAGAGCAAAGCAACTCGATCACACAGGCGTTCGGCTTCAAGTAGTGACGAAGTGGTAAAGAAGATGGTACGTCCCTCGGCGCGCGCCTGACGCGCCAGGCGCGAGAACACATCCTGGGCAACGACTCCCAGCCCAAGCATGGGTTCATCCAGAATCAATACTTCTGCTGGGTACATAAAGGCCTGCACCAGAAACAAGACCTTGCGTTCGCTTGGCGAATAAGCGCTGAACGAACGCTCAAGATCCAGGCCGAATTGCCCCGCTAGGTCACGCACCGCCTCGGTGAACGGAATGCGCCGCGCTTGGGCCAGGGAACGTAATATCTCTTCACCTCGCATCCAGGGGTAAAACACACCCTGTTCGGGAACGTAGCCTACCCGCTGGCGCAAAACCATGCCTTGGCGGGCTGGCTCCAGACCCAGTACCAGTGCCCGACCCTGGCTGGGACGAATCGTCCCCAGGAGCAACTGGACCAGTGTTGATTTGCCCGCCCCGGTTGGCCCCAAGACGGCGTAAATTTCGCCTGGTTCAACATCGAATGTAATACAATCGAGTGCTATCCGGCGATCAAAGCGCTTGCTGAGGTTCTCAGTGCGAATGACCAGGTAACGCATGGCAGGCCTCCTTTTCCTTCAGCAGCCTCGCCGGTGCAAAAATCACCGGCTGGTGGGATTCCAGCCGGTGGCTAAAGGGCGTCAGATCCGCGGATCTTTAGCCGCTCAGGCTGGAACCTCCTTACGAGATTGCCAGGCTTCGAGTAACTTACGGTAGGCATCCTCTACCATGACCGTCCAGGAGAGCATTTCCTCCAGGCGCTGACGCGCCGGATGACCAGCATCCAAGCCTTGCAGGCCCTCTTCGGCGATCTCACGGAGGGCCTGAATGCCCTCCAAACGCATCTCCAGTGAACGTTCCCATGCCTCTTCTGAGATGACATAGTAATCTGAACGTTCACCCGGCAACGAGACCCGCTCGACCAAACCCGCCATGAGCAGAGAACGCAGGTTGGTCGAAATGCTGCTCCGGCTAACCTGGAGGACTTCGCTCATCTCTTCGGGTGAGACTGGGCGCCGCGCCACCAGGAGCAACCCCAAGATCCGGCCGCCGATGCGTGGGATGCCGTAGTCCTCGAAGTACAATCCCATGTTTTCAATGAACTGGGATAAGGCATCGGAATCCCCAGAAAGAAGGGGAGGACTATCCGAGCCACTATCCGTTTCGTCTGATACCATAAGCCGACTTCTCCTGAAAAACTCCCGAGGCTAAAATTGGATTTGCTTCATTGTATATCCTTCAATTGTTTCTGTCAAGACTGAAACAATTGAACATAATGTTCAGAACACTTTTACCACCCCCATCACAATTATTGATACGAGAACAATCTGCGGCCACCTACAATTCAGAGGCCGACCCATGCCCTAGCCACGGCCGTTTCGTGATAAAATCTCGACACACGGTGTTGCATTTTGGATGCCTGAGGTGAATCGATGTCTGAACCCATTCTGGTTGCTGTTGCTTGGCCCTACGCTAATGCCGAGATTCATGTAGGCAATCTCACCGGTTCCTACTTGCCCGCCGATATCTTCGCGCGCTACCAGCGCATGAAAGGGCGGCGTGTACTGATGGTTTCGGGCTCCGACGCCCACGGTACCCCGATCACTGTACGTGCCGATGCAGAAAAGACCTCGCCTTTGGCGGTTTATCAGCGCTATCATGCAACATTTCTCGAGCTCTTCCAACAACTGGGGCTGACCTACGATTTATTCACCAGCACCCATACCGAAAATCACTTCAACGTCTCCCAGAAAATGTTCCTGGCGCTGTTGAAGAACGGCTACCTTTACCGTGACCGCCAGTTACAGTGGTACTCGGTCACTCAGCAGCGCTTTTTGCCCGACCGTTATGTTGAGGGCACCTGCTATCTGTGCGGCTATCCTAATACCCGCAGCGATCAGTGCGACCGCTGCGGCAATGTATTAGACCCTGAGAAACTGATCAACCCGCGTTCGCGCATTGATGGCTCGGTACCTGAACTACGGCAAACTGAACACTATTTCCTCGATTTAGCCAAACTGCAACCCCAAATTACCGAATTTTTACGCGCGCGTGAATCCTACTGGCGACCTAACGTATTACGTCAATCCCTGGGCCTAATCATGACCGAGGGTCTCAAGGGCCGCCCGATTACCCGCGACCTGGACTGGGGCATCCCGGTGCCCGTGGACGACATGGAGGGCAAATGCCTTTACGTGTGGTTTGAGGCGGTTATCGGCTATCTCTCGGCGACCATTGAATGGAGCCATCTGATCGGTGAACCCGATGCTTGGCAGGCGTGGTGGCACAGCCCCGAAGCGCGCTCATATTACTTCATCGGCAAAGACAATATCCCCTTCCATGCCATCATCTGGCCGGGGCAGCTCATCGGCAGTGGTGAGACGCTGGACGAGCTCCTGGGTAGCCGGGATCCCAAGCCCTTTGTGTTACCGTATGACGTCCCGGCCAATGAATTCATGAACCTGGAAGGGCGGAAGATCTCGGGTAGCCGCAACTGGGCAGTGTGGGGGCGTGATTTCCTTTCACGTTACGATCCAGACCCCCTGCGCTACTATCTCACCGCAAACATGCCCGAATACCGCGATACCGACTGGGATTGGGAGGATTTCGTCAAACGCAATAACGACGAGTTAGTGGCCACTTGGGGGAACCTGGCCAACCGCGTGCTCTCGTTTGCGTTCAAGCATTGGGAGGGAGTAGTGCCTGATCCGGGCGAACTGACCGCGCAGGATCAGGAATTGCTGGCCGGCGTGGAGAAGGGATTTGAAACTGTGGGGCAGGAACTGGAGGCTGTCCATCTCCGGGCCGCGTTGGGTGAGGCCATGCGTCTGGCCACCGAGGTTAACCGCTATCTAGAGCAGACTGCGCCGTGGCTGAGTCTTAAGACCGATAAAACCGCTGCTGGACGGGCCATTTATACCGCCTTGCGCGCGATTGATTCGTTAAAGATCCTGTTGGCTCCTTTCCTGCCCTTCAGCAGCGAAAAATTGCACCGTTACTTGGGCTATACTGACCCCCTCTTTGGCACGCAGAGCACTATGACCGTTGCAGACGGGTTGGGCGAGCACACCGTATTGCGCTATCACCCCGAGGGCGCCACTGCGCACTGGCAACCCAGCCAGTTGCGCGCGGGGCAACCCCTGCTGCCCCCTCAACCGCTCTTCCGCAAACTCGACCCCAGCATCGCCGCCGAAGAACGTAGCCGGTTGGGAGAGTCAGTCGATGCCGATTGTCAACGCTGAGGCCATCAGGAGTTCACATTTCGTATTAGTCAAGAAGAGGAAATTCTTCTAGGAGGATGGGATCATGTCAAGAACGCTTTTGAAAGCCTTGTCATCAATTCTGATCCTCACGACAATACTTGCATGCCAGTCCTCCAGCCCTATCCCTGGTCGCGCCTCTGCCGCTACCCCCGAGCCAAATACCAACACCACGGTTATAAACTCTCCCACGCCTACATTGACTTACCTTCCCCTAGTGCGTAATGGAATACCCAAATTTTTTGGAATTATTATGAAGCAGTATTGGTCGAAAGAAAATGTAGAAAAATACCTGCCTGAAGTAGATGCACTGGCCGATAAACAGCACACAGCTGTGGGATGGTTCATCGACATTCAAGACCCGGCTTTTTATGAAGACTGGGAAACCGAAAGTGCTCTCAACCGTAATAACTTCTACCGTCAACTTGAACAATTGTGGCAAAAGGGTTATATCTCCTTGATCAAGATCGGTTCAACCGATACTGCTCGCAAGATCTACGAAGGAAGGTACGATGCTCCTCTTAGCCAAATGGCCAAGATCTACAAACGTTGGATTGAGCAGGGCGGCGGTCGCAAGGCCATGCTGGCACCCCTCCAGGAAATGAACGGTGACTGGGTAGCCTATTATGATGATGCTTTTGAACCCTCAGACATTAATCAGAAATTAAAACAACGACAAATTGACTTCAAGAGCGCTTATACTCACATTCAGGATGTTTTTAAGAATAACGGGGTAGATTTCTCAATGGTTTGGTGGGTTTTCGCACCTAATGGCTTAAGCTCGCCTGACGTACCCGAGAATGATTTTGAACACTATTACCCAGGCGATGATCGGGTGGATCTAGTCGGCTTTGCTTCCTACAATTATGGTTTCTGTCCAGCGACTCTGAGTCCAGCTTGCGTCAACGGAGATTGCGGACGTTGGGAAATTTATGATACCATTTATGCCCCCTACATCACCCGCATGCAGAAAATGGCGCCCACGAAGCCCATTCTTATCACCGAAACCGGAAGTTCGGCGATGCACACCAAAGAGGATCGGGACAATAACACTTACAATTACGCAAAGAAAGCCGAATGGATGGTTTTGAATTATGGGTATCTGGCGCGTCAACCCATGGTACTGGGAGTGTTTTACTTTGACGTGAATGACTTCGACGGTAAAGTGTGTGACCTAGGCATCCCTCGTGAGAACTTTGACGGCTACCGACAGGCAGTGACGGGTTACCAGTACCTTCCTACTTCGGTTTTAGATGAGTACGTCCCCTAGTAAAGATGGTTGCTCCATTGCAAGGACCATTGGGGGCTTCAAAAGCCCCAATTAGTTTTAGTTTTTTAGGCACGCGCCTTACAAAACTGTTGGTGGACAGATGAACCAGAAATGCCCTATAATGGGCGCAAATCTGGGAATGATAAAAGGAGAAAAGAGTTATGCCGTTCTTCCCTGATCCATTCCCGAAACCGGATTGGAAGAGACACATAAAGCAGAGTGCGGTCGTTATCTTGTTGGTCATCTTGCTCGGTCAACCCTATCTTGCTCATGCCCAACATAGTTCAGGCACAAAGTTGTACTTGCCCGTGGTGCTTAACCGTTGGAGAGATTTCTCAACAACGCGCAAATTCCTCGGCATTTACATGCCAGTCTATTGGACTACGGACAACGTAAGTAGCAATATGTCTCGCGCGAATAGATTAGCAGGCAAAAATCATAGTGTAAGCGGCTGGTTCATTTCTATCCATGATATTGCCTTCACAAATCGCCA
>NZ_CALIMF010000003.1 GCF_938028735.1 uncultured Thermanaerothrix sp.
ACAAAGCCAAGATCCCTAGCCCAAGAACCCACTCGATTCCTTTTCTCATTATATGCCTCCGTCTGTGAAAAAGTGTTTATCCGCACATTACGTACGGGCGGGTCAGTCCTGCGAACCAGAGAAACCTTTTAGGTACCCAAACTGATCAGGCAATCAACCCGAAGATAGGGTTTGCAAGCCGTTTTGAACCCGAGATTCTGATTGCAGGGTAGATTGAATTAGCGTAGCAAGATTAACGCTCTCCTGGCTGGTCAGTGGCTTGGAAATCGAGATCCAGGTTTGAGTCTCCTCGCCATGCAACAGCAATGTAGCCCAAGCGCTTCCCTTCCGAACCAGAAAGATGATTACCTGACCACCCACAATTGCATCCTGGTCAGCCCGATCTCCTTTCGGATCATCGCCGCTCGGGAGCCATTGCAAGTTAAAGGTTTGGATTACGTTCAGGTTCACACGGCTCAATCGTTCAATCACCCATGCGGCCGTTTGGGCACAAGAAAGGTTAAGTCTTAAGATCAGAGTCGACACACTCATCGCCACACTTATGCCCAGTGTACACGCTGTGTGCCCCATTGACCAAGCGTCAACCACCGTATATGGATATAGGCAATTTGGCGCAGAGCGGGATCCTGCCGCAAAGACGGCTTGTTATTAATCAGATCACATCATTACAAAAGCGGCGGAACTCACAGCCTACGCACTTTATACGCTGAGAAGTTGGTTCTGGCATTTGTTCGCTTTCCAGCATCGCCTTCATGGCCTCTAGAGTTTCGTTCAATTTTTTGCGCAATCCTGCAGTAAACGGCACCTCTACAGCTCGCCGCAGGGGGATTTCATACAAAAAACCCCGCCGCGCTACTCTGCCACTCAACTCCTCAAGCAGCAAACCATAAGCCATTAATTGGAGTTTGAAATGTTCACCGCTGCGATGGGAGAATTTGAAATCTACCGGGATGATCTCCCCGGGCGCAGGTTGATCTACCCAGATAACGAGATCCACAGCTCCACGCAATCCCCATCGGGCCGAACGTAATGTGATGTTGAACTCCCGCCGTCCCTCTATCAGACCATATAAGCGCAGGGAGCGACGAACCTCCCGTGTTTCTTCCTCTTTACCTACTTCTTTTCCAACCTCCATCAGGTAAGTACGGGGACGCACATCGGGTAGACAAACGAGGAAATAGAGCAACCGGCGGCAATACACCCATTGTTTTAAGTCAGTCACGCGGAAGGGATAGTCATAGATCTCATCATCCAGATCCAGCATGGCTTAATCTTTCTCTTTCTGGTCAATGACTTTGCGCTTATTCCAGTCATTGGCACAAATGGGAACAAGTTGCACGTTTCCAGGACTTTTGCCCAGAATGCGCTTGATTTTGACCATAAGTTCTTGCTGCTGACTTGGCACCAACCACCCCACAAAGGCGCTAAATTGGATGCGATCCAATCCATAATCCAAACAGGCATCTGCAATTTTGGCGCGTTTACGATCGTCTACAATATCATAGACAAGGATAAGATTGGGTATTTTCTCTGCACTCATTTCCCTACCATAACAACGCAGAAGGTTGATACGTTTTACGTTCACCACGGAGAAATGTAGCCATGTGGCGTGCCTGCATTTGAATAATGGCACGAATGGGGTAACGCTTTCCTTCAAAGGGGATAGAGGCATCTAGCCGCTCCAGCACCCGTTCAGCAACCATGCGTCGGGCTTCCTGGGTCAGAAGGTGTTTACTATCCTGTGCAAATTCCACACCCTTGTTAGCCAATCCGATAATGGTACGATCCACCACCATGGGACGAAATTCCTCAATAAAGTCCAGAGTTAGACTGGGTTTACCCGGACGATCAACGTGGAGAAAGCCCGCGTAGGGATCTAGACCTGCCAAAACGATAGCACGCTCGACCTGACCATAGAGAATGCCATAGCCATAGTTAAGCGCAGCATTTATAGGATCGGTTGCACCGCGCCCCTCGCGGCCGGGGAACCCATATTTTTCCGGCACAGTTCGCCGAATGGCTTCCCAGTATCGCTGAGCCGCACGACCTTCTATTCCCATAATGGGCTGACGCAACTCTTCAACACACAGCCTACCTTCTTGATAATCGGGCAAATGCGTTAAGCGCTCTAACTTGATCCGCTCATCCAAAATTTCGGCCGCATGAAGCCGCAGCTCCTCATATAGAGCAGGATCGCTATCCTTACGATACTTGCTCATATATTTCAAAAAATTGGCCTGATTCTGGATCTTGCCAATGGCAAGGGCAATCACCAGATCTAATCCTCGGCGGTCGCGGTATGCCTCTAATTGCGCTCGGCGAGTCGCTATGGTACCGGTCAGCCCAGCACTATATAAACTCGCATAGGGCTCGCCCATTGAGTTGAGGAAATAAATTGGAATGCCGCGCTCAGTGCACGCTTGCACGGCATCGGCGCTGATGCTAACGCCCAAATTAGCGATCACCACCGATTCAAGGTGCAACAGTGGAGCCAGCAGACGTTTTTCGTCGCCTTTAAAGACGATCAGGCGTTCGCTATGTTTGCCAATAAAACTCCCATGCTCATCTACAATCAGATGTTGCACAATTGCCACCCCCACCTCCGTTGGCTCAGTTTTCAAAGCACCAATCGGAAAACCCCATTACCTTTGACCGTGTCTTTACCCACTTGAACCAACTCTCCCCAGACCAACCAGGGTAGGAGCTCGCGCCATACACCAACTGGCGCACCATAACGCGCCGTCCCCACTAGGCCACTAATCCACGTTGGCCGGCCGGTGCGGCTAGAACCACTGGGCACCTCAGTCCATCGGGTATCGTTTTCAATCAGACGTACCTGTGAAGCAAGATGATGTAAATGAGCGCGCTCCTCATAGGAACGCCTTTCGCCTCCAGAGAACTGGATAGCCAACTCATCCAGACGTTCCAGTAAACGGGCAAAAAAGATAGCAAAATCAGGGGCCTTGACCAACTGATCATTCCAGACAAGACGTAACGGAGTTAGAAACACTATGTTGAGTTCACGCATGCCCTGACCTTTCCAGGTCTGCAACGCGCGTTCAACCCGCTCCAACACGTCCGCATGGGTTAGCGAATACTTGGGAGGGTGCAGCACCGTGTCACCTTCGCCAAGGATTTCCTCTTCAATCCCGTCCAGGGTTTCAGAGACAATACGTCGCAACCTAAAGCGCCCGCGCCCAGACCCAACGCCAGTAATCCCCATCTCGGGTACGGCTAGCACAAAGTAGGGTAGGTAGCGCTGCGCTTCCCCAACCAATGTGAGATGAAAGGCGAAACGTTGGCCCGGTTTTAGGGTCTCAGGAAGGTAGAGTGGTGGGGTAAGGACATAGCCCCGCCGTTCCACACCCGGTTTCTCATTGGCAGCCACCAGCCAACACACTGGACAGGTCGCAACATGTTCAGGGTCAGGAATTGGTGATACTCCTGCGACCGTTGGCACGCTGTAGGGACAAGTGGCCCGGCGCATCACATCTACCAACGCACCTCGCAAGTTATTCCCCGCCCGCATACCTCCCAGCCGAAGCGGGGTCTCCACCACACACTCGAAGCGCAAACGGGTTAGGGTAAGAGGAAAATCCGCCATCAATCGGGGTCCTCCAAAAATCGTGAGTTCAATGGGACATCAAGATCCAAACCCTGTTCACTATCATAGGGAACGGAAACCACATCAGGAAAGTCACGATCTCCCGCGTGTAACAACCCCCGTTGGGCAAGCATGGCACGTAGGCCCCACGAAAGCGGCACAAGCAGCGCATCGGCCTCGAGAGCACGTTCACTGTCGCGTAATTGCAGATATTCGTTATATAGCGATTCAGGTAAAACCTCGGTGCTGTCAAACAGGCGGTGGAACTGCTCCGCCAAAGCCGCGTTAGAACGAAAAGGTTGAAGCACTTGTAGGAAATTGCGTTCGAAATCTATGCGAGCGCTCCTAAAGGCACTTTGCCAAGCCGCGAGCACTTCACCAGTATATACGGCATTAAGCCATTGTGGCAGACAGCGCTCATCCAGCACAAGAGCATCCCCACGAGAGGCAACAAATTCTCTTTCAAGCACCTCCAGGGTTTGGGTCACCTGCTCCAGCGGGCGATAAACGCGACGAAAGACCTCATCCACACCACGAAAAATGTACACTGGTGCCAGTTCCCGATTACCCAAGCGGTTAACGCGCCCAATACGCTGAAGAAGGGCTTCTAATGGCGCAGGATCAGAAAAAAGCACGTCCAAATCAAGGTTAAGGCTGACCTCAACCACTTGGGTTGCTACCACCACTAATGGGCGAGGATCGGCAAGATTCAGCCCAGCTGCCTGGAGCATCTCGCGTTCTTTGCGCGTGCGGTCGCGACCAGTAAAGCGCCCGTGTAGAAGGAAAAGAGGGATTGCAGGCGGGAGATGCTCACGCATCCACGACCACGCTTGCTGGGCGCGGCGCACCGTATTACAGACGACGAGCACCCGCCGCCCTTTCCTGGCCTCACCAAGAGCTCTTCTCAGATTTTCTTCGTCTAGCAGATCACCCTCTGCAAGGAAAAGACGGTGGCGGCGTAATCCTGCTAACAAACGCTGAGAGGCATGGATGGGGGTAACCCGCTCTAGAGTATCTTCCAGCACACCGCGGATGGGCGCGGGCAAAGTTGCCGACATGACCAGAAAACGTGCCCCGTAGAAACGCGCCAGATACCCCATGGTAGCAACTATCATTGCCAGGCGGATGGGTTCATAAACATGCATCTCATCGAAGATAAACGCCGCTTCGGAAAAATCGCTCAGCAGGGCTTCATGCCCTTTAAGTTGAAATGTGGCCTTGAGAAGTTGATACGGGCTAAAGACGCGTATCGGATAGTATGCCATCCCAGAGCGATTATGAAGCAAGCGCGCCAGTTTTGCCGCCTCTCCGGGAGCGTAAGATTGCTCCATCAAGCGCTGAAACTGTGCCATGGTGCTGCGTCCATGCAAGAGCCCCACTTGCCCCGGAAAGATGCGGTTCAGGCGGTCAAACATGGCATTCATACTGGCTTGATAAGGTAGAGTGTAGAATAGACGGGGCAAACGCTGATTCACTGCCCAAAGCAGAGCAGCCTCTGTCTTGCCGGTGCCAGTGGGCGCCAACAAGATGACATGCCCTAAGGTACGGCTTGCCTTTCTTTGATGTCCGTATAAACAGCGATACGGCAAGGATAGTGACTCCAGAACAGCCTCGGCCTCCAGTTGCGGACGGGGCAATGCTCCCCACCCCGCCGAAGCCAGATGATCGGACTGCAAGAGCAAACCTCGCAGAAAAACACCCGGGCGCAGGACTTCAGCGGAGGGCGATTCATCCTCCCACTCGCGCAGGCATCGCTCTAAACGATGCAAATGACAGCGCACCGCTTGCGGGGTGAGAGCGCGGAGGGCTTGTTCCAGCGGCGGCAGGGCAGGAGAGGTTACTCCCAAAGGACGCATCCTCAGCGCCTCTATCCAATCACTGGCACAAGTTTCTATCCAGCGATATAGGGCGGTAGCATCCTCGCGAGAAATCTCCCCCAACATAACCGCGAGCGGGTCCAGATCAGGTTCTTGCTCGTCAAGATAGCCTTCGATCTCATCGAAATCCTTATGATGGGTGGCAATGGCCGCTGCCAGAAAGGTTGCTTCTTCGGGGGAAAGATCGGCAGTAACCCAATCGACAAACGCCAGCGAAAGCACCTCGTGACGGAACTGCCAGTGACTTTCTTTGCCGCGTAACAAATTTTGAAAGCCCTGTGCAGCTTTGCCCCAATCATGCAGGAAGACCGCCCAGAAGAGCAGGTGCCACAGGCGCGGTTGCCCACTGAGAAGGGACAAATCGGGACGCTGATGCGCCATCTCGCTGAGACGCATCAGCGCTTCCCAGGTATGCTCCACCAAAGTTTGTCCGTGCTGTTTCGACACTAGGGAGCTTTTTGCCCACAGATGGGTTAGGTTGGGCGGAATACAGGGCATCTGCATGGTCAAACCCACGAAAGCCACACCACACCGTAAGGGTCGCCTTCTACCAGCGGTTCGGTCGGATCTGCCCACCAGGGTTCAAGAGTAGGCTGACCGATGTAGCGCATAAACTCACGGGTGCGCACCCGGCGATGCAGAACCACATAGCGCTCAAAAGATGGATAGCGGCGGTTGGAGTAATCTAACCAGCGGGGCATAAGCACCGCCTGACCAGCGGCAGTATACGCGGCGTAAGCGTAGGGCAGAAGAGTGTGCTCTAGCACCACCTGCTCAGCAGGCTGAAGGTCCACCACTTCCACACTGCGATAGGTGAAAAGGTCTTGGGAACGTCCCAGACACACCGCATAGCGCGGATGACGGAATGCCTCCAGCCACTCGGGGCGGTTCAGGTATAAGGTGAGGCGCGGGAAGTAAAGGATCTCGCGCTGGAAGGGATTGGGGTTGCCTTCCAATACCTTCGGCAGAGATTTATCGCCGGGCATCTTCCCGCTGGAAGGGGTGAGCAGGTAAGTGGTCTCAATATCTGCTTGTTTGCGGCGGAACTCGAAACGCAGCGCAAATCGTACCCCCTGAGGGTCAAACCAGTCGCCCAGGGCACTGGCAACATGCCCGTACAGCGTGGCAGGCGGGGGCATTTCAAAGGTGGGCTGAACACCCATCATAAAGTGAGGGTAACGGAAGGAAGCGGTCAACCCTTCAGCAACAATCTTGAGTGCATGCATAGTGCACCCCTTTACTGCATCCAATCCGGGTGTGCCTCCAACTCTTGTGCCAGTCGCTGGCAGGCCTCGCGCGGGTGGATCAGGTGAACACGGTCATTCCAATCACCCAGCAAACTGCCTTCACCCAAAGCCATTTCGAGTTTCTCGCGCTCGGCGTCCAGATAACCGCGCACCCAGCCAATGTACACATCCGAAAGCAAGTCCTCGCGGTTGACATCCAGCGCTTCACGCAGGGCAGGCAGGTTGAGCACAGGGCGTTCGCCTTGGGCACCGATAATATGTCCAAAAATGTGGTTACCACCTCGTGTGACTGCCATAATCAACACATCAGGGTTAACATCCGTATAATGTAGCGCCTGCTTGGCGCCCCCGTTGAGCTCGGCCAGTCCCGCTAACAGGGCCCGTACACGTTGAACGCGCTCTTCAAGCGGCAGACGATACGCCTTCTCCTGAACTAAATGTTCCAAGCCTTTTTCTTCTGCCTGTTTTTTACGCTGCTCATCCAAATTGAGATAACCGGTACGCTCAACATAGGTGAAAGTGCCCACTGCATGCAGATCAAGCGAGAACAGGCCTTGTAGGGTCGTGCGATAAAACTGATGTCCGTGCGGTACAGGGTCTCCCTCGTGACGCGACATTGTGCCAAAATCTTCTACCAGACGCACTGGTGCAATCGAGACCAACGTGCTGACACGGAAGGGCGAAACACGCGTCACCGTCTCAGCGGTTGGGGTGGCTTGGGCTACCAGACCGCTGGACTCGCGAGCATTGGCAGCTTCGGTCTTCTTTGAAGGAGCACGCATGTAACCAAACAAGTCATCATCCCAGTAAAGGATGGGGTTAGCATCGGTATAGGCGATTTTGGCTTCGCGGAAGATCGGCGCGGCTTTCCACCCCCAGTTGCCCTGCTCCAGCGTCGTCCGCAACCAGTAGCGGAAGGCCTGGGCAGAGACATAGGGGTAGTTGCCTTCGCGGGTGGGAATATACTTTACACCCACCACATTCTCGGTCATACTACCGGGCATATTGCCCAGATTATTGAGTGCAGACGCGGGAGCGTCGATCAACAACAAACCAGTGACGAAAGACATAGCAACAACCTCCTTGAGATGGAATTACAGGGTTTCTTCTTCAGGCGCAGCTTCAGGCAGTTCTTCAGCGTGCGCCTGGAGCCAACCTTTTTGATACAGCTGCTCGAGCAAACGAATGAGCACCAAATCGCGCCCAAGGCGCCAATCAGCGTTAGGCACGCCCTCAGACTGCTCAAAAATGGCGAGGAATTGATCGAGGGTAATTAGCGGCTTGCGCCCGGCGCGCACCTCGGCAGCGGAGGCGCGGATAAGCACAGCACGCAATTCGCCGTAATTGCGCGCCATCCAGAAACCGTTGAACACACCCCGGTCGTTGCGATCAAGGATATATTGTGCAAGGGCATCCCCCAATTCGCGGATGGATTGAACACGGGAGTCTTCCATAAGCATCACCTTCCTGAGAAAGAGTTCGGTTAACCGCCACGAAATCAAATTCACTTCGCGGCGGGTGTCATAAGTCAGTGTAGGGTCTTGTTTATCCAACGTTTGACGAGAGGGCTTGCGGAGGAAATACAGGCGGATGAAGCGCGGCGCACCCTCAGGCAGGGTAAAGAGATCTTCATAGAGGCGGTTGTAGCGCGGAATCTCGCCCTCTTTGCGGGTTAACTGCCAGCCGCGCGTCGTCAGGGCTTGCCACTCGGGCTTAAGCAGGTCATTGCGCATCACCGCCCTCAGAAACTCACCCACCTCCAGCGGCAGGGGGTAAATATCTAGTTCGGCGCCCTGCCCGCTGTTGGTGAAGTAGTAACCAGTCAAGGTAGGCGGCACACGACCATTTTCTCGCCCCTGACGGATGAGTTCATTCTCGGCTGAGAGCAAGTGTTCGATAAGTACGGTGCGGGCGCGATGCGGGCTGGTATCAGGCAGCTTTTTCTCACCACCAGCGCGCGCAACGGTTACCCCTTGTAAATTCGCTCTGAGGAAGGCTTTAGCAAAGTAAAGCAACAGGTCCGGATCATCGCTGTGCACTGCTAGAAGTTTGCCGCTTACTTTAGCACACCCCATAGGGAGCATTTGAAATGCTAGCAAACTGATACCGGAAAGGGGAATGCCAGCCTCACCGTACGGATGGAAGTTGATGACATCTACGCCAGTGAGCAGAGGCACATGCTGGCGATAGGTACGTCCGGGGGGCAAATCACCATCGGGGTTAAGCGCCACGTTCGTAGCCGGTAAGCCAGTGAGTGGATCACGCTCTTCGCTGACAGGTCCAGCAAACGCACTAGAGACAATTTCAGCATATTTTCGGCGCTTTTCAGGTTGTTTCTCAAAAGCGGGGTTGGTAAACCCGGAATTGGGAAAGGCAACGTTGAGAAACGACTTCAGTGGATCCACAATGTAGTTTTCGCGAATGTACCGCGCCGCATTGTACAAATCCTCTTCCGTTAGCTGAGTGGGGCGCTTCTTTCCAGCAAAGGCGGTCAGAGTTGCCAACCCCACATCCAGCAGCGGATGACCGGTATAGTCTAGCGAAATGAGGGGTTTTTCGAGCACAGAATACCTCCTTTCCTCAGGATTAGTTTCGCCGTCGACGGGCGGCATCGCGCTGAGACTGCAGGTTGAGCACTTCGGCAACCTCAAAGCGCGGGGGAATGGCGCCATTGACCGGACGCAGGCGCACGCACGCCGGGAAGTAGCCCATCCTGCCATGCAATTCAGCGATGAGCAGAACGGCACTGAAATTGAGCGAAGGTGGATTAACAATAATCGGTGCGTTTTGCCATTCTTCCAACGTCAGCCCGGCCTGATCCACCATGGCGGCTACTTGAGGCGCCAGCGGCTGATCGGGTTCGATCTGGCTGTGCACCTCTACCACACGGTCAATGGGCACGCCCAGCAGGGCTTGTAGTTGCTTCATCTGGTCGGCAGAAAGAGGATGCGAGAAGTTGACCAGAATCATACGTTACTCCTACGAATGGGAAGGATGCTCGAAACAATGTCAAGCAGATGGCGAGTGTCGTTCTGACTGAGGGGTTTACCGGGGCGGTACTCCTTGAGTTCAATGACCGTCACCCGCAGGGCAGATGCCAACGCTTTGTAACGATCTTCCATTGAAGACTGGGTAACCATAAAGCGCGCAGCATAGGTGCCTAGGTACTCGCGGGCAGCAATGGTGGTTAACTGATCCACCGCTTTCTTACCACTGCCCTCGCCGCCGGTTTTGATTTCAAAAATACCCACCTGATTGCCACAACGCGCTAGCAGGTCAATTTCCACCTGATCTTTCACCCCGTCGGGCACCACACTCTGTTTGATCTCATCTACATGCGGTTTCAGGGCTTGGGCAACGGCATCTTCCAGCGCCTTTCCGGCAGTTGGTTGGGGTTTGTAATGATATCCGTCCAGATGGGCTCGAAGATAATCGTCCAGGGTGATCAGTGCAGGAAGTTCGCAGGGATAGTTCCTTTCGAGGTGCAAATCGCCCTGCTCATCAAAACGATAGCGATAGAGCATGCTTTTTTGATCGCGCCCGCGCGGACCCTCTGTTTGGTAATAAACCAGCGAGTAGCGGCGCTGGCGGGCCAATTCAAAAGCCGCCAGTGCCATCGGTTTGGTCCCGCCAGTAATGTTGACAACCACCTCATCCTGCGGTTCGCCCAGCTCACAGCGAAGCGCTTCCAGAATGCGCGGAATCTGGTAGCCCTCGCCAATGGAGAACAAACGGGAATGACCCATCAGGTTGGCCAGACGTCTGGCACTTTTCTTGGAGGCATCTAATTCAGTATGGGCAATGAGAGTCTGCGCCGGTTGGAGGTGGCGCGCTGGAAGTAGGTTGGGAATGGGTTGTTCACCCGCAAGACATAATAGGATCATGGAAGAAACCTCACTTGAAATAACCATATCCTGCACTGGTCTTGGCGCCAGCGCCCAGATCGCGCAAACCGTTCTTCAGCCAGACGCAGACCTGTTCCAGCAACTCCGCGTGGGCAGCACCGCGCCGCCACGCCACCGCAAAGGCAAATTCCTTATCTTTCGGCACCGCCAGGAAGGCAATAGGGTTGGGGTTGTGCCAGTCACCGGGGGGCTCTTTGCCCTGATAGTAGGGAGCGTAGTGCGGGTTCATGATATCAATGTCTAACTGGAAGGCAGAAGTGGGCATAGCGTCAAAGAAAACTGCCCCACCCGCCCGATCCAGCGTGCCGAACACCAGACGCATGGTCTTTGCCAATTCCTTTGCCTCTACCGAAGGTTTGAAAGGCTCAAAGGCTTTATCAAACTCTTTCTCTTCCGTGGACAGCGTTTGATCTAGTTTACTCAATTTGCCTTCGTCAAGGGCCAAAAGCGAAGCCAGTTCAAATAGCGCCCAGGTGCGAGCAATGCCTTTAGCGCTACTGGCAGGCAGATAAGGAAAGCCATAGCGATGAAAACTGAAACCAATCTCCAGAGCAGTTTTACGCCCCAGCCCGGGGATGAAGCGCCAATCGGTTTTGAGGGTGAAGATCTGAGCACCACAGGCTTTAGCAAGCGTTTGCCAGCGAGTATATGCCGCTTTGAGTGCGTCTGAGTTGGGAGCGGTTTTGGCGCGATCAAGGGCTTGCTTCCGTCGTTGCTCTTTATTCATACCCATATAAGGAATAAAGCGCTCGAAAATCAGCCCAGGGTTGCTGACCGGGATGCTATGGAAAACAGCCACCGTCTCTTTGGGCAAGGGGTATTCTAAGGATTGAGCAGGAGCACTGCCCCCTCCACCGGGACGATTGGGAGGAGCGCCGCGGTTTTTAGGGCTATTTGGACTCATAGATCACTCCTCCTTCAATTCGGCCTCGGCAAAGCGTTTGTACCAGTTGAGGTACGCCAGGGCTTCCGCCGTTGCTTGGCGGTACTGCAAACTGGTCGCTGTGGTAGCAATCCATTCCAGCAGGTCATGGTTTTCGTCAATGTGCAACTGCTTTTTCAACCAGCCGGAAAGAGCGTGGTACAGCGCCCGATGATGCTCTTCCTTTTTGGCTTTCCAGAATGCCAGCGTTTGCCCCAAGCCATTGCTTTGAATGCTGGCAGGGGCGCTGCGCGCAAGACTCCTTAATTCCTTGTCCTTCTTCCCTTTGGCTTCAGTCACCGCCTTATAAGCATGACTGGCGCGTTCCTGCTCCAACGAACGTTGTTCGGATACTTTCTCAGTCATGGAATTACCCTCCATACACTTTCACCGCAACCCAACCCTGACCGGTGGTCTCATCGCCACCCAACTGGATGTGTCCGCCCTGCAGGAAATCAAATTCCTTCAGAACTTCATCGGCGCTTTTGCCGTCTCTGCTGTTGCGCACATCCGTTGCCATCAGCGGGGCGTAGAGCAAACTATCGGCAGGCAGGCTCTCCGCCGTCCACAACGCACCTTCGTCAACGGTCTTCTTGTCGGGGTCAATACGAATATGCGTCTGTACCTCTGTACCGTAAAGGCAGAAATCGCGGAAGGCGTCCTCAGGCAAGATGCATAGGCGCTTGGGCAAGGTCTCGCGCCAGTAAGCAAAAACCTCTCCCTGCGGCAGGGCATTGTTGGCTAACCAATCAGCAATGGCATCTACTTCTTCCTCGGATTGAGCACCGAAGCTGAACTCCTCCAGCACCACTTTTTTCCGTGCCACCACCTGAGATTTTGTACCCACCCAAGCAGTGTTCGAAGCGGGCTCGCCCTGAGGCAAGCTCCATGAGATAGGCTGCCCTACCAGATCCGCCGCGCGGCGGAAAGACTCCAGGGCATGCAGACTGGTCACCCAGGCAAACACACCCGCCAGCGAGCGCACGGGGAAGAGCAAAATACGCGCATCGCCGACAGAAACAGCTCCAGCCCAGTTCTCGCCGCTGGCACCGGCTTTGCCAAACACGGCTTCCACCTGGGGGGACTCATCCTGCAGGTTGTGAAACTGGCGGTACTCCGCCCGCAGAGCCCCTTTCAGGCTGGCAGCCTGCACCATGGGATACTGTGTGACCCGTTCGCGCTGGATGGGCAAATCCACATTGGCGCTGGCACGCCCGGCACCCACATGCAAGGGGGTTTCAACATAAAAGAAAAGCAAACGTCTGGCTTTAAACATGGTCCTTTCCTCCCAAAAATTACAATGGTCTTATGCTGGTTCCGGTTTCCACGCAGCAATCATCACCTGCCCGAAGCCCATGGCGGAGCCGTCTTCGGTAAGGAAGGGCTGAGACAACTGCACCCCTCCCGCGTGGGAGAAGTAATACACACTGCCCGCAGGGACAAAACGTCGTGCAGGTTTCTGTTTCTTTTCAAGCAGGTCGTATCCGCCTAGCGTCTGATACCGCGAAAGCGCTACGGCTTCCAGCCTGACCTCTCCGCTGAAGAAGGAACGCCACGAGGCAGGCTTCCATCCCTGCGAGAAATACGCCGGGGTGGCAAAATACACCTTGAAGAAACGCGGCAGTTCGCCGGTGTACCCCCAAGAGAATGGAGCAAACTCCCCTTCTTTGAGAGTGGTGTAACGCAGGGCGCGTCCCTCACCGCCTGCACGCATCACCCCCTGAGGTGGGAAGTCGGGATATCCTTCAAGAATCTCCACCACCAGCCCGGCATCCCCGCACAAGCGGATAAACTCCACTTCATAGAGCATCCCCTTGACAGTAGAAAGTCGTTGTGTGTCGATTTGGATGCCCAACCGCCGCTCGGTGACGAATAGTTCAGCAGTTTTGACCGGCGCCACTGCCTCGCCGCGTTCCATATAGGCTTTCAATGCCTCTTCACTGAGGAAGGCTCCTGGTGCGCTCTTGGTGATGACCTCATTGGGCTTTTCTAACAGGTAAGGCAGAGTTTCTTTTCCCCATACACAGTTCCCGGGATTCGCCACTACCTTCATGGGAACCACCTTTTTTGCCTCGCTATCCGCAGGATAAGCATCTGCCGGGGTGGGGAAGTAGCGCATCACCTTGCCTCCCTCGCGTTTAGCAAGGAAAGGGCCACGCAGGCGCAATCCCTTGGGATTGGCTGAATCACCGACCAATTCACGAATGGCTTGCGAATTGTTCAACGAAATATTTTTATGGGCAAGGTAATGCGAACGGAGCACCCCTTGCATCACGGAGGGAGGTGGTGGGAAAAGGCTGCGCGCCTCATGATCGCTGCCTGCGTTGAAAGGACGCCCATCACGAAAAAGCAAGACATCTTCGGCTTGCATGAACAGGATACTCATTCTGTACCTCCCGAGGCAAGAAAGCGGGCAATGATTAGCCAGCGGGC
>NZ_CALIMF010000004.1 GCF_938028735.1 uncultured Thermanaerothrix sp.
TCCTCGTGCCGGAAGATTGTGCTTACGAAGCGATTCTGAGCCGTCGAGTTGTGCAATACTCAAGCCCTGATCAGATTCCATTCCCCTCTGCAATCCGTGCTTTGTGCACCACCGAAGGACTCCAAACCTACTTGGTGGCACCTTTGATTGCGCGGGGCGAGACACATGGGATTTTTGAACTCTATTCTCGTTCCTCATTGCCCACTCCTCCTGACTGGCTCTCATTTTTTGAAAACCTTAGCGCCCAGACCGCAGTGGCCGTGGAACACGCACAGATGTTTCAGGCGCTGCAACAGGCCAATCTGCGTCTTACTCAGGCCTACCAAGCCACCATCGAGGGCTGGGCAGCGGCGCTGGAACTGCGAGATGGCAGTCTGAGTGGACACTCCCGCCGAGTAGCCGAATGGAGTGTTGAACTGGCCAAAACATTGGGGCTTAAGGGCGAGGACTTGACCTATATCCGTTACGGGGCTTTGCTCCATGACATCGGCAAGATGGCCATTCCAGACTCCATTCTTCAGAAAGAAGATGACCTTTCTGCTAAGGAATGGGAGGTCATGAAACGTCATCCTGAATATGCTCAACAATTTCTGGCTGCAGTGGATTTTCTCAAGCCCGCGCTAGATATCCCCTATTATCATCACGAGCGCTGGGATGGCAGTGGTTATCCGCACGGTTTACGAGGTGAACAAATTCCCCTGGCCGCGCGCATCTTTGCGGTGGTGGACGTATGGGATGCCCTGCGCACCCCGCGTGTCTACCGTTCAGTTTGGAATGACCACTCGATTGCGGAGTACCTGCGCCGAGAAAGCGGCCGTTTGTTCGACCCGCGCGTGGTGAGTGCATTCCTTGACTTACTCAAAGCCAAAGGCATCTTAGATGCTTCGGATCAAGAGTATTAGCATAAAGAAAATAGGCGCTAAGGGATTTCTGCGTACGCTGCTCAGGGGCTGGCTAGGCTTGGGACTGATCGGGACATTAGTCAATTGTAGTCCCGTTGTTCCCTTAAGAGGGCTCTCTACAGAGACGTTGCCTCCTGCTCCATCACCAAGTACACCCTCTCATACACCTTCGCAAACTACTTTTAGAGTTATCCCCTCTCCAACGCGACCCACCCCAACTCCCTGCGGAGCTGCTCGTCTGGAATCCCACACTATTGAACCTACCCCCATCGGTAAACCGCTCCGCTTTCAGGTTTACCTGCCCCCCTGCTACAACCCACAGGCCACCCCAGGGTACCCGGTACTCTACCTTCTCCACGGACAGGGTAGCGACGAGACCTTGTGGCTCGCTCTGGGTTTGACCGAAACGCTGGATAGGCTTGTTCAGGCCCATCAGGTGAAGCCCTTTCTGGTCGTCATGCCCCATGAGGAATATGCCCTCCGTAACCCTCAAGAATCGGCCTTTGGGCAAACACTCATTGAAGTCCTCGTCCCTTGGATTGAGACGCATTTCTCCGTCTGCCGCGAACGGGGATGCCGCGCGCTAGGGGGCATCTCCCGAGGCGCTGGATGGGCTCTCCACCTGGGTATTCAGCACGGGGATCAGTTCATCGCCATTGGTGCTCATAGCCCGGCGCCATTTTGGGGCGATGACCTGCGCCTATATTACCGAGCGGCTGAGCTCCCCGCCGACCAATGGCCGCGTTTCTACCTGGATAGTGGAGATCGTGACCGCTACCTTCAGGCAGTCCTGGCCTTTGTGGATCGTCTATCCAACTTGGGGCTACCCTATGAGTGGCACTTAAACGCAGGCGAGCATGATGTGGCTTACTGGCGGGTACATCTCGAAGATTACTTAAGGTGGTATGCTGCCCAGTGGCAAATCCCATCCCCCTGATCCTTTCTTGGACCAGTGCCAGAAGCCAACTTGTGAATGTGCTATAATCTCTCCCCAGAAAGTCTTTTAAGAAAACCGAGGATGTATGTTTAAGAATCTTATCCGTGTGCTAAGTGGCGATCCAACTCGACGCGAGCTCAATCGGCTGGTGCGTCTGGTGGAACGCATCAACGAACTGGAAAAAACCCTCGAAACCTACAGCGACGAGGCGCTGCGCGGCAAGACCGACGAATTCCGACAACAATTGCGCGAAGCCACTGCTGGCATCGAGGACGAGCAAGAGCGCTATCAAGCCGAGCAGAGTGCACTGAACGAACTTCTGCCCGAGGCGTTTGCCGTGGTGCGCGAGGCTGCCAAACGCACCTTGGGCTTGCGCCCCTACGATGTACAACTCATGGGCGGGATTGTGCTCCATGAGGGCAAAATCGCCGAGATGCGCACCGGCGAAGGGAAAACACTGGTGGCCACACTTCCCCTTTACCTGAACGCCCTCACCGGCCGCGGCGTGCACTTGGTAACCGTCAATGATTATCTGGCCCGGCGCGATGCCCGCTGGATGGCGCCAATTTATGACCTGTTGGGGCTCAAAGTGGGGGTTTTGCAAATGGCCGCCCGCACCGAGAACGGTAAAAAAGCCTTTTTGGTGGACTTGGAGAAAACCTCCCCCTTTGAGGACCAGCATCAGTTGCGCATGGTAGATCGGGCAGAGGCCTACCGCGCAGACATCGTTTACGGCACCAACAGTGAATTTGGGTTTGACTATTTGCGGGATAACCTGGCTATGCGCCTGGAAGATCGCGTACAGCGCGGACATTATTACGCCATCGTGGATGAGGTAGATAACATTCTCATTGATGAAGCCCGTACCCCTCTTATTATCTCCGGTCCGGCTGCTGAGGAAACCGAATGGTACGTCCGCATGGCCCAGGTGGTGCGCCAGTTACGCGAAGAAGACTACGAGATCAACGAACGTGATCGCACAGTGACTCTGACCGAAGTGGGCAAGGCCCATGTTGAGGCCCTCCTGGATATGGCACTAGGTGACCCCGACCGCCCTGAGGATATCACTCCCGAGCAGGCGCGCATCCTGGGTTACTTGGAGCAAGCTCTCAAAGCCCAATTCCTTTTCAAGCGCAATAAAGATTACATTGTTCAAGGCGGCAAGGTCATCATCGTAGATGAATTCACCGGGCGGCTGATGCCCGGAAGGCGCTGGTCAGAGGGTTTGCATCAAGCCGTGGAAGCCAAAGAGGGTGTCCGTGTCGAGCCCGAGAATGTCACCTACGCCACCATCACCATCCAGAATTACTTCCGTATGTATCAGAAACTGGCTGGCATGAGCGGCACGGCGTTGACCGAAGCCGAGGAGTTCAGCAAGATCTACAAACTGGAAGTCGTGCCCATCCCCACAAACTTGGAATATCAGGCCATGCAACCCGACTCACCCCTCATAGAGGTAACGGCGAAAGACGAGGATGGGTATAAGTACACTTACTACGCGCGCCGCGACGACCCCCTCAAGCAGCCTGTCTACTGGAAACGTAAAGATTATCCCGATGTCGTTTATCGCACCGAGGAGGCCAAGCTCCGTGCCATAACCCTGGAGATTCTACGTTATCATGTGCTGGGGCGCCCTCTTCTGGTGGGTACGACCTCGGTAGAACATTCAGAACGACTCTCCCAGCGCTTGCAACCGGAACTTCTGCGCCGTCTGATGCAGGCGTTGTTGGTGCGTCAGGCGTGGTTGGAAAAGCACAACCGCCA
Organism: uncultured Thermanaerothrix sp.; assembly: GCF_938028735.1. Classification (GTDB taxonomy): domain Bacteria; phylum Chloroflexota; class Anaerolineae; order Anaerolineales; family Anaerolineaceae; genus Thermanaerothrix. Next base: position 3,604 of record NZ_CALIMF010000004.1, read on the forward strand.
GGAAGGCGAGACCGCCATTCCCGAGTTGCAGTTCCTCAATAAGCCGCTGCCCGAACTGAATGTTGGTGAGTTGCGTCAGTTCGCACGCAGTGTGGGCATGACCTCTCTCAATCCGGAGGAAGGCGCTAACCTGGAACGTCTAATGCAAATGTTGGAGGTGCGTGAAGAAGACCGCCCTCGCCTGATTCGCGCCTTGCAGGGTGGGGTACCCCACCAAGTGCTCAATGCCCGCAAGCATGATGAGGAATCTCAAATCATTGCCCGCGCGGGGGCCTATGGGGCTGTGACCATTGCTACCAATATGGCCGGGCGCGGCGTGGATATTAAGTTGGGCGGTGAATTGCGCGAGGAGATCATCCGCGACGTGGTGCGCGTGCTGCGCCGCAATGGTTTTGCCAATGCCTATGAGATGAACAATGAAGAACGCCGTCAGGTACTCCAGAGTCTGCGCGAAGAGCAATATGGCATCTATGCCGAAGCGGTGCACACCTTTTTGAAGTACATGGACGAAATGGAAAAGGTGCGTGCCCTGGGCGGTTTGCACGTGATCGGCTCCGAACGACATGAAGCACGCCGCATTGACAATCAGTTACGCGGACGCGCTGCTCGTCAAGGCGACCCCGGCTCTTCACGGTTCTATCTCTCGCTAGAAGACGACTTGATGCGCCTTTTCGGGGGTGAGCAGGTGGAGGCCATGCTACGCCGTTTCAACTTTGACGAAAGCCTACCCATTGAGCACGGCTTGGTTTCGCGCATCGTCGAGCAATCGCAGACTCGCGTCGAGGGCATGAACTTTGACGTGCGCAAGCACTTGCTGGAATACGATGATGTGCTGAACCTACAACGCCAACGCATCTACGCGCAGCGAGATCGCGTCTTTGCCAAAGAAGACTTGAGCGAAGACGTTACCGATATGCTACGCAGTGAAATCCAGGCTCGGGTTCCAGCTGCTTTGCGCGACGAAGAAGGTCCCTGGCGCCTGCTTGCCTACTTGGAGGAGATACAGCCACCCATTGACGTGGATGGTCTTTATCATCCCTCTTACACCTTGCGCCTGGTGCTGGACGACTTGCGTCAGCGCCTGCCGGAGGACGTCGTGAGTCGCGAGCAACTCGTCACCGAATTGGTGGGAGTAGCGCGGCGAGCCCTAGAGGCTGAGCACGATCACCTACGCCGTATCGTAGAGACGCTCCTAGAACGGACCGAGGAGACGTTTGAGACACAACTTCGCGAACGCCTCGAAACTCTAGAAACTTACCTGGAAGGGCTGGAAGACCGCTTGGCTGAGAGCGAGGCCCCTCCCCGTCCTCAGGCTTTGCTGGATGAGTTGCAGACTCTGGTGCGCACTCCATTGCGCCTGAGCCCTGAACAACAACGCCGTTTGATCTCTGGGGAAGACGGACGTGAAGACATTGAACCCGTTTTGCGTGAGCAAATCGAAACCCACCTGCAGAACACTGCGCTGAACCGCCTGCTGGGGGCACTGCAGCAGCGTATAGAGAACTGGAATTTGCGCACTCCCGATGTACTAGGCCTGACCTGGGATGAGATTCGCCATCAGGTGCTTGAAGCCCTCGCGATAGCCTTCGACCAGCGCCTAAACCTGCTGGTTGGAGAGGATGGGCAGATTCTGCGCGATCTCAACACTTCTTTTGAGAAAGTGAATGGCAACATCATAGTGGACGAGCGTAGCCTGATGGGCTTGCTGCTTTTCATGACGCAAGGCACGCGCCTGGCATTCGACCGGCGTACCCACCGCCGTGGACAGATGCGCTACTTGCGCTTTACCTACGTCTACTATGCCGCCCGGCTGCTGGCCGACCAGGATCCCCGGGCTTTGGCCGAGGAGATCTTGAACCACCTAGAAACTGCCCAGCAGGTCTTGCAACGGGTTTGGGGGCGTTTCGAGTTCAACCGCCTGGCCCAAAGTGGAGCCACGGTTGGGCAACTCGATGAACGCGTGTTACAGCGCTTGAACAACCAGCAGGGAGAAGCATATCTGGAAGCCTTGCGCGATTTCCCCCTGGAAGCACTGAGCGAAGAACAGCGCGAGGCCGTCATTGAGGCTTTGGGATGGCGTTTGCAGAACGAAATTTACCGAGACCTTTTGCTCAGCGTCATTTCTCAGATGTGGGTGGATTACCTGACGCGCATCGAAGCCCTGCGTGTCTCCATTGGCTTGGAGGCCTATGCCCAGCGTGATCCGCTGGTGCAATACAAGAGCCGGGCTTCGGAGATGTTTGAAGAACTCCTTAGTGAGATTCGCGCGGGTGTGGTCACCCGCATGTTCACCGCTCAACCCACGCGCAGCATGACGGCTACTGTGGAACGCGAAAGGGCTGATGTAGCATTGTCCAATACATCTGCACAAACTATTCCAAGGGCTGAGAATACGACTCCGCGCAAGAAGCGTCGCCGTCACTAAGGAGGGTCAAATCGTATCGCGAGGGTTGCCAATCATGCTATTCACCTTTATAATGGGAACAATCTTTTTAGGCGGAGTATTTGAATCGTATGGACTACCATGAGACCTCACCGGAGCAGGGGGAAACCCCCGAAACCCCTACCAACGAAAACAACAACATGGCCACCCTCCTTGAGCAGGGCATGGCGATAGATTTTCCCAAGCGTGGGGAGATTCGCGAGGGCATCATTGCCAGCATCAACCCGGAGCAGAAACAAATTCTGGTCAGTGTTGGCACCAAATCTGAGGGCGTTATCAGCGGGCGCGAATTTGAACAAATCCCCCATGATGAACTGGCACAGCTCCAGGTGGGTCAGCGCATCCCCGTGTACGTGCTCGATCCGGAAGATCAGAACGGGAACGTCATCCTTTCTTACACGCGCGCCCGTGATGAGGTTGCCTGGCGCGAAGCGGAAGAATTGTTGCGTTCTAAAAAGCCTGTGCGCTCCAAAATTGTGGGGTATAACAAAGGGGGGCTGATTGTTCCGGTGAGCGGCCTGCGCGGTTTTCTGCCTGCTTCCCAAGTCAGCCTCTCCCGTCGGGCAATGGCCACTGGGGACACCCCCGAAGAGCGCTGGAGCAAAATGATCGGCCAGGAAATTGATGTAGTTGTGATTGAAGTGGATCGCGAACGCCGCCGCCTGATTGTTTCAGAACGTGCCGCCAGCACCGAAACCCGTGAGTCCATCAAGGAACGGGTGATCGAAGAATTGGAGGAAGGGCAGGTTGTCACCGGCCGGGTGACTAGTTTAGCCGACTTTGGCGCCTTCGTCAACATCAGCGGTGCAGATGGACTGGTCCATCTTTCTGAGATCTCCTGGGAGAAAATCAACCACCCCAGTGAGGTGCTCAAAGTAGGGGATGAGGTTCAGGTTAAGGTCATCTCCATTGACCGTGAGAAGAAGCGCATTGGTCTTTCAATCCGCCAACTTCAGGAAGACCCCTGGTTGCAGCGCGTTTCCAAGTACAAAGTAGGACAATTGGTCGAGGCAAAGATCACCCGCCTGACAAAATTTGGTGCGTTTGCTCAAATCGAGGGCCAGGAAGACTTGGAAGGGCTGATTCATATTTCTGAACTAAGTGAAAAGCGGGTGGAGCATCCTAAAGAGGTGCTGAAAGAGGGTGAAACGGTGACCCTGCGTATCATCCGCATTGATCCCGAGAATCATCGCATCGGCCTGAGCCTACGGCGCGTGGACTCATTGGCTTATGCAGATATGGACTGGTCAGCACTAGAAGAAGTTATTGAAGAAACGGACACCGAAAGCGAAGATCAGGCCCACAGTGAGACCGCTGAAGCCTGAAGAATACTGCCCTCATGAGGGAGCGCACCGCATATAGTGCGCTCCCTGCATCCAGGCACATCCCCCCCATGACATTGATCATAGATGGTCATCAAGATATCGCCTATAATGCCCTGACCTTTGGTCGGGATGTACGCCGTTCGGCGCTAGAAACGCGCCAACGCGAAGCCGACACTTGGATTCCAACTGTGACTGGCGAGACCCTGCTGGGCTGGCCTGAGTACCAGCAGGCCCAGGTGGGGCTGATCTTTGCCACTATTTTCCTCACGCCCGCCCCATACAAAGCAGGGGAATGGGAAACCCAGGTCTACGCCACGCCTGAGGAAGGCTACCACCTTGCCCAAGCCCAACTGGCCTGGTATCGCCAATTGTTTGATCACAATCCGGACTTTTTCCGCCCGGTAACCACGCGCCGAGAACTCGAAGCCGTACTGACCCCCTGGCGTCAGCGACCTGCCGCCTATCCTGCGATCACTTACCCAGTTGGACTCATGCTGACTCTTGAAGGCATTGAGTGGATGACCGACCCAGCCCAACTGGCTGACTGGTACGAGGCTGGGGTACGTCTGGTGGGGATGGTTTGGGCAGGAGATGAGCGGTGCGGTGGGATGTACCGGCGCAATGGCTTGAGTCGTGAGGGCCAACGCTGGCTCGCGGCCCTGGCTGAGGCGGGATTTATCCTGGATATCACCCACATGAGCGAGGCTGCCGCGCTGGCTGCGCTGGAATATTACGAGGGGGTAGTGGTGGCCTCCCACAGCAATGTACGTGCCCTGCTCCCTGAGGATCCTCTTGAGCGCCACCTTTCTCCGCTTCAAATCCGTTCCTTGATCGAGCGAGATGGCCTGATCGGCGTGTTGCCCTTCAATCGCTACCTGCACCCCGCGTGGAAAAACGGCGACCCGCGCGACCAGGTACGGTTGGACCATCTAATTGCCCATATTGACACAATTTGTCAAATGGCTGGCAACGCCCGCCATGTAGCGCTGGGTACCGATTTCGATGGTGGGTTCGGCTATCCGGCGGTCCCCCTGGAAATCAACACTATAGCCGATTTACCCAAATTGGCCGAGGGGCTACGCCAGCGTGGCTACACGTCCACGGACATCGCTGCAATTTTCCACACTAACTGGTATCGTATCCTTGAGAAGGTTCTGCCGGAGTGATCCCACAAATGTCCGAATCGCTTCCCACTTCTCGAGATGAACGTGCCGCTGGTCAGGAACCCCCTACCGGCCCACTGCCTTACTCACGATCGCGGATTCGCCTGGGGCTCTTGCTGACCCTGATAGGCTTCCTGGTCTTTTTGATCGGCGCACGCCCAGGGCTGTTTAGCCTGGATCGCAGTCCGGTGATTGGCTTTGTGCAGATTGCCGTGTTCCTGATCGGGCTGGCTATCATTTGCTTGGGGGGATACATTGCCTTGATGGCACTCTGGAAGAATCGCCAGCCCAGCATTGCCGCCGATATTGGTCTGCGCCTAGTCAGCACTGGCTATGTAGTTGCTGTTTTCGCCGGGATGGCAGATGTTTTTGGTATTGGAAGCCACCCCTTACCAGGGGTGCCCTACTTTGGTCCTTGGCAGGCAGTCGGAGTGGAAATCGGGCAAGCCATCATTGCTTTGGGATTTTTACTGCTAATCCCCTATGGCAAAGCGGGACAGGCGCCCGCCTCGTGAAGGGGGCGCTTGACGTCACTCCGATTTTTGTGATATATTGACACTGCGAGGTGCACCCCATGCATCCTTTACCAGATAAAACCGATCTTGCAGATGCGGACATAAACGGGGCAAATGCCCCGAAATCCTCAACCTCAAACAGACTATCACCCGATTGGTGGGATCGCCTGACCCAGATGGGATTGGGCGAGTTGACTCTACGCGTGGCCTCTGGGCTGGCCTCGCTTGTTTTAATCTTGATCGTCATTGCTCTGATGGGAAACCTCTCCACCCAAGTGACCATGCCCGCAGGTGGTGCGGCCGCTCAGGCGGCTGCTCTACCAACCGCTACTCCAACTGTAGCCATGCCTCCCTTTACGCTTCCCGAACCCGCCGCGGCCATTACCGGTGTGGTGCGTCACGCCCAACTGAAGACCCTCCTGCCCAGCCGCCCACGTTTTGAGATCACCCAGTATGAGGTCCAGAAAGGTGACACCATCTTCGGGATCGCCGAGAAATTCGGCCTCAAGCCCGAAACGATTCTCTGGGGCAACTACGAGACGCTATTTGACAATCCCCACTTCTTGCAGCCTGGTCAGGTGCTGAACATCTTGCCCACCGATGGGTTGCTCTACACTTGGCACGAGGGAGATAGCCTCAACAAAGTGGCCGAATTCTTCAAGGTCAAACCTGAGGATATTGTCAACTGGCCTGGGAATCACCTAGATGCCGCAACCTTGGGCGATTACTCGCGCCCCAACATTCAGGCAGGCACTCGCATCTTTGTACCCGGCGGCCGGCGTGAATTTGTGACCTGGAGTGCTCCACGCATCACCCGCCAAAACCCCGGGGTGGCCAAGATCATGGGGCCGGGGGCGTGTGGGGTGATCACCGAGGGCGCAGTGGGCACAGGCTCGTTCATCTGGCCAACTCCCTCCAAATGGATTTCGGGTTACGATTATTCACCCTCTACCAACCACTACGGGATTGACATTGGCGGAGCAATTGGGGTGGCTATCTACGCCGCGGACAATGGTGTCATTGTCTATGCCGGATGGAACGACTGGGGATATGGGAACGTCATTGTCATTGATCATGGCAATGGTTGGCAAACGCTTTACGCCCATCTCAGCCAAATCAACGTCGTATGTGGACAAAGCGTTTATCAAGGCGACCTGATCGGATTAATGGGCAGCACCGGGCGCTCCAGCGGGCCCCACTTGCATTTTGAAATGCGCCACGACGTTTACGGGAAGGTCAATCCGCACGATTTCTTGCCCTAAACGCCTGGCCTGCATCGAGGAGGAGAAGCCGTCAGGCGCCCGAGTCACACGACCCAAGGCGCCTGACCGGTTAAGGCCCTTTTGCAAGGGATGCAACTAGAGTCCTTCGGCAATATCCTGCTGAGCACGCGCGATGAAGGCCTCCAGCGGCAGGGGGCCTGGATTCTCACCATTGCGCAGGCGCAGCGCCACTTTCCCTTCCGCTACCTCCTTATCTCCCACGACCAGCATGTACGGTATCTTCTGCAATTGGGCATCGCGAATTTTGGCGTTCATGCGTTCGGGACGCTCGTCCACCTCCACTCGCAGCCCCTGCGCGCGCAGTTTCTCGACCACCTCGTAAGCGTAAGGAAGGTGGCGATCAGCGATTGGGATGAGCACAGCTTGTACCGGCGCAAGCCAGACAGGGAAAGCTCCAGCATAGTGCTCGATCAGAACCCCCATGAAGCGTTCCATCGAGCCTAACAATGCCCGATGAATCATGAAGGGGCGGTGCGGCTGGCCGTCCTCACCGATGTACTCCAGCTCAAAGCGCTCTGGTAGATTGAAATCGAATTGAAGGGTGCTTAGCTGCCACTCACGTCCAAGCGCATCGATCATCTTCAGGTCAATCTTGGGGCCGTAGAAGGCCGCTCCACCTTCATCAATATCATAATCAAGTCCGGCGCGCTCTAGCGCTTGGCGTAGGGCCTCCGTGGCCTTCTCCCAATCCTCAACACGCCCAGCAAACTTCTCGGGATCGCGAGTAGAGAGGTAGGCGTGGAAGTTAGCCATTCCAAAACGGCGCAAGATGTGCAGGCAGAACTGCAGGGTGCTATCAATCTCTTGTGGCACCTGGTCGGGACGGCAGAAAATGTGCGCATCGTCCTGGGTGAAGCCACGCACCCGGAGCAAACCGTGCAGAACTCCGCTACGCTCATAGCGGTAAACTGTTCCCCATTCCGCCATGCGGATCGGCAGATCGCGGTAACTGCGAATCTGGCTCTTGTAAATCATAATGTGAAAGGGACAGTTCATGGGCTTGAGGAGGTATTCTTCATTTTCCACCTGCATGGCCGGATACATGTTCTCACGATACCAATGCAGGTGACCGCTGGTTTCCCATAATGTGCTACGCCCAATGTGCGGGGTATAGACCGGCACGTAGCCATGCTTGAGATGCTCCTCTTTGCAGTACTGTTCAGCCAAGTGGCGGATCATCCCTCCCTTGGGGTGCCAGAGGATAAGTCCAGCCCCAACATCGGGATTGATGCTAAAGAGATCCAGCTCTTTTCCTAGTTTACGGTGATCCCGTTTCTTGGCTTCTTCTAATTTCCAGAGGTATTGTTGAAGTTGCTCTGGTGTCTCCCAGGCCGTTCCGTAGATGCGTTGAAGCATAGGGCGTCGTTCATCCCCGCGCCAGTAGGCGCCTGCCACGTTAAGAAGTTTGATAGCCTCTGGGTTGATCTGCCCGGTACGCTCAACATGTGGCCCGCGGCACAAATCCACAAATTTATCATGAGCATAAACAGAGATTTCCGGCTTTTCGGTGAGCGGATTTCCGTCCTCATCCATCCCCCCAGCCTCCAGCCCATCAATTAATTCCAGTTTATAGGGCTGATCGCGGAAAATCTGGCGCGCCTCCTCCGCCGTGACCACTTTCTTGACAAAAGGATGGTCGCCTTTGATGATCTCACGCATGCGCTGCTCAATCTTTTCTAGATCCTCAGGGGTCAAAGGGCGCGGCAGATCAAAGTCGTAGTAGAACCCATCCTCAATGGGTGGCCCAATGGCAATCTTCCCATTGGGAAACATTTCTAAAACGGCCTGCGCCATGATGTGCGCCGCCGAGTGGCGGATGCGGTATAGCCATGAATCTTCGTAACGCTCCTTCGCTTTTCCTTGCGTCATGATCAACCTCCTTTTCGGCTTAAACCTCATTATTTCTAGAACGAAGAACGCCTGCCCCTTCTGGGGCAAGCGTTCGGCGCTCGCGGTTCCACCCAGATTAGCCGGTGTCACCACCGACCATCTCATTACGACCGATAACGGGGTCCACCGTTTAACCTTACTGGGGAGTTATTCCCGTTCAGGCTTCCGCTCGCAGGGGGTTTTGGCCACCGCCTGTCCGCAGGGCACTCTCAGCTTACAATGCCCCTTCTCTGTCGGCACGCACTGTGGCTACTCGTCCTGGTCAGCGCGTTTTGGATATGAAGTGTCACAAATTATATAGGCGAAAGCGCAGAAAGGCAAGGGGAAATGCTCTAATTCACCTTCCCCCTTATGACTGAGATTCAACATTCCATCTTCTCCATCCACGCTTTATGGTAAACTATGCGCAGAAAGACTGGTGAGATTCAAGCCATCGCCTCCGGGTGGGGCTGTTTTATGTCAACTCATAAGGAGTCTTACAAGCCCGATGCGTTGGGTGCGCGATTATAAACCCCAACCCCAAGTGCAGGGATGGTATCGTCAAGCCCTGTGGATTACGGTAGGCGGGAATGTTTTTCTAGTGACCATCAAAGCCCTAGCAGCCTATCTCTCGGGCAGTGTGGCCCTATACGCCGATGCGGCCAACTCGGCCTCAGATGTGATCTATTCCTTGTTGATGGTTTTTGGCCTGTGGATGGCTCAGCGTCCACCCGATCTCACCCATCCGCAAGGTCACAGCCGGTTCGAACCGCTGGTCGGTCTGATGGTCACCCTCTCGATGACCCTTGCTGGGTTCGAGGCCGCACGCGCTTCATTACAGCGTTTTCTGGCTGGTGGTCTGGCGATTGAACCGGGTTTGCCCACCCTGGTGTTGCTCTTCAGCGCCGGGGTCAAAGCCGGAATGTACCTGACCATCACACGCTTGGCGGTTAAACTCCACAGCCCTACCTTGCGCACCACCGCACAAGACAACCTCAGTGACGTGCTCACCTCTACTGCTGCCTTTGTCGGAGCGGCCGGATCGAAATTTTTGCACCCGTTGCTTGATCCTATTGCCGGCTTTCTGGTGGCTCTGTGGATTTTCCGTGCCGCCTTTCGCGCCGGGCGCGAGAACCTCAATTACCTAACCGGTGCCGGCGCCTCTGAAGAACTCCGCCAAAAGATCGTTGAAGTAGCCCAGTCCGTGCCAGGTGTCTTGCGCGTCCATCACCTGATGACCGATTATGCCGGACCACGCCTGGTGGCCGACCTTCACATCAACGTAGATGGGGCTACCCCCCTGGTCGAAACCCACCGTATCTGCGATGAAGTGATCGCGCGCGTTGAGGCCATCCCCGAGGTAGATCGCGCTTATGTACATATTGAGCCTGATGACTGGATAGACTGATTCCCCCCTTATTTTTGCCCCAGACTTCTATGCGCCTATCTGCCCTCTTCCCTCCCACAGGACGCGAGATGCCCGCCAACAGTCCATCAATCGGCCAGGGCTTACTCATCCGCGCCGGTTATCTGCGTTTTTGGGAGGGGAAAATAGCCTACCTCCCGTTGGGGCAACGCGTTTTGACGGCTCTCCAGCGACTCTTGGACGAAGAAATGAATCACCTGGGAGCCCAACAGGTTACTCTGCCCCTATCTGTGACTCCCAACCCTTTGAGCGTTGCCCCTATACCCTGGAAAACCCTGGAAGGCATATGGGACTCAACAGAAAGCGAAACCTCTCTTGCACCAACTCACTTCAGGACTATCCAGACGCTTGCCCAGCGTGACCTCCAGACGTATCGCCAGTTACCATGCACGCTTTACACCTACACGCACCTTGCAGCCGCGCCTTGGGAACGCCTCGCCCCGTTACGCCTCACCCAGGCACTGGTGCTAGAATCTTTTGCCCTGACCGGGGCTTCCTCAGCTCTGGAGGGCGTGCAGCGCCGTTATCTTCAGGCAGCCTGGAACGTGCTCCACCGTCTGGGTATACCGGTGCGTTGGGCGCAGGCTGGCCCCCCGGACTCACTCACGCCCCAAATGCTGTGGGTGCCTCACCCGCAGGGGGACCTCGCCATTCTTTCCTGCCCGCAAGGCGATTACGCCGCTCTGGAAGCCTTTGCAACGTATGCCAAACCCGAGCCAATCCCAGAACCGCTGCTACCTCTTGAGCCCATTCCCACTCCGGGGGTACAGACCATTCGCGATCTGGCCGGTTTCTTGAACCTGCCTGAAGCCCGGCTTGCCAAGGCCGTTTTCTACCTGGCTCAGACAAAAGAAGAGGCCGAAGAATTCCTTGTTCTGGCACTGGTGCGTGGTGATCGTACTCTCAGCGAAGCCAAACTGGCGGCTGCGCTGGGTGCCCACCGTCTGCGCCCCGCATCCCCCGAAGCCATCACTGCTATTGGCGCTGTACCCGGGTACGCCTCGCCCATCGGTCTTAAAGAAGGAGTGCGCATTCTCGTAGATGATCTGATTCCGCACTCCCCCAACCTGGTCGCGGGCGCCAACCGTCCAGATACGCATATGCGCCATGTCAATTTTGGGCGGGACTTCAGTGCCGACCAGGTGACCGATCTGACGCTGGCCCAGGACGGCGATCCTTGCCCGCATTGTCGGGCCCCCTTGGAGAGGCACATGGGGTTGCCCGTGGCATGGCTGGGTGCACTGGGTGCGCTGGAGACAGTTACCTTCTTAGAAGAAGACGGTCAACCCCACCCCTTATATGGGGGGTACTTCCGCCTAAACCTGGAAGCAGTCTTGTTAGCGCTGGCTGAACAGCATCATGATCCCCAGGGCTTGAAATGGCCTGTCATCCTTGCCCCTTTTGCTGTTCATCTAATCGCTTTGGGTGGACGCAAAGCACCGCGGGTCATCGAAGAAGCCGAGCGCCTTTATGGGTTGCTACAAGCCGCGGGGGTGAGTGTCCTTTACGACGACCGCGACACCAGTCCAGGGGTTAAGTTCAACGATGCGGATCTGATTGGCCTGCCACTGCGCCTCACCCTGAGCCCCCGTACCTTGGAAACCGCAGCAGTAGAAGCAAAATGGCGCGGAGAAGCCGAAAGCCAGATCATTCCTCTGGCTGAGGTGCTAGAGTGGGTGCCCCGTCGATTAGCCGAACGCAGTACCCCACCCCGTCGCCGCGAGTTTACCGCCTGAACGCCCCCTATGTCACTCGAATAACAAATCCGCCAACCGGATAGATGAATTGGGGTGACGAATTGCCAAAACATGCACAGGCGCCCACCGTGCCGCCAGTACAAGCAACGCTGGGCGCAGAACTACCACCCCCAGACGATAAGCGCGAGAAGCCAACGCCGCGAGGGCGGCTACCCAACCCTTGCCCTGCTCCAGTTCCAGCGGCCCAATTTCATCCACCACCAGCAGATCACAGGGCACAGCCGTCTCAAAAACGGCATTCCCCCAGGCTAAGGTGGTGGGATCAAAACCCCACTCATGGGTATGCACATCAGTAACCGCACCCACTTCGCGCCGTCGGGCCAGCAAGCGGCGTTCACCACTACGCAAATCAACTGCCTCGATGGCCACTTTCTGACCATTCTGATAAACTCCCGGGCTGAGCACCCCAGCCACATCCCACCTCCGCCCGCGTGCTTCCTCTACCAGGCGTTGGCACGCCAGGGTCTTACCAGCCCCAATTTCACCGGTGAGTATCCACAAGTGTGAGGTCTGTTCCTTCACTATTCTCTCACTCCCAAGTCACAAGCCGATGCCCATCAAATTCCCACACCCTCAATGGGACATTGTAGGTCGCGCTTAGGGTCTCTGCATTCCAGAGGGTTTCCAAAGGTCCACTGTGTAGCACCTGACCATCACGCATGAGTACCACCTGCTGAGCCAACGCCGCAACCACCTCGGGTTCGTGGGAAGTCATCAGAATGGTAACCCCTTCGGCGAGCAAACTCCGCAAACACTCGATCAAGTGTTTCTTGTTGGCCAGATCAAGATGGGAAGTGGGCTCGTCCAGGAGCAATAACCGGGGCTGCTGGGCCAGCGCCCGCGCCACCAGGAGCAATTGGTACTCGCCCCCACTCAACGCCTGCACCGAACGGCGGGCCAGGTGGTGCAAACCCACTCTTTCTAAAGCCTCCCAGGCAATCGTCACATCCGACGCCGCAGGCATCTGTAGGGGCAATAAGTAAGGCGCGCGTCCCAGAAGCACATACTCGAGCAGGGAATAGGCAAAAGGGTTGGCTTCCCGTTGGGGCACCAAAGCCACTATACGACCGATCTCCTGGCGGGAATACTCGGCCAACAAACGCCCTTCCAGCCAAACTCGCCCTCGCCGCGGCAGGTAACGGCCGTAGGCCAGGCGTAGCAGGGTGGTTTTCCCCGCCCCATTAGGGCCTAGGATGGCGGTGACCTGCCCCTGAGGCACCTCTAGGGTCAATCCTTGCAAGACGTCCTGAGAGGTTTCAGGGTAACGGAAAGCCACATTTTCAAAGCGGAGAAGCGGCGCATCCATCTTCATACCTTGATTGTGGGTCGCGTCATCAGGATCAGAAAACCCACGGCACCTAAAATAGAGGTCAACACTCCTAGTGGGATTTCACCCGCGCTCAAGATCCGCGCCAGGTCATCACAAACCACCCCAAATGTCCCTCCCAGAAGCAGAGCGGTGGGCAGGGTGTAGCGCGCATCGGCCCCGCTTAGACGTCGCGCCAATTGCGGCACCAGCAACCCCACCCAACCAATCAACCCACCGATTGAAATAGAGGCCGCCGTCACCATAACCGCCGCCAATAGGGCCAACAGGCGTTCACGATGCACAGCAACCCCCAGTGAAAAGGCTACCTCATCTTCCAACGCCAACAGATTCAACCGCCAGCGCATTAAGAATAAAACCAATAAGCCGATCATCATCAGGGGCAAAGCCGAAAGCAAAGGCTTCCAGGTTACACTTGACAACCCGCCCAGTAACCAGAACGTAATCTCGGGCAACTGGCGTAGCGGGTCAGCCAAATATTTGATCAGCCCCACACCAGCGGCAAAGAACGCCGAAACGGCAATTCCTGAGAGTAATAGACGCAGAACCCAACCGCCATAACGCACCCGCCGCGCCAACAGATAGGAAAGCGCCAACCCACCCATCCCAAAGAGTATTGCGCTAACCTGAACCCGCCAAGCCATCCCCCCAAAAAGGATGATGCTCAAAGCAGCGCCGAAAGCGGCCGCTTGCGAAACGCCCAGGAAGCCCGGCTCGACCAAAGGGTTGCTGAAAACCATTTGAAGCACCAGGCCCGCCACCGCCAGGCTCATTCCTACCAGCATAGCAGCCAGTAAACGCGGCAAGCGCAGATTTAGAATTAAGCGCTGGGCCAAAGGATCCTCGAGCATCTGGGTGGGCGACATAAGCCCCAATTGGGGATAACGCCCCAGAAACACCGAGATTCCCATTACGGCGACCAACAAAACCCCCATCCAGAACAAGCGCTGGCGAGCACGCACCCGGCTTTCAAGCCAAGTGGACACATGTGCTGTCAGATCCAGGGGGTGTGCACGTGGGACAACGCTCACTCTAAATCCCCTTTCAAAATTGGCAGAATCCGGGACTCGAAAGTAGCCGCGTCAATCCCATACAAACGCTCAAAGAAAGCCTGCGTTTCGGCTTTCATGTCTAGCCCAGGATAAGCCTCAGGATGCAAGCGCCAGGCCAGCCAGCGCAGCCCCAGCACCCAGCGCACATCGGGTTGATCCCAGGAGTAGAAATCCTTGGGGAATGCATATAGACGTCCCTCGCGCACGGCCCGCATGGCCTGCCACTGGGGGTCCTCTTTGAGACGCGCCACTACTGCTTCGGGGTCAGCCGTATAGGCGAGGATAGCAATTACATCCGCGTCCCAGGCCGCAATTTGCTCTAGGTTGACCCGGGTCCAGCCACTACCCAGTTCAATATCCGTCCACACAGGGCGACCACCAGCCAGCTCAGTCACAATCGTTTGAATCCAGGTTTTAGGGGCCACGTTGAACGCTACCTGACCATCCCGGTCAGAGTAATAGAGCAGCAACGTTCGTGGCCTCTGCTCAGGCGTAAGGCCTTGAAGGGGTTGGGTTATTCCACTCACTTGCTCAGCGAAGAAATTGGCCATCTCTTCGGCACGCTGCGGGTTCTGGAAAATTTGTCCCAGGATACGCAAATCCCGCTGATACTCCTCGGGGGTCTCTAGCGAAAGATAGACAACCGGAATCCCCAGCGTTTCGAGAGGCTTCCCCAGTGGTTCAGCCATATATGTCTTCATAATGACCAAGTCGGGTTGGGCTGTGACCACTTGCTCGGCTCCCACATTTGTTTCAAAGGCGATTTTCTTCGGCAGATTGGGATCTACCAACACCAGAAAATCTCCTTCGGCACTTTGGCTGGTACTTGAAAGAGCCACCACTTTATCTTTAGCCTCAGGGAAAAGAAAAGCCGCATCCGCTAACAAGGCAGTGGCACGCCCCGCAATGACCACCCGTTGCGGCGGTTGAGATAGGGTCACCTCGCGCCCTAGGGCATCGATGAAAGTGATCGTCACAGGGGTTGGACTCGCCGTGGGTACCTGTGTAGCCGTAGGTTCGAGCCTCGTTGTCACCACCGGTGAAGGTGGGGGTGTTGGGGTCGGTATCGCAGAGACCGCCGTACAGGCAACCAGGAATAACGATAATACCAGCATCAAGCTAAAAACCAAGCGAGACCTCATGATGAACCTCCCGACATGGAAAATGTATGATCGAACCAAGTCAGCAAGGCTTCCACCTGGTGGATGCGCAAGGTGCACGCCATGCGATTGTAGATCTGATTGGGTGAAATGGTTTGGCACTGAGCACGCAAACGCTCCAACCCGCGCATGATCTCAGCACGTTGGCGGGCTAGAAAATTTGGAATTGCCTGGGGTGCCAGTTGTTGCAAGAGATAAAGGCGCGTCGGCAATTCCAGGCGAATGATTTGGACACTGCAACGACTGGGAGTCTGCAACCAGGCTTCTGCTTCGGCACGTCCTCGAGGGGTTAAGGCGAACACTCGCCGCAACAGGCCCCGTTCCGTTGGTGTCTCCACGCCTTGCACCCATCCCCGCGCTTCCAGGCGCGCCAGCGAAGCATACAGCTGGCTCTGGCTGAGGTGCCAAATATGCCCCAGATCCTGGCTGAAAACGCGATGCAGTTCATAACCGTGCATTGGGCGCTCGAGCAAAAGGGCTAACAAGGGATACTCAGGGGTGGGCGAGCGGCGCATCAGAAGATTCCAACCCATAAAGTGCATTCAATACTCACTGAGTGAGTATTGTTGCACTCAATATACACCATCCCTCCACCCCAGTCAAGTGATATTTGTCATACAACTATGGATGTCATACCCCCTAATGAATCTATCTCGCCACCCCAACTGCATGGATCAGAGTAGCCAAGAAATCTTCCGCTGCTTCACTTGGTCGGGTGGAGTTTGCCACCGCCCGAATCAGCGCAGAGCCCACAATTACACCGTCGGCCAACGGATACAGCGCCTGCACCTGGGCAGGCGTTGCGATACCGAACCCAATCGCAAGTGGTAGCGTAGCAACTTGACGCACCCGTCGGATGAAAGCGCCCAGGTCCGGCGGCAAGGAATCCCGTGCCCCGGTCACCCCTGTCACCGAGACCAAGTAGAGAAAGCCCTCGGCCTCGCGTGCGATTTGTGCAATTCGCCTTGCCGCAAGGTTGGGTGGAACTAATGAGATTAGAGCCAGATTGTGCGCCTGACACAAACGCCGAACCGGAATGGCTTCTTCTAGCGGAAGATCAGGAATGATGAGCCCATCCACACCAATATGGCTAGCATCGCGGATAAAAGACTCCAGGCCATAAGCCAGCAGTGGATTGAGGTAACTCATGAACAGAAAGGGTTGATCTATACCTTGACAGCGCAAGGTGGCAGCCATGTCTAAGGCTTCAGGAACGTTCATTCCCTGAGCTAGGGCGATCTGACTGGCCTGTTGGATGGTTGGGCCGTCTGCAAGTGGATCCGAGAACGGGATTCCCAGCTCAATAAGGTCGGCCCCGGCCCGTGTCAAGGCCTTGATCACCTCCAAAGAGTCCTCTAGAGTAGGGTATCCTAACGGAAAATAAGGAATGATCGCCGGGCGTTGCAACTCTCTTGCCTTCCTGAAAGCCGCGGCAATGCGCTCGCCGCCCGGGGGCAGTATACGCGGGAGGGCGAAGGACGGCTTAGAAGGACGCTCCCGCGACAAGGGTTGATAGGTATCTTGAGTGGAGAAGGGTGTTTCCAACGCCCGGGCAACACTCTCAAGGTCCTTATCCCCACGCCCGGAGAGATTGACCAAAATGATGGAGTCCGCGGGTAACTGAGGTGCCAGGCGAATGGCCTCGGCCAATGCATGCGCGGACTCCAGCGCCGGTAAAATCCCCTCCAGGTGGGCCAACATTCGAAAGGCTTCCAGGGCCTCGGCGTCGGTAACCGCGGTGTAAACAACCCGACCTTGTTCGTGCAACCAGGCATGCTGAGGGCCTACCGCCGGATAGTCCAATCCAGCAGAAATGGAATGCGTCCCCAAAACTTGACCGTCTTCATCTTGAAGCAAATATGTCAGATTACCATGCAACACGCCAGGGCGGGCGTTCGCTCCTTTTGCCAGTCGCGCGGCGTGCCGTCCACTCGCCAGCCCCAAGCCACCGGCCTCCACTCCGATCAGGCGCACCACTTGATCCTCCAGAAATGCGGAGAATAATCCAATAGCATTTGAACCACCCCCCACACAGGCAATACAAACATCCGGCAAGCGCCCACACTCAGCCAGGATTTGTACCCGTGCCTCCTGGCCAATGACGGCTTGAAACTCACGCACAATATGCGGATAAGGGTGAGGGCCTAGCGCGGACCCAATCAAATAATAAGTATCTTGAACGTGGGTCACCCAATCCCGGATCGCTTCGTTGACTGCATCTTTCAAGGTACGGCTACCACCTGTCACCGGACGCACCTCGGCGCCGAGCAAATGCATGCGCAGAACATTGGGTTGTTGGCGTGCCATGTCCACTTCACCCATATAGATAACACATTCCAAACCCAGCAAAGCACATGCTGTTGCCGTAGCCACTCCATGCTGCCCAGCACCCGTTTCGGCCACTATTCGCCGCTTTCCCATGCGCTGAGCCAGCAAGGCTTGTCCCAACGCATTATTAATCTTGTGGGCACCCGAATGGGCCAGATCTTCGCGTTTGAGGTAAATTTGCGCGCCGCCCAGAGCCGCGCTTAGGCGGCGCGCGTAGGTTAAAGGCGTGGGACGCCCCACGTAAGTCCTGAGCAGGTAGTCCAATCTAGCCTTAAACTCCGCATCTTCCAAAGCATCAATAAAAGCCCGTTCCAGTTCTTGGAGCGGCGGGATTAGTGTTTCCGGCACATACTGACCACCATAGGGTCCAAAATAGGGCGAAAAGTGCGCTGTCATGACCCACCTCGTGAGTTATCAAGTGATAAGGCAGCATAAGCCTCATGAGCTCGTCGCAGAAACATCTCCATACGGACTTTATCTTTGCGCCCGGGTGCGCTCTCCACCCCCGAAGCCACATCCACCCCCCATGGTCTGACTTGAGTGATAGCCTCTCCGACATTTTCGGGAGTCAGACCCCCGGCCAACAAAATGGGAACACGTTGAGACAACCACATAGCAACTTGCCAATCAGCCCTCTGCCCACTTCCGCCATAAAAGCCCGGCCTCAAAGCATCCACTAGACACGCCGGGGGTTCAGGACGCAGCGGGTAAGCACGGAGAAAGGCCTCAACTTCATCTCGTGAGCGCGGACGGAAGGCCTTAAATGCCCGTGGGCCCAAGCGCTTAACCTCTTCTGGGGGCTCGTCGCCACTCAACTGGGCAAGATCCAAACGACACATTTCCAGCGTCTGGAGTACGTCAGCCACAGGGGCGTTGACAAACACTCCCACCAGCGTTGCCTCAGGATAGAGAGAACGAATAACTTCTACAATAGGCCGAGATACGGCTGGAGAGATATAGCGTGGGCTGGACGGGTAAAAATTGAAGCCCAACAAATTCGCTCCGGCAGCCAAAGCAGTTAAAGCGTCTTCCAGTGTGGTAATACCACAGATTTTAGCCACCATGATCATCACACTC
The DNA here is from genome assembly GCF_938028735.1 of uncultured Thermanaerothrix sp. GTDB lineage: Bacteria > Chloroflexota > Anaerolineae > Anaerolineales > Anaerolineaceae > Thermanaerothrix. The sequence goes on from NZ_CALIMF010000004.1 coordinate 22,329, forward strand.
CCCACGCAACTCACGTAGCAGGGCAACAGGGTCTGCCGCCCGCACCAAAGCCTCACCGATCAGAAAAGCCTCCACACCTACTGTGCGTAAGTATCGTATATCTTGTGAGGTCTGGATCCCGCTCTCGGCAATCACCCCAATCCCCGCCGGGACCAGAGGACGTAACCATCGTGTGACATCCAGACTGATGGAAAAATCGTGTAAATTACGGTTATTAATCCCAATAAGGCATGGTGGACCAGCACGCAACGCCTTCTCCAAATCTTCCGCCGTATGAATCTCCACCAGTGCCGTCATCCCTAGGGCTTGAGTTAGCGTCATCAGGTCATGAAGAAGCCCCTCGTCCAAGTAGGAGGCAATCAATAGAACCGCATCTGCCCCCGCCGCCCGCGCTTCATAAAGCTGGTACGGATCAAAAATAAAGTCCTTGCGCAACACTGGCAGAGGAACTTCGCGCACCACCGCTGCCAAATCGTCGAGGTTGCCTCGGAAGAAACGGGGTTCGGTGAGCACACTGAGCGCCACTGCGCCCCCAATGTTGTAAAGCCGCGCCTGGGCCACCACATCGAGATTGACGCATAGCATCCCCCGCGACGGTGAAGCCCGTTTAATCTCAGCAATAATTGCAGGGCAATCATCGCAAGATCGCAGTGCAGCCCGAAAATCCCGCGGAGGTGCAGATTGTTCAGCCTCACGCCGCACCACGGGGAAGGGACGCTGGCGTTTAAGCCATTCCAAATCCTCTGCCCTGGCTGCGAAAATAGCTTCTAATTGGCTCATAACACCACCTCATGCGAAAACGCCACCAGCGCCTCCAAACGTTGCAATGCCGCCCCACTTTGCAGCGCCTCTTCGGCCTCGTACAAGGCCGTAACCAAGTCACCATTCTCCACAGCCAGCGCCGCCGCCGCATTGAGCAGGACCACATCGCGTCGCGGAGAGCGATCCTCACCCGCCAAGAGTGCCCGCAGCATACGTGCGTTTTCTTCAGGTGGTCCCCCATGCAGATCGGCGAGGCTTGCCGGGCGCAGACCCAAATCACGAGCATCCAGGTCATAGGTCTCTACTCGTCCATCTTTTAAGTGGCTGACCCGATTGGGGCCCGTCGTTGTCAACTCGTCCACACCTCCATAGCCATGCACCACCAGCGCTGCTCTGCCACCCAATGCCCCCAAGACCTCGGCCATGACATGCGTCCATTGGGCTTCCGCCACGCCAATCAGTTGATGTGTCGCCCCAGCTGGATTGGTCAAGGGGCCTAACAGGTTAAAGATGGTGCGCTGACCAATTTCACGGCGTGGACCTATCGCGTGCTTCATCGCGGGATGGAAACGCGGAGCAAAGAGAAAGCCAATGCCCACTTGTTCAATACACCGCGCGACTTGCTCCGGGGTGAGATCCAGGTTAACCCCCAGCGCTGCTAGCACATCCGCGCTACCACATTGTGACGACGCCGCGCGGTTACCGTGCTTGGCCACTTTGCGCCCCGCGCCAGCAATGACAAAAGCGGCCGCCGTCGAAATGTTGAAGGTGTGCTGACCATCTCCACCAGTGCCAGCTGTATCCATCAGTGGACCAGAAGAAGCCAGGGGGATCGGCGTGGCATGTGCACGCATTGCACGGGCACTGCCCAAAATCTCTTCGGGCGTTTCCCCCTTCATACGCAGGGCGATCAGATAGGCACCTATCTGAGCCGGGGTGGCTTCTCCGCGCATGATCAGGTTCATAGCCTCCTCAGCCTGAGATTCACTTAAGTGCTGGTATTTGACCAGTTGAGCGATATAAGGCTGGAGCATTTTTCACCTCCTCAAGATGGTCTTAGCGCGAGAAAATTTTGCAACAAACGTTCTCCCTCTTGGGTGAGAATGGATTCGGGATGAAACTGCACGCCAAAAATCGGAAACCTGCGATGACGTACCCCCATAATCTCACCTTCTTGAGTCCATGCGGTAATCTCAATCTCAGATGGTAAAGGGGGCTCAATCACTAAAGAGTGATAACGGGTAGCCTCAAAGGGGTTGGGTAATCCAATGAATAAGTTGCTGCCATCGTGATGCACCAGGGAGGTTTTTCCGTGCATCAACCGCGCGGCACGTACTACCCGTCCCCCAAACGCTGCTGCAATACACTGGTGCCCCAGGCACACCCCCAAAATCGGTATGTATGCGCCCAGTTCACGGATCACATCCACGGAGATCCCTGCATCCTCGGGATCGCCGGGCCCAGGCGAGATCACGATGTGAGAGGGGGAAAGGTGTTTTAGATCCGTACAGGTAAGCGCATCATTGCGGAAGACCTGAATCTCATTTCCCAGCGCCCCCAGATACTGCACCAAGTTATAGGTAAACGAATCGTAATTATCAATAACCACGATCATTGCCCAATCCTCCATCTCACCGGGATTCGGTTTCGGCCAGGTCAACAGCCACTAGCAAGGCACGGGCTTTATTAAGCGTTTCTTCATACTCCCGCTCGGGGAGAGAATCGGCCACAATCCCAGCACCGGCTTGGACTATCAAGCGATCCCCGTGGTAGAACATGGTACGGATGGTGATACAGGTATCCATGTTCCCATCCCAACCCACATACCCCGTTACGCCGGCATACGGACCACGAGGATGAGGCTCCAAATCACGGATGATTTGCATCGCCCGGATCTTAGGTGCCCCACTCACTGTACCCGCGGGGAAAGTGGCGCGCAACAGGTCCAGGGCGTTGACTTCGGGGCGCAAACGTCCCTCCACTTGTGAGACAATGTGCATCACGTGGGAGTAACGCTCCACAATCATGCGTTCGGGCACCTTAACGCTGCCGTATTCGCATACCCGCCCTAGATCATTCCGCGCCAGATCTACCAGCATGATGTGTTCGGCTCGCTCTTTGGGATCTGCCAAGAGATCAGCTTCATGAGCGAGATCCTCGATGGTCGTAGTGCCACGGGGACGTGTGCCGGCTATCGGGCGCATCATTGCCTGCCCCGCCTCCAATCGAACATGCAACTCAGGCGAAGCCCCGATCAGATAGAAGGGCTCCCCTGCTATCTCGCCAAAGTCAAAGTAGAACATATAGGGTGAAGGATTGAGACGGCGTAAGGCACGATAAATCTGGAAGGGATGCACCCGGGCCGGTCGGATCAAGCGTTGAGAGAGAACTGCTTGGAAAATCTCTCCGGCAGCGATGTATTCCTTGGTCTGTGCCACTGCAGCAAGAAAGCGGTCACGTGAAAACGTTGAGCGTGTCTCCATAGCACCGCCCCTCTTAGAAAGGGGCAATGTAGGTAAACGGGATTGGCGCAGGCGAGCCATGACCTCGGCCAAACGCTCCTCTGCCCTGACGGTATCTTTCGAACCCGGACGAGCGAGCAGTAACATTTTGTTAAAAGCATGATCAAACACAATCAAGACGCCAGTTTCCAACAAAATGGACTCGGGTAGCGATAGATCAGGGGTAAGTCCCAAAACGGGTTCAAAGTAACGCGCCAGTTCGTACCCCAGATAGCCAACCCAACCACCGGTGAAACGAGGCAGACGGCCGGATGAAGACACCGCAGGCATTGAAGGTTGAAGATAGGGTTGCAAAACTGCCAGGGGATCGCCACCTATCGGTATAGTCGTGCGTGTGCCTTTCCACTGGTTGTAGATCTCCCACTTAGCGGAGCGCAAAACCCAGATTTGTTCAGGGAACAGACCGATAAACGAGTACCGCCCTAACCGCTCACCCCCTACCACACTTTCAAGCAGGAACGCTGGCCCTAGTGAGGCCACTTTAAGATAGGCTGAAACAGGGGTTTCGGTATCGGCAGGTAACTCATAGACCTGCGTGCCATCTGCCAGCATGCTCACAACAGCAAATTGCGGGGAAACCATTTTTATCACCTCCAGCAGTTAAAAGGCAGTCCCCTCCATCCTCAGGGACGGGAGGGGACTGTTTCCCGCGGTGCCACCCTGCTTAGGCCGGCCCATTTACAAAAAATCCCGTCGGTGATGCGACGGGATAAAAAAGGCCAGCCTCACTCTTGCGAGTACGCCGGACTTAACCGGATATACTCTTTGCCCTGATAACGGTGGCAACTCCGGCACAGGCTACTAGGCACATCGCCGTTTGCCCTGCGGCTCTGGGAACCATTCAGCATCCGCGTACAGACAGGGCTCGCACCTATTCCCTGCTCTCTGGACTGCCGTTTTGATGCCTACTCTTTCCCTTCAACGCCTTTCCAAGGGGTCAAACTATTCAATTGGTGAGGTTCAAGTTGGGGCAATTTTACAACGAACCTGTGTTTTGTCAAGGCATTGCCATCCCCTCAATTTGCGATTAAAATAAAAAACGCTCTTACGCAAACACTGGGGCGTGGTGCAATGGCAGCACACCGGACTTTGGATCCGTGGATCTTGGTTCGAATCCAGGCGCCCCAGCCTAATGGTCGGCAATGAACAAAGCCCAAGACCCACCTTTTTATTCCATAGTAGACGACATTTCCTCTCTCCATCTTGTGAGTCTTGCCGCTAGGGCAACGCCTGGCAAGACTCGTTTATTTTCGGGAGGTTCATTGGATTGATGGATCTACGCCTGACCCCTGTCATCTTAGCCGCCGGTCATGGCAAACGCATGAAATCCAACCTGCCCAAGGTGCTTCATCCCCTCGCGGGTTTGCCCATTATTCATCATGTGTTGCGCGCTGTGCGTGCCGTCGCCACGGAGCCCCCCGTGGTAGTGATTGGGCATGGCGCAGATCGGGTGCGTCAAGCTATTGGCGAAGGAGTGCGTTTCGCCTATCAAGCCGAGCAATTAGGCACTGCGCACGCCCTCCAGATGGCAGAACCCCTGCTGGCAGGCCAAACCGACCTCATCCTAGTCGTCACAGGGGATATGCCCCTGCTAACGCCAACGACCTTTCGTCGCCTGATTGCCCTACAGGCCGCTAACCCAGGGCCTTTGAGTCTGGTCACCCTGATCAGCGATAATTCGTATGGATTTGGGCGTATCCTGCGTTCACCCGATGGTAATGTCCAGGGCATTGTCGAGGAAGCCCAGGCTACCCCCGAGCAACTGGCCATCCGCGAACTCAATGCCAGCGTGTATTGCTTTGATGCCCACTGGATCTGGGAGGCCTTGCGACGCGTTCCCCTCTCCCCAAAAGGAGAGTACTACCTGACAGATGTTGTTGGACTGGCCGTCCAAGAGGGTCAGGCGGTACAAACACTGGTGTTGGAAGATCCCCAGGAGGCGTTGGGAATTAACACCCGCGTTCATTTAGCCGAAGCCGAAGCCATTATGCGCCGCCGCATCACCACAACCTGGATGGAAAACGGGATAACGATCATCGACCCCAACAGCACCTACATTGAGATGGATGTGCAAATCGGCCGCGATACCGTTATTTACCCCTTCACCTGCCTGCGCGGGGCGACTCGCATCGGGCAGAATTGCCGCATTGGTCCTTTCACCTTGTTGCAGGATGTGATTACAGGCGCAGATTGTCACCTAGTCGGATGCGCCTTGCAGGACACATACCTGGAGTCCGGAACATCCATTTTGCCTACGGGGGGAGCTACGCTCACTTGGCTATCCGGTAATACCAGCACCCCCCTTGCCACCCCGCCACCTGAAGATTTATCCCCCCACTATGAGTAGCGCTCTCGGATTTGGACTCGCCAGTTTGTTGCTCCTGGATGGAGGCGTTACCCTGCTGCGCGCTGCTCTGCTCAACGCTCAGCGGGGGCGTCTGCTACTGCGCGCTGAAGGACGTGAGCGGGAAGTTGAGCGCGCCGTGCGCTTGTTGGAGGATACCTATCTGCGGGTAGGGCTGCGCTTTGCCCTATCCCTGCTGCACCTGACTTTGGGTTGGGCATTATGGCAGACACTGTTTACTTTAAACCCTACCTCAGCCGCTAATCTGCTGTGGGTTCTCTTGGCTGGGGGGCTTGTACTAGCATTGGAGCATGCTCTTGAAGGGGCTGTGGTGGCTCATGCCGAGTCCTGGGTACTGAACCTCTATGGGCTGTATCGCCTTCTGGCATTCCTGGTCCATCCCTTGGCCGCCCTGCTCATTGCCCTGCGCGGTGGGCGGACCGCTTTGGAAACCTCACCACACCCGGTCACCGAAGATGAATTACGCGCCTGGGTCAAAAATGAGGACACCCCTGGTAGCCTGGAAAAGGGCGAGCGCGAGATGATCTATTCTATTTTCCAGTTTGGCGATACCCTGGCGCGAGAAATCATGGTACCACGGATAGACATCCTGGCTCTGGAAGCTAGTACAACGGTAGAAGAAGCCATCCGTGCTTTCACCCAGTCCGGGCATTCCCGTGTCCCGGTGTACGAAGAAACCATTGATAACATTATCGGCTTGCTCTATGCCAAAGACCTCTTGCGCATTCAACTGGACGCCGAAATTCCCCCCGATATTCGCCCCTTCCTGCGACCAGCCTATTTCGTCCCTGAGTCCAAGAAGGTGGATGACCTCTTGCGAGAGATGCAGGCACGCAGCATCCACATGGCAATTGTGGTGGATGAGTATGGGGGTACAGCGGGCCTGGTCACGCTGGAAGACATTGTCGAGGAAATCATCGGCGAGATTCGCGACGAATACGACCAGAGTGAGGAACTGCCCTACCAGGAAATTAGCCCGGATGAATATGTGCTCCATGGCCGCCTTTCGTTGGATGATGTCAATGATTTGCTCGAACTAAGCCTGAACACCGATATTGCTGACACATTGGGAGGCTATATCTACAGCGTGGTGGGCAAGGTGCCGGTTGGGGGGGAGCAGATCCAGGTAGGGGACTGGGAATTTATTGTGGAACAGATCAGCGGACGGCGCATCCGGCGCGTTCGCGCTATCCGCCGGCCCCGGCAAGCCAACACCGAGGAGGATGTGAATGAGGCTCGACGACACGACTCGCCAGCAGTTAGTAGCCACAGCGCTTGAAGCCCGTCAATGGGCCTACGCCCCTTATTCCGGTTACGCCGTTGGGGCTGCCTTGCTTACGGCTTCGGGCAAGATTTATGACGGTGTCAACGTGGAAAACGCCGCTTATCCCGATGGCATTTGCGCCGAGCGGGTAGCCGTCTTCAAGGCCGTCTCCGAAGGAGAGCGCGAGTTCATTGCTATTGCAGTGGTCAGCCAGGATGGAGGTTTTCCGTGCGGCTCCTGCCGTCAGGTACTTAGCGAGTTTGGCCTGGATACCTGGGTGATTGTTGCCAACACCCACGGCGAGATCCTTCAGGAAGCCCGCGTGGGCGATCTCCTCCCCCGTCCTTTTGGACCTAAAAACCTGCTGGATTGAAAGGACGCGCACAGCTGGAATACTATCACCATGAACTTGGCTCAGGAGCGCATCCTCAAAGTTGAAGCCGTGGTGCTGGAGCACCACGAATGGGGCGAGGCTGACCGCTTGCTCACCCTTTTCACTCGCGAGCATGGACGATTACGGGCCGTCGCCAAGGGAGTGCGGCGAATCCGCTCGCGCAAAGCCGGCCACCTTGAACCCTTTACCCGTGTGTCACTGGTATTGGCACGCGGGCGCGATTTATGGATCGTCACCCAGGCTGAAACCCTGGAAGCCAACTTGGCTCTCCATGGCGACCTGGAAGGCATTGGTTACGCTAGTTACGTGGTAGAACTCCTGGAGCGACTGACATATGAAGAGGGAGCCAATCCCGATCTGTACCGTTTGCTGGTAGAGACACTGCGTCGCCTGGATGAGAACCTCGACCCGCCCGCGTTGATCCTACGCTATTTTGAATTGCATCTGCTCGATTTGGCCGGGTTTCGCCCTGAGTTAAGGGAATGCGTTACCTGCCGTCAGTTGATCCAGCCAGAAGATCAATATTTCTCACCTGCGCTGGGAGGAGTGCTCTGCCCCCCCTGTGGCAAGATGGAACCTTCCGCGCGCCCGGTTTCCATGAACGCGTTACGCTACCTGCGTCATTTGCAGCGCAGCCCTTATGCTGAAGCGCGTCGAGCGCACCCTACCCCCACTGTCGCTAGTGAGATGGAACGTCTGCTTCAGGAATATCTGAATTACATCCTCGAGGCGCGTCTCAATAGCCCGGACTTCCTGCGCCAGGTACGTCAGTCCCTCAGCGGCACCAACCATCTTCCTTCTTCTATCCCTCCTTCTGAAGAAAATCTTTCAGACTAACCCGCTGTCTGTAGGGCTAATCTAAAAAAGGTCGTGCCCGCCGAGTAAGGGGTCTCGAGGGGCTGAGATTTCCGCCCATTAAACATCATTGCCGAGGGAAGGCATATTGAGGCACAGTAGTAGGGAAGATGGTCTGCAGGATTCATAGACCGCTGGCATTGGCGGGGAATGGCGAACAAGGCTTCGCCATCCCACATGGGATCGTTAAGGGCAAGAACAACCACGCCACCAACCGCCTTTGTGGAGAAGCCGGACACAACTCTGGCGCGTCTCCTGACTGCCTACTTGCTCACCTCGACCAACTCTCCGGCGAACACAAAAACCTGGATACGGCGGTGGGAGGCTTAACCGGCCTTGGGTTTGATGCGCGCTCGCCAATGCCCGGCCCTTCAGCATTTGGATCACTTGCCACCGGGCGCTGACCCGTGCACTAACGCCTTCATCGGCTCAACTGAGCCTGTTGAAGTTTACGCCACCCTCACCCCTGGCACTGATGCAAAGTGGCTCAAAAGAAAACAACTTGCCACCCCAAGCCAGGCCAGGGGTTGGGTTAAGTGTGCACACCTGGCTAGGCAAGAACTTGTGATAGAGAGGCTAGAGCTTATCCATCGGACTTGAGTCGTAGGAACGACAAGTGTTTTAGTCACCGAGCAATATGGTAAACTTTATTTATGGGAGGCTTAGAAATTCGGGAGAGAACAGTGAGAGCAGGCATAAGGCGCAAATTGACCTGGAGCGGGGGAATAGGGCTAATTGCGTTGATATGGCTCGGTCTACTGCCCTTCAAAACTGCCCAGGCCGAAGAGCCCACGCCCGAACCTTATGCCCGCCGTACTACCCTATCCTATGAGTACACTGCCTACCGTTGGTGGGTCGTCGAGTGGCGCACCAACTGGATCGCGTGCGAGTTGGTGATCGAGCATGCGGGGCTGCCCTACCCCGATGAAATCCGCACCTGGTGCGAACCTCATGTGTACAATCTCTGGCGCAATACTCAACCCTGCGTCCTTACAACCCCCGAGCAACCTTTGACAGCCTGCCCGGGCTATTACCTGCACCTAGCTGAGCAGTGGCAAGCCAGCCGCGAGATAGAAGTGGAACTCCCCCTCCCCAGCGTATGGTTAAGCCTGGAAGGGTGCACTGCAGATCTGCCACCTGGTCAATGTGACCGCCTCCCTTTGTTACGCCTGGAAGCAGCGGAACCTCTGCCCAACGAGATGATTATTGCCATTAACGGCACGTTAGGAAATGAGCCTTTCGCCTGTCGCGGTTCCACCTGCACTGTGCCCTTGCGCCCAACCGGTCTGCAAGGCGAAACGCTGGAATTCTGGGCCGACTCCTCCTATGGCGATTCCAGCCCCCACTACACGGCATTGGTGCGCGTGCTGCCACGAGGTGATTTTATGGCCCCAGAGGGGCGCACGGACCAAACACCGCTTTATTACGTTGACATTCTGAGTTCTCAGTGGCGCGGGAGCATGCAGGCTAGCTGCGCCGAAACATGGCAATCATTTCCTGATCCCGGCGGTCCACCCCCATGGTTGAGCACTCCCAACGATCCCCAGGGGCTGTATTCCTCGTTGACTCTGTACTACCTGGCCGGCATTTTGATCACTCGGGGGGAAGTAGATGCCAGCGATTGTCCGGCAGGAGGGTTGCAAGCGCCGCTGGTTGCCAACACGTGTGGAATGCAACGTGCTTATGATCTCGTCCTGGAATGGCAAAACCGCTTTGATGAGGAAATCTGGCGCGTCGCTCAGGAAAGTGGTGTGCCAGCCCAGTTGCTCAAGAATATTTTCACGCGTGAAAGCCAGTTCTGGCCCGGCATTTACCGCACCTACCGCGAAGCCGGATTGGGGCAGTTGACCGAGAACGGCGCCGATACACTCTTGTTGTGGAACCCGACCTTTTTCGCCCAGTTCTGCCCCCTGGTGCTACATCAATCTCGCTGCGATCTAGGGTTTGGCAATCTCAAAGCTGAGGAACAGGCCATGCTGCGGGGAGCGCTGGTGCGCCAGGTCAATGCCAGTTGTTCGGAATGCCCTGCCGGAATTGATCTAACCCAGACGCGCTATAGCATACACGTTTTTGCTGAAGGACTGAAAGCAAATTGTGAGCAGGTAGGGCGGCTGATCAGCAATCTGACTGGGCGCATGGCGGGCGAGGTTAGTTCATACACCGACTTGTGGCGTTTTACGCTGGTCAATTACAATGCCGGTCCCGGCTGCTTGCTGCGCGCTCTGCGCGGGGCCTATAGCGCAGGTGAACCGCTGGACTGGGAACATGTGGCAACCCACCTTGAACCGGCTTGCCGGGGAGCTATTGACTATGTGCGCGATATCAGTGAACGCTTGGGCGGGGTACAGCCCACCCCCACCTCCTGGGTCTACCCCGGTCAGACGCCTCCCTCACCCCCGCTGGTTATAGCGCCAACAGCCACGCCGGCTTCTGCCACAGCCCGCACCCCTACACCACCCCCTGTACCAGGTTACTATCCGCCGGCCACCCCGGCGCCAACCCAGCCAGGCGGCTATCCAGAACCTGGCTTCACGACCACGCCGGGTGCGGGTTATCCCGGACCGTGAAGACCGACCACACCAGGAGGGTTTTGTGATTGAACTCCAGCATCAATGGGTGGAGGTCGAGGGCCTGCGCATTCACTTGCTCTGTGCTGGAGCCGCTGCAGAGACCATTTTGCTACTGCATGGCGGAGGTATTGACTCCGCTTGGCTCTCATGGCAACCCATTATTCCCACCATAAGCGAGAACTACCGTGTCCTGGCGCCCGATCTGCCCGGGTACGGCGAGAGCGCCCGCCCGGATATCTCCTACACCATGGCATTTTACGTCGACTTTGTGGCTGCGCTGCTGGAGGTACTTCGTCTGGAGCGGGTTACCTTGGTGGGTGTCTCCATGGGCGGTGGCATCGCTATTGGGTTGACCCTTGCCCACCCTGAACGTGTCCGACGCTTGGTGCCCGTGGATAGCTACGGACTGCAACGCCAAGCACCGGCTCATCGCTGGTCCTACTGGTTAGTGCATTTGGAAGGGCTAAACCGCTTGACCTGGGGGTTGATGGCGCGCAGTCGCTCCTTAGTGCGGCTGTCTTTGCAACAAATTTTTCACGATCCCCGCAAAGTGGACGCAGCATTGGTTGAAGCCGTTTTCGAGGAAGTCCGCAAACCTCATGCTGGACGGGCTTTTCGCTCGTTTCAACGCCACGAGGTGCTCAAAGCAGGTCTGCGAACGGTTTACCTCGAACGCCTGGGAGAAATTCGCGCGCCCACCCTGTTTATCCATGGCGAGCACGACCCTCTGGTACCCCTTGCAGCAGCGCGCGAAGCCCACCAGCGCTTGCCCGGTTCTCGCCTGGCGGTTTTGCCACACTGTGGGCATTGGCCCCAACGTGAGGACCCAACCACATTTAGCCAGATCTTACGTGGGTTTCTGGCAGAAACCTGATTTTTTTAGTCAACATCGGCCGGACGCACCTCCAAATCGGAAGCACTAACGCGGATACCGGCAAAAGCCTCAAACGTCAGGTGGGGGATACTCAAACGCAGGCGCCGTTTGAGGATCTCAAACATGGCCAGATAGCTCTGACGTATGCGCGCCGTCCAATCCAGGCCCAGTTGCCGAGCAGTCGCTTCGATGATAGTCGCGTCGGGACCTTCGATCTCGCAGAAAACGCCATAAGGCATCTCATCAATAACGATTTCCACTGCCCCCAGTTGGTAGGTTGTGCGCCACTTCTCGTAAATGACACTAACCTCCAGCCCTAGCGCCTCCAACAGATGACGCGCCGTTTCAAAATCGCTGACCCCAACCTCGATTTCCTGGCGGGCACTCACCGGCGCATCAGGCTGAGCCGGCCCTTTATAGGTCAGGGTAGTCTGGTAGGTGCGGCGCAAACGCAGCACCCGATGCTCACGCGTCAGATGCCGATCTGGAAAATCAAAACGCAGGTTGAGTTCATATTGGCGGGGTTCAACCTGCTTGGCCCCCAGAACCCGCAACCGTTGATGCAAGCGCGCGGGCTGGCTCAGGTAAAACTTGACCTCAATTTCTTCTTCAGGATGAAGCGCGTTTTTCATAAGCACCTGATGTTATCTCATGGTGAAGAACAAGAAAACCGATCACTAGAAGCACCCCGTTAAGCCCCAATGCAAAAGGCCAATTGTCCCGGATGGTTGGCGAGACCGCTACAAAGAGGCGATCCACCCAGTTCCACAGGCTCCAACTCACCAAGGTGATTCCACTCAAATACAGTCCCCAAACGCGCTGCTGCCACACACCTAAGATCGCAGTGGCCCCTAAAAGGGTGAACACCACCCCTGTCAACGCCAGATAAGCCGGCCCAGGCCATATCCCAATCTCAATTAACCAGTTCCACAAGATCAGCGCCTGAACACACCGCAAGGCCTGGGTCAGCGTCAACCCAAACAGTCCTAAGAGCAATGCCCATCCCCACCCCCCACGCCGCGAGCGCATCACCGGGGGACTCATTTCCACCGCACCTCCCATAAATGGACATGGGCCGGCTCGCTATCGCGCACGTTGAGTATCTCAATTTCCATACGAACGACCTCTGACGGCGCGGGCAGGGTCAAAGTCATCTCACGGGGCAATGGCGTTTCGCCCACCTCCTGGCTCACCACCATCGCCTCCGTAGCACCTGGTGCCCATACTTGCACAGTAACCCGTGTCGGCACTCCACCAACCCGAAAAGTAAGGGCATGGATTATCTTGGGAGCAGGAAACCCCAATTGGATACGTAATGGGTTAGCCTCATAGGTGCGAATCAGCGTTGTGGGGTCACCATCAAAGGCATGTTGAATTTCCCCCATGTCCAGATAGGAGTAAGCCACCTCAGCCAGACTGCCATCAGGCAAGTTCACCTGGCCCTGCACCAAAGTGCGACGTTGCTGGCGCTCGGCCTCCAGAATCGCCTCAATGTTTTCCACATAGCACAGACGAACAAAGTAGAAACCTGGCCGACCGTCTGGATAGGGCAGAGTTTGCTCAACGCGGATATCGGTAAACTTGGGGCTATTGCGGGCACGCTCAAATTCTTCTGGGGTCATGACCAAAATCAGGCTTTCCAGTTCCGGGCGGTACTCATTCACAAAACCGTCAATGTTGCCCAGTTCAAATGGCAGGGGATCGCCAACGAAGAAGCGAGCCAGCGCGTCTGTACCATTTGCCCAGGTCGGTGAAACCAGAATTTTCGCTCCAGGATGATCTTGTAAATAGTCTTGAACCGCAGCAAACACTTGCTGCGCACCATATTGCATACCATTGAGACCGTAATTACGATACCACAAGGGTGCGTTGAGCAACGCATCACGTAGCATAGCCGCACCATATAGGCTCAACCCAGCAAACGCGAAACCGGCCAACGCGTTCAGGGTCATCGCTGAGGGGATCCAATTGGCAAGACCCCGCGCCACACGGTGCATTATCCATTCAAGCCCCAAGGCCGTGAGCAACGTCGCTGGGATCACCATAAACAATGCCCGCGTCACCCCCAAGCCGACCAGCGCAGCCCCGCTGGGTGCCGCCAATACGGCAATCAGCAGTGTGCGATAGGCCGATTGCCGCAAGCGGCGAAACATTAAAACAATCCCCACAAGCGTAAACAATAAACCGGGGCGCCATAAATGCCCATAATTTTTCATAACGTGGCGAATCAGATCCGGGGGATCGGGGCGAAACCAATAAAGCAGGTTGAGTCCACGGAGATACTCTTGCCCCCAGAGGCGTAGCTTTTCCCCTAGTGGCAGGGGTTGAAGCCAGTACGAGCGCAGAATCTCAAGATGGCGGAATGTCTCTCCGGGGTAGGTAAGTTGAAAGCGAAGATATGGCAGGAGCAGCAATATCCCCAACGCCAGGGCCTCTCCTACCTCACGCCGATGTTGCCAGTGATAGCGCACATCCACCACCGCCAGAAGCAGGACGCTCACCGCAACCACCATTTGCGCCGCGCTGTAACTATAAAAGGTAAGCGCTGCCAGAAGCGCAACATGGCGTAAATAACGCGGTTGTTCAATGCGATAACGTAGATAGTAGTACAGAAAACCGGCATAAAAACTGGTGGCCAAGGCAGTTTCAAATGCTGTACGTGAGTGGAGGAACCAAGTTGGTGTCACGGTTAAAATCAACGTCGCCAGCCAGGGAAACTGACTTCCAAAAGCCCTCCGCATAATCAGCGCCACCCACAGCGCCGCTAAACAGGTGATCAGGACAGACGTTGCCCGTGTAACGATCACCGAGCGGCCAAATAGCAGATAAGGCAAGACTTGGAGATAGACGGAGAGGCTTAGGTTATACTGCCCCCCATTTTCAAAGTACGTGGGGAGGAATTCGCCATCATAATTGCGCAGACCATCGCGCAGGAAATCAGCCGCCAGCAGTGTTTGTACCGCCTCATCGCTGAAGAAATAAACGGGAAAACGATCTAAACCTACCAAGCGGGTAAACGCATAAAATGCCACTGCCACGGCCATCAGCAATCCCATCCAGGGCAAGGCTCGCAGGCGGGCTGTCAAGCGCAACCAAGGTGTTGTGTTAGGCCACAACTCTGCCTCGGTGACCCAGGACGGTAAGGGAAGTTGCTCGGCAGCTTGCGGTGGGTTACTCAGCGCCAAGGTATGGGTTTCTAGGGGCTCACCTTCGGGGGTCAGAGTAGTTACATTGAGATGATAATGCTCACCCGGTTGCAAGGTCAAACGCAAATTGACTTGGCGCAGAATGGAACGCCGCCGCGGTGAAGGTAAAGAAGACTCAGCAGGAACTTTCGGCTCAGCCATGGTTCAGGGGAGATTATAGCACGGCGGCCAGAGGATGACGCATTGCCCACCTCGCCGATACTGGCATATTCCTACGAGACAAGCACCCTTGCACCGGAGCGGAAAAGTAAGGTCTCGTCCATTGGATCATCCCAAGGACCATGGTAGCGCCAAGGATAGCACCGGGTCCGGGGTAAGTGCCTCTTATTTCCGAGATCGCAGCATTTCTAGCGGTATAGAGGCAACGAAACATTTTGGGGTCACTCGAACGGTTGCTGAGAGGATTCTAGGAGATAGGCATACCGGCGTGAGACGATTTCCGTTTCGGTCTCAGATCCATCTCTTGACAAAACTTACGAAGGGCTTATAATCGCATTCATTGTATTGAATATATTTGGCATTACGTTTGCTAAATATTGAAACCACCCGCTCGCAGGAGTGTAGCAATGTCACAGGAACTCAATCTTGAACCGTATCTTGAACTATATAACGAGGTGATGGCCTCCATCCGGCCAAAGACTTTCCCCTTTGGCGTCAAGTTCTACGATAACCTAGAGGAACGCCCCCCAAGAGTTATGCGCCCTCCAACGCCGATGAATGTTTGCCAGGCTACGGCGTTAACCCGCTACCATGGCCGTTTGATGTACTTCACACTGGAGGACATGGCTTGCATTATTGGAGCAGTGGCTGTGGGCATGATGGAGCCTCCCGAAAATATGCGTTCCGGCAAAATTGCTGCGATGCTTCATGCCGACTTAGAGTCAGCCAGACGCTTCACCGACTTGGTACCACGTATTCCCCCCGGTAAGGTCAAAGCCATCGCCTCAGCGCCGCTTGATCGCCTAACGTTTGAACCGGATATTGTAGTGATATATGGAAACACTAGCCAAGCCATGCGCATCGTTCAGGCCTATCTATGGAAGCGTGGCGGGCGAGCCAACTTTTCCACTGGCGGCGAATACAGCCTGTGTGCCGATACCCTGGCAAATACCTACAATACACAGGATCTCTCGCTCGCCATCCCTTGCTTTGGCGACCGGAAAACTGCCATGGCACAGGACGACGAATTGACTGTTAGCTTTCCAGTAGCGCTCATCCCAGAAATCCTTGAGGGCTTGCGCGGTACAGCCCAAACCGCTGCCTACCCAACGCCCTTTGACATCGGTTTTCCACAAATGCCCGATTACACTCTGACAGAATGGGCAGTAGCATTTCGTCAGCAACAGCGTAAGGTGTCGGTTGAAAGAACAACAAGGAATACAAAATAGATCTGTTGGCGGGTGGCTGGTAGGCGCAACATACGCAGGGTAACCACCCACGAGGTGAGGTGCCACAGCCAGGAGTATGTGCAGGTGGACACGGCAAATTTAGCCGCCACCCCTACGCGAAGGAAGTATAACTTGTTTAGATCAGGAAAATCTCAAAGATTTTCCAAACCCCAAATCTTGTATGGAGGCTAAAAATGGCTAAAGATGAACTTTGGCATGGCATTCCCCGTAAGGATATTCCCTGGTTTCCAACCGTTGATCCTGAGGCATGCATTGGGTGTACCCTATGCTTTTTGACCTGTGGCCGCGGCGTTTACGATATGGAGGGCAACAAGTCCGTGGTCGTAAATCCATACAACTGTATGGTTGGCTGTAGCACATGTGCAACGGTATGCCCAACCCAGGCCATCGCCTTCCCCGACCGAGAATTGATTTGGAAGCTGGAACGCGAGCACAAAATTTTTGGCATCGTCCGCAAAGAATCGGCTGAAAAGAAAGCCAAACTGGATGCTCTGAAAGCACGGGCAGCCGCTGAAGATGCAATAGCAAAGCTGGTCACGCGGGTAAAGTTTGAAGTGGCGGGGGAATTTGACGATAAGAACCTTCTGGGTCAAATGCAAGAACTGGTCGAAAATCGGCCATATGATTTTGTCAACGTAGACCTGAAAACGCCGACCGTAAAAGGCACCATGGAGAAAACGCCTTCTTTCATGAGCTTTGAGGTAACTTCAACAGAACAGGCCGATATCCAGGAATTTTTACCTGAAGTGCGCGACCTAGTTCGCCGCAATGGGTTAGTGTTGGTCAGCGAGAGTAAGTTGTAACAGATGGCGTTCCCGGGAGCGTCCCTGTAATTACAGGGACGCCCTCTAACATTCAGAAATAATATGAGTAGCCCAACAAGAGCGCTCGGAAGGTTCGATACGATCATTCACGCCAGTCTGGGACTGGCAGCTGGTTTGAGCGCGGCCTTTTTTGCCGTGCTAGCCACACGCTTAGGTGCCTCGCCATGGCTGTTGGCGCTAATCACCAGTGCGCCGTATCTGGCGAACCTGCTAGCTCCATTTTGGGTGGCGCAAGCCAGGCGTTGGGGAACGCACAGGTTGATGGTCGGCTCGTTGGCAGCAGCAGGGATCATCCTCCTTGCGCTTGGATTGGCGCGCACACCACTGGTGTTTGCCTTGCTGGTGCTACTTTACTATCTTTTCTATGGTATTGGCGATCCACTCTATGTCGCCCTGGCCGAAATTGTTTATCCTGAACGAACCGGCTCCAGTCTTGGCCGGGTGCAGGCGGTTTTCAATGGTGTACATGCCCTCGCTAACGCGCTGGCCGGCTGGCTGATAGATACATTTGGCGCCTTTATCACACTGGCAGTAGCCTCTGTGAGCACCAGTGTTGCCGCTGTGACCTACCTACCTTTTCCAGATCTATCGAATGGGGTCAAGGAGGGTACGGCTTCCCCCTGGCAAATTCTGCGCCAGGATAGCCTCATCCGGCGCATGGTTTTAACCTTGATGATCGCCGGAACAGGCATGGTGATGATGCTACCCGCCTTCCCGTTAGTTGAAGTGCAACAATTAGGGCTGAACAACACTCAGATTGGTATCTTGCTGGCAACCAACAGCCTTGCACTGGTGGTCGCCTCGTGGCTGTGGGGTCAGCGGCTGAGCAAAACGCCAACGCACATCGTTAATGCCTTTCGCCTGGGGATGCTTGCCATCGTGGGTATGGCGGCGCTGTATGCCATGAGCGGGTCATTTTGGGAGTTGTTGATTGCCAATATCCTATGTGGGATCGGCGGCTCCGCCATTTCAGTTGGTTGGCGGCTGTTTGCCATTGATTACCCTTATGGGACTGATGATCTCTCTGGCCTTCACCTTCTGACCTGTGGTATTCGTGGCCTATATGCACCTGCCCTCGGTGCGGTGTTGATATCAATGTGGAATCCAGCAATTGCTTTCTGGGTTGCTGCGGCCCTGGTGTTGGTTGGCATATTGATATTACCACCCACTGACATGATTGCCAAACTAGCAACCTCCTAATCTTTATCGATTCAAACCTGAATGAAGGAACACTTGATGATTGCCGAGTCACTTGAAACACAACCCCGTTCGCAAGTCCCACTGTGGACAATTTTTACATCGTTTCTCATCGTTGGTTTGACGGCCTTTGGCATGGCAATCTTGCAAAAACTCAAAGCGCTCGTATTGGCACAGCGCTGGCTGAGCGAGGAAGAGATGAACGATGGGTTGGCAATGGTTCAACTCTACCCTGGCCCGATCATGGTTGATTTCACGGCCTATATTGGCTATGTGCTGCGTGGCGTTCCCGGAGCACTCCTTGCCGCGGCTGGTTTTTGTTTGCCCTCCTTTATCCTAATGCTGATCCTTTCTGCGCTATATTTTGCTGCCGGCAACCTGCCCTGGGTTCACCCCCTCTTCCAGGGCTTAGAAGCCCTAGTTGTAGGGGTGATTCTAAATGTCACCCTTGACATGGGCAGCCGGGCCATCCAAGGCAAAATCGAAGCCGTCATTACGCTGTTAGCCTTTGGGGGGCTCCTGCTCAAGTTCGACGCGGTACTAACGATCTTGATGGCCCTGGCGTTGGGCGCCGCCTTCATCCATCCGGCTTCAAGCAAAGGAACTCCAGCCCCACAAGCCAGTAACCCAACCCCGGCTTCAATCTCAATACGGCGCGGGTTGGCAATTAGCGTAGTAATAATCATTATCTTGGGCGTGGTAGCGCTGGCCATATCTTTGGACTCGGAAATTGGCCACTTGGGCCTATCGCTTTTCAAGATCGGCGCCGTAGCCTTTGGCAACGGGACGACCATTATTCCCCTGCTACAATCAGAGGTGGTCGAAAAGCACCATTGGATGAATCTGAACCAGTTTGCCGATGGGGTTGCCTTGGGACAAATCACCCCTGGGCCTTTTTTGATTACCTCGACCTTCATCGGATATAAAATAGGGCGCATAGGGGGCGCGCTACTGGCCACCTTTGCCATTTTTTCGCCTTCTTTTGCCATGACACTGATCTTTACCGAGGTGTTTGCCCGTTTGCGCAATCTCAAGATCGTTCGCGGCGCTCTGGCCGGGGTGCTGGCTGCTTTCACTGGGATGCTGGCAGCAGCCCTTCTGCAGATAGGCACAGTCGCGTTAACCGTGCCGGTCGCTTTTGTGCTGGCAGGTGCGGCCTTTCTTGCTGTGCGCTATTTCAAACTCGACATTCTATGGGTATTTGTCGGCGGACTGAGCATCTGGGAGGGACTGCTGGCACTAGGTTTAGTTTAACATGAAAAAGATCTGTTTTTCAAACTGGCTTTTGTGCCGGTTACCAGGGGGGCGCAGGGCATATTGCGGGCTAGTGCTGCGCACCCTCTTCAAAACCGGAATCCGATTTGACCTCGTGGAAGGCGCCTCGGCTGGCGCTGTTAATACCCCTTTTTTAGGCCTAAACGGTTTCCCCCCAAAGTCATTGAAGGTTCTGAAAAGCGGCCGCAAAAATCAACATGTCGCTCCTAATCCCGTCCAGATCAGCCTGCGGGGGATCTGTAACTAACCTTCAACTCTTAATTGTGACTCGTTGGCTATCACTTGCAATATTATTGAATGCCGTCATCCTCATATTACCCATGGGCTTCTTGGCCCCCCCTATTGGTTAGGCCGCTGCGTTTTCAACCGCGAGCAGATCATCGCTGTCACCTATTCCTCTGGAATGAAGAACCTACTCATTGCAGAAGAATTGGCTTTCACCAGCCTTTCCAGTCAAGCATCGGTGGGGTTACCGGCAACATTAGCCTTTAGTGTACAAATGCTTACTGCCAACCCCCTTTATCGTTATCTGCGCACGAAAGAGACAAAAATTCAAATGATAGTAAACAAAATCCATAATCACAAAGTGCCAGCCGGAGGTAAAAATGTTCAAAAAGATCTTGTGGGTTACCGATTTTTCAGCCGCTGCGCAAAAAGCTGGCCAGCAATCTCTGGCTTGCGTGAAGTGCAGCGAGGGAGGAAGCATTGATGTTCTGACAGTGATAGATCCCGAGGATTTACCATTCCTAGAAATTGTGCCTAATCCATTCATTACAATGGCACAAGAAGAATCGGTTGGAGAGCGTTTGGAAGAGGAATATAAGCAGCAAGTACTTGACCAACTGACCCTCAAGACGCGATTTCTCAGGGATGCAAACGTGCCAATCACCTTGCACATTCGAGTAGGAATCCCCTGGAAAGAGATTGTCATTGCAGCTCAAGAGCTCGGCACAACCATGATCGTGATTGGTTCGCATGGCAAGCGCAGTTTGGAAGACATATTGCTGGGCAGCACGGTTGAAAATGTTATCAAGCATGCTCCCTGCCCCGTCTTAGTTGTCCGCTAATCAAAAACAGGAGATTTTATAAATACACAAACACGAGAAACGACGGTTCATAGGAAAAGCGGGAGCGCCACAAGGCTGAATCCAAGAGCAGAAAATTTTCCATGATCATTGATGAATCTCCGTCACTAGGGGGTACGGATGGTGGCCCATCACCGGTTCAGGTCTTGCTGATGTCCCTAGCCGGTTGCCTTAAGGTTACCGGCCAAGTGATTGCCGAACAAAGGAGATAGAGACTCGACAGCGTGGAAATTGGGGGGCTTTAAGTCCCTACACCTTTATGAACTATTCTTTAGCGGTCCCTGTGTCCACCTCAATACCCTTTTTATTCGCGGAAGAGCGCGCTAGCAAATTGCGCATTAGCTGGCCGTGTAGCGCCGCACCGCACAGCAGAAGGGATCGGCTAGAAGCAACCAGTTAGCCCCACAGTCCAAATTCAGATAAGGCCTTAGGTGTCATGGATCGCTTTTTCAATAGAGTTTGGAGCGTTGTGTTCCGTTTCGCCCTTTTCTTCGTAACAGGATTGTAGAAAATGAAAAATATCACCCCTGCCAACACCATCCAACCCGTCCAATCACCCAGACGGACGGCAAGCGAATTTCTTGTGCCCAAAGGCGCATCGGCGATGATGACCTGCCCCTCGCGATCGCCGCCAGGCGTAACCGCAGAGGCGAGGATCCGCCCGTAGGGATCAATGACGACAGAATCGTTACCTCCGTTGTCAGATTTCACCACGCTCACTCAGAAATTGCCCCCCGGGCGATAGCACGGTGGCTTCATCTCGCCAAACATGCTCACCCTCGCGGACCACGTAACCCAGCACTAGATAGGCGTCGCTCTCGGCGGCCAACTGACGAAACTCGGTGGTGCAGGTGACCTGCGGGTCGCCTTCAATAGCGATTTCCAGCCAAACGATGATACAGGCGCCGTCTTGAGCCGCTCGGCGGGTGAGTTCGTTGAATTTGTCCACCGCGCTCCACAAAATGCCCGCGTTATAGTGCAACGCAGCAACGTGAACGGTAGGTGTTGTCGGTATACGGTAAAGAACAAGGCTGAGGCCGATCCAGAGGATCAATGCAACCATCACTCCACCCAGTTACGTACTAAGCGGCTGGCAAGGTAAGGAATGTCGGGGTCAAGTCGCCAGTATCGGTCGAATAAGCATAGCGCACCTAGACCAATCCCATAATTCACCGACATAATAAGTAAACCAAGGCCAAAAAAGCTAAAGATACTTACCAGTTGGATAAGCCACGGTTGACTGTAGAGCACGTTAGCGACAAAGCCCCAGGTGCCCATAATGGGAGATGAAATCGCGTATCATTTCAAACCCCACCCAGTTGAGGGCACCACATCCAACGAACCAACGGTAGCCGGTGCGTTCATGAAAAGCGCGCACGCCGCTGTCGGCTAGATCGCTGATGCCTGTGATAAGTAGCAGAAGCCAGGGCAATATAGAGGCCACTGCCGGCAAAGATGGGCGTCAGATAACGTCCCAGCCAGCCACCGATAGTGATGGCTGAAGCCAGACTGGAAGCCCGGCGTGGCAGCACGCGAAACTGGGCAATCATCATAGGCACAAAACCAACCCAGATGAGCGGCCACTGATTATAGGGTGGAAAAGAGAGTATCAGCAAAATGGTACCAACCACTGAAAACAGGATACCGATACCGACACGCAGCCAGATATTTTTTCCGACCCAGATTCATTTCGTCGTCCCTTCAATGGCAATGAATGAGGTCCTAAGCAGGCCAACGGTTGGTTTTAGCAGCAACGGCTAGACGCTTACTTAAGACTTCCTCGCCCAAATTCCACTCTGCAGCCCGCCGCACATTCTCTTAGTAGCAAAGCCATTGTCTGCTGCAAATGGTGTTAGATGGGCTCATTTCTTCCAAGAGATATCTGAATGATTTGCCAAAATCTTTTCTCGCTTGTTCCCAATAAATCTTGTAACGTAAGACATTGTTGCTTGACATAACGCTCGATCAATATAAGTCCTGCATAGTAACCCGCCCGATTTTCCAGAACATTATCTGTCTCGGAGAAAGAAAACAGGCGATTTCGTCTATCACTGCAATCCAATTCATCTGCCAGAACACGGAATATTTCTTCCTCTCGTTCTAAACAGGCTTCGTACCATTGTTGAACACGGTCGAAAGGAAGATAATCTGCCCACAACGCTTGTTCATTGCTAATACTCAGCACTTCCTTTGAGATGAACGTAGCTATCCCTTCTGTTACTAATTGTCGAAATACCTTATTCTTTTCGTACTCATTCCTAAAGTAGAATGCTGGCTGCTGTTGATAATGCAAAGCATGAGCAATTTCATGCGAAACAAAAACATCTACTGCTTGGGGTGAGTGATAAGTCTCAAGGGGAAGCCAAACTATCCAGCGAGTTGTTAGGGGGAAAGCGTGTCCATTCGATGTGCCATGACCGACTAATAGAACGATGTCAATGTTTGTGACATTCAAGCCCTTTTCTTCAAATCGTTTTGACAACAGAGGCAAACGCCCTATAACGAAATCACGCCGACGGGCAATTTCTTCTGCGTCTCGAAAAGAATACGCTTGTAAAGGTGCCCAAAATGTGTGGTAATGCTGAAACAATTCAGGAAAAGCGGATTCGTATCTGGCAATATCGTTATGTTGAATGACGTGCCGAATATAGTGTTTCGTCAAATCTATAATGAGCATATACTCTCCTTATTGCTCAAGGAGAACCCACTTAATCTACAAATCTACACGTCATTTTCACGTATAACCGAACGGAGAAAAAGCATATTATCCTGCAATTATGTTCGAACAACCAAATCCTCTGCCAAGAGCAAATTCTTTTTCTATTGCATTGTATATCCAAACGCGTGAGGTTAAACCGTTTCTATGCCCACTTCATCCCCGCCCAAACCCTAAAAACTTCTGTCTTGCAAATTGACTTTTGTTCCACTCCATGCGCACTGTGCCAAATACTCTGAGCGCCCGCCAACGGCCCTATGGAGAGAGATAGTGGCAAGGAGATTCTCAGGAATACAGATTAGAGCCTCCTGCCGGTTAAAACCGAAATCCGCCCTCGCAGGCGGATTTCATCAGGTAGCGGGGGGTGGATTCGAACCACCGACCTCCGGGTTATGAGCCCGACGAGCTGCCACTGCTCTACCCCGCAGCGCGATCCTTATTATAATGAGAACTGCCTCGCTCGTCAAGCGTTCCGTGTTCGTGCGCATACAACCTTTTACTCAAGGACTATACTAACTAAAAGAGATTCTCATGGCCTCATTCATCCAGTCGCCCTGTTTTTATATCGGCACCTCGGGCTGGACCTACCCTCACTGGCAAGGGCGCTTCTATCCCCCCGGCTTACCCGCCAGCCGACGCTTTGCCTTTTACGCGCAGCATTTCAATGCCGTAGAGATCAACGCCACATTCTACCGCACCTTTAAGGAGCCGACATACCGGAAATGGGCTGCCCAGGCTCCTGAGGGATTTCGTTATGTCCTCAAAGCCCCCAAAACTATCACCCATCGCAAATACCTTGAGGACGCAGAAGAGGATATCCGAGCCTTCCGGACCTCGGCCGAGTTCCTCGAAGACAAACTGGGGGTAATCTTGCTCCAACTGGCCCCTAGCACTCCTTATGATCCATCCCGCCTGCGCCGCGCTTTGCTGGCGTTTGGTGATCCTTCCCGCATCGTCGTGGAGTTCCGTCATCCCCGCTGGCTCACTGAGGAAACGCGCGCATTGCTCGCCGACCTAGGCGCCGTTTTCTGCGAGGCCGATTCGCCGAAGAGCCGCCCCCTGGGTTGGGTCACAGCTCGCACTGCTTACTTCCGTCTTCACGGACGCAGCCACTGGTACTATCACAACTACACGCAAGAGGAATTACATGAAATCGCCGACTGGATCCGCCGAGCCACCCGGCAAGGCGCACAAACTGTCTATGTGTTCTTCAATAACGACTTTGAAGCGTTTGCGCCTTTCAATGCTCTCGCGCTACAGAAGATCCTGAGTGGCGCTGGGCTTACCCCTGCACCATCTCAATGACCGCACCCACCCTTTACTCCAGCCTGTCAACACGGCCACGCTCCCCGGCGCCCTTCAGGTTTAGCCCTCGGTTGTCTGGATATTTATGAAGAATCATAGAACAAACTGACGTAATCCCACCCCTTCATCTGCCAGAGCACGCAGGTCTTCATTCAGGGTATCCATGAACGAACCAAAGACGCCCTTATCGTAGTAATTGGGGAAATACGCCTCCACCACCAGATCAAAGTCCTTATCCAGATATCCCCGGCAAACCCGCGCCAGTCGGTTGTAGGCATTAACCGCTTGATGAACGTCATTGCGGTGCGTAAATCCCTTATCATTGATCTTGAAGAACGTGGTAAACAACACCCCAAAGGCATAGTCTTTCACAATCAGGTTGAAGTGACGAGGGTGGCGCGCAAAAAGCACCCGATCCTCACCCCACGATGTTTCGTAGCCCAAAAAATCCAAGTGGGCAGCGATTTGATCCATAAGGGTTGTGGCAAACATAGGTTCTCCTTTTCTAGGATTCGCTCCGAGGGATCCATTTCCCCCCTTCATTCCTAATCATAACACACAAGGGAATTCATGCGTCCTGAGGCCACCCCCCAATTTCAGCCGATTTCGGGAATGAGTCCTTGCAAAACCTCTTCTCGGACTTCCCCCAAGACATTAGTCAATTTTTGGCGCGCCGCTTGACGCACCTTCTCCAAAATGATAGCCGCCGAGCGATTTTCCGAGGGTAGGGTCAACCGCTGCTCAGAGAGGGACACTCCTTCTGGCTCACGCACGAACACGTTAGCCGAGACCAGGCTCAACAAGGCAAGTTTAACCGCTTCGGAAGAGATCTCACCATCTAGACCTGCCACAATGGCCTCAATGGCCGAGCCAATATCGCTCTGCTGAACGGGATGCTGGGCCAGCCAGGAAACCACCGCATAGAGATCGCTAGCCGACGGCAAACGGAAGATGGGGCTCCCCGTGGCCAGAATGCTGCGATAGGTCTCGGGGGTATGCACCTCGCGCTTGTCCATGTCGGGCAGGATTTCCACCCCTTTCTGCACCGCGCTACGTACAGCCAACACGGCCTGCGAATTCAAGGGGCGAGCAATGCAAAAATCAGTGCCCTTACATACGTACTGCATATACTCGATGAACTTGGAAAAACCCAGACGAATTGGCTGGAACCCGGGCACAGCATACTTGATCGCCTCTTGAATGACTGAAAGATAAATACCGTTTCGCATTAAGTCGGTCTGGGAGATAGGATCGTGCGCGTACCACTCCAAAATCTCACGTGTTTTGGCCACAATCCTATCTGGCGTTAGTGCCTTCAATGGCTTGATCCGCTGAGCTAGGCGGACGTTGCGAGGGTCATAAACGTCCACCGATGGAGAAACCCCAGCAGGCACAGGGGCGGCTGCCCGTTGCGGTCGCTCTTCTTCTCCTTCATCCGGGTCACTAATCCAGACAAAGGCATCACATACCGCCTGGAAAGTTTTATTCGTGGCCGTACGATACGCACACCCCACTACCACTTTGCCATACTCATGGAGTTTCTTTGCCAGGGCCGCAAATCCACCATCACCGGAAACAATGACGAAGACCTCCAAAGCAGGGCGCACGTGGGCCAGATCAATAGCGTCAATCGCCAGCTGGATATCGGCCGCGTTCTTCTTCTGATCCCGCGAAAACCCAAAGACCTGAATCGGGTCAATGCCCAGTTCGTTGATCTCACCCCGCATGATCGCCAGGCGCGGATCGCTCCAATTGGCATAAGCCCGTTGCAAGGCAATCTGCCCAATTTTGCCAGTTTGGCGAACGGTCTCCAAAATATCCTTTAGAGAGAGGTTGGCCACCATCTGCTGGGAGAAACTATATCCCTTGAGCAGATTCTCAATGTCGTAAAAAACGGCAGTATTAAACCCCATATTATTCACTTTTATCCTCCAATGACTCCAAAAAACACAAGCACGCCTCGTGCTCAAATCTCTACAAATTCAACCAACGCACAACTGCAGCGGGCAGTTCCTGCATGGACCCAACCCGCAAGGTGCACTGGGGCAAAGACTCCAGAAAGGCTTTCCCATACCCTTTAGTAAGGATACGCCGATCCAGAATAACCACCGCCCCGCGATCCGTTTGCGTTCGGATCAGCCGACCAAATCCTTGCCGGAAGCGTAGAATCGCCTCGGGGAGTTGGTACTCGTTAAACGGGTCCTCAAATGTCTCAGCGCGCGCCGCCACGATGGGATCAGAAGGGACATCGAAGGGCAAACGCACAATCACCAGTACCGAGAGCGCTTCACCGGGAATATCCACCCCCTCCCAAAAGGCACGCGTCCCCAGCAAAACCGCGCGCTCACTCTCGCGGAACGATTCTAAAAGCAGGTTGGAAGAGGCACCCTCCCCTTGCTCGTAGACCTGGATATCAGCCTCTAACAGGCGCGGGGTAATGGCTTCAGAGGTGCGACGCAACTGGGCATACGAGGTGAAAAGCACCAACATGCGCCCACCTGTGGCTTTTGCCAGTTGCACCAGAATATGCTCTACCTTACGCTGATAATCCCCACCCCCATTCGGTTCAGGAATATCATTCACAATATAGAGCAAGGTCGAATTCTGGTAATCAAAGGGCGAATCGAGCGCCAATTCATCTGCCGTATAGGCATTCAAACGGCTACGCAGGTAATCAAAGTTGCCTTGGGTGGTCAGTGTTGCGGAGGTGAGCACGACACTGCGCTTCTCATTCCATATGTATTTCTCCATCAACGCCCCAATGTGGACTGGGGCAACCTGCAGTGCCACACGGCTGACATTGTTATTCCCCGTGGCCTCCACCCAATAGACAAAAGCTGGATCAGGCTGACTGACCAGGGCCGTTATGTAATGATCGGCTTCGCTTAAACGCCGCAGGACTCCGTTGAGCGTGCCCAGCGCATCTTCCAGTTCTTCGGGGGTTAACCCCAGCACCTCCCCTAGTGCCCGAGTAAGTTGTTCGCCCCGCATCAGCAGGGTGACCAAGCGTTCGCGAACGGCTCCCCAGGCCAGTTCAACCGCCTCCCAGGTTGGCTGATGGCGGTTACCCGGCAACAAGCGCACCTGTTGCGCGTACGGTCCCAGCGGCTGTCCCTCTCGTTCGTATTCCAGGAATGTCTCCAGGGCATTGAAAAATTGCCCCAGCCCCTGTTCAACCTGGAAGGCTAAATCGGTAAGCACCTGCATTTCCCGATTCACCGCCGCAAAATCAGAAGGGCGCAATATGCCACGCAACTGCGTCAGCAGATGTCCTAGAACACCGCTGGATGTTCCCCCCAGTTCCCGGAGTAGACGCGCCAGGTCCTCGCGTGTGATGCGATAACTAAGCGCATTCGTGGTGGCCTCTTCCAAGTGATGCGCTTCATCCACAATCAGCACCTCGTAATCGGGGATCACCCGATTGCCGGCAATCACATCGGCCAACAGCAGAGCATGATTGACCACCACCAGATGCGAGGCTAACGCCGCTTGACGCGAGCGATAAAACGGGCAAGCGCCTCCGGTGCGCTTAAGACAAGTTTCCGCCTTGCACTCTTCATCTTCTGCGGAAAGCCGCTGCCACACCTCGCGCTCTGCCGGCCCGTGCAAGGTGATCTCGCTACGATCGCCGCTTCCCCCTTCCCACAGCCAAACCAGAATCTTGCCTAAAATGCGCAACTCGTCTGCGCTCTGTGGGCCACGCTGACGCAGTGCCTCCAGACGCCGCGGGCATAGATAATTGCTCCGTCCCTTCATCACCGCGGCCCGGATATCCAAACCCAATACCGCCAGTAGGTCAGGAATATCTTTTTTGATCAACTGTTCTTGCAAGGTGATCGTATTGGTCGAGATCACCACGCGGCGGCCATTTTGCCAAGCCCACAAAGCCGCCGGGATCAGGTAGGCAAAAGACTTTCCCGTCCCAGTACCTGCCTCAACCAGCAGGTGATAACCCTCTGAAAGCGCCTGCGCCACCGCGCGCAGCATCGCCACCTGCTCAGAACGATGTTCAAAGCCATTCATGTACTGCGAGAAGATCCCACCGGGCTCTAACAAGGCGGCCGCTTCATCAATATCCAGTGCCACTGGTGAAGCGCGCGGCTCCAGTGGGCGCACTATCCATTCCGCTTCTGGGGCATGAAACCACTCCTGCGCCGATGGGGAGGTGGGGCGAGCCTGAATACCTTCCCGAGCCCGCTGGCGGAGGATTTCACTGAAAAACCAGTATCCCATCCAGTCCAGCGACTCGCTCAAGCGCACCAGTTCTTGCACAATTTCAATGGGCAGGTGAAGGGCTTTCTCAAAAAGCCGCTGGTAAACCGCGTGTGTCAGGCGGGCATCATCTAAAGCGCGGTGGGAATTGGGCAAGGGGATGCCCAATAATTGCCCCAACGATCCCAGATTATAGCGGCTGGCCGAGGGCATCAGGATGGCTGCCAGTTCGTAGGTGTCCACCGCTTCGACCAGGGTGAGTGCGCGCTGACGACGTAGAAAGGCAAGATCAAAGCCAATGTTGTGGCCCACCACAACTGCATCCCCCACAAAGTTTTCCAGATGCGGCAAGACCGCTTGGATCGGGGGGGCATCGCGCACCATCAAATCGCTGATTCCGGTCAACTGGGTAATCGTGTGCGGAATTGGGCGGCCCGGATTGACCAATGTGCTCCAGGTTTCCTCGACACGAGGGCCATTAAAACGCACGACGCCAATCTCGATAATGGCGTCACGCGTTGGGTCGGTACCGGTTGTTTCCAGATCCAAAGCAACAAGCGAGCTCATTGACAAAATTATACCATCAGCGCCCTCCCCAAAGTGAAATGCCGATAACCTTTCCGCCTCACCATTATCTTCATGCCAAGAATTTTCTGACAGAAATTTTACATGCCATTTACGGTTATCTAACTCTCTTTTTATTAAGATTCTGACATCTCGCATTTATAGTGAAATGAGTAGGAGGCAAGTAACAATCATGTTGCGCTTTTCAAGTGTATGGTTTACGCACCTAAGACGCCTCTTTCAGCGTATCGACTGGCATGTGTGGATTCCTTTGTTGGTCAGCGCCTACATGGTGTTCTACCTAATATGGCGCGTCGTTGAGACGATTAACCCACAAGCCCCCATCCTCTCCTGGCTGTTATGGGGAGCCGAAGCCTTTAGTGTGCTCAATTACCTCCTTTTCTCATGGATGACCCGCCGGATCGATCCCCCTATTCCCTATCGCCCCCCACGCCCAGGGCTGAAAGTAGATGTCTTTGTTCCCACTTACAATGAAGACGTAGAAATATTAGAAGCCACACTCACCGGCTGCCGCCTAATGACCTACCCCCATCGCACTTATCTGCTGGACGATGGACGGCGCGAAGAAGTGCGCCAACTGGCTGAACGTTTTGGGGTCGGCTATCTCACCCGCCCGGATAATCGTCACGCCAAAGCGGGAAACCTCAACCACGCACTTAAACACACTGATGGAGAATTTATCGTTGTGCTGGACGCCGATATGGTACCTCAGCCGGACTTCTTAGACCGCACTCTGGGATACTTCGAAGATGAACGGCTGGCTTTTGTCCAGTTACCCCAGGAATTTTATAACCTCGACTCCATACAACACGATCAAAGTAAACCCACCTGGCACGAGCAATCCCTTTTCTTCCATGTTATTCAACCAGGCAAGAACTACACTAACAGCGCCTTTTGGTGTGGCAGCCCCTCGGTCATCCGCCGCAGGGCACTGGAAGATGTAGGAGGCGTGGCCACCGAAACGATCACCGAAGATATTCATACCTCGGTACGCCTACACAGCCGTGGCTGGAAGTCTCTATTTGTCAACGAATCCTTAGCCTTTGGCATCGCTCCGCAGACAATTACCGCTTACTTGCTCCAACGCCTGCGCTGGGCGCAAGGCACAATGCAACTCTACCGCAGCCAAGAGAGTCCCTTGTGGATTCCGGGGCTGACGCTAAAACAACGGCTTTCCTACCTAGCCAGTTTTCTAGCGTATATTGAATCGGTGCAGAAGTTTATCTTTCTGATGATGCCGGTTGTGATCCTGCTTTTCAATGTGCTCCCCATGCGGGTTGAGTTGCCACGTTTCCTGCTTTTCTGGACACCGTATTTCATTCTGAACATCGCCGCCAATCAGTTCGGGGGGCGGGGCTACTTCCGTTACTTTAAGAGTGAAGTCTATGCCTTTTTGCGCATGGTTGTCTTCATGCAGTCCCTGCTAGTATTGTTGGTTAACAAACCCCTCAAGTTCCAGGTGACTCCCAAATCGGTAGACCGTTCTGTATACGAGAAAGAACGCAGCGCCTTGCGCTTGCACTTTGCACTACTGGGTGCGATGATTGGGGCCTTGCTATTTGGTAGTTTCCGCCTGCTGGTTTCAGGAGTCACTGAATTGAGCCGTGAGGCCTTCTGGATTGTGCTGTTCTGGGGGCTATATAATGCCGGTGTGGTCTACTTGGGCGTGCGGGAAGTACTCCGCCGTCGCCACGAACGTCGCCATTATCGGTTCCCAGTACGCCTTCAGGGCTATTTAGAGCATGAGGGGCACAAATATCCGGCTACTATTTTCAACCTGTCCCTGAGCGGGGTGGGATTCCGGATCCAGGCACCTTTTGCCCCTGGCCTTGTGCTATCAGGTGCACACCTAACCTTCAGCACTCCGTATCATCCGCGCATCCACGTCGTGCTAAAATCGGTGATGCTCCGTCGGGCCGATGAGCAAGGTTGGCTAGAAGGCGGCGCTGCTTTTGACAGCCTAGAGTCGTCAGAACGGGACTACCTTTTGGAATACCTGTTTGTCTATCGTCCAGGCGAAATCTTGAGGGAAGGGCTCAACGGCGTTAAATTCGCTGTCACTCCGGCCACTCAGCCCCAAAGTCTGTCCACGTTGTCACAAGAAGCCAGTTGAAGTATGATGGGGCAATGCAAGGGCAATCCATTCAAGTTATAATTCAGCCTGGCACTTATGGAGAACCAGATTGCCCCTCAAATTTCCCCCTGGCGTGCCTGGATCCTAGCCGCTCGCCCAAAAACACTTCCTGCTGCGGCTTCTCCAGTCATTGCTGCCACCGCACTGGCTTGGGCCGAGGGGCATTTTCACTGGGGAGCCGCACTGGCCGCACTCACGGGAGCCTTGCTCCTACAAATTGGTGCTAATTTAGCCAACGATTACTTTGATTATCAAAAGGGGGTAGATACCGTTGGGCGTTTGGGACCGTTGCGCGTCACCCAAGCAGGTTTGCTGAAACCACACCACGTCCTAGCTGGGACCCTGGTGGTGTTTGGATTGGCGAGTCTGATAGGGGTATACCTGATTGCACTGGCCGGGTGGCCGGTGGCATTGATCGGGTTGGCCTCCATCTTAGCGGCACTGGCCTACACCGGTGGGCCACGCCCTTATGGTTACAGCGGGTGGGGGGAAGTAGCCGTTTTCCTCTTTTTCGGCCTGGCCGCTGTAGTGGGTACCTATTACATTCAGGCACGGCAGGTCAGCGCTGGTGCGGTGGCCCTATCCATCCCCATTGGGCTCTTGATCGTCAACATCCTGGTCGTCAATAACCTGCGCGATATTCCTACGGATCGCGCCACTGGTAAGCACACCCTGGCCGTCCGCTATGGAGAAACCTGGACGCGATGCGAGTATCTAGCCCTCCTGATAACCACCTATTTGGTTAGCATCTTGGCAAGCGTGGTTGGCATCCTCCCCCTCGGCGGCATGCTCGCCCTGGCGTCATTGCCGCTGGCCATCCGGGTTACCCAGGGGGTCTGGTTAAACCAAGGGCGTGCACTCAACCGCTCCTTGGCCGAGAGTGCGCGATTAGTGCTAGTATTTAGCCTGCTGTTTTCGCTTGGGGTTGTGTTCGAAAAAATACTCCTTCACTAGCCCTTAATGGCATACGACTAAACAACCGTCTGCCAACGGCACCAACGTTTCTCCAGCCCATCCACTAAAAAATACAGTCCCAATCCGAGCCCACTCATGGCAACAACCCCCGCGTACATAGCCGGATAATTCAGAAGGGCACTGCCATTGAGGTAGATATAATATCCCAAACCCTTCTGGGTAGCGAAGAGCTCGGTCACATAGAGCACTGCAACCGCCGTCCCGATGGACTGACGCAGAGCAGTCAGAACAGCGGGTAAACTGGCCGGCAAATAGACAAACCGAAACAGTGCCAATCGCCCTGCCCCCAGGCTGCGCACGCTCAAGATAAGTTCGGGACGCAACCCTGCGGCCTGATCGCGCACCAATACCAAAATCTGAAAGAACAGAATCAAATAAATAACGACTATTTTTGAAAGGTCACCAATACCGAGGAAAAGCAACACGACTGGAACAAAAACCACCTTCGGAATAGGATAAAGCAGATAGATCACTGGAGCAAAGAAAGCGTTCAACCGTTTCGACTGTCCCAAAATCAAGCCAATCGGCGCAGCAGTGAAAATAGCCAGCAATGTACTCGCCACCACCCGCCACAGACTGGCTAAAAAATGCACGCCTAACGCCCCACTGCGGATCTCTTGCCACAGGACTGCTCCCACCTCCAATGGGGGCGGCAAAATAGGTTGCTGCACCATTAACGCCACCCCTTGCCAGAACGCCAAAAGACCCAGCCCGGCCAGAAGCAAGTTACGGCGATTCATAATGCCTCCAGACGCGCACGCAGATCACGACACAAATCACGGTAGGCCGGTGAATCGCGATACTCGGGACACAAAAAATCGGGATTTTCCACCACCTGCGCGGTTCGATTAGGTGGATGCCCCAGCAAGAGGATCTTTTGCCCTAGTAGAACCGCCTCTTCAATGACGTGGGTGACGATGACCAGCGTCAACCCACGTTCCATCCACAGATCTAGCACCAGGCGTTGCAGGCTTTCCCGTGTAGGCGCATCCAGTGAAGCAAACGGCTCATCCATTAGTAAGAGATCTGGATTCAAAACCAGGGTGCGGGCAATTGCCGTGCGCTGGCGCTGACCGCCCGAGATTTGTCCCGGATAGCACTCGGCAACCGGTAGCAGGCCCAAGCGCTCCAGCCAGGGCTCCACATCCAAAGTTGGGTGATAGTCGCGTGGTGCGTGAACGCCATCCGCCCCATAGAAGTTGCGAATGCGCAGTCCCAAACGCACATTCTCGCGCACTGTGGCCCAGGGTAGCAGCCCATAATCTTGAATAATCAAACCGGTCTGGGGGCGGGGGCGCGTCAGGGGTTGGCCATCAATCCGAATCAGCCCTCGCTGGGGGCGTAGCAATCCCGCCAACAGGGAGAGCAAGGTGCTCTTGCCACAACCTGAAGGCCCCAGAATCACCCAGGCTTCATTATGCCCGGCAGCCCAGGTAAAATGCTCAAAGATGGGCTTGCCGGGCGTGTAAGCAAAAGTAACGTCCTCAACCTTGATCATCGCCCTTAAGGCAACAAAGTGGGGTTAACACAATCGTCATACGCCAGATCCACATTCAAATATCCCTGAGCCTTCGCCCATGCCAGCGCATCGGCAAACTGTGCTTCGGTTGGAACACCTTTTAGCGGGTAGGTGGGCACGCGAAAATTCTCAGCCAGGGGCGCAGGGACCATTTTCTGATCTACCATCAGGCTACTGTATTTTTGAGGATCGGCATTAATGCGCTGGGTAGCCTCTTCGATCGCCGCCAGGAAGCCCTTAACCGCCCGAGGATGCTGATCAATCACGGCTTTGCGGAAGGAGATCAAGCTGAAGGAATATTCTGGCGCTACTGTGTCATCCAATATCGGGATAGCCCCTTGTTGCGCTGCTAGTGTAGAAAATGGTTCTGGAAGCATAGCGGCTCTAAGTTCACCACTCGCCAGCAGGGCCATGCGATCAGGTATCTTGGGCACCGAGATCATTTGAATCTCCTCTGCCTGGAAGCCCTGCCGTTCCAATAGACGTTGAGTCAGGTATTCAATCACTGTGGCTTGAGAAACCCCTATGGCAACCCCTTTCAGGTCACTCACCTGCTGAATTCCTGCGCCTTTGGCAGCCAAAATACGAAAAAGCGCTTGATCTGCCGTCGCCGTCCTTGCAAAGCGCACTGCCTGTACCTGGGGGGTTGCTTTATTGAGAAACATGACAGAGGTTAATTCGTTGATCATGGCATCTGCCTGACCGGCTGCAATCAATTGATCACGCTCCGGAGCCGAGCCCACCGGGATCAATTCCACCTGGACACCGTGCTTCTCAAACAGACCCTCCTGCTGCGCCACTACAATGGGCAACCCATCCAAGATGGGAAGAAGTGCCACCCGAACAGTTACTTTTTCACTTGGGATTGCCGGGGCACATGCAGTGACCAGCATCAACACCAGCAACCAGAAAGCAAATAGTTTTCTCATTGGCCGCATCTCCAAAAAGTAAAATTGACCGGGCATAAGTATAACTCAGGCAAATGAAGAAGAACGACGAAATTATAACCCCCCATGAGAACCCGCCACTTGCCATCAAACGCTGGGCGGGTGGCGGGTTCCTCGGATAAGAAACAGAAGAACGTCAAGAAGAAAACTGCCGAAGCAGGTGCGAGGGCACCTTTGGCGGAAATGGAGCCTTGGACAACCCACGATACCCCAACAGGCGCAGTCCATTCAGCACTACAATAACGGTGCTCCCCTCATGCCCCAGCACGCCCAACGGCAAGGGCAAAGTAGCCCCAAAGGTCGTGCTGACCAGCACGACAATCATCGCCAGGGCAAAGGCCAGATTCTGCCACACCACACGACGCGCCTGCCGTGCCAGACCCATGGCGAAGGGAATTTTCTGCAGATCATCCGACATCAGAATCACATCGGCTGTCTCAATGGCCACGTCGGTACCCGCACCTCCCATTGCAATCCCCAGGTCTGCCACAGCCAGAGAGGGCGCGTCATTGACTCCGTCACCTACCATGG
Source organism: uncultured Thermanaerothrix sp. (assembly GCF_938028735.1). Lineage (GTDB taxonomy): Bacteria > Chloroflexota > Anaerolineae > Anaerolineales > Anaerolineaceae > Thermanaerothrix. Next base: position 57,855 of record NZ_CALIMF010000004.1, read on the forward strand.
CCACCAAGCCGTAGGTCTCGCGGAGTTCGCGCAAAACACGTACCTTATCCTGGGGCAGCAGGTTAGCATAATACGCATCCACGCCTGTGTAGGCAGCAATGCGCGCCGCTACACGCTCGTTATCTCCCGTCAGCATGACCACGCGTTCAATTCCCACCCGCTTAAGTGCCTGAACGATGTGGGTAGCTTCAGGTCGCAGGGCATCCGCAACGGTTAGCAGACCTGCAAAATACCCCCGTCTTGCCTTGGGACCGTCTAGTGCCTCCACATACGCCAATATTACGGTTTGGCCTTCATCTTCCAGTTGCCGAATCTGTGTCTGCAATGAATCGGGGAGGGGAAGATTGTGCTCAGCGAATAAGCGCGTGTTTCCAATCCGCCAGCGGCGCCCACTCACTTGCGCCTCAATTCCGCGCCCCGGATAGGCTCGAAACTCCAGCGCACTGGGAAGAGATAAGCCACGCTCCTGAGCAGCGCGCACGATGGCTGCCCCAATCGGATGCTCAGAACGCGCTTCTACGGCAGCCACCTGCTGCAAGAGAGTGGCTTCATCCAGGTCGGCCAGTGGATAAACGCCAGTTAATTGAGGCACTCCCAAGGTCAACGTACCGGTTTTATCAAAGGCTACCACCTTGAGAGCGGCAGCTTTCTCAAGATGCACCCCGCCTTTGAAGAGCACCCCATTGCGCGCCCCATTGGCAATGGCCGAAAGAATGCTGGCAGGGGTCGAAATGACCAACGCGCACGGAGAGGCCACCACCAACCATGTCATCGCACGGTAAAAGGTGGGGTAAAAGGGCTGCCCCAACACAAAATAGGGAACAATGATAAGCAAAACTGCCATTCCCAGGACAAAAAAGGCATAGTACCGTTCAAAAGTATCCAGCATACGCTGGGTTTTCGCCTTGTTGGCCTGGGCCTCCTCTACCATTTGAACGATCCGCGCCAGGGTCGTGTCTTTGGCCAGGCGCGTCACCCGCACCTCCAGACTGCCGTTCCCATTGACAGTGCCCGCAAAGACCGCATCGCCTACTTGTTTACTCACCGGCATGGATTCTCCGGTGATCGTGGCCTGATTAACCTCGGACGTTCCACTGATCACTTCACCATCAATTGGAAAACGCTCCCCCGGTCGCACGATAACGATATCCCCCGGAATTAACCTTTCCACAGGCACCGTCACCAGACGCGACCCGCGCCGCACCGTGGCTACCTTGGGGCGCAGATCAAGCAATTTTTCAATGGCCTTGCGACTCCGATCCATAGCATAGGCTTGCAGCGTGTTGGAAAGCGAGAACAAGAAGAGTAGCACTGCCCCTTCAGCCGGTGAACCAATAATCGCCGCCCCCAGTGCTGCCAAGATCATTAGTAGATCCACATTGAGGATTTTCTCACGCAAGGCTTCTAGGCTAGCAAGCAACCCAAACCAGCCGCCGGTAAGATAGGCCAACGCAAACAATCCTGCACCTATCATCGGCGGCGCCCCCCAACGTTCCAACAGCAACGCCGTTAGCGTGAAGAGGGCTGTGAGAACCGTGAAAAGAATCTGTATCTTTTGCTCATCAAACCGAGGGAGGGCGGGTGACGCTGCACTTGTCGGATGCGCTGGAATCTCTTCTACTTCAGCCACGGGCTGGGTGGTTTGCATCCCTCTTATTTGGAGCACGTCTCCCTGAAAGGTCACCCGCGAGGGATCTAGGGCTAATGCCTGCCCTAGTTGCAGAGCACAAATTGCACAGGCAACGCCCCCCATTTCACGGCGGGCAGCACACTCCATAGTTCGGCCAGCGGCCATCTTGCCAGCTTCGTTTACAAGCAAGAGAGCATGCGCAGGTGAGATAATTTCGGGATCATATACCAGACGCAATTGCCCCTCAGCGTAATCGTATTGAACGGCTTTAACCCCGGCGTATCCCCTGAGGACGTCAGCAAAGACATCGGTGCAACGTGAGCCTGAAGCCGGAAGAGAAGAGAAGGATCGTTCAGGCGTTGTTTCCACGGTCGTCATGGTCAGATCTCCTCCGTGCCATGGGTGTCTTCTGTTGACATTCAGGACAGAGACCGTAATACAGCACACGCGCCCCCAGGACGCGGTACCCCGAAGCAGCGCTGATTTCCTCATCTAGGAACTGCACATACTGGCTGGGAAAATCTACGATTTTATGACAGGAAACACAGGCCAAATTGATGTGAGGTTCCGTATCGGCATCGTAATGGGCCATTCCATCCCCCGCATTCCCCAGCACGTTCACCGCGCCCAACCGCACCAGCACTTCCAGGGTGTTGTACACTGTGGCCAGGCTCAGAGAAGGAAACCGTGACTTAAGAGTTTCATAAATCATCGTAGCCGTAGGGTGCTCATGGCTGGTCGCTAACAACTCACAAATAGCCTGTCGTTGTGGTGTAATTCGCAAGCCTGCCTTACGCAAGGAATCAAGAAGGATGGCTGTTTCTACCATTTTATTCTATGTCTCCTGTAATCATTCTAATATTAGATTGATTATAAACTTGTATTCATTATAAACAAAGTTAGTTGCTTGTCAACCCCTTAACCTCCCTTTGCGCCGCCAAGTACACGATCATGCTAAAATGAGTTAAATTTAGAACGTCAAAGGAGGTTTCAGATGATCAAACATAACTCTTCATGGGTTCTCTCTTTGCTCCTTGTCATCCTTTTATTACCCGCTCTGGCCTGTGGCCTACCCAGCCAGGCCGCGCCAACGCCCACCCCACAAGCAAAGATCCTTTTTCAGGATGACTTCTCCGATCCCAATAGTGGATGGGATCGCCGCCAAGATGACGACGGGGTTACTGACTACACCGGCGATGGGGCCTATCGCATTCGTGTGGATACCCCCAACTTGGAGGTATGGGCAAATCCGGGACAAAACTTCACAGATGTACGGATTGAGGTGGATGCCACCAAAGTTGCTGGACCCGATGATAATGATTTTGGCCTCCTCTGCCGGTATGTAGACACGCAGAATTTCTACTTCTTCCTCATCAGCAGTGATGGTTACTTTGGCATCGGCAAAAAGGTAAATGGTGAAGCGCAGGTGCTCGGCGCCAAGAACCTGGAGCCCCACACTGCCATTCGACAAGGAACTACTACGAATCACATACAGGCGGATTGCGTGGGCAATGCCTTGAGTCTCTATGTCAACGGCACCCTGTTGCGCACGGTCAAGGATGATACCTTTCAAGAGGGTGATGTCGGCCTGACGGCGGGCACTTATGACGAAGCCGGTGTTGAGATCCTTTTCGATAATTTTGTAGTCTACGCACCCTAATCAGGCTGTCCTTTACCCCCAAACCCTTTCGATTCACCCCCTATTGCGAATAGGGGGTATCTTTTTTAAGACCCCCTACTGAACGTGAGTTTCTCCGATAATCCTCGACACTTTGCCCACGCTATAAGGTATCTTCTTTCTCAAAGCCCCCATACTGAATTGTAAGAGGAGATGGCGCATGAGATAGAAAACAATGGCAATTTCTTCCCCAACGCCTTTGCGCTGCTTGAACCTGCTGATGAATCGGGTGGCGGAGTTTGCTCTCCTGATAGCCCGTAGCCTAACCACCCGCAATTGGATGGTGCGTTCTATTGAACGCCAAATCCATGAACAATTCGATAATGCCTCAGCGGTTATAATTAGAATAGAGATGCGGAAGGGGATGTGTAGCCTCACCCCCGTAATAAGATCGGCTTGCGGCTAAAGTCTCGTTCTACCCTGCCTGCATCGAAGGGAGAGGGGCCATGATCTGTGTGTGGACAGTCCTTGTTGGCTATCTGATCGGCTCGCTTTCCGCCGCCATTCCTATCAGCCGCTGGTGGAGTGGACAGGATATCCGCACCTTAGGAGATGCCAACGCTGGCACCGCCAATGTTGCGCGCCATCTCGGTCTCAAGCCAGCAGCTCTGGTGGCTATAGTAGATATCGCCAAAGGTGGGATTGCCATTCTGACTGCGCGGGCGTTTTCGGCACCCGAAGCCTGTGTTGTAATGGCGGGTGTGGCGGCAGTGCTGGGACATCGCTTTCCAATCTACTTTCGCTTTCGCGGGGGGCGCGGGCTGGCCACAACGCTAGGCGCCTTGCTGGCTCTGGTTCCGCGTCAAATGCTGATGACCCTCCCGCTCTACGGCATGATTTACCTGGGAAGTCGGGGAAGCGGCATTTTGGCAACCCTACTGGCTTTCCCCGTGTTGATGCTGCTCATTTACTGGGATGGCTACGATGCCTGGATCGTCACTGCACCTCTCATTCTGGCTTTCACCACCGCTGCATGTTCCCTGCCTGAAGTTTTGGCCCGTTGGCAAAAGACACGGGATGCCCGGCGTTTGCTTTATGATCTCCTTCACCCCCGGGTGACTGCAATCCCTGAGGTGACCACCGTGGTCATGACAGATAGCGTGGCCTCGTTACCCCCTGAATTGTGCCAGCGTGAAGGCATTCGCCTGCTCCCTATGGCTGTGATCCTGCCCCAGGGCGTAGTGCGGGATGGCGTGGATATTGATACTCACGAGTACTACCGGCGCTTGCGTAGCGACGGGCTTTTGCCCAAAACTTCGGCCCCTGCGCCGGGCGAATACTTGCAGGCCATCCGTCAATTTGTTACTCCCCATCAGGTAGCGCTGATTCTGACACCGCCCGCAGAACTGACCCAATGCTTCTTCAGTGCCAGCCTGGCTGCGCAAATGGCCGCCGAAGAAGGGCTACAAGCCCGTGTGGTAGATACCCGTCTAGCGGGGCCGGCGCAGGGGCTACTGGCACTGGCCGCGGCGCGTTTGGCGGCGAGCGGCGCCAGTGCCGAGCAAATCATTGAGGCACTTCCAGCATTAATCCCCCGCATTGGAATTGTAGGGGTACTAGACACACTTAGCTTCGTCGCTCAGAGCGGACGCGTTAGCGTTGTTAATTCGCTTGTGGAGTCCGCTTTGCGCCTCTACCCCGTTCTTTCACTTTATCAGGGTCATATCCGCCTGGAAGGCGTTGAACGCACGCGCCGAAAAGCCATTGAGCGCATGATTGAATGGTTACAAAAGCATCTGAGTGGAAAGATCACCGCGCTCATCTGCTTCCACGCTGACGCTCCCGATGAAGGTCAAGCGCTTTATCAACGCTTGGTGGAGTTGCTCCGGCCACGCGAACATTACCTGACCGAACTCACCCCCGTGATCGGTGCTCATGCCGGGCCGGGTGTAGTGGGTGCCGCCTGGTGGCAAAGCGACGAATGAATCAGATTCACGCTCATTTTATGGTACAAGCACACTTCTTGTGGCATACTCTGGGTGAAAATTCTGCCCCGCAGGTCATCTCCCATGTTTGAGTGGAAGCCTATTTATAGCATCGGTGTAGCACAATACGATGAACAACACAAGCGCCTGTTTACCATTGCTCAGACACTTTATGATGCCATGAGCGCAGGCCAGGGGCGAGTGGTGTTGAATGAAATTTTTGATGAACTAATCGACTATACTCGCACCCATTTTGCTTCGGAAGAAGCGCTCATGACGCGCTATGCCTACCCCGATTACGAAACCCACCGTTTGCAGCACGAAGACTTAACCCGACAAGTCGTCGAACTGCGCGATAAATACCGCAATGGACAAATCGCTCTTTCCATCACCGTGATGAACTTCCTCAAAGACTGGTTGCGCAATCACATTTACGAGAGCGACAAACGTTACGGCCAATTCCTCAATCAAAAAGGCGTGCGCTAAGAACCGCACGCCTTTCTATGTTTCGCTTGATTCAATTTGCCGGATAAAGATCAGAGCGTATTCCCCCGCTCGCGCTCTAGTAGCAGATGGGTCGCGCGCGTATTCTCCTCCACCGCAATCAAGAGATCTAAAACCTCCCCCGCCCCGTAGAGGAAAACGGCACTAATCACACCCCAAAGGAGTACCCACAAGCCGCTAAGCACTCCCAGACCACGCATCATAAAGCGCCAATCCCCTGGCCCCAACATGCGCGCGGCGCCCCCTACAAACATAGCCACCGTTGCAATTAATGCGCCGAAAAACACAATGACGCCCAACACTTTGAAGATAATGCCGATAACACGTAAAGCCCCAAAGCGTTTCTCCATGGGTTATGCACCTCCGTTTCTAAGGATAGACAGACTTCTAAGGAGTAACTATAATCCTTATTGCCACGGTTTGCCAAGAGTCTCAATGCACGTTTTCTACTCTGATCACTGTCCCTTTCCACTACCCGCAGGGCATCGCTTTCCGGCGGAGAAATACCGCCTCCTGCGCGAAGCCCTGCTGCAGCAGGGGGTGCTCACATCCCTTGAACTTCACCCAGCGGATCCCATCCCTCTTGAAGTGCTTGCCTTGGCGCACACGCGCACCTATATCCAGGCCGTTCTGGATGGGTATCTCTCTCCTCAAATCGAACGTCAGATTGGACTGCCGTGGAGCCCAGAACTGGCCTGGCGCTCCCTCTTGAGCGTAGGCGGCACCTGGCAAGCCGCCCAGGTGGCCTTGCAAGAAGGCATCGGCGGCAACCTGGCAGGCGGGACACATCATGCCTTGGCGGACCAAGGAATGGGCTTCTGTGTTTTCAACGACGTGGCGGTAACCGCGCTGGCGCTGCTTGAGGCCGGGTGGGTGCAACGGGTGGCCGTAGTGGATTTAGATGTACACCAAGGCAACGGCACCGCTGCTATCCTGGCAGGCCGCCCTGAAATTTTCACCCTCAGCCTACATGGCGAGAAAAACTACCCATTCCGCAAAATCCCTTCCACGCTCGACATTGGCTTGCCCGACCACTGCGATGATGAAACCTATCTGACCGCCCTACGAGAGGCGCTGGACACCGTTCTGGCCTTCCATCCCCAGATGGTGCTTTACCTTGCCGGTGCCGATCCCTTAGCAGCTGACCGCCTGGGACGTTTGGACCTGAGCCACGCAGGTCTGGAACAACGCGATCGCATGGTACTGGAGGCCTGTGCCGCTTATGGCATCCCCGTGACTCTGGTCATGGCCGGCGGTTACGCCAAACCGATTGATCTCACGGTAGCCGCTCATCTGCAGACCTATGTACTGGCACGCGAAATCATAGGGAACTAAGATTCATCCCAAGGACCGCAGCGTAGGACGCCGAAACGCCACCAATCCACTAAAAATCAACGACACAAAAGCGCCCCCTCCAATGGCTAGCGGGGCTCCCAACCAATCTGCCATCAAGCCGGCCTGCAAGCCGCCGATACGCATCATGCCCTGAACGGTCATCGAATATACGGCCATGACGCGTCCTCGAAAGGCATCCGGGGTATGTAATTGTAATAGCGTGTTCGCCAGCGCATTTTGCAACACAAAGAACCACCCCACCAGAAACATCAACCCTAGGGAGAGTAAGAACGAACGTGAAAACGAAAAGGCGATCAGTGTTGCTGGGAACCCCAAACTACCCAATGTCAACCATGCCCCGTGTCGTGTACGGGAAGGGAAAGACGATACCGTCAACGCCGCCAACACCGCACCCACCCCAACCGCAGTTAGAAGCAGCCCCAGCGGAAGCGCCTCAGGAGCGCGACACGAAAATGCCTCCAGAGGTCCTTCGCACAACGCTGCCACCACCGGACGCGCATCATTTAACAAGATATCCTGCGCAAATACCGGCATTAAGGTGGAATAGGGCATAGAAAGCAAAGCACTTAGAGCCACCAGGGCAATAAGAAGACGTGGGATCTCCTGCCCAAGGGCAAAACGTAGCCCCTGCCATAGATACGTCCCATCCTGGCCGTCCGTTGGGTCCACATGATGATGAGACAAATTGCGCATGGCAAGCAGACTAGCGATAACGGCCAGAAAAGTCAGCGCGTTGATGAAGAAAGCTACAGCCTCGCCAGCCGTTGCCACCACTCCCCCGGCCAGCGCTGGTCCCACAGCCCGCGCCAGGTTGAACATAGCGGAATTTAGGCCAATGGCATTGGTTAAGTCCTCTTTACCTTCCACCAGTTCAACCGTCATGGCCTGACGTGCGGGCATATCCACCGCATTGGCAGCTCCAAGGATAAAAGCGAGCGCATAGACATGTCCAATCCGCACCTGACCGCTCCAGGTCAACCCGGCCAGCGCAAACGCCTGGATCATCATCACCACCTGCGCCATCAATACCACGCGGCGTTTTGGCCAGCGATCCGCAACGGCCCCTCCCCAAAAAGAAAATGGCACCAGAGGGATGAGTGCCATAAAATTGACCATTCCTAACGCAGTTGCCGAGCCGGTTAAGCGATAGACCAACACCTGCTGAGCCACCGATTGCATCCAGGTGCCGATCAGGGAAACAGACTGACCCACGAACCAAAGCCGGTAATTCCGGTGATGTAGAGCGCGGAAAGTTCGATTCAAAAACCACCGCATATGATAGGCCTTTGCAAAGCCGTGATGGACATGGTGGTTCCCATATTGACGATTGAGTCTTTGCTCCCTCAGCGCACCCGGCGCTTCCACTCCTCCTTGAGTTGCAACTGGCGCGGACTCTCCCCAGAGGGAAGGGCTAGAAAGTCGTTCATCAGGCGGTTGAACTTACTGCTATCATCTAGCATCGGAAAGTGTCCCGCATCCTCAAAGTAAATCAGGTGCATGTTTTCAGGCATGCGGCTCACCTGCTCGGCAGAAGCTGGTTCGACTAAGGGATCATCCAGGCCATAGACCAGCAAGCAGGGCAGATCAAACGCTTGCCACAAGGTCACCAGATTTAACTCTCGCAGATCGTCCAGCGAGGCTAGTACAGCCTGAGGATCGGTTTTAATGGCATCCGTCAGCACTGGTTCCGTGAGCGGTGAACCACTGAGTAACCCATGAGCCAAATCGTCGGGGCTGGTGGTGCGCAGACGACTACTCACCTGCTCACGTCCCAGAGGCAGGCTCACTGCCATTAACCGATCTACCGCTTCGGGGTAGCGGGTAGCAAAACGCAACCCGACCAGAGCACCGAGCCCGTGTCCAATAAGGGCTATTCTGAGAATGCCAATTTTCTCCATAAAAGCGGCCAATAGGGCCACTTGATCATCCAGCCGATAGCGTCGATTCTTGGCCGTATCGCCAAACCCCCACAGATCTAGCGCATAAGCACGATAATTTAGCGAAATGGCCTGCATCATAGGAATCCAGTAGCGCCACGAACCCACCCAGCCATGCAAAAAGATGACCGGGCGTCCCCTTCCCAGCACTTCATAATGAACGATAGTTTCTTCCAGTAAAATCGCGCTCATGGTTCAGACGCTGAGTGGTGCTTCTCTAAAAGTTCACGCACACGCCGAGTAAGTTCATCCGGCGCAAACGGCTTGAGCAAATACTCAGTGGCTCCCGCCGCTAAACCGGCCTGGATTTCGGATTCCTGTCCCTTGGCCGAGAGAAAAACGACCGGAATATGCTTCAAGTCAGGGTTGGCTTTAAGAGTCTGGCAAGCCTGATAACCATCCATGCGCGGCATGCGCACATCCATCAGAATCAGCGCGGGGCGAATCTGTGCAGCCACTTGAACCGCCTCCTCGCCGTTACTCACCGTCGTGACTTCATAACCGGCAAAACGCAGGGTAAAAGCAATCAACTCACGGATATCACGTTCATCTTCAGCGACCAGAATATGAGCCATGGACCTCCTCAGCGCTCCGCAATGGGTAATGTGAATGAGAAAATGCTTCCTTCGCCAGGTACACCACTGCTCTTGAACCAGATACGCCCGCCCTGCATTTCCACCAGGATCTTGGCTAATGCCAAACCAAGCCCTGTGCCAGCCTTTGCCATTACCAGGGGATTGTTTCCACGATAAAAGCGCTCAAAAATGCGCGGCTGATCTTCCAAAGGAATGCCGATTCCAGTATCCTGGACATCCACTTGTACTTCACCCTCACCTGAGGAGTGCACGCTCAGGATGATACGCCCCTGATCGGGCGTGTAATGATAACTGTTCGAGAGCAGACTATCCACAATTTGCCGTACGCGCTCACGATCCCCATAAACCAGTGGCAGATCCGGCGCAAGTTCAAGCCGAAATTCCAAACGGCGAGCCTCCTCCCGTGCTCGCTCCTCCAGGCTCTTCATCCCCTCACGCGCCACTTCGGTCAGATCAAACGCCACGCGATTGAGTTCTACCCGCCCAGCCTCAATGCGAGAGACATCCAGCAGGTCGTTCACCAGGCGAATCAGGCGCTCCGCATTGTCCTTAACAATGCGTAGAAAACGTTGTTGGGGTTCGGTGATGGTGCCAGCAGCGCCCATCAGCATCACATCTACATACCCCTTGATCGCCGTGAGAGGAGTCCGCAATTCATGACTAACGTTCGCCAGGAATTCCGATTTCAAACGATCCACCTGCACCTGATAGGTCACATCGCGGAAAATAGAGACTGTGCCCAGGAAGTGATCGCGCCAGAAGACCGGGGCGACGTGAATGGCTACAACCCGCTGATCGTCCAGTACCATCTGACCAGCAAAGGTCTCACTGGCATCCATGGCCTCGGCCTGCTCCGACCAGCGTTGAATGGCCTGCACCCAGGCATGCCCGGCCTCGCCAAAGAGACCGCTGAAACGCTCCAGGGATTGATTGAGCACCCAATCGGCCTGCAAACCCAGGATTCGCTCTGCCGAGGCGTTGAACAAGGTAATACGGAGATCCGCATCTGTTACCATGACTCCCTCGGCAACCGCCTCAAGAATAGCCCGTGAACGACTGGCTTCAATTTGTTGCTCGCGTAACATCTGCCCCAGGCTCTCGGATTGATCGCGGATTAACCCAAAGAGCTCGGCGTTACTTAAGGTAATGCTCATCTGACGGGCAATGGCCTGAGACAGATTAACATGCATAGGCCCAAAGTGCCCCGGCTGGCGATGAATCAGCATCAACGATCCCAGAACCTCTTCCCCCAGAATCAGCGGCACCGCCAGAATCGTCCCCACACCAAGGGCCAACAGACCTTTTGTCTCTTCGCCCGCGTCATGCGCAACCGCCTCAACCATCATCGGAACACGTTGTGCCATGACGCGGCGATGAAGCGGCGTAGTCGCCTCGATCAGTGCCTTATCCTCTACCCCAAAGCCGGCAACAACGCGCAGATAACCCTCTCCCTTGGCCAAACGCACCAGACTGGCCTCCACATCGAGTGCCTGATTGAGTGCCTCCAGCGCACGCGTCAGCACCTGATGAAGATCCAGGCTGGCCGAAAGTTCCATGATCACCCGCAGGAGCGTTTGCGTCTCCAGGTTGGCCTGACGCAATTCAGCCGTGCGCAAGGCCACGCGCTGCTCCAGATCTTCTTTGAGAGCATGCGTTTCAGCATATAAACGTGCATTCTGAAGTGCCGTAGCCGCCTGGTTACAAATCGTGCGGGCCAGTTCAATCTCGGCCGGCGCCAGACGATGCTCATTAGCGTAAGCCAGTGTTACCCATCCCTGCACAGCTTGTGCGCTGGCCAGTGGAACTAGCAAAAGTGAGCGCATCGTCATCAGAAATGGCCAGGCTCGAAGTAGCGGAGCCACCTCGGCTTCGCTATGGAGATCACCCGCAATGTAAACGCCCCGTGTTACCTGCAAACGTTCCAGGAGGGGGAAATCCGATATCACTTGGGGTAGGCTCGCCTCTGCACCCGGCAAAACCTGCGCCAACTTGACTGTACCTTCCTCCCAAGTCAGCAAGGCCACGGCATCGCTCTTCAGGGCGTCTTGCAAGCGCTGCAAAGTCAGATCCAGGATGTGCTGGGCATCCAGCGAAGCCCCCAGTTCATTGGACAAGCTATACAGCAGGGCCAAGCGCTCCGAACGTTGATCAAGTTCAACAGCCCGTTGCTGACTATCTTCCAGCAGACGTGCTTTCTCTAACGCCAGGGCTGCCTGGCTGGCAAACGTAGCCACCACCTGCACATCCTCTGAGGTATAATACCCTGCTTCGGTTTTCTCCAGTGCCAGCACCCCGATTAAGTCCGTCTGGACTATTAGCGGTACTCCTAACCAGCATAAGCGCTCCGGCTCTAAAAAGGTGGGAAAACGCTCATCCTCGCGAACATCTGCAACCAGGATGGGCTGCCCGTGCTCCCGCATCGTCTGAAAGAGACGGCTGTCCTCCAGGCGCACCTCCAGGCCAACGCGCTGATCGTTATCAGCAAACCCCTGCGCGGCGATTAGACGCAGCGCTTCTCCTTCGCGCAACCAGAGCACGGCAGTATCAAACGGAACGATTTCGCCTAATGTTTGCATCAACACTGAGAGAACTTCCTCTCGCGTCAGGCTCGCTGCCAGACGCGCCGAAGCCCGGGTGAGGGCTTGCAATTTTTCCAAACGTTGTCCGGCTGCCTGGAACAAGCGAGCGTTCTCTAGGGCTAGCACCGTCTGCTGGGCCAGTGAATGAGCCAAGGTCTGATGCTCAAGGCTGAAGATACCGGTTTGGTTGAAGTTCTCAACCACCATTACCCCTAGGACTCGTTCACTCCCTCCCAAAGGTACAGCCAGCGCTGCTAATGGTAGCCGTCCCTGCTGCGCGCGGCGATAGTGAAGCAAATCCTCACCCACCAAACCATAGTCTTGCAAGAAGTTAACTTCGGCAACACATATCGCCTGCCCCTGGTGAAAGACCCGTGCCAGAAGGGAGCGCGCCTCCGGATCCACAGCAAAGTGGGTCGCTGCCAAAGATGCCTCATCGAAATATCCCTGTGCTGCACGTGGCACCAGCCTCCCCCGGCGTGGGTCGAGAAGAGCGACCCAAGCCGCTTCTGCCTCTGGAATGACCTCAAGTGCGGTTTCACACAGAGCACGCAATAAATCTGCCTCGCTCAGACTCCCCAACTTGCGGCTGTATTCTAGTAGCAGGTTGACCTCTCGCAGGCGGCGACGCGTTGCCTCCAACAACTCCAGATTTTGCAGACTGGTACTGATCTGGTGCGCGAGTTGAGTATAGAAAGCGAGATCTTCGGCCTCAAATGGGGGTAAGGGGTGATCCACCAGGATCAGGACCCCAACCCGCCGTCCCGCATCGCGCTCAAACACCAACGCCATGAACGCTTGGGCCTCCCAGACCTGCAAAAGGGGATTGTCCAGCCAAGTGAGTGCCTCTCGAAGATCGGCCACCGCTAGAGGCGTTCCCTCATTCAGAGCCTGTAGCAAGGGATTACGTTGTCCCAGCAAGGCTTGCGGACTGAGATCAGCCGGATGTACACCGATGACTTCAAGCAGGCGAGGCCCTTGCGGACTTTGCTCAGCGATAAGCGCCGCCCGCCCTCCTAACCGCTCCAGCCATTGCGTAGCTACGCTCCGCAACACTCCCATGACATCCTGCTGTTGCGAGGCCTGTTCTACAATAGCAAAGCCCTCACGTACGCGTTGCCAACGCAAGGCTTCACGTTGTTGCTTCGTCTCACTCTGCAGGGCCTCCAGTTGGGCCAAGCGCTGCTGTAAAGACTGCAGATGGCGGTGTCGGGCAATCGCCAAGGCAGCTTGAGCCGCAAAAAGCCCCAAGGCATCTAGAGTAGCCCGATCCGGACGGCGACCATCGCTCGGATCATCCACGCTAATCAGCCCAAGGGGCTGTCCAGAAGCATCGTAAAGGGGAGCCAGTAACAGATCATCGGGATGCCAGAGATCACCCTCAGTGGGTAATTCATCCTCCGACCGTAACACATTGACAGTGTGCAGGGACTCCGGCAATACAGGCGTGCGATCTGCCGGGATATAGTAAAGAGAATCCAACCGAAATTCGGGTAGCAATAATGCTTCTAGCGCTGCCCAGGGCAATGAACGCTGACGCAATTCTTCCCATTGTTCCGGCGTCAGGCCGCGGCTGACAGTCCGGAGCAGATGCTTAGTTTGTGGATCATACACACTGATTAGCACGGCCCGGAACGGGGTTGCCTGAGTAATCGCGCGGGCAATCGCTGCCAACGCCTCCTCAAGGGATTGATCGGGCCACAGAAAGGACGAAACCCGATAAAGTTCGGCAAACGTTTCGAGTTGCCGGCGTACCAGTTCACTGCGCTGAACCTGTTCCTCATATTGCAAAGCATTACCCAGCACCACACCGGCCTGCGCTGCCAGGGACTGCACAATTTCGATAACCGTTGATCCAAAGTGATTGGGGCGATTTGCATGCAGGTGAAGCAGTCCGGCCGGATATTGGCGGTAGAAAATGGGCACTATCAAAAGTGAACCCACCCCTTCGTGAACTACAGCCGCAAGATCTGCAGACACTTCAACTACATTTGCTGGCACACCGTTCTGTAGCACTTGTTGCTCCAGCGCCCCCAATTCGGCAGGCATCGGTTCGCCTAACACCAGCTGCACCGGCCACGTTCCAGTTTGGGATATATGCTGTAAATCGAAGAGCAACAAACTGCCGCACTCTGCACGAGTGATACGCAGTGCCTCCTCATACACGATTTGCATCAAGTGTTCAAGATCGAGGGAAGTGCTCAGTTCACGCGTGATCCGATTGAGTGCCGTCAATTGCTCCAACCGCTGACGCAAAGTTTCATCCGTCTGGGCAGCCAGGGAAGCCTGCTCGACCACTCCAGCTAGTTGTCCGGCGGCGGTGAATACCAATTGCAGATCAGCATGATCAAATTGGTCACTACGCCGACTACCCACCCAAATCTCGCCAATTCCCTCATTCCGTACCACCAGAGGCACTACGATGACCGATTCCACCCCCCAGGCCTGCCGTAATTGCTGGTAGAAAGGAATCAGCGTGGTCTCCAGAGATAATTGACCGCTGCGTAGGGCGTCCTGCCCACCTGTGACGGTAAAAGGAAACTGAGGATCATCCACCAGCAAACGCGGAGCAAAGTTGCCTCCCTGCACCGTCTCCCCAAAATAGGAGGGATAATGAAGTTCGAGAGCGGTGCGACTAGAGTTCAGTAGAAAAATAGCCGCACAATCGGCATGGAGAAGGCGCACCAATTCCTGCAATGAATATTTCAGAATCTCATCCAGCGTGGCCGCCGAACTAGCCAGACTGGCGATACGACGCAAGGCTTCTGCCCGCTGGGCACGTTGCCGGGTTTGCTGCACTAGGGTTGCGTTCTCAATAATCGGCGCTGCTTGATTAGCGATAATCATTAGCAGGCGAATTTCGTCCTGCGTGAACACACCACCGTTGACGCGATTGGAAACCTGCATATAACCCAACACCCGCCCAACCGAAGCCAGCGGCACCAGCACTGTCTCGCGCAGGCCGGCCGCAACCGCCAGGTTATGCAGGCCCAGTTCACGCCAGCGCGCGTCCTCGGCTGCATTTTCGGTGATCAGCACATCCTGTTCAAGTAGCGCCCGTTCCAGAGGAGAATTTGCCCCGACTGGCACCCGATACATTTCCAAAAACTCAGGAGGCAACCCAATGAACGGTGCTTGGGCTTCCAACCGGCGCGTATTCTCATTAAAGATAAGAAATCCCAGGACATTGACCTGGAGCAATGGCAATATGCTGTTGATCAGGCGGTCGTAAAGTTCACGTGGATCGCGCACTGAACTGAACGCCTGTGCAAGTTGAGCCAGGCCGGCTAGCTCTATGGCCCGCCTTTGCTCTTGGCGATAAAGCAGCGCATGATGGATAGCAATAGCGGCCTGGCCGGAAATCAAGCGCAGGAGTTCAAGATCAGAGGCCTGAAAGTGATCGGCTGTCAGCGAACCAAGTTCCAGCGTCCCGATCAATTCCTTGCCGACCACCAGCGGCACCCCCATATATGAGCGCAGGGGATACGTCTGCCGGTCAAGAGCCTGATGTAAGTCCGAACGCTCTTCCACGCGTGAAAGCAATAGAGGGCGCCGGGTACGCGCCAGATAGCCCGAGTAACCTTCGTCCAGCGCATATCCCCGTGGCACACGCTCCAGACGATGCCCTGCCAAGCGCCGATAGGGCCATAGCACCCCGGCCTCAGCATCCCAAATCGTCACCTCCCAGATATCCGCAGGTAACAAACGCTCCAGGCTATCCAGTACGGCCTGAAGGGTTTCGTTGAGGTCCAGACTGGCGGCTATGGCCTGAGTGAGTTGCAAGAGTGTTTGCAATGTTTGGGCCGGCAAAGCCGCCTCGCGGGCCAGTTCGCCGGTCAGATTGGCTTCGCGCAACCAGAGCACACGGTACGCCTGGCCATCCAAAGGCGCCGGAAACACGCGCGCCTCCACTGTGCGCCCTCCCAGAGTTAACAAATCCTGTCCTCCACTAGCACATAGGCTCAAGAAAAGCTCAGAGGGACGCACTTTGCGCGCCAACGCCTCCAGATTGGCAGAGGCCTCCGCCGAGAGTTCAAATAGTTCGCGTGCGCGCTCACTCAGCCAGATCACTCGTCCACCTGGATGAATGACGAGAACGGCCTCGGAATAGGCAGCTCCTTTTTCCTGCGCAAACACGGGGAATCCAGGTGCGTGGGATCGGGGGATCTTATGCAACAACCGGCGTGCCGCCATCCAGGCCACACCGCCTAGGAGGATGAAGAGCAAACCCCACAACAACGGCGCAAGCGACATAACTCGCCCAACCGCCTACTCAGCGGCAAGCAACGCATCACGACGACGCTCTTCAGCCGCGACTTCCGTGATCTCGCGAATATCTGTAAAAGGTTGCATGGTTGGGGTCACATACCCAATCGCCAGGCTCATAAACGGTGTTTTGACCATGTCTCCACCGCGCCCCGGCGCCAGAATGTAACCCTGCTGACGATCAATAAAATTGTAGTGACTGAGGACGGCCTCGGCAAAACGCTGCTTCAAGCGCTCCTTCAGGCGCGGCGCGGCTTGACTAGTGGTGAAGATGACGAAATTATCCCCACCCGCATGCCCAATAAAATCGGTAGGCGAACCCACCTCGTCCACAATCTCGCTCAGCAGCATGGCGGTAAACCGTACCACATCGTTCGCCGCAATCAAACCGTAAACATCGCGGAAAGCATCAAAATAATTAATCCGGATATCCATGAAAGCCCAATCTGATTGGCGGATGACCTTGCGCAGTTGATCCTCAATCAAACGCCCGGATGGCAGACCCGACTGGGGATCGGTCAGGCTCTCACGTTCGGCTCGCGCCAGGGCATTCTGAACGCGCAATTTAAGTTCTTCAATATCAAAGGGCTTGGTAATATAATCATCGGCCCCCAGTTCTAAGCCTTTGAGTTTATCACTACGCTCATCCTTTTGGGTCAGAAAGAGAATGGGAATGTGGCTAGTGCGGGTGTTGGTACGCAAGGCACGGCATACTTCATATCCGTCAATATCTGGCAGCATGATATCCAGCACCAGCAAGTGAGGCAGTCCCTGGCGGGTCTTTTCGAGTGCCTCGCTCCCGCGCATGGCTACCTCCACCTCATACCCCTGGCTCTTGAAAAACAATCGGAGCATGTTGGCAATATCCACGTCATCTTCCACAATCAGCAATCGGGCCTTGCTCATTCCGCCTCCTTATTCGGTGCATGCTCCCAGTCACGAGTGCGCCGTGGATCACGATTCCCACCTGCCCTCCGCAGCGCCTGAACCGGTTGCTTAAATCTTATGTGAAAGATGATATTCTGACAATAGCCAGCCCGCCGTTTTGCGCCGAATTTGAGTTTACAAAATGGTAAGCCCCCTTATGTTATAATGCTCATCACCCCGTAATCTCCTATCATTATGTGGCCTTGTTCTTGCAACTCGAGAGGTAAGTGATGCTGTCATCCGCAGGTGGCCCAATCCAAGGACTCAGGGGGGTGGCTCTAATTGTCTTTTTGCTCGGCGTTTTCCTGGCCGCACCGCTCGCACAACCCACACCTTCTCAAGCGCAAAGCGCCAGTGCCACTGCGCGCTTGTTTCTGCCTCTGGTGTACCGCGATTATCAACCCATACCGTTGTATGCCACGAGTTACTATATCCAAGATGAAGCACCCGCGCGCCTGTATGATCTGGGCTGTGCTTTGGGCATGCGTGACCGCCAGACTCCTGGTGCGCAAGACAGCCTGGTCGTGCTGAATTTTGGTCAGGGCTGGTTTAAGAATGGCAACCTCTCCCAACCTGGAGCCGGTGCGTTTAGCCCTTATTGGCACTACATCCCTATCAGCGCCATCGAAGCCGCGGTCCAATCTTATATTCAAGGGTACTGGGCCTGCAGTGCCGAGGATCAGGCATCGCAAGTTATGGTCGCGATCGGAACAAACAATTATGGCAGTTATGGCTCGAACACCACCAATCAGGACACACGGCGTACTTATGCTTATGCCCACGGCAAAGCCTGGGCACAAATGATTGTACGCCTTTGGCGGTGGGTGCGGACCAACGGCTACAACCGCCAAGTCAGCGTGGCAGGCGCCATTGATATCGAATGGGATGCCCAGGTGACGGGTTGGAATACCCCTTATGTGACCTACGGGTGGGTCAACGGGTTCAACGACTGGGACAATAATCAAGCCATTTACTACAACTTTGGCGCCTGTGTGGGTTGTCCAACCAGCGTCAAACCGGACTGGGTCTATTCCCGAAGCAACCCTTGGACGCAATTCGATGTTTATTACGTCTCCTACGGCGCCCCTCCCGCCTGGCCACTGCCAGAAATTTACGCTACTAGCGGTGTCAATGCCCGCCAATGGCAAGCCATCAGCCGTTACGGCGCTCTTTATTTGGGCCGGCCGATGGAGTTCGCCGGCGTGATGACCCAATACCAGGCCTGCCAACAACGCGGTGGTTGCAGCGGAATTAATAACACCCCCGAAGCCGGTTGGACGCAACTTCGCAATGCGCTGAACGCCGAGGCGCTTACTTACCAGCCGTTCCTGCGCTGGATCACCGATATTCGCTGGCAGATTCGGTAGACCTTAACGTGGCCTGGGGCTAAACAGCAATAAAAATTGCGTAAAATCCAACTAATTAAGGGTTGCACCCGCGGTTAAATTCACTATAATAAAAGCATGCGGGGAGTCTCACGCCACGTTTCCGCCTTGATCATTCTGCTCTGCCTGACTGTATTCATCCGCAGTGGGTATGCCCAGACCCCTACACCCACTTCTGAGTACCTCAACGGACATGAGGTACGGGGAGCGTTTCTGGAGCAATATCGTAGTGTGGCAGATCCCCTGCGCTTGTACGGATATCCCATAACCGGTGAATTCCAGACGCTCACCGAACACGGGTGGGTAACCGTGCAGTACTTCCAGCGCGCACGCTTCGACCTGATTACCGACCCCAGTGGGCGCGAGCGGATCGAGGTTGCTAAGCTGGGCAGCCTGCTCTACCCAGGCCCCGGACCACTGGCCCCTGTCCCTACCGACCCGCTGGCATGCCGCCGTTTTGAGAACGGCAAGTCTGTCTGCTACGCCTTCCGCCAATTCTATGAAGCCAATGACGGAGAGCGCAACTTCGGCCTGCCCATCTCAGATCTGGAGATTGCCGAACGGCGTTATGTGCAGTATTTTGAGCGAGCACGCTTCGAGTGGTGGCCAGAGAACCCACCGGGTGAGCGCGTGGTGCTGACAGACTTGGGCAAGCGCCATTTTGACCTAGTCGTGCGTGACCCTGAACTGACTCGTCCTCAGATACCCCCCAACGCTATCATCGCTCAAATTGTTCCTCAAGCCCAAGCCTTTGTCGCGCAGGCTCTCATCCCATCGGGTGATCAACAAACCTTGTATGTGATCGTGCGCGACCAATACGGTCGTCCCATTCCCAACGCCAGCGTCTCGGTTACATTGCTTGGGCCGGAAGGGGTGCGCCTTACCTATCGTGCGACCGAGACGAACACCGACGGAATCACTTGGCTGTCCTTCTTTGCCGGACGCTTTGCCCCCCAAACGGTCATTACCCTAAAAGTTAAAGTGCAGGTGCTGGGTCAGGAAACTGAAACCCAGACTTGGTACCGTATCTGGTATTGAATAAAATTGGGATATGCAAAATCCCCACCCACCGTTATGTGGCCAATGGGTGGGGATCGCGGCTCTTTGCCTCAATCGTTCAGTCGACAGCAACCTCAGCACGGATATCCGCAGCGCGTGCATGGGCCTCCAACCCCTCGGCGCGGGCCAGAGAGGCTGAGAGGCGCCCTACCTGCCGAGCCGTCTGTGGATCTAGGGCCACCAGGCTGACCAAGCGCACAAAATCCCACACGTTTAGCGGCGAAGCAAACCGCGCTGACCCACCCGTTGGCATAACATGGCTGGGACCGGCAGCATAATCGCCTAAAACCTCGTAAGAGTGTTCGCCCACAAAAATACCGCCCGCCGATTCAATCTTCTCAATCCAGCGCCAGGGATCGGCTACCACTAAGTTCAGGTGTTCCGGTGCATAGGCGTTAGAAAGTGCAATGGCTTCCTCCAAATCCCGGGTCAGCACAATTCCCGAGCGCTCAACCAGCGAGAGCGCCAAGACCTCGCGGCGCGGCAAGGTTTCCGCCTGCCGGGCTACCGTCTCCTGCACTTGGTGAGCCAAAATGGCGCTGGGGGTTAACAGAATGGCTGCCGCCAGCACATCGTGTTCTGCTTGGGCCAGCAGATCCGCTGCTACCCAATCTGGTCGAGCCGTTTCATCCGCGATGATCACCGTCTCGGTTGGGCCAGCCAATCCGTCAATGCCCACCACCCCATACACCTGCTGCTTAGCCAACGTCACAAATAGATTGCCCGGGCCCACGATTTTATCCACGCGGGGGATGCTCTCTGTGCCATATGCCAGTGCCGCAATCGCCTGCGCCCCACCCAGAACATAAACTTCGTTCACGCCCGCGATGGCCGCCGCAGCCAGGATCACATCCGCCGGGTAGCCACCCTCGCGCTGGGGGGGTGTCACCAGCGCAATCTCGCGCACACCGGCTACCCGGGCAGGAATCGCACTCATCAATACCGTTGAGGGCAAGGGTGCCGAACCCCCTGGCACATAAATCCCCACCCGGCGAATAGGACGCACCAACTGCCCAAGCGTGCCACCCAAGTCTTGAGTAATCCACGAAGTCAGGGGCTGGCGTCGGTGAAAGGCCTCAATGCGGTTGGCCGCCTCCTGAAGGGCGTGGCGAAGACTTGCGGGCAGGCGCTCGAGAGCTGCTTGCAGCGCTTCTGGGGGAAGCCGGAAGGTTTCGGCAGACCATCCATCCAACCGTTGGCTCCACTGGCGCAGTGCGGCGTCCCCATCGTCTCGCACCTCGGCAAGGATACGGGCCACTGCCTGCGCCGGGGTTAGCGGCTCTCCAAAAAGCGCCTGAATGCGTTCCTTGACAACTGGGGGAACGGTTTGCATATCTGGGGGCTGCCGGTGTAAAAGGGTCCGGCACGCCGAATTGGGATCATAAATTCGCAGGTTCATAGGTCCTCCAGTCAGGATAATAAAAAAACCCCGCGGGTTGCGGGGGCTAAGAACTGGATTGATCTTATCAGCCGTTCAGAGAATGCTTAGCACCGCCACCCGCGACTTACGGGCCAGTTCATGATGAGCATGATGGCAATGAAAGAGCATCCTGAACAGCATGGCTGCAAGTCTAGCACAGTCAATCCCGAACGTCAAGTTTTTGCTTACCCTGCGGTAAAATTCAGGCAGACTCACACCTTAAGCTTAGGAGAAAAGCATGCAAATCGAGATTGCTCATGCTGTCACTGAGGAAATCGTGGAAGCGTTTGCCCGTCTTATCCCCCAACTTTCCAGTTCCAGCCTGCCCCCCACGCATGAGGAACTGCAAGAGATGGTCAATTCCGATGCCAGTATCCTCTTTCTGGCACGTGACGATGAGGGACGGATTGTGGGCACCCTGACTCTGGTCGTCTTTCGCATCCCTACCGGGCGCCGTGCCTGGATTGAGGATGTGGTGGTGGATGAAGCGGCACGCGGGCGCGGCATTGGCGAAGCCCTGACACGCGCCGCCCTGGAGCATGCGGCTCGGCTAGGAGTCAAAACGGTAGATCTGACCTCACGCCCTTCGCGTGAAGCCGCCAACCGCCTTTACCAAAAAATTGGTTTTGTACGCCGCGAGACTAACCTGTACCGTTACACGCTCTGAGAGCCGTGCCTCACTCGCGAGCAGTGATTTTCCCAATGTAGCGAAATTGACCTGGTTCACGCGCTCCGGCTTCCGCTAATACAACCGAAAGTGCCTGAACCGGCAGAATCTCCACCAACGGCAAGGCGGCTTCCGGTACTGCTGGTAAGGGCAACCAAGGCAATCCCTCCGCGGGAGTAGGGCTGAGCCAGGTTACCTGCCCGCCGTAGTCTTGAATCTCCAGACCGAGCGCGCGATTCAACGCGTAGGTGACCTGTGAACCCCCAAACAACCACACTCCAATGCCCGGCTCAACAATCTCTAGCGGGCCGTGCCGAAACTGTGCCGCCCCCATCCCCTCCGCGGGGAACTTGGCGGCTTCCTTGAGCACTAGCGCCCCTTCCTGAGCGCTGGCGAGGGAAGGCCCACGCCCCAAGAGAAAGAGACGGTTCAATCGCCCCACCTGATCACGCAGCCCCGCCAAGTGCTGTGGCCAGGCTTTCAGGTAGGCTTCCATGGCCGCCTGTCCTTGCCAGAGGATCTCCTTCCAGGCCGAGAGGGATTCACCCAATAACGCTGCAGCCGCCAGTAGGGTCACCGCCAGAGTGTTAATATAGGTGCGGGTAGAAACTGTATGCTCAGTTCCCGCATGGAGGGGTAGAATGATATCAGCAGCGCGCGCCAGAGTACTGGATGGATGGTTGGTGACGCCGATCAGTAGCCCGGCGCGATGCGTAGCCAAACGCTCCAGAAGGCGGTGAACCTCTGCGCTTTCTCCCGACTGGGAGATCACCCAAAGCAAGGTGCGCGAACTCACTTGAGGCAACCCATAATGCAGCAATTCCGCCGTATCCCACAAAGCGACTGGCAGGCCCAGTCCACATAATTTCAACCAGGCCGGGTAAGCCCCGTAATAGGATGCCCCCATGCCGGTTAGAATCACCCGGTCGTAGTTACCCGCCTTGACAAAACGCGCTACCACCTCCAGGGACTGGGGATCAAATCCCTCCAGAGCATCCCTGAGGCTCTCTGCCTGCGCAAGAATATCGTCAATATACGGCACCGGCATTTGCGTCTCATCCTCCCTTGATAAGTTTTAAAGCCGCATAGGCCGCGCCCACAGCGCCTGCTTGAACGCCTAGGCGGGCTACCTCCAGTTGTACTGCGTCAAGCGGAACCACCACACTATGCCGTTTAATCATGGAGTGAAGGTAAGGGGCAAAAACAGGGTAAGCCCGCATTACTCCACCTCCTAGGATCACCACATCCGGAAGAAAGGCGATAAGCAAGTTCACCAGTCCCAATGCCAGGTAAGCGGCGGTTTCTTGGACCACCCGCTGAGCCAGTGCATCCCCCGCCTGGGCAGCCATTACGACAACCCGCGCATCAATTGATTCCAAGCGTCCTCCGGCCAGATCCAACATGATGGTTGGGGCCCCCTGGGCCAGGGCTTGAGCGCGCCGGGCAATCGCAGGACCGGCTGCTAGGCTCTCCCAGCAACCGCGCGCGCCGCAGTAGCACGGCGGGCCGTTCATATCCAGAACGAGATGTCCCGCTTCAGGGTGCGCACCCCCTACTCCACGGTACACCTCACCCCGGTAGATAAAGGCGCTTCCGATCCCTGTGCCCACTGTCACCATAAGCACGCGCTCACGATCACGTCCTGCCCCCACCCAGGCTTCCCCCAACGCCGCCGCGTCGGCATCGTTCTCCAAGGCAACCGGCACACCAAACCGCTCACGCAGGGGTTGCACAATTGGCACATCCTCCCAGGTCGGCAGCGTGTACGGATTCTGGATGCTCCCCCGCTGGCGATCAATGGGCCCGGTGGCTCCCATGCCAATTCCCATAAGAGCCCCACCCCTCGTTTCGGCCAACACCTGCTCGATTAACCCACTGATGCGTTGTAACCCGGCTTGCGGGCCACGCGAGGCTTCGATAGGGGCTTCTGCCCAGGCCAGCACCTCACCCTGGCGGCTTACTGCCCCCACACGCACATTGGTCCCTCCTAGATCAATACCGATCAACACGCTCGGGCTCATCCTTTGATTGCTCCCGCCGATAACCCGCTGACAATGTAGCGCTGGAACACCAGAGCGAGCAGAACAGGCGGCAGGGCGGCCAACACCCCACCCGTCATCATCGCGGTGATATCCACCGCGTAACGCCCAGTGAATTCTGCGATTGCCACCGGCACCGTTTTGGCAGCAATGGTACTGGTAAAGATTAGGGCAAAGAAAAACTCATCCCATGCGAGCAAAAAAGTGAACAAGGCGGTCGAAACAATCCCAGGCGCGGCAACCGGAAGCACGACCCGAAAGAGTGTCCCCAGGCGCGAACTGCCATCAATGAGCGCCGCATCCTCCAGCTCCCGCGGCACACTTTCAAAGAAAGTACTCAACATCCAGATGGCAAAAGGAAGCGCAAAAGACAGATAGGTAATAATAAGCACAATGGGTTTGTTGAGTAAGGCCAGGCGAGCCGCAATGATGTACAAAGGCACTACTAATGAAATCTCAGGCACCATGCGTACCCCCAAAATGCCCATGAACAGCGCGTTGCGGAACGGCAACCGCAAGCGTGCCAGCGCATACCCTGCCAGCGATCCGGTCACCAGGCAGATCAGCGTGGTTGAGCCGGCCACAATGAACGAGTTACGCAAGGTCACGCTGAAGGTTCGCGCGACCTCAGAAACGGCGGTCCCTGGGATCAGGATATCGCGATAGTTCTTGAGCGTGGGGTGCTCGGGAATCCAATGTGGCGGCACTGCTAGCAGTTCCGCCCGGGTAGAAATCGAGGAAAGCACCAGCCAGGCAATTGGCGCGTAAATGAAGAGCAAGACCGGTAGCATAAGTCCCAGCATGAGCAAGGTTGATAAATGACGTCGCCAGCGCTTCATCCTTGCACCTCCGGGCGGTAGAGCAAACGGACATACGCCAGCGCCATGAACAGGGTGAAGAGCGTGATGAGAAATGAGAGCGCTGCGCCGCTGCCCAGGCGACCATAGGAGAAGGATTCTAGGTAGGTAAGATAAGAGATAGTGACCGTGCCGAACGCCGGTCCCCCTTGGGTGATCACATAGATAATATCAAACACGCGGAATGCCTCTACCGTGCGGATGACCAGCGCCACCAGGATGGCCGGGCGGAGCAGCGGCAAGCGGATGAACCAGAAACGTTGCCAGGCATTTGCGCCATCTACTGCCGCCGCCTCATCCAGTTCCAGTGGCAGGGTAGCCAGGGCGGCCTGCAGGATCAACGCAATAAAGGGAACACTGTGCCAGATATCCGCCACAATAACTAGGTTGAGCGCGCGCATGGGTTCGGTGAGCCAGGGACGATATCTCTCAATCAGCCCCAGGCTATACAGCAGGCCGTTCAAGGCCCCATAATCCGCATTGTAAATCCAGCGCCACAGGGCGCCATTGACAATGGTGGGGACCGCCCAAGGAATGATCAGGCTGGTGCGCAAGAAAGCCCAGCCCGGCGGACGGGCGTGAATGAGTAGGGCAATCCCCAGCCCCAGCAGTAATTCCGCTCCCACTGAAACCACCGTAAAATAAAGGGTGCGCCAGATGGCCTGCCAGAATTGGGCACTGCGTAGAAACACCAGATAATTGCTTACCCCCACAAAATTCTGCGGCGACGGGTTAGAGAGTGGCGTATCGGTGAAACTCAGCACAAATGTGAATAGGATTGGGAATAAAGTGATGCCGAAGATGAGCACCACCGCTGGCAAGAGGAACAGCACCCCCTCGCGAATCTCAAATTGTAAGAGTGAAACCGTCTTAGGTGGGCGCACCGTGGCTTGAGCCATGGCAGACACACATCCTCATAAACCTGGCAGGGGGATTACCCCCTGCCAGGCCAGACTAGGTATAGACTTTTACTTGGATTGCAGTTCGATCCATTTAGCGGCAGCATCATTGAGGGCCTGTGCCGGCGTCTTCTGCTTGGTTAGGGCTTCCTGAAGGGCCAACTGGAGTGCCTTAGAACCCTCCAGATAATACGGCACCTTGGGACGCACGTGCGCATAGGGGAATTGTTCCTTGAACATCGGTACCGTCACCGGCGTGGCCGGGTTGAGCGCCTTTAGGGCTTCCAGCGCTTCGCCCTCGTAATTGGCGCTCCAGATCGGCAATAAGTGCGCCGCGTAGCGCTTCTGCACATCCTCGCTGGTCAGGTATTTGACGTATTCCCAAGCCGCCTCACGATTGGGTGACTTATCCACCACCGAGAAGCCCATCGAACCATTGATGGTCGCACTCTTCAACCCTTGCTTGGCCATGGATTCGAACACCGGTACCAGGCTCATCTTAACCTGACCCACTACCTGCGATTCTTGCTCGTTCAATGCGGCCAAGTCATACATGTAGAGCCAGTTGAGCGCAAAGGCGGCCTTCCCTTGGGAAAAGACATTGCGCACATCCTCTTCTACATAGGATACCGAGGCTGGATTGGAGATACCTTCGTCAATGGTTTTCACCATCCACTCCAAGACCTGAACGCCTTTCTCATCATTGAACGCCGGTTTGCCCTGCTCATCCACAAAACGGCCCCCGTTGCCATACAGCAAAGCCACAAAATCGCAGATGGCGGCTTCGGCTTGCGCCCATGACCAGGCAATGGGGTATTCTACCAACCCCTTCTCCTTGATCACACGCGCCTGCTCAACCAGCTCTTCCCAGGTAGCAGGCGGGCGATCAAAGCCGGCCTCTTTGAGGATTTTCTCGTTGTAGTAGAAGTACTTGGCATCCAATAGCCAGGGCATGCCGTAGATGCGCCCATTGACTGTTGTGATATCCCAGGCCGCGCCAAACACTTTCTCTTTGGTCTGAGCATCAATCTTATCGGTCACATCCCACAGATAACCCGCCTTGGCAAATTCGGCATACCAGATATCATCCACCAGGATCACGTCGTACGAAGGCGGGGTTGTGGCCATAGCGGTGACGATCTTGTCGTGCAAGGCGTCGTAGGAAACGTACTCGATTTCTACCTTGATATTGGGATTCTTCTCGTTGAACTCAGCCACAATGGCATTCATTTCTTCGGGCGTTGGACCAGCCTGCTGCATGGCCAACACCTTGACCACCTTTGGGCCAGCAGGCGCCTGCCCCCCACAACCAGCCAGCAGCACGGCTATCAGCACTATGAACACCAGCAAACGGCTTACGCTACGCATGGAACACCTCCTGGAACTGAAGTTTGAATTGGGTTAGCGAGTGGAGCACAGGATTAGCGTTCAATTACCAATGTACTGGCGACCCACATAGAAAGTGAAACGCTTTCCACAGTAGATGGATTTCACAAACTCAATCACTTCGAAACGCTCGGTGTAGGTCTGACGGTAAGCCGTCAGCACGGGCTCGCCAATTTTCATCCCTAAATGATGGGCAACCTCTGGCGAAGCCGCACTGGCCTCAATTTCTGCCTCTGCCCAGGTGGGGAAAATGCGATAATGCTCACGCAACACGGCATACAGCGAGGCAGTATTGAAATCAAAGCGATCCAAATCGGGGCATAACCGCACCGGAAGATAGGCAATTTCAAAGGCGACAGGCTGGTCGTTTGCCAGTCGCACCCGCTGAAGACAGTATACCGGTTCGCCCACTTCTACATTGAGGCGCTGCGCCACCCCCTCGTCCGCTGGTAGACGCGTGAATTCCACGACTTTTGAACTCGGCGTTAGACCGCGCGCGCGAATGTCATCGCTGAAAGAACGAAAGCCTGAAATCTCACGGATACGCGCTTGCGCCACAAAAGTACCTTTCCCTTGACGCGAATAGATGATCCCTTGCTGGCTCAAATCCTTGAGCGCGCGCCGGATGGTGATGCGGCTAACCCCAAAACGACGCGAAAGTTCAGGCTCCGATGGCAAACGGTCACCTGGTTTCAACCGGCCCTGATGAATCTCCTCAAGAATTTGCTGCTCGATCTGGTAATAAAGGGGAGTAAAGGGTTGCGGATGCGGAATGACCATCATCGCCCTCGACTTAAGAATCTTATAATCATTATAACAACATAACAAGTGAATGACAACACCCAGGCGCCGGCTTTTTGCCCACCGAAAGGTCTGAAAAAAGATATCCCCAACAGAATGCTACTTACTCGTGAAACTCCTCCACCTGGTAGGTAAACACCTCCAATGGCTTGGTGCGCCACAAGTTGCGCGGAGCCCCCATCTTCAGGCACAAGTTATCCAAAAAGCGCGCCGGCTCGGGGAGTTTCTCCCACACTTGAGGCAGAAAAGTGGCCCGCCGGAATCCGTCCCGAATAACCACCCCATCTACGCCTGGGCGCAGTTTGCGCAAGAGATCCTCCGGACTTGTATACTCGAGGGGCTGCAAAGGGGTAAGGTAAGAGATTTCAATCTTCAGTTCGGGTACTTCTTCAGGTCGCACAGGTGGAAAGCGATAATCTTCCAGTGCGGCGGCAATAGCGTGTTCACGCACATCTTCTGCCAAAGGCTGATAAGCCTCCAGCGCCCCAATGCAACCCCGCAGTTGCCCCCGCCGCGTTAGGGTAACAAATGTTGCCCCGGGCTCGCGCAGGCGCGGCGGCAATGCGCCCCAGTCCAGAGAAGGCAATGGGCGACGATTAACTGCCGCCTCAATGGCCTCGCGCGCCAGACGCAGCAGAATGCGCTTTTCCTCTTCACTCAACCTTGCATCGGTCATCGCATCAATTTGTGATACGTCCGATTATGATACACTAAAGGTTGACCCGGTTCACCTTGTTGAATGGCCAGCACCTCGGCGATATACACCACCGAATTTGGCAGGGGATGCGCATAGACCACCTGACAATCCAGCGCCACCAGCCCCTCCTTGAGCAAGGGTACGCCGGTGACCAGATGAAAGGTCTGCAGTCCTGCCAAGCGATCGATCACTTCGGTAGAACGACTGGCAAACCGTTCGGAGATGGCTTCTTGCCCCTCCCGTAATATTGTAACACCAAACACTCCTGATTTGGCCACCAGCGCCTGAGTGCGCGTATTTCGGTTCAGTGTCACAGTGACCAATGGGGGATCCAGTGAAACCGAGGTAAAGGAGTTGACGGTCATTCCATGGCACAAGCCCTCGGCACAGGTAGTCACTACACTCACGCCGGTCGTCCAATTTCGCATTGCCTGACGAAGCATTTCAGCTGAAACTGGCATCTTCGTTGCAACCTCCGCTGTTAGCTTATAGAGTAAGCCGAGCCGATCGGCAGACCCGGTTATAACGGTTTGCAGGGTCGGCGTCAAGACACACATCCAATCAGGTCTTGTACAATTGCACACCGTTAACGTCCATCCCGATCAGCAAACACGTTGTCCCTTTTGCGGATATAATCCTCTTAAGCTCTATAACTCTACAGAGGTTATCGGACCCAATTATGGATGAGAATGTATTTGATGAGACCCCCGAAACCCCGCCTGCTCCGTCATTGTCCGCCTCACTTTCGATGATCTGGACGGTGGTCAGTGTGGGCCTGGTCATGGCCACCTTGCTCACTCTGTTTACCCCCACCAGTCTATTTTCTAATCGCTCCCTCGAAGCCATGTTCCGCGCCCTCCAGTCCAATCCAGAATCGGCTTACCCAACTCCCACACCACGCCCCATGCCACGAGTGGGTATTGTCGCGGGGCATGCCGGCAATGATGCAGGAGCAGTTTGCCCAGATGGGCTCACTGAAGCCCAAGTCAATCTGGAAATTGCCCTGCGAGTGCAGCAGCGTCTGCTTGCGGCGGGTTACCAGGTGGATTTGCTGAATGAATTTGACGAGCGCCTGGCCGGCTATCAGGCGCAGGTGCTGGTTTCCATTCACAACGACTCGTGCAACTACATCAATGACGAGGCAACAGGATTTAAGGTGGCCGCCGCATCTTCCAGCCGTTTCCCCGAAAAGGCCGAACGCCTCACTGCCTGCTTGGTAGATCGTTATGCCAAAGCCACCGGGCTGCGCTATCACCCTAACACCATTACCCGCGACATGACCGAATACCACACCTTTAGTGAGATCAACAGTGAAACCACCGCGGCCATCATTGAAACCGGCTTTCTTAACCTCGATCGCCGTATCCTCACCGAGGAGCCAGAACGCGTTGCCCAGGGCGTTACGGATGGCATCTTGTGTTTCTTGCGGAATGAACCCATCGGCCAAAACGGAAATGCGCCATGACCTCGGCTGTCCAGGACCCTCCTCCTGATTGGTTGAGTCACATCCGCCGAGCCCTCCAGCAAGGGCACTTTGATGAGGCACGGCGCCTGGCCGAAGCCGCGGCACAAGAGCACCCCAATCAGGAAACCCCCTGGTTGATTCTGGCCGCCTTGGCAGAACCCCGGCAGAGTGTGGCTTACTTGGAGCGGGCCTTAGCCATCAATCCTCACAGCCGCGCCGCCCGCCGCGGGATGCATTGGGCCGTGCGTCGTTTGCGCCAGAGCCAGACCACCCCCAAAGCACCGCACGCGCTTAACCTGCAGATGGCCGAGGCACTTGCCCAGACACAGCCTGTGTCGATCCGTAGGTCGCGCGTTGCTACCCCAACTCTTTCTCCCAGCGCAGCAGCACCACCCCACCATACCCCTCAGCGTCCCATTTGGCTTTGGATACCGATCCTTTTTTTCCTGCTGGCGGGAATGGGCCTGACCATCTGGTTTTTGGTGCCCGAGTTAAGTATCGCCTTCGCTCGCAGCCCTTCGTTGGCACGCCCCGCAAATGCCCTGCTCAAACCCACCCTGACCCCTACCCCCACGGCTACAGCAACCCCCACAGCAACTCCCACGCCCACCATCACTGCCAGCCCAACCCCCACACCCACCGAGACCCCCACTCCCCTTCCGACCCATACGCCCACCTCCCTACCCCGCACAGATTCTCTCAACTGGCCCGCGATAGAAGGCGACGAGCGTTGGATTGACGTGGATCTGAGTGAACAGATGGTCTATGCCTATGAAGGACAGACGCTGGTGAATCAATTTCTAGTCTCCACCGGCACCTGGCGCTACCCAACGGTGACCGGCCAGTATCGGATTTATGTCAAATACCGCTATGCTGATATGCGCGGTCCGGGTTACTACCTGCCCGACGTGCCTTATGTGATGTACTTCTACAAAGGCTATGGCCTGCACGGCACGTACTGGCACAACAACTTCGGCACCCCAATGAGCCACGGCTGCATCAACTTGCGCACCGAGGATGCTGCTTGGTTATTTAACTGGGCCTCGGTGGGCACCCTGGTTAATATTCATGAATGAACCACACCCCCTATGCCCGCCCTCAACCTGCCCTCTCTCACGCGTCGCGAATTCTTACGCTGGTGCGCTGGCGGGTTCCTGGCGTTAATGGGGTGGCCCTGGTGGCGCTTACAGCCGCGCGCGGGGAAAGTCTTTGCCCCCCAGGACTTCAGTCTCTCCCTTGGTCGTATCATTCCCCCAAAGACCGAGGGCTTTGACCGACCCTCGTTCTCCGCCAATATCCGCAAAACTTACTGGCGTGACCTGGTGCTTCCCATCACGGGCGTCACCCTCGGAGATGACACCCCCGAACATAATCGCATCTGGTACCTGCTTAATGACGAAGCCTATGTGCATTCTGGGGAAGTTCAGCCCGTGGCAATAGCGACTCAACCGGTCGAAACAGAGATCCCACCCCAGGGGCGCTTGTTTGAGGTCAGCGTCCCTTATACAGATGCCCTGTGGAACCCCCGCCTGACCTGGAGCCTGGCTTACCGCCTGTATTACGGGTGCACCTTTTGGGTCACCCAGGTCATGCAGGATGAAAAAGGACATTGGTGGTATCGCGTTGCCGATGATAAATGGCCCGTTTCTTACTTTGTGCAGGCCACCCACCTGCGCGCCGTCCAACCTGAAACCGTGGCCCCGCTTTCACCTCAGATCCCGGCCGAGCAGAAGTGGATTGAGGTCCGCCTGAGCGATCAGGCGGTGATCGCCTGGGAAGAGGATTGGCCGGTTTTTGCTGCACGCGCCGCCACCGGCGCCCGTTTCCGCGATGGTGACTACCGCACCCCGCCAGGTCGCTATCAGACTCACCGTAAACGCCCCTCGCGGCACATGGCAGCTGGTGATCGCGCGGCCCCCAATTCCTACGACCTGCCCGGCGTCCCCTGGGTGAGTTATCTAATGGAAAATGGCATCTCTTTCCATGGCACCTATTGGCACAACGACTTTGGACGCCCCCGTAGCCATGGCTGCATCAACCTGAGCCCACAGGATGCTCTGTGGATCTATCGCTGGACCCATCCCCCCGTGCCCCTGGAAGCCAACTACGTTACAGCTGACAAAGGGACTCTTGTAATTGTTGTAGAATAGTACCCGAAGGAGATACTCATGGAACCTGCTTTCAGTTACCCCCACTACTTGCTCAAGCGCCAGGTGCTTGCCTTGACTGGCATCGTGCGCATCTACAACTCCCAAGGGGAGATGGTGCTCTATTCCCGTCAGCGCATGTTCCGTCTGAAGGAGGATATCCGCGTCTATCGCGATGAAGGCATGACCCAAGAAGTGCTGCACATCCGCGCCCGCCAGGTGCTAGATTTCTCCGCTGCATACGATGTTGTGGAAAGCACCAGCGGGATTAAAGTAGGGGCTTTGCGCCGCCGTGGGTGGCAATCCTTAGCGCGCGATGAGTGGCAAATCCTTAACCCCAACGATGAAGTGATAGGCACCTTACAAGAAGATTCGCTAGGGCGCGCCCTGTTGCGGCGCTTTTTGCTCGGCACCTGGCTACCCCAACACTACGTTGCCGCCCTTGGAACGCACCCTGTGGCCGAGTATCGCCAACGGTTTCACCTCTTCCGCTACGAGATGGAAATTGACTTTTCAGCCGACCCGGCGCAGCAGTTCGACCGCCGTCTGGGGTTGGCAGCCGCCATCCTGCTCGCCATTATCGAGGGCAAACAGAGCAGTTAGACCAGGAGAAGCGTGATGCGTCAACCTTTGTTTGCAGGTTTAGTTGTGGATGAAAACGACCAACCCGTTGAAGTGGCTTATGTGGGGGATGAACCCTGTTACGTGGTCAACGATCGCGGCTTTCGGCGGCACATCCCATCCGAACAAGTGGATCGCCAAGTGCTGGAAATGATGCGTCAGCAGATCGAAGGCCATGAGGATCTGCTTAGTGAGCAAACCGCCAAGATGCTGGGGCAGGAAGATCCCTTCTCGCGCGCTATGATTTATACTCAGTTGCGCAATCTAGATAAGCAATTCGAGCAATTGCTACAAACCGGCATTCCCGAGGAAGCCCGAGCCTATCTGGGCATGATGGGCTTTCGTATTGTCATTAATCTGCATGGTGAGGTGCTACACGTCGAACAACCCGGCATTGCCAGCGATGAAGGAGAGGACTAAGGTTAACCCCGGCGTTCCGACAAAAAATTAACAAAGGTTGGATACAATATAAGCAAACAAGAATGAACGTTAGACGTTAGGTGTTACTCACTGGGTAAATGAACAAGGAGTAGCCAATGATGAGCCCAGATTACATTGTGGACGTAAGCGAAGCCGATTTTGAGTATGAGGTCCTGGCCTATTCGCAGAATGTTCCGGTCGTGGTAGATTTTTGGGCCGAGTGGTGCCGTCCTTGCCGGGATCTGAAGATCCTATTGATGCGTTTAGCCGACGAAGCGCAGGGGCGTTTCCGCTTGGCGCGCGTCAATGTGGACGAAAACCCCAATCTGGCATTGCGCTATGGCGTGCGCAGTTTGCCCACCGTGAAGGCGTTTGTCAACGGCCAGGTGGTGGCCGAGTTTGTGGGTCTCATTCCAGAAACCCGCTTGCGCGAATTCCTGGAGCGTTTGCAGCCGCCCAGCCCCACCGCATTGAAATTGGAGAAAGCCGAGAGTCTGCTTGTCGAGGGGGAGTGGGCAGAGGCCGAGGACCTTTTCCGGGAAGTTCTCGAGGAAGATGGCGAAGACCCGCGGGCACTCCTCGGCTTAGCCAAAGCCCTGCTCGCTCAGGGCAAGGGCTACGAAGGGCTGGCCATTTTGGAGGCCTTCCCCTCCAGCCGTCAGTATGCCCAGGCCATGTTACTCAAGCCCTATGCACAGGCCCTGGTCGAACTGCGCCAGCGCCGAGAGATCGAGGATGAGAGCGACGAATTGGCCGCCGCCTACTGGAACGCCATCCGCTTGGCCAGCCGTGGTAACCTCCTGGCCGCGCTAGACGGGCTGCTGGATATCTTGCGCCAGGACAAACGCTATCGCGAGGATCAGGCGCGCCAAGTAGTCCTCAGCCTACTGGAAATCCTCGGCGAAGAAAACCCACTCACCCGCCAATATCGCAACGAACTAGCACTGATCCTGTTCTGATCCCGTCCTACACGCCCAAAAAACGCACCGGGAGGTTGGCTTAACCTCCCGGTGTGTTTTCATCAACGTGTCAGCGTCAGGATGCCCCAGGTTGTGGGATCGGTTAGGCGACGGAAGGGCGCACTGGAGACCATGCTTTGCTGCACCTTCTCGCCCGGCTTGTCATTATCTGAGACAGAAACGGCAAACCCATACTGTTGACCCGCAGCCGGCTTGACCCCAAACAGACTCCACGGCACCGCCACCTCCACTCGGTAAAGTCCATCCTGGGCAGCCACAGCAACCTTGACATCATCCCGCCCACCGGCTTTGCTGCGTGGGAACCACAGATAAACGTCCTTGGGCCCCTCCGGATCATAACGGCCTAGGGAGATGCCCAGCTGATAATCATCCCCACTGAGCACCTGGGAGTTCCAATCGCCGTAGAGATCGGCATCCAAGAGGATCTCCACGCTATCGCCTTTGTACAGGTCGGCACCGCTGGCTTCCTGGACATAGACATCGTCATAAATCTTATAGGCCACATAGAGGTAGTTGCCATCCCACCCCACGCGGAAAGAGCAGCCCAGATCCTCGCGGTTGCGGCGTTCTTTGGCCCCAAAGACAACGTTTTCACACGAGTACGCGCTGCCCGGCCATTCATCCCACACTCCATCCAGATTCGGCGGTTTGCTGAAATAAACCGCCTTGAAACTACCTCCGCTGCGCAGGAGCGGCGTGGCCGTGAGCGTGGGCAGCGGCAACGTTGCGGTCGGTGAGGCCGCTGCGGTAGTTGAGGTTGGCGGTATCGCCGTCGGTGGCAGCGCGGTCGGGCTGGCAACGACCGGGGGTGGCGTGGTTGCTACTGGGGTCAGCAACGCAAAAAGGGCAGTCAGGGTCGCATTTGGCGTGGGTTGCGCCGTAGGAACGCCCCTGCCCACAGGCAGATTACACGCCAGTGCCACCAACGCCAGCACACTCAACCCCACCCATAACGAGAATTTGTGCTTCATGGCTTTCTCCTCCTCCACTAGGGAATGGCAACCCAAGTTCGGGCTTGGGTGGCCTGAGATAAAGACGCCCAGCCTCCCCTCAAAGTTCCTCGCTTAGCAGTCCAGACAGGCACACCGTTGAACCGGCTAAAACCCAAGCACGACCCAGCCTCTGGATATATAATATCACAGGACACGAGGCACTCAACTGCGTAGGGGCTATCAAACCATGAGCACCGAGGTTCGTCTGGAAGTTTTGCTGGTCATCTTCACTCTCAAAGACGAGGCCCTGCAGGTCTGGCTACGCCCCTGGCATGAAACTGGCCCGGAGGGGCAGTGGGCGCTCCCCGCCATGCCGTTTGTAGGCCCATGTTCACTAGAGCAGACTGCCTACCAATGCCTAGAAGCCTGCTTGGGGTTACGCGAGGCGTATCTCGAGCAGTTATACACCTACGGCGAGCCTGGCCGTCATCCCGCTGGGTGCGTGATCTCGGTGGCTTATTTTGCCCTCATCGCCATGGATGCGCTGGCGCAGATGGCCCCTGCCGTTCAACAAGGCGCTTGGTTTCCCCTTAGCAATCTGCCACCCCTTGCGCTGGATCACGCTGACATCCTCGCTTACGCTCTGCGCCGTCTGCGCTACAAACTTGAGTACACCGCGGTGGGGTTTGAGTTGCTCCCCGAACGCTTCACCCTAAGTGAGATTCAGCACACTTACGAATTGATCCTGGGCGAACGTCTGGACAAACGCAACTTTCGCCGCCGCTTGCTCCAGGCCGGGGTAATTGAACCCACGCCGCAGGTGCGCAGCGGTGAGGGCCGCCCGGCCCGCCTCTACCGCTACCGTCCAGACGCCATCGCCGAGATCAAGGCACGGCGTTTATTCCCCTAAACCATTAGTCCCTGAGGAGCCATGATGAACGAGCCCCCGACCATGATCACGTGGGAGGACTTTGCCAAGGTGGATATGCGGGTGGGTCAAATCATCCGCGTTGAAGAGCACCCCAAAGCGCGCAAGCCGGCTTACAAACTGTGGATTGACTTCGGCCCGCTGGGGGTGAAGACCTCCAGCGCACAATTGACTCGACGCTACCGCAAGGAAGACCTGGAGGGGCGGCTGGTGGTGGCGGTGGTCAACTTTCCGCCGCGCCGCATCGCTGATTTTACCTCGGAAGTGCTGGTGTTGGGCGCCATGGGACCGGAGAACGACGTGGTGCTGCTGCAACCGGATCAGCCCGTGCCCCTCGGCTGGCCGATTGGGTAAGAGAGCAAACATGGTTCACGGGTGATTGTATTCCGAGCCCAGATGTGCTACAGTAATTGCAATAAAACCGGCGCGCTCCACGAGAGACTAAAGATGGCTTATTCTTTGGCTCAGACGTACCATCTAATCTGCCCGCAATGCGGCCACGACTTTTCGGCTTCAATCTGGCTGATTCTCGATGCTGACGAACACCCCGACCTCTTGGCACGCGTTGCCCAGGGCAACCTGCATCGCCTGTCCTGCCCACAGTGCGGCACCGCAATCACAGTGGATGCACCACTACTACTTGTGCACCGCCACGGCCCGCAAACCCGCCTCATCTTCAGCCCCGCAGAGAGCACCACCCGCGAGCAGGATCAAGAGCACCTCAACGACTTGATAGCCGCGTTGAAAGCGGCGCTGGGAGCGGACTGGCCGGTGGATTGGCCAGAAACCCCGCAAATTGTCCCCCAGGTATTTTTACCGCTGGCACTAGGTAGCGCCACTCCCGAGGTTCTCCAGGAACTGCAGGAACGCCTCCTGGACGCCCTGCTGCCAGAAATGCGCGAAGCCATGCGACTTATCCAGGAAAGTGATGAGACGATTCGTTCCGAAGAGGATCTGCGTAACTTGCTGGAACGCCGCCCTGACTTGCTTCAGCGCTTGGAAAAGGCCCTGCGCATATTGCAGCGGGCCGCAGAAGAAGCAGAACCACCCGCGCCCTCTGCCCAAACGCCTTCCTCCACCCCCGATCCTGCGGCCAGGGAACCCCAGGAACCCAACCCCAGTGTGAAGCGCCTGCTCGCCGAGGCGGGCGCGCTGGGGCAGACGTTGGTTGACTGCCTGCAGGTGCGTTCGCCAGAGGAGCACAGGGCCTTCCTACAGGCCCACCCCGAATTACTGACCGACGCGGGGTTGAGTTGGCTGGAGCGCCTGCTAGAATGGGAAAAGCACTCCCAAATGGCCCCAGGGCTGCGCTTCTTCTTGCAAGTGCACCGCCGCGCCCGCGAAGTGGGTGTGGAAACCGCCTTTGCGGAGCTGCAAGCAGGGGAGGATGAACTTGTTCAGCGCTTCCAGCGTATTCTCGCGCTGCAGGAGGAAACCGAAAACCGGCCTACCCTCTGGCGAGGGGTGCTGACCGAATGGCAAGCGTTGATTGCCGAGGCCGATCAAAAAGGGAAAAGCAGATTGGCGGCGCTTGCCCGCAGGAATCTGGCTAACATGTACCGGCAATTGTATGAGATGACGGGCAACCCCCAATGGGCAGATGCCGCCCAGGCACTGTTCGAAACCATCAGTCAGTTCTTCACTCCTGAGGAACATCCCCAAGAGTGGGCCACAACCCAGCACAACCTCGGCAGCCTGTTCCTTAGCCGCTTCGAGCGCTCCGGCGACGACGCCCACGCCCAACGCGCCGAACAGCACTTCCGATCTATTTTAGAACACCACGCCCATCACATCCTGCCCATCGATCTTCCCTTCAGAAGTAGCGCAGGCCTCAGCTATCTAGCCGCGCGACGCTGCCGTTGGGAAGACTGCCTAAAGTACTTTGAGAGCGGCCGTAGTTTCCTGCAGCATCTGCTTGGCGCACAGACCCACCGCAGCAGCAAAGAGGACTGGCTGGGCGAGGTCGGCGGGGTTTATCAAGCCGCCGCCTATGCCGCCTGGCGGAAGGGCGATCTGCGGCATGTCGTTGAGATTCTCGAAGAAGGGCGTGCCCAGGTCCTGCGCGAGAGTCTGGAACGCCGCCGCGCCGACCTCAAGGCGCTGCAGGGAACGCCCTACCACCGCTACTACGAGGATTACACTCAGGCCCTCGATCGAGTTGAAGCGCTGATTCAGATCGCTCCCATTGACTACCCCGCCAGTTGGGCGGCCCAGTATTCGCAAGCCCTGGAGCGCCGGAACGCGGCAGAAGAGGCCCTGCGTCAGTACGTCCCCGGCTTTGAGCACTTTCTGCGCCCCCTTTCTTATGCGGCGATCCAGGAGCAAGCCGTGGAAGCGCCGCTCGTTTATCTGGCTGACACGCCGCACGGCGGGTTGGCGTGCATTGTCTATGGCAAGAATGGTCTCCACCTCCAGGAATTTCCAGCGTTGACCACGGCAAACTTGGCTGAACGGGTGAACGCCCATCTCACTGCTTATTTTGCCTGGCGCTCTGCCCCAGCCGCTGATGCCAGGCGCACGGCCTGGATGAAAGCGCTGGATGATACCACCCACTGGCTAGGAGAAACCCTCATGATGCCTCTGAGTGACGCCCTGGCAAGCCTTGGGTGGCCCCCGGCCGGATGGGTTCAGCTGATTCCTGGCGGCGCATTGACGTTGCTACCGCTACACGCCGCGTGGGTGAGTGATAGCCGCTACCCCACAGGGCGACGTTATGCCCTGGATGATTACACCTTTACCTACCTGCCGAATGCCCACACGCGCTATCAAATGCAGCGCCATGCGGCCTCCGCCCGCCCGGCTGTTTCTCTATTGGTTATTGAGAATCCTCACCCCGAGGATGCCAACGCACTGCACTTTTCTGAGGAGGCGGTGGTCAGGGCCATGGAGGTATTTGAGGGTCACTATCATCACCTGCAGGGTAAGGACGCCACGTTGGCCGCCGTCAAAAGCCTACTCCCTGCTCACGCCGTGCTTTACTTCTTCACCCACGGGCAAGCCGATTTTAACGCCCCGGCGCGTTCTGGGTTAATGCTGGCTGGTGAGGATTGGTTGACCTTAGAAGATCTTTATGGCTTAGACCTAAGCCAGGTGCGGCTGGCGATCCTGGCCGCGTGTGAAAGCGGCGTGCCGACCAACCTGCGCGCCTTGAATGAGGCGGTCTCGCTCCCCATCGGCTGGCTGACGGCAGGCGTGCCGGGCGTGGTTGGCTCGCTGTGGGCGGTCAATGAACTCAGCACCGCCCTGCTGATGACACTGTTTTTCGACATCTGGCGCGATCCTGCGCATCCCGTCCCACCTTGGGAGGCTCTGCGCCGCGCCCAACAAACCCTGCGGGATGAGTCGGCTGCTGGGCATCTGAAAAAGCGGTTTATTTCAGAATTCACCGCGCAGCCCCTGCTACCTGAAGACCTCGCCCGACGCTTTTTCGATGCGGCGGCCATACAGGATCTCTCCCATCCCTATTTCTGGGCCGGCTTCGCCTACTACGGCCTCTAAAGTGGAAGGGGAAAAATGACCACCGACCAACCTCCACCCTCGTCCCGCGATGAATTGCTCTACGCAGCGCGCAAACTGGCGCCGTATCTCCCGCCGGACCTGCGCCGCGAGGTCAACCGGCTGTTGCGTCAGGCGCACCGAGGCCAGGCGGTGCGCGCCCGCCTGCTCGATGTGCTGACCGAGGATGCTTCTGCGCGCGCCTGGCTGCGTGAGGTGATCGCCCCTTTCACCCGGGAGAGCCTGCTGAGCGGCTTTACCCCGCTGCCCGGTGAGGTCGGCCCCATCAGCGCACGACGGCGGATCTGCCCTGAACCCGACTGCGATTTTGTCTTCACCGTCCGCCACGCCGGACAAAAGCCCACCTGCCCGCGCCATCATGTCCCGCTCATCCCCTGGGGGCAGAAGCACCCCGCCCAGAGGAATACTGCGTCGGGAGGGAAGGACTAGATGTTAAGTGCTTTCTGGGAGAGCCTGGGCAGTGAAGTCACTCGTCGCTGGGCACCTCACCTGCTCGGCCCAGGCATGCTCTTTTGGGGCGTGGGCGGGGTTGCTCTGGCCCAACGAGGGTATCTAGGGCCCCTATGGGCATGGGTGAATCAGCGCTCTGGCTTGGAACAGACCTTGCTGGCTGCCGCAGTGGTCTTGGGGCTGATCCTCTCGGCCACCCTAATGCAGCGCCTGCGCCTCGATTGGCTGCGCCTGCTGGAAGGCGCCTGGCCAGACGGGCTACGCGGCCTCTGCGAGGCCTTGACCCGGCGCTGGGCTGACCGCATCGCGCGCGAGGAAGCACGCTACCAAGACCTGAAACAGGCTGAGGCCACCCTGACGCCCCGCCAGCGGGAAGAATTGGCACGGCTGGAAATGCGTTTGCACTACGTTCCCGCCGACCCTGCTGACTATCGCCCTACCCGCCTGGGCAATATCTTGCGCACCGGCGAACGCGACGCGGCGTACAAATACGGCCTGGATGCCCTAGTGTGCTGGGCACGGTTATGGTTGCTGCTCCCGCCGGAAGCCCGCAATGATCTCGCCCTAGCACGTGAACGTCTGGAGGAGGATGTTGTTCTGTGGGGATGGGGTCTGCTTTCATTAATATGGGCCTTTTTCCTTGCCCCTCTGGCGCTCATCTCCCTGGTCTGGATGATTACAGCCTATAACCTAGCCCTGCGTTCGGCCAGCGTTTATGCCGACTTGATCATGGCTGCTTTCGATCTCTACCGGCATAAGCTTTACACCGCACTGGGATGGCCACTTCCCCCGGCGGGCGAAGCCGAGCGCGTGTATGGGGAAAAATTGAGCGAGTACCTCTGGCGCGGCACCTTACCCGAGTAGGGGTCAGGCTGCCGGCTGGGACACAGTGGCTCCGACATACGCTAGCAATGGTGCAAGTTCAGGCAGGTCAACCTCTTCAATGCGCCCCGCATCCCCCAGCATGGTCAGCTCAGGGCGGATGGGCAAGCGCACCACGACCTTGCACTCCGCCGCCTCGGCCACCTCGGCGGCATGGCTGGGGCCAAAAATCTCGTGCGGCTCACCTGTCTGCGGGCAGGGGTAATAGGCCAAATTCTCCACCACCCCCAGCACTGGCACATTGAGATTCTTAAGCAGATTGACCGCTTTGCGCACCACTAATGCCGTCAATTGCTGAGGAGAAGTGACCAACACGGCCCCCTTCAGAGGCATCTGACGCGCCACCGTAAGCAGCGGGTCAGAGGTCCCCGGGGGCAGATCCACCAGTAGGGTATCCAATTGCCCCCACAGCACCTGTCCCCAGAACTGTTGAATCAACCCAGTGATGAGCGGCCCCCGCCAAGCGACCGCGGCATCCTCTGTGGGAAGCATCAGGTTAGCGGAAACCACACGAATGCCAGTGCGGGTGATCGCGGGTAATATTCCCGTCTCATTACCGCGCAGCCCACCCGCCGGCAACCCAAACAACTTGGGGATGCTTGGCCCGGTGATATCGGCATCTAGGATGCCCACTTTCTGGCCCTGGCGACGAAGCGCAACGGCCAGCAGGGCGGTCAACGAGGACTTCCCCACGCCCCCCTTGCCGCTCACTACCGCAATCACCTGGCCAATACGGTTGAACCCGGTCAGTTTGGGCGGTTGTGGGGCAGCCGTACCCAGAGCGGCGCGCCGCTCTTCCTCACTCATCACTCCCAGTACCACCTCCACCTCGTTGACGCCCGGCAGGCGCAACAGGGCTGCCCGCGCCTCCTCGGCTAGGCGATGGCGCAACGGGCAGGTCGCAGTGGTCAGGGCCAGGGTGAAGCGCACGCGCCCCTCCTCCACTTCAATGCTCATATCACGTACCATGCCCAGATCAACGATGTTGCGCCCCAATTCAGGGTCTATGACCTGCCGCAACACCTCGCGCAAGATAGTCTCATCCATGGGCATGGCTCACTCCAGAATAGCGGGGGAATCTGCGCGCGAGGCCGCTACTGGCTGTGGTTGGCGTAGCAGAGTCGCCCGCACCACATAACGGTTGATCGCTCCAAAGCGATACTTATACGCTTCGTCCCCGCGCATAAAATCAAACTCTTTCCGCCCGTGTTGATTGGCCCATTGCAAGAGATAGGAAAGCAGCACCCAACCGGGAGAAAGTTCATTGAAGTGACGGTCAAAACCCGTATTATAGACGTAGATACGATCGCGATAGTCAAAATTAAGATAGGCAGCAGCCTTTGCGTTTCCGATCTCCATGAAGGCCAATTGCAAGTACCCACGGGCAGCGGCGGCCAGTGCCACCCGGCGTAGCGTCTGACGCATTAAGGGCGTTAGGAAGGCCGCTTTCTCCTCATCCTGAGCCATCAGGTCAAGGAAAGCCTCCACCTCTGCCTCCACGTTGTCCTGGGCGCAGTACCAGCACACCATGGAGGTGTGCCCCTCAGCCCGGCGCAACTTGCGCCGGATTTCGTGGCGCTGCTTCTTATCCAAGCTGGCCAGGTAGGCCTCCCAATCCCCCGGCAGCGGAACATACGGTGAGGGTTGCAAGCGCTCAGTGCGCAGGGGCACATGCTGCTCGGTGCTCCACGTGGTCAAAACCGAGAGGGTGGGAGAGGTCTCGATCAGGTTATAGAGATCCAAGGCTTGCCAGGCAAAAGGCAACGCCTGCGTTAGAAAAGGCCACAACCCATCCACAAAACGTCCCAGATCGGCTAGCCGCACGATGAAATCCAGATAATCTGAGATCTCAATACTGCCCAGAAACAGCAAAGCCGGCCGCCCCTGGTGTTCCGGGACAAAAAACAGAGGCGCCACTCCAACCAGGTAGTCATCTTCGTGCGCC
This sequence comes from uncultured Thermanaerothrix sp., assembly GCF_938028735.1. Lineage (GTDB taxonomy): Bacteria > Chloroflexota > Anaerolineae > Anaerolineales > Anaerolineaceae > Thermanaerothrix. The sequence continues at coordinate 100,749 of NZ_CALIMF010000004.1, forward strand.
GTTATCAGCGCTAGTTGAGCCTGTGGCCACTCGCCGCCTCCTCGCGTTTCCCACCAGGCGGCCAGGTATTCATGGCGCAGAAACGGCACGTTGGTGATAGCCTCGTCCAGGAGCGCATTCCAGGCGCCTTCGAGGTCATAAGGAAATTCAGTATGTAATCTCCACTCCATCGCTAATACCTCAATCCTGCGCATTATACCCCACAAGTCTGGGCTCGAGTGCTCTTTGTCCCATCCGTCCAACCTGGCACTGGAAACTTCAATATTTCTAAACAATACCTTTGAATTATTAAATAACCAATTGACAAAATTCAAATTTTCATTACAATAAAACTGAAAGTCAGACTTATCATCTCGACCTTTGCGGCTCGGATGTGCATGTGCAGGAGCGCCTTATGAATCCCGCTTTGGAACGCTGCCCGGTATGTCGCAGCGAATTGATTATCACCCGCCTGCATTGCCCCAATTGTCAAACCACCATCGAGGGGAATTTTTACCCCACCAGCAACCCCTTTGCCGCACTAACGCCTGAGCAGATTCAATTTCTGCTCACCTTCATCCGCTGCGAGGGACGCTTCACCCGCATGGAGGAAGAACTTAACCTCTCCTACCCCACCCTGCGCAATCGTCTTAACGAAGTGATTCGCGCGCTGGGTTTTGAACCGGGGCGCGAGGAACCGCCTCCCCGTCCTGGAAGCGAAGAACGCTTGCGCATCTTAGATGAACTGGCACAGGGGCTGATCACACCCGAGGAGGCTCGTCGCCGCCTGTTGGGCAAACGTGAAGAAACCGCTTAGGAGCAAACCTGTATGATCTCGCGGGAAGAACGGCTAAAAGTTTTAGAAATGCTGCAAGAAGGCAAAATCACGGCTGAGGAAGCCGCCCGTCTGCTGGAAGCACTAGAGGCCACCCCCAGCCCCAAGACCCCGCCCCCGCCACCCACCGCCCCACCGGGGGGCAGTGGGCGCTGGCTGCGTGTGCGGATCACCGACACCGATACCGGCAAGGTGCGCGCCAATATCCGCTTGCCCCTCAACCTGGTCTCGGCAGGCATCAAGATGGGGATGCGCTTTACCCCTGAAGTTGAGGGGCTGGATGTGAACCGTCTGATGGACTTCATCCGCTCAGGCGAGACCGGTACACTGGTGGATGTTTTCGACGAAGAAGACGGCGAACACGTTGAGGTCTTTATCGAGTAGCGCCTGATCTTCCTTGCTTTTTCATCCGATCTGAGAAACGCCCGGCTCACGCGAGCACGGGAGAGGAACCCTTTTGCCCTTTGGAGGCCATATGAATACCACTCCTCCATCCCTGAGCCCCACAGAAAATCCTCGTTGGCTACGCCGTTTTGCTCCCATCTGGATTGGACAGGTTTTCTCCCTATTCGGCAGCGGGTTAGTCCACTTCTCCCTTATCTGGTGGCTGACTCAAACCACCGGCTCGGCCGTGGTGCTGGCCACCGCTTCCTTCGTCGGCTTTCTTCCCCAAATCGTGCTGGGGCCGTTTGTCGGCGCCCTCGTTGATCGCTGGAATCGCCGCCGGGTGATGATGCTGGCCGATAGCGGAATCGCACTTGCCACCCTGGGGTTAGTACTTCTTTTCGCCCTAGGATTGGCCCAGCCCTGGCATATCTATGTCGTCCTCTTTTTGCGCAGCCTAGGCGGGGCTTTCCACTGGCCAGCCATGCAGGCTTCCACAACCCTGCTGGTGCCCGAACGCCATCTTGCGCGTGTCGCCGGTGCCAACCAAGCCCTTAACGGTTTGATTAATATCGTTGCACCGCCAAGCGGTGCCCTCCTGTTGGATGTACTCCCCCTCCAAGGCGTCCTCGCCATTGACGTTGTCACCGCCTTCATCGCGGTAGGGCTGTTGGGGCTGGTCCAAATTCCCCAGCCCGTACGCCTCGACGCACAAAGGGCGCTAACCCCCCGCGTAGTTCTCCGGGACGTGCACGAAGGATTGCGCTATCTGGCGGGCTGGCCGGGGATGCTGGCTCTCCTGCTTATGGCTACCTTGATAAACTTCTTACTCAACCCCGCCTTTGCCCTCTTACCCCTGCTCGTGACCCGTCACTTTAACGGCACCGCCATCCATCTGGGCTGGCTGGAGTCGGGTTATGGAATTGGCGTGGTACTGGGTGGGCTGATCCTGAGCGTTTGGGGCGGTTTCCGACGCAAGTTGTGGACTTCCATGAGTGGCCTGTTCATCCTGGGGGTGGGCGCCATTGGCATGGGGCTTTTACCCCCTTCCGCTTATCCCATTGCCTTGGGTCTGATGTTCTGGATGGGCATAGCTAACCCAATCACCAACGGCCCCCTGTTTGCTCTGGTGCAGGCGCGGGTGGCTCCCGAGATTCAGGGACGCGTTTTCACTGTTATCTCCAGCCTGGCCACCGCCATGACCCCTCTGGGAATGTTGATCGCCGGGCCAGTGGCCGAATGGCTGGGACTGCAGACCTGGTACATTGTCGGCGGTACAGGGTGTGCACTTATGAGTATCACTGCCCTGATCTGGCCGGTCACCGCCAACCTAGAAACCCAGCCTGGCCCCCACATGGCCTCCGCCGACTCGTCCGCCTAATTCCTGGGTTTGATTTCCGTTATCTAAACCCCCACCTCAGGTGAACACAGAATCATCCGGAGTGAGGCCAGAATCATGCTGGCATGAACCGCTTCATTCCGGTATAATCCCAATAGTCAATTTTGACTAATTCTACTGAAACTGAAACCGGAAAGTCTTACATGCCCTTACCCGAAGACGAAGCCCATGAATTGCTTTTACTGGGATTACTGCGCCGTGGTCCCATGCACGGCTACGCGCTCAACAAGTGGATCACCCACAATTGGGGGGCTTGTACGGCGTTGAAAAAGCCCACCGCCTATTATCTGCTGAGCAAGATGGCACATCGGGGCTGGATCACCTGGGATAAAGACTCTACGGGCCATGGCCCACAGCGGCGCGTTTATCGTCTGACTCCCACGGGTGAGGTAGCCTTCTGGAACTTGCTACGGAAAAACCTGGGCACTTACCAGCCCGTTTACTTTGCTGGTGATGTGGGCTTGAGTTTTCTGGATGTGCTCCCACCGGACGAAGCACGTTTCCTGCTCCAAAACCGCCAGCAACAGGTGCAGACTAGGCGTCAGGCCTTGGAAAAAGCCCCTACGCATACGGGGACGGCAGCGCTGGCGCTAGAGCATCAGCGTTACCATCTGGCCGCCGAGGAACGCTGGCTAGAACACCTACTAGAACACCTAACCGCCTATCTTTCTTCCGAGGAGGAACTCCATGGATAGCCTCAATTTGGTTCTACTGACGCTGCATAACCTGACCCGCTGGGCCGTGATCATCCTGGGAAGTGTGGCCTTTGTACGCGCGGCTCGCGGCTGGATTGGGCGGACTGATTTCACCCCCGCCGACACTCGCGCCGGAGCGCTTTTCACGATTGCGTTTGATTCGCAGATTTTGCTAGGATTAATTCTTTACATAACCCGCGGCTGGGGTGGGGTACTGATCGGGGATTTCGGTGCCGCCATGCGCGAAGCGGCGTTGCGCTTTTTCGCCGTTGAGCACATTTTGATCATGCTAATCGCGCTTGGCATCGCCCACATGGGACGCGCCCTGAGTCAGAAAGCCCCCACTGCGCTGCAAAAGCATCGCCGGGCTGCACTGGGGTTCGGACTAGCATTGCTGCTCAGCCTGGCTGCCATTCCATGGCCCTTCCTCGCCCAGGGTCGCCCGTGGTTGCGGCTGTTCGGCATCCAATTCTGACCTTCAAGCCGGGGTGATCAAAGTATAGCCCCCATCCACCGTGATCACCTGCCCACGTATCATCGCTGCCTCCGGTGAGCACAGGAAACCCACTACCCCAGCAACATCTTCGGGGGTCACCAGACGCCCAGCAGGCGTATTTGTAATGGCCCGCTCAATCACGTGTGGGTCGCTAAGTGCTGAAAAGTGCTTGAGCGCATCGGTCAGGACAATGCCGGGGGCTACAGCATTAACAATAATATTTTTGGGGGCCAATTCCACTGCCAAGTAGCGGGTGAGCGCCTCAAGGGCCGCTTTGCTCGCACCTACAGCGATGTACTCTGGGAGAACACGCTGAGAACCTGGGCTGGTGATTGCAACAATGTGTCCGCCCCCGCGCCTCTCCATCAGGGGCACGGCTTGCTGAGTCGCGAAAAGAAAAGCGCGTGCATTGACGTTCATCGTGTAGTCCCAACCACTCACTTTCTGCTGTAGGGCAGGCCGGTTGAAACCAGTAGCGGCATTGCTGACAAATATATCCAGGCCACCGAAAGTCTCAGCAATGCGCGCAAAGAGTTTTTCAATCTCCTCCGGATACCCCACGTTTGCCCGCACAAGCAACGCACGCCGCCCAAAGGATTCAACCTGGGCAGCCACTTCTTCAGCAGGGCCTTGGTTACGCACATAGTTGATCACCACATCAGCCCCGCGGGCGGCGAAATAAAGGGCAATCGCCCGCCCAATTCCACGCCCGGCCCCCGTCACCAGAACCACTTTGTCTGTAAAAAGCGCTTGTTCGGTCATCGTCAACTACCTCTCTAAGAACGAGAATAATAGGGAATGGGCTTTAGCCATGCCCGGTCGAACTCATGTAGGCGGGTTTCACCCAGAGCACGCACTAATTGCTCAACTCGCCGGGCATCCTCCCGTAATTGGGGTACATCAACACCCAAACAGGGGCGATCAAAAGGTTCCAGGTTTGCGTGGGCACGCGCCAACATTTTCAATGCCCCGCGGTAATTCCCATTCAAAATATGATAATACGCTACCCCCACCTGTAAAATCCCCTGGTAAAGCACCCGTTGCGGGCCTAGCGTTTCCCGCCAGGCTGTTTCTAAGGCTTCATGGGCTTCGAAATACTGCCCCGCGTCAAAGCGTTCTAGCCCTAGCCGGGCTTGGGGATGCATTTCCCCGCAACATGGGTCGGGTTCAGCTGGCAGAGAAAAAGACGAAAAGTCAAAACACATGGTCAATCTCACAAGACCTGCGATCGAGGCGATTATAGCACACCCCCTCCACGCCACGCGCAGGTTGATCCACGTTTTAGATCTCACAATATTAACAACCCTACAGCTAATGTTTACCTCCCCTTAACCAAAGGTTGACCCAGAATATCCGAATATAACCGCTTAATTTGGTATAAAATAAAAACATCCCTATTCCAAAATCCCCCAAAGGAGGAAAAGAATATGAAAGCCCTCACGTTGTCCCGCCTTTTCCGCTGGGTAAGCCTGCTCGTCTTGGTAGCTTTCCTGGCCGCCTGCGCAGGCACGCCGACCGCTGCGCCAACCCAGCCGCCAGCCACCGGTGGTGAGAGCGGTCCTCTGGCCGACCTAGTCGCTGCTGCGAAAAAAGAGGGTATGCTTACCACTATTGCTCTACCGCATGACTGGTGCAACTACGGTGAGGCCATTGAAACCTTTAAGAGCAAGTACGGCATTCAAGTGAACGAACTGAATCCCGACGCTAGTTCTGCCGAAGAAATCGAGGCCATCAAGGCCAATAAAGAGAGCAAAGGCCCTCAAGCTCCCGACGTCATTGATGTTGGTTATGCCTTTGGCCCCCAATTGGTGGAAGAGCAACTGGCCATGCCCTACAAGGTTTCAACCTGGGACACCATTCCCGAGAATCTGAAGCACCCGGATGGCTATTGGTACGGGGATTACTACGGCGTCATGGCCTTCGAAGTCAACAAAGATGTGGTCAAGAATGTGCCTCAGGATTGGGCTGATCTGCTCAAACCGGAATACAAAAATCAGGTGGCACTGGCAGGGGATCCACGTCTCTCGGCCCAGGCGCAGATGAGCGTCTACGCTGCTGCCTTGGCTAACGGGGGTTCGCTGGATAACGTCCAACCCGGTCTGGAATACTTCAAGAAGTTGAACGAAGTGGGCAACTTTGTGCCGGTGATCGCCAAGCAATCCACCATTGCCAAGGGTGAAACCCCTGTCGTTTTCCGTTGGGACTACAACGCGCTGGCTGATAAGAAAGCCCTGGAAGGCAACCCTGAAATTGAAGTGGTTATCCCTAAGAGCGGTGTCATCGCGGGCGTTTATATCCAGGCCATCAGCGCCTACGCTCCACACCCCAATGCTGCCAAATTGTGGATGGAATTCCTCTACTCAGATGAAGGCCAACTGATTTGGCTCAAAGGTGGTTGCCATCCTATCCGCTTTGATGACATGGTCAAGCGCAATGTCATCCCAGCGGATCTTCTGGCCGAGCTCCCACCCGCTGAGTTATATGCCAAGGCCGTATTCCCCACAATTGAGCAACTGAACGCCGCAAAGGCATATATTGCCGAGAATTGGGACAAAGTTGTGGGAGCCGAAGTGAAGTAAAATTAAACCACCATGAGTGGTAACTCCTCCGTACCCCCCGCTATTCCATCGTTTTCCGAAGGGAGGGCTGCCCCAGCGCAGCCCTCCCCAGAATCCCCTCCACACCGCGCCCGCCCTGGCGGTGGGTTGATGGTGTGGATAGGGGTGGCCCCTTTCTTTATCTTTGCAGCCTTGTTTATGCTATTGCCCTCGTTCTCGCTCCTGGTGGGTTCTTTCCGCGATACCCAGGGGCACTTCACCCTGGAGAACATCCGCAGCCTGTTTACCCCCTCCATTTTGAGCGCCTACTCCATCAGCATTCGTATTAGTCTGACCACCGCACTGGGAGGCGGGCTATTTGGTTTTCTGCTGGCCTATGCGGTTATCTTGGGCGGGCTACCTCGCTGGGCACGCGATGCGCTGCTCACCTTTTCCGGCGTGGCCTCGAACTTTGCGGGGGTGCCCCTGGCGTTTGCTTTTGTTGCCACACTGGGTCGTCTGGGTATGGTCACCGTATTATTGAAAACGCTGGGGGTGGATATCTACGAGATCGGTTTCAATTTGTATTCATTCTGGGGACTGAGCCTGACCTACATGTACTTTCAGTTCCCGCTGATGGTGCTCATCATTGCTCCGGCCTTGGAAGGGTTAAAGCGCGAATGGCGCGAAGCAGCGGAGAATCTAGGAGCCAGCACCTGGGACTACTGGCGCATGGTGGCCCTACCCATTCTAACCCCCTCCATCCTCGGAGCCATTATCCTGCTCTTCGGCAATGCTTTCGGCGCTTATGCCACCGCCCTTTCGCTAACTGGTGGTCTGATCAATTTGATCACCATCCTCATTGGTGCCCAAATCATGGGAGATGTCCTTTATAACCCCGGCTTAGGATATGCCCTTTCGTTTGGCATGATCGTTATCATGGCACTCAACATGGCCATTTACTACATCTTACGGCGGCGCAGTGAGCGCTGGCTGCGCCGTTGAGGGAATGGAGGCCTCTATGGATCAGAATCAACGTGCCCCCTTGCGCCAGCGCCTGGTCTCATGGTTGATCCTCCTCCTGGGCGGGCTTTACTTTTTTGTGCCACTCATTGCCACCATTGATTTCTCCCTTCGAGCGCGCAAGGGTGTCCTCAGTGTTCTGGCTTACCAGCGCGTGCTTAGTGACCCCCGCTTTGCCAGCGCGTTCACCTTTTCGCTGGAGATGGCATTACTCACCGTTGTGGTCGGCGTGATCCTGGTGGTGCCTACGGCGTATTGGATTCGCTTACGTCTGCCTCAACTCCGTCCAGTTGTGGAATTCGTCACGCTAATGCCGTTCGTGGTACCGGCAATCGTGCTTGTCTTTGGGTTAATCCGTGTTTTCAGCCGCCCCCCACTTTTGCTCACCAACTCCTTCACTGGCACGCAGATCCTACTGGTAGCCGGGTACGTGGTGCTGGTGCTGCCCTATCTGTACCGAGCCGTAGACACCGGACTGCAGGCCATTGATATCCGCACCCTGACCGAAGCTGCACAAAGTTTGGGCGCCGGCTGGTGGGTGATTATCACCCAGATCATTTTCCCCAACCTGCGTAGCGCCATCCTCAGTGGAGCCTTTTTGACCATCACCATTGTGATGGGCGAGTTAACCATGGCAAGTTTCCTGGTTGGATTGAAAGCCTTTGGACCCTATATGTCCCAAGTAGGGCAAAATCGCGCCTATGAAGGCGCCGCGCTGGCCGTGATCAGTTTTGCCCTCACCTGGGCCTTTACCATGCTCTTCCAGTTTGTAGGCCGGCGTGCTCTGGGTGGTGACCAGGCCTTTGGCGCACGCTAAATCCTTTTGCGGTGAAGGGATATGGCATATCTGAGCATTCGCAATCTCTCCAAACGTTTTGGTCAAACCCTAGCCGTCCGAGATTTTAATCTGGAGGTCGAGCGGGGGGAGTTTGTCTCATTCCTCGGCCCCAGCGGTTGCGGCAAGACAACCACCTTGCGCATGATCGCCGGCTTTGAAATCCCAACCAGCGGGAATATCATCCTGGATGGCGCGGATATCACTTTCTTACCCCCCAACCGCCGCCACATTGGCATGGTTTTTCAATCGTATGCACTGTTTCCCAACCTTACAGTGGCGGATAACATCGCCTTTGGGCTTAAGGTGGCCAAACGCCCACCCGAGGAAATCCGCAAAACAGTGGGTGAGATGCTCGACCTGATCCGCCTGAGTGGTTTTGAGAATCGTTATCCTTATCAACTCTCAGGTGGACAACAGCAACGGGTGGCGCTAGCTCGGGCTTTGGCCATCCATCCCCGGGTACTACTGCTGGACGAGCCCCTTTCGGCCCTGGATGCCAAAATCCGGGTTGAGTTGCGCGCGGAGATCCGCCGTATTCAGCAGACCCTAGGAATCACCGCTATCTACGTAACTCACGATCAAGAAGAGGCCCTCTCGCTTTCCGACCGCGTTGTGGTGATGTACGAGGGCAAAATTGAACAAGTGGGAACGCCCTTTGAGGTCTATAACTACCCTCAAACCCGTTTTGTAGCCTCCTTTATCGGGCAGCTCAACCTTATTCCGGTAATCGTCGAAGACCCTCAACATGGGTTGGTACGTTTTGGAAACTTCCTCTTCCAGGTTGACCCAGCCCCTCACTTGAATCGCGGGCAAGCCGTGACCCTGGCATTGCGCCCGGAGGAGATGAACTTGGGGCGAGTCGAGGGGCGTAATCATGTTGAGGGTCGGGTGCTGGACGTCATGTTCCTGGGTGCTATCGTGCGGGTACGCGTAGACTTGCAAGGGCGTGAGGTTCTGGCAGATTTGTTCAACGAGCGTCAACTGGCATTGCCCCGCCCGGGCGACCAAGTAATCATCAATTTCCCCCCCCATGCTTGCTGGATCATCAGTGAAGGCTGATCCTCCAAACCAACAAATTCGGCAGGTCCAACCAACCCACCGCCCGGAGGTGCTTCCGGGCGTTTTTATTTACAGACGATTCATATAGAACGCTTATCTTTCATTAGCCAAATTCCAACACAACTCTTCTATGATCAAAGCGTAACTGGGCATAGGAATGCCTAGTAAGCCGACGAGAAATAATCACTGGAGGTAGATCATGATGATGTACATGCGTATGCCCTATGGTCGCTGGATGATGCGGCGCTGGCTGGATCGTGCGCTGAACGAAGAGTGGCCCGAGGAATCCCCGACAGTATGGGTACCGGTGAACGTGCGCGCTGATGATAACGGCTATGAGATCACCGCTCTACTGCCCGGCGTGAAAGCCGAGGATATCCAGATCCAGATTCAGGATAACACGGTCACGTTGCAGGGCGAACTCAAGGCTGAAGCGGATGAAAAGGCCACTTACATTCTACGAGAACGCCCCGAAGGTCGTTTCATGCGAGTGGTGCACCTACCCGATGAACTGGATGCTGCCTCTGCAGAAGCCAGTCTCAAAGATGGCGTACTAACACTACGCGTGCCCAAAGCCGCGGCCGCCCGTCCTCGCACCATAAAAGTGGTAAGCCGATAACTTTATCGTTTTCCCCTCCTAACTCCCACAGATGGCTGTGGGAGTTTTTATCTTTGCAATTGGGCTCATCGGCGGCGTACACAGCCTAGCGGCAATAGTAGGTATAATTGTTGTACATGGAATTGCCATTCCTTGAATCTATCCTGAAAGATCTAAGCCTCCCCGCTTGGCAGTACTACGAGGAAGTAGGGTCTACTAACGATGTGGCGCTGACCTGGTTGAAAAGCGGTGCGCCGGATGGCGCGGTAGTGATCGCAGGGCATCAGACGCGGGGACGCGGCCGGTTGGGGCGTACCTGGATCACCGTACCCGAAGCGGGTCTGGCATTTACCCTGATCGTACGACCGGATGAGGGGGCTCCCCTGCCCCCAGAGCGTCTAACTGCCCTGGGGGCACTGGCCGTAGCCCAGGCTTTTGAAGCCGGGTTTGGCCTCAACGCTCAGATCAAGTGGCCTAATGATGTATTGATTAGTGGGCGCAAAGTGTGCGGGATTCTGGTTGAACTCGCCTGGACTGATAATTACCTGCAGGGAGCTGTTCTGGGAATCGGGATCAATGTGGGACGCGCAGCCGTTCCACCCGCTTCTCACCTCAACTACCCCGCTATCAGCATGGAAGAGGTGCTGGGGCATCCAGTTTCACGCTGGGAGGTACTGCACCAGGTGCTCAGAGCCTACCTTGCCTGGCGCCCGCATCTGGTCGCCCCCGAATTCATCGCTGCTTGGGAAAGCCGGTTGGCGTTCCGAGGTGAGTGGGTACGGGCCGAAGATGGGCTTAACCCACCACTGATTGGGCGCGTGGAGGGATTAAGCCCAGCAGGGCACCTCCACTTGCGCCTTAAAGACGGCCGCGACCACTGGTTGACCGCTGGCGAGATTCGTCCTATTAAGCCATTGTTCGCCGAATCCTCAGGAGGTGAGGATGCTTGACGATTTACGCAGTTCCATTGATGTGTCGTTCACAGACGAGGAGCCGACTTCTTCCCCAATGCGCCGCCGCAGGCGCAAGCGCCAATTCCTAGGAATGACGGCTGCCCAGCGTTTTGTCCTTTCGTTACTGCTGTTCCTGATGACCGTGGTGCTAGGAATGCTGTGCCTGGTGGTCACCGGACGCATGATGTTGTTTTGATCATCCGCCTGTGCGCAAGTCGGCGGCCGCAATTCGGGCCAGCGACGCTACAGTATCGCCCTTGTCCAACTCCATTAGACGCACCCCACGGGCAGCGCGTGTCATGCGGCGGATGTCCTTGACCTTGAGCCGCAACAGCACCCCTCCGGCTGAGATGAGCGTTACCTCATCCTCGTCCTGGACAACCCGTGCCGCCGCTACTGGGCCACTGGTCTTCATGGAAGCCGAGGGCAATGCCGCCACTCCCGACTTAGCCCGTGAGTGACGTGGAAAGTCTTTGAGCGCCGTGCGCTTCCCATAGCCCTTTTCAGTCACAATAAGCAGATCGGCATCCGGTCGTACCACGTCCATGGAAGCCACCCGATCACCCGGCTGCAACTTAATCGCAATTACTCCTGACGCCGGACGACCCATGGGGCGCACTTCTTCTTCTTTGAAGCGCAGAGCCTGACCCTGAGCCGTGAGAATGATCAACTCATCCTTTCCACTGGTCAGGTGCACCCACCCTAACTCGTCCCCCTCTTCCAGCGTGATTGCGATCAAGCCGGAGGTTCTCACATTAGCAAACTCTTCTAAAACTACGCGCTTGATCTTGCCACGTACCGTGGTCATCGTGCAGTACTGTGCGGCCGAGAAATCCGGCACGGCCACAGCGGCGGTGATGCGTTCGCCGCTCTCGAGTGAGAGCACGTTGGTAATCGGCAAGCCCCGGTCAGTACGCCCGGCATCCGGAATCTGATACACTTTTTCGGCATACACCTTGCCCCGATCGGAGAAGAAAAGCACGGTGTGCAAGGTGCGCGCCGCCAAAAGCATCAGGGTTTCATCTTCTTCCTTTAGGGCCTGGCCAGTAACACCACGCCCGCCCCGATTCTGGGTGCGGAAGGCCGAGGGGGATACGCGCTTGATGTAGTTCTTCTGCGTCAGGATGATCAACACCGGCTCATCCTGCACCAGATCTTCCTCTTCAAAATCTTCCTTCTCGCCCACGACAATGCGCGTGCGGCGTTGGTCGCCGTACTTTTCTGTCAATTCCTGTAAATCGGCCTTGATCGCTTTGAGTACCTTCTTGGGCGAAGCCAGCAAGTCTTCCAGAGCCGCAATCTGCTTGAGTAAGGCTTTATGCTCGTCCTCAATCTTTTTGCGTTCCAAGGCGGCCAGGCGACGCAAAGGCATTTCTAGGATGGCCTGCGCCTGAGCTTCGCTGAGTTTAAAACGCGCTATCAGGCGTTTGCGCGCCACCTCCGCATCCGAAGATTGGCGGATAAGTTGAATCACCTCATCGAGGTTGGCCAGCGCAATCAGCAAGCCTTCCAAGATATGCGCACGCTGACGTGCCTTCTCCAGTTCGAAACGCGAACGGCGGACAATAACCTCACGTCGGTGCTCAATGTAGATCTGCAAAGCACGCTTTAGCGAGAGCACGCGCGGTTCATTCTCCACCAATGCCAGCAGATGCGCCCCAAAAGTGATCTGTAGGGGGGTGAATTTATATAACTGATTGAGCACCTTGCGCGGTTGCGCGCCGCGCTTCAGTTCGATCACTATACTCATCCCACGCCGATCCGACTCATCTCGCAGATCCGCAATGGTGTCAATGCGCCCTTCACGTACCAGTTCGGCAATGCGCTCGATCAGACTCGCCTTATTGACCTGGAAAGGAATCTCGGTAATGACGATGGCATAGCGCCCACCGCGAATCTCTTCGATGTGCGCTTGCCCGCGCACGGTTAGGCGCGCCCGTCCAGTTGAGTACATCTGGCGGATGGCTTCCTGCCCCACAATCACCCCGCCGGTGGGGAAATCCGGGCCAGGCAGGAATTTCATCAAATCGTCCACGGTGATTTCGTCAATTTGATCGTAGTGATCGATGGTATAGGCGATTGCCGCGCTCAATTCATTCAGGTTATGCGGCGGTATATTGGTCGCCATGCCAACCGCAATTCCCGAAGCGCCATTGAGCAACAAATTGGGCAGGCGCGCCGGCAGAACCACCGGCTCTTTGAGTGAACCGTCAAAGTTATCGGTGAAATCCACCGTATCTTTATCAATGTCCGCCAACATCTCCTCGGCCAACGCATTGAGACGGGCTTCCGTGTAACGCATGGCGGCAGGTGCATCTCCATCCACCGAGCCAAAGTTGCCTTGTCCGTCCACCAGTGGGTAACGCATGGAAAAGTCTTGCGCCATGCGCGCCATAGCATCATAGACGGCCATATCGCCGTGAGGGTGATACTTCCCCAGCACTTCCCCCACAATACGCGCGGATTTCTTATAGGGGGCGTTCGAACGCAATCCCAATTCATGCATGGCATACAGAATGCGCCGGTGCACCGGTTTGAGGCCATCGCGCGCATCGGGCAATGCCCGCGCTACAATCACGCTCATGGCATAGTCAAGATAGGCTGAGCGCATTTGTTCATCGATATCTACCGGGAAGACCGTCCCTACTTCCATACGTTTCTCTCATCCATCCTAAAAATAAACCTGAGATTGGGCAACATTAGGATTATACCGCACCCATTGTCCGGATAGAAAAATCTCTCGCAGGGGCCCCCTGCGAGAGATACGTTCCTCATCACCTAAAGAATTACCCCTCAGAGCACCCCGCCTAACTCTCCAGAACCCGTCGGAAAAACTCGGGTAATGCAAAGGCAGCGCGATGCACCTCCGGATTAAGGTAATTCATCTGACCAGGTGGGTAGGGTTTGTTCAACCCATTTGTCCAGGGCACATCTGACATATACATAAACCCAATCCCCCCGCCGGGATAGGTGGGCACCAGAGTGTAGTAATAAGCGGGAGAGCGGAACAACGTTTTGGCAAAACGGTAAATATCGCGAATCAGTGCCTGATCAAAGAACATCTGCTCGCTTTGGATGGCAATAGCCCCACCTGGGTTAAGCGCTGCCGCCAACCTACGGAAGAAATCCGGGCTAAAGAGTTTCTCCGCCGGTCCAATCGGATCAGTGGTATCTGAGACGATGACATCAAAGGTGTAAGGGGGACGCTCAAGGTAGGTGAAGGCATCCTGAAAGACCACCTCAGCCCGCGGATCACTGAAGGGATCGCCAAAGGCGGGGAAGTGCTCACGCGAGACCTCTACCACCCGCCGATCTAGTTCACATACGACCGCGCGCTCCACCGAGGGGTAACGCAAAACCTGTTGCAGGCTACCACCATCTCCTCCGCCAACGATTAGCACCGTGCGCGGATTCTCAACTGCCAGCATGGGCACGTGGGTGATCATCTCGTGATAGCCAGCGTTATCATACTCAGTGAGCTGAATGATCCCATCCAGGATCAGCACCTTGCCGAAAAATTCGGCTTCCACCAGTTGAAGGTGCTGGTAGGGCGTTTGTTCGTCCACCAGCACCTTCCTGACACGCAATGACTGGCGGTAAAACGAATGGAGTTGCTCGGTAATCCAGGTTTCAGCCACGGTTGATGAACACTCCACTGAATTTCTTGGCCCGGAAGGTCTCCACGCAGAAGCGTGTGGCCACCTCGGGATCGAACTCTTTGCACGAGAAGATGTCCAAGTAGGCCGCATTGGACTGATTGGCGAAGTGCCCGGTAATGTTGCTGGTTTCAATGAGTTGCACCAGGGAGTACCCGGTCACACGCGGGTCTTCACCAAAGTTGACAATCAACGGCTCGCCAAAACGGCGCATGTGAATCAAGTCGCAAAGGTCAATGACGAACTGACGGATGACCTCCGCTGAGGTGATGCGCTCTGAATCGCAGTCATAGAGGTTAAGTACCAGGTGCCATCCCCACGGCTTCTCACCCGTGGCCGGCACCCCCGGCTCTTCCATAACGTAACGGACCAGGGTCGGGGATTCCAACGAGGCATTCATGCTGGGCACTCCTCTCGGCAGACCGCATTGCGGCTGACCACTTTGATCTGAGCGTCTTGAGCACCGAACAGGCTAATCAGTTTGTCCACCAAGGGCTTGATATCAAGGTCCAGGTCACAGGTGAACAGGTCGATAGCGCAGTAACCATATTCCGGCCACGCATGCAAACTCGCATGGGACTCGGCCAACAAGAGAAAACATGTAAAACCATGCGGGCTGAAAGGATAGTAGCCCTCGCTGACAATGGTTAACCCACTATCTCTCACTGCCTGGAAGAACAAATCGCGGGAACGCTCGCTATCGTAGAGCAGTTCTCGGTTGCAGTTTGAGAGATCACAAATATAGTGTTCCCCCAAGCGCAGCTGCCCGTCCAACTGTCCATAAACCTCCTTCTTTTTGGGATAGATTGGCTGCATCGTTCGGGGTGGTCAGCCAGCAGGCTTCCTCCCGCTCGTTCAGAAGGGCGGATAAAAGATAGAGGGGGCCTCAGCAGGTAGGAAACCCACCAAAACCCCTTCCCCTTGCCCCGCCGCTGCCCGAGCGGGGAGTGGGCAGCAGTGAGGTGAAATCACCCCTTATCGTCTGCAGTCAGAGGTTTATTTTCAACGATATTGCCCAAAATGTCAATATTTTGGGGCCATTTTTTCACGGATTTAACCTTGCCCTAACCCGTTATTTGATTTTTCTTAATCAAAAGTGGGTAAAATCAAAAAATGCATAAGAGGAGATAGGCCCCCATGACTCGGAAACGCGTTTTATTCTTGTGCACCGGAAATTCGGCTCGCAGTCAGATGGCCGAAGCACTTTTACGCCATTATGCCGGAGACTGGTTCGAGGTTTACAGTGCCGGGACTGAGCCCAAAGGCGTTCATCCCTTAACCTTGAGGGTACTGAGCGAAATCGGCATTGATGCAAGTCAACAGACCTCAAAGTCCCTTCAGGTATATCAGGGAAAAATGAATTTTGACTATCTGATCACAGTCTGTGCGGATGCCGAAAGAAACTGCCCCTATTTCCCCGGCCAGGGAATGCGCCTGCATTGGCCATTTGAGGATCCAGCAGCAGGCGAGGAGACCGAAGACGCCAAGTTACAAAAATTTCGCCGCGTTCGTGACCAAATTGCGGCTCGCATTCGCGCCTGGCTGGACGAATTGGGTCTGCCTACCAATCCCTCCGAATGAGATAGACTTTTTGGGGCTTTGATCAACCTGGTCATGTCCAGGAAGCATGGACAGGCGCACCTCAGGCTGCCAAAACGTGGTAAACTTAGTATGCTGAAGTCTACCGGTAGCAAGAGAGATAATCAATTATGCCTGTAATTTATCCATTTACTGCCATTGTGGGTCAGGAGCAAATGAAACGTGCCCTGATCCTAAACGCCATTGACCCGCGCATTGGTGGCGTACTGATTCGCGGCGAGCGCGGCACGGCAAAATCCACTGCTGCACGAGCGTTAGCAGCGCTACTTCCTCATATCAAAGTGATTGCAGACTGCCGATTTGGTTGCGATCCAGACACCCCGGCCACTTGGTGCACCGAATGCCGCGAGCGCGCTGCCCGAGGTGAGGAGCTCCCAGTAACCACGCGCCCCATCCCTTTTGTCAACCTGCCCATCTCGGCAACTGAGGATCGCGTGGTAGGAACGCTCGATATTGAAAAGGCAATCCAAAAGGGGGAACGCCATTTCGAGCCGGGGGTGCTGGCCGCCGCCAACCGTGGCTTGCTCTACATTGACGAAGTCAACCTGCTTGATGACCACGTGGTAGACATCCTGCTCGATTCGGCGGCCATGGGGGTTAACATTATTGAGCGGGAAGGCATCTCCTTTAGTCATCCTGCACGCTTCATCCTGGTGGGTACAATGAATCCGGAAGAGGGGGAACTACGCCCACAGTTACTAGATCGCTTTGCCCTTTCAGTTGAAATCCGCGGCATCCGCGATCCACGCGAGCGTGTGCTGATCATCGAACGCAACCTAGCCTTTGAAGCCAACCCAGAGGGCTTCCGTCAGGAATGGCTACCCAAAGAACAGGAACTCTCACGCCAAATTGAGCAAGCCCGGCAGTTACTCAATCGGGTCACTTACACATCACGCGACCTGCTGGCGATCGCCTCTCTCACCGCCTCTCTTAACGTGGACGGTCATCGCGCCGACATGGTCATTCTCAAAGCTGCGCGGGCGCATGCCGCCTTTGAGGGTCGCACCAGTGTGAGCGGTCGCGATATTGCATTGGCCGCCGAACTGGCCCTGCCGCATCGCCTCAAGCGCGCGCCCTTCCAGCAAACCGAAATCACCATGGAAGAACTGCAAGATCGTATTGAGCAACTGCAGGGCGCCAGTAGCACCGGCAAGCACACTGAACCAGTGCCTACACGCGAAGAAGAGGCTACCCGGCAAAAAAAAATTTAACTGACCAGACCCTGGGGCAGGAAACCCAGGAGCAGGCCCCACCCCAGCCTACACAACGGGAGGATATCTTCCGTCAAGACAGCGCCACCTGGTGGGATGGCGGTCAGATCATCCAGGCCAGCCAACCCTTTGAACCGCGGCGCCTAGACACCCCGCTGGATAAGATGATGCGCCGCTTCGCCGGGCGTCGTTCGCGCACGCGCACCGAACGCAAACGTGGGCGGTACATCCAGGCTCGCCCCGCCAATGGCTCTACCGACGACCTGGCTTTTGATGCCACGCTTCGCGCGGCTGCGCCTTTTCAGAAAGAACGTAGCGAGGAACGCAAGCGAACGGCCTTCTCAATTCACCGCAGCGATCTGATGCGCAAGGTCCGCGTGCGCCGGGCTGCCAACTTGATCCTTTTTGTGGTGGATGCCTCGTGGTCCATGGCAGTAGCTGAGCGCATGCAAGCCACTAAAGGCGCGATCCTTTCCCTGCTCAATGACGCCTATCAGCGACGCGACCGTGTGGGCCTGATCGTCTTTCAGAAGGACCGCGCGACACTGGTTCTACCCCCCACCAACTCCGTGACACTGGCGCAAAGCGCACTGGCCGATATTCCGGTGGGAGGGAAAACCCCGCTCGCTGCGGGGCTGAAATTAGCGCTGGAAGTGCTCCAGCGCGAACGATTGCGGCACCCTGACGTGATGCCCCTTTTGATTGTCCTGACCGATGGCGCAGGTAACGTTTCCATGAGCCATCTCCCTCCCCTCGAAGAGGCCTATTTGTATGCAGATGAAATCGCTCGAGAAGGCGTGCACAGCATTGTGATCAACATGGAACACCTGGCCTTCGACCAAGGCCTGGCCCAAGCCCTGGCCGACCATCTCAGAGCTCCTTGCTACACCGCGGGCGAGATTCGCGCCGAGAACCTCTATTACACCGTACGCCAGGAACTGAACACGCGCACCCCTCCTGCCACGTTGGAAGACCGGCGCTAGCAAGACTCTCTTCCGCCTCCCAAATTCCCAACTGCGCCCGTAGCGGAACATTCGGGGTAGAATTGGAGGTATGAAGACCTTTTCTTCTCTTCGCGTTCCCATGTCCTCACCTGACTTGAGCGACCTGGAACGACAGGCCGTCATGCAGGTACTGCACACCCCTAACCTGAGCATGGGGGAACAAATCGAAGCCTTTGAAGCCGCCTTCCGCCATTACCTCGGTGCTAAACATGCCATTGGGGTCAATTCTGGCACTGCCGCCCTTCACCTATGCGTCCTGGCAGCCAGCATCACCTCCGGCGATTGGGTGCTGACCACCCCTTTCTCGTTTGTGGCCTCCACAAACGTCGTTCTCTACGCCAACGCCATCCCCGTTTTTGTGGATGTGGAACCCCGCACTGGCAATATGGATCTCGCGCAGGCCGCCCAAGCAGTCCGAGATCTTGCCGAAGGGGGGGCCGCAGCGCGGCGCTGGTTGCCCCGCCGAGGGTTGGGACGACGTAAAGGGCAATTGAAAGCCATTTTAGCAATTGATGTATTTGGACAGCCCGCCGATTGGGATGCTTTGCGCACCTTGGCAGCTCCTCTGGGGCTGAAACTAATCGAAGACTCCTGCGAAGCCCTGGGGGCCGAGTACAAGGGACGTAAAGCCGGGCTACTGGGTGACTACGGCACGTTTGGCTTCTATCCCAATAAGCAGATTACCACCGGTGAAGGTGGGATGATTGTGACCAATGATGATGAAGGGGCATCGCTAATGCGTGCATTGCGCAACCAGGGACGCGCCCCTGGCGATACTTGGCTACAACACACTTACCTAGGATACAACTACCGCCTGGATGAACTTAGCGCCGCCCTAGGGGTGGCTCAAATGCAACGCTTGGAGCAACTCCTCCGCAGGCGCGAACAGGTGGCAGCTTGGTACAACCAGCGTCTGCGGGACCTCCCTGGCGTTGAGATCCCTTACATTGCTCCCGAGACCACCCGCATGTCCTGGTTTGTTTATGTGATCCGCCTGGCACCCGGCATTGACCGCGCTGGGGTAGCTGCCCGCCTGGCCGAACGAGGTGTGCCTGTACGACCCTATTTCCTGCCCATTCACCTGCAACCTTACATGCGGGCACGCTTTGGTTACCGGCCAGGGGATTTTCCAGTGACCGAAGATTTGGGCGAACGCGGCCTAGCGTTGCCTTTCTCCGGCATTATGTCCGAGGAACAGGTGGATCACGTGTGTCGTGCTTTAAGGCAAGTCTTATAACCGCCATGAACGGAAGTGACCTCTGGATCTTTCATCCTCCGCGCCAGCGTGGTACTTGGATCCATGGCCTGTTATGGTTGATCAGCCTCGTGCTTGGAGGCTGGGCCCTCAGCCAGTGGGCCGAACAGCGCCCTGGCTTGCCCTGGCTGGTGTGGTTGATTCTGGCCGTGATGGGAGGTCTAGGAATCCTGTGGTTCGGTTACCGCCTGGTGGCGCTCTGGCGAGCCACCTACCAGATCGAACGCGACGGTCTGCGCCTGCGATGGGGCCTGCGCATCGAACATCTGCCCCTTGCAGAGGTGGAGTGGATCCGTCCTGGTGGCGAACTGGGCTTTGCTCTGCCTCTACCCGCCTTTGCCTGGCCTGGCGCCATCCTCGGCAGCCGCAATGTGCCCGAACTAGGGGAGGTAGAATTTATGGCCTCTGAGACAGATGCCCTGTTACTCATCGCAACCCCCCAGCGCGTGCTGGCCATTTCACCCGCCGACCCGCGCGCTTTTATGCGTGCCTTCCGTCAGGCGCTGGAAATGGGCAGTCTCAGCCCTATAACTCCTTATTCTGCTCGGCCGGCAGCCTTCCTCAGTCATCTGTGGCAAGATATGCGCGCGCGTCTGCTAATAGCCACGGGATCTTTTCTCCTCATGGGGTTGCTCAGCCTGGTCAGCCTGCTGGCGGCCTCCTACCCCACCATTACCCTCGGATACACCCCTCAAGGCCAACCCCTACCTCCAGTACCCTCCCAGCGCCTGATGCTGCTCCCCATCCTGGGCACTTTCACCTATGGGAGTGGCTTTGCACTGGGACTTTATTTCTATCGCCAGGAGGAGGGACAGGCTAAGGCTTACCTGCTATGGGGAGGTGGCATCGTGACGCTGATCCTACTGCTGATAGCCTGCCTCCTGGCCGGTAGGTCATAGAATCTCATTTTGCATTCCTAACTGTGATTTTCACAAGAGTTCAAACATGTCCCTAGTTGCGGTATTCAGCCCTTTACAGATAGGCGTGGGCCTCATCCTAGCCCTCATTATCAGTCTGTTCGCCTATCGCTTTCAGGCACTCAGCAGGAGCGGTGCCATCGCGGCAACACTGTTGGGAGGCCTCATCTTTGGTCTAGGAGGATTGCCCTGGGCCATATTGCTCCTAGGTTTCTTCATTACCTCTACCTTTTTCTCACGCCTAGCTCGCACTCGCAAAGCCACGCTAGGAGAGAAATACGCTAAAGATGACCGACGCGATGCTTGGCAAGTACTGGCCAACGGCGGGATCACCGGGTTAGCCGTGATTTTGTATGCCTGGCAACCCACATCCTTGTGGCCCTGGCTGGCCGGGGCAGCCGCCCTGGCTGCCGCCAATGCGGATACCTGGGCCACAGAGTTAGGTGTGTTATCTGCCATACCCCCGCGCCGCATCCTAGATGGACAACACGTTGAGCCGGGAAGCGCTGGCGGCATCACCCCATTGGGCTTACTGGCTGCCCTGGGCGGTGCTACGGTAATCGCAATGCTGGCGGCCCTCCTACCGCCGCCTTCTTTGAAATTCCAATTCCCTACCCTAGCGGTGCTGCTTATCATTGCACTGAGTGGTCTCTTGGGTAGCCTGGTGGATTCACTGCTAGGCGCCAGCGTGCAAGCCATGTATTACTGCCCGGCCTGCCGTAAAGAGACCGAGCGCCATCCGCTCCACGCCTGCGGCGAGCCAACCACCCACCTGCGGGGATGGCCTTGGTTAACGAATGACAGCGTCAATGCCGCATGCACCCTCAGCGCAGCGCTTCTCGCAGGCGTGATGGGGCTTACTTTGCACATAACACCCGCATTACCTTCAGCAGCCCGTGTCACGCCTAAACCCACGGGGCTTTTCTTGAGTAGCCCCGCTTTTAGCCAAGGTAACCCCATCCCTGCCCGTCATACTTGCGACGGCGAAGATCTCTCACCCGCACTCACCTGGCAAACCGCCTCTGAGGTAGCCAGTTACGCCCTGATCGTAGAGGATCCCGATGCGCCCCTGGGCACGTTCACCCACTGGATCCTCTATAACATCCCCCCAGGCCGTCAATCGTTACCGGAAGGACTCCCTGTTCAGGAAACCCTGCCTGGAATCGGCGTGCAAGGGCGCAATGACTTTGGCCAGCTTGGTTATGGTGGTCCTTGCCCACCCCCCGGCCCACCCCATCGCTACCGCTTCACTCTTTTCGGATTGAATCTTCCCCCCACCCTGCCCAATGGGTTAGACAGAACCACACTGCTCCGCGCCATTGGCGATCACATTCTCTTCTCAGCAATCCTTGAGGGACTGTACAGCCGTTAGTCTCCCGCCAGCATGACAAAGATCACGCGCACACGGGTCATTTGTCACCTTGGGCAGGGTTCAGATTCCTTATAAACGTCACCCTGTTTCGGGCGCATCACTCTATCTTCTTCACTAACGGCTCAAGACGACCCCCCGTATAATAATCTTGCCATCTTCTTTTCTACGAGAGGACTGCGATGTCTGAAGAAGATCCTCGAATTCTTGAATTGCGTGCTATGCGCGAAAAGGTGCGCCTGGCTGGCGGTGAAGAACGTATTGCACGCCAGCATGCTCGTGGCAAGTTAACCGCACGCGAGCGAATGGAATTACTCTTCGATCCCGGCACCTTTCATGAACTGGAACCCTACATCCAGCAGCGCGATGACGTATTGACCGGCCAAGCCGATAAAACCTTTGGTGACGGCGTGATTACCGGCTTTGGCCAGATAGAGGGGCGTGTGGTCTATGCTTACGCTCAGGATTTCACCGTTCAGGGTGGGTCATTGGGCGAAATGCATGGGCAAAAGATTGCCCGCGTGATGGATTTGGCCGCAGCGGCCGGTGCACCCATAATTGGCTTGATCGACTCAGGTGGCGCCCGTATCCAAGAAGGTGTGCGCAGTTTGGGCGGCTATGCGCAGGTTTTTCTACGCAACGCCCGCTATTCGGGGGTAATTCCCCAAATCAGTCTGATTATGGGACCATGTGCGGGGGGTGCCTCCTACTCTCCTGCCGTGACCGATCTGATTATTATGGTAGAGAAGCAATCCTATATGTTCCTCACCGGCCCCGATGTGATTAAAGCGGTAACGGGCGAGGTCGTGGATTTTGAGACCCTTGGGGGCGCCGATGTTCACCTCGGCATCAGCGGACTGGCACACCTCAAAGCCTCCAATGACCAAGAAGCCATTGCCCTTTGCCGTCGCCTGCTTACCTATCTACCTGCTAACAGCATGGAAAACCCACCTTACGCGCCACCGCAAGATGATCCGCAACGCATGGACGAGGCCCTCAATGCGCTGGTGCCGTTGGACCCCACTGTGCCCTACAGCATGCATGAGGTAATTGCGCGCGTCATGGATCGGGACACGTTTATCGAGTTGCAACCCACCTTTGCCCAGAACGCCATCATTGGCCTGGCGCGTCTGGGCGGATACGTGGTAGGAGTTGTGGCGCAGGAGCCTTCCATCATGGCGGGTGTACTGGACATTGATTCCTCAGATAAAATCGCTCGCTTTGTGCGCTTCTGCGATGCGTTCAACATTCCCCTGATCACGTTCGTAGACTCGCCCGGCTTCCTGCCCGGCACCGACCAGGAGCACCGAGGGGTGATCCGCCATGGCGCCAAGGTGCTCTACGCCTACTCCGTTGCCACGGTGCCCAAGATCAGCGTGATCACCCGCAAGGCATATGGTGGCGCCTATGTGGTTTTAAGTAGTAAATTCATGGGCGGTGATCTGGCCTTTGCCTGGCCTAGCGCCGAAATTGCCGTGATGGGCCCGGAAGGGGCAGTCAATATCCTCTTCCGCAAGCAAATTGAGGCGGCCGAGGATCCAGCCCAAGAGCGGGCGCGTCTGGTCGAGGATTATCGGAAACGTTTCCTTACCCCTTATGCTGCCGCTAGCGCTGGTTACATAGATGACGTGATCGAACCCCGCGAGACGCGTCCCAAATTGATCGCGGCGCTGCACGCTTTGCGCGAGAAAAGCACCACTCCGGTGCGCAAGCACGGCAACCTGCCACTCTAAAGATT
>NZ_CALIMF010000005.1 GCF_938028735.1 uncultured Thermanaerothrix sp.
TGTCGCATGGAAACCCGTGAAAAATTTTTGTTCAAAGTACCCAAGAGGGTTTACCTTCCCTTACTGGCCTTAGCTCTCCTTCTCATCATCAGCCTTGGCTTTGTGATCCAGAGTAAGGCCGCTCTCACCACGGCTACCCCTACCGCCGGGTTTAAGACGACCGTGGTTCGCCGTGGCAACATCGTTCTCTCCACCACTGGTAGCGGCACATTGGTGGCCGCTCACGAAGCCCAACTTTCGTTTCCAGTCTCAGGCAAAGTGGCAAAACTAAATGTTCAGGTGGGCGATAAAGTGACTGAGGGACAAGTACTGGCCGAATTAGCCGACTTGGGTTCACTTCAAGTCGCGGTGAAAGATGCCGAGTTACAAGTGACCTTAGCCGAAAATGAATTACAGGCTCTCTATGATAATGCTGCTGCCAACCTGGCCAACGCTAAACTAGCCCTCGCCGAAGCCCAGAAAGCGTATGACGACGCCAAATCAAAAGTTAAGCAAAAAGGCTGGATCCGTTGCGACAGAGACACCATCCAAGCCTATTATGATCAATACATGCGTCTGAAAGAAAAACTGGATACCTTTAGCGGCCGGTACGATTCCGATTTCTACCTCACCCGCATTCTGCCGCTGAAAAATCAAGTGGCAACAGCCTACGCCAATTATGCCTACTGCCTGGGATACACCGACTATGAGATCGAGACCTCGCAAGCCAACCTGGCCGTAGCCGAGGTCAACCTTAAGCGGGCTCAGACCAAGGTAGATACGCTAGAGAAAAACAACGGCATTGATCCGGTGGAATTGGCCCAGGCCCAAAGCAAACTAGACAACGCCAGGCTGGCCCTCGAGAAGGCGCGTCAGAACCTCGAAGGCGCAGTGATGAAAGCCCCCTTTGCGGGGGTTGTCACGGCAATCAACGGACAGGTTGGCATCTCTGTGGGCGCAGGCGCCACGTTTATCACGCTATCCGATCTCTTCCACCCCATTGTGGAGTTTGCTATTGATGAGACCGATATGGATAAGGCTGTGATCGGCGCCGAGGCCGAGATTATCTTTGATGCCCTTCCCGATCGGGTTTTCAAAGGCACAGTCATCCGGCTCAACCCAACTCTCGAAACCGTCAATGGCTATCAGGTGCTGAAGGGCGCAATCAGGTTGGAGATGGAAGCCGGTAGTCAGGAAACCCTTCTTGAGGGGCTGAACGCAACCGTAACCATCATCGCCGCCCGCGCCGAGAACGTCTTAATCGTCCCCCTCGAGGCACTTCGAGACCTTGGGGACGGACAGTATGCCGTTTTTGTCGTTGGCGCCGATGGTCAACCCCGCCTGACCATTGTAGAAGTGGGCCTAAAGGATAGTACCTACGTGGAGATCAAATCCGGCCTTAATTTGGGCGATATCGTAACAACCGGGAATGTGGAGACGCAATAATGAACCAGGATCACCCCATCATCCGTACCGAGAACCTGAAAAAGATTTACGGCTCTGGTGAGGCTCAGGTAAACGCTCTGGATGGAATCACACTCACCATTCAACAGGGTGAATTTGTAGCCATTATGGGACCAAGTGGTTCAGGGAAAAGCACCCTGCTCAATATCCTAGCCTGCCTCGATCGCCCCAGTGAAGGCCGCTACTTTCTAGACGGCATCGAGGTAAGTCAATACAGCCGTCGTGACTTAGCCTTAATCCGTGGGCGCAAAATCGGCATGGTCTTTCAATCCTACAACCTGCTACCTCGCCTGACGGCTTTGGAAAACGTCCTTTTACCTATTTTTTATCGCCG
Source organism: uncultured Thermanaerothrix sp. (assembly GCF_938028735.1). GTDB lineage: Bacteria > Chloroflexota > Anaerolineae > Anaerolineales > Anaerolineaceae > Thermanaerothrix. Next base: position 1,778 of record NZ_CALIMF010000005.1, read on the forward strand.
CGAGCAACGCCTTTCTGCGGAGGAAGCCCGTCAACGCGCCTTGGCTATGTTGGAAAGCGTGGGACTGGGTGATCGCGCCCATCACTATCCCAATCAACTCTCTGGTGGGCAGCAACAGCGCGTTGCCATCGCCCGCGCTCTGGTGAATGACCCGGCGCTCATCTTGGCCGATGAACCCACCGGAAACTTAGATTCCCATGCGTCGCAGGAAATTCTGGAACTTCTCCAAAATCTCCATGCGCAAGGACGCACCATTGTTCTTGTCACCCACGACCCTGAGGTAGCAGCACGCACCGAACGTATCCTCCTGATCCGGGATGGTCATTTGATTTCCGATCAATCCAATGACCGCAGGCAGCCGCTAGTCACCCCGCTCGCTTCGGCTCAACGCACTGAACCCACTGTGGAGGCACATCATGATCGCTGAGATCTTAAGGGAAGCCTGGCGCAGCCTACGCGCCAACAAACTACGCTCTTTACTCACTACTTTAGGGGTGATCATTGGCGTCGCTGCCGTTATTGTTATGATGGCGATCAGCGCCGGCACCGAGGCCGCTATCTCCGAATCCATCTACAGCCTGGGGTCTAACCTGATTTTCATCTCGTCCACCTTCAGCCGGGTGGGACCCGGCGAGCGTCCCCAAAGCGTGGGCGGATTGGTCTACGATGATGTGGCCGCCATCCGCGAGAAGATCAAAGGGGTGGCAGGGGTGACCGTAGATCAACAAGCCAGCGTTACCATACGCCGGGGTGACATCACCTTGGAAGGTGTAACATTGCTGGGAACGACAGCGGATTACCCCGTCGTACGCGGGTTAAGTGTGGCCAGCGGACGCTACTTTACGAACACCGAGGTAGAGCGAGTGCAAAAAGTTGCTGTCCTGGGAAAGACCATTGCCGAGAAACTGTTTGGCGATGAAGATCCCATCGGCCAGACCATAACGGTTAACAAAACGCAACTAACGGTCATCGGCATCCTGGCTGAAAAGGGATTGGTGGCCGGTACCGACTTTGACCAGATCGTTTACACTCCGATCAAAGTAGTATTCCAGAAATTCACTCCTTCACAGTTTGCCCGGTTTATGGGGAATCGGGTACGTCAGATCACCGTCGCCGTGGAACCTCATGCCAACATTGACCAGGTGGTAGAACAAATCACCCTTCTGCTGGTCAATCGCCATAACGTCAGCCTTGACAGTCCAGATTTCAACATCCGCACCCAAGCCGACATCATCAAGGCCCGCGAATCCACCACGGCCACCTTCCGCAACCTTCTCATCTGGGTGGCCAGTGTGTCCCTGCTGGTCGGCGGCATCGGGATCATGAACATCATGCTGGTCAGCGTGACGGAACGCACCCGTGAGATTGGTCTGCGTCAGGCCGTTGGTGCCACCCCTGAGGACATTCAGATTCAGTTTCTCACCGAGGCGCTCGTGCTCAGCCTCCTTGGGGGTCTCATTGGCATTGGTGTAGGCATCGCTGGCTCTTATCTCTTTGGCATGGTCAGTGGCATGCGCACCGTCATTGTTCCCTATGCCATTGGTATTTCTTTCACCTCCGCCGCTCTAGTGGGTGTTCTATTCGGTTATTTGCCGGCCCGCCGAGCCGCCGGTCTAGACCCTATCGTGGCCCTACGATATGAGTAATCTCGCAGAAGGAGCATCCTTATGAAGAAACCAATTCTGTGGTTCACCCTTAACTTAACCTTGGTGATAGCATTTGGACTAAGCGCCTGTGCCAGCAATCAGGCCAACGCAAACACCCAAGGCGCCGCCCCAATGGACGCAGTCCAACAAGGCACGCCCCGACCATTTGACTTTGCCAAGCAACCCTTGGAGAGCAAACTGGCTATCGGGATCTTGAAAATGGACGAAACCGATCTGGCCCTCACCCCCGACCAAGCCCAAATCCTGTTACCCTTGTGGAAAGCTGTTAAGACCCTTAGCACCAGCGCCACCACGTCGCCAGAGGAACTGAATGCCGTTTATCGCCAGATCGAGGAAGCCCTGACCACCGAGCAACTTAGATACATTCAGGATTTGCAGATGACTCAAGAAGATCTCCGGGCTCTGATGGAGTCCTTAGGTATCCAGAGCACCTTTGATGGTAGGAATGGCAACTTCGCCAATCTCAGCGAGTCGGAGCGTGCCACCCGCATTGCCCAGTTCCAGGCACAACGCCCCGCCGAAGGAGCACCGGTCGGAGTCCCGGGCGCCTTACCTGATGGAGCACCAGGGGGTGAGTTGGGTTTCGCACCTCTGACCAACAACACCACCGCTCAGCGCACCCCCAACCCCACCCAGGCCGCGATACGCCGCTCGTTGGGCATAAGCCGTCTTTTTCTCGATCCTCTGATCCAGATGTTAGAAAAGAAAGCAGCCCAATAAACCCCCTCTGCTCTCAATAAAATCCTACCGGGAGGCAATCATGATTGCCTCCCGGGGTGGCAACCTATTCCTGGCCCTTGCCCCCCTGTCTATGGGGTAAGGATTCCTTATTTTTTCTGCCTGGACGAGGACGAACCCCGATTTTGTTTTCCCTCCCCGAACAAGCGCAGCCAGTAATCCACCTCTTCCGGGGAAAGCGGAGCCTCCTCGGGTGCCGGCTTTGTCGGTGCCGACAACTTATCTGCCAACAACCATCGTGCGAAATCCTCCGCAGAAACCACACGCGCACCCCGCGCCCGCGCTTCGGCCTGGACCCGATGATCCGAGGAAACGACCGTCCAATTCCGCGCTTCACCCCCTAGGGTCTTGAGGCGACGGGCGATGGCTTCATCTGCCGTCAAGCCCTGACGCACAAAGTGCACCAGCACCCATCCCAAACGGCGTGACCCCGCTAAGCCCGGCGGTGCCTGATCAAAAAACACCTCCGCCCGCTTGCGCTGGCGCTGGCACAAGCGCTGCACCATCTCAATGAGTCGCGTCTCATCATCCGGATCCGCCAAACTCAACCCGGAAACTTTAGGGATCAGATTGTGTCCATCAATCAGGTAAGCCATGGCACTCTCACCCCTCATTTTAGCCCAATTTATGCTATTATTCAGCATAGAAGGCCTTATGCTCAAGCGTTTGTTGCCCTACATCCTCCTGAACGTTTTGGTCTCCGCACTGACCACCCTGGTTGTGCTCACCTTGTGGGATCGCGCCCAACGCCCGGCCCCACTCGGCCAGAATCTACCCACATGGGCACCGGCACCCCCAGAGGCAACACTCGAGATCCAGTCCCCCTCGGCACTTCTCGTTTCCCCCACGCCGACACTTCCAACCCTGGATCAGGCCTGGATCACCATCGCCGAAGTGTTGGCCCCTGGCGATTTGCAGCATGAGGCTGTTTTACTTAAACGCTTGGGAGACGGCGACCTGTGGCTAATGGGCTGGCGCTTGCTCACTCCGCGCGGACAGAGCTTTGAGTTCCCCAATCTAACCCTGAGCAAAAATGGCTCGATTCGCATCTACACCCGGCGCGGCAATAACACGGTGATCGAACTTTACTGGGGTCTCGAAACGGCAGCCTGGCGCCGCGGCGATAAGGTGCGCTTGCTAGACCCTGAGGGCAATTTGCGGGCTGAATACATCATTCCTTGAGAGACGTCCCCTATGGATATTCTGGAGCGCTTGGCAGAAGAGAAGATACGTGCCGCCATGGAGGCGGGCGCCTTCGATAACTTGCCTGGACGCGGTCAGCCCCTCCGCCTGCCTGAGAATCCCTACGAACCGGATGAATGGCGCCTGGCCTTCCATCTCTTGCGCGCCAACGGGTTAACCCTGCCTTGGCTTGAAACCCGCCGCGAGATCGAAACTGAACTTAATACGGCACGGGCAGAATTGGCACAGGCCGTCGGTCAACCTTGCTGGGAGATGGCGCAACAAAAATTCGTCATGCGCTTAACTGCCCTGAACAAGCGCATTTTCAATTACAATTTACAAGTCCCGGTAGAACGTTTTCAGCGCCCCTTACTGAATATTGGCGCAGAAATCGAACGAATATATCAGCGGGCACGCCGCTCTACCCGCCTGGATGAGGACGAACATGCCCCAAGCGCTTTACCGTAAATGGCGACCGCGCCTGTGGGAACAGGTGATTGGGCAAGAACACGTAGTGCAAACGTTGCGCAATGCCGTGCGCAGCGGACGCATTGCCCATGCCTACCTTTTTGCCGGCCCGCGCGGCACCGGCAAGACCACCACAGCGCGCTTGTTAGCCAAAGCCCTGAACTGCCTGCACCCCGATCCTGCTCAACGTCCCTGCGACCAGTGCGGCACCTGTCAGGCTGTCAATGAAGGGCGCTTTCTGGATCTGATCGAAATAGATGCGGCCTCTAACACCAGTGTGGATGACGTGCGCGACCTGCGGGACAAGATCAACCTGGCGCCGGGGGAGGGGCGCTATAAGGTCTACATTATTGACGAAGTGCACATGCTTTCAACTGCCGCCTTCAACGCCCTGCTCAAAACGCTGGAAGAACCCCCGCCGCACGCCATCTTCATCCTGGCGACCACTGAGATTCACAAAATTCCACCCACTGTGCTCTCACGCTGCCAGCGTTTTGAATTCCGGCGCATTCCCTTGCCTAAAATTGTGGGCCAACTCAAAGCCCTGGCGCAGCAAGAGGGCATTGAGGCCGAGGAAGAAGCCCTGACCCTGATCGCCCGCCAGGCAACAGGCAGTTTGCGTGATGCCATTTCGCTTTTCGATCAACTGGCAGCCAGCGGTCAGGCCCTCACCTTGACCGCAGCCCAAGCCCTGCTGGGCACCGCTACCGATCAGCGCGTCATGGATTTGATCGAGGCCCTCCTGCAGCATGAAGCTACTCGTGGGCTCCAGTGTATTCACCAGGCCATGGAAAACGGTGTAGATGCGCGCCAGTTCGCCCGGCAAGTGGTAGATTATTTGCGCAACCTGATGCTGATAGTCATGGACAGCACTGACCAGATTGAAGCTACCCCTGAACAACGCAGCCAGATGACCAATCACGCACGCCGGTTCACACTCCCCTACCTAATGCACGCCATCCAGCAGTTCAACCAGGCAGCCACCGAGACCCGCTCGACCTGGCACCCAACTTTGCTTTTAGAATTGGCTCTGGCTCAAACCCTGGCGTTTATACCCCAGGCTCAGCCTGCTACCCCACTCCCAGCCTCGGCTGGCCCCACCCCCCTTGAACCAGTTGCGCCTCCACCCTTCCCCGCCTCCGCTCCTACGCCCAAGAGAACAGCGGAGCAGGCGCCTGCAGCCTCTACGCCCCCCACCGGCTCCGATGCGACCACCCCCCGGCCGGTTTCCACGCCTGCAGCCTCTGCACCGCCTTTCACCGACGCCTCCTCCAAAGCCACTCCGGAAAACTCGTCCTTGCCGGCTGCCTCAGCGGAGAACCTACCGGATACCCGTAAGGTGCTGCAAAACTGGGCACGCATCCGGGCCATAGTTAAGAGTCGTCGCACTCAGACTGAGGCGCTCTTAAATTCCTGCAAAGTGGTACAAGTACATCATGGGGCACTGGTACTAGGATTTGCAACGGAATTGCTCAAATCCAAAATGGAGACCGATGAAAATATTGCCCTGACCCGTGCAGCTGTTCGACAGGTGCTGGGGGTGGATTTGCCCATTGTCTGTACCGTTGTGGGCACCAAAGCCACCTCTTTACCCGAGGACTTCGGAATTGAACCCGACGGTATGGTCAGTACCGCCCTCAGCCTGGGCGCAAAAATTGTCAAGAAGGAAACCAATCCCACCCACGATCAGGAGTAAATGAAGCATGGCAAAAGGCAAAGGCATCCCGCGCGGTTTCGGCGGCCTTCCTTCCCAGGGAGGCGGCATGATGAATCAGATCAAGCGATTACAGGAGCAAATGGAAGCCCTACAAGCCCAACTGGCCGAGGAGACGGTAACGGCCTCGGTGGGCGGTGGGGCAGTCAAGGTCACCATGACGGGCAACCAAGTGTGCCGGGAAATTGAAATTGACCCAGACCTAATCAAGGAAGCAGACGTGGAGATGCTACAGGACCTGCTGGTCAGCGGGGTCAACCTGGCGTTGGAACAATCACGCAAACTGGCTGAAGAACGCCTCGGGCCGTTGAGCGCCGCTCTGGGCAACCTGGGGCTTTAGCAGTCCTGCAGACGGAGGAATTCCCTATGGCGGTTCTGCCCGAACCGGTACAAAACCTGGCCGTAGCGTTTGAGCGTCTGCCTGGCATCGGCCCCAAAACGGCGGCGCGCCTTACCTTCTACCTGCTGCGCGCTCCCGAAGAGGTTTCCCGCCAATTGGCGGAGGCGCTACTGGCCCTCAAAAGCCAAACTGCCTTGTGTGAGAATTGCTTTAACATCACCCGTGCTGGGCAGTCCCTCTGCGAGATTTGCTCAGATCCCGAGCGTGATGAGAGTCTGATCTGTGTGGTAGAAGAACCGCTGGATGCGCTGGCCATTGAACGAACGGCGGCGTTCAAAGGGCGTTACCATGTTTTGCACGGCGTGCTTTCACCCATCGAAGGTATTGGCCCCGAGGACTTGAAGATCCGGCCCCTCTTGGAGCGAGTGCAACGGGGTGGGGTACGCGAGATCATCCTGGCCACCAACCCCAGTCTGGAGGGAGATGCCACCGCGCTTTACCTACGCCAGCAACTCCTGCCCCTGGGAGTGCGGGTGACACGGCTGGCGCGTGGTTTGCCCGTGGGGGGAGATTTGGAATACGCAGACCAGAACACGTTGCTACGCGCCCTGGCAGGCCGCCAGGAAATGGATTGACTGCGGCTCTAAACAGGCTCCTACGGCTGGTCGGGCAAACGGTAAAGGACGTGGGTGCCGAAATCCCGCACCAAAGCCAGATCTGCCAGCGTTCGCTCTAGCCCCTCTAAAACTGCCAACGGATAAGGGCGTGTGCCTTCCTGGTGCAGGAAGGTGACTCCGGCCTGGTTGACAAGTACATGGGTGAACCCAGCGGCACGCCAGGCGGTCAACACCGCTTCTGGGTTACCATAAGTTTGCCAATCCACCGGCCAGCGGTCAATGATCTCGTCGGGCAGGCAACGTGGCCAGCAGTAGAGGCCGCGCGGTTCGTAAATCATTAATACCCGACTCCCTGCCGGCAACGAACGAATCGCTGCCATTGCCTCACCAAAACCGCCTAAATGATGGGTAAGGTAGGTTGTCTCTGAAATCCGACCTGAGACAACTTCAAACGTCCGACTTTCCAGAGCCATGGTCAGCGCCTGAAAGAGCCCCAACGCCATGACCACACTCACCACCGTCATGACCAGACGCCGCACGCGTACCCCTGTCCAGATGAGAGGCCGGCTACTCCATTCACCTAACGCCGCTAGCCCGGCCCAAGCCGGCAAGAGACAGAAATAAAACCGTGTTTGCAGCAACAGGCTCGAAAGACGCCCACCAACCGCCCAAACCAGCCAACCACTTACCAATGTGAGCCCAAGGATAGCCAACACCCTCCAGATTGCTGGAGAGCCCAGAGGCCAGGCCAGAGCGGCCAGCCCGCTCAACACCAGCAACAATGGGCCAATATCGGCGCCATAGCCCTCGGCTCCTTCCAGCCCCAGATACGTTGCCCGCAACGGCAGAAACAAGGTATCCAGTACCGAATGGCCAAAGGACGGGCCATATTGAAACAGGCGCAGGCGAAAGGGCGTCATGACCCCAGAGGGAAAAAGTAACGGATAAACGGGGTTGCCTACGAGAAAATAATTCTTAAGCAGCCAGGGTATGCCTGCCAGAAGAGACGCTCCCCAAAAGCGCCCCAGCGCTGACCAAGGGGAATTGCCTTGGCGATACGCATAAACCAGAATGACCACCCCACCACTTATCCCGAGGAGACCCGCCGTGTACTTGACCCCGAAACCCAGCCCTACCGTAAGTCCGGCTATTCCCAGCCATTTTGGATCGTGTTCCGTCTGCCAGGCATAAAGGGCGATCAAAAAAGCTACCCCATAGAAAAGCGTCAGCCAATCTACATACCCCCAGGCGGTGGCTTGCCACACACTTTGCCCCACCAGCAAAGCACTAATTCCAACCCAGGCCGCCCGGGCATCCAGAACGCGGCTCAGCCATCCCAGGAGCCCCACCACGGCCACAAGGCTCAAGGCCCAGCCCAGGGTTGGTGCCGCTTCCGTGCCTCCCCAGGCCATCGCCCAGGTGTAAAGCATCTCACCGTTTTGCGGGAGACCGCTACGCACTAACCAGGTTATATCGCCAATGCGCCCTTCTGCCAGGTACACCCGGGGGAGCAACAGATGATAAACTAGGGCATCCCATTTCAAGGGTGGGGCCAGGGCAAACAACATGGCAATCAGCAGTAAAAGCCCACTCCCTATCGCTAGAAACCGCCCAACTCGAGTAGCCGTCGCCCATAGGGGCTTTAAAGCACACCATTCCCCTAGCCAGGCCCAGATGTCCCGCCACAGCACGATGAAAAGCACGAGCCCACTTAGTCTCAGTAGCCAGCGGTTCAGTCCCAATGTCGTTCCCACCCCCATAGTGACCAGCGCCATGAAGCCGCCCCCCATGGCAGTTTGTAAGGCCAGTCGTTCCAAAGGAGAAACCGTGTTCAGGGGGAAGAAATGTCGCCCCAGACCGCCCATAAGCGCCACTAACGCTACTGCGCATCCTAGTTGCCATAAGGCTTGCAATAACCGCATTACCTCCGGCGGGGCAAAGGGCTTGTGTGCAGCATAATACAACCCTAATCCAAGGAGCAACCACATCAGGAGCAGCGTTAAGGCAATACTTTGTCGGCGCGCCGGCATACTTGTTACCGACCTGCAAATATACGAATATCTCAATTATAGAAGATCAAAAATTCTTTGGTTGCAATCTTACAACTGAGGATATTTATCTCAAGGGAATTATAAGGCCGTTAAATCGTAGCGAGCCGGAGACGCCGACCCCGGCTCGCTATTTAAGGAGGAGAAGAAGAGAAGTCGCCCTTGCCTGTATATTAGCACAATTTAGATCGCCTTTCTTGACGCTAAACCTACGCTTACCCTACGCTCACCTTACAATCACCTGACAACCCACGCGTCTCCACACAAAGGGAGTAGCCTGCCAGGTCCTTTATCTAAACGAATCTCGTTGTCTACACTAATTGGGCATTGACGATATTGACCCTTCCTTCTACAATCAACCGCGGAGGCGTCAATGGCCGTGAACACCGAACCCAATCTCAACCATTTGGCTATCCAAACCGAAGCCCTGAGCCGCATTTACAAGATTCGCGGCGCTAAGAAGGGGGAATTGCGCGAGCGCGTGGCCCTGGAAGAGGTAAACCTCAGTGTGCCACGCGGTGAGTTATTTGGCCTGCTAGGCCCCAATGGCGCCGGCAAAACCACCCTAATTAAGATCTTGACCACCCTGCTCTCTCCCACCCGTGGCCGCGCCTGGGTAGCCGGTTTTGACGTGGTACGCGAGAGTGAGAAGGTGCGTCCGCGGATCAACATGGTCTCGGGCGGCGAAACGTCCGGCTACGGGCTGCTGACCGTTCGTGAAAATCTCTGGATGTTCGCTCAATTTTATGGCATCCCTAGCCGCCAGGCTCATCAGCGCATTCAAACGTTGCTAGAAATGATTGGCCTGGCCGATCGCGCCAACACCAAGTCCTCCGATCTTTCCACCGGACTGCGCCAGAAGATGAACATCGTCCGAGGGTTTATGACCGATCCGGAGGTGCTCTTCCTAGATGAGCCCACCCTTGGACTCGACGTACAGGCGGCCCGCGAAGTGCGCGCATTCATTCGCCGCTGGATGGACGAGAATCCCAACCGCACTATTCTGCTTACCACCCACTACATGCAAGAAGCGGAAGAATTATGCGACCGCGTTGCCATCATCCACGAGGGGCGCATCCTAGCCTGCGACACCCCAACGCACTTGAAGCAGGCGACCCAGCACGAGGCCATTTTCCAACTCTGGGTTGACCCTGAGCAAGCTCTCAACCCACTTGCGCTTGAAAATCTGCCAGGGGTATTGCGTTTACACCACCAATGGATGAACGGCGGGTTGCAAATCGAGATCTCCCTAGCCGAAGAGGGGGTCTTACCTCTGGTCATCGGGGAGTTGGAACGGCAGCGGGCACACTTGCGCAGCCTACAGAAACGGCAACCCTCGCTAGAGGATGTTTTTGTCCAATTGGTGGGCTTGCGCATGGAGGAAGTTGAACGTGAGCACAGTAATGGCTACCACCCCGATCCACAAGAATAGCGGCTGGCGCCTTTTCCTGCAAACCGTCATCGGTCGCGCTTACCCACGCGTGATCGGGCAACAGCGGGAGAAATCCTGGATGATTTTTGAGGTGTTGCTGCCTCTAATTAACGTCGCCGCCTACGTTTACGTGTATCGGGCGATTGGCGCACCGGAAGACTACGTGGGGTTTGTGGTCATCGGCGGGGCCATGATTGCCTTTTGGATGAACGTCCTGTGGAGCATGTCCAGTCAGCTGTATTGGGAGAAGGAACAGGGCAATCTAGCCCTGTACATCATCTCGCCAGCCCCCCTCATGGCAATTTTACTAGGGATGGCAGTGGGTGGCATGATCGCCACCTTGTTGCGTGCCAGCGCCATCATCGCCTTGGGCACATGGCTTTTCAACGTCCGGTATGTGGTCATGAATCCCTGGCAATTGCTGGCTGTGTTTGTGTTGACTATGGTTGCCCTCTACGGTCTGGGAATGATGACTGCCTCGGTCTTTCTGCTTTTTAGCCGCGAAGCATGGCACTATGTCAACCTAGCCATGGAGCCAGTTTACCTACTCTCAGGATTCTACTTTCCGCTCAAAAATCTGGGCTTCTGGATCGCCCTAGGGGCCTCGATCATCCCCCTCTCTCTGGGGCTGGATGCCATGCGCCAACTGGCCTTTCGCAGCGGCCCCAGCCTGGGCTTCTTAAGCGTTCCACTCGAAATCGGCGTCCTGGCCGTTCTCTCGGTGGTTTTTCTGGTGGCAGCTCGCTGGCTACTGAAGACACTGGAACGTCTAGCACGTGAAGAAGCCCGCTTGACCGAAAACCGACGCTAAGATCCCCACAAAACCAAAGGAAAGCCTTGCATGCTTCGATCTCCTGCAATTCGCTCATTCCGTATGGCCGCCTGGCTGGGCTGGCAAATCGAATCCAACTGGACAGATCCCTTCCTGTTTGCCATCTACTCCATCATCAAACCTCTAGCTGCAGCGGGCATCCTGGTGATAATGTACCGCGTGGTGACCCAGCAAGCCTTTGATACGCCCGTGTTCGCCTATCTATACTTGGGCAATGCATTTTATCAATACGTTAGCGCCGTAACCACGGGAGTTTCCTGGGCAGTGATAGATGATCGCGAACACTACCGCACCTTGAAGTACATCTACGTTGCACCACTAAACATCCCCCTCTATCTCTTTGGGCGAGGGGTGGCACGCTTCCTTACCACCACCTTTGCCGTGTTGATTATCATCCTCTTCGGGGTCGGGTACTTAAAGATGCCTCTTGCGCTGAACACCATCCAATGGCCTCTGCTCATTGTCAGCCTTGTCCTAGGAACGCTCATGCTTGGATTGGTAGGGCTGATCCTGGCCGGGATTACCTTGCTCACGGCACGCCACTCCTATTACATTGGTGATGCCGTGGCCGGTGCGTTGTTCCTCTTTACCGGGGCCATTTTCCCGTTGGACGTCTTACCGTCCTACCTGCGCCCGGTAGGCTATGCGCTGCCCATCACTTACTGGCTGGAACTGATGCGGCGTGCCCTGGTAGGACGTGTGGCCCAAGCCTTCCCCACTTTCAGCACATTGAGTGATGGACAACTACTAGCACTACTGGCCGTGATGACCTTGGCGCTAGGGATCATCAGCTTGGTTGTCTTCCGCTGGTGTGAGCGGCTGGCCCGTGAGCGTGGGCTGATTGATTACACATCGAACTACTAGACCCAGAAAGGGAGGTTTATTAATGTCCAAATCCCATCTATCCACCCCCCAGGAATCCCAAAAAGCCAAGTTAGCAGTGGCGATTGGCTACCTGACAACCTCCCCCATCGGCCCTATCGGCATATGGGCGACCCCCCAAGGCGTTATCCGCCTGACCATTGGGACTACTTTTACGACCACCGATCAGAAAACTGACCAAACGGCTCAGTTAATTCTCAACCAAGCGCTGCAAGAGGTGGCGGCCTATCTAGTTGGTCAACTACGCCAATTTACGGTACCAATCAATTGGCAGGTTATCTCGCCCAGGTCCCGCGCCATCCTGGAATACACCTTCACCATCCCTTATGGGGAGGTGCGCACCTATGGGGAGATCGCACAGCACCTGGGTCGGCCCAATGCTGCGCGAGCGGTGGGCAGCGCCATGGCGTACAACCCCATTCCCCTGATAATTCCTTGCCATCGCGTGGTTAGTCATGATCACAGGTTACATGGTTACGGCGCGGGTGAGGGACTTCCCACTAAAGCCTGGCTCTTACAACTGGAGGGACATCACATTGTCAATCAGAGAGTGGTCTAAGTTCATTCTGCTAGGGCTGATCTGGGGCTCATCTTTCTTGTGGATTAAGATTGGCGTGCAGGAACTGGGCCCCTTCACCCTGGTGACTTTGCGCGTCTTCTTCGCCACCCTGGGCTTATGGGTTGTTGCACGCGTGCACCGGGCCACCCCACCCTGGCGACAGGTCCTCCCCGCCTTCTTTGTCTTAGGGGTGCTCAACATGGCCCTGCCCTTTGTCCTCATCTCCTGGAGCGAGCAGTACATTTCTTCTGGAATGGCTGCCATCCTCAACAGCACCGTGCCGCTCTTCACCCTCCTAATCGCCCCGCTCTTCCTCCCCGATGATCCCTGGACCCTCCCCAAGGGGTTGGGGCTGGTGGTGGGTTTTCTGGGGGTGGTGGTGCTGATGTCGAACCAGGTGCAAGGGGATTTGACCCGCCCTAAAATTGGGCAATTAACCATGCTGCTAGCGGCCATCTCGTACGCCGCGGCAGCCGTCTATGCTCGCCGCAAGGTGCGCGGCCTACCCCCCGATGTTCAATCATTGGGACAATCTCTAATGGCAATCCTGGTCATGTTCCCTCTGGCGTTTAGCCTGGAAGCTCCTTTCACCCTGCCTCAACAACCTCTCACTTGGATAGCCGTCCTCTGGCTGGGGTTGATGGGCTCATGTGTGGCGACCCTGCTCTATTATTCTCTATTACAATCCATTGGTCCCACCCGCACCACACTGGTCACCTATATCTTCCCACTGGTCGGGGTCATCCTGGGAGCCCTCTTTTTGCACGAACGTCCCGATTGGCACCTCCTGGTTGGAGGAGCCTTGATTATTAGCGGCGTAGCCGTAGTTAACCTGTGGCGCCCCGCCGTTCATACCCTTTCAAAGATTGGAGAAAAGACCTGAAAAATGAGCCAAGACCCTTCCTTCTATAAAGCCGGTTTTGTCGCTTTAATTGGACGGCCCAATGTCGGCAAATCCACGTTGATGAACGCTTACTTGGGGCAGAAGATTGCCGCCGTCTCACCCAAACCGCAAACTACCCGCCGCCGACAACTGGGTATCCTCACCTTGGAAAACGCTCAGATCATCTTCATGGATACGCCCGGCCTGCATATCCCAGTCCATAAACTGGGTGAGTACATGAATCGCGTCGCCGAAGAAACTCTGGAGGACGCCGATGTTCTGGTCTGGCTGGTGGAGGCCCACCGCCCGCCCGGCGAGGAGGACCGGCTCATCGCCCAGCGCCTACAGCAACTACGCAATGCCCCTCCTCTGATTCTGGCGCTCAACAAAGTTGATCTGGTCAGCACCGAGGCCCTACCGGGCCAACAAGCCGCCTACGCCCAACTGGCCCCCCAAGCAGCCCGCATGATTCTGCTCTCGGCTACCACCGGCCAAGGGCGTGAGGACCTGCTCCAGGCCATTCTCGACTTTTTGCCCCCACACCCGCCCTATTACGACCCCGATCAGATCACTGATTACTACGAGCGCGATATCGCTGCCGAACTGATCCGCGAGGCCGCTCTGCTGCACTTGCGCGACGAAGTCCCCCATGCTGTGGCAGTGCGCATTGACGAGTACGAAGAGCGCGACGAGAACACCGCCTACATTCACGCCACCCTATTCGTGGAAAAGGAAAGCCAGAAGCCCATCGTCATTGGCAAAGGAGGTGAGATGCTCAAGAAAATCGGCACCACCGCACGCATGGAGATCGAGGCCATGAGCGGGCGTAAGGTCTTTCTGGATCTGCACGTCAAAGTCAATAAAAACTGGCGCAACCAACCCGAAGCGCTGCGCTGGCTAGGCTACTCATTAGGCCGACGTTAGATCGAAAGGAGAAGCGTCGATGATCTGGTTCGCAGTAATGGCCGTATTGGCCATCGTTGACTGGTGGGCGGTTAGCCGTGAGCGCCTAAAGGTGCGCTATTTTGCTAAGCCTGGCGCCCTGCTGGCGCTGATCCTGGCATTTAGCACCTTGGGGGGCTGGCAGGCATCCACCCGTTGGTTTGGGATCGGCCTGCTCTTTGCGCTGATCGGCGATGTGGTGCTCCTTTTACCACGCCGTTACTTCCTGTTTGGCCTACTGGCCTTCTTATTGACCCACATCGCCTATATCATCGGTCTCAATCCTACCCCACCCCCGGTGCAGCCCGGGACATTGATCACCACCGCTGTCTTGGCCGCCGTCACTGCGCTAGGCTTCCGCCAACTCTCACGCGGGCTAAGTCAACGCCCCGAAACAACCTTACTGCTGCCAGCCGTCCTGGTATACGCCTTAGCCATTGGGATCATGACCCTCTCAGCCTGGCTGACGCTCTGGCGGCCCCACTGGCCGCTTGCAGCAGCGCTTATGGTCGGTATTGGCGCTACACTTTTCTTTATCTCCGATTTCACCCTCGCCAACCACCGCTTGATCGCCCCAGTCAGGCATGGGGGGATCATTGTCATCGTCACTTACCACCTGGGCCAAGCCCTGCTTATCGCGGGGGTTCTTCACCAGGGCGGCTTGCTCTAAGCTTCCCTTATTGCACTAACGGGCGAAATCCTTCGCCTAGGGCATCGTGGGCCTGCCCAATGACCATAAAGGCGCGCGGATCGACTTCGCGCACCAGTTCTTTCAATTGGTTGACTTCAGAACGGGTGATCACGCAGTAGAGCACCGGGCGGGGGGCGCCGGTGTAACCGCCGGTGCCCGGGAGGATTGTCACGCCCCGTTCCAGCACCGTCATGATGCGTTGGGTAATTGCCTCGGGGTGGTTGGTGACAATGAGCGCCATGCGGAAAACCCCCGAACCTTCCGAAACCGCCTCGGCGGCCAGACCGCTCACATAAATGACCAGCAGGCCGTACAACGCCCGTTCCCAATCAAAGGCGAAGCCACCCCCCAGCACCACCAGGGTATCGGTAATCAGATAAGCCTGCGAAATCGAAATCCCCAGCCGATGGTTGAGGATGCGCCCCAGAATGTCACTTCCCCCGCTGGTGCCCTGCCCCCGATAGACCATGCCCAGGCCAATTCCCAACAGAATGCCTCCGTAAAGACAATCCAGTACCAAGTCCTGGGTCACCCCTTGCGGGGGAATAAAAAGCACCAGAAAATCGGTGAAAAAGGAGAAACTGACGATTGCCAGCGCCGTACGCCAGGCAAAACGCATCCCACCCAGGTAGCGCCACCCCAAGATAAAAAGGGGTACATTGCCGATGAAAATCATCAATCCAATCGGCCACTGGGTGAAGTGGTTAATGATCTGGGCAGCGCCACTCACCCCACCACTAACCAGTTGTGCTGGCACCAGGAAGAGGCGCATCGCCAGCGCCTGCACCAACCCGCCCACAATCACAAACACATGTTCTTGCACCGTCTTCCATGAAAAATCCAGTGTCTTAGCCCAGGTGCGCAACGACCAGTTAGAGGGCAAAGGCAGCCAGGGCTTTGCAGACCCGTTCATCTCACAACCTCCCACTATGCCAAAGAATGCCAGCCAATTATACGGAACTCAGCCAGGATTGGGTAGGCGCTCCCCGTTTTACCCCAACGACAACGCCCCGGCTTTATTAAGCCGATCTAACAAACTTCTTACAAATTTGTTAAGTAACTCTAAGGCTCTAAATGCGACTCTACAAGTAGACTGGTATTGCGTCTAAATTTCCCTATCCTCACAGAGGCAAGCTTTGAGCTTGAGTCTCAGCCAGCGCGTCTTCTTGATCCTGGCCATTATTCTATTCCTCACCAGCGGACTGGCGTTTACCCTCTCCCGCACAGTCTTCTTACCCCAATTTGATCGCTTGGATCACGAGTATCTGCACCATCGCATCGAGCGTGTGCTGGCGGCATTGGCTACCGAGCAAAATCGCATCAACGCCTCTACCGCCGATTGGGCTTACTGGAGTGATACTTACAATTTTGTTCAGGGGGTTTATCCCGGATACATTGATGAAAATCTGGCGCCCGAAACCTTCCAAGGCTTGCAACTTGACCTGATGCTTTTTTATGATGCTCAGGATCGCTTGGTACTGGCTCGCGCTGTCAACCAGGAAAGCGGCGCGGAGGTCCTGTTAAGCCCTGAGACGATTGCTCAAATCGGCAGCGTGCGCTACCACCTTTCGCCTGACGATCCGCTCTCCACCGCAAAAGGGATCATACTCACCGAAGCAGGGGCGGTCTTGGTCTCGGCACGCTACGTCTTGCGTAGTGACCTTAGCGGCCCCATCGGTGGCGTCTACATCGCCGGGCGTTGGTTAGACGCCCTTGAATGGCAACGGATCGCCACCTGGAGCGGACAGGATTTCAAGGTGTGGTCGTTACGCGATCCCCTGCCCGAGGACGTCAACCAGGCGCTTGCCAACCTGCACACCACTTCACAATCGCATATTCATCTTGCGCCCAGACCCGCCCCTTGGCTCCCGTCTCCCGAATTATGGGGCTATCTGACCTTAAATGACATATGGAACGAGCCCGCGCTGGTGCTCAAGATCACTCATCCCCGCGAGGTGTACTTAAAGGGGGTCGCCAGTCTGCGCAGCTTGGGGTTTCTATTGGTCATCTTTGAAATTCTGCTCGGCGGGATTATCCTTGTCTACCTTCAAACCCGTTACGGTCGCCACCTCCACCGTTTGATGAACGACGTGGAAGCCATACGCCGCGAGGGCGATCTCACCCGCCGCCTGGAGATTCACGGCAACGATGAATTGGCTCTCTTGGCCAACACCATCAATAATTTGACCAAAGACCTGTCCGTTGCCCATTTCTCCCTCCAAGAGAGTAATCACAGCCTACAACGTAGCTTGGCGATCACCCAGGCCAGCCTGGAGCGACTCAGTGTACTGCGTCAGATTGATCAGGCCATCGCCAGCGACATCCGTTTGAAAGATAAATTAACTACTATCCTGACTTTAATACGCCAGGCCCTTCAGGTAGATGGGGTTGCCTTGCTGCCAGAGGCTCACAGTTCGCTGGCTTTACCCGCACCGGTACTTTCCGAAGGTTTTCCTGTGCCTCACCTATCCTGGCTGAATCACTTACCTCCTGCGTGGATCGAAGCGCTAAAAACCCATGGACGCACTCAGGTGATTCAAGGGGAAGATCTGCTCGCTCTTCCCGGTCTGGCCGACTCAAACCTCTACCTGCTGGCCCTGGCGCCCCTGCAAGCGCGCGACCGCCACTATGGTGCCGTGCTTGTCCTAATCTTGCACCGGGATGGACATCCCCAGCCGGATGACGAATGGCGCGCCTTCCTAGACACGCTGGCGTTGCAAACGGCCATCGCACTGGATAACGCCCAATTGCTGCTCACCGCCGAGAACCTCAATACCGAACTCAAAGCCGCCATTGAGGCCACCTTATTGGGGTGGTCACGGGCGTTGGAACTGCGTGACCGCGAAACCCAGGGACATTCCGATCGGGTGGTGCGCCTCACCCTCGCCCTCGGACAACGCCTAGGCCTTCAAGGGCAAGACCTCGACGATCTACGCTATGGCGCCCTGCTCCACGATATCGGCAAGATCGGCATCCCCGATAGTATCCTACTTAAGCCCGGCCCGCTTACCCCCGAGGAGTGGGCGGTCATGCGCCAGCACCCTCAGGTGGCCTATGACTTGCTTAAGGACATCCCCTTCCTGAAGCGGGCGGTGGAAATTCTCTACGCACACCACGAGCGCTGGGATGGGAGCGGGTATCCGCGTGGGCTAAGGGGAGAAGAGATCCCCTTAGGAGCGCGCATCTTTGCTGTGGTGGATGTATGGGATGCTCTGACCAATGAACGCCCCTACCGCCCGGCCTGGTCGCCTGAACAGGCGCGGGCCTACCTGCAAGAACAAGCAGGCATCCTCTTTGATCCCCAAGTGGTAACTACCTTCCTTACCCTGTTAGACGAAGAATCAACCCCTGTGGAACAACCCACCGTAGCCACCTCAGCCTAGAATATTTATTAAGAAGATGAACCCTGTTTATCCTTTCAATGGCGGCGTGGGGTCAGGTCTGGCGGCTCGTCAACATGGCGGCGGTCAGGTTATCCCCGGGCCGGATGCCTGGCGGCTGAGCCTGGGTGACACACCGGGCGGTACTTATGCCCTGGCACAATTGGACGATTACCTTGATCTTCCGCGCTCCCGCTTTCATTGGCAAGCTCCGCTACGATTGGACCTGGAAGCCCGCGTCTCAGCGCCGAACCTGCCGGGCACTTGGGGCTTCGGCCTGTGGAACGATCCCTTCGCCATGCCACTAGGAGTGCGCGGGACGGCCCGACGCTGGCCGGCTTTACCTAATGCAATCTGGTTTTTTCACGCTTCGCCTCAAAATGCGCTAACCCTGCGCGATGATCTACCGCCCCACGGGTTCCTTGCCGCCACCTTCTCCGCGCCGCCTTGGCCAAGCCTGGTTTTGCTACCTGCCCTGCCCCTGCTCTTAGGGCTACTCTGGCCGCCCGCCGCGCGTCTCCTGCGCCGTTTGTTACGGCTTTTTATCCACCAGGATGCGGCGCACTTGGAGGTCGATGTCACTGGCTGGCATCGCTACACCCTGCACTGGCAAGCCCGAGCAAGTCGGTTCAGTATTGACGGAACAACGGTCTTTGAGACCCCCGTGACTCCCCACGGGCGCCTAGGGTTGGTGATATGGATAGACAACCAGTATGCTGCCTATACCCCGCAAGGGCGCGTGCGCTTTGGGTTGGAAGCCATGCCCCCCGCTTGGCTGGAGATTCGTCACCTGTGCATTGCCCACGCATAAAAAGACCCCGCCAGCGCATGGCAGGGTCTCGCAATCGGTAAACCGACGTTGTCTATCGCACCATCAATTGCAGAATCAACCCCACCATGAAGAACAACCCATAGGCTCGGCTTTGGTAGAATGAAGCCGCCACAAAATACAGCGGCCAGGCGCTGCGCGCCGGCTCTTCCTTGGGAGGTTCACTCGGACGCGGATGGCGATACACCGTCAGCGCCGGACGCAACCAATACAGGGCCCCCAGCACCACCAGCATCCCTGGTGAAAAATATCCCGTCAGCACCAGCGCGATGACCCCTAGATATTGCAACGCCATCATCGTCAAGACAATATAACGCGAGGCTGTCTCACCCAGAATAACCGGCAGGGTACGAATGCCTTTGGCGGCATCCTCGGCGCGCTTGTCAATGTGTTTGCCGAAAATTACCGTGGTCGGCCCCAGGGCATACACCAGACCCGCCAGAGCCACGTTCCAGTCCCACTGACCGGTAATGACATAGTACCCCCCACCGATCATCAGCGGTCCCCACACCAGCAGTACGGCCAGTTCGCCAAGACCAATGTACTTGAGGGGATAGGTGTAGAACAACACAAAAAAGGCCCCGATCAGCAACAATCCCAACGCCAGCCAGCCATTAACAACCACCAGATAGGCCCCGGCGGCTAGAGCTATCAACCCGGTTACCGCGGCATAGGTCAAGTGCTCCCGTTTGGTCATCAGCCCTTGCTCTAGGGGCTGCGGGCCGTACTGGGTGCGGAAGTAATTATTGGTATCCACGCCACGAGTATAATCGGTGTAATCGTTGAGAAGATTATTGGTGGCATGGGCAAGCACTAGGCCCAACGCCAACAAAATCCAGCGTAGGAGATCGAACTTTCCAGCATGAGCAGCCAACAGACCAGCAATTCCAGCCGAGGTGAAGGTCATGACCAATACCGCCGCCCGAGTCGAAATCAACCAGCGCGAAATGACATCCAACCGTTGCCATTCTTCACGGTCAATGCGGGGGATGACCCGCAAAGCCTGTATCCACATACGCACATTCATTGAGCAGCACCTCCACAAACTTAGAGTGTTTGGGGCAAGCAAGGCGTATTATACGTCATCAGACCGCCTCAACAAAAAAGAGGCGCAGCCAGCCCAGCCTCTGCGCCTTTTCCGAGAGAAGGAGACCCACTAACATGTCAACTAGTCAAATTTCTGTTTGAGCCGCGCGCTCTTGCCCGTGCGGGAACGCAGGTAATACAGGCGCGCCCGTCGCACTTTGCTGTGGCGTTCCACCACCACCTTTTCAATCCGGGGAGAGGTGAAGAGAAAAGTGCGCTCGACCCCAATCCCATTGCTGGCAATGCGGCGCACCGTAAAGGTCGAACCGGCCCCGTTATTGTGGATCGCCAACACCGTACCCTTAAATTCCTGGATACGTTCACGTCCGCCTTCCACAATCTTTACGTGCACCGAAACTTGATCGCCCGGCCGCAAAGGTGGAATGTTGGGGTTAGGCGCGGGTTCAATGGCTTTGATCAAATCGTTCATCGCAATACCCTCAGTTCACAGGCTCTGCCAGGTGCCCGGTTGCCCCTGGTCAAGGCGAAAGCAAATTATACCATATCCTCCGCATGCGGGAAGGTGCCACTTTGTCACGTTACAGCGGCAAGTCGTGTACAATAGAAATAATTGAGATATGGCTTCTCTCAAACGAACCTGGTGGAGGTTGGGGTGGGTGTTAGTCTCGTTATTGTGTTTATTGTTGTCATCTTTCTCCTCGCGCTAGGACTTTTCAGTGCTTATCTGTGCTGGCGTGCATTGCGCCCCCGTGCCATTCCTCTCTTAAAGACTTACCAGATTGAGGTTGAGCACGGTCGGCTCGATGAAAGGGCGTACCGGGCCTGGCCTAAGGAAGAGGTGAAGATTCGCTCACCACTGGGCTATTACCTGGCCGCTACCTATTTTCCCCTTCCCGACGCCAAACGCACTCTGATCTTCGCGCATGGTCATGGCTACAGCCGGTTTGGTGGGGTGAAGGTCGTGCCTTTCTTTCACCGCCTTGGCTTCAATGTGCTTCTGTTCGATCAAAGGGGGCACGGGCTCAGCGGTGGCAAGACCTGCACCTACGGGTATTACGAACGCCACGATCTAAAGGCTCTAGCCACATGGGCCCTGGAGCGCCTAGGCCCCACAGGCCAGGTGGGGACGATGGGCGAATCTCTGGGCGCGGCCACCTGCCTGCTTCATGCAGCCATAGACTCACGGGTTGCCTTTGTCATCGCTGATAGCCCCTACGCACGCTTGGAAGACGTCTTTAAGCAGCGCCTGCGTGAGGATTATCGGCTGCCCGAAATCCCCTTCTATTACACAACGACTTGGCTCTGCCGTCTGATGGCGGGGTTTTCGCCCCAACAGATTGCTCCCATCGAGGTCATGCCCCTAATTCAGGCTCCAGTGCTCTTAATCCATGGGAGCGCAGATGCTCTGATCCCGGTAGAGGCCGCTCTGGAGCTCCATCGTGCCGCACCACAAGGGAAATGTGTGCTTTACCTTGCCGAGGGCGCTGAACACGTGGCAGCCCATGCCCTCAACCCAGTTGCCTATTTCGACCAAATTGCGGCCTTTTTGCGCATGTTTAACCTCATCGAGCCTGAGGTAGAAACCGCTCCACCTGCGGTAACATCCACCTCCTCCCGCCGGCGCCGGCGTGCGTCTCGAGCAACGACTACTGGAGCTACTACACCCTCAGCATTCGAATCCCCCCACCCACCACCCGCCAAGCGAGAGGAAGAACACCCCATGCCAGATGACGTCACCTCATTGGCAACCTCGCCTTCGGGGGCAAAAGAAAAAGAAGAGACGCCCGCTGTTGCGCATCGCAAGCGTGGGCGTCCCTCTAAAACCGCCTCAAACGTATCCGAAACCAGTTAGGCAGATGGCAT
Source organism: uncultured Thermanaerothrix sp. (assembly GCF_938028735.1). GTDB lineage: Bacteria > Chloroflexota > Anaerolineae > Anaerolineales > Anaerolineaceae > Thermanaerothrix. Next base: position 23,892 of record NZ_CALIMF010000005.1, read on the forward strand.
GCCGTGAACCGTGCCTCGCGCCGTGCTGGCGCGCCGCACGGCCTTGACCTTGGCGCGGCGACGTTCTTTACGCGTAGCCGCAGCCGCTTTCTTCTCACGCGCCAGATCGTCCTGGCGTGCCAGTTCAGCCCCGGTTTGCACAGCGACGATGATCGAGAACACCAGCAACAGGGTGGCGACAAAGACAACAATAACATCATAAAGCGCCACTACCCCCAGGGACGTAGTGAAAGTCGGATTGCCGATAAAGAAGATGACAGCATTGGCAAGGATGGCCATGGCGCGGACTTCTGTGGGACCAATTTTGGCGAATGAAATGCGGAAGACCCCTTTGGTGATCATCAGCAAGTAGACCACAATGGAAGTTTGTAGATAACTGATGGCTCCCAGCAGGGCAATCGTAAGATTTACGTAGGGCGATAACCCCAGCCCAATAAAAATCAGAACAACGCTAGCCGTATCCACCAGATGATCTATAAAGAATCCGTAATGCGGGCGTTCGATCTTGCGATAACGTGCCAGCGTTCCATCCAGGCTATCGCCAAACCAGTTCAAAACGAATCCTAGCGAGGCCAACCAGAGAAACGCCGGGTGCACCGAAGTCAAACCATAACTCACCGCAATTAACACGCTGGAAAGAAACCCAATTGCCGTCAACAAATCTGGAGTGACCCAGCCCGGCATGACCCGCGCTAACCAGGCTAAAGCCGGACGCTCCAGAGGGCCCAGCAGGATATCATTAATACGTTGATGGCCTTTCAAATTGGGTTGGTCCATAAGCATACTCCCCGAGAGGTGTTCTAAGCTCATTATAGAACGAATACGAGACAAAAACCAGTCCCTATTTTTGAAGATTTGATGAAAATTATCCCTTCTCTCCACCGCTCTGGGCGGAGGAGGCAGGTGCAAAACAATATAACCCCATTCTTTCAAAAAGGTAACACAGACGCCACTTCAGGCCAGACCGGGTAAAACATAGCCCATTGATCAGGCACCTGCCGGATCAAGATTTCTACCTCACGCAGGACCGCCTCCGCATTCTGGATGAGTGCGCCTTCCAGGGTATCCGCAGGCTGCATGGGCACTGGGGGACGCGAGACAACCAAATAACGCCCCTCACCGGTACCGATGCACGCCACCACAATGATGGGCAGGTTAAGTTGTAAAGCCAGACGCACGTGAAAAACCGGTAGGGGGGCAGGGCGTCCGAAAAAGCGCGGTAAATAACGTGTCTCGCTTACCGGACGGTCAAGGCCCGTCAGCACCACCCCTCCATGCTGTAATCGTACGCGGGCCTGCTGCAAAGCGCTCATTGAGATGGGAGTGACATCTATGCCGCTTTCACGGCGTAAACGATTCTGCCAGCGGTAAGCGCCAGGGGGCTGGGGATAAGAAAGCACCTGAAAGCGCAGCCCTCGTAATGCCAGCGCCCGTCCTGCCAGGTCAAAATTACTTAGATGGGGGGTGACAAAGAGAGCCGGCCCCCCCTCTTGTAACAAGCGATCAAAAAGGGCCTGGAATTCGGGCGCAAAAGAAACTCGCTCTAAGACCTCCTGGGGTCGGTTGATCGTGTGAAAGTAGATATACAGATTCCGAGCATGGTAGCGTAGAACCTTCCGCACAATCCTGCGCAGTTCCTGAGGTGTCAGGTTCTCTCCGCGCACAACCCACTGATTTACACAAATCGCCCGTACGATAGCAGAACGCGAGCGCGAGGCCACCAGCGCAGCCCCCAAATCGGCGATTCGGTACCCCAGCGAGGGGGGTAGAGCCTGGCTGATCCCCAGCCCCAAAGCCACAGCCAAACGGCTATACAGTAAGGACTGTAATAGATTCATGCCGCGATGCCTCCCGTAACGATTTTACCGGAACTCTTCTTTATTCGGGACGCGCCGGGTCTTGAAAATTTGCACCAGAAAATCCCCGAAATCCTCTTGAAATAGAACATATGTTCTGTTATACTAAAAAGGCCTTGTGACATATGTGCTGATCCAAACGAAATAAGGAGATCAATCATGGCGGTTCTGACCCAGAAATACCGATTAGACTCCGCCCCCGTTGCTCCCCGCACGGATGCGGTTGCCTCACCTTCAAACCCTGCTCGGACGTCGGTGCACTTGCCTACCTTGCCTGATGTGTTGGCCGGTTTACCTTTTTTGAGTCATGAGGTTGCTCTGTTGGGGGTGTGTGAGGACGGTGTGCCTCTCTTGCTGGACCTGCGCAATCCATCGCCAGGCGCATTGTTGGTCATCTCTGCTCAGCCTGCCACTTCAATCATGATGCTGAACGTCATCCGCGAATCCTTACAAGGGGCCAATGCGCCCTTTTCTTTGCAAATGATCCGGGTGACCGACGCTCTGGCGGTTACTGCCCATCCCCTCGAACGCCTGGTTAATCCCTTCGAACGCGAACTCGAGCAAGCCCTGTTAAGCCTCGCCGACTTGGCTGATTCGCGCCAGCATGGACGTTTGCGCGGCCCTTCAATATTGCTGGTGGTTGAGCGACTGGAATGGATTCTCCAGGCAGACCAAGAAGCCATTTGGGCATTTGAACACCTGCTTCATTACGGGCCGGCTCTAAAAATATGGCCTTTGGTGGCCACCCACCCCAACTCGGAAACCACCTTGACGCGGTGGCTGCGCCGCTTTGGAACCCTCATCTGGGGCGCCGATTTGAGCGCCTCTCTCAAAGAGCAATTTGGCGTTCCAGAGAATCCCCTTAGTCAGCATCTCCCTCATTCGCGTTGTTTCAGCCTGCGTAGCCAGGGTCAATGGCTCCATCTCTGGTTACCAGAAGTTGCATAAGCGAGGTGAATTATGAAAATGGGCATGCTTTGGTACGATGACGATCCTAAGGCCGATTTGCGCACCAAGGTCCACCGCGCCGCTGAATACTATCAGAAGAAATACGGCGTCCGTCCCAACCTGTGTTACGTACATCCCAGTATGCTCGCCCAGGAACGGATGCAATTCAACGAGATCGAGATACGCACCAATCGGCGTGTACTCCGCAACCACCTCTGGCTAGGCCTGCTTGAACTGGGTGATCCGGCTCCCACATTTTAGAGTCATGGTTGATCATCTTGCCTGGAATGCTCCTCTTTCGAACTGGCCTGATCCTCAGAATGTGCCATCAACCCTTGGAAGAGGCGGCGTAGTACCCCGAGCAATGGGGTTTTCACCCCGGTAAATTGCTCACGAAAATGATTTGCCGCTTCTTCGAGTGTCACTTCGCGCCGGTACTGCTCGCGCAAGTACCACAGGTGCTCAATGATCCACAAATACAGATCACCCACGGTGCGGCCGGGGAATTCCCTAAGCAGGTTAGTTTCTTCAATCACCCGCGCCAACGGCAAATAGACCTCATCATACCAGGAGGTAACCGCCTCTTCATATGGTACCTCCTGCCCGCGTTCCAAGCCCATGAAGTAGCGATGCACGTCTATGTGCTCCAGCAGTTTGGCGTATTGGCCGGGTAGGGTCAGGTCAATCACAACGCCGGGACGGAGTCGGTCCAGTTGAGTTTTGGCATAAAACTCCCCTTTTTCGTGAAGGGCGATCAATTCATCAACGTCGGTATGTTCGTCAATGGGGACCGGAGTGTCAATCTCGATGACGTATGCATCAATGAACTTCTGGCCCCGCTCCCGCGCTACAGAGACCCGATGATTGCCATCTTTGACAAAATAAGCCTCGCCGATTTTATAAAGTTCCACTGGTGGGAGGTCAATATCTTGGAGATGCGCCGTGTCAATGCTGATCCAGCGTGAGGCCGTGCGTGAGTGACGCGGCAGAAAGGCACGGTCAAAGTCCTGGTAGCGCCCCACACTACCGATGATCTTATCAATCGGCACTTCTTGCAACCCAATGTAATGCTGACCACGCATCGGAAGGCGCGCCCGCACCTCATCAAAAGGCAAGAGGCGATTGCTGGATTGAGAAAACCACGCAAAGACCGAGCGCCAAAAGCCCTTACGCAGAGCCGCCTCAAAATCGGCTTTGGCAACGCGCTCGATCAGCAATTCATCCCGAAGGCGTTTTTCGCTCATGCAGAACCTCCTGTGCCGCATGCCGCTGCCAGAACCATAACCGCGGAGCAGGCACTTGGTAGGTTATTTCGCGATACCCGTACACATTGATCACCACCGTTCTACCCACGCGGGTAACCGTGGGGATGTCATTGCGATAAACATGCACATGGCCATGAAGATGATAGGCCGGCTGAAAGGTTTCAATCAGCCAGCGAAAGGCCTTAATACCACGATGAGGGCGATCTTCCAGATCATGGATTTTCCAAGGAGGTGCATGGGTGACAAAGACATCCAAATAACGCCCGTAAATCAAGCGATTGATAAGCAATCCTGGCACCAACCCAAGCACCAGCGCCCACATCTCGGCCTGAGAGTATTGATGCGGCCCGTAATTATACTGCAGGCATCCCTCAATGCCGGCCAACAGCAAGCCCCCCGGCGTGCGCATCACACGCCGATGCAGGTTGATGGCCCCCCAGGGAGCCCGGCGCTCCCCGCCTACCCCCACTTCAATCTTGCTGACGTGATTGCCTAATACATAGTACAACGGGCGGTCCAGCATGCTGATGATAAATTCCAGGTAGTAATGGGGCAAATCGCCACAACTGATTACCAGATCAATGTGGCGAAAACGGTTCACAATGTTAGCGTCGTAGATAAACCCCAGTTCCACATCGCTGACCGCCAAAATGTTCATAAGTCCGTTCGTATCTTCATCATAACATAGCATCCAACGAGGCTCAAGCCCCCGCTTGGCTTGGAGAGGCGTCTAAAGGTCCCTGGGCAACCACCATGGCCATTGCCAAGTTTCGGGTATGCGTGATGCTGATAGACCATTCACGCAAGTTAAGCGCCGCCGCCCGTTCCGCCGCCCGACCTCGCAAGTGAAGCAGGGGCTGCCCTTCTGGCCCACGCTGTACTTCAATGTCCTGCCAGGAGATCGGGCCAATGCCACACCCGAGCGCCTTCGCCACAGCCTCTTTGGCCGCAAAGCGCCCGGCCAGCACCGTCAGGTCATCCTGGGCATCATCCAACTCCTGCATAGTGAAAACACGGCGCAAGAAACGCTGACGGATCTGAGGATCAAGGCGTTCCAAACGCTCAATCTCAACCAGATCAATCCCACACCGCAAGGCCATCTGATTACCCCTCAGCAGGCGGTCCCGCACTCACAATAATCAGCCGCTCTGGATCAAGGTAGCGCCGCGCCACCTCTAGGATTTGGTCCCGCGTAATCGCCAGAACCTGCTGGGGGTAGCGCTGCAGATAATCCAAACCCAGTTGGAAGCGCTCCATGTTCAACAAGGCACTCGCCACCCCTGCATTAGACTCCAGCGAAAGCGGGAGACGCCCGATGAAATGCGCCTGACTATCGCTGAGTTCCTCTTCGGTGACCGGCTCACTGACAAAGCGCCGGATCTCCTCCCGGATCAATTCAATGGCCCGTTCCAGGTTAGCCGGATTCACCCCAGCATTGACCTCCCAGGAACCGGCGACCATCCAGGCATTCAGGCTGCTCATAGCATAATATGCCAATCCTGCCTTTTCACGCACCACCTCTCCAATGCGTCCCATCATCCCGAATTGCCCCAAAATGTTATTGCCCAACGAAGCCGGCAAGTAATCGGGGTGGTTGCGCTTAGGCCCTAAGGTACCAAGCACCAGTTCTGTTTGTACTTTATCAGGTAAAGGAACGTGCTTGCGCACGGTCTGGCTTGGGGGTGCAACCGGGGAGACGGTGCGGTTTTCTGCAGCCGGCATGGCTGGCCAATCCCCCAATGCAGCGTTCACCTGGGTAATGACCTCCTCGGCCGCCACTGCCCCCACCACAACCAGCACCATCCCTTGGGGTCGAAAATGGGCCCAATGAAACGCCTCCAAATCCTCACGCCGAATCGTCTTGACCGTTTCAGAGTAACCATCCTCTGAACGCCCGTAAGGATGATCGGGGAAGAGTAGCGCGTCAAAGGTAAGTTCAGCCATTTCAGCCGGGTCTTGTGCCCGAATCGCCAGACTGGTCAGCAGTTGCGCACGCAACCGTTCTACTTGCTCGGGGGGGAAGGTTGGCTCCCGGACACACGAGGAGAGCAGGCTCAACAGAAGTGGTAAGTCCTCCGCTAGGGCACGCCCACCGAAAGTAATGGTATGCACATTGGCACTGAAACCCAGGCTGGCCCCAGCAGATTCCAAAACCTCATGAAGCGTTTGAAAATCATAGCGAGCTGTTCCCCGCATCAATGCCCGGGCTGTAAAGCCTGCCAGTCCCAATTTATCCAGTGGATCATACAGGCTACCGCAGGGGAGATACCCGTTGATAACAATCGAAGCACTGTTAAAGTTACTGCGCGTTAATACTACAATACCATTAGGAAGTTCTACCCGGGTAATATCCTCTGGCCCGGGAAGGGAACGCCAAGTTGCGGGTGAAAGGGTTGCTATCATGCCAGGGGCTCCTCTCCGGTGGGCTGATAAATACCAACAACACGCCGTTGCGGCTGAAGGTAGGTTTGGGCAATGCGTTGTACGTCTTCGGCCCGCACCGCCGAGAGTTTCTCTACATAGTCAGCAAACCAATCGTAGGTGGCAAACATCTCCGCAAATCCCAGCCAGAATCCCTGATTCGTGATGTTTTCACTACCATAAGCAAAGAGCGCACGCGCCTGCTTGAGGGCGCGCTGGATCTCTTCGTCACGCACACGCTCTGCTTGTAAGCGCTGAATCTCAGTATCAATGGCTTTCAACACGGCCTCAGGCGAACTCTCAGGATGCACGGTAATCACAAGATCATAGAGATAGGGATCAATGGTCGCGTGCAATCCACCCCCCACACTGACGGCCAGTTCGCGCTCGACCAGTGCTTGATAAAGGCGTGAGGTCTTGTTCGAAATGCCACCCCCGCCAAACATATTCAAACTGCTCGGCCCAGAGAGCAGGCTATCCAGCACCGTAAACGCAAAGAAATCCGGATCGCTGGCAGCAGGCGCACGATAAGCCAGATGCATAAACACCGTCGAGCCCGGGCCCTTCACTGTTACCCGGCGTTCCTGCGCAAGCGGTGGTTCGGGCGGAATTGCCCGCGCAACGGTCTCACCCGGCGGGAGATTCCCAAAGGCCTTCTCGATTTTTTCGAGCATGAGGGCGGTTTCAAAATCGCCCGCCACGGCAATGAGGGCATTTGCCGGTGTGTAATAGCGCCGATAGTGCTGATAAAGGTCGTCCCGGGTTATCCGACGTAAGTCTTCCTTTAGACCGATCACTTCATACCGATAAGGATGCTGGTCGAATGCGGCCATTTGCACGGCTTCCCCCAGTAGAAAAAGGGGCTCGTTCTCACTACCCTCGCGCTCCGAGAGGATCACCGTGCGCTCCGCCTCCACCTCCTCAGGATCGAAGCGGCTGTTGATCATACGATCCGCCTCTAGATCCAGCGCCAGGTCAATCTTATCGGCCGGCAAAGTTTCAAAGTAGGTTGTCCAATCAAGGTACGTAAAGGCATTCCACATGCCCCCCTCGCGTGAGATCCAACGATCCAGCAGTCCAGAGGGGAAACGCGGCGTGCCCTTGAACTGCATGTGTTCCACCCAGTGTGAGACGCCGGTTTTGCCTGGTGATTCATCCCGTGAACCCACCCGATACCAGACCCAAAAGCTAATCAGCGGGGCAGTATGGACCTCCTTTAGCAGTACCATCAGCCCATTAGATAGCCGCGCGCGGGTGACCGATGCCTCGTTGGTCATAAAAATCAGTGCCTCCTCATTTTTCCTGAATCTTGCCCAAGTTACCCACGATCTCCAATTCAAACACCATTTATAATAAAGAGGGAATGCCAAAATTATCACTCAGGAGCATGCGATGAGCCTCGAGAATCGCTACTGGGTTGCTATTGCCGGTGCTGGACCAGCCGGTCTCTACGCCGCCCAGCACCTCGCCGAAAACGGGGTCCAGGTCGTTTTGTTCAACCGCGACATTCGGCCAGGGGGGTTGGCCGAATATGGCATCTATCCGGATAAACTGCGCCTCAAGAATGGCCTGCGCGCTCAATTCCAGCAAATCCTCTCTCTGCCTGAAGTGCATTATTATGGTCATGTCCGCATTGGGCGTGATGGTGATTTCTCGCTGGATGATCTGCGTCGTTTGGGTTTTCAGGCCATCCTGGTAGCCGTAGGCGCTCAGGGCACCAAATGGTTAGGACTCCCCGGCGAGTCTCTGGAGGGGGTCTATCACGCCAAGGACATTGTGTACCATTATAACAAACTTCCCCCATATAGCCAGCGCACGTATCGGATCGGGAATAAGGTGGCCATCGTCGGCGGGGGAAATGTAATGGTGGATGTAGCACGCTACCTGATCGAGGTCCGGCAGGTGGAGGAAGTTGTGGCCATTGTGCGCCGTGGCCCCAAAGAGGTCAAATTTGACCGCCGCGAACTGGAAACCGTGGCAGCCAACCTGGACTGGCAGGCCTTTGAGGCCGAACTTGAACGGGTGGCACCGGTTATGCGCGCGCTCGGACAGGACCCCGAAACCTCGCGCGAACTGGTGCGAACCGCTATGACGAAAGCCGGCCCTAAGCACTCCTCGACCCGGTTGTGGATCCGTTTTCTGGCTTCTCCGCGTCGCATTCTAGATAACGGACAAGGTGCAGTTGGTGGTATTGAATTAGAGGACAATACCCTGGTACTCCAAAACGGTGAGGTAGTTGCCAAGGGTTTAGGCAACACTTGGGTTATGCCCGTGGATACGGTGATCTTTGCCATCGGTGACCGAGTGGATGAAAGCATCGGCCTACCCGTCCACCGCTATGAATTTGACAAAAATCCCCACCCGCGCTTCCCGGTTGAAGGCGAATCCTATGAGGCCTATGACAGTGAACGCGATACACCGATTGAAGGGGTCTTTGTAGCCGGTTGGTCGCGCAAAGCCAGCAGTGGGCTAGTGGGAGTAGCCCGCAGGGATGGGGTCAATGCTGCACGGGCTATTTTGCAGTACCTTGCTACCCTCCCCCCTGTACCCACCTCCCTGCTGCCCGCTATTGAACAGGCCATTCGGGATTTGCCCCACCCAGTAGTAACCAAAGAACACTTGGAGCGCCTTTATCAGGCAGAAGCTGAGCGCGCCCATGCTCTGGGGCTGGAGGAATATCGCTTTGCCACCAACGAGGAAATGCTTGAGGCCATGGGGCTTCTGGGCGTGGTAAGCTAACTGAGCCGGTGCTATAATACTCCTAGCCCATACACAGCGAGGTTCAATGCGCTTTCTGGTGACTGGAGCCGCGGGTTTCCTAGGTTCGGCGCTTTCTAATCGTCTGGTTGCAGAGGGGCACACCGTTGTCGGCCTGGACGATTGCTCCACCGGGGATCCAGCGAGCCTCTCCCCCGAGGTTCACTTTACCCGCGGGGACATCAACGACCGTCCCAAGCTTTGGACGCTCCTTCAGGAAGTGGATTGCGTCTATCACCTGGCTGCACGCGTGCTGGTCCCGGAGTCCATCCTGTACCCGCGCGAATACAACCACGTCAATGTGGGCGGAACCGTCACTTTGATGGAAGCCATGCGCGATGTGGGAGTACGGCGGGTGGTGTTCATCTCTTCAGGAGCCATATATGGCTTCCAAGAGCACCAACCGGTACGCGAGGACGCTATTCCCAATCCACGCTCGCCTTACGCCGTCTCCAAACTGGCAGCTGAGTACTATGTACGCACCATTGGCAGCCTGTGGGGGATTGAAACGGTGTGTCTGCGCGTTTTCAACGCTTATGGCCCGGGGCAGCATCTGCCCCCCGTCCATGCTCCGGTCGTCCCTAACTTTCTGCGTCAGGCGGCTCAAGAGGGTACGCTGATCGTCCACGGTGACGGCACCCAGACCCGTGATTACGTTTATGTGGACGATGTGGTCGAGGCCATGGTCGCGGCGGCAACTGCTAGCGATGTGGATCAGGCCATCATCAACGTGGGAAGTGGTCGCGAGACCAGTGTGCGTGAACTGGTGCGCTTGGTGCTTGAGGTTACCGGCACCCAGCCAGAGGTAGTCTATAATCCACGCGCGGATGGTGGCCCCCCGCGTATGTGCGCCGACATCCGTTTAGCCGCCGAAAAACTTGGCTACCAACCCCGCATCAGTCTGGAAGATGGGCTACGGCTAACCCTGGAACGCGATCCGCGCCTGAGGCGGCGCAATGGCACCCCCAAGCATGGGGAACAGGAGGCGAAATGAAGCGTTCCTCAGCAAGGTACCATCCCGTTCTGTTGTCGACCTGAGGGAGGGTGGGAATGATAAGCGGGGAAAGCAAACCCACACCCAGTCTTAAGCATCCATGCTACCAATGGTTTTTGCTGGTCATCCTCCTCATTTTGGTTGGGTGCACGTCCTACGAGCCGCAGATCGCTGCTCAGCCCAGCATCTTCGAGGTCGATCCGGTATTCCGGGAGTTTTACCGTATGTTGGGAGGCGAGACGATCCTGGGCCCCGCCATCACCCGCGCATTTCGCTTTGAGACCAATCTGTGCCAATATACTCAGAACGCGCTGATGTGCTTCAACCCTTATGCCGAAGAACGCCGGCGCTTTTACCTCTTTCCTCTAGGCCAAGTGCTCAACCTGCGGGAAGACCCCGGGCTCGTCTCAGGTGAGGGCCCTATGGTCAACGGTTATCTGATCTATGAAGAATTTGTCCCGCTTTACGATCGTCTTGGGGGCTCGCTGTATGCCGGGCATCCCCTAACCCAACCCCGCTACAATGCCACCCACAACCGCATTGAACAATACTTTGAAAATGTGGGCTTTTATCGAAGCCTGGATGAACCCCCAGGAAGTGTGCACTTGCTCGCTTACGGTGTATATGCCTGCGATGCGTATTGCCGCTACCAGGCGCCTTTGAATGGGATCGTGAGCCCTCTTTCCAATCAAGTAGCACAGCCGTTCCTCTCGCGCCTAGCACGCCTGGGAGGCTTAGCGGCTTTTGGGCGCCCACTAAGCGAGCCCTACACCGCTCCTGACGGCGCTATTGAGCAAATCTACGAAACCGTTGTGCTCTACGCACCCACCGAGAACCCCAACGCCATGCGCCTGCGCCCGCTTAGTCGCATGCTGGGTTTTCCGAATTACCCGCCTGGCCCTCAAATCTACGGCGAGGCTGACGGGATGGTCTTCTACCCCGTTCACGAGAACCTCGGGTTCCACGTTCCACGGGTGTTCGATGAATTTATCGCCCAGCACGGCGGGCGCGAGATCGCAGGCAACCCCTTGGAAGAAATCGCCGCGGTAGGCGAGAAACGTTACCGGCAATGTTTTGAGAACTACTGCTTGCTTTACGATCACACCGCCGCCCCCAGTTTGCGCGTGCGCCTGCTCCCCTTAGGGCTGGAGTATCTGCGCCGCATTCAGAACGAAAGCGGCGAACTGCCCCTGCTCTATTCTCCTCAGACCATCCGCCTCTTTGCTACGGCCACCTCCAGCCGTTTACCTGCTGATCAGCCCCAATCATTCGAGATTATCGTCCTGGATGCACGGGATCAGCGCCCACTGGCAGGGATCGAATCGCGCCTATGGCTCACCTTGGCCGATGGCACACGCCTGGAATACCGCCTGCCTCCTACCGATGCCCAGGGACGAGCCCACCTGAGCATCGCCCCTCTAACCCCTGAACAGCCCAATGGTAGCGTCATCGCCTATCAGGTTTGCCTCACGGTACCCTCTGACCAGCCCATCTGCACGAGCGATAGTTATCTGATCTGGAATTATCGATAAACCCTAGCAGGGGCGGGTTTAGTGGTAAAATCACCCGCAGGCCTTCCGAAGGTTGGGTAGAGGTTATGCACGGTGAGGGAATCATGGAATTTGAGCCCGTCATTGGTTTAGAAGTCCACGCAGAACTTCAAACCCGCTCTAAGATGTTTTGTGCCTGCCCGGTCGTGGATGCGACTCAGGCCGAACCCAATACAGCCGTCTGCCCGGTCTGTGCCGGCATGCCGGGAGTTTTACCGGTGATCAACCAGCGTGCTGTGGAGTATGCCCTGCGGGTCGCACTGGCCCTGGATTGCGAGATTGCTACCCATAGCCTCTTTGCGCGTAAAAATTATTTCTATCCCGACTTACCTAAGGGTTACCAGATTTCGCAATACGAGTATCCGCTCGCCCAACACGGTCGCTTGCCTATTTTCACCAGCGCAGGCGAGCGCGCCGTGAGTATTCGGCGGGTGCACCTCGAAGAGGACACCGGCAAACTCACGCATATCACCCCACCGGGTGGTGAAAGCTTTTCCCTGGTGGATCTCAATCGCGCTGGCGTGCCTCTCCTAGAAATTGTCTCTGAGCCCGATCTTTTCAGTGTAGAGGAAGTGCGGGCTTACGCCATGGCGTTGCGCACCCTCTTGCGGTATCTAGGGGTCAATTCTGGTGATATGGAAAAGGGCGTCATTCGCTTTGAAGCCAATGTCTCGGTACGTCCCAAAGGGAGCACGCAGCTGGGTACACGCGTCGAGATCAAAAACCTAAACAGTTTCCGCGCCCTCGAACGGGCCGTTGCTTATGAAATTGAGCGTCAGAGTCGCTTGCTCAGCCAGGGTCAACACGTGGAGCAAGAGACCCTCGGTTGGAACGAGACAGAAGAGCGCACGTATTCACAGCGTAGCAAAGAGGAAGCCCACGATTATCGCTACTTCCCAGAGCCAGATTTGCCCCCCCTCGTCATTGAAAAGGCTTGGATCGCTGCTGTGCGCGCGGCCCTGCCTGAATTACCTCATGCCCGGCGGCGACGCTTTATCGAAAATTATGGATTGTCCCCCATTGATGCAGCGCTTCTGGTCAATGAGCGTGCCGTCGCCGAGTATTACGAAGCGGCGGTCAGGGCTGCCTCTGATTTGCCCCCACGAATGATTGCCAACTGGATCCTCGGCGAGGTGTTTGCCTGGATGAACGAAAGCGGCGAGAGCATTGAGCAACTTAAAGTTAGCCCAGACGCATTGGCTGAACTGCTCGCTCATCTCCAGGCCGGCGAAATCAATCAAACCACTGCCAAGGCCGTGTTACAAGAAATGCTCCAAAGCGGGGAACGGGCCGCAGCGATCATTACCTCACGAGGCCTACGTCAAGTTTCAGATGCTGATGCCCTGCGCGCCTTAGTAGCCCGGGTACTGGCAGAAAACCCTAATGAAGTCCAGTCCTACCTGCGGGGCAAAGAAACCCTGGCCAACTGGTTTTTCGGCCAGGTCATGCGTGCCGTGGGGGGAAAAGCCAACCCCCAAGTGCTACGGGCAGAATTGGAGCGCCAACTAAGCGAATTGAAATCCCATCATGCCAATTGAAGGGGAAAGGCCGGCCACGAAAATCCTCGCCCCTTATAACGCCACCACTTTGGCAGCTTGGTTGAGGGCTTCTAAAATATCTCCCATGCCCCCTACCACACCCACTTGCACCTGATCCAGCAAACCGAAGTAACTGAGGCAAGTGTGGCAGAGCACCAGTTCAACCCCACGCTTTTCTAATTCACGCAACTGACTCAAAACGGGTGAACCGCTACAAGCCAACCGCACCCCCTCGGTGTAGAAAAGCACCTTGGCCGGTAGTTTTCCGCTTTCCAGAGCCAGGGTAAGATACTTGACTACCAGTTGCTGCTGCAGTTCTGCCGGGCCCTCACCCAGCCCGTAGCGGGTAAAAAGCCATACAGTATCAGACGCGGACATACATGACCTCCTGACAAGTAAGCCAAAATAGATCAACAGAGTGAGCAGACCGCCTCTGGCTCCCTCCTGGCCCATGACCTGACAGAAGGTTTTCACACTCCTTGCCCCCACCGGGCCGCTCTGGTCGCCACAGGCACGTCCGCCTTAGGGGTACGCTCCCGTACCCGACATAAAAATCAGTACTTAGGCGCGTTCACTGTGGCCGGCCTCCGGCAAGGGGATGTACTTTGATTATAACCACGCCTGCGAAAAAACGCATGCCTCAAGGCCACAAAGCGCCTAAGTTTCGGTATAATGGCGGCGCATGGAGAAGTTCGCCCAGGATGTGCAAAATCTTTTGGGGATCAAACTGACGCCGCGTCAGCGCGCAGCGTTTGCTACTTATGAACAGGAATTGCTGGCCTGGAATACCCGTTTCAACCTCACGGCCATTCGTGATCCTGAGGGCATCCGCACCAAACACTTCCTGGATTCTCTCACCTGTATCCTTGCGTGGCGCAACAGCACGCCTCCCCAATCCCTGATTGATATCGGTACCGGTGCCGGGTTTCCCGGCCTTCCCCTTAAGATCCTTCTGCCTCATCTCGAGGTTACCCTGGTGGATTCGGTGGGCAAAAAACTGGCCTTCTGCCGTCACATCGTGGAAGTGCTAAAACTTGAGAAAGTCACCCTGATCCAGGGGCGCGCCGAGGAATTAGGGCAAGATCCCGCCCACCGCGAGCGTTACGATTGGGCTGTGGCTCGTGCGGTGGCCAACATGCCGGTATTGGTAGAATATCTCTTACCGCTGGTGCGAGTCGGTGGGGCGATGCTGGCCCAAAAAGGCGCTAGCGGCCCGGCTGAAACGCAAGGCGCCGAGCGTGCAATCCGCATCCTGGGTGGGCAACTACAACAGATCTTGCCAGTCTATTTACCAGGTGTGGCCGAGGAACGCTACCTAATCGTTATTCGCAAGCAAAGCGCCACCCCACCTAGTTATCCGCGCCGTGTCGGTCTACCGGCAAAGAAGCCTATTCAGTAGGCCCTGTGGGAGTCATGACTTCCGGTTGAGTCTCGCCCAAGGATCGACGCAGCCATCCGGCCATACCTACCGCAAGTAGCAACGCAATTCCCGGGATCACCACCATAAAAAAGCGAAACGCCGCATCAGGGTCAGGACCAGGTTGCTCACCACTCACATAACCGAAGAGCCAAGTCAACAAGACAAAACTCTGGGCATTGAGCAAGCCCGAAAGGCGGGCCAGCACCGAAGCCAGACCGTAGAACATGGCTTCGCGTGGCCGCCCGTGGCGATGCGCGTCCTCATCAATGATTTGTCCGAGGACCACATCGCCCAACACCATACCCCCACTTAATCCCAGCCCAATTACTGCTGCTGTAAGGAGGCTACCCCATAGCGAGCGAACGGCAATCAAGGGTAACAGCGCCAACATCAGCCAAGCCAAGGCGAGTTGCCAGGCACGTGCCGCACGTAAACGGCGGGTGATATAAATCCAGAGCGCCACGCCGGGTATAGCGGTCACGAAAACGGCGCCAAACAAGAGCGAGGTCTGCCCTTCCGCCAAACCCAAGGAATATTTAGCGTAGAACGGCATTCCGGCCATTAGTAGGCCATTGGTTAGGGTCGAAAGCATGTAAATGCCCAAATACAGACGATAGGAGAAATTCTTGAGTAACCCCCAAACATTGTGCAAGAAATTGGGCATGGGTTCGGCAGATGAAGTTTCTCCATCCTCACGAAAATCCAGCAAGAACAACAAGAAGGCCAGGCTACCGATTACCGCCCACACCGCGCCCATACCGGCAAAGCCCCACCGGCTGTACAGCAATGGGCTGAGCGCAATTCCGCCGATCAGCGCTACCTGTCCCAACGCCTTACGAATCGCATTGGCCCGCACCCGTTGCGCCTCGGTGGTGAAGAGACGGGGGAAAAGGGCATTGTAATTAACCCAACTAATGGTTGCCACCGTCTCCGAGAATAGCAAAAAGACCAGGAACCAGATAAAAAGAGTCTGGACATCTGCTTGGCGGGGGGGTGCCCACAGTGCCAGCCAGGCAATCAGATTCAGCGGTAACACCAGCCACAGCCAGGGGCGGCGCCGTCCCCAGCGAGTGCGGGTACGATCCGAAAGATGGGCAAAAATCGGATCATTGAATCCATCCCATACCGAATTAATGGCTCGGGCTATCGCCACCAGGGTAACCGGCAACGCCAGCACATCCGAATAAAAGAAAACCAAATAGGTACCAATGGCGAAGCCGGGCAGGCTGAGCCCGAATTCCCCTAGGGCATAACGCCAGGGGTTGGCTCGAGGCGCTGGAGATAATGGATCGCGGTTCATCAAATCCTCCGCAACGCTTCCCGCACCTGACGATAGGTGAGCAACACAAATTCCCCGATCACCCGACGCACTTCCGGGTCCTGCAGGGCCTCATAATCAGATTTGCGCTTCTCCCAATCCGGCAGGGTTTGGGCCTCAGGAGTGGGGATGGCCGCATGATGGATCAAATGATAAACCCCTGGACCGGCCTGGCACAGGGTTTCAATAAACCATTCCCGCTTTTGGGCTGGCGGAACAGGATAACTATCCAACCAGCGCACTTTGGGCAAAGGCGCACGATCGAGCAAGTTTTCAATCGGCCGGCGCAGCGGCGCCGGTAGATGGACCGCCTCCAAAGACTCGGGGATGAAAGCAGGTAGACGGAATTCAAGCGCCAGTTTCAGGTAGATCTCTGCTATATCAGGACGCAATACCGCGCCCATGTGGGTATCCACATGGGTCACGTCAATGCCCATGGCCAATGCCGCGTGAATTTGGGCCCGTAGTTCAGCCTCAGCCTCCTCAGTCCGAATGTGTAGCCAGGCCTCTTCAACGCTCGGCCAGAAGTGACCGCTCGAATCACGCAGGCTGGAGCCCGACGTAAGCGGACGCAGACGTGGTGCACGCCATTCACTGGTTAGGGTCAGATGAACGCCTAAATCTGCCCAAGCATGCTGGGCCAACTGTGACGCCCAACTAGCTGGTACCATGACCGATCCGGTCGGGAACCCTAGCGCCTCATAGGCTGCATTTTGAGCCTGCAATAGCCCTAAATCGTCGTGATGCAAAATCAGCGCCTTTTTTCCACTTAAACCCAGAAACTCCCAAACTGTCTCGCTCACCACGCACCTCCTAAGGGCACAATAGGTGAAAGATAGCGAATCACCAACGTACTGGTGGTAAGTAGCGTCTCACCTTCCCACACCTCGCCAACCAGATGATAATCGCCGGGAATCAAGGTGCGTAAAAACTGCGCTGCCCGCGCCAACCATTCGCCCTCCCCTGGTGGAGCTTCATAGCCCTCCGCTAGATTGAACAAGCAACGCGCTTCTTGCGCCGCCAGTTTTGCCTGTAGTTCGCCCAACATTCCACTGACCGGCCCTTCCAGCCGCAACCTTACCCACACCTCCAAAGGACGTTCTAGATCATTGATCAGCCAGACCTCATTAATTGGTGGCTGTCCGATTTCGGTCACTTCGCGATAGGGCACCAAAGAGAGCAACACTGGGCTGGAAGCTTCTTTGAGGGCATAGTAACCCGCTTTGGGAGTGCGATCCGCTTCAACCACCGCCCACGTTATCCCGTCCCAGGGTTCCACAAACATAAACTGGAAATACCCGGTGATCTTTCCTTTGGCGCGGCGGTAAGCCTCAATAGCAAAACGCAACAACTGTGCCTGATAGGCCTGCGAATTTGTCACAAACGTCTCCAGGCTGTCGCCCATCTCGACCCCGGCCACACGAAAGGTTTGTTCGGCTTGGAAATTGTGGTACGCCCACACTTCCCAGCGGGGTGGCCAGGCGGCCTCACCCAGCACCCGCCGTAATGTCTCAGCACGCGGCAGGGCTTGTGCCCCAAATTCCGAAGGAAGCGGCGCTGCAGGCAACGCTAGAAAATCGCGCCAATGCCCCCAATACCACCCTGGATAGGTATGCTCACGGAAATCCGAAGCCTCTTTGACCAGGCGGGTTGGATCGCTACCACGCAACGCAGTTGCCACCAATGGCACCGTGGTGTAACGATTATGGGTGGGTTCATTGCTGGCACACCACAGGAAAATGCTAGGGTGGTTGCCCAATACCCAGGTTAAAGCCTCAGCCTGACGCACCACTTCGTGGGCAAAGGCGTCATCCAGAGCATATCCCCATTGCAACGGCATATCCTGCCAAACCAGAAGGCCCTCACGATCACAGACCTCATAAAACGCCGGATGGGTTACATGCGCGTGCACCCGTACCGCATTGAGATGCGCCTCTTTGAGCAGACGCACATCTGCCTCCGCTTGGGCGAGAGAATAGCCTGCCAACCACTGGGTAGGAATAATATTCGTGCCACGCAGGAATAACCGGCGTCCGTTTAAGCATACCCAATCCCCCTCACGCGTTACCGTACGAAAACCAACATGGGTCGAGACTTCTTCTTCCCCTAATCGCACGCTCAACCGATAGAGGTGAGGAAAGCCGCGTTCCCACACCTCCCAGCGTGCCATTTCTGGTAACAGCCAGTAAAAGCGCAAACGTTGTCGGCCTGGAATAAGATCTACTTGGCGCTCACTGCTAAACCCATCAGCCTCAAAATTCTCAGGCCGGAGGGTCAAGGAAACGGCGGCTTGATGTGTCTGGACACTATCACACTCTACTTCAATCTGCAAACGCCATCCACCCGCAATCTGCAGCGGGAAGGCACGTACTCCCAATAACGCCACAGCACTGCTCGTCCAAACGGCTACTCCACCCCATAGCCCGCCTGTGCCACGCTCCTGACCCCGCGGGCCAATGCTGCCGGGTCGGCAATCGTGCTGCCCAAAAACACCCTTGATCTGACGCTTAAAGCGTGGCCACACTTCGTCATAAGGCTCTTTGGGCGCCGCCACCCGCAACCATAAGATATCCCCTGTAACGGGCAAGGAAATGGTCCAGGGCTCAAAATAGCCCTCATGGCGGCCTAGATACGTCTCATCTAACCACGCTTCGGCATAATAATCTGCCCACACACGCACCCAGCGCCGCTGTTGGGCCTCGGCTTGAGGTAGCGTCAACCGATACCACCCCACCTCAGCTTCTAGCCCCTCTAATGTCCACTGATGGGGAAGCCCAACTTCACGCCAGCCTGTGCGAGGGAGTTCGTGCGGTTGCAGCGCAGGATGAGGGATAAAATGAGCACGTTCCATAAACTTCTCTCCTGGGAGTTGCCCTTCAGAAAAAGGACAGGGTTATGAGATAATTTGAGTATAGCCAATCCGAATTTGGCTTGCAACCCGCCAGGCGAGAAGGATTTCACACTTTCTTCACATCTTGGCCTTAAAATCATTGGAGCATGGAAGTGAAGAAGATTTTGGTGGTTGATGATGAACCTCAGATTGTCCGGGTGATCCAGGGCTATTTGGAACGAGCCGGGTTTCAGGTCATTCGGGCCGGAGATGGTGAAGAAGCCCTAAATCTCTTCCGCCGCGAACGCCCTGATTTCGTCATTCTGGACCTCAACTTGCCAGGCATGGACGGGCTGGACGTAGCTCGTGTCATCCGCCGTGAATCGAACGTGCCCATCCTGATGCTCACCGCACGGGTGGAAGAAGTGGATCGCATTACCGGGTTAGAACTAGGGGCGGATGATTACGTAACCAAACCCTTCAGCCCACGGGAAATTGTGGCCCGCGTGCGGGCCATTTTCCGCCGCGCTACTGAAACCCTGACCGAGACCGAGCAGCTACGGATTGGAAAACTTGAGATTGATCTGGCCCAACGCCTCGTTACCGTGGACGGCAAACCGGTTAATCTGACCCCTACCGAGTTTGCGCTGCTGGTAACCCTGGCCCGCCACCCGCGGCGCGTTTTCACCCGCCTGCAATTGCTGGAACACGCTTTAGGCACCGATTACCCGGGTTATGAGCGCACCATAGACGCCCACATCAAAAACCTGCGTGCCAAGATCGAACCCAACCCACGCCGCCCCACCTATATCCAGACTGTCTTCGGTGTGGGTTACAAATTGGAGATCACCGAGGATGCCTAGCCGTTTGTACCTAAAATTAGTGGCAGCCTTCTTAGGGGTGCTACTCCTAGGTGCCGTGCTCACTGTCGTACTAACCCGCCGTGCTACCCGCCTGGCCTTTGGCACCTACACCGAACGCAGCGCACAAGCCTGGGCACAACGGTTAGCACCCGTGCTAGCCGATTATTACCAGCGCACCGGTTCCTGGGAAGGGATTGATATGTTCCTTCACATGGCCGAGATGTGGCCACGGGGACGTATGGGCCAGGGTATGATGGGTAGTGAAAGTGGGCATATGATGCCTCTACAGCCCACCCTGTTAGGGCGCGTTTTGGCCCAACGGCTGGTGCTGGTGGACGCCAGCGGGCGCGTTGTTCTCGATACTCAGGGGCTGTGGGAAGGCCAATCCGCCCCAGCGGAAGCACTGGCGCTTGGCGCACCCATTCGTGTTGGAAACTCCCAAGTCGGCACATTATTGGTCTTACCGGCCGGTGTAACCGGAGCAGCAACCCTTGAAAGCGAATTCTTGAGGGCGGTTAACCGGGCCGTGCTCGGTGCCGTCATCATTGCCAGCGTAGCCGCTTTGATCATCGTGGCCCTCATCGTCTATCGCATCATTGCTCCCCTGCGCCGCCTCCAGCGTGCGGCTCAGGCCATTGCCAAAGGTGATCTTTCTCAGCGCGTCCCGGTCGCCACGCAGGATGAAATCGGCGCTGTTTCACTCGCTTTCAACGAAATGGCCACCAGCCTGGAACGGGCCGAAAAAGCTCGCCGCCAGATGGTGGCCGACGTTGCCCACGAATTGCGCACCCCCCTGGCGGTCTTGCAAGCCAACCTTGAAGCCATGCAAGATGGCGTCCTCCCAATGGACTCAGAACAAATCCGAGTCCTCAATGATCAAGTCCAGTTGCTCAATCGCTTGGTAGCAGACCTGCGCCTGCTTTCGCTGGCCGAGTCCGGGCACCTCACTCTGGAGAAACAACCCACCGAACTCCTTCCCTTGGTCCAGAAAGTAACCGGGCAGTTCGAAGCCGCTGCAGCACAAAAGGCCATTCATCTTGAAATAATCGCACCGGATAACCTCCCTGCATTACCCTTGGACGCGCAACGCATCCAACAGGTGTTCGCCAACCTGCTCGACAATGCCCTGCGCTACACCCCTGAAGGTGGAAACATCCGGATTGAGATCACCCCAGATCCGCATGCGCACAAGGTAACAGTTGCAGTCAACGATACCGGGCCGGGCATCCCGCGTGAAGATTTACCCCACGTATTTGAGCGCTTCTACCGCGCAGATAAATCCCGCGCCCGCAGTAGGGGTGGTTCAGGCCTGGGTTTGGCCATTGTCAAACAATTAGTTCACCTGCATGGGGGTGAGGTCCGCGCCACCAGCCCCATCTACACCGATCCTTCGGGAAAGGGGTACGGCACGCGCCTGGAATTCACACTTCCCATACTACCCCGGACATAAAGCGAAAATCTGGGTTTGCTCATCGGGATTGGGCGTATCTCGAGCACATCATCGGCGTCTAAATATTACGGAAAATGAACTCGCCGAACGAACGGGAATGGTTGCAGGCGGCACAACGCTTTGACCCTGAGGCATTGGCGGCGATCTACGATTATTACAGCCCTCGCCTGTATGCCTATGCCATGCGTTTACTGGGTGACCGCGATGTCGCCGAGGAATGCGTTGCTGAAACCTTCTCGCGCTTTCTGCATGCCCTTCACGCCGGGCACGGGCCTCAGCAGCACCTTCAGGCCTATCTTTACCGCACTGCACACAACTGGATCACCGATCGCTATCGCCGCCAACCACCCCCGACCCTCAACGCCGATAGTATCCACCTGAGTGCCGACGCGCCCAACCCCGAGGCCGACCTGGAAGCTACCTGGATGCGCCAGCGCCTGCGCCGCGCCCTGTGGCAATTGACCCCTGAACAGCGCCAGGTCATCCTGCTACGCTTCGTCGAAGATCTGGATAATGAGATAGTGGCCGCCACTTTGCAAAAACCCGTTGGCGCCGTCAAAGCCTTGCAACACCGTGCCCTGGCCGCTCTACGACGAATTCTGGAGCGAGAGGTAGAAAATGTCCCCAACCCATCTTGAGCCCCAACCTGACCCCAAAGTACGCGCCCATCTAGAGGCATTACGCGCCGTCCCCCCCCGTGATCCTGCGGCCGCGGCGCAAGGCCGGAGGGCTTTTCTGGAACAAGCCCATCAACTGGCCGTATCTGCACGCCCCGAACGGCGTCTGAATTGGTGGAAAGCCTTATGGATAGGCTTGACACATCCCCAAAAGGAGGTTTCACCCATGTTCAGCGCCTTAACGACAATTCTGCTAGTAGTTTCTCTGTTGCTGGGCGGCGGTGGTGTTACCGTAGCTGCAGCCCAGGCTAGTATGCCCGATGACTGGCTCTACCCAGTCAAGACCTGGAGTGAGGATTTGCGCAGTGAAATCACGCGCGATCCACAGACCCGTCTCAACCTTAATCTGGAACTCGCTGAACGGCGCACGGCTGAGATCTCCCAAATGTTGGCGCGCGAGGAAGTACCCCCTGAACCTGTCCTCCAGCGTTTGCAGACCCATCTGCAAACGGCTTTGCAACTAGCCGTGGCCCAGAATGATACGCAGGCGATCCAAGCCCTCGAGCGTATTCGCCAACGCTTGGAAGTTCAATATCAACGCTTGCAGCAACAAGCCAATATCACTAACCCGGTGGCACAGGCCGTGCTCCAGCGCACCCGTGCCATGATCCAAACCCACCTGCAGGCCGTTCAAGAAGGCCTCCAGGACCCACAAACGCTACGCCAACGCCTCCGCCAGGGCATGCCCGAGAGCGTACCCATGCCACCTCGGAATCAACGGCCGGGCGGTAACCCCTGGGCGCAAGACACCCCTACCCCCGGTAGCGGCTACGGACCTGGTCCCGGCCCCGAAGCCACCTGCACCCCCGGCAGTGGGCCGATGATGCCCACTGCCCAGCCGCCACGCCAGGGAAATGGCCCCATGCGTCCCTAATAGCCGCTAAGTCTCCCTAATGATCAGCGCTGCCCCCGCACTTTCTACATGCTGGGGCAGCGTTGGCGTTGAATGCTATAATCCTTACGGGATGTTACGCGCGCGCTATCGTCGCATTTTGCGCTTCTTTGCTGGGGTCATTTTGCACGTCCTGACCTGGGATATCCTCCTCCCTCGTTTCGGGCTGGGAAAATTGGTACGCACGACTCGCCCGCAACGCTTGCGTCGCCTGGCCGCCGCCTTTCGCCAACTGGCGATCCAACTCGGGGGGGTGATGATCAAAGTCGGGCAGTTCCTTTCCACGCGCATTGACATCCTTCCCCCAGAGATCACCGAAGAACTGAGCGGTTTACAAGACGAAGTGGCCCCCGAGCCCTTCGATGCCATTCGCGCCGTTGTGGAAACCGAGTTTGGCGCCCCGCTCGCAACCCGTTTCCTCGTCTTTGAGGAAAGTCCCCTCGCCGCCGCCTCGATTGGACAAGTACACCGTGCTTGGCTCAATCCACCCCATACCACTTCTGACCCTACGCCGCTTGCCGTGGTGGTCAAGGTACAACGCCCTAACATCCCCGCCATCGTAGAGACCGATTTACAGGCCCTGCGCGTTGTGGCGCGCTGGGTCAACCTTTTCCCCCCAGTTCGCCGCCGTGCGGATGTGCCTGCACTGGTGGATGAGTTCAGCCGCATCCTGCGCGAGGAAATTGATTACCTCAGCGAAGCCCGCCACGCCGAAATCTTTGCGGCTAACTTCGCCGGGCACACCGAAGTGCGCATCCCCAAGGTGTATTGGGAGTACACTACCCGACGTGTGCTCACCCTTGAGGATGTGGGAGACATCAAAATCACTGACTACCCAGCCATTGAGGCAGCAGGAATTGAGCGTGCCGAGGTCGCTAAACGCCTGATTACCACCTACCTCAAGCAAATCTTTGAAGATGGTTTCTTCCACGCTGACCCCCATCCTGGCAACCTCTTCGTCCACCCTCTGCCGTCTACCTCCGAGACCGATCAACCGCCTTCTCGTTCCTGGCAACTGGTGTTTGTGGATTTCGGCATGACCGGCACTGTCCCGCCGGACCTGATGGAAGCCCTGCGCGAGGTGCTGGTTGGAATAGCCAGCCGGGACGCAACACGCCTGGTGCAAGCCTACCAGCAGATGGGCATCCTGCTCCCAAATGCCGATCTGCGGTTGATTGAAAAAGCCACTCAGGAGGTCTTTGACCGCTTCTGGGGCAAGACTTTGGCAGAAATCAGTATGAGCCAGGAAGAGGTGCTGAGCCTGCTGGTAGAATTCCGCCAATTACTCTACCAAATGCCTTTCCAGTTACCCCAAAACCTGTTACTTCTTGGACGTTGCCTTTCCATTCTCAACGGGATCTGCCTAGGGCTCGACCCCCAGTTCAATGTGTGGGAGAGCGTCGTGCCCTATGCCGAACGGATGATGCGCGCCGAACAAGAGAGCCTGCTCCGTCCCTTGCTCAAGACCTCAGTGCAGATGTTGCGCACGTTGATCGCTCTGCCGCAACGCGCTGATGCCGTGTTAACCCGCCTGGCCCAAGGGCAACTGGAAGTCAGCGATCCCATCCTGCACGCCCGCTTCGCGCGTCTAGAGCGTTCAGCACGGCAGATCAGTACGGCAGTGGTCTTCACCGCCTTGCTCCTCAGTGCTACCCAATTGGCACTGAACGAACATTACTTTGCGGCAGCGGTGGCCGGTTTGGGTGCCCTGCTCGCCTTGCTACTGACATTGCTCCCGCGCTAGGCCGATTAGGAGCCGAACATCTCTTGCACCATTGGGCGGATCAGATCCCAATTAGGCAGAAGTACATTGGCTCCCCCGCTGGTGGTGAAGGGGGTTACCATTTCCCGTCCCAGCACATGCGTTTCAATCCCATCTGGGCCAGCACGCAGCAGCGCCAGCGCGAGCCGTGGCCACAACCAAGTGGGAACGTTGGTATCCACCACCTGGGTCGCTGCCAGCAGAACGGCCGGGATGCGTGGCCAAGAAGCCGGCTTGAGCATCTGGCGGAAAGCGGCTTTGAGCAAGAGTTGCCCATGGGCCATGCGGAAGAAATCATCACTACCGGTGCGGTTGCGCACAAAAGCCAACGCTTGAGTGCCATCAAGATGATGCTGTCCGGCGTCATAGCCGGCCATGGGCTCGGGCAAGTCCAGCGTGATTCCGCCCATCGCGTCAATGAGAGCCACAAACCCCTCAAAGCGCACCCGAGCGTAAAAAGGCACGTTCAGACCGAAGTTATAGCGCAATGTCTCCTGCAAGGCACGCGGGCCTGTGCCGGGCACTTTGGCTTCCGCAAAAAAATGAGCGGTATTAATGCGATTCTCGCCCTCGCCAGGAATGGTCACCCACAGGTCGCGGGGGATGGAAAGCATCCGCACACGGGGTTGGAGCGGCTCAATCCCCACCAAGATGATTGTATCCGTGCGGGCAACCATACTGCCCTCAGGTGCACGATCCACCCCCATCAGCAAAATGCGCGTTTGGAACGGGGTCAGGAAATAGGCCGCAAACAGCGCGACCAGGGGAATTAGGAGAAGACCGAGACACCCCAGCCGAGGTTGGCGGCGGCGATGCTTAATTGGCACCGGTTGAAAACGTGCCATCGGTTCTGTTAAGCGCGGGCGGGTCTTTTCCGCTTCTAGTCCCCGCCCGGGCACTCGTTGAGTCAGACCAGGATCTTGCCAATGCTCGTCCATAGCAAGGTGCAATTTTACTTCAAAACAGAGCACGCCTCAAACACCGCGTCCCACTCTACCTGGCCGTAATATCCGGCGCTTGGCGGGCGCGGCGCTTGGCAACCTGCCACAGACTGGGCTTCTCCACCGGGAATTGCCGCCTGCATGACCTGCGCTTGCTCGCCTTCTATCTGGATATAGTAAAGGGAGCGACTATCGGGCGACCAACGTGGTGCATCTTGAAACACTTCATCACCGTTCAGGCGACGGTATTCACCGCTTGCCACGTCCAACAGGTATAGCCGCCGCGCCTGAATGGCTGGATTATCCCATCCCATGTAATCCGCGTATATTTCCCCGGTTTGATCAACAGGCACGCCAGCAAAGGCAATCCACTCTCCAGTTGGTGACCAAGCCACTTGTCCGGGAACAATCTCCTCAGGCGGCACCAAGATCGAAACGTTACCATTCTGGACATCATATCGGGCGAGCCACTTGCCCACCAACGCCGAACGGTACCCCCCATTGGTAAAGACCACCGCCTGCCCCTGCGGCGCCCAGGATTGATACGTTAGGTTAACCAACGCAACATCGCTAAGTGCCATCACCTTGCCACTTTGAACATCCAAGCACCATAAGGGAAGACCATCCGCCGCAATCGAGGCACTTAACGGGCCAGACCAGAAGAGCAAATGCCCATTATCCGGTGACCACTGCCCGAGAAAGAATTGTGCAGCCGCATATGGCAACCCCGCCTCTGGCTTTAGCAACAGCATCGGAGCGCGAGGCCCTTCTGCATCCAATATGACTAGCCAGATATCTGCCGCTGCCGCCGTTGGAGGCGCCGCGGCATCGCGTCGTGCTACGGCTAGATGGCTTGAATCCCCTGACCAGCGCACCTCTAACACCCCAGAGCCCGGTCCAAACACCTCCTTGCGGTGCCCCAGCACACTTTCCAGCACCAGGCTACCTGCTGCCCGATCCACCACGGCCACCCACTGTCCATTCGGAGCGGGCCAGCGGTGAATCTCCGCCGAGGACGCTGGCATAAGTGGCACCGGGGACGCAATCCAGGTCGGTGTTGGCAAGGGTGAAGGCACTGTTGCCAAGGCACCAGACGTTAGCAAGGCGGAAGGTGTTGGCGTGGGTGAAGGCATCGGAGCACATCCCACAACCAACAGCCCCAAGGCCAAGATTAGCCGCCACCGATCCACGATCAACCTCCTCTCCTCGCTCAACGCCCTAAGTCTCCACATCCTGGTCTGCGTCCCTAATTTTAATCCTCTTCACTCACTCCATTACCAGCCTGGACTATAATTGGCCTGAAAGGAGGTAGGCTAACAAAGAGCCCAATGATCAAATCCCATTTGCTCGAAACCCTGCTTGCCGACCTTCCGTCGAGCCCCGTGCCAGTGCGCGGGGTTTACGTAGGTGTGCATTGGACGCTGGTATGCTCCCGCCGCTGCGGGCTGGCCGCCACACTGACAGACGCACATGCCCCCCACGGATATCATCGGGTGCGTGACGTGGGGCAACTCCATACCAAGGACGCTCAAGAACTAGCCACCTGGTTACTCTCTGAGAATCCACTGGAAGCCAGTATCGGTCTGGCCGCTTACAATTCTCTCCTGCCGCTGGAAGGGCTGCCGTTTCAAGAGATCAATGCCGCGGAGGTACTTAAACACCACGGTGCCGGGCGGAATGTGGTCATCGTTGGTCATTTCCCCTTTATCAACGATTTGCGCCCCTTGGCACGCAACCTATGGGTGCTCGAACTTCACCCCGCCCCTGGTGACCTACCCGCCACGGCTGCCTCAGAGATCTTGCCCCAGGCAGACGTGGTTGCCATTACTGCCACCACGCTCATTAACCACACAGTGGATGACCTGCTGGCACTGTGCACTCCCCAGGCCTGGCGGATGCTACTTGGTCCAAGCACTCCTTTAACCCCGCGCCTGTTTGAATTCGGTTTTGCTATGCTCTCTGGCGCCTGCGTTGAGGATGAAAACGCCGCCCTACTCACCATTCAGCAGGGGGCAGTCTTCCCCCAGGTGCAAGGGGTGCGTTTGCTCACCCTCGCTCGCGAAAATGTGAATCCGGACCTATACGGTTCTGGGGTAGAATCGAGGACCGGAACACCCTAGCCAAGGACCGTCCCCATGTCAACCCCCATTGTGCTGAGCATTGACCTAGACGGTACGCTCCTAATTGAAGAACGCGAGATCCACCCCGAAGATGCCCTGGCCTTGCGCCGGCCTTTGCCTGTCACCCTGGTGTTTGCCACCGGGCGTTCGCTGGAAAGCGCCCGGCGGGTGCTGGAACGTGCCGGGCTCTACCGGGATGAGCCTTTGCCCTTTCCCTTGGTATTGCAAAACGGCGCTGCCATCTATCGCGCTGGCGAAATCTTGGAAGCGTATTTCCCTATCCCCCTGGAAGCCGAGGCCCGCCTGCACGCGTTAGTGCCACAATTTCCGGATGCGGCTTTCCTGTGGCAGGGATTAGATGGGGCGTACCTAGAAGAGATCACGCCATTCGGCTTGCAGGCCGCCGAGCGTTTTGGCTTCCTCCCCCGTCCATTGAGTGAGGCTCCCTCTGGGCAGGGGTTTGGCAAACTAATGTGCCTCTCCGACCACCCCGAGGTTTTACAGGCCTTCGCTCAGGCTACCCAGAACTTACCGGTGGAGGGGAGTTTCAGTTTGGATGTGATCTATGAAGTCACCCGCCAAGGAGTTAACAAGGGCTTCGGGCTGCGCGCCCTCTTACAACGCCTGGGTTTGCCACACGCCAGGATCGTGGCTGTTGGCGATGGTGACAATGACGTGCCTATGTTTGCCTGTGCCGACCTCGCCATTGCACCGTCAAACGCCTCACCCCGGGCACGGGCACACGCCCATCACATCATTGATCGCCAACCCCATGGTATCTTGACACCTATCTTTGAACTGCTCGACGCCAAACGGTGGTTAGATACCTAGTTCTCACTCCTGCCGAGCCCATTCGCCCGATAATGACCTAGACGGCGGCGCAGAGTCTCCAGGAACTGCGCTGGGGTGCATACGGTTGTCTCAAACCCCAGTTGCATTCCCAGGCGAGTTAACTGCGGTGGCTCAACGTAGGTTTGCGCTAAGACCTCCACCATGCCCAAGATCCTCTCCTTCGGACCGTCTGCCAGCACCTGCCCCTGCCCCATTACTACCACGCGCTCAAAGTTCTCCGCGCAAAAGTCAATATCGTGGGTAATGGTAAGGATGGTTTTACCCCGTTGACGCAGCGCCTCAATCATGTGCTCAATGCGTCGAATGGTGCGCGCATCTTGCCCGGTGGTCGGTTCGTCAAAAATCACAATCGGCGTATCCATGGCGATCACCGAAGCCAGCGCCACCATCTTGCGCCATGAAGGCGAAAGATCATAGGGGTTAATCTCAGCCTTATCCGTTAGTTCGGCCAGGTATAACGCCTCTTCCACCAGTTGGTGGACCCGTTCCGGCGCGTAGCCTAAGTTGCGTGGGCCAAACGCGACCTCCTCGGCAACGGTGCGGCAGAACAGTTGATCATCTGGATTTTGAAAGACATACCCTACTCGCTGGGCCAGACGATGCACCTCCACCTGAGAAGTGTCCCAATCGCCAATTATCACCTGCCCTTGCGTAGGACGCAGCAAGCCGTTGAGGTGCTTGACCAGCGTGGTCTTGCCGGCGCCGTTTTGCCCCACGATCGCCACTCGTTCGCCGGGTTCAATGATCAGGGAAACCCCACGCAAGGCTTTAACCCCGCCGGGATATTCGAAATGCACATTCTCAACGCAAACGCGCATAGTCGGTCTCCTCAATGGCACGAAACCCCGCTGCAGCCTCTTCCAGAGTGACGGGTAAACGCTGGTGTGGCGGCCACAGACCTTCCTCCGCCGCCTGGCGGGCAACCGCCGTATAGCGTGAGATCCCAATGCCGTACTCCGGCAAACGTGGGTCGGTGAGTACCTCTGCCGGTTGACCACTGGCAATGATCTCGCCCTCGGCCAGCGCAATCACCCGGTCAGCGTATTGGGCGATCCATTCCACTTTGTGCTCAGCCATGACAATCGTCACCCCCTGGTGCGCCAGTTGTCGGATGACCTGAAAGACCTCCCGGCTGCCAATCGGATCCAGTTGTGAGGTAGGTTCATCTAGCACCAGCACCTCCGGTTGCATCACCAGGATCGAAGCCAGCGCCACCCGTTGCTGTTGCCCCCCTGAAAGGGCATAAGGCGAACGATCGGCCAGATCCGCAATGCCGGTGAGCGCCATCACCTCTTCGACCCGACGCTTCATCTCCTCGCGTGGGACGCCAATATTTTCCAGACCAAACGCAATTTCCTCGTATACCGTGAATTTTGCCCCCGAAATCTGGTTGAAGGGGTTTTGAAAGACCAGACCGACTTTGAGCACCCAGTCTTCCAGCCGCACATGACGAATATCCTGGCCAGCGACGTACACGTCTCCCTGCAATTCCCCCTTAAAGAAATGCGGGACGAAACCTGCCAAGGTGTAACAGAGCGTGGATTTTCCTGCACCATTCGGCCCAATAATGGCCACAAACTCGCCGGCTTCAACCTCAAGGCTCACCTCACGCAGAGCGGGATGATCCATGGTCGGGTAGGTGTAGGTCAAGTTTTTGATCACGATCACGGCCATAGGTGACTCCCCAGCGCCAGGATAAATGCCAGCAGGCACAACCAACGCAGCGCTCGTTCTAGTGGGCGGTCTTCAATTTCGACCAGGCTGGTCTTCGGACGCGACGAGCGGAACCCTCGCGCTTCAATGGCAATGGCACGCTCTTCCACGTCCACCAACGAACCGAATACCAATGGCCCTACCAAGGGCAACAGCGCCCGAATGCGCCGCCCCAAACTGCCGCTGGTATCCAGCCCGCGCGAACGTTGGGCATCGAGGATGGTAGCAGCCTTTGCCTGCATTTGGGGGATAATTTGGAGGGTAGACGCCAGAATGTAAGCCACTGAGGCCGGTAGCCCCCGTTGGGTCAAATCAAGTAACAGCACCCCGGGATGCGTGGTGAGCAACAAGAGCAGGAACGACGACACCATAACCAACACCCGCGTTGCGGTGAGGAAAGCAAAGCGCACTCCTTCCAACTTAACCGCAAAAATCCAGAACCCAAAGAGCACCGTTTTACCCCCGGGGTAGAACAGACTTTGCATCACGAAGAGAAAGGCAAATAGGGGCAGGAGCAAGTTCAGTGTGGTGCGCAGAAACTCCCGCCCCACTTGCCCCAAAAAACTCAACGGTGCCAGAATCAGCAGAAAGATCAGACTAGGTAGGAACAGGCCGCGCCCCAAAAATGCCACCAGAATCAGGGTAAACGCCACCACCAGTTTAGTGGTCGGGTTTAGGCGGTGGAGCGGGCTGTTCCGTTCCAGGTAAAATGAAAGGCGTTCAACCATGCTTCAGCCATGCACCGAGATAACAAGAAGGGAGACCCCAAAAACTGATCTGGCTAGGCCTTCTTGGGGGTGACGTTTTCAGCCCGCGGGAAGCGCATCAGGTAACGCCGGGAAAGGCCGCGAATGATCGCGTAGGCCAGTAGCGCCGTGGCGATCTTATCCACTGGCTCCACCAGGAAGTTAGTGCTCAACACCGCACTGACCAGATCGCGTCCGGTTTGGAGCAAAAACGCCGTGATGAACGAAGAACCGCTGGCCGTGATCCCGCCATAGAGGTAAACTGCGATCGGGGTCGAGACCAGCGCTGCTGTGATCGCCACCAAGAACCCAGTGATCACCACCCCCCACCAGGTGCGGAACAAACCGAAATGGGCGCACCACCCCGACACAAACCCGATGAACAGCGCCACTGGAAACCAGGGAAACGCATTCGGGTCGATCAGCAACCCCCAAATAATGTTGGAAAGCGTCCCCGTCAGCGCACCGGCCCACGGCCCACAAATGGCTCCTACCAACACCGTACCGATAGAATCCAAGTAAACCGGCAGGCGTAGCAAAACTACGATCTGTCCGATGACCACGTTGATGGCAATTGCAACCGGGATAAGGACCAGAGTCATTGTGTTGAAATCCTTCTTGATCGAATCCACCAGTTTCATCGTGCCCTCCTTAGTTGAAAAAGATGACCTTTACGCCGTAAGGGTACGGCAGAGTTGCGCCATCCGCGCTACAAAAAGATTCAGGAAACGTTCGCTATCTACGGTGAGAGCCACCTCCATATTCGCCGGTTTGGCGATCATGCGGTAAAAGTCAGCAAAGGTCTTCCCCATGCTAACCCCACCGCTAATGTCCACATCTACAAAATGGGACTCTGTGCCTACCAGGTCTGGAGCGAAAGCCAACGCCAGAGCAAGTGGGTCGTTAATGACACAGCCTTCAATCTGCTGATACGCGTCATGAAATTCCATGTAAAATCGCGTAGCCTCAGCGATGAAATGCGCTACCGGGGAATTGAATGACAGCAAATAATTCACATGCTCTGGCTTAAACACCACCTGGTAGGTCACATCCAGCGGCACCAGGGTGATCGGTAGCCCGGAGTGATACACAATGTGGGCGGCGTGTGGATCACAATATACATTAAACTCGGCCAAAGGAGTCGTGTTTCCCTGGTGGCGGATTGCCCCCCCCATGATAATGACACGGCGCAGCCAATTCACCAAGCGCGGTTCGCGCCGCAGTGCCATCGCCAGGTTGGTCAACGGACCTAAAGCTACCAACGTGATCTCTCCCGGTGTAACGCGGGCAGTTTCTATGATCAGGTCCATCCCATGCCGTGGATCCGGTTGACGCTGGGGCTCGGGCAGACGAGCATAGCCCAGGCCCGTATCGCCATGGGTTTCGGGGGCTAGAAGCAGCGGTTGCACCAGCGGGCGCTCCATGCCTCGTGCCACCGGGATATCCGGCGCATGGGCTAAATCAAGTAGCGCCAGGGCGTTGCGCACCCCCTGATCCACAGCACAGTTGCCGAACACCACACTAATCCCCTCAATTTGAACTTCGGGTGAAGCCAAGGCCAGCAAGATCGCTAGGGCATCATCAATCCCCGGATCAGTGTCAATCAGAAGCCGTGTTGGTGAGGACATCCCTATTCTCCCTTAGCAACAAAGAGTTCATCATAGCCGCTTTCAGGGTCAAAACGGCGTTCGAAGCGCACCGAAGGCAAAATACCTAGGGCAATTTCTGCCGTCGTATACACCAGACTGCCTTCCATAAGGTGTCCCCCCAAGGTATAGCCGGTTGAATCTGAAATGGCGATGTGATAATGCGACCCGTGGACAGACAACGTACCGGTCAGGGAAACGATCTCAAACTTACCTGTATAAAGGGTAGGGCCGGGTTGATCGGCCAAACGAAGCACCGCCCGCTGTAAACTGCCCACACAGGTCAGCACCACTGCAGCCTGGATAGCGTTTTCCTGTGCCCAGGTATCTAAGGCTTGCTTAAGATCTTGGCCCGGACGCAACCTTAAGGCGACCACTTGAAGAGGCGTTGTATTCATGTTGAACCTATCTAATCCATCTGGAGGGTAACGCAGGAGAAAACCTCTTATATCATCGTGGTTATAATTATACCAGCGGCACCCGCGCTGCTATAATCTTATTCCACCCAACGGAAATTCCCGCCGAGGACATTCATGAAACTATTGAATCGCTCTGTTTTGCGCACCCTTTCCCCAACCTTGGCGCTCTTCATGTTCGCTATGATTCTGGCCAACATTGCTTCACGTATGGAATCGCCCATGCTCTCACTCTACCTGCGCAACCTGGGCGCCAGCGTAGAGCAGGTGGGGCTTTTCTTCACCATTGGCATGTTTGCCCCGCTGCTTCTGCAAGTCTTCGGCGGTTGGATTTCCGACTCGTTAGGTTATTTGCGCACGATTGCCATTGGCAGCCTCATCGGCTTGATTGGTTCACTTTGGCTACCCTTTGTGCCTTCATGGGAGTGGGCACTAGTAGCCATCATTGCCGCCGCCATCTCCGGCGCGCTGATTTCTCCCACTTTCCGCGCCTTCATCGCCGAGCACACCAGCGAAAACAATCGCGGCAAAGTCTATGGGCTGTTCGATAGCGTCTTCGGGATTGTTAACATTTTGGGGCCATTCCTGGGTGGCTTTTTGGCAGATCGGTTAGGCTTCCGGGGCATGCTGCTGGTAGCCGCAGGGTTCTACGTAGTAGCCACCATTATCCGTATGAGCATGAGTCGCCGCGCCCGTGCCGCCGCCCAAGAAGCGTCTGGTCGTCTCAACTTTGGTCAACTTAAAGCCAACCTGGTGCAGATGATCAGCCTGGCCACTGCCGGCACGCTGATGACTTGGATCCTGGTGTTTGATGGCCTGCAGGATTTCAGTTTTCGCCTGAGCGACCAGTTTTACCCCATCTACCTTAAAGACCTTTATGGCTACACCACCACCCGCGTCGGATCGCTCTACACTATCATGGGCATCGCCGCGGCAGTATTTAATACCGCCGGGGGTTGGATTTCTGACCGTTACGGTGAGCGCTGGGGCTTGGTGGGCGGGCTGGGCATCTTCGCGGTAGCGACGGTGCTCTTCTTGGGTGGGCCGGCCTTCCCCCTCCAGGCCTTGGTATGGGGCATGTTCGGCCTGGGACAAGCCCTATATGCCCCCGCCTTCAATGCTTTGATTTCCAAGGTTGCTCCGCGTCACCTGCGCGGACTGGCGTTTGGGCTACTTTCAACCACGTTAGGACTTTTCTCCCTTCCCGCGCCTTACCTGGGCGGCTTGATGTGGGAAAACTGGAGTCCCTATTGGCCGTTTCTCATCAATGCGGTTATGTTAGTGATTACCCTGCCGATTATCTGGATCACCGTACGCCCACAGTACATCCAGCAAGAACAGAGCCGCGCCGCCGCCTTACTCAAAGAACACGCCTAAGCGGCTAAAGACGATCAACGAGAACTTTCTTTCTAACCCCGGGCGGGGCATGACATTTTGCACCCCACAAGGGGATAAAACACACTACACCCTGAGCGGGGGGACACCTAAAATAAGGATGGCTTTATTGCAAATGATTTGCATTAAGGACGAGATAATGGATTGGGTAACGCAAGTAACTGAACGTCTACGCGCGACCGGGGGGCGGATGACCGCCCAACGGCGCCTGATTCTGGAAACCCTCGCCCAATGCACCGATCATCCCACCGCTGAAGAGATATACCAGCGTGCCCGCCAACGGGCCCCAGACCTTAATCTCTCGACGGTGTACCGCACCCTGCGCTGGCTGGAGGAACTGGGCGTGGTGGGTTCGCAGCGTTTTGAAGGCGAGCGTCCACAAGACCGCTTTGATCCGGCCATCTCGGCCAACCCCGATCATCATCATTTTCGCTGTCGCCTGTGCAACGCCATCATCGAATTCCCGGCGCCACTTTTGGATTTGCTCAAACGCGATTTCATTGCTCAGTACGGTGGCACCATTGAAAGCGCGTCGTTAACCTTTTATGGGTTGTGTCAATCCTGCTTACAAAAGGTAGAAGCCTATGGCCCATTGTCATTCAACCCCGATGCCATCCTCAACCACCCACGCTGACCCCCCGCGCATTTTACTGGTTGGCAACCCCAATGTTGGAAAATCGGTGCTTTTTCATCGGCTAACCGGGCAATATGTGACTGTCTCCAATTACCCTGGCACCACTGTAGAGGTTGCTCAGGGCAGTCTGCGCCATCGTCCGCATTGGTTAGTGATAGATACACCAGGAATCGTTACCTTCCCGGCCCGCAGCGAAGACGAAGAAGTAACCGTGCGTGCTCTACTCGATGACCATGTCGGAGCCGTTATCCAGGTAGGAGATGCAAAAAACCTGCAGCGCACTCTACACCTAACCTTACAACTAGCCGAACTCGGGTTACCCCTGGTGCTGGTGCTCAATATGCTGGATGAAGCCCAGGCCATCGGGGTTGAGCTAAACCTGGAGCCGCTCCGCCGCACCCTGGGTATCCCGGTAGTTACCACGATAGCCACGCGCGATCAGGGGGTGGATGAATTGCTCCACGCCCTGGAACGGGTTCAACCGGCCCTCTTTCACCCTACCTATCCCCCAGAGATTGAAGAAGGCGTGCAAGCCATTCTACCCCTTCTCCCTCCGGCTACTATCTCCGCTCGGGGCTTGGCCTTGCTCTTCCTGAGTGGGGAAGCCAGCGTTGCCACCTGGTTACGTTCTCATTTGGATCCCGATACCTTCCAACGCCTGGAATACATCCGCCAGGACCTCCAAGCTCGCCTCGCAGAGCCCGTAGCCAGCGTGCTCCAACGCGCGCGCGAAAACGTCATCCGGGGGTGGTTTAACCAGGTCTGGCGCCAAGAACAACACCAACGCGAACCGCTTAATGTGCGCCTGGGACACTTAGCCACCCATCCCTTATGGGGCATTCCTATCCTGGCGCTGGTACTCTATGGACTTTACTGGTTCGTGGGCGTTTTTGGGGCCGGCACTTTGGTGGGATTCCTCGAAGGAACCCTCTTTGGCCAAATCATCAACCCCTGGGTAGCGAGCCACCTGGAACGTTGGATTCCTTGGCCGTTTGTCCAACAAATGCTTGTCGGTGATTACGGCTTATGGACCATGGGTGCGACATACGCTTTGGCCCTGCTTTTACCGATTGTGGTTACCTTCTTTATTGCCTTTGGTATTCTCGAGGATTCAGGGTATCTGCCGCGTCTTGCGGTATTGACCAACCAGTTCTTTAGCCGCATCGGCCTAAACGGTCAGGCAGTGCTCCCCATGGTGCTTGGGCTGGGTTGCGTCACTATGGCAACGATAACCACACGTATCCTTAGCCGCCCCCGTGAGCGCATCTTGGTGACCTTCCTGCTCGCCTTGGCCATCCCCTGTTCAGCCCAATTGGGGGTTGTGATGGGGATGTTGGCAGGCATTTCATTCGGCGCCACCCTGATCTGGGCCGGCGTCGTGGTGGTGGTCTTGCTCATTGTGGGCTGGCTGGCCGCGCGGGTTTTACCCGGCGAACGCGCCCCTCTAATTGTAGAACTTCCACCCCTGCGCTGGCCGGTGCTCTCGAATGTACTGATCAAAACCCTGGCGCGCCTGGAATGGTACATCAAAGAAGCCGTGCCCTTATTCTTGCTAGGCACTTTCCTACTCTTCATGCTAGATTGGTTCCATCTTTTGCCCACGATCATCCGCCTTGCCGAACCGGTGGTCACTCACTGGTTGGGTCTCCCACCTGAAGCAGCCGCTGCCTTCCTGGTGGGGTTCCTGCGCCGTGATTTTGCCGCCACAAACCTCTTCGTCATGGAGTCCCGCGGCTTACTTTCCTCTGTTCAGGTAGTGGTTGCCATGGTAACCATTACCCTCTTCGTGCCCTGTATTGCCAGTGTGTTCATGATGATTAAGGAGCGCGGACTTAAGACCGCGCTGGGCATGCTGGCTTTCATTTTCCCCTTTGCGTTATTCGTGGGCGGCGTATTATACCGCCTGCTCACTCTAGTAGGTTGGCATGGCTAGATCGCCTACCCTACCCCTGACCGAGGAAACCTGGCTCACCTGCCCGGTTTGCGGCACACGCTTCCAGGCTGGAAAACACCCTGCCTGTGCACAGTGCCCTCTCCACGCCGGGTGTCAGATGGCATGTTGCCCAAATTGCGGCACCAGCGTGATTAACCCCCAGGCCTCCCGCTGGGCGCGCTGGGCCGAGCGCCTGCTTAAGCGTTCGCCGACTCCCCCCAAGGATACAACCCCGTGAAAAGGAGATTACGCACCATGCTTATCCCGCACCTCCGCTTCCACCGTGCCCGCTACCGTCACAGCCCGGGAAAGCCCTTTACTCGACCTACCCTTTGCCATGTTGCGCCTGGCCAAGAAGTAACCATCCTTGGCTTTGAAGCGCTCCCCTTGGATTACCAGCACTATTTACAGGCGTATGGCGTAATGCCTGGACGCACTGTGCGTGTGCTGGCCCAACGCCCGGTGACCATCATTCAAGTTGAGCATACCGAGTTGGCTTTTGAACCGCAGATTGCCCGCTGTATCCTGGTTAAACCCAATAGCGGGAAAGGGGGGCCATTGAACGAAACCCAGACACCCTCCAGCTAGACGATGACGCGGGGATAGAGGCGCGCCGCAATGATGACCAGAACCAGCGTGGTCACGCTCATGACGGCGAAATCCACCCCTAAGGAAAAGGCCGGCGCACCGCCAGAAAGCATCAGCGCCCGCAGCGCATCCACAATGTAAGTCAGCGGATTGACCCGCGCCACCACCTGCAACCAGGCCGGCATAATCGCAATGGGGTAAATGGCATTACTGGCAAAGAAGAGCGGCATGGTCAGCACCTGCCCGATGCCCATGAAACGCTCGCGGGTCTTAACCAAACAGGCAATAATGAGCGAGAAGAGCGAGAAATTGGCTGCGCCCAGGATCACTGCCACCGTAACCCCTAGCAAAGCCTGGGGCTGCCAGTTTAAATCCACCCCGAGCAACGCTGCCAGGGCGTAAATGATGATTGCTTGGGTCAAGCCGCGAATACCCGCTGAAAGGGCTTTACCGCTCACCAACGCCGCTCGTGGAGCCGGGCTGGCCATGATCTTGTGCAGAACACCTAAATCACGCTCCCAAATGACTGAAATGCCGTAGAAAATGGCAATAAACAGAACACTCTGCGCCAGAATACCCGGCGCCATGAAATCTAGATAGGAAAGATCCCCCGTAGGGATGGCCCGTACACGGGCAAACACCTGCCCAAAAATCAGCAGCCACAGCGCTGGTTGTACCGCTCGGGTGAAAAGTTCAGTGGGATCATGGCGTAACTTGCGCGCCTCCAATTCGGCAATGACCCAGGTCTTGTACAGAAACTCCCAAAGGGCTGCCCAGGGGCGTAAGGTCAGCGCAACCGGTGATGGGGAGGCAGTTTCACCCCAGACGACGGGCAACCCGTCGCGTTCGGACAGTTTCACGGTAACCTCCAGTGGCGTTTTGAAGTTGGTTTCCAGTAAAGTGGATGAAAACCTCATCCAACGTAGCGTCGGGCTTGCCAATAGTAACCTTTAGAGCCTGAGGAGTATCGCACGCTACCAGCCGTCCCAGGTGCATAATACCAACCCGATCACATAACAGATCTGCCTCATCCATCAGATGGGTGGTCAATAGGATGGTGGTACCCAGATTCTGGCGGATTTGGCGAATATAATCCCATACGAGATGCCGCGCCACCGGATCCAAGCCCACCGTGGGTTCGTCAAGAAAGAGCACCCGCGGGCGATGGAGAATGGCTTGGGCAATCTCCAGGCGGCGGATCATTCCCCCAGAGTATTCCCGCACCAAGCGATGAGCCACCTCGTGCAAACCCATAAATTCCAGCGCCTCGGTAATACGCCGCTCGCGCTCTGCGCGGGGAATATTGTAGAGTTTGGCTGCAATCAGCAGGTTTTCATAGCCGCTCAACGCGCCATCGGCGGAGATCAATTGAGGCACATAACCGATGACCCGGCGCACCTGCGCCGCTTGATGCCGAATGTCAAAACCGGCGACCACGGCACTCCCCTCACTCGGCGGGAGCAGAGTCGTGAGCATCTTCAGGGACGTACTCTTACCTGCACCATTGGGCCCTAACAACCCAAACACCTCCCCTTCGTGCAAGTTGAGGTTGAGGTGATCCACAGCCACCAGATTTCCATAGCGCCGCGTGAGATTTTGGGTCTGTAAGATCATGGTTGGCCTCTTTCACTGGGCAGCGGAGTCTCAGATGCTTCGGCGAGCACATGTCGGCGCAGAATCTGCATGGCCTGAACCACACACTCCCGTTCGGCCGGGGATAAAGTGGTCAGCAAGCCGAGAAAATAGGCCTGGGTTTGCGCCTGGGCAGCCACCAGGATGGCCTCTCCCGCCTGGGTCAGGCGCAAACGCACACGGCGACGATCATGCGCATCACCGACCCGCTCTACCCAGCCCATGCGGACAAGTTTATCTACCAACGCGGTGGTGGTCGGGCGGGTCAGTCCCAGGTGCTCTGCCAAATCGGAAATCGAGGCCATCTGCCGACGGATGAAGATCAACGCCCGAAACTGCGGCACGCTCATGCGCGGATCACGGTGACGGCGCATCTGGCTGCGAATAACCCGGCTAACTCCCATCACCACTTCCAAAACTTCCTGTACACATTGCTCAAGATCGCTAGTCATAGTTTGAATTCCTAATAATTAGATGTTCAAACTATAATCTTGAAAACGGCAACCGTCAAGAGCCCCGCTTCACCTATAGCCTTAAAAAAGGCTGTGGCGACCAGATTCGCTCCATAAGTGTTTGAATCTCCACAACCCCCAGACAAAGAATCTAAGAATCTTTTGAATTTGGTGGATAAACCGATAAGTCAGGTCATTACCCCCCACATATGGGGGCATACGATGGGGCACCAGGAAAGCGTGGCAAGAACAAATGTGCGAGTTAATCTCCTTATCAAGAACGTTTTGCCTGGCGCTCCTTAAGGTGACTCCACTTTAAAGATCCCCAATTTTTTAGGTCAGCGTAGGTTTCCCGACTTGTGAGTCGGGGTGAGATTTGCTAGAATAATTCACGCACCGATCATTCAGGGCGGACACCTGTCCCCCTTTCCCAGTAAACGCCCAAACGAGAACTGCTTTGGGGAAACCCTCTGCAAAGGCGCAGGGGGCATTGTTGGCTATTGCGCCGTGCTGAATGCACAAATTCAATGCTGAGCGGAGGAGAAGCCACATGGAAGCCGAACAAGCCTGGCAAGTCGTTTTGGGTCAACTGCAAATGGATATGTCCAAAGCCGCTTTCGACACTTGGGTGAGGAACGCCGAACTGGTAGAGTGGAAAGACAATTGCTTCATCATTGGCGTTCGCAATGCCTACGCACGAGATTGGCTGGAAAACCGTTTGACCAGCACCGTCACCCGCTTGCTCAGTGGGTTAATGGAAACACCTCAACGGGTGGAATTTATCGTCTGGCACAAAGAAGCGCCGCTTAAGACCTCCCCCGACGATCTGGCATTGGCGCCCTCCAACGGGCACAATGATCCTCCTCAGCCTCGCACCGTCATTTCTCGCTATCGTTTTGAGAACTTTGTCGTAGGGGCCAGCAACCGCCTGGCCCATGCGGCTTCCCTAGCCGTAGCCGAAAATCCTGCACGCGCTTACAATCCCCTCTTCATCTACGGTGGGGTGGGGCTGGGTAAAACCCACTTGCTTCATGCAATTGGCAATACCGCGCTCGAGCGCGGGTTGCATGTCCTTTATGTATCGGCTGAGGATTTCACCAACGACTTGATCAATGCTATCCGCACACACACCACAACCGCCTTTCGGGAACGCTACCGCAACATTGATGTTTTGCTGATCGACGATATTCAATTTATTGCCAACAAAGAATCTACCCAGGAGGAGTTCTTCCACACCTTCAACACCCTCTACGGCCAGGAAAAGCAATTGGTCATCTCCTCAGATCGCCCCCCGAAAGCCATGATGACTTTGGAAGAACGTCTGCGTTCACGCTTTGAGTGGGGGCTGATCGTGGATATTCAACCGCCCGATCTGGAAACACGGGTCGCCATCCTGCGTTCCAAAGCCGAGCGCGCCGGGCGGGAGGTGCCGGTGGAAATCCTGTACACCATTGCGCG
The DNA here is from genome assembly GCF_938028735.1 of uncultured Thermanaerothrix sp. Classification (GTDB taxonomy): domain Bacteria; phylum Chloroflexota; class Anaerolineae; order Anaerolineales; family Anaerolineaceae; genus Thermanaerothrix. Next base: position 64,959 of record NZ_CALIMF010000005.1, read on the forward strand.
CCAGATTCAATCCAATATCCGTGAACTAGAAGGAGCACTGACGCGCGTACTAGCCTACGCGGATCTGAGCGGCCACCCGCTAAGCCCGGCGTTGGTAGAAATTGCCCTGGCCGACCTCATCCCCCAACGCAGCCAGATCGATCCTGGGCAAGTCGTTAACGCCGTTGCACAAGTGTTTGGGATCTCACGGGAGCGTCTGCTCAGCCGCGAGCGCTCTCGCGAAGTTGCCCTACCGCGGCAGGTGGCCATGTACTTGCTGCGCGAAGAAGCCAATGTTTCCTTCCCTCAGATTGGCGAGGTGCTGGGCGGGCGAGATCACACCACGGTGCTCTACGCCTGCGAAAAAGTTGCCGATATGATCGAGCGTGACGATTACCTGCGACGCCGGATCTCCCAGGTACGCGAGACCCTTTACGGGCGCAGCGTGGCCGGCTAAGGATTTGGGCAAAATCAAACGCCCAACTCGCTCTGGAAAATTGGAGTGGATTTTCTTTTGCCCAAATTCTGGCCTCATGGTATGATTTTAACCATGCCACGGGCAAAAAAGATCTCTCCTGAAGTACGCCCTCAAACCTCCAGAGGGAAAGACAAACCCAAGGCCCAAGGTAGCGCAACCAGTCCTCGCCCGACGCCCCACTTTGACGAAACTGAATTACCTGAGGCCTTAGGCGAGGCTGAAGATGAGGAGCTGGTTACCGAACTAGAAGAACCCATTGCAGCCCCTTCCAGCGAGGATTGGGCAGATCTGGCCCTGGAAGACCCGCTGGAAATTCTAGAGGATCCAGCACTGGCCGCCGAACTTTCGGAAGACCCGGTACGGCTCTATCTGCGCGAAATTGGCCAAATTGGCTTGTTGGATGCCGACAGCGAGTTCCGCCTGGCCACCTGCATTGAGGCCGATCGGCGCCTAGATGCTCTGCAGAAGCACATTGATGCACGCGGTAGCGGAAACGGGCGCTACAAAGCCCTCTTCCTGGCCGTTTGCGAGGATTTGCTCACTTCCTGGGAACGCGTCAAGCAAGATGCTGCCCGCTTGGAGAACACCCTTCCCCCCGACCCGCAATTGATGCTGGCCGAGGCACGCCTGCTGCGCCAGACCTGGCAGAGCAAATCCCCCTCCTACGTGCGCTCCTATATGGATAGCGGCCCCTGGGGACGCGACACATTCTGGGATGGGTTGGTACGCAATGTCTTCAATTTCTTCCTGGATCTCTACCTCCTGCCTGGAGAAGCGGCTGATGCCCTGACCCAGCACATGGAGAGCGAGAAAGAACTGCCCGATCTGGCCTTTTTCATCTCCTATTTGAACGATGAGGAAGCCCTGCGCGCACAACGCGAGGAGATCCATCAGAACGCTGAAGAAGCTAACAACGTGCTGATCCGTGCCAACCTGCGCCTGGTTGTCAGCATTGCCAAGCGCTACCTGGGACGAGGGGTTTCATTCCTCGATTTGATCCAAGAAGGCAACCTAGGGCTACTGCGCGCCGTGGCTAAATTTGATCCCACTCGCGGGTACAAGTTCAGCACTTACGCCACTTGGTGGATCCGCCAATCCATCAGCCGCTACATCGCTGAGCAGGCACGCACCATCCGCATCCCGGTGCACCTCTTTGAGGCCATCACCCGCCTGCTCCGTGTTCAGCGCTCGCTGATTCAACAACTGGGGCGTGAACCCACTTACGAGGAACTGGCTTTGGAATCGGGGCTACTCAGCGAAGAGGATGTGCAGGCCATCCTTCTGGCACGCTCACGCAATCAACCCCTCGATCCTGAACTCCAGCGACGGTGGGAAGCCGCAACCACCAAAGTCCAGCGCATCCTCCAATCTGCCGAAGAACCCGTCTCACTGGAGCGCCCCGTCGGAGATGAAGAAAGCAGTCAACTGGGCGATTTCATTGAGGACGAAGAAGCCCTGGAACCCATGGATGCCGCCGCGCGCGAGATGCTACGCCAACAGGTGCAAAATGCACTGGGGGCGCTCACCGAACGCGAGCGTCAGGTGCTGGAATTGCGCTTCGGGTTGATTGACGGCAAAGACCACACGCTCGAGGAAGTGAGCCGCTACTTCAACGTGACCCGTGAGCGCATCCGCCAAATTGAAGCCAAGGCTCTGCGTAAGTTGCGCCACCCCACTCGTAGCCGCCACCTGCGCGAATACCTGACCTGATCCCGCCTTCCACCGGAGAACGGCGTGCGTATCCTGCTGGTACAAAACGATCTCCGCGCTTGTGAGGGGCTGGTGCGTTATTTACGCAACCGCGGTCATCAGGTAGAGCTCAGCACCCAGCCAAACGATATTCGCACTCAGTGTGCCGCTCTTAACCCGGATCTAGTGTTTTTAGATCTTCACTATCCAGGCGAAGTCTGGCTGGAATTACTGCGCTTTTTGCGTCAGGAACACCCTCAAGTGCGCCTTATCCTCACCAGCCGTCACCCTGACCTGCAACGTGAGATGCAGGCACGGGCCTACGGGGTAAACAACTTCCTGCGCCAACCCTTCACACCGCGCTGGATTGAGGCAGCACTGCGCCGCGCCGAAGGGGTCGGTGCGGCTACTCAGCCTTCGGCACGCCTCCCCCAGACGCAAGGCCAGGCCAGGGTACGCATTCCGGTTCGTCTCAAAATCATCTTCCCCTATCTCATCCTGGGGGTTTTCTTTACCCTAGCAGCGGCTTATGTCGTTACTCGCGTGGTCTTTGAATCAGTCCAGGAACGCTTTCTGAATCAGTTGCTCGGCACCGCCCAACAGGCTCAGAACTGGCTGGCCAACGAGGAAGACCGGCTCCTTGCAACCCTGCGCCTGGTAGCCAATACGGAGGGGGTAGCCACCGCATTAGAAGTCAACGATGCCGAAACTCTACGCCTGCGCGTGCTACCCCTGGCCATAAACAGCAACGAAGAAATCGTGGCCCTGATTAACCCCCAAGGGCTTGCCACCTTGGTCCTGTACCGCTCCGCAGAAAGTCCGCCGGGCGTCTATCAAGCCGTGCGCGAAGATCCCGCTTTTCAGTCGGCCGATTTTGTTCAGAAAGTCTTAGCGGGGGTAGTGGATACCCAGGGAGATAAATTCGCTGGTCGTCTGCTCACCCCTTGGGGACATTATTTTTTTGTCAGTGGACCGGTCTTCAATACTGAGAATCAACGGGTAGGAGTGGTTGTGGTGGGTAAGTCCATCGCCAGCCTGGCCCGCGAGATGCGCGAAGACTTGTTCGGTGAAGCAACGTTCTACGATTTCAACGGGCAACCCCTGAGTACCACGCTGTATAATGCAACCCCATCGCTTCTGCTTCCTACGGATCAGGTAGCCCAGGTGCTTGGTTACCAGGATCAACAGAGCCTGAGCCGCACCCTAACGCTGGGCAGTCTCACTTACGGAGAACTCCTCCGCCCATGGGAAGCCCGTGGCGGCGAGGATCTGGGCATCCTTGGAATTGCCCTGCCGCAAACTTTTGTCCTGCGCACCAGCCAGGCCACTCGTTTGCAGGTGTTCAGCCTGGTTGTGGCGGCCATCTTGCTAGTTGTCCTGATTGGCGTTTACCTGGCCAACCGCATCACCCGCCCACTGGCCCAGCTAGTACAGGCTTCCGCCCAAGTAGCCCAGGGGAATCTAGAGATCAAGGTCAACCTGCCCGGCAACGATGAACTGACCGTACTGGGACATGCCTTCAACGCCATGATTGCCGGTTTACAAGAAGGCTCGATCTACCGCGACCTACTGGGGCGCACCGTCTCGCCGGAGGTGCGCGAACAGCTGCGTCAGACCTTTGCCTCGGGCAACTTGCGCCTGGAAGGTCAGGAAGCCATCGCCACAGTTTTGATGACTGACATTCGCGGGTTTACTACCCTCTCCGAGCAGGTAGAACCGGCGCGCGTGTTGGCTTGGTTAAACGAATACTTTGACCGCTTGGTGCCGATCATCGTTGCAGAGGGAGGTGTGGTCAATAAATTCGATGGGGATGCATTGCTGGCGTTTTTTGGCATTCTGCCGCGCATTCTCAGCCCCAAGAAGAGTGCGTTGGCTGCCTGTCGCGCTGCGGTGCGAATGCTGGAAGCCCTAGAAGCCCTTAACCGGGAGCGCACTGAACGGGGTGATCCACCCCTGATTACTGGAATTGGAATTAATACCGGAATGGTGATCGCCGGCGGTCTGGGAGCCCGGGATCGCCTGCACTACACCATTATTGGCGACACGGTAAACACCACCCAGCGCATCGAGGCCCTGACCCGCTCTCTCATCCAGGGCAGTGGAGCGCTAATCAGCCATACCACCTATACCGCCCTGGGCGAACACGCTCAGGTCTTTAACCTGCAGCCCCTAGGCCTGCAACGGGTGCCTGGTAAGCAAGAGCCTTTGGAAGTCTACCGCTTGCTGCCCCGACCTTCCGCCGCAGAGGTTCCTGCACTGACACTGTAACTCACATCCCCTCTAGTAAAACCACCTTACCACGCGTATAATCATGCCCATGGCCTCGGCGCAACAGGCTGATGAGACAACTCAAATATCCTCCCATCGCCCTTGGCTGCCTTATCTGGCACTGCTGAGCGGTATTCTGGCCCTCAGCCTCTCCTCCCTTTTCGTCCGCTGGGCCAATGACGCCCCGGGGCCAGTGACTGCTTTCTACCGCATGGTCGTTGCCTCGGTAGTCTTTCTGCCCTTCTTCTTCCGCCGAGCCCAAGCCCACGGGCTGGGTGCCACCCGGCGCTGGCTCTTCCTGCCCATCCTGGGCGGTTGCTTCACCGCCTTGGATCATGCAACTTGGAGTATCGCGCTTCATGAAACACGCATTGCCACCGCCACCCTGATGAACAACTTAGCGCCATTATGGGTAGGTCTCTTCGCTGCCCTGATTTGGCGTGAACGCCTGCGTGAACGCTTCTGGTTGGGGCTGGCCCTGACCCTTAGCGGAGCCACCCTAGTGTTGGGAAGCGACTTCATTTACCGCCCACAACTCAACCGCGGAAACTTCTTGGCGCTGGGCTCTAGCCTCTTTTACGCGGCTTACTTTCTGACCACCCAGCGCGGTCGCGAGCGTTTCCCAGCCCTGGTTTATATCTTCCTGGTAACGGCTACGGCTTCGCTGGTGTTACTCGGGATCAATCTGGCCAGCGCTCAACCCCTGAGCGGCTTTGCGCCTAGCACCTACCTGGCTTTCCTGGGCGCCGGCCTGATCTCACAGGTTATCGGTTACTTTTCGGTAGCTTATGCTCTCGGCCATCTACCTGCAGCGGTCGTGGCACCCACGATGGTGGCTCAACCTGTCTTGACTGCGCTAATGGCCATCCCGTTGGCCGGCGAGCCACTCAATCTGACCCAAGTTGTGGGCGGGGTCGTGGTATTGGGCGGAATTTATCTGGTTAACCTAAGCACACCGCAAGCCAAAGGCAAAACAACAGCCCAGGAACTTCAACCTGAGATTTAGAAGAGTAAAGTTATCATTGAGAATCTGTCTTTGGTCGTGCCTCCCCTTTGAGCCCCAAACGGGCACAGGCCTGATCGAGCGAAGGCTTGTCCGTCAGCACCAACAGGGTATCCCTTCCTTGCAATACCGTCCCTCCACTGGGAATAATAAATTCCTTGCCCCGCGCAATCAAGACGATCAAGAATTCTGCTGGCAAGCCAAGGTCAACAATGGCCTTCCCCACTGCCGGAGAATCTGCAGGCAAGATCAACTCTTTTAGTTCCCCCTCAATGCCGCTCACGGGAGTGAACTCAATCGGATAGGTACGTCGAAAGTGAGCCGGCATATCCAGGTTCAACCAGCGTGCTACTATTGGGATCGAAGTGCCCTGCAACAGAACAGAGGTCAGGACTACGAAGAAGATAATGTTGAAAATCAAATCAGCGTGAGATACCCGTGCCAAAAGCGGAAACGTGGCCAGGATGATTGGCACTGCACCGCGTAGCCCTACCCAGGAGATAAATACCTTCTCACGCCAACCCAACCGACTGGGTAACAGGCTGATAAATACCCCCAGCGGGCGAGCCAAAAACATCAGGATTAAGGCAATCATCATTCCAATCTTGGCAATAGGCACCAAACGCGAAGGGAAAACCAACAGTCCCAGCGTAAGGAACATAGTGATCTGCATCAACCAAGCCAATCCATCATGAAAACGCATCAAACTGCGCTTGTGGATAAAGTCCTGTTGGGCTAAAACGATGCCTGCAAGGTAAACAGCCAGAAAACCGCTCCCACCCAGCACCGCAGCCAGCCCAAAAGTGAGAAAAACCAAGGCTAGGGTCAGAACCGGGTACAGCCCCTCATAGCCCAATCGAATGCGGTTGATCAGAAAGACCATGATTTTGCCCATGCCATAGCCCAGTACCGCCCCAATTCCCATCTGTTGCACGAAAAGCACGAGCAGGCCGCTCGGGGAAAACTCAGGCCGGGTTAGCCACTGAATTAATCCCAAGGTCAGAAAAATCGCCATAGGATCATTGCTGCCCGATTCAAGTTCGAGCAAAGGCTTTAACTTTCCCTTCAAACTCACCCCTCGTGACCGCAAAACACTAAAGACAGCGGCTGCATCGGTAGAAGACACAATAGCCCCCAACAACAGACCTTCTAACCAAGTAAACCCAAGAAGTGGGGCCGCACATAATCCCAAAACCACCGCGGTTAGGAATACCCCAAGCGTAGCGAGAAGCAACCCCTCTTTCATAACAGAACGCACTTGAGACCATTCGGTATCCAATCCCCCCGAAAAGAGGATCAACACCAATGCTACCACCCCGATGGCCTGGGCTAAGGCTGGATCATCGAAATAGATCCCGCCCAGCCCATCTGAACCAGCCAACATCCCCAGAACCAAGAACAACAACAGGGCAGGCACACCAAAACGATCTGAAATCTTGCTCGCCAAAACGCTGATGAGCAACAGTAGGGCTACCCCAATGATGATCCATTCATTCATGCCTTATCCATGCGCTCAGGGGCTTCTAGAATCAATGCCTTTGCCGCAACGCCACCTTGGATTATCTTTCATAAACATGCTTAAGCCGGGTTACTTATGCCAATTATAGGTGACACAAAAAGGAAAAAGCAACCTGTGCGAATAAAATCGGGGTAACATTCGTTAATAATGTGGACAAACCCCACAAGTCGAAAGGGCGAGGCGTGGAGAGCGCTTTGTTTACCACATCCGAGGACGAATTGGTGCACCGCGCCCAACACGGCGACCGCAGTGCTTTTGCCGAACTGGTACGCCGTCATCACGCCCACGTGATCGGTGTGGTTTACCGCCTGTGTGGTGACCCCCATTTGGCCGAAGATGCGGCACAAGAGGCTTTTGTGCGTGCCTGGCTGAACCTTAACTCCTACCGTCCCCTTATGCCCTGGCGCAATTGGCTCTACCGTATTGCTGTCAATGTTGCTTTGGACACATTGCGCCGCGAGCGCCATACGTTAGCAATCAACCAGGTGCCAGAGGCACGCGACAGACAACCTGACCCACAGGCACTTCTGGAACAGAAAGAGCGCGAGCACCTGGTGCGCCAGGCTATCCTGGCCTTGCCACCAACGACCCGCGCTGTGCTGGTGCTACGCGAATACGGCGGACTTTCTTACCGCGAGATCGCTGAGGCACTGGATATTCCCCTCGGCACGGTGATGTCACGTCTCAGTACTGCTCGCCAGCGCCTGCGGGAACACCTGGCGCCCTGGTTGGCCCCTCAGGAGGTACCTTATGAATGAGCATGTGACTGCTTGGCTAGATGCCTATCAGGACGGAGAACTGCGCCCCGCTGAACAACGGCGGGTGGAAGCCCACCTAACCGAGTGCTCGACCTGCCGGGAGGAACTTGCCGCCCGCCAGGTCCTGAGCGACTGGATTCGCGGTCTCCCTAAGGACCTGCCCTTTACCCCCACAGAGCGCTTCACCGCCCAAGTCATGCTCCGCCTCCCGCCTCGCCATACCGCCGCGCCCCAAACTCCCGCCGCCCTGCTCTGGGGTCTGCCTCTAGGGTTGCTGCTTATCTGCTCTATGCTACAAGCCCTATGGGGGCTGATCGCGTGGTTACGCTTCGGCGTTCAAAGCGGTCTGCTCGCAGAGGGGCTGCCCAACCCCTTCGTCGGTACAACCCAGAGCCTATGGGTGGCCTTACTCACGGTGCTGGGAGGTGTCTCCCCTTCACCGGTCTTGCAAACAGCAACACAATGGCTACAACAGACCGACCGCTGGTTTGGCGAGTGGTTGGGGTTACTGACCTGGCAGGCCCAAGTTACGTTGCTCTATTGGGTCTGGTTGCTGCTGTGGGGATGGCACCAGTATCGAATCCACCCACGGCACCCGGACAAAACGGAAGCCATAAAGTCAGCGTAAGATAATCCACCCAAGGAGACTATAACCATGATTGACCCAATCAAAATCCTTAAGCGTTCCTGGCACATCCTCTGGAATTACCGCACGCTCTGGCTCTTTGGCCTGATCCTGGCCCTGACGGCCTCCGGCGGGGGCGGCGCAGGCGGAAATCTTGACAACCTCTTCTCCTATCGTACAGGAGGGAATGGTGGGCCTCCAAGCGGTACATTTGAACGCTGGTTAGAGGAGTTCTTCCGCCCCCTGGCGCAGATGCCAGAAAGTCAATTGCTACCCACGCTGATCGCCTTGGTGATCACCCTGATCTGCATCTTTGGCGTGGTGGGGATTGCGTTGGCTGTCGCGCGTTACGTGAGCCAGGTCGCCCTCATCCGCCTGGTGGAGGATTACGAAGTGCAGGGGAGCCAAGTATCGTTCCGTCAGGGTTGGCGGTTGGGATGGTCGCGTAAGGCCTGGCAAGTCTTTCTGATTGACCTTTTGCTTGGCCTGCCCATCTTTGTCCTGGTACTCTTGATCCTCCCCATCATTGGCTTACTGATCGCCGGTGCTTCGGCGCAGACGCCGGCAATCACTGTACCCGCTGTGATCATCGGCATTGGATTACTACTACTCTGGATACTGGTGCTCATCATCCTAGGGGTAGTGATCGGTGTCCTAGGTGAGATCGCTCGCCGCGCCTGCGTGTTACAGGATATGGGCGTCATTGACGCCTTGCGCCATACCGTGGGTTTACTGCGTCATCAATGGAAAAACGTCGGCTTGATGTGGTTGGTCATGCTGGGGCTGGGGATTGGCTGGGGCATCGCCACCCTGATCCTCTTCGTCCTGCTCATTCCCCTCTACCTCCTCCTCGCCTTCCCGGCTTTGGTCGCGGCCGGGCTACCTGGTTTATTAATTTACGGCCTGGCTTCGCTCTTCCTGGCCCAACCCCTGGCCGTGCTGACCGCCCTGATCCTGGTCTTGCCGCTATTCTTCCTGATCGTCTTCTCGCCCTTGATGCTTTTGGGGGCTTGGGAACAAGTCTTTCTCTCCAGCCTGTGGACATTAACTTACCGTGAAATAATGGCGCTTGAAAGCGCTAACTCTGTAAATACTTCAGCCCAAGTCGGTTAATTGTGGTAATAATAGAGAGGAACTTAATCAAGGGAGCATCTCGATGAAACGGAAGTGGATTCTCTACCTGGTCATTGCCGGCGTTGTTGTCGCAGGGTTCTTGGGTTTCCGCGCCTGGCAAAACGCCCGCGCGGCTCTCAACACGACTTTTCAAACCGAACCCATCCAGCGCGGTAACTTAACCGCCTCAGTTGGCGCCACCGGTACCGTGCGGGCTAACCAAAGCGCATTACTGGCCTGGCAAACCAGCGGCCAGATCGGCAAAATCACCGTGGCCGTGGGTGATACCGTCACGGCTGGGCAAGTGCTGGCCGAACTGGAAAAATCCTCGCTGGCACAGAACATCATCCTGGCCGAGGCGGACCTGGTTACCGCCAGGCGCAACCTGGAGCAACTGCTCAATTCTGACCTAGCCCGCGCACAAGCCCAATTAACCTTGGTACAGGCCCAAAAGAACCTGGAAGATGCGCAGAAGCGCCGCCAGAGCAAAGATTACGCCCGCGCCAGCCAGGCTACGATTGACGAAGCACGGGCCAATTACATTCTGGCACAGAACGAGTACGAACGACAAAAAGAGATTTACGAGGGCGTGGCTAACCTGCCCGAAGATGATCCACGCCGGGCGCTGGCGCTTTCCAACCTGGCCAACGCCCAACGCGCCCGCGATCGTGCCCTGGCCAATCTGAATTACCTGCTGGGCAAACCCAATGATTTGGAGGTGGCCGAGGCCGATGCAAATGTTGCGCTGGCAGAAGCCAAACTCAAGGATGCCCAGCGCGAGTGGGAACGCCTCAAGAACGGGCCTGACCCACTAGATATTCAGGCCGCCCAAGCCCGCATCGCTGCCCTTGAGGCCACCCTCAAACTGGCGCGCCTGGAAGCCCCCTTCAACGGCACGGTAACCGAGGTGCGCTCCAAGGTCGGGGATCAAGTAGCACCAGGCACCATCTCTTTTCGCATGGATGACCTCAGCCGCCTGCTGGTGGATGTACAAGTGCCCGAAGTAGACATCAACCGCATCCAGATCAACCAACCTGCTCGGCTCACCTTCGATGCCATCCCCGGCAAAGAGTATTCCGCCAAAGTAGTCGAGGTGGGGCGTGTGGGTAACCCGGTCGGCGGGGTCGTCAACTTCAATGTCACCCTCGAACTGAACAACCCCGATGAACAGGTCAAGCCAGGGATGACCGCTGCTGTGACCATCCTGGTTCAGGAACTGGAGAATGTCTTATTGGTGCCCAATCGGGCCGTGCGTCTGCGCGAGGGACAGCGGGTAGTCTATGTCCTGCGCAACGGCCTACCTGAAGCCGTCACCATTCGCCTGGGCGCCACTTCCGAGACCTACAGCCAAGTGCTAGAAGGAAACCTGCGCGAGGGCGACTTGGTCATCCTGAACCCGCCAACGACAACAACTTTTGGCGGCCAACCCCCCTTCACTCGAGGGCAATAGCCATGACGGAAGCACAGGACTGGGTCATTGAGGCCTACGGTCTGACCAAAGTCTATAAGATGGGGCAGGTCGAGGTACACGCCCTGCGCGGCGTGGATGTGCGTATCCGTCGCGGCGAAGTGGTCGCCATCATGGGCCCCTCGGGCTCGGGAAAGTCCACGCTGATGAACATTCTAGGCTGCCTAGATAAACCCACCAGCGGCACCTATATCCTAGATGGCGAGGATGTCTCACGCCTCAAAGATGACGACCTGGCGCGCATCCGCAACCGCAAAGTGGGTTTCGTATTTCAGAACTTCAACCTGTTGCCACGGGCAACTGCCCTGGCCAACGTGGAACTGCCCTTGCGCTATGCGGGCTACAACGGCAACCGCCGCGAGCGCGCCCGCCAGGCCCTGGAAGCAGTGGGGCTAGGCGACCGTTTACATCACCGCCCAACCGAACTCTCCGGTGGTCAGCAACAGCGGGTGGCCATTGCCCGCGCTCTAGTTAACGATCCGGCCATTATCCTGGCCGACGAGCCCACGGGCAACCTGGACTCCAAATCGGGCAAGGAGATTCTGGAACTAATCCTGCGCCTGAACCGCGATCTCGGCACCACTGTGATTATTGTCACTCACGATCCTACCGTGGCTCAACAAACACAGCGCATCATTCGCATTCAGGACGGGTTAGTGGTGGAGGATGGTCTATGAACCTGGGACAGGCAATTCTGGAAGCCTTGGAAAGCCTGAGTGCCAATAAACTGCGCTCTGGGCTGACGATCCTGGGCATCGTGATCGGCGTAGCGGCCGTAATCGCCATGCTGGCAGTGGGCACTGGCGCCCAGAACGTCATCACTGGCTCCATCAGCGGCTTGGGGAGCAATCTGCTCTTCATCTTCCCGGGTAATTTCAACGAACGCGTACGCAATCCTCAGCCCCTCACCTTGGCAGATGCTCAGGCGCTGGCGGATCCGTTCCAGGTACCTTCGGTCACTGCTGTGGCGCCGGTTTTGAGCGGCACGCGCGAAGTAACCTTTGGGAGCGAGCGTACCAGCGTGCAAATTTATGGCGTGACCTCGAACTATGCGGCCGTGCGCAATTACACCCTTCTGGAAGGGGAATTTATCAGCGAGGAACACATCTTGGGGCAGGCCTCGGTTGCTGTAATCGGCCCAGAGGTAGCGGATCGGCTCTTCGGTCATCGTGAAGGATTGATTGGTGAGGTGATTCGCATCGAGGGGCAACCCTTCCGTATTATCGGCGTTACTGCGCCAAAAGGCGGTAGTAGTTTTGGCAGTCAGGATGATATCGTCCTCATTCCCTTGACCACGGCCCAGACACGCATCCTGCGACGCGATCGCAACCGTGTAGACCTCATCTACGCCCAGGTTAGCAGTCCGGAACTTGTCCCTCAAGCCATCGAGGAGATTGCGCAGGTGCTTCGCACTCGCCACCGCACCGAACTAGGCGTAGATGATTTCACCATTTTCTCCCAACAAGACTTTGTCAGCACCGCCCAGACGATCACTGGCGTACTAACGATCTTCCTAGGAGGCATCGCAGCCATCTCCCTGCTAGTGGGAGGCATCGGGATCATGAACATCATGCTGGTTTCGGTGACCGAACGCACCCGTGAAATTGGCCTGCGTAAAGCCGTTGGAGCGCGTAAGCGCGACATTCTAATCCAATTTCTTACCGAATCCTCGTTGCTCAGCCTCTTCGGCGGGCTCATTGGGATTGCCTTTGGCTGGCTGATCGCCTTTGTGGTGGGGCAGATTGCCGCCGCCAGCAATACCCCACTCAATCCCCAAGTGGGCGTTGATGCCATCCTGTTGGCAACCATGTTCTCCACCGCCGTGGGTTTGTTCTTCGGACTTTATCCCGCCAATCGCGCTGCCAATCTCGAGCCGGTAGAGGCGCTGCGTTACGAGTAAACAATTTATTAATCCTAACCCTCTGCCCCCCGACGTGCCTCGCGCTGCCGGGGGGATGGGCTCCTTTTGCCGGGCCAGACAAGTGGGGGAATACCCCAAGCTGTGTAAGCCTCATCCGGCAAGTGAACGATAAACCGCCAAGGCATGGAACGCCAGGGTTCAGGAGCATAAGCAATGCCCACTCGCGGGCCCACCTGTACCCATGCTTCCGGAACGACAAACCCGGGCTCAATGCTTAACGGACTGCCCGGCATGGTTAGATCACAGCCATTAAGTCGCCCGTCAATCTGCAACGCCTGACAAACCTTGGCTGGTCCATTGGTCCACACCTCTGGCGGTCGTCCGGCGCGATTACGGGCTATCTGCTCCACCCCCTCGCAAGGTACAATGGCGCGGATCAACACTGCCGCCGGCTGACCTTCCGGGCCCACCACAGCGTTCAAGCACCAATGCATGCCATAGGTAAAGTATACATAAGCCCGTCCTGGCGGCCCAAACATAACAGCATTACGGGGCGTGCGCCCGTGGCTGGCGTGACAGGCCTTATCTTCTTCGCCATCATAAGCCTCTGTTTCGACGATATAACCAGCCAGACGACCCCCGTTCTCCAAACGACGCACCAAGCGCTGACCCAACAGGGCCCTAGCCACACGAGTAACGTCCTCCAAATAGAATTTAGGCGGTAAAGGTCGCATTTCTTAGGCGTCTTCAGGGTTATATAGATGAACGTATTATAATGAAAACAGCCCAAATTGCTTGTGAGGATTCTATGAATCTGCGACCTGACCCCGGGTTAACGTTCGATGATGTCTTGTTGGTGCCTAAGTACTCCGCTATTCGCAGTCGTAAAGACGTGGATACCAGCACCTGGTTGACAGCGGGTATTTGCCTGCACATCCCCATCCTTTCGGCCAACATGGATACCGTGACCGAAGCCAGCATGGCCATCGCTATGGCGCAGCAGGGTGGACTGGGCGTGCTGCACCGCTTCATGAGCATCGAGCGCATGGTTGAAATGGTGCGCAAGGTTAAGCGTGCTGAGAGCATGGTGGTACTGACGCCCCTGACCGTTCTCCCGAATGCCAGCGTGGCCGAAGCGCGCCGCCTAATGGCCGAAGAGGGCATTGGTGGGCTGGTGGTTGTAGATGAAGATCGCCACCTGCTAGGCTTGGTGACCACACGGGATGTACTTCTGGCGCCTGATGCCAGCGCTTCGGTCACCACGGTCATGACCCCCCGTGAGCGTCTGATCGTGGCCCGCGAAAACGAGACCCTGGAAGCCGCACGCCACAAACTTTATACCCATCGCATCGAGAAACTCCCGCTAGTTGATGCTGAGGATCGCCTGGCTGGCTTGATTACCGTCCAAGATATTGTCAAAATCCAGGAACATCCCTACGCCACTAAAGACAGCCTGGGGCGCTTACGCGTGGGGGTAGCCGTGGGGGTGAAGCCGGAAGAGGTCGAACGCGCCCAGGCCTGTATAGAAGCCGGTGCTGACCTACTGGTACTGGATATTGCCCATGGGCACTCTGAGCACGCCCTACGCATGGTGCGAACGCTAAAGCAGAAATTTCCTAGCGTGCCACTCGTCGCCGGGAATGTGGCTACTGCTGAAGGCGTGCGCGATTTGGTTAAGGCGGGTGCAGACGCGGTAAAGGTAGGGGTGGGGGCCGGCTCGATCTGCACAACCCGCATTGTGACCGGATGCGGCGTGCCTCAACTCACCGCCATTGCCGAATGTGCTACCGAAGGACACCGCTTAAACGTGCCCATCATTGCCGATGGCGGGATGCGCACCTCGGGTGATGTTACCAAAGCCCTTGCTGCCGGTGCTAGTGCCGTGATGCTGGGCAACATGCTGGCCGGCACTGAAGAGAGCCCCGGACCCGAGGTCGTTCGCCAAGGGCGTCGCTACAAAGTCGTGCGCGGCATGGCCTCCTTAACCGCCAATGTCGAGCGCCGTCGGCTCGAACGCAATCAGGAGGACGTGGAGGAAGAAGAGTGGAGCGAGGTAGTCCCCGAGGGCGTAGAGGCGCTGGTGCCTTACCGAGGCAAGGTCAAAGATATTCTCCATCAGATCGTTGGCGGGTTGCGTTCTGGGATGAGTTATGTGGGCGCCCGTAATTTGCCCGAGTTATGGGAAAAAGCCGAGTTTATTCGCATTACGCCGGCCGGCAAAGTCGAATCCGGCGCCCACGATGTGGAACTGATATAATCATTTAGGAGATAAAGATGCACTTGCGCTCTTTGGTGGTTTGGCTCGTTCTTTGGCTACCCCTGGTGGCTTGCCAACCAGCCCTTATGACCCCTTCTCCCACACCGCCTCCTCCCACCCCTACTTCTACCGCCACCCCTGCCTTTGCGCCGCTTACCGCGTTAGACCTGCTCAATGCCGAGTACACCTTGTTGGATCCCGGCGGCAACCCACGAATTATCCGCCTGAGCGACGGAACCTACCAAATGGGGAATGACCCGGCTGGACCCGATTTTTGGACAGTGCGACTGAGTGAAATTATGGCCTTCGGCGACCTTAACGGCGATGGGCTGGGAGATGCCGTCGCTGCCATTGCCGAGAACTATGGGGGAACCGGGGTCTTTGTGTTTTTGGTCGCCCTTATCAACCAAAATGGCCTATCCCATCATGTCGCCTCTTATTTCATTGATGATCGCCCCATCCTTGACTCGCTGGACATTCGCGAGGGGCTTATCCACCTGGCCGCCACGATTCACGGCCCGGATGATCCCGGTTGCTGCCCAACTCTGCCAATGACGTACACCTTGCGCTTGGTGGGAAATAACTTAATGCTCATTCGCGCCACCTCGCAGACGCCTAACGGCCAGGAGCGCCGTATTGACCTGGACGAACCCACTGACAATGCGGTAATCAGCGGGGAAACCCTGCGCGTGCGCGGTCGGGTGACTATCGCCCCTTTTGAGAACACCCTGCGCTATCGCCTCAGCACTATGCAAGGTAGCACCTGGTTGGTAGGCCCGCTGAGGGTAAATGCCCCTGACCTCGGTGCACCGGGAACCTTTGACGAGATGATCCCAATTGGCAACTTGCCCGCTGATGTGTACGTGCTTGAAATCGCTGACCTGAGCGCGGCGGATGGACGCATCTTGGCGCTGGCAACGGCACGCCTTAACATACCCTGATTCGCTCCATCTTCTTTCTCTCCCGGAGGATCCGCTATGCCAACCCCTGTCATTGTCGATGCTATTCGTACCCCCATTGGCAATCTGGGGGGCATTCTGGCCACTGTGCGCCCAGACGATCTGGCCGCGCTCGTCATCCGCACCCTCGTGGAACGCAATCGGCTTGACCCCGCCCTAATTGAGGAGGTCTATCTTGGCTGTGCTAACCAGGCCGGGGAAGATAACCGCAATGTCGCCCGCATGGCGGCGTTGCTGGCTGGCCTGCCGGTAGAAGTGGCCGGGGTGACCTTCAACCGCTTATGCGCCTCTGGTCTGACCGCCGTTAACATGGCCGCGCGCGCCATTCGCGTGGGTGAGGGCGAGGTGTTTATTGCGGGGGGAGTTGAAAGCATGTCTCGTGCTCCTTACTCCATCCCCAAGGCCGAAAAACCTTTTCCTTATGGCAACCTGACCGCCTGGGATACCGCGCTGGGGTGGCGTTATCCTCATCCGCGGATGATTGAAATGTACGGCATCGAATCAATGGGCGAAACTGCGGAAAATATTGCCGAGATGACTGGCATCACCCGCGAAGAGCAGGATCGGTTTGCCCTGCGCAGCCATCAGCGCGCCATTGCAGCGATTGACTCGGGGCGCTTTGCCGAAGAAATTGTGCCGGTACCCATCCCCCAACCTAAAGGTGAGCCCGTGTTGGCAACCACCGATGAGCGCCCCCGCCGCGACACCTCACTGGAAGCTCTGGCGCGCCTCAAACCGGCCTTCCGCCCCGGTGGGACGGTGACAGCGGGTAATGCTTCGGGGATGAACGACGGAGCAGCAGCCCTGCTGATCATGGGTGAAGAGCGCGCCCGCACTCTGGGGTTGCGCCCGCTGGTGCGTATTCTTGCCAGCGCTGCTGCCGGGGTTGTGCCGCGCTTGATGGGTTTGGGACCGGTGCCGGCCACACGCAAGGTCCTCGCCCGCGCCGGCTTGCACTTGGATCAAATTGGCCTGGTCGAGATCAACGAGGCGTTTGCCGTCCAGACACTGGCCGTCATCCGTGAACTGGGCTTAAATGAAGAAATAGTCAATGTCAACGGAGGTGCTGTTGCGTTGGGTCATCCGTTGGGTTGTTCTGGTGCGCGCATTTTGACCACCCTGGTTCACGAAATGCGCCGCCGCGCCCCCGAGATGCCGCGCCCCTTCTACGGCCTGGCTACCCTCTGCGTAGGTGTGGGGCAGGGCGAAGCCACCCTAGTGGAGTGGGTGGATTAAGGGTTATGCGTGTCCTGGTAACCGGCGCCAGCGGATTCATCGGTGGTCACCTGTGCCGCGAATTAATCGCGCGTGGTCACGCCGTGCGCGCCTTCCATCGCCCCACCAGTTCATTGCGCTTGCTGATGGATCTGCCGGTGGAACATGCCCTAGGCGATCTGACCCGGCCCGAGAGTGTGGAGGCGGCGCTAGAAGGTGTGGAAGTGGTCTTTCATACTGCAGCCCTGCTGGGCGATCGCGCTAACCCAGCGCAACATTACGCCGTGACCGTAGAGGGTACCCGCACCCTCCTCATGGCAGCTCTGCGCGCTGGGGTGCAACGCGTGGTGCACACCAGTTCCGCTGTGGCGCTGGGAATTCCCATCGGTCCGCTACAGGCAAACGAGGATCCCCACCTGTACCTGATAGACGAAACCCATACCTGGAATTACCCCCCTGAGCGCTGGCCCTATGCCTATGCCAAATACCTGGCCGAGATGGAAGTGCAGCGCGCGGTGGCGTTAGGTCTGGACGCGGTTGTTGTCAATCCTACCCTGGTGCTTGGTCCGGGGGATCACTACCGTCGCACCCGCTCCATCGTCGTTCAGGTGGCACGGCGACGGCTACCCTTTCTTACCTCCGGCGGGCTGAATGCCGTTCACGTTGCAGACGTGATTCAAGGCCACCTACTGGCATTGGAGCGCGGACGACGCGGAGAACGTTATCTGCTTGGAGGCGAGAACCTGACCCTGCGTGCTCTGGTCACTGCCATTGCCGCAGTTTGTGGCGTGCCGATGCCAACCCTGGAATGGCCGGCCAGGCTAATCCGCGCCCTCAGCCTCCCATTGAGCATGCTAGAAGCCTATGTGAACCTGCCCATCGAAGCACGCACGTTGGCACTGGCCGGATATTATTTCTACTACAGCCATGCCAAAGCCCAAACTGAACTCGGCTACACGCCACAGCATACCGTAGAAGCGGCAATCCGTGACACTTGGGCATGGCTTCAGGGGGAAATATAATCAGAATCCCTGCGCCACTTCTGCCAAAGTAGCATCTAGTTCGGCCAGCACATCCGGCAAGGCGCCGCGCGGGGTCGTGCCTTGAAGCACTTGAGCGAAAGCATCCTGCACCACCCATTGCGCCTGCCGCCAGGCGGGGGTGTTGGGTGGGATCTGTGCAATTGGAATCAACGCCAGAGTCCCTCCCCACTGGGGATTCTCCGCGCGATAGTCCTCCAGCCAGGCTACCGCTGATGGCCCCATTGGGTAGCCCCCACCGGCCCGCACCAGCGTGGCGTGTTGCTCCGGCTCGTCCAGCCAACGGATGAACAACCAGGTAGCCAGTTCTTGGGCTGGGGTGCTACGCAGGACACCGTACGAGAGCCCGCTGACAATCACCAGGGGTTTATCCCGTCCCGGGTAGGGACGCACCGTCCACACATCTGCGCTGTCTCGGCGCGCCATTGCCTGCTGTTGGGAGGGCAAATCCAACACGTCCCCGCTGTAGAAAAGCGCCCGCCGTTGGGCAAAATAAGCGTAAGGGGAAGGATCACGCCCCACCCAGGCACACCCATCCTCGATCAAATCGCGCAAAAAACCCCAGGCTTCCAGAGCTTCCGGCTGATTGAAGCGCCACGCTCTATTGGTGGCGTCAAATTCATTGCGCAAGCCGAACGCCCGTAGCCAAGCCAGCGCGGTGAGGGGGTCGGTGTTGACCAGCCACCCCCCCGTGCCATCGTTGGTGCGGTCAGCATCACGACGATTGGCAGCCGCCGCAGCACACGCCTGATCGCGCCATTCCTCTGGGGTCTGGGGTGGAGCGTGGAACCCCAATTCCGCCGCCCAAGTCAGGTTATAGAACAGCACTGTCGCACTGCGCTGAGCAGGCAGGCCAATCTGCCAGCCATCCACTTGATCGCTCTGCCAAAAGACGAGCGGAATCTCTGCGCGGCGCGCCTCGCTCAACCCCCATTCACCATCGTTGAGCCAATCGTTGAGCGGACGCATGCGCTTATCCCGTACGTACCATGTCAGCAGGGTGGCTGGAGGTGCCACCACTCCATGCGCGATTTCACCTTCCGGATGCCCGCTCTCCACCCAATCAGCCAATACCATGCTGCTCCCCGCCGAGTCCACCTTAACCTCAATCCCCCACGGATTCTCGTGATTGAACCGCAGGGCCAAATCACTCAGGGCGATCTCTAATGCTCCTACCCAGGGATGCCAGAAGTTAACTCTTACCCCCTGCAAAGCCACGGCGGGCAAGGCCGGGGTCTCAGTTGCAGCCATTAGCGCCTGGGTTGAGCGCGGCGTTGGCCCGGAATGTGGAGTTAAGGTAGGAGATGTTTCGGGCTGTGGTCTAACCTGACAAGCCACCAGCAACCAGACCAACCCCACAAGCATCCCTCGTCTCAGAAGGTCAAATGGGGGCATGGCTCAATCAAAATCGGCCGGCCACTCAGGATGTTGGTAATGCTCAAACATACGCTGAATCTCATCCGGGGTGGTGCGTGCCAGCGAGAGCGGCGGGATGGTCTCTGCGGCAAAAAAGCCCACCCCATCCGTCTCCAGGCTAGTTTGGGGTTCACCTCCCAGTAACTCACAGCGCATGAAGATTTTGTAGAGGTGAAAGAGGTAAGGCGGGTGACCGTGGTAATTGCGGTCATAGAGGGCCAATAATTTGACCGCGCGCACGCGATAACCCGATTCCTCCCATACTTCACGCTCCACGGCGCGGCTGGGAGACTCGCCTACGTCCACCCACCCACCAGGAAGTGTCCACGCCCCGTCCGCGCGCTCCTTGACCATCAGCAGCCGCCCTTGATCATCAAAAACCACCCCGCGGATATCCACTTTGGGCGTGGCATAGCCCGCCTCACGCATTAGCACGTCTGCAACCACATCGGTGCCTACATCGCTATGGGCAGCGATGATTTCAGCCGCTATCTTCTGTAGCGCACGATAGCGCTCGGCATCATAGGGATTCGGGGTATAGGCTAGGCCGGATTGAGCCAGCGCTTGGATACGCTGTGCCCAATCCAGCCATCGGGGTTGTGCCATAAACCTCCATTAACTGCGCAAACGCGCTCCCAGAGTTTGCTCCAGGCGACGGATGATTTTCTGGCGAATCTGCGCGGCTTCGGCATCGGTGAGGGTATGGTCCGGCGCCTGATAGGTCAAATTATACGCCAGACTCTTCTTCCCAGCCCCAATTTGCTCTCCGCGGAAGACATCGAACAGGTGCACACGCGTTAGCATCTTACCCCCCGCCTGACGGATGATTGACTCAACCTGGGCTGCCGGCACGCTCTCGTCCACCACCACCGCAATATCTTCAATCACCGGCGGGTAAACCGGCACCCCCTGAACTTCAAATCGCTCTGGGACCAGGGAAAGTAAAGCTGTGGCATCCAGTTCAGCCACCAGCACCGGCGCCGGGCCAAAATCATAGCGCGCCTTGACCAGTGGATGTACCTCACCCAGGTAACCCAACTCACGCTCACCACTGTAAAGCACGGCACTCTTGCCGGGGTGGAGGCTGGGATACGAAGCGGGCTCAATGCGCCAATGGGGCACATGCAAGGCCTCCGCCATCTCCTCTAAAATACCCTTGAGATCGAAGAAATCAGCCAAGGGGGGCTCTGCACGATCCCAAGCCGGCAGGTGGCGTACCCCGCTCAGCACCAAGGCCAAGCGCAAGGGTTCTTCGGGCAGATCCTGCCCCGGCAACGGCAGGAATACCGGCCCGATCTCAAAGAACGCCAACCGCTCGCTCAAGCGGGCGTTGCGCTCGGCTACTTCTAGCACCGCTGCCAGTAGACTGCGGCGCATGACACTCCGTTCAGGTGCAATGGGGTTAGCCAGACGTACATAATCCGGCGGCGTGTAATCTCCCTCGGCAGGTGCCAGCCAGCGCGCCTCACGCTCCGGCGAGGTCAGGCGGTAGGTAACCACCTCCTGCAACCCCAGCCCTACCAACACATCCCGCAGGGCTTCTTCAGCCTGTAGCAGGGGCTGGTTGCGCTGCTGGGGTAGGGGATCGGCAGGTAGGGTCTCCGGCAAGCGGTCGTAACCGTAAAGGCGCGCAATCTCCTCGATCAAGTCCGCCTTACCAATGACCCCCTCACCGATGTCCAAACGATGTGGAGGGACACGTGCAATCACCGTTTCACCCTGAACCTGGCAAGCGAATTCCAGACGCCGTAACAGGTCCGCCACTTCCTCTCCCCGAAGCGAAACACCTAGCCAGCGCCGCACTTCAGCCTCGCTCAAGTGAACCTCCGGATCCACGGGGGGCTTCGGGTAGGCGTCCACCAACCCTTCAGCCACTCGGCCACCGCTCCAGGCCGCCATATAAGCCAAACACACACGCACCGCCTCTGGGGCCAGTGCAGGGTGCACGCCGCGCGCAAAGCGGTAGGCTGCCTCAGAACTCAAGCGCAACGCTGAAGCCGCCCGCCGGACGTTGATTGGATTCCAGGTCGCTCCCTCCAGCAATACATTACGTGTGGCTTCGGTCACCTCGCTCTCCAGGCCGCCCATAATCCCCGCCAGCGAAAGGGGGCCAGCCGTATCGGTGACCAGGATCATGTAAGGCTCTAGCGTGCGCTCCACACCATCCAGCGTGGTGAGGCGTTCGCCCTCCCGAGCCGGCCGGGTGATGATCGTGGGGGGCTTGCCTCCGGCGCGCGTTAGAAGCACATCGTAATCAAAAGCGTGCAAGGGTTCACCCAACATCAGCATGACGTAGTTGGTCGCGTCTACCACGCTGTTGATGGGACGCATACCTGCCAGGCGCAAACGTCGTTGCACCCAGTAGGGACTAGGGCGCGGCGTCACCCCCTCGATCAGGCCCAACACAAACCGCGGGTTGAGATCTGGGTCGGTAATCTGGATCGCCGCTCGGCCCTCAATGGAAGCGCCACGTTCAAAGGGCGGCAAAGGAGGCTGACGCAGAGGTTTGCCCGTCAAAGCTGCCAATTCGCGCGCCACGCCCAGGATGCTGGCTGCACGAATCATATTGGGCAGGATAGCGATCTCCAGCACCGCATCACCCATATAATCCACCAGCGGCATTCCTACTGGAGCGTCGTCATCCAAAATGATGATCCCTTCATGCTCTTCAGAGATACCCAATTCTTTTTCCGAGCACACCATCGAGAACGATTCAACGCCACGGATCTTGGTGCGCTTGAGCGTGGTTAGAACAAACCCTGGCTGATGCCCATCGTACAGGCGCGCCCCCTCGCGGGCATAAGCCACCTTAAGGGGCTTGGGAAGCGGACCCTGCCCTTTATAAGGGAACAAATTAGGCGCACCGGTGAGCACAGTGAGCGTCTCACGCCCATCATAGAGACGACATAGCACCAGCCGATCCGCATTCGGATGAGGCATCACCTCTTCAATCTGCGCAACCACAATCTTATCGGGATCCCAGGAGAGACCCTCGATTTTGAATTCGTGCGCCTCGGCGGGCATGGGTAATCCCACCAGACGAATTTCTTCCACCTCCAGCCCGGCCATAGTTAGGCGATAGGCCAGTTCCGGCAGAGAAAGGTCAATCTCCACAAATTCCTTCAACCATGAGAGCGGTACTTTCATCTCACCTCCATGCGTCCAATAGATCTTACTAGCTAGAATTGACTCAGGAAACGAACGTCATTCGCCCAGAAGTAGCGGATATCTTCAATGCGATGGAGCAGCATGGTGATGCGCTCTACACCCATGCCGGCGGCAAAGCCGCCGAATTCCTCCGGATCATACCCCCCGTTTTGAAGCACCGTGGGGTGTACCATCCCACAACCCAAGATTTCCAACCAGCCAGAACCCTTGCACACGGTGCACCCTTTACCACCGCACACAAAACACTCTACATCCATCTCAGCGCTGGGCTCTGTGAAAGGAAAGTAGGACGGGCGCAGGCGGGTGCGGGCCTGTTCGCCGAAGAGACGGCGGGCAAAGGTATTTAGCGTCCCCTTCAAATCACTGAAGGTGATGTTCCGCCCAACCGCCAGCACTTCCACCTGGTTGAATTGGATCTCGGAGCGGGCGCTAATTTGCTCATAGCGGTAGCACATCCCTGGCAAGATCACCCGAATGGGCTGCGGTGCGCGCTCGCGCATCACGTGAATCTGCCCCGGTGACGTATGGGTGCGTAGCAGCACGCCGGAAGTGGTGGTGTAAAAGGTATCCCACAAGTCGCGCGCCGGATGATGGGCTGGCATGTTCAGCAATTCGAAGTTATACGCATCGCTCTCAACCTCGCGACTGCGGTAGACCTGGAAACCCATCTCGGCAAAGATATGCACAATGCGGCGCAGGGTACGGGTGGTGGGATGTAGCCTTCCCAGTTCTGGGCGCCGCCCAGGCAAGGTTACGTCCAGGCGCTCGCTCTCCAACGCACGGCGCAGGGCAGCGGCGCGCAGGGCGGCAGCCCGCTCCTCCAACGCTGCCTCCAGCGCTTGCTTAACTTGGTTGGCGCGCTGCCCAACCTGGGGGCGCACTTCTTTGGGCAATTGCCCCAGGCGCGAAAAAATTTGCATCAGAGGTGCATTGCGCCCCAGATGCGCCACGCGCCAGGCTTGTAAAGCCGCTTCGTCATTAACCGCCTCCAGTTCCTGCAAGGCGCGTGCCTGTAAAGCATCCAATTCATTAATCTCGAGAACATCGTCCATCGTGCAACCTCCACAAAATAAAAATCCCGTCCCAGCCAGGGACGGGGTTGTGTGCCCGCGGTACCACCCTGATTGGCTGTGTGGTCACACAGCCCACTCACCCAACGGCCACCCAACGGGTGACGATTGGCGTGCCCGCTAACGGGGGCCAGACGGCTCAGACTACTTACCTGCGCATGGTAACGCTAGCACGTGGCAGGTTTCACCCGAGCGGCTCGGGAGGGAACTTCGGTCGGTTTCCGGCGAGCTGGGGTCGCAGCCTATGCCCCAGCCTCTCTGGCGCGTTCTGCCGACTTACTTTCCTCCGTCAGCGCCATTCACTTTTAAGGGTGTCAGAAAATCTGGCTTTATTATCGGCAAAAGCCAGGGGTTGTCAAGGGAAACACGTTGCCAGAACCCACCCCTTGGGCTAGAATCGTAACGCTATGAGTTGGGAGATTTGGGGCCACACTTGGGCCGTTGATCTACTCCAGGGGCATCTACGCCAGCAACGCCTGCGCCATGCCTATCTTTTTTGCGGGCCAGCGGGGGTGGGCCGGCGCACCTTGGCTCTGCGCTTTGCTCAGGCGCTCAATTGTCCAACTCCTCCCGGAGCCGGGCAATCCTGCGGCACCTGCCGTACCTGTCGCCAAATTGCCCAGATGGCTCACCCAGATTTGTTTCCCGTCCAGGCAGAAAGCGGTAGCATAAAAGTTGAACAGGTGCGCGCTTTGCAGCACGACCTGCAATTGGCCCCCTATGAGAGCCCCTATCGTGTCGCTCTACTCCTCAACCTGGAACGCGCTACCCCCAGTGCGCAAAATGCCCTGCTGAAAACTCTGGAAGAGCCGCCGGCACATGCAGTTCTCTTGCTCACAGCTGAGGCCCCCGAAGCACTATTACCCACCCTCGTCTCGCGCTGTGAAGTCCTACGCCTGCGCCCACTGCCAATTACCGAACTTGAAACCCTGCTTCGTGATCACCAGGGTCTGCCCTATGAACAAGCCCGCGAACTGGCTCATCTCTCAGGGGGGCGTCCCGGGCTGGCACTCCGCTTTCACAACGAGCCAGAATACTATCAAGAGCATCAGCGTTGGATTCAGGACGGGCTTTACTTGTTGGGTCAAAAACGGGTGGAACGTTTTCAATATGTCGAAAGTCTAAGCCGAGATCGGGAAAAAATGCGCGCTGCCTTACAAGCCTGGGTTACTCTCTGGCGGGATCTCTGGCTGTGTACCACCAACGCTCCAGTGCCCCTGACCAACTTGGCCTTCGAGACCCCTATCCGCACATTAGCACGCCAGTTGGAGGAGGGGCAAGCCGCACGATGTTTGGCCATGCTGGAACAAGGAATTACCCATCTGGACGCTAATCTCAACGCGCGTTTGTTGGGAGAATTTCTACTTCTCGGCTGGCCCTACCTCACCGCGGTTGAAGACGAAATCCGGGCATAATATCATCCTGGCAGGGTCAGTGGGATATGATATAATTACGACAAACACAGTCGTATTATCCTGGTCATTAAAGGAGTCCGCTCATGTACCCAGAAGCTGAGTTCGATGCCTGTGGTTGTGGTGGTCAGTGTGGTTGCAGTGGTGAACATGGAGCGATGATTGCCCTCACCCGTGAGGAGTACATTCAACGCCTGGAAGCCTACTTGCGCGAACTACGTGCTGAGATTGAAGCCGTGGAACGGGAACTGACCGAACTGCGTCAGATTGCCTAACGTAACCGCCCACTTGCTAACCGAGAATAGGGGGTTAGAAATCACCCCAATCGGGTGACAAACAGCCTTGACAGGAGGCTGTTTGGGCTTAAAATAGCATTCGTTATGTTGAATATAGACAATACAGACAAAGGAACAACATTTACCGACCAATTCGACTCGGCGGCGGATTTTTTCCGTGCTCTGGCCCACCCGGTGCGCTTGGCGCTATTAGAATTGCTGCGGGACGACGAAGCCTGCGTGTGCCACCTTCAGGCCGTGCTCGGCTTGCGGCAGGCTTACATCTCGCAGCAATTGATGTTTTTGCGTCAAAGCGGCTTGGTCAGCGCACGACGTCAGGGCTGGAATGTGTACTACCGGGTTAACGACCCCCGCATTTTCGAGGTGATAGACCGGGTAAAAGAGCTACTCCCTACCCCCCAGCAACTTTCGCTGATCCCTGAAGCGGTCAACTGCACCTGTCCCCGCTGTCGTGTCACCTCTCGACCCGCCTAGTTCGGGTCTACGCTCATCTCAAACCATGGAGGATATCAATGCTTACCATCAAAGTCTTAGGACCCGGCTGTGCCGCCTGTCAACGGCTGGAAGCCCTCACGCGCAAGGTAATTACCGAACTTGGCCTCGAAGCGCGGATTGAAAAAGTGGAAGACCTAGATGCCATCCTGGCCTATCCCATTTTAGCCACGCCCGCCCTAGTCATTAATGAGCGTGTCGTATGCGCGGGGCGCATCCCCTCACGCGCAGAAATCGCCCAATGGTTGAACGTTCCTGAGAAGGTGTAAGCCTAACGCATGGACGGGCTAGTCTGCCCGTCACTTTTTACTAACGTTATATTCTTTTTTACGAATAAGGTGGTGCTGATGAACTGGATAACAACGCTACAATCACTCCTCTGGTCAGGCTGGACCAGCCTATTAGACTATCTTGCTGCCCACGTACTTTTATGCCTCTTACCGGCATTCATCATCGCCGGCTATATGAGCGCGATGATCCCTAAGGAAGCGATTACCCGTTTCCTGGGCCCACGCGCTTCCAAATGGGTGAGTTACCCTGCTGCTGCCTTTGGGGGCTTCATCCTGGCTGTATGCTCATGCACCATTCTCCCCCTCTTCGCCGGCATTTGGAAGCGCGGTGCTGGGCTGGGACCAGCGGTGACCTTCCTCTTCGTTGGCCCGGCCATCAATATCCTTGCCCTCACCTATACCGGGGCTGCCATCGGCTTTGATATCGCCCTTGCCCGCCTAATCCTGTCCATTTTCTTTGGCATCGCCATCGGTCTGCTTATGGGCTGGATCTTCCGCAAGGAAGAAACCCAAAGCAAAGCTGAGGCCAATCTTTTCGCGGCTGGGGCAACGGTACGACCCGCAATTTGGGCTGTGTTTGGCTTGCTCGTTGCCATCCTGATCGCCGGAACGCTCCAAATTCCGGCGTTAACTCAAACTTATCTCACCCTTCACTTGCCCTGGAATTTGCCCCCGGCGATTCTCGCCGCACTTGAAAGTGTCAACCTGAGTGTGCAAGGGGCCACATTGATTGGTCTTTTGATTGTGATCGCCTTCCTGGCTTGGAAGGGGTTTGAAAACATCTATGAGGGTTTCTCCGGTTGGACCATGGCCACCCTTGTGGTCATTGCCCTAACAATTTTGCTGGCCGCACCGATCACCCAAAGCGGAAGCCTTGTTATAGGTTTGACCGGACGATTCTTTGCTATTCTTATCCTCTTGGCTACCACGGCCTGGGTGGCGGCGCGCGCCTTCGATCAAGACGACCTAAGCAACTGGATCGCCGAAACCTGGAAGTTCGTGAAACAAATCTTTCCTCTCCTAATTGTGGGGGTATTTTTGGCGGGCGTGGCTAAAGGCCTGATCCCGGAAGCCTGGGTGCGCGCCGTGGCGGGTCAAAATACCCTGTGGGCCAATCTGGCCGGCGTGCTCTTCGGCGTTTTCATGTACTTCCCTACCTTGGTCGAAGTGCCCGTAGCGCGCATGTTCCTTGATCTAGGCATGGCGCGTGGGCCGCTATTGGCTTACCTGCTAGCTGACCCTGAACTTTCGCTCCAATCCATTCTCGTGCTCAACGGCATCATGGGGCGCAAGAAAACCAGCGTTTATGTTAGTCTGGTCGCCCTTCTGAGCACTTTGGCGGGTTATCTTTTTGGCGCCTTTCTGGCGCGCTAAAACACAAACATCACTGGAGGGTGAATCATGAACAATCTCGTCATTGTTCTCGGTATGCTATTGCTTTCTTTCATCTCAGGAATGCTGGGGTTGGGTGTGGCTTTTGCGGCCATCCCCTTCTTAGGGCTGTTCTTCAACGACTTAGTCAATCAAATTCAACCTCTGAGTTTGTTGCTCAACGGGGCAACAGCCTCTTTTTCTGCCGCAGGTTTCGCGCGCAGCAAACTCATTGACTGGCCTACAGCACTGACCTTGAGTCTGATCACCACAGTTTCGGCACCGATTGGGAGTTATCTCGCCCACTTTGTTCCCCAATTCTACCTCTGGGCCATTTACGTCGGAGCGGTTTCTTTCCTTGCCTATCGGTTGTTCCGGCCCATACAGAGTAACCGCGCCACCCCCAACATGACCTTGGCCTACATCCTTGCCGTCCCCATCTCGATCCTTAGTGGGTTGCTAGGAGTGGGCCCGGGGTTTCTCCTCATGCCCACCCTGATTCTGGTGGGATTAGACAGCAAACGCGCCGCCGCTGTTAACTCCATTGCAGTGGTCCCGCCTTCGTTCTCGGCGCTTGTCCCACGTCTATCGAGCGCCCAATGGTCGCTCGAACTAGCCATCCCGCTTCTGATCGTCGGTGCTTTAGGCTCGTTTCTCGGCGCTCGGATCACCAGCCTGTATGTTCCCAGTCATCGTCTGCGCCAGATCTTTGCCGTGATGATCGTTTTAGTCACCCTTTATAAGGTCTACACCCTGCTGGGATAAATCCGGCCACATCATTTAGTCCACCTGACTACGCAAGGCACGATAAGTCGCATCCCCGAGCAAAAAGCGCAACTCCTCGGCAAAGAGATCCAAGAGGAGTTGCGCCTTTTCACCCCAGCGCAAGCAACTCGCCGGCTCTTCGGCCAAGGCCACCGCCTCGTCGAGGGTAATGCGTCCTTGCTCATCCAGGTCAAGCGGATGCAGGATGCAGTAAAACGGCTTGAAGCGCCAGGGATGGTATCCAGCCACCTCTCCCGCCACTTGCAAGGCGCACTTATAATCTGGGCGCAGAAAAACACACGCACTTCCGGCATAGTGCTTGGGATCTGGACAGACCCGAGTATGTACCACGCGCCCACTGGGGACAAAAGGATCCTCTTCGCAGCGCCCATCCACCCAGCGCGCGGGATCGCGCCTGTCAAGTGGCAAATGAGGTATGATTAAGGAGGCATGAGCCAGCAAATCACGCCATTCTTCCTCATCTAGCCACACCCCATACGCACAACACGCTGCCCCACATTGCGGCCACCCACAGCGCTGCAACGGCTCACGGGCCAAAAGACGTGGATTGATCTGCTTAATCACGCCCCCCATTTTATCGTATTCTATGAGTTGAGCAGGAGGTGAAAAATGAAACTGGCTGTCGGTGCGGATGAACGCACATACGTTGTTGAGGAAGTGCTTAAGTATTTGGAAGCCGAAGGGCATCAGTTCACCTATTATGGCCCACCTCCGGGCGAAAGTTACACCACCCCCGATACCTACTGGCCAAGCGTGGCGCGCCGTGTGGCCGAGGCTGTGGTTAGGGGCGAAGCTGACGAAGGTATCCTGTTCTGCTGGACCGGCACTGGGGTTAGCATCGCTGCCAACAAAGTCCGTGGCATCCGTGCGGCCCTGTGTGTGGATGCCGAAACTGCCCGCGGTGCCCGTCTGTGGAATAACGCCAACGTGCTCTGTCTTTCGTTGCGCCTCACATCCTGGCCGGTGGCTAAAGAGATCCTTGCCGCCTGGTTTCAGACACGTTACCAGCCTAACCCCACCGATGACGCCTGCTTGGCACAGGTTGCTGAACTGGAAACGCGCTAGAGCCTGGCTTCGCCTCCGACCATAAGCCATCCAGTCCAATAAATCAAAATCATCTTCACATTCGGTTGCGCCGAGGGAATAAAAGTCTGTAAAATATGTAAAAGAGAAGCGCAAAAGGAGGCCTTATGCCTACGCTAGATGAGGTTTTAGCTGTGATTCTGGGAGGTGGTCGGGGAACCCGTCTTTTCCCGCTCACCCTGCTGCGCTCCAAACCGGCCGTGCCTATCGCCGGTAAATACCGCCTGATTGATATCCCCATCAGCAACTGCATTAACTCCGGAATTTTCCGCATCGCCGTGCTCACCCAGTACAACTCGGTCTCCTTGCATCGTCATATCACCAACACCTATCAATTCGATAATTTCCATCGCGGCTGGGTGCAGATTTGGGCGGCTGAGCAGACTCTTTCCAGCAGTGACTGGTATCAGGGTACAGCGGATGCAGTGCGCAAACAACTTTTCGAGATTCGCGCCACCCGGGCCCGCTATGTGCTCATCCTAGCGGGCGATCATCTTTACCGCATGAACTATGCGCCGATGTTCCGCCAACACTTAGAAAGCGGGGCTGAAATCACCGTAGCCGTCAAACCCGTGCCCACCTCTGAAGCTCCCCGTTTTGGCATCCTCAAACGAGATCTTACTGGGCGCATTGTCCGTTTTGCCGAAAAGCCCAAAGCCCCCGACCTGCTGGCCGAGATGGTGAGCCGCGACGATCCTGAGCGCCCCTATATTGGCTCAATGGGCATTTACCTGTTCAACACTGAAGTGCTGGTAAAACTTCTGGAGGAACACCCCGAATTCGATGATTTCGGCGGGGAGGTCATCCCGTATGCCATTCATTACCACCATGTTTACTCCTTCGACTTCGACGGCTATTGGGAAGATATTGGAACGATCCGCTCGTTTTACGAGACCAACCTTGCCCTGACTGACCCCAACCCGCCCTTCAACTTCTTTGACCCCGAGTTTCCTATTTACTCCCACCCCCGCTTCCTCCCTGGCTCTACCATTGAGCGCAGCGTGCTCGAAAACGTGCTCCTGGCCGAAGGGTGCTGCATTCGCAACGCTGAGATTCGCCGTTCGGTGATTGGCCTGCGCAGTCGCATCCGCAATGGGGCGCGCATCGAGAACACGGTATTGATGGGTGCCGATTATTACGAGAAAGTGGGCTGTGAGGATTACGATGAGACGATGCTGGGCACCGTACCCATCGGAATCGGGCCGGGATGCGAGATCTCAGGCGCTATTATTGACAAAAACGCCCGCATCGGTCGCGGTGTCATCATCCGCCCCTTCCCCCGCGGTACTGACCTGGATGGTGATGGTTGGGTGGTACGGGATGGCATTGTGGTGATCCCCAAGGACGGGATCATCAAGCCCGGCACTTACATCGGCCCAGAGCTAAAACCTTCAGAGCCCAAAGGGCAAATGGCAGAAGAGAAGGTCTGAGCGTTGCAAACAGCCGAAGACGCTTGTTTGCAGAAGCCCCAACTGGTGCAGGCAGGAGGAGGGATATTCATTCCTGGCAGATGAGGGTAGAATTAACCGTTGGTGCACCCCGGCTTCGCCCCGGAGTACATCCATCTACGCCTTAGGTATGGGCGGTTCTAACGGAGACTATCTATGACAGTTGCCTTACCAACCCCTCCTCCATCTTCGCCACTTACAGACCTAGATATTGCTTGGCATGCCCTCAACGCGCATGAGACGGTTCGGCGCTTACGCACCCCCTTAGCAAGCGGGCTCACCACCGAAGAGGCAACGCGCCGTTTGGCACAGTTTGGTCCCAATCAGCTTATTGAAGCCAAACGCCGCACCTTCTTGCAAATGGTCATTGGCCAACTAAAGAGTTTCGTGGTCATCCTGCTCATCGTAGCAGCGGTGATCTCGGGTATCATCAGCATTTCGCAACGTGAGCCGCTGGTGGATTCAGCCGCCATTATCGCCATTGTGATCCTCAACGCTGTGCTTGGCGTGATCCAAGAGAGCCGCGCCGAGCAAGCCCTGGCCGCTTTGCGCCAACTGGCCGCACCAGAAGCCCAAGTGCTACGGGATGGGCGACGCCAGACCATCCCCGCGCGTGATCTGGTACCCGGCGATATCGTCTTCCTAGAAGCCGGCAACTACGTCCCGGCCGATCTGCGCCTGCTGGAAGCCGTTAACCTGCGCATTGAAGAGGCCGCCCTAACAGGCGAGTCCATTGCAGTGGAGAAGGACGCAACCAGCCTACTCCAGGAGAACGCCCCCCTTGGCGACCGCAAGAACACCGCTTTCATGGGCACGCTGGTGGTTTATGGACGCGGGCGTGGAGTCGTAGTTAACACCGGCATGCGCACCCAATTGGGCATGATTGCGACCCTGCTTCAGAGCATGGAAGAGGAAGAAACGCCTCTGCAGCGCAAACTTGATCAATTGGGCCGCACCCTGGGCATTGCTGCCCTAATCATTTGTGGATTGGTTTTTCTCACCGGCATCCTGCAGGGAGGCAATATTCTAGAGATGTTCATGGTGTCGGTCAGCCTGGCCATTGCCGCCGTGCCGGAGGGCCTGCCGGCTATTGTGACGATCAGCCTAGCCCTGGGTATGCGGGAAATGATCCGGCGTCATGCACTGATCCGCCGCCTCTCCTCAGTAGAGACACTAGGCTCGGCCACGGTCATCTGTTCCGATAAAACCGGTACGCTCACGCAAAACGCCATGACCGTTACCCGCCTTTGGGTGGATGGAACCTTCATCGAGGTCAGCGGACGGGGGTATGTGCCCGAAGGAGAATTCAAAATCAACGGACAACCTCTTGACTTCAGCCACTACCCCGCCGTGCTCACCGCGCTGTGGATTGGCGCGCTCAACAACGATGCGGTGCTTGAGGTCAATACCCACAACGGCGAAAATGCCTACCGTGTGGTGGGTGATCCCACTGAAGGGGCTCTGCTGGTGGCAGCGGCTAAAGCCGGTGCTTTGCCGGAGCAGTTGCAAATGGCCTATCCGCGGGAGGACGAGATTCCTTTCGATTCAGTGCGTAAACGCATGGTGACCGTCCACGCCATACAAGCCCCCCGTCCTGAAGATGCCTCGCCTTTTAGTACAGAGGTCTCACCCGATTTGCATGTGGTCACTGTCAAAGGAGCCCCCGACGAGGTCCTGCGCCTGTGCCGCTACTATCAAGATCGCTACGACCGCCCCCAGCCGCTGGATGAGGCAAGTCGTCAGCGCATCTTGCAAGCCAATGACGCAATGACCCGCGAGGCCTTACGAGTCTTGGGCGTGGCTTATCGGGTGGTTCCCAGTCTGCCCGATCATGCCGAGCCGGAGGCACTCGAGCAGGATCTAGTCTTTGTGGGTCTGATCGGAATGATTGACCCGCCGCGCCCCGAGGTGATCCCAGCCTTGCAAAAAGCCACTCGGGCGGGTATCCGGACCCTCATGATCACGGGGGACTATCCCAACACTGCCCGCGCCATTGCCGAAGCCATTGGTTTGTTACGCCCGCACCATCAAGTGCTGACCGGTGCTCAGCTGGATGCCATGGACGATGCTACCCTGCAACGCGAAGTACAGCGCACAGACGTCTTCGCGCGCGTCTCACCCCAGCATAAGTTGCGTATCGTGGAGGCCCTCAAGGCCAATAATGAAATCGTGGCAATGACCGGCGATGGGGTCAACGACGCCCCCGCGATCAAACGCGCCGATATCGGCATTGCCATGGGCATCACGGGCACGGATGTGACGAAAGAGACGGCCGACATGGTGCTGATGGATGATAATTATGCCAGTATTGTCGCGGCCGTGGAGCAGGGACGCATCATTTATAGCAACATTCGCAAGTTTGTTTATTATCTTATCTCGTGCAACCTCGCCGAAATTTTTATCATCTTCCTTCCTACGGCTTTTGGGCGCTGGCTCTTTCCCGCAGCCGGACGGGTGCTTTCCCCGCTTTTGCCCATTCAATTGCTCTGGCTTAACCTGATCACCGACGGGGCGCCAGCGTTGGCATTGGGCACTGAGAAAGGCGATCCCGACATCATGGATCAGCCACCCCGCCCTCCGAGGGAACCCATCATCAACCGTTTCATGCAAATCGGCGTAGCCGTGCAGACGATTGCCATTACGACTGCCACCTTGCTTGCTTTTAGCCTAGGCCTGCGTCAGAATGCGACCCTCGCAGGAACACTAGCGTTTGTTACCCTCTCTAGTTCGGAATTACTACGCGCCTACACCGCTCGCTCCGAACGCTACCCCTTGCTCAAAATTGGGCTCTTCAGCAACCGCTGGATGAACCTGGCGGTGTTGAGTTCGTTAGCCCTGTTGTTGATGGTGGTGTATGTGCCTTTCTTCAACCCCATCTTCGCTACCGTTCCCCTCACCTGGGAGCATTGGAAAATCATCTTACCGCTGATTTTCCTGCCCGCTATCGTGGCAGAGATCACAAAAGTGGTGTTAGGCATGCGTAAGGCACGGCATTGACCGGCAATGATACAATTATTTATGCATGACCCACCCCATTTCCACCCTTGGAGGCAGGCTTGACCCAAACGCTCACCATTGCGATCCCTATGGCCGGCTGGGGAACGCGCATGCGCCCCCACACCTGGAGCAAACCTAAACCCCTGCTCCCCTTGGCAGGAAAAACGGTTTTAGATTACGTCTTGGCCCAGTTTAAGAGTATCCCCACCTCTTTTGATGTAAATTACGTTTTCATCGTCGGACCGGGACAACAAACCGCCATTGAAGCCCATATGCACCAGCACCACCCCAACCTGAAAGTGCACTACGTGGTGCAGGAAGTCATGCGCGGGCAGTCCGATGCCCTCTACCTGGCGCGGGACTACCTGCGTGGCCCGGTGCTCATGGCCTTTTCCGATACCCTGATCGAAACAGACCTATCCTTCCTCTCCCAAACCGATTTAGACGGGATTGCCTGGGTTAAGCCCGTGCCGGATCCGCGCCGTTTTGGGGTCGCTGAGGTCAACGCCGAAGGCTGGGTGACTCGCCTGATTGAAAAGCCGCAAGACTTATCTAATAATCTAGTAGTGGTGGGTTTCTACTATTTCCGCAGCGGCGAGGCCCTGGTTGAGGCCATCCAAGAGCAAATGCGGCGTGGGTTGGCGCTACGCGGCGAGTACTTCCTGGCAGAGGCCATTAATATCTTGCTGGAGCGTGGTGCGCGTTTCCGCACCCAAACCGTGGAAGTCTGGCTGGATGCCGGAATTCCGGATGCCCTGCTGGAAACTAATCGCTACTTACTTGAGCATGGGCACGATAACAGCACCGCGGCCGCACAACGCTCTGGCGTGGTCGTGATTCCTCCGGTTTTTGTTCATCCCGAAGCCCACTTATACAATGTGGTTATTGGGCCTTATGTCTCGGTAGGACGCGGCTGTGTCTTGGAAGCATGTGTGATCAGCGACAGCATCCTGGACCAGGAAGCCCAAGTGCGCGAAGCCGTGCTAAAGGCCTCCTTATTAGGACGGCGCACGCGCATTGAGGGATCGGCCCAGCGCGCGAATCTAGGAGATGATGCATGGATCACATGAACCCCGACCCGGTGGAATGCCACTCCGGCTATGAATACGCCGAACGCCCGCTCGCTATTCATTGGGAGGGAGAACGCCTAGAAATTGAGGCCATTGAAGAGCACTGGCGCATCCCCGGTGGAAAGTGTTTTCGTGTGCGGGTTCGCGATGGACGGCGTTTTGAGTTGTTTTACGGCGAACTTTATGATGAATGGCGGGTTAATCTGTTATAAGATCTTATTGTAAGAAGGAGCTAGAGCCCTATGTCTTCCACCTCTTCCACCCTCTCCACCGCCTCTACCCGTACCACCTACCTCTCACAACGTGTAGCCAGCCTGAAGCCCTCCGGCATTCGACGTTTCTTTGACATCGCCGCCACCATGAAGGATGTTATCTCTCTGGGCATCGGTGAACCCGACTTTGATACACCCCCCGCAGTGATTGAGGCAGGCGTTCAAGCCTTACGCAATGGTCAGACTCATTACACCTCCAACGCGGGTATCTTGGAATTACGCCAGGCTCTAGCCGCCCACCTAGAACGGCTGTATGGCGTGAGTTACGACCCTCAAACCGAAATCATTATTACCGTGGGTGGATCCGAGGCCCTTTACTTAGCCGCCACTGCGCTGCTGGATCCCGGCGACGAGGTCATTATTCCCACACCCTGCTTTGTCTCCTACCAGGCTCAGGTGCATCTAGCAGGGGGCGTGCCCATTGAAATTCCCTGCCATATGGAAGACAACTTTGATGTGAACCCCCAGGCCATTGAGGCCGCTATTACCCCGCGCACGAAAGCCATCCTAATTGGCTTTCCCAATAATCCCACTGGGGCCGTGGCCACCCGTGAACGCTTGCTGGAGATTGCCCGCTTGGCCGAGAAATATGACTTAATTGTTATTTCGGATGAGATCTATGACCGTCTGGTATATGCAGGACATCAGCATGTCTGTTTCCCCTCCTTGCCAAGGATGAAAGGACGTTCTCTGCTCCTGGGCGGGTTCTCAAAAGATTACGCAATGACCGGTTGGCGCATTGGCTATGCCTGCGGCCCCCAACACCTGATGCAAGGCTTGCTCCGTGTGCACCAGTACACTGTGATGTCCGCCCCCACCATGTCCCAGATCGCCGCCCTCACTGCGCTATATGACCGCGATGAAGCCGTTCAGATGATGGTCGAAGAATATGACCGCCGTCGGCGCCTAATCGTTAGGGAGCTAAATCGCATGGGATTGCCTACATTTGAACCCAAGGGAGCCTTCTATGCCTTCCCCAAAGTGAGTGTCACCGGCCTGGATGACGAGACCTTTGCCCAGCGTCTGCTTCAAGAAGAGCATGTAGCTGTAGTGCCCGGCTCGGCGTTTGGAGCCGGTGGCGAGGGCTTTGTGCGTTGCTCGTATGCTACCGCCTACGAAAAGATTGAGGAAGCTCTGCGCCGTATTGAGCGCTTCTTGAGGCGATTGTAAACCCGGCCTGCAGCCAATGCCCCTAATCTGACCCCCAACAGGCATGATATAATCCGCCGATAATCACGGCCGTGGAGGAGACCTCATGACTTACCAACTGATTCAAATTCCCCAAGGCGGAGAAGCCATTCACCTTGCCGAGGGGCGGCTACAAGTGCCCGATAACCCGATTATCCCGTATGTTGAGGGAGATGGCACCGGACGAGATATTTGGCGTGCCGCCGTGCGGGTCTTCGACGCTGCAGTCGCCCGTGCCTATGGGGGCCGCCGCAAGATTTACTGGATGGAAGTCTATGCGGGCGAGAAGTCCTTCCGCCAATTCAACACTTGGCTACCCGATGAGACCCTGCGGGCTTTTGAAGAATTCAGGGTAGGGATCAAGGGCCCACTTACCACACCCAT
The DNA here is from genome assembly GCF_938028735.1 of uncultured Thermanaerothrix sp. Classification (GTDB taxonomy): domain Bacteria; phylum Chloroflexota; class Anaerolineae; order Anaerolineales; family Anaerolineaceae; genus Thermanaerothrix. Next base: position 101,934 of record NZ_CALIMF010000005.1, read on the forward strand.
CGGGGGCGGCATTCGTTCTCTCAACGTGGCGTTACGCAAAGCTCTGGATCTTTACGTCTGTCTCCGTCCGGTGCGCTACTTCAAAGGCGTTCCCTCGCCAGTGCGCCAGCCCGAACTGGTGGATATGGTCATTTTCCGCGAAAACACCGAAGATATCTACACCGGGATCGAATTTCAGCACGGCACTGCTGAGGCTGAGCGTTTCAAGGCCCTCTTGCGAGAACACTTCCCAGATCAGTTTGCCAAGCTGCGCTTCCCAGAAACGGCCGGCTTTAGCCTTAAACCCATCTCGGTTCAAGGCACCGAGCGCCTGGTGCGCGCTGCCATCCGTTGGGCATTGGAAAACCACCGTCGTAGCGTGACCCTGGTGCATAAGGGCAATATCATGAAGTTTACCGAAGGTGCTTTTCGTGACTGGGGCTATGCCTTGGCCAAGCGAGAGTTTCGCCACCAAATTGTCACTGAACGCGAAGCCTGGATTCTTTCCAACCGCGAGCAGAACCCCAACCTGAGTATTGAGGAAAACGCCCGCCTAATTGAACCGGGCTACGATATGTTGCCTCCCGAGCAGCAAGCAGCGGTACACGCAGAGGTCGAGAACACACTAACCACCCTCTGGCCCACCCACGGGGACGGCAAATGGAAGCGCCTTCTCCTGATCAAGGATACCATTGCCGATGTGACCTTCCAACATGTGTTGACCCGCCCGCGTGACTTTGACGTGTTGGCAACCCCTAACCTGAATGGGGATTACCTCTCGGATGCCCTGGCTGCCCAAGTCGGCGGCATTGGTATTGCCCCCGGCGCAAATATTAATTTTGAGAGCGGTCATGCTATCTTTGAGGCTACCCACGGCACAGCCCCCAAATATGCGGACCTAGACAAGGTCAACCCGGGTTCGGTCATTCTTTCGGGCGAGATGATGTTGCGCTACCTGGGCTGGCATGAGGCCGCGGATCTCATTATTAAGGGGGTAGAGGGAGCTATCTCAGCGCGCACGGTGACCTACGATTTCGCTCGTCTGATGCCCGATGCCACGGAAGTGCGTTGCTCCGAATTTGGTGATGCCATCATCCGCCACATGGCCGACTAAGGCAAAGACATCCCCCTGACTGGCGCAATAAGAAGCGGCCCACGAAAATTCCTGTGCATTTTGACTTGAATGCACAATTTATTTTCGCTACAATGAAATACACATTAAATTTGCATGCCAAGAGCATGTTGCACGTGGGCTAAACACCGAAGAAAAGGAGCACGCAATGGACGTCATCAAAGTCAAGGCAAATTCCCGCACCGCAGCCGTAGCAGGAGCCATCGCCGGCGTAGTCCGCGAGCACAAACGTGCCGAGGTGCAGGCCATCGGCGCCGGTGCCGTCAACCAGGCCATCAAAGCATTGGTGCTGGCCAGGGGGTATCTGATGGAGGATGGAATCTCCATCGTGTGCATCCCCGAGTTTGTGGATGTGGACATCGAAGGCAAAATCCGCACCGCGATCAAATTAATTGTCGAACCCCGCTGAACCCCGTCCCACCTGAGCGCGTAGGATAAAGGCGAGGTTCAGGTAACTTCCGCCGGATCAAAGCGCACTTCTTCTTTACCGGTTAGTTTTTCCTGAACCTTCTGTAGCACCAGTTCAAAATGGCGGGGGCGCGCAACATAGTCCAGGTCATCAGCAGGCACTGTGAGGACCGGACAAAGGGTAAAACCTGCCACCCACGCCTCATAGAGATCATTGAGCCGCTCTAAGTAATCCAGCGGGATTTCCCGTTCATAGGGACGACGGCGCTGAGCAATGCGCTGTTGCAAGGTCGCAGTGGAAGCACGCAGATAGATCATCAGGTCGGGTGGGGTCAGGCAATCGCACGCCGCCTGATAGAGGGCTTGGTAAGTGGCGTAGTCGCGCTCGCTCAGCGCTCCTTGCAAGAAGAGCCCACGGGCAAATATCTCAGCGTCCTCATACAGGCTGCGATCTTGTACCGCTGAAAAAGGGCTGCGTTGAATTTGGAGGTGAATACGCAGGCGGTGGGCTAGGAAAAACACTTGAGAATGAAACGCCCACGCCTGCATATTGCGGTAGAAATCGCTGAGGTAAGGGTTTTCCACCTCCGGCTCGTAATAGGGTTGCCATGCCATGCGCTCGCACAGCAAGCGTACCAAGGTGGATTTCCCCACGCCAATATTACCTGCCACGATAATGTACTTTTTCATTGGCTGAGTTTCCCCGCCAATTCCAGTTCAATCACTCGCTGGAAAACCTCAAACGGCTGTGCACCCAGCAGGGCAATCCCGTTGATAAAGAAGGTGGGGGTGGAATTGATGCCCAGATCAACCGCGTATGCGTAATCGCCCTCCACCTCAGCCTGGTAACGCCGTTCATCCAGGCAGGTGGTGAATTGGTCCATCTTCAAGCCCAGGCGCTCGGCATAGGCCAAGTAGGCCTCCCGTCCCAATGAAAGTCCGCCCCTGAAAAGCAGATCGTGAAATTCCCAAAATTTGCCCTGTTCGTTGGCACAGTTAGCCGCTTCAGCCGCCGGTGCGGCTTCCGGGTGAATGCTATATAGCGGGAAGTCGCGATACACCAGACGCACTTTATCCCCATATGCAGCCTGGATCTTCGGCCAAACCTGAACATGCCAGCGCTGACAGTAGGGGCATTGGAAATCGCTAAATTCAATGATCGTGATAGGTGCGTTGGCTGGACCCAATGCTGGGTCATCGTCCACCGGCACATCATAACGGGTTACCTGGCGTGGGACATCCGCCTCGGCTTGTTGAGCAGACAGTTGAGCCCTTAGGTTGGCAACCTCGCGCCCCCAGATTCCATAACCTGCTGCTACACCTAACAAGAAGGCAGCTAGGCCAAACCCCACCATCCCCCAATGCCAAGCAGGTCTGCGTCGTATCGTAGGCGCAGGGGGACGAGATAAGTCGGGAGAGGCAGGAATAGGCGGGGATTCACGCATGAGAGTCATTCTCCTCAGTTTCAGATTCACCCTCAGGAGCCAGGCCCAAGCGACGTGCCTGCTCGTAGGTCAGGGCTTCTGACGTGAGCGGGGGCACTGCTTCCCCCTCCACAGCGGCCTCCCAAAAAGCATCAATTGCCTGCGGATCGCTCGGCAGAGGGGGTTGTTGCAAACTTTCCATCAGGGGCTCGAGTTCGGGCGCTTCAATAGGTAGAACCTCTTGTGGAATGACCTCGGTTTCTACGCCGGGGGGCAACGTCAGAGGTGGCTCCGGGGGTGGGGGCGCGGTAGTCACCGTGAGATAGGGCACCCCCATCTCATCCAGAATCTGCGCCACCTCCTGTGCGGCCTGGAACACCGCCTCAAAAGCCAGCGGAAGGCGTACCGCGCTCTCAACCGCTGGGGTCACCAACACCAGGCCAAAGACACCCACAGGCGCAAAAGTCAGGTCTACTTCAGCTCCTTTGAAGGCCATCACCCCCTGGGGCGGGCCGGGGCGGAGGAGGCGCGCGACTTTAATGCCAGCACTAAGGACTGCCATCAACGGCGGAATCCATTCACTTTCAAAGTAAGATGGCAACCAATCTCCCGCCTGAGCCACAATATGGCCCCGATCATCCAGCAAATACACCGCCCGCGCGTTCAAGGTCTGGCGCAAGCGCCCTAATCGCATGGAGAGGCGAGGTCCCGCTACTTCCTCCTCTGCCCCAATCCCGGCAGGAGGCGGGGCAGAAGAAGGCATTCCCAGCACCTCAGCCACTGCATCTAGAAATGTGCTCATGCTCAGCGGCTTGCGCAAGAAGCGCACCGCGCCCACTTCCTGGGCGCGCTGGGCTAGCCCCTCCTCCGTCAGCGCTGTGATCAGAATGCAGGGGGTGTGAGGAAACCGCTGGTGCAACTTATTCACCAGATCCAACCCCGACATACCCGGCAAGCGGATATCAGCGATCAACAAATCGGCTTGCTGGCGCGAGACCTCCAGCAGCGCCTCTTCGGCTGAGGGCACCACTTGGATATCCAGAGCAGGGTCGAGGGTCAGCAGGGCGCTCCGCAACATGCGCCCCAGTTCCAGCGTATCTTCAACTATCAATACCCGGCGCACAGCCATAGGCTCTCCCCTGGCAAGGTTGAGTTGAGCCTATTATACAGGATTTTGCCGCCGCCGATTGCTAATCAGGGGGAAGGTTGGCGGCTGTTGGCCTACAACTCTTAAGCCTGGGAGGGTTCTCATCAGAACGCCTTCCTATGCAGGTGGGGCAACTCAGCCAAGGTCGGAACTCCATCCGCCACTGGCTTGGCGGGCAGGCTCATGCGAGCCCGCGTCTGGGTGAGGGGTACAAATAACGGGTAACCATCGGGGGAAGCCTCGGTCATCGAAATTGTCAACCCAAAGGCACGGCTTAGCAAATCCGGCTGGAGCACCTCACGGGTCGTACCCCAAGCCCACAGGCGTCCTCCCACCAATAGTGCTACCTGGTCGGCATAACGAACGGCGAGATTCAGGTCATGCAGCACCATCAGCACCCCTCGGCGAGGAAGATCCGCGGTCGTACCGTTATCTGCCAAACGGCGCAGGTGGGTCAGCAAGGCAACTTGATACTGCCAATCCAGATGCGTAGTCGGCTCATCCAGGAGCAAGAAGGGCGTCTGTTGGGCCAGTGCACGCGCCAGCAAAACCCGCTGCAACTCCCCGCCGGAGAGTTCAGCCAAGCCACGCTCGGCCAAAGGCAGGGCCTCTACCTGCTCCAACGCTTGGCGGGCCACAGCCTCATCACGCGGGGAAACCTGCCCGAGGAGATTCAGATAAGGCGTCCGCCCTAGAAGGACTGTCTGCCAGACGGTAAAAGCGGGCGGTAACTGATGAATCTGAGGAACCACCGCCAGATACCGAGCGCGTTGCCAGGGAGACGCGCGAACCAGATCCAAATCGCCCACTTGGATGCTCCCTGCCTGGGGGGTGATCACGCCGCTGATAGCGCGGATTAAAGTAGACTTGCCCGCGCCGTTGGGGCCAATCAGAGCCACCACTTGCCCGCGCTCAAGGCTTAGCGAAACATTTTCCAGAATACGTTGCCCCTGCAAGACGACCGTCACCCGCTCCAGGTATAGCCGACTTGCCTCGACTATGGAACCCTTTAAGTCTAATCGGGTGTTCATGCTACAACCTCCGCCAAACGAGCCTGCAACCAGACGGCCGTCTCCATCATTGAGGGGCCATCATGGATCAAATTCTCTCCTCGTTGCACCGTTGAGATCACAATCCGCATGTCCGGCAAGAGAACATCCCATCCACGTGCCCGGAGAAGCACTGCCGGGTCTATCGGATATTCTGGTTCCGAGAAAAGCAGCCACACCTGCGGCTTTTGCTGCACGACAGCCGCCAAATCTAGAGAGAGGTAGCCGGCCGGCCGGGCGCCAAAAAGGTTTTGACCTCCTGCTACTTCAATCAAATCGTGGATGAAAGTCAGCGCGCCCGGCGTGCGTGGGTGAGGACCGAACCAGAGTTCAGCATAGACTCGCGGACGCGGTTGGAATGCTCGCGCCGCCAGATCGGCGAAACAAGCCTGCCAACGTGCCACCAGATCACGAGCGGGTTGTACTGCCCCAACCAATCCACCCAACATCACAATGTTCTCCCATATCCCATACACGCTGTTAGGCAGCGGTAGTACAAACACAGGCCACCCTTGGCGCAATAAACGCTGCGCCAGTTGTCGCTGCACGCCAGTGGTGAGCAAAATGAGGTCCGGACGTACCTCCTGCAAGCGTTCCAGATCCACCCTTAGATAGTCACCTACTACCTCGGCTTGAAGGTCGGAAACATAACGCCGGCAATACGTCGAAACCCCCACTACGCGCTCTCCACATCCCAGCGCGAAGAGGGTTTCGGTCAAGCCAGATACCAGACTTACAATCCGTTGCGGTGGATAGGCCAGTTCCACCTTTTGACCCAGCGGGTCACAAAATAGGCGCAACGTCGCAGTCATTTTACTCCACCCCCTGTACTTTACTACGGCGCAAAAGCCAGAGAAAGAACGGCGCACCTGCCAGTGCTGTAATGATCCCCACCGGCAATTCCTGCGGTGCCAAAAGCACCCGTGCCAGCACATCCGCCAGCAGTAGGGCCGTTGATCCACCTAGAATGCTCAAAGGGATCAGGTAGCGATAATCTGATGTGAAAATCAGGCGCACCACATGCGGCACAATCAGGCCGAGAAAGCCAATGATGCCCGCAAACGAGACCGCCGCCGCCGTGCTGAGCGCCGCAGCCAGGAGGATCCAGGTACGCACCCGAGACACATTCAGCCCTAACTGTTGAGCCTGCTCATCGCCAAACTGGAGCACGTTGAGTGCATGCCCGCTGATGATCAGCCCACCTAATCCTAGAATCAGATAGGGCAGCATGACCCCCACCGCCGGCCACCCCCCCAGGGCGGCTCCCCCCAGCAGCCAGGCTAAGGCCCGCCGCAACTCACCGGTTGAACGCAGCATCAAAAAGGAGGTTAACGCCGACGCAAAAGAGGAAACGGCTACACCTGCCAGGATCAAATTTGCCGTGGGTAGAGCCCGCCCACTGCGCGCCAGCGCCATTACCACCAGCACAGTCAACATGGCCGCCACAAAGGCCATAGCAGGCACAGCCATCAGTCCCCAAAATGAGTACGGCCAGCGCAGACTCATTGCCACTACCGCACCTAACCCGGCCCCCGAGGCCACCCCGATCAAGTAAGGATCGGCCAATGGATTACGAAAAAGCCCTTGATAAGCCGCCCCACTCCCACCCAGGGCTGCACCGGTGAGCGCAATCAGTAACGTACGGGGCAAACGGATCTCCCACAAGATGGTATGATGGGCGGCGTGAGAGGCCTGTCCAACAAGCGCACGCCAGATTTCCGACAGAGGAATGCTCACCGAGCCCAGCGCGATACTAAGCCCAAGCGCTAGTCCCAACCCAAGGAGAAGAACAGACCAGGAAAACGTCTTTTTCATCGCTATTCAGATGCCCCCATCCCAAACCGCGGGGTCAGGATGGGGGCTAACGTATTACTTAAACAATTCGGGGTGGAAAATTTTGGCCAGGTTTTCCAAGGCATCTACCAAACGCGGGCCCGGACGGCTGATAAGGTCATCATCAAATGGGATCACCCGCTCGTTTTTCACTGCGCGCAAGTTACTCCACCCAGGACGTTGGGCAACACTCTCCGGGGTGGTGCCCCATTTGGCATCGCCAAGGAGGATGATCTCAGGATCAGCCGCCACAATTTGCTCCAGGCTCATCTGTGCCCAGGGACTGTCGAGCACGGCGGCAATATTGACCCCACCGGCACGAGCGATCAAGGCATCATGGAATGAACCAGGCCCTGCCGTCCAAGGTTTGGCCGGATCTTGGGAGGCATCTAGCTCATAGAAAACACTGGGTTTCTGGCTCACCATTGCAATTTTCTTATCCACCGCCGCCACCCGCGCTTTGAGGCTCTCGATCAGCGCCGCGGCTTCCGGCTCATGTCCGATCAATCGTCCCACCACCTCTAGATTGGCATACAGGTCCTCCAGCGTGACCGGATTGGGCACCCAGAAAACCACCAATCCAGCGTTTTCCATAGCCTTCACCTGTTCCGGGGACTGAATTCCCGCCGCCAGCACCAGATCGGGTTGCAGGGCAACCAACTGCTCTAGGTTGAGCGTCTCCCAGGTGGAGCCAATATCGGTGACCGAGGCCGCCTCAGGAGGGTAATCCGAAAACGAATCGCGGGCAATCACCTGTTTGCCTGCCCCCAACGCAAACAGAATCTCGGTATTAGAGGGTGCTAAAGAGATAATACGTTGGGCCGGCGCTTTCAACGTTACTTTTCGCCCCAGCCCATCAGTGGCTTCAATCTGCGCTACTGGCGTAGCGGTTGGTGCCAGGCTCGCTGTTGGCAGAAAAGCCGCCGTCTCAGTAACCACCGGGCTCGGTGAGGTTGCCACAGGCGTCGCCGGAACACACGCGCCAAGGATCAACCCAAGTAATAACATGAAAATCAGAGCATGAGATAGTCGTTTCATGGTTCACTTCTCCGTTTACGTTTACTAAGGCAATCGTGTCAGTTTGAAGGATGAGCCCACACGTGAGGCGTACACTCCCGGCTGGTGGGCCCACCTGGCCGGGTGGGGAATTACATAGGCGTGTGCATGATCCTGGCCGTGGCTCCGGCATTCAAAATAGTACCTCCCTGTCGTGGTGACAGGGAGGTGAGAAACCAAGGCTGCCAGAGCATCGGTTCCCACCTCCTTTCCGCGAGAGGCTGGTGAACCCCTACCGGGCGGGCGACCTGGCTTAGAGGGCCTTGACCCTCCTCACAGTTGCGGGACAGCACCGGACTTGCACCGGTTTCGCCTTTAAGCCGCTCCATCCGGGGAGACAGGCACCCGGCAGGTGTTATGAGGTTGTCAAACTGGCATGATTGTAAGCGTAGCGAGAGGTATTGTCAAGAAAAGGATTGCCAAATCCGGGCTTCGCGACTATAATAAAAGCCGCCACGGGGCGTGGCGCAGCCCGGCTAGCGCGCTTGCATGGGGTGCAAGAGGTCCTGGGTTCAAATCCCAGCGCCCCGACCTAGGGCAACTTACATAGCCACAACAATGGGACAAAGAGGTCTGAGGTAGGCCAATGGACGCGAGCCATGTCTACCTCAGACCTCCTGCTTTTCAAAATCGTCGGTGCTTTCTTGATGACTCGTCGTTCTATTCTTCTCTTCCTAATTCCCTTTCTTCCACCCCGGGGCTATTTCTGCTCGCCCTTCCGCCGTTTGCTTTGCTATAATCTTGTTAGCGGGGACAACGTCGCTCACATCTTCTCTGTTTTCTAGAATCGCACCCCAAACCCCGAAATCCTGGATGGAACTACTGGTGGGATCTTAACGTCTTATTAGACGAAGGTCCTGCGTTAATACTCAAAAAGAAGCCCATAGTTGGAAGATAAGGAGGAGAAGCGTATGAAGAAGAGATTTCCCTGGCTCACTCTGAGCATCCTGATCCTGGTCATATTGGTTGGCGGGTGTTTCCCGCTGGGGCCGCGTCCTAGCACCAACCAAGCGGCAACCTACGCTGCGCAAACTGTTGAAGCTCGCCTGACCGAGATGGCGCTGCAAACCCTGATCGCCCAATTAACGGTGACCCCGGCCATTCCCAGTCCCTTCCCAACCGCCACCCCCGGCCCGCAGGAAGCCACTGCAACGCCTGTGCCCCCAACGGCTGTGCCCACGGCCCAGCCCACCCTGGTGCAACCTACGCCCACAGCTACCCCCCTCCCCTGCAATTGGGCTAAATTTGTCAAGGACATCACTGTTCCCGACGGCACCCGGTTCCGCCCAGGAGAAGCCTTCACCAAGACCTGGCGCCTTCAGAACATTGGCTCCTGCACCTGGACGGCAGATTATGCCCTCGTTTTCGCCAGCGGCAATGCCATGGACGGCCCAGCCTCACAGAAATTGGGCACCACCGTGCGCCCGGGTGAGACCGTTGATATCTCCGTCAATCTCAAGGCCCCGACAAAACCTGGTGATTATACTGGCAACTGGAAACTCCGCAGCGCAGATGGGGTCGTCTTCGGCTTGGGCCGTGATGCCAGTCAGCCCTTCTGGGTGAAGATCAAAGTATTAGAACCCTCGCAGGTCGCCTTCGACCTGGCAGCAAACTACTGTACAGCCGAATGGCGTACTTCCGCCGGCGTGCTCACCTGCCCTTCCAGCGGTATTGACACCACCAACGGCTCCATCACCATCAACAATGCTCCTAAACTTGAGGGCGGCCGCCAGGAAGATGAACCAGCCCTCATCACCGTGCCTTCCGCTGGAGATGGCGGATTCATTAGTGGCAAATTCCCCGTTTTCAAAGTGGCCAAAGGGGATCGCTTCAAAGCCATCATTGGCTGTCTGGATGGCGCCTCCAATTGTAACGTGATGTTCCAACTGAACTACATCGCCGATGGTGGCTCCGAACAGAACCTGGGCTCGTGGACACAGACCTACGATGGGAAATGGGAAAGCCTGGATGTGGACTTGAGCAGCCTAGATGGTAAGTCAGTGCAGTTCATCCTCAAGGTGCTCAACAATGGCAACTCCCAAGATGACTTGGCTTTCTGGTTAGCGCCACGCGTGGTACGCTAGCCTCTTTTCACCCAGCCCGCTGCGCTGTGGCAGCGGGCTGGGATGTTTACATCGGGCCGGAGTGCCCAGGAGCAAACCCATGAAATGCGTTTCTTTCTCCTGTTTGCGCCTTAACCGGCGCCTTTGGCTTGGTTGGGGGCTTATCTTTGCCCTGGTGCTCCCCCTGACCCAGCCTACCTGGTCGGTGCAGGCCTACACTGGCTACCCGACCTTCGATATCATCTCGGTCAAGCCGGATGAATCCGTAACCATCAAGATTCACAATCTGCCCCCTAATCAGACCTTTACCGTGCGCATGGGCAAAATTGGCACCCGTGCCATTGGCGGCATCGAGATCGGCCAGTTTGCCTCGGGAAGCGGGGGTACCCAAACCCTGACCTTCAACATCCCCGCTGCGCTTAAGGGACTGCGCCAGATCTCCATCCGCATGGATAGTAAACCCGGGGGTTACTATGCGTATAACTGGTTCTATAACCTGGGCGTCGCTACCACCGTGACCCCCAGACCAACCGCTACCCCTGGGCCCACGTCTACACCCAAACCCACTAGCAGCGGTTATAGCGGAATCCCTACGTTTACTATTTTGAGCGTTGTGCGGGACGATAAGGTCACGATCCGCACCCACAACTTCCCCGCCAATCAAACCTTCACTGTGCGCATGGGCAAATATGGCACCCAGGGCATCGGCGGCATTGTGATCGGCACCAGCCACTCGGGCACAGGCGGAAAGTTGGAATTCACCTACACCCTACCGGCTGAATTGAAAGGGCAAACCCGCATTGCTATTCGCCTGGAAAGCCCTGCTGGCTACTATGCCTTCAACTGGTTCTGGAACAACACAACACCCTAATCGCCCCTACAAGCTTTGAGGGGCGGCTATTGCACCGCCCCTCAATCATCTTCCTCCGCTTCGGATTTTGCCGATCACGCACGCAGGATGGCTTCAGCCATGCGCACGGCCCGCACCACTGCTTCCACATCATGTACACGCAGGATATCTGCGCCACGCTCCACCCCCAGCACTGCCGCCGCCAGCGTCCCTTCTAGACGCTGGTCCGGTGGGAGGTTCAGCGTATAGCCGATAAACGATTTGCGCGAGGGTCCCAGCAACAAGGGAAATCCCAGGGCTTTAAAAGCATCCAGATGGCGGATCAAATGCAAATTTTGTTCCACCGTCTTGCCAAACCCAATGCCCGGATCAAGGATAATACGCTCGCGAGGCACCCCCGCTGCAAGCGCCAAATCTACACTCGCCAGCAATTCCGTCTTGATATCCTCAATCAAATTGGCATAAGCAATATTCACATAACGCCCACCCAGCCGTTCGCGGAGTTCTGCATTTTCAGGCTGACTGCGGTTGTGCATCAGAATCACCACCGCCCCATAACGCGCCACGACCTCGGCCATGTGCTCATCGGCCCGTAAGGCCCACACATCATTCACCCAATGGGCCCCGATGCGCAGGGCAGCCTCAGCCACCGCGGCTTTATAAGTGTCCACCGAGAGGATCACTCCCCAATCTTGTCTAGCCAGAACCTCAACGACCGGGAGAACTCGCGCCATCTCCTCCTCAACGCCAACCGGTTTTGAGCCTGGACGCGTGCTCTCACCACCGATATCTAGAATATCAGCCCCGGCCTGAACAAAGCGCCGGGCCTGCTCAAGCGCCCTTTCCACTACCTGACCCTCGGTCAACAACCCATCTCCAGAGAAACTATCCGGCGTCACATTGATGATTCCCATGATGTAAGTGCGCTCCCCCCAGCGCGGCAGAGGAATAGCAGACATGCTCACTTCACCTCCTGCTCGGGATAATGCGCAAACGGCCACACGGCCTCCGGCCCTGCCCAGAACGTCACCCCGCTACAATCCAGACGCGCGCGTAATGCTGCAAATGTCTCTCCTAATCGTGGATGACGTCCGTGTGGGTAGAGATCACACAACGGCACCAGCACAAAAGCACGCTCTGCCATGCGTGGATGCGGGATACTGAGATCGGGCAGGTCAATCACCATTTCATCATACAGCAAAATATCCAGATCAATCAAACGGGGGCCATATCGTACCCCTTCTTCCCGTCCTAGGCGTCGCTCCAGCGCCTTGAGTTCGCGCAGCAAAGCCTGTGGCGCTAGATACGTTCCGGCTTCAATCACCATGTTAAGGAAAAGGGGCTGATCTACAATGCCCCAAGGTAGAGTCTCATAAACTGCCGAGGCGCGACGCGGTTGCGCCACCGGTGACAACGCTGCCAGCGCTCGACGCAGGTTTTGGGGCCGATCCCCCAAATTCGTCCCCAAGGCCAGATAAACGGTAGTCGGATGCGTTTCCATCGTTCGTTTAACCACCTTGGCTAAATGCTCTCTAAACTCACTGCGATCATGCCATTGCCAACCTGGCTTGCAACCAGAGCAATGGCCGGCACTTCGCGCTCCAATCGCTCGCTCCAAATCGTCAATACGGCCGGCAGGGGTTCTTCTGGCCAGGGCACGGATAGAACGGTCAGACTTCCATGTTCCTCGCGGAGCAGAGCGGGGGGCCCACCTAGGGCTACCAAGTAGCGAAGGTGCGCCACTTCCACCTCCTCCTGTGCGAGCCACGCCTGCCAACTCTGCAAAGTAGTTTGCGGGCGCCAGGGCAAAAGATTCCGCAAACGGGCACGTGGAAGTATGTTATAACGGCCAACTCCGCTTGCACTGGCTAGGGCGCTCCAGGCAAGCGCCTGACCCTTTCCCGAATGCACCAGAAGGCACCATTCCCGTCCGCCATGACGCAGGGCAGCCACTTGGTTTTGCAACCACCACAACGCACTAGGAGCAGGTGGGATCGGCCAGACATACGCCAGGCCGGGCAGGGCCTGGGCGAGTGGAACCCCCCAGAGGTGAGTTTCCTCCATCCAGGTGATCCGCAAACCGGCCTCTTCGAGCGCGTGGGCCAACCCCTCTGCCGTGGTAACCCCGCCTGCAACCCAGTAAGCCTCACCCATATTTGATTATTGATTGCGTAACACGTTGATCAAATCAGCGAGCAGCCCGTAGGCGGTGGTTTCAGGGCCGGGGTTGCTCTCCACAATCCCTAAACCCGGCAACACATCCAGTTGAAACTCTACGTAGGAACTGGTCCCACCAATGGCGTAAAGCGGCGAATCTGCTGAAACCCGCTCCGGGCGCACACGCGCTTCCAGCAATAAATCGCCTTGGCGACGCGCCGTGCAGACCAGTTTCCAGCGTTCGCCTGCTGCACGGGCTTCGGCAATTTGTTCTGGAGTCAGATCACGAATTCCCTGGCGCTCCACCTCTTGGGGTTTGAGCGGAATGCCCATGAGCACCGTGACCAGCGCCGCCACCTTGATCGCTGCATCCCAACCATCCACGTCCGCGCTGGGATCAGTTTCGGCAATGCCAATGGCTTGAGCCTGGCGTACGGCGTCCTCAAATGTGCGCCCCTGTTCCATCTCCCCTAAAATGAAGTTAGTGGTGGAGTTGAGAATGCCGCGAAAACCTAGTAAGTTCACTGCCGGCAACGGCCCGCGAAAGAGCGAGAAAATCGGCGCTCCATCCATGACAGCGGCTTCAAAGAGGAAGCGCTTGCCTCGTGTTGCCGCCATTTCGGTCAATTCTTTGTAAGCATGCACTACCGGGCCTTTGTTAGCAGTAATGGCGTGCATGCCTTTCTGTAACGCTGCCTTGATGTGATCAATAGCGGGTTGACCAGTCAAGTGATTGACAGGCGAGGTCTCAATCATCACCTCAGCCGAACTCGCATATAGAAAATCCAGCGTGCTCTGCGGCACCGGTTGTGCTGAAAGTACATTCAGCGATTGACCGCGCTCGCTCAACTCCAGCGCATGGTTAAGGTTAATCCCCCCGGGATTGATGGCCGCCCCATGCCGCCCGGTCACAATCCCCGTCACGATCACCTGCCAGCCGAATTGCTTGAGCAGTTCGGGTTGCTTGCGCAAGAGCAGACGCGCAAACGCCCGTCCTACATTGCCAAAACCGACCATTGCCAGAGTTACCTGTCGCGCCATCGTATTTTGCCCTCCACATCATCGAAATTGAAGCCAATGTCATACATGTTGTACCACAAACCCTCAGAATGTCAAATTCAGATCGGCGGCCATGGGTAGTAGCGCCGCCCCGCTGGGGGAAGCGGAAAATGTCCGCTCTCTAGAAGGCGCTGGGCGCGCCGAGCCAGAGCGTGTATCTCTGCCGGGCTGAGCAGCGTTCCCAGGGCACTCACCAGCGGATGCGAGGCGGTCTTCAGACTCGTGCTCAAGCCTTCAATGGCCTTTAGGTACTCCGGCGGGATCGGTTCACCCGCAAAATCCCATACTACTGTACGCAGTTTGTCCTCCACATGGAAACAAATGCCATGGTCAATCAGCCAAAGGTGATGCTCGGCGTCAAAGAGAATGTGCCCTCCTTTGCGATCCGCATTATTGACTAGGGCATCAAATAGTGCTACCGGGCGCAAACGCTGGCGATCCTCAGGGGTAAAGGTGAAGTAGTGATATTCCGGGTCATGCTCGATGAAGCGTTGAAGTGAGCCCTTACCCAGCGGTCCACGTCGCCGATACACGGTTGGCGGCACCAAATCCCAGCCCAGGGCCTGGCTCACTACATAAGCGGCCACCTCACGCATGGCTAAGGTGCCGGGGGGAAAATCCCACAAGGGTTGCTCGCCCCGTGTGGGTTTATAAACAGCCAGAATTTCCTCTCCTTGATAACGCACCTGCACCAAAAACGTATAATTGGAGCCCAATAGCATCTCCCCCCGCAATGTGATCTCGCCCTGCTCCAGCACCTGGATAATGGGCGTTGCTTCCTGAACTTCGTTCATTCCTGAATACGGTCAACTACCTTGGCTCTAATGCTTATGCCCATTACGGCGGGGGCAAAAATGACCTTCTGGATCCATCGGTTCCCCACACTGCGGGCAAATGGGTCGTCCGCGATTAACCACTTCAAGCCCCCATGCCGCGAGCGCCAGCAACTGTGAACGCGTGCACCACAACCGCACCACAGAGATCTCTTCCTCACTGCGTTCATCGGTCACCAGTTCATACGCCTCCAGGCGCGCCAAATCACGCTCAGGATCGTAAGCCAGGCTCATCTCACCCACGCGAAAGAGCGGCTCCACCGGGGGCTGGATGTGCATCGCTACCTCCTCATAAAGCGGGGAGGCGGGGGGCAAACCGGGGTAACGGCGGCTCAATTCTTCCAGAAATTGGGTCACACCCAGCGCCAGGGTCTGCAACTGCACCTTTTCAATCAGCAGGGTCACCGATTGCGCCCCCTGCCAGGCTTGCAAATAAAAGACGCGCTGCCCGGGCTGGCCAATTGCATCCGCGGTGATGTGAGTTACCGGATTCAAATCTATCTTAATGCGTGGCATGGAACGGGTCAAACCTCCTTATCCTGCTTATAGTATACCTGACCCTAGGGCCTTAAGCGGGCGCTTTGTCTAGAGTCCGTCCTATCCTATTCCTATAGGTAGGTTGCCTGCTTTTTGTTATGGGTTACCGAAGCCCGCGCCTTAATTCCCCCTGCTCCCAGATCACGGATTCAACCTCACCCCCCTCGCTCCCCAGCAAACGTTGTACTTGCACTTGAAATCGCCCCACCTCACCACTGGTAAAGAAGCGCACGTCTGCACGGCATCCTTCAGGCGCCAGCCAACCTCGTATCTCCAGCACGCGCTGCGTCTGGCGGGCCACTGCCGGCGCCGGGTCAATCACACGCACCCCCGGCCCTACAATTTCCTGAATGAGCGGGATTACAAAGGGATAGTGCGTACAGCCCAACACCACTGTATCAATCCCCTCGGCCAGCATGGGTTTCAGAGTCCGCTCCAGAATGCTACGCGGCGTTTCCCCATCCAGATCACCGGCTTCAATGGACTCCACCAAGCCTGGGCAGGTATCCTGATAAAGGCGCACATGGCGGGCAAAACGCTCCACCACTGAGGCGTACAGCGCTCCCTGAAAGGTGGCCCGGGTAGCCAACACGCCCACACGACCACTATGCGTCTGTTCGGCGGCAGGCTTGACTGCCGGCTCCATCCCCACGAACGGCACATCGGGGAAAGTCCCTCGCAGATAATGCAAGGCTGCGGCTGAAGCTGTATTACACGCCACTACGATAACTCGCGCCCCTTCGGCCAATAGAAAGCGGGTGATTGCTTCGGCAAACCCGCGCACTTCTTCAAGGGAGCGGGGGCCATAAGGCACGTGAGCCTGATCGGCCATGTAGAGCACTGGATGTTGGGGTAAGAGGGCGCGGATGGCGCGCAGGACTGAAAGGCCGCCTACCCCTGAATCAAATACACCAATGCAAGCCGGTTCAACCTTGCCACCCATCCCGCGCCGCCTGGATCAGGGCCTCGAACAGCACAAGGTGCTGGGAAGAGTCCAATCGCCGCTCCGGATGCCACTGCACTCCCAACCCAAAGGGATGCCCAGGCACTTCCACGGCCTCAATGAGCCCATCCGGTGACCACCCGACCGCTCTCAGACCCGGTGCCAGGCGTTCGATCCCTTGGTGATGATAGGAATTAACCTGAATCTCACTTGCCTTCACTAGGTTGGCTAGCCGACTGTCGGGCTCGATCTGCACAAGATGCCCCATTTCCTCCGACCAATGTGCTACCCGGCTTCCTAATTGCTCGGGCAGGTCGGCATAGAGCGTCCCTCCTAACGCCACGTTGATCACCTGGATTCCGCGGCAGATTCCCAGGAAGGGCCAACCCGTCTGGGCAGCCAGACGTACCAAGGCAATTTCGGTCGCATCACGGCGTGCATCCACACCATACACCTTGGGGTGCCATCCCCCTCCATAAAGGGCCGGATCCACATCTGCGCCCCCGGTTAACAACAAACCATTTAGGCGTTGACGGGCCCCCTGCAATGCCTCATCGTCAAGAAGGGCGGGAAGTAGTACGGCAACCCCTCCCGCCCGTTCCACTGCGGCGACATAAGTCTCGCTGATCGCGAACCAGCGATCCTGATCTTTGAATTTGCACCCTAACGTGATACCAATAAGAGGCTTAGGCACTGCACATCACTTCAATGAAAATGAGGCGAATTAGTCGGCCTGCTCGACCAGGTAGTTCTGCAAGCCCATCTGGCTAATTTGATCTAACTGGGCTTCAATCCAGTCGGCGTGTTCCTCTTCATCTTGTAAGATGCTTTCCAACAAGGCCCGCGTACCGTGGTCGGCCTCTTCAACCGCCAAACGGATCGCTGCGTTGTAGGCCCTGATGGCATCATATTCGGCTTGCAAGTCGCTTTTGAGTTGAACTTCCACATCCTCGCCAATATGCATCGGGTTTAACTGGCTGACAATCGGTTTACCCTCTAGGAAGATAATACGCCCAATCAGTTTCTCGGCATGGTGCATCTCGGTGATGGCGCGCTTCTCGATGGCTTCGTGCAATTTCTCGTATCCCCAGTTCGCACACATCTCCGAGTGTACCATATACTGATTGATGGCAGTCAATTCATCCGCCAGCAGGTGATTAAGGACTTCAATAACCTTCGGGCTTCCTTTCATGGCTGACTCCTTTCCCTGAGAAGAACGATGAACTTATGGGTATGTTGAGACGGCAATCCTATTCTCTATTTATTATAGTCTTAGAGGCGCTCCTCACGCCTTTTTTCAAGCCCTCTAATCCTCCACTTCGTGGTATGGGATCGGAGCAACCTCACGACGTTGCTCTCGGCGGCCAGTGGTTCCGAGCGGCGCTGATGGTGGGTAATAAAACGTCTGGCGTAATGCCCAGGTGAGTGGACCACTTTGGCGGTACCCTTGATAGGTGCCCCAGAATTGGGCCCAGCGGAAACGCACTATGTTCCACCACTCGCGCCGCCATACGCCTTCGCTGCGCGCTACCTGCCAGTCACTCCATACATTACTTATCCATAGGCGCACCAGATCACGCCAACTGAAGCGCTCATGGGGATAAATCTGCTTGAATGCCATGCCCTCGCGCCGATAGCGGTTATAGATCCCACGCCAGGTCTCACGATGAACGTGAATCACCTCGGCTTCCGCCACGTAACTAATGGCATAGCCCTGCACCTGTGCCCAGCGTGCCCAGGCCAGATCTTCTAGCGCCGGTAACGCCTCGTCATAAGGATGCTGCTCCCATAGGGCACGCCGAATGGCTGCGTTGGCGTTATTGCAAAAGGGGTGCGGTTGGCGAGGTATGGAATGATCGGGATACCAGCGCCGGAAAATTTGGTGTTCTGAGAACTTGGTCACCGGATGCCCGCGCTGCTTACCATAGGTCAACGCCACCTGCGGATCTGCAAACGGTTCTAGCAGACGCTCCAGCCAATCCGGGTAAACCGGGTATACATGCGCACTAGCAATTACGATGAAGGGTGCCGTTGCCTCACGAATGCCGTGATTGAGCGAACGACCAAACGTAAATTCCTGCGGGCTAATATGAGTGATCTTGACACCGTGGCGGCTTGCAATTGCCACCGTGGAGTCCGTTGACCCCGAATCGACCAAAATCACCTCAACATCGCGCAGGGTCTGATGGCGGATCCCCTCCAGTAGCCGCCCAATGTGCTGGGCTTCATTATAGGCGCGGATCACCACCGAACATAATGGCATGACTAACCCCTTGTTCCCTTCAATTTACTCCGAGGATGATAGAGGTGCTGGCATCTCTTCAAGGATGAAGGGCCTTCCCTCGCGGATACCTTCCACGATCACCTTGAGTGTGGGTGAATTTTCGGGCTGTAGTGCCGACCAAGCAAACGGTTTGAGGCGTACGAACCCCGGCCAGATCCCATCTTCTTCCAGGAAGGGGTCAAATGACAGCGATGTCACAAATAATTGATAGTATAAGAAGCGTCGCGCTTCCCGAGCGAATTCAGGGGGTACTTCAATGCGCTCAGCATTCAGAAAAGCCTCTGCTTGGCGCAAATAAGCCTCTGCTGTGGGCGGAAAGAACACCGTTGGATATTGAGTATAGCGCGCCCGCCCAGCACACAGTACCGGCACCCCCATAATAGACGCCTCTAAACCAATCGAAGAGTTGTACACCATAACAAATTTCGAACATTGAATCAACGCGTAAGAACTGAGATACTCGCGTGGCCCAACAAAAACCACATTGGGCAGGTTCTCTACCCCGCGGCGCACCACCCAGTCTTCCACTGTTTCGCGGCTTTCCTTACCTGGACGCAACTCATCCGGGTGGGCACGGATGACAAAAAGGGTTTCGGGGTGGGCGCGCATGACCTCTAGCACTGCATCCAACCAAGCAAACATGTCTGGGAAAAGGGTGTTGGCATGCGGTTGGCTGGTGTCAAAAATCACATTGGTAAAGATGGGCACAACCTGACGGAAGGCGCTCAGCCGCTGCTGCCAGGTCGCATCCAAATCGCGCATCTCGGGCCAGAAACGAATGCCGGCCATAGTAAACTGCCCCTGAAAGCGCTGGGAGAGATACACATCTAAACGGCGCTCCCGTTCAGGCGTAAGGGTAAAATCGTCAGGGATATGAATAGGGTAGGCCGTGGCCTCACCCTCGGTGAAAAAAGCCGAAAAAGGTCGTAGCCCCACCTCGTGGGTGATCACACGAATGCCATGTTGCCGGGCCACCCAACGCGCTGTGGCCTCTGGGTAAAACTGGCCGTTAAAGACCACCACTGCCATGGGGCGAATACGTTCCAAGAGGGCCGCAAATTGCTGGCCTAAACTCCACGCCGAGAGCATGTAACGACGATAAAGCAACCGAGTGGGCTCATCGTCTTCCAGGGTATGACGACGCAGAATCCAGCGAATGGCTGGTAAAACCAGTGCCCCCAAAGGCATCTCGCGGTAGGTAAAGTCCATTAACGCCGAAAGAGGCAGGTCGCAGATAGTCTGCTTTAATTCCGCATCCTCTTGATAGCCAAACGGTGCCTGATCGGTGTGGGCATAAATGGCACGCGATTGGGCCAGGCAGGCCGCACAAGGTGGGGGTTGGGTGGGGTCGTCACGCTGCGTGCCCAACACACATGGCTGTAATCCACGCCGGCAGACAAAGTGGACCACCGGCGTCCCGCTCAGACGCAACGCCCAACCGGTGAGCAACGCAAAAGCGGCATTAAGGCTGATCCCCACCAAACGGGTCGAGGCATTGAACAGGATCACAGGTGGCGTGCGCGCTTCGGCGGGGGCTTGCCCTTCCACCTGGCGCGCCAACAGGCGCAGGCGCAGGTTATTGTGCCAACGGAGCGCCCGTGTGCGCAGAGCCTGTGGTAACCGATTCAACATTCCGGACACAAGGGGCAAAGACTACACTCCGAAGCGGCGCAGTTTGCGCAGGGAGGGTAATTCGCTCTCGTACACACGTTTGACGCCATCTCCCAACGCCTGCTCGGTCACCCGAATATACTTGACCAGACGCTCAAACCCGCCCGGCTCCACCGAAGCGGCCTGATCGCTTCCCCACATCGCCCGATCCAAGGTGATATGCCGTTCAATCAGGCAGGCCCCAAGGGCCACGGCCACTACCGAGGGGATCAATCCCACCTCGTGCCCGGAATAACCGATTGGGATATCGGGATACTCACGCTTCAAGGTCTGGATCATGCGCAGGTTGAGTTCTTCCGGCGGGCAAGGGTAGGTACTGGTAGTATGGCAGATCAGCAAGTTATCCGGATCCAACAACTTGACGGCCTCACGGATTTGATCAAAGGTGGACATTCCGGTAGAGAGAATAATCGGGCGTCCAGTCGAACGCACCTTGCGCAGCAATCCATGATCGGTGAGTGCCGCCGACGGAATCTTATAGGCCACTGGGTTAAACGCCTCCAGAAAGTCCACTGAGGGTTCATCCCAGACGGATGCAAACCAGGTCATCCCTAATTCGCGCGCATGGGCATCAATCTCGCGGTATTCCGCTTCGCCGAACTCCATTTTGCGGCGATATTCCAGGTAGGTGATATACCCCCAGGGAGTCTCCCGCATCACATTTTGTTGATCAGGTGGCACACATAATTCGGGGGTACGCTTCTGAAACTTGACGGCATCCACTCCCGCCCGGTAAGCAGCGTTCATCAATCGCTTTGCAATCTCAATATCGCCATTATGATTGATTCCAATTTCGGCCACGATGTAGGTCGGGTAACCTTCTCCCACCCACTGCTCGCCGATCTTAATCGCTCTGGTCATGATCTCTCCTCAAGATTAGTATCAAATTCAAGCCGGGCAGAATCATACCGTCCCCACGGGTAATCGTCAATGCCCAGCAGAATTTGCCCAGCCAAGCCAGGATAAAAAGCGCCCGCCGTAAATTTGAAGGCGGGCGCTGCGCAAAGCCTCCAACCATCAAGAGAGTCCCACTACACGCCCGGTTTGGGGGTCAATATCAATATCGAAAAATGCGGGCCGCGTCGGCAAACCGGGCATGGTGCTAATGGTTCCCAGCAACGGGTAAAGGAAGCCGGCCCCCACTGAAGCGCGGATATCCCGTACCGGGATACGGAAGCCCTTGGGCACGCCCTTCAAATTGGGGTCGTGGCTCAGGCTCAGATGGGTCTTAGCCATGCAGATGGGCAGTTTATCAAACCCCATACGGGTGTACTCGGCAATTTTGGCTTCGGCTTCGGGCAAGTAATCCACCCCGTCCGCACCATAGACCTCACGAGCAATGATCTCAATCTTGTCCTTGATCGGCAAATCCAGCGGGTAGAGGAAGCGGAATTGTGAAGGCTTTTCAGCCGCTTTGACCACCGCCTCTGCCAGTTCCACCGCGCCTTCGCCGCCCAATTCCCAATGCCGGCAGACCACCGCCGCTTCGGCGCCACCTTCTTCAACCGCAACCTTGCGGATGAGTTCCAACTCCGCTGGGGTATCGGTGGCAAACGCGTTGATCGCCACCACTACCGGCACACCGAATTTACGGGCAATGCCGATGTGCGCCAGCAAGTTGCCCAGGCCGGCGCGCAACAGGTCCAGATTTTCTTCCGTATAGGCGTGATCGAGGGGTTTACCGGCTACCACTTTCGGGCCACCGCCGTGCATCTTGAGTGCTCGCACGGTCGCTACCATGACCACAACGTTTGGCACCAGGCCGGAATAGCGGCACTTGATATTAAAGAATTTCTCCATGCCCATGTCGGAACCAAAGCCCGACTCGGTGACCACGTAATCGGCCAACTTAAGCGCAATCATGTCCGCGATAATACTGCTATTACCATGGGCAATGTTGGCAAAGGGGCCGGCATGGACAAAGACCGGGGTGCCTTCTAGCGTTTGCATCAGGGTGGGCTTGATCGCATCTTTCATCAGGACGGTCATGGCCCCCGCCACGCCCAAGTCGTCAGCATCAATGGGCTCGCCTTGGCGGTTGGTGCCGATGACCACCCGCCCAATGCGCCGGCGCATGTCGGCCAGGTCGGTCGTCAAGGCCAGAATCGCCATTAACTCACTGGCCACAGTGATATCGAAGCCGGTTTTGCGTTCCAGGCCTTTCTCTTCCGGCCCCTGACCAATGGTAATAGCGCGCAGGAAGCGATCACTGGTATCAATAACGCGCCGCCAGGTGATGGAGTCGGGATCAATATCTAGGCGCACAAAGCGACTGCGCTCCTCGGGGGTCATCTCATCTGGATCGGTTTTATCAATCCCCAGTTTGCGCAGACGGTTCCACATGTTACGCGCAAAATGGCGCTTGCCGTTCTTATCTTTGGGGAAAAGACGCTCAAACAGTTGTTCGTCCGTGGCACTGGCTTCATGCAGAATGCGGGCATCAATAGCCGCTGCCAGCAAGTTGTTAGCCGCCGTAATGGCGTGAATGTCGCCGGTCAGGTGCAGATTGAATTCTTCCATGGGGATGACCTGGCTGTAGCCACCCCCTGCCGCCCCGCCCTTGATTCCAAACGTCGGCCCCTGGCTGGGCTGGCGCAGACAGGTCATGACGCTATAGCCCAAGTGAGCGCCCAGCGCCTGGCTTAACCCCACTGTGGTTGTGGTTTTCCCCTCTCCCAAAGGGGTGGGAGTAATCGCCGTCACGTCAATGTATTTGCCGTTGGGCACGTCTTTCAAGCGTTCCAACACCTCCAAGCGCACCTTGGCCTTATAAGGGCCGTAAAGCTCGATCTCCTCGGGCAAAAGGCCGAGTTCTTCGGCCACCTGGGTAATGGGCTTAAGTTCGGCTTCTTGGGCAATTTCAAAATCAGGCGGAACAGGGTTGCGCCGCTTCAGAGGCGTAGGCTGAAACGGGCGGCGCTGGATAAGGCCGGCTTTCTGTGACATGACTGCTTTCTCCTGGGGTGGAATTTTGGCTTTATGGCTTCAATTTATATTATCTCCCAGGACAGGAAGAAAATCAAGAAAACCAGGTAATTTGTCTGACATATTTATGAGGAATGTCTACTTACCCGCAGCCGAAATGTAAGGCAACGGGCTACGCACAAAGGACTCCACCGGTAACACATCTACCAGTTCGTACTGGCGAGTGCCCACCCCCAGGGCTTCCGCATATTGGGTGACCAAATAAGGATCCTTATAAGGCCCATGGAGCCAGCGCAGGGGGTGTCCCTCGCGTGTGTGAACTTCCATAGAGGTGGGGATATTCTCTTCAATGAGGGGAGTGCGCGACGTTACGTCCAGCACGGCCTGATCCACAGCGACTAGATCATCTGAACCGAAGATACCGGCATCTGGCAGAATCGGCATGCCAGTAAAACCGAAACAATCGCACACTGGCGTCATGTGGGTGGCTAAAACAATGTGTACGGCCTTACCAGGCGCAAAGGTGGACATCACAATCGAAGCACTAATGGCACAGGCTTCTTGAAACGAAGCAAAGTTAACCGGGTCAATCTTCAGGCTACCGGGGGGCGCCACCTGCAGACAGCGCCCACATTGGTTGCAATTGTCCACATGGAGGTGAAGATGGTCCGGGCGATCCTTATCCTGCACCAATGCCCCATGCGGACAGGACGCTATGATTTTCTGGCGCATAGCCGGATCTGGGCACTTCTCCGGAAACCAGTAGGGATCATAGTGACACACATCATGCATAGCGCTGCGTGTCTCAGCAACCATGCAACCCAGCGCCAGGTTCTTGATCGCGCCACCATACCCACAAGAGGGATGTCCCTTGGCATGGGCCAGGTTAACCAGGAAAGTTGCCTCTTCGATCAAACCGGCTACCTTCCAATCCTGGATGTTCTTGTAGGGGCGATGATGGGCATAGTAGTAGCGCTCCTGGGGACCCGCGGCGGGGTAAATGGGGCACCCCACTACCTCAGGCGTATAGCCGCGCGTCTCGGCACCGGCCACATCCCAAGAGACATCGGCAATGAAGGGCTTACCACCGCCCTCTTTGATTGCTTGCACCACGCGGCGCACAAAGACCGGGTGCACGGTTGAATAACCCACGTTGTTGCCGGTGTGCATCTTGATGACCACCAGTTCATCCTTGACCCGTTCGCGCAAGTTCAATCGCTCGATAATTAAATCCAGTTTGGCCGGCAGAGTCTCGCGCCAATCTAGGCGCGCCTGGCGAGGGGAACCAAAATAAACCGTTGCACGATTCATAGCACACCTCGATAAGCAGGGAGATGATACTTAGATTATAGTAGGGGGTTAAGAAAAAAGCCCTGTAAAAAGGGCTTGGGTTTTAAACCAAAAAAGTCTCTTGGCAACGACCTACTCTCCCAGGGGGTCGCCCCCCAAGTACCATCGGCGCTGACGGGCTTAACGACCGGGTTCGGGATGTGACCGGGTGTACCACCGTCGCTCAAGTCACCAAGAGACTTTTCGGTCATTTGTTAAGTTGCCGTGAATAGTGTGAGTGGGCCTCGATAAGACCCAACCGGTCAAAGAGACCTGAGTTCTCCGCACCACGTCGGAAGCCCTCGGCCATTAGTACGGCTAAGCTCAACGCATTGCTGCGCTTACACTTGCCGCCTATCAAGCAGGTAGTCTACCTGCGGCCTTACTCCCTTGACGGGATTACAGGGATCTCATCTTGGGGCGAGCTTCCCGCTTAGATGCTTTCAGCGGTTATCCCTGCCAGACATGGCTACCCAGCGATGCCGTTGGCACGACAGCTGGCACACCAGAGGTCTGTCCACCCCGGTCCTCTCGTACTAGGGGCAGCTCCCCTCAAATCCCTTGCGCCCACAGCGGATAGAGACCGACCTGTCTCACGACGGTCTGAACCCAGCTCGCGTACCGCTTTAACGGGCGAACAGCCCGACCCTTGGGACCTTGTCCAGCCCCAGGATGCGATGAGCCGACATCGAGGTGCCGAGCGAGGTCGTCGATATGAACTCTTGGACCTCACCAGCCTGTTATCCCCGGGGTAGCTTTTGTCCGGTAAGCCACGGCCCTTCCACTCGGTACCGTGGGATCACTAAGCCCGACTTTCGTCTCTGCTCGACGCGTTGGTCTTGCAGTCAAGCTCCCTTGTGCCTTTACACTCTACGGCTGGTTTCCATTCAGCCTGAGGGAACCTTTGGGCGCCTCCGTTACCTTTTAGGAGGCGACCGCCCCAGTCAAACTGCCCACCTGGCACGGTCCCCCACCCGGTTAACGGCGTGGGGTTAGGGTCTAAACATGATCAGGGTGGTATTTCACCGGCGGCTCCACCGAGGCTGGCGCCCCAGCTTCTCAGCCTCCCACCTATCCTACACAGACCATGCCCAAACTCAATGCCAAGCTGCAGTAAAGCTCCACGGGGTCTTTTTGTCCTGCTGCGGGTAGGCCGCATCTTCACAGCCATTTCAATTTCGCCGGGTCCCTCGTTGAGACAGTGCCCTAGTCGTTACGCCATTCGTGCGGGTCGGAACTTACCCGACAAGGAATTTCGCTACCTTAGGACCGTTAGAGTTACGGCCGCCGTTCACCGGGGCTTCGGTTCGGAGCTTCGCTTGCGCTAACCCCTCCCCTTAACCTTCCGGCACTGGGCAGGCGTCAGCCCCTATACATCGCCTTACGGCTTAGCAGAGACCTGTGGTTTTGGTAACCAGTCGCTAGGGCCATTTCACTGCGACCCCCCGGCGCTACGCGATTAGCTCACGCCAGAGGGCACCCCTTCTCCCGAAGTTACGGGGCCAATTTGCCTAGTTCCTTAACGAGGGTTCTCCCGTTCGCCTGGGTATACTCTACCCGTCTACCAGTGTCGGTTTGCGGTACGGGCACTCGAGATTCAACGCTTAGAAGCTTTTCTTGGCAGCAAGGCTCAGCTCACTTCGCCTTACGGCCCGCCACGGCATCTCAGCTCAGCCGGCGGATTTGCCTACCGGCCTCATCGCCTGACACGCCATGCACCTGCACGACCAATCGCAGGCTGGCCTACCTCGCTGCGTCCCTCCATCGCTCCTCTCGAGTGGTTCCGGAATGTTGACCGGATGTCCATCACCTACGCCTTTCGGCCTCGGCTAAGGGCCCGACTAACCCGACGCGGATTGACCTGGCGTCGGAAACCTTAGACATACGGCGAACACGGTTCTCACGTGTTTTACGCTACTCATGCCTGCATTCTCACTTCTACTCGCTCCAGCCGTCCTTCCGGTCGACCTTCCCCGCGAGTAGAACGCTCCCCTACCGCCTCAGCTTTCGCTGAGACCCATGGCTTCGGTATCAGGCTTAGCCCCGTTGAGTTTTCCGCGCAGGGTCACTAGACCAGTGAGCTATTACGCACTCTTTAAAGGATGGCTGCTTCTAAGCCAACCTCCTGGTTGTTTCAGTAACCCCACATCGTTTCCCACTTAGCCTGAATTTGGGGACCTTAGCCGATGGTCTGGGCTGTTTCCCTCTCGACCACGAATCTCATCACCCGCAGTCCGACTGCCACGCTATAGAGTAGCGGCATTCGGAGTTTGATTGGGTTCGGTAAGCAATAAGCCCCCTAGCCCATTCAGTGCTCTACCTCCGCTACTGAACGCGTGGCGCTAGCCCTAAAGCTATTTCGGGGAGAACCAGCTATCTCCGGGTTCGTTTGGCATATCACCCCTACCCACAGCTCATCCCCTAACTTTGCAACGTTAGTGGGTTCGGGCCTCCACGAGCGATTAAGCTCGTTTCACCCTGGCCATGGGTAGCTCACCCGGTTTCGGGTCTAATCCCTGCGACTCAGCGCCCTATTCAGACTCGCTTTCGCTACGGCTCCGGGTGTCACTCCCTTAGCCTCGCCACAGAGATTAACTCGCAGGCTCATTCTCCAAGAGGCACGCTGTCAGGCCTAGCGGCGCGCACCCGGCTTTCGCCGGAGCACCGACCCGCCATTAGCCCTCCAACTGCTTGTAGGCTTACGGTTTCAGGTTCTATTTCACTCCCCTCGCCGGGGTACTTTTCACCTTTCCCTCACGGTACTTGTTCACTATCGGTCGCCAAGTGTATTTAGCCTTGGAGAGTGGACTCCCCAGCTTCCCGCCGGATTAGCGTGCCCGGCGGTACTCAGGGTCCTGGCGGGAGGCAACTCGCTTTCGCATACGGGGCTATTACCCTCTTTGGCAGGCTTTCCCACACCTTTCTGCTAGCGAATTGCTTTGTCACTCCCATATGCCAGGCCCTACAACCCCACCCCGGCAAGCCGGGATGGTTTGGGCTCTTCCCCTTTCGCTCGCCACTACTCAGGGAATACTTTCTTTTCCTCTGGGTACTTAGATGTTTCAGTTCCCCAGGTTCCCCTCGCTCCGCCTATGGGTTCAGCGGGCGATGCCAGTGGTTCACACTGGCGGGTTTCCCCATTCGGAGATCCCCGGATCAACGCCTGTTCACGGCTCCCCGAGGCTTATCGCAGTGACCCACGTCCTTCATCGGCACTTGGCGCCTAGGCATCCACCGTAAGCCCTTAGTAGCTTCCGTACGTGATACGGAGAACCCAGGACTCTTTGTTTTTTGTCCCGTCGAAATTGGGCCTTACGTTGTTTGGCCTACATCACACTATTCACTTTTTAAGGTGCTGCTCCGATCTTGCGATCGGGCGCCGTTGGCTGGCGCTCAGTGCCCCTCACCGCGCGGTCAGGACCACTCAGCACGAGCCAACTTACTTACCCTATCCCCTTGTTAATTTTCACGCGGCGACCCGGCTCGCCGCCGGGTCGTCTTCATTCGATCCCTTGCGGTTCGCCTTCGTTACTTAGATCTGCCACTCACTCTGACTCACGCTACCCAAACACCTCGTCCGTCAAACCTGACCGTTTCCGGCCTCCTCAGTGTAACTCAGTGGAGATGAGGGGATTCGAACCCCTGACCTCCGCCGTGCAAAGGCGGCGCTCTCCCAACTAAGCTACATCCCCGCGTTCGGGGCAGTGGGCCTTTCAGGAGTCGAACCTGAGACCTCGCCCTTATCAGAGGCGCGCTCTAACCAGCTGAGCTAAAGGCCCATCCGGTGCCGCCCGCACCTTAACAACTGAGAAGTGATAGGAAGATCGCCCTGCGACCCGACCTCGCCACCGCTGCGAGGATTTGGAGGATCACAGTTCGCACTTTTTTGAGCGCCCCTCCGCAGAGGGTTGCTCAGTGCTCCCTAGAAAGGAGGTGATCCAGGCGCACCTTCCGGTACACCTACCTTGTTACGACTTCGTCCCAGTCACCAGCCCCACCTTCGACGGCGCCCTCCCTTGCGGGTTAGGCTACCGGCTTCAGGTGTTGCCAGCTCCCATGACGTGACGGGCGGTGTGTACAAACCCCGGGAACGTATTCACCGCAGTATGGCTGACCTGCGGTTACTAGCAACTCCGTCTTCATGCAGGCGGGTTGCAGCCTGCAATCTGAACTGAGGCCGGCTTTGGGGGATTGGCTCCACCTCGCGGTTTCGCGACCCATTGTACCGACCATTGTAGCGTGTGTGTAGCCCAGGACATAAAGGCCATGCTGACTTGACGTCATCCTCACCTTCCTCCGGCTTAAGGCCGGCGGTCCCGCGTGACACATGTAACACGCGGCGAGGGTTGCGCTCGTTGGCGGACTTAACCGAACATCTCACGACACGAGCTGACGACAGCCATGCAGCACCTGTGCAGGCTCCCCGAAGGGTCGGTCACCTTTCGGCTCCCTACCACCTGCATGTCAAGCCCTGGTAAGGTTCTTCGTGTTGCATCGAATTAAACCACACGCTCCGCTGCTTGTGCGGGGTCCCGTCAATTCCTTTGAGTTTTAGCCTTGCGGCCGTAGTCCTCAGGCGGTGGACTTATCGCGTTAGCTTCGGCACTGATGGATTTTAACCCACCAACGCCAAGTCCACATCGTTTACGGCTAGGACTACCGGGGTCTCTAATCCCGTTTGCTCCCCTAGCTTTCGCGTCTGAGCGTCAGAGACGGTCCAGGGGGCCGCCTTCGCCACTGGTGTTCCTCCGGATATCTACGCATTTCACCGCTACACCCGGAATTCCACCCCCCTCTACCGCTCTCGAGTCCAGCAGTATTGAACGACCTCTCCCGGTTGAGCCGAGAGATTTCACATCCAACTTGCCGGACCGCCTACACGCGCTTTACGCCCAGTAAATCCGGATAACGCTCGCCTCCTACGTTTTACCGCGGCTGCTGGCACGTAGTTAGCCGAGGCTTATTCGGAGGGTACTGTCCTTCCTCATCCCCTCCAAAAGCGCTTTACAACCCGAAGGCCTTCATCGCGCACGCGGCGTCGCTGGGTCAGGCTTTCGCCCATTGCCCAATATTCCCTACTGCTGCCACCCGTAGGTGTCTGGCCCGTGTTTCAGTGCCAGTGTGGGGGGCCACCCTCTCAGGCCCCCTACCCGTCATCGCCTTGGTAGGCCGTTACCCTACCAACTAGCTGATGGGACGCAGGCCCATCCCGAAGCGGTTTGCACCTTTAGTTCTGCGGCCTCTAATCCACAGAACCACATGGGGTATTAGCAGCCCTTTCGAGCTGTTATCCCCCTCTTCGGGGTAGGTCACCTACGCGTTACTCACCCGTTCGCCACTGAGTGCGTTACGAGAACACACTCCGTTCGACTTGCATGTATTAGGCGCGCCGCCAGCGTTCATCCTGAGCCAGGATCAAACTCTCCGCAAGAGTTTGATATCGCCTTTTCAGGCGTCAAGGTTAAACTCGCCGGATCGACAGGTGTCTTCCTATCACTCTTCAGTTGTTAAGGTGCTGCTCTCCGAGGGCCAGATTCTACCCATCCTCGCTGCCCCTGTCAAGGTCTGCCGACAAAACCGCCGATGTTAATCCTGCGCTTTTCTTTCGTCCAGCGGGGTCAACACCGGCTTCGCGTACGACACCCTTGTCAGGCCTGGTCCCTCTTGAGACTAACCTGTTCAATTGTTAACGATCCGCTCCTTGCGAGCAAGATCGCCCTCACCTTGGGACTCTTATTGTACCGAGTTCCTCGCAGGCTGTCAAGAGGGTTACGCGCCTTTCTCCTGCAGTATTTGCCGCTTTGCCCGGCGCTTGCCATGCGCTGACGATCGCTACTCGCCCGCGCGGAGGCTGGGTCCCTCTCTATCCACTTGTCATCCATTTGCCGATTGCCCGGCGAAATGGGCCTCTTTCCGAGGCAGCGGGCTTGATTATACTCGCCCTCTTGAGCGTGTCAAGGGTTTTAATCGCCCTCTTTTCCCCCTTTTTCAACCGAGGCCAGATGATGCGCCAAACGGAGTGGTTCCGGAAGACGATAACCGCGTGTACAATGCATAACCAGGTCGATCGCCGTTTCCAGGCTAACCCGATGACCGATTGAGACATATACCGGCTTGACCCCTGCCCGCGTACGCAGGGCAGCCCCGATCACCTCCCTCCCTTCATAAAGGGGTTGCCAGGCACCCACGTTTTCCGCCACGGGTGCATGTTGCCCCACCAAACGCGATTTCGCCACCCCTATCGTCGGCACATCGCACCACACTCCCAAATGGCTGGCGATACCCAGGCGGCGTGGATGAGCAATCCCTTGCCCATCCACCAATAGAACATCCGGCCATTTCTCCAACTGGGCTAACGCCTCCAGGATGGCCGGTACTTCACGGAAAGAAAGCAGCCCTGGAATATATGGGAAGGTGACCACCTTCCGCGCCAACACCTGGTGCCGCAGGGTCAGGGCGGGGAAATCCAGCACCACCACCGCAGCCCGCGCCACCTGTCCCTGATCCTCAAACCCCACATCCACCCCTGCGATGGTGCAGATTTCACCCAAGCGATCCTCACGGATCACCTGTCCACGCCATTGCATTTGAATGACCATCGCCTCTTCCGGGCTTATATCCCAGGCATGGGGAGGAACAAGAGGTAGGGGCATCAGGCTCAAAACTTCATTTCTCATCCAGGGTTGCTTTAATTTCTGGCATGTAGGTTGCAGCTCCCCAAGGGGAACCCTCACCCATAAATGAGCGTCTCTTATAAAGATCGGCTTTCTCAAAGTATAATTCAAAACGTATATGCGCGCCGAACCACTTCCTTTTCCTCGTCTTGATTCTCGCTTGCACCAGGTCTTGGTGATTCTGGCAAGCGCTGCCTTGGCTTTTATTGGCCTGGTGATTGGAGTGACTCTGCTTTTCCAACTCTGGTTTGCCGGGCGTATCTTCCCCGGTGTGAGCGTGGCAGGGGTGCCCGTGGGTGGGCTCACCCCCAGCGCTGCGGCCCAGCGCCTGACGGCCGAATGGACATTTCCCCAAACCGGGCGTATCCTGCTCCAGGACAAGGACAAAATCTGGCTTTTCACTCCTCAGCAATTGGGAGTGTTTCTGGACGCCCACGCCTCTGCACAACAGGCTTTTCGCTTGGGACGTTCTGGCCCGCTCTTAGATCGCTTGGGGGATCAAATCCAGGCGCTTTACACCGGCAAAACCCTTTCACCGGTGCTCATTTTCGACCAGCGTATCACCTACCAGCAATTACGCACCTTGGCCCAAGAGATTGACCGCCCAGTGCTTGAGGCTAGCCTAGGTCTTCAGGGCACCGAGGTGATTGTACGCTCGGGTGAAATTGGGCGCACTCTGGATGTCGAAGCTTCGCTGATCCTGCTCACGCATCAGTTGCAATCGCTCCAAGATGGTGTCGTCCCGCTCATTATATGTGAAACCCCACCCCTTATTTTGGACGCCAGTGCCCAGGCCGAGGTGGCGCGGCGCATCCTCAGCCAGCCCCTAACCATCACCTTGCCCGAGGACCAGCCCGATCACGGCCAGGTTGGCCCCTGGGTCTTTGATCCCCCCACCCTGGCCGGCATGCTGGCCATCGAGCGGGTGCAGGACGAGCACAGTGCCACCTACCGGGTCACCCTGCAACGTGAAGCCTTGCTCAACTTTTTGAGCAACCTGGCCCCAACATTGGCCAAAGACCCCCAAAACGCACGTTTCATCTTCAATGACGACACCCGCCAACTCGAACTAATCCAGCACGCTGTGATCGGTCGCCGCCTCAACATTGAGGCCAGTCTGCGCACCATTCAGGAAAAAGTGACCCAAGGCGAGCACACCATTCCTCTGGTGTTTGATTACACCCCGCCTCCGGTCACCGACGATGCCACCGCCGAGCAACTCGGGATTCGCGAATTGATTCACGCCGAGACGAGTTACTTCTACGGCTCCAGCCGCGAGCGGGTGCAAAACATCCAAGCCGCTGCAGCGCGTTTTCACGGGCTGTTAGTCGCACCAGGTGAGGTCTTTTCCATGGCCCAGGCCCTGGGCGATATTACCCTGGATAACGGATACGCCGAGGCCCTGATCATCGTTGGCAATCAAACCATCAAGGGCGTTGGGGGTGGCGTGTGTCAGGTCAGCACTACCCTCTTCCGGGCAGCTTTCTTTGCCGGCTACCCCATCATCGAGCGCCACGCGCATGCCTACCGTGTCTACTACTACGAGAAGGTGGCCGGCAATCGCATCAACCCTCGCCTGGCAGGCCTGGATGCCACCGTCTTTGTCCCGTTGGTGGATTTCAAATTCAAGAACGACACTCCCTATTGGCTACTGATGGAAACTTATGTCAACCCGGCTGCCAGTACGCTGACCTGGAAGTTTTACTCCACCTCGGATGGCCGCCGTGTAGAGTGGGACACCACCGGCCCGATCAATGTGGTGGATCCGCCTCCGCCGCTGTACCGCGAAAACCCCGATCTGGCACAGGGTGAAATCAAGCAGGTGGATTGGGAGGCCCAGGGTGCCGATGTGATCGTTACGCGCACCGTCTACCGCAACGGCGAAGTGTACCTGCGGGATACCTTCAAGACCCACTACCGTCCTTGGCGGGCCGTCTACGAGTATGGCCCAGGCACTGAGGTGCCCACTCCCGCCAGTGAGGGGGGATAACGCGCTGGAGAACCCCTTACGGCCTCTGCCAAGGCGCCTGGATTAGCGCCGTTTGAGGATCAGCGGCATGCCCTAAGAGAGGTAGGTTCCAGGCTGTAGCGAGGGTCTTAAGCAGCGAGTAGTGCGTGTAGGGGGTCTCATCCTGGAAACCGCGCTTCACCCATGGCGAGATTAGCACCGTAGCCACGCGCCCGCCGCCCGGCTCAAAACCACAACACCCTTGCTCGCCCTGGCCTTCATCCCAAGTCAGAATGATCAGCCCTTCCTCTGCCAGAGGCGGGTAGGCCCACAAGCGCTGCATCCAGGTATCCAGCCAAGCATCCACCACATCCAACCCACAATCATGCCCCGAATGACACAAATCCGGGGTAATAAAGACGAAATCGGGCAACTGACCGCGCGCCAGGTCCTCTTCCAGCGCGCTAAGCGGCACTACCCGCTCCTGACAACGTGCCGGATTGGTGCGAATAGGGTCGAAGTAGATAAAGGGATTGTGCTTGGGGGCGTAACGGTGCGTATACTGCAAATAGCACGGCGCCGGCATAGCCTCTTGATAGGTCTTCCAGGTACGCCCACTGGCCTCAATCCAATCGGGCAGGCTGGGGGCATCAATGTAACAATCTATGCAATTGGTGCGAATACCAAAGGTATCCCCCGCAATGAGCGCTAAGTAGTTGGGCAGGCTGGGGTGGGTGATAGCGTAGTAGCGGGTCAGCAGGGTGTAATCCTTGGCCCATCGGTTGTAGACTGGCATTTGCGGGTTCCCGATCACCCGGGTGATCTCACGATTCTCAAAGATGAGGATCACAATATGGCGAAAGGCTGGCACTAGGGGCTGGGGAGTGGACGTGGGGGTCACGGTCAAAGTTGGCAACGGAGTGGGAAGCGGTGTAGGGGATGCCGTTGCCGAGGGCAAGATGGGCAGCGTTGCTGCCACAGTTGGGGTAACAAGAGGTGGCGTGGCAATCTCCCACATAAGACTGGTCGGGGCGCAGGCAATAAGGAGCATGGCCAGCCCCAGCCCTCCTAAAACCTGGAGAGAGATGCATGAATAAACGTGCCTGTGAGCCATGTCCACCTCCTGAACTTCACCTCAGGAACCGGTACAGGTCAAGCTGATCCACTACGGAATAAGCCTTACCGCCTAGCCCTCCGGCTCGAAGTCATCTTCTTCGTAGCGTTCCCAAGCCTGAGGACTCCAACCATAGCGCCCCCGCAAGGGCACAAAACTGACCGGTAAAATATCCTCATAGTCCACGTGCCCCCCTTGCTTCGTCCAAACTTGCAGAGTTTGGCCCAAATAATCCCCGATAGGTATCACTAGGCGTCCCCCCTCATCGAGTTGCTCCAGAAGTGGAGGTGGGGGGGCTGCTGCCGCTGCGGTGACGATGATGCCCTGGTAGGGTGCCGCCTCCGCATAACCCAAGGTGCCATCGCCCAAAATCACGGTAATGTTCTGCAAGCCCAGGCGCTTGAACGTGGCTTCCGCGCGCCGAGCCAGCACCTCATGCCGCTCAATAGTGTAGACCCACTTGGCCAGCAGGCTCAGAATCGCCGCCTGGTAACCTGAACCCGTTCCCACTTCCAACACTTTCTCATCCCCTTTGAGTTGAAGCAGGGAGGTCATCAGCGCCACGATGAAGGGCTGCGAAATCGTCTGCCCCTTACCGATCGGCAGCGGGCCATCATCATAGGCGCGTGAGCGAAGCGCTGGCGGCACGAACTCGTGGCGGGGAATGCGCCGGAAGGCTTCTAAGACACGCGGATCCCGAATCCCACGTCGCTCAATTTGTTCGATCACCATGGCTTCGCGCCACTCGGCAAATACCGATTCATCCGCCATGCCCGCCTCCATCAAAGCCAGTGCCTCTTTCCGCACCCACATTCAATCCCATGGCAAAGGGCTCCCTTACATATTGTACATAATTCAGGGGTCGAGGGTGTGCCCTATTTTCGCGATCACGGCTCTTGAGCGCTTAATCCGCCGAAGTCAAGGGACGGGCCTGAAGTAAGGCTTGCGCGATCTGACGATCCAGTTTTCCCATTGGGTAATGGGCAAGGTGCGTCAGGGGGACCCATTCCAACGCCGTAGCCTCCAAGGGTTGGGGTTCCTCACCAACCAGATGGCAATGAAAAGCGTGCAAGGTGACTCGAAAGTGGCTATAAGCATGCTGAAAGACGCCCACCTTCTCCCCCACCGTAATAACGGTGCCTAATTCCTCACGAATCTCGCGTTGCAACGCCTCTTCTAAGCTCTCGCCAGGCTCCTGTTTACCCCCAGGAAATTCCCACAGCCCCCCCAACAATCCTTGTGGCGGGCGTTGTGCCAGCAGCACCCGCTCTCCGCGCCAGATGACGGCTGCCGCCACAGTGTAATGGGGAACATCCCCCCCACGTCGCCGAACAGGGCGGAGGGACTGGGTTCCACGCGCTCGCGCCAGACACAGCCTTGCCACCGGACAGACCTCACATCGCGGCGTCTGGGGACGGCACAACGTTGCCCCTAAATCCATCAACGCTTGGTTGAAATCACCTGGGCGATCGGCGGGCACGTGCACTTGTCCCAGGCGTTTCAATTCGCGCTCACCTGCCGGGCTATCTACTGGCAGGTCCAGGTCATACAAGCGGGACAGCACCCGCCGCACATTGCCATCCAGCGCCAACACGACCTCGCCAAAGGTAATGGAAGCAATTGCGGCGGCTGTATAGGGTCCAATTCCCGGCAGGGTTTGCCACTCAGCGGCTCGCTGCGGAAAACGGCCGTTCCACTCCTGGACGAGGATTTGCGCCACGCGGTGCAATGCCCGCGCACGCTGGTAATATCCCAATCCTTCCCACAAACGCAGCACTTCCTGCTCTGTGGCGGCGGCCAGCGTCTCCAAGTTAGGGAAACGCGCCATCCAACGCTGAAAATAGGGCAATACCGTCTCCACCTGCGTCTGTTGAAGCATGACCTCCGAGACCCACACCCGATAAGGATCAGGCGGAGACTCTCGCCAAGGCAGGGATCGGGCGTTCTGGTCAAACCAGGCCAGCAAGCGCTGCGCCAGTTCGCTCACCGCGCCCCCATACTAAAACTGAAAACCACCTCGGGCTTCTACAATTTTCAAGGAGTAATTCTTGACAAAATCCTGCAATTGGCTGTTGAGGGTCTTCCACTCTTCCGATTGCAAGATCTGGCGTGCCTTGCTGGCTGAGGATGCCACGGCCCCTACCAGGATTTGAGGATGATCCCCAAAGACAGTAGCCCAAGCATCGCTGAGTTCAAACCCCAAACGCTGTACCCCAGGAATGAATTCGCGCACCACGAATTCAAAGTATTCCTGCTCACGATCAGGGCGGATATCCCAAGACATCAACAACTTGACGGCCAAGGCTAACTCCTCTAATGATGCTGATACTCCAGAACAATCACCTGCGTTTCTTCAGGCAAGGCATTCACATTGGTAACCTTCAACGTTGGTTGCGGTTTAATGTCATTCAAACCCATAGCTTTGAGAAACTTATTCAACCCATCTAGTTTAACGCTGCTTTCCGGTGTGGCGTAGTGCATTGGGATCACAATATTGGGCTCCAAAAGGCTGACCACTTCCGCCGCTTTAGCAGCGTTGAGCGTACTTCCTCCGCCTACGGGTACCAGAACAATGTGCACAGGCCCTAGGGACTCCACTTCCGCCTGGGTAGGCACACGGTTAAGGTTGCCGAGGTGAAGGATATTAATTCCATTATACTCAATCAAATATAGTGTGTTGCGCGGTTCGTCCAACGATTTCTTGGTACCGTTCGTCTGCAGCCCGGTAATGAATACACTGCCAATTTCATACTCACCCGGGCCGGTAATCACATAGGGTTCGCCCTTGACCGCGGCCAGGTAATTATGTCCCGGCGCCGCATGGCTCACCGTCACAATATCGGCTTTGAGTTTAAGCGGCGCATATCCCACGGTACGATGATCATAAGGATCGGTGACCAGCGTAGCCATGTTGCGTTCCACAATTCGAAAACAGGAATGACCATACCAGGTAATTTCCATGCGTCCTCCAACGTTCGGTATGATTATACCAATAAAGCATCCTTTGCTAGGCTTGGCGCCAACCGGGTGCTAATCCTCTCCTCCCCACCCATCCAGCGCGGGGGAGGGCTCGGCAACATATACTCGCCTGAGCGCCAACAGGGCCAAGGTATTGAAGAGGATCGCTACCCCTAGATTGAAGCCAAAACCAATCTGATAAGTCAGCGGCCCAAACAACGCTCCTACCGCTCGCCCCAGCGAGAAAGCAGCAATCGTCCCGGCCATGACCGTTGCCCGCATCGCAGGGAATGTGCCCGACATCAATGGCAGAAAACTCACCAGCGCAAACTCAAACGTTAGGTAGAAAAAGAACAACCCAATTAACGCCCCGGCGATCGTCCGGCCTAGAAGGAAAAGGACCACTGCCGAGAGGCTATTCAGCACCACCCCCACTGCCACAGCGCGCTCCTTGCCCAGACGATCCACCCATAGGGCAGAGATACCCTCACCCAATAATTCCGAGGCGCCGATGACCATCGAGGCCGCCCCCAGCGCTGCCAGTTGAAGTGCAAACTGCGCCTCCAACCACAGCCCAAACACCAGGTTGACCATTTCATTTGCGCTGGTCAGCGCTAGCCCCATCGCCAACCCGATCAGCACCTGCGGCGAATGCAACAGCCCATTAATCTGTAGCCTCGACACCGCTGCTGTGTGCCGTTCTCCCGGCGGATCACGCGGCACCACTCGCAAAAGCACCCCCAGCAAAAGCATCCCACCCAGCGCAAACACCCCAAACGGTGCCCACCACAACCCCACCCGTTCCACCAACCAGCCCACCGCCGGAATGCCCAGAATGAAACTCAACGACCAACCCAACTCGGTAAGCCCCATCACCCGCCCCCGACCGGCGTATGGCACACGGTCTCCTAAAAACGCTTGCATTGCCGGCAGAAAAATCTGGTAGGCACTGGCCATTAGAAACAAGCCGATCAAAAAACTCAAGTAGCGCGGGAAGAGCGCTACCATGCCACTTCCCAAAACGAACAAACCCATGCCCACCAGCATGGCCGGCCGGCGGCCGTAGCGGTCGGTCAGGGGAGCCAGCAATGGGCCCACTACGCCGCTGAACGACCGCAAAGTCAGCGCCCACGAGAAAGCGGCAACGGAGACCCCTAACCCGCCCTGGAAGAAGGAGAAAAATGGATACACCATCCGGTAACTGGTGTTGATCAGCACCCGAATCAGCGTGAAAAGCCCGACCTGCACCCCTAAAGAAAACGATGTTCGCTTCATGATCCGATCCTGTTTAAGCGGGATAAAATAAGCGGCGGGCATGCGGCCAGAGGAGAATCACCACCTGCACCATCAGCCCGCTACACAGCAACACCAGCACAATAAAATGCAACTGAATGTGCAGCGCATCCCCGCCAAAAATAGGCGACTGGGGGTGCAACACCGTTCCAGTCCTCCCCAATTGCCACCACAACAGTCCTCCAAAACCTGCGTTAACGGCTGCCGCCAAGCGCGGTTCACGCATCAGCCATACCGCTGCTTGGAGCAACAGGCTTACACCCCACAACATCAGCGGCACCCGCCAGCGCGGTTCCTCCCAAAACACCCCACCCCAAATGCGAAGTTGTAGATATAAGGACATCGGCAAGTAGGTGGACCAGAACAAAAGAGCCGTCCACGCCAGCGCCTGAGAAAGACCTGCCCAAGCAGATCGTCGCAGCAGTAAAAAGGCCAGCCCCACCAGTCCGGCCAGGGCATAGGTCGCTTTGCCCACCCAGACCCATGCCCCGTGCAAGAGCACCAGGCGCAGCGCCGCACCTAACACGCGCTCAGTTGGTCCCAAAATGGTCGCTATCCCGATCAACCCCAGAGTCCCCGCCATGCCGATGATCCAACAGGGACGCCAAAGAACTGCCATTTTCGATAACCGCGATGCCGACATCCAGGCTAACCTCCGGGTATAATTTTACCGCCACGCCCGCATTTTTCTGGAGTTGTGTTTCTCGTGTCCTCCTCCCCCAATTGCCCCTGGCAGGGTTTGCGGCTGGCCCTGGCGTTTCTCACCCGCCTGCCACTGCCCTCCACTCGCGCCGAGACGGCCTTTGAACATGCGCTACCTTGGTTCCCCTGGGTAGGCCTGCTATTTGGCGCGGCCTGTCTCCTTTTGGCCCAAGTGCTCGGCCTGTTTTTTTCACCCTTGTTGGTCGCTGTGCTCACCCTAATTGCCTGGTCAATCCTAAGCGGTTTCCTGCATCTGGACGGCCTGGCCGATTGCTGGGATGCGCTCTTTCCACCCTTGCCTACCGAAAGACGCTGGCAAGTGCTCAAAGATCCTCATCTGGGTGCTTTCGGCATCATCGGTCTGGTGCTGCATCTATTGCTTAAGATCACGGCGTTGATTTCCGTGCTCAACCTGCATCCACTGGGATTGCTGATAGCCCCGGTCTGGGCGCGTTGGTTGGTGCTGTGGGTGGGGCGGCTACCTCCCGCCCGTCCAGAAGGACTGGGAGCGGCCTTCGTACGCGCTGTGACCCCACGCACCCTACTGTGGAGCAGTCCACTGCCGTTGCTCTTGATCCCGGTGGGGGGGTGGTACAGCCTGATTGCCTTGCCCTTGGCTGCAGTGAGCAGCGCCGCCCTGGGTTGGCTGGCGCAACGCCGCTTGGGCGGCATTAGCGGCGATGTGTTAGGTGCGGTCATTGAGACAAGCGAGGTTGCAGTGCTGCTGGGCTTTGCCCTCTCTTGAGACGGATTCGCCTTTACGGTTTGGTGGAGGAACCCCATGAAAACTTGTCCTAAAATCTGGCGCCTGCTTCTTTTCATGCTGATTGTCTACCTTGTGCTGGGGTTGGCCTTTCACGTGGGCTGGGAGACCGCGCAAGCGCAATGCCGGCAAGTTCAAGCCTCTCGCGGCGAGTTCGTTGAGCCAGGGGTCTTTGCCTGGCCACTGCGCTTGGCATTCGATCTGACCTTTTGGCCAGTTTATACTTGGGCCAACCTGTATCACGACGGGGTCATTTTTGCCACACCCTGTACGCATTGAAGCCCCTACTTCTTGCAGAGAATCCCCATGGCCTCACGTTTGATCTTGATCCTAGGCGGAGCGCGTAGCGGCAAAAGCCGCCATGCCCAGAATCTAGCCGAGGCCCACGCCGTGCCTTCTGTGCTCTTTGTAGCCACGGCAGAGGCCGGCGATGACGAAATGGCCACACGCATCGCCGCCCACCGCGCTGCACGCCCCTCCCACTGGCACACGCTCGAGGAGCCTCGCCACCTGGCTGCTGCCATTGCTACTTGGCAGCCCCAACCGGATCTCATCCTGGTGGATTGCCTGACCCTATGGGTCAGCAACCTGTTGCTCAGCCTGCCCGAACCACTCGAACCTGCCGCCGCTGAAGCGCTGGTGCAGAGTGAGACCAATGCCTTGCTGAAATGCATCCAAGCCAGCCAGGCCACGTGGATCATCGTCTCCAACGAGGTGGGGCTAGGGCTGGTGCCTCCCTACCCCTTGGGGCGGCTTTACCGCGACCTGCTGGGGAGCGTTAATCAACGCCTGGCCGCGGCAGCGGATGAGGTTATCTTCATGGTGGCAGGATTACCGATGCGTCTTAAGGGTTAACCCGTCATATCCCTTGACCCCAGCAGTATAATAAATTCAGAGGAAAGGAGGCTGAAATGGTCACACTGGCTGACCGTTTGGATGCCATGACTCGTCCTGGCGAGCTCTACACCCGCCTGGAAGATAACACGGTGCAGTGCTACGCCTGTGCCCACCGCTGCCGTATCAAACCCGGGCGGCGCGGAATCTGCCAGGTGCGCTTCAATCGGGATGGGGTGCTTTACGTGCCTTGGGGATATGTAGCGGCTTTACAGGTGGATCCCATCGAAAAGAAACCTTTTGCCCACGTGTTGCCTGGTAGTGATGCGCTTACCTTTGGAATGCTGGGTTGTGATTTTCACTGCAGTTTTTGCCAAAATTGGCTCACCTCACAAACCCTCCGTGACCCCGCTGCTGGCATTCCGGTGGAATCCCTATTGGAGGTCACCCCGGAGGAAATGGTGCAATTGGCGCGCCGCGCCGACGCCGCTGCAATCGTTTCGTCCTACAACGAACCCCTGATTACCTCCGAGTGGGCAGTAGCCATCTTCAAGCAAGCGCGCGAGGCTGGTCTGCTCTGTGCCTACGTCTCTAACGGGAATGCCACTCCTGAGGTATTGCAGTACTTGCGCCCCTACCTGGACGCCTACAAGGTAGACCTCAAAACCATGCAGGACAAGCAATATCGTCAGTTGGGCGGCGTGCTACAACATGTTCTGGATACGATCAAAATGGCCTACGACCTGGGGTTGTGGGTAGAGGTGGTCACGCTGGTTATTCCCGGTTTCAACGATAGCCCGGAGGAATTGTGGGAAGCGGCGCGTTTCCTGGTTTCGGTTTCACCCGATATCCCTTGGCACGTGACCGCCTTTCATCCCGACTACAAAATGACTGAGCCACCCCCCACCCCCGCGCGCACTCTGCTACGGGCTGCCGAGATTGGGCAAGAGGCCGGGTTGCACTTTGTCTATGCCGGCAACCTGCCCGGCCGTGTAGGCAGTTTGGAAAACACCTACTGCCCGCAATGCCAAACCCTGCTGATCGAACGGCGCGGTTACGTCATCCTGGATTACCGTCTCACCGCTGAAGGCACCTGCCCTCACTGCGGGCATAAGATTCCGGGCATCTGGCCCAAGGATCCGCGCGAGGTGCGCCTGCATTCGTGGGGCTTTCCCCGCCCGGTGCGCCGCCTGACTTACCCCTGAGCGAGGCTTCGCACCATATAATATTCGCCCCGGGCAAAACCGCGCTGCTCGTAATACTGGCGCGTCCCAATTGCCGAAATAACCGCTAGACGGCGGAATCCGTGCGCGCGCGCCAGGGCTTCGGCTGCCTGAAGCAACTGAGTCCCCAGGCCAATGTGCTGTGCCGCGCCGCGTTGTTCTACGCCTACCGGCAGGGATTGACCGTACACATGCACTTCGCGAATCAAGGCAGCGCCTGCAAGGTCGGCAAACGGGAGCCGCGGCGCCTCCGGGAGAGGCAGTGAAAGACGGAGATAACCTGCCAGACGATCATCTGGAGTTACAAAGTGCAAGAAATGCTCTTCGGCATAGGCGGCGCGGTAGGTCAAATCCTTGAAGATCAAATGGTCTGGAGACACCGGGCGATCACGCACTTCACGACAGCGGATACAGCGACACTGCTGCCCACGTCGCGCCAGTTCGGCCAGCACATCCTGGCGCAGACTAGTGCGCCGGTTACCTGCCACCACATAGGTGGAGGGAATGTCACGAACCACCCGATTAACCCGGCAATACTCGGGAATCGTTGGCTTGAGGTCGGCGATCAAGTCAATCAGGGTTTGGGTTGAGTAGGGTTCATACTCCCCGCGTTGCCAATAAGCATAAAGTTCGGTGTTTTCAAGCAACTGAGTGGGGTAGATCTTAATCTCATCGGGACAGAAATCCGTCCATAAGCGGGCAAAATCAACGCGGTCGGATTCGGGGGTGGCGCCCAGCAAGTTCGGCATCCAATGCATCACGATCTTGAATCCGGCAGCGCGTAAGAGCGCCGCGGCGCGCAGGGTCTCGGCCACCGTGTGCCCGCGCCGGTTAAGCGCCAAGATGCGATCATCCAGCGATTGCACCCCCATCTGCACCTTGGTCACGCCCAGATGGCGTAGCCAGCGCAACTCCTCCGGCGTGATCTCGTCCGGACGGGTCTCAATCACCAAGCCCACGTTCCGATGCGGAGCAGTCTCATTGCGCCGCTGAGCCTCGGCTAAGTCCGCCGAATCGGTTTCGTTCAACGCATCCAAACAACGCTTGACAAACCACTCCTGATAATCATGGCGGTAAACGCTCCACGTGCCGCCTAGGATGAGCAATTCTATCTTATCCGTCGGGTGACCGTTGGCTTCATAGGAAAGCAAA
The DNA here is from genome assembly GCF_938028735.1 of uncultured Thermanaerothrix sp. Taxonomy (GTDB): domain Bacteria; phylum Chloroflexota; class Anaerolineae; order Anaerolineales; family Anaerolineaceae; genus Thermanaerothrix. Next base: position 145,274 of record NZ_CALIMF010000005.1, read on the forward strand.
CGCGAACGCACCTGACGATAAGGGTCAAATTCATTCTGTAGTGCCCGCTGAGCCCCCGGTTCATCTGGCAGGTAACTCTTGGGCATGCGCACATCGGTGGGGCAGAAGATGCACTTGCCGGGGCAGGGATACGGCTTGGTCAACACCGTCACCGTGGTCACGCCGGAAAGCGTGCGCATTGGCTTCATGCGGATGCGTTCAAGCAAAGCCGTATCTGCCTGCATAGATCCATTGGCGACCATCTGCTCGTACGCCGCCACCAGCGCGGCTTTGTTCAAATACCCGCCGCCTTCAAGTGG
>NZ_CALIMF010000006.1 GCF_938028735.1 uncultured Thermanaerothrix sp.
GGCGAAGCCCGTGCCGGCTACCTCCAAGCCTGGAAGGAAGTCCTCCAGTCTAAGCCCGATTTCGAGTCCATCGGTGTCATCAACCCGCCCGGCCAGTGCGCAACCGGCCTCCGCGTCGCCGTCAAATTGCTTCAGGGGAAGCAACTTAAGGACGGCATCCTCAAGGGTGCAGCTGGAAACACCCTTTACGTACCCATCCCAGGAGTTGTGACCAAGGATAACTTTGAGACATACTACGAAATGGTCAAGGACAAAACCGATTGGTACACCCTGGATTCGGTTATGAACGATCTTGAGGTTAGTGCGTTCTTCAAATAGTGCCCTATGAACAAGGTGTCCCTTTCCGCTCAGCATCTGGTCAAGCATTATGGGGGTGTTGTTGCCCTTGCCGATGGCAACCTTGAGGTTAACGCCGGCGAAGTCATGACCCTGGTAGGGGCCAATGGAAGCGGGAAGAGCACCCTTGGTAAGATCGTGACCGGAGTAGTCGCTCCCGACGGGGGGCGGCTACTCCTCAACGATCGCGAGGTGGTCTTCCGATCTCCCCAGGCAGCCCGTGCGCTTGGCATTGTAGCGGTCTACCAGGAACTCTCTTTAGTACCCAGAATGACCATCGCAGAGAACATTTGGTTAGGACACGAGCGGCAAGGCGCTGGGGCTATACTTCGTGACACCGAGATGCGCAAAAAGACGCAGGAGCTGCTGGCGCTCTTCGAGGGAACAACCCATAACCACCTAGATCCCGACCTGCCCGTTGCTTCACTTTCTCCGGGTGAAAAACAGATTGTCGAGATTCTTAAAGCGCTCTCGTGGCAGCCTTCCATTCTCTTCCTGGATGAAGCTACCGCCTCTCTTGATTCACGACAGGTAAACCGGCTCTTTGAACTGATCCACGAATGGAAGCGTCAGGGAATGGCCATTGTGTTTATCTCCCATCGCCTAGACGAGATTTATCGCATTGCCGATCGTGTGACGGTGTTGCGTAACGGCCGCACAGTGGCAATCGCACCTATAAATGAACTCAGCCAGCCAGAACTCATCAATCTGATGATCGAGGGAGGCATAGCAGCCCGCACCAACGGCAAGCAACCTGGCCCTACCCAGACCGAAGAGATTCTGAGGGTAGACGCGCTTTCCACAACCACCCTGCGAGGGGTCAGTTTTGTCCTGCGACGCGGTGAGTTGGTAGGGCTGGGTGGTTTGCAGGGCCAAGGACAAACCGAACTCCTTCTGGCCCTTTTTGGTGCTATTCCCTACACGGGACGTATTTTTCTGCACGGCCAGCCAATAACCTTGCACCGCCCCCAGGAAGCCATGCGTCACCAGATTGCTTATGTACCTGGCGAACGCAACACCGCTGGACTTCTCCCCATTCAATCCATTCTGGATAACTTGCTCCTCCCCTCTTGGAAGCAATACGGCTTTCCGCTGCGCATTCGCCAGGCTCAGGAAGATGCCACAAGGGTGACCAATGTGCTTAAGCTGGTTATGGCCGGGCTGGACGCCCCGGTCAATACCTTAAGCGGCGGCAACGCTCAAAAAGTGGTTCTGGGCAAGTGGCTCTTGCGCCGTCCCAAGATCCTCCTCCTGGATGACCCCACCAAAGGGGTAGATGTGGGCACCAAAAGCGAATTTTACAAGATTCTGTCTGAGTTACGCGCTGAAGGGACTTCTATCCTCTTTTACAGCACCGACGACGAAGAATTACTGGGGTTGTGCGACCGGGTACTGGTTTTACACGATGGCAAAATCACTGCCGATCTCTCGGGCGAGCGACTGGTCCACTCGGAACTGGTTGCCGCCTCAATGGGCAGCAGTGCCTAGGAGTGGGTCATGAAAGCAGCATTGAATTCGGGTCTGCTTCGCCGCTTAGGGCGTCAGTATTTTCTGTTTTCGCTCCTTTTGCTGATTCTGGGGGTGATCATCAACGCCAGTTTACAACAAAACTTCTTTAAGCCCATTGCTTTAGTGGGCCTTCTACGCACCTACCTCCCCCTTGTCTTGCTGGCGGCGGGACAAACTGTGGTGATCATTGGGGGTGGGATTGATTTATCAGTGGGCGCCATTGTGTCCATGGTGAATGTAATTCTGGTCACCCGTATGGGCGCCGATGCTACCCAGTCCCAGGTTCTGACGGCATTAGCCTTTGGTATCCTGGCCGGCACCCTAGCGGGTGCACTCAACGGTGCATGTATTGCGTTCCTGCGGTTTCAGCCCCTAGTCACTACTTTTGCTACCACCTCCATCTTTGCCGGGATTGCCGTTTGGATCTTGCCACGTCCGGGAGGCAGCGTTCCCGATTTCTTTATGCAACCCTACCGCAGTGCCCCCTTAGGAGTCACCTTCCCGCTGTGGGTTATTCTGGGAGTGGCTCTGATCTGGTGGTATCTGCGTTCTACACGCTTTGGGCGTTATCTTTATGCCGCCGGGGGTGATGCCTACGCTGCTTACATGAGCGCCGTCCCTGTTGAATGGATCAAATTCTTCTCCTACGTCATCTCCGGTCTCATGGCCGCCCTGAGTGGTGTGTTGTTAACCATGTCCATTGGTACGGGCTCCGCCTTGATCGGGCTGGATATGACCATGCCCTCCATCGTCTCGGTCGTGCTGGGGGGCACCGCCCTTAGCGGAGGTGCTGGCGGGGTGATCGGTACCATTTTGGGGGTTTTTATCCTTGCAATTATCCGCAACATCATTTCGTTTGCCAATGTTCCTTCATGGTGGCAAACACTTGTTAATGGCCTGGTGGTCATGTTAATTCTGGCCGGGCCGGGGCTGTGGGCACTTATTCGCGGGAGGCGTGAGGCATGAAACGACGCATCAGTCCTACCCTGATCGCGCTGGCTCTGGCGGTTTTCTTGTTCTTTGTGGGCGGCTTGATTCAACCCGGTTTCACTTCTTTTGAACTGGCCATGAATATCCTACGCTTGGCCGCCTTCCTTGGCATCGTGGCTGCGGGGCAAACGCTGGTAATTATTAGCGGAGGTGAGGGAATTGATCTTTCTGTAGGCGCCATGGTCACGCTAGGGGCCATCATATCCTATGGTCTGATCAGTAAGCGAGATGACCGGATTCTGATTGGACTCCTGGCGTCACTTGGCGCAGGGATGATCATCGGTACGTTCAACGGAATTGGTGTAGCTTACTTGCGCATTCCACCCCTGGTCATGACCCTTGGCATGGCCACGGTCATCCAGGGACTCATTTTTGCGGTAACCCAGGGTAGCCTGGAAGGAGGGTCAGCCCCCCTCCTCTCCAAGATCACCACCGAACCGCTACTCTTTGGCATTCCCGGGATCCTTTACATCTGGGCAGCCTTTGCCGGCCTGATGTGGCTACTTCTACAGCGAACTCGCTACGGCAAGAACCTTTTCGCCATCGGCACCAATCGCGTGACCGCGCGTCTTTCAGGGGTGAATGTCAACGCCACTGTAATTACGACATACATGTTATGCAGTACGCTGGCGTCCTTTGGGGGTTTTATCTTCCTGGGTTATTACGAGCGCGTCTTCCTCAACCTGGGTAATCCTTATACCCTCCCCTCTATTGCAGCAGTCGTTATGGGAGGAACTGTGCTTTCAGGGGGAGTTGGGAGTTATTGGGGCACCATGGCTGGTTCTATCGTTCTGACCCTGATCACCAGCCTGCTTACCACACTACGGATGGAAGAACATCTCCGCCAGATCGTTTACGGTGCCATCCTGCTAGTCCTGCTAGCGGCCTATGGTCGCCAACGCGCTTTGCGACAGTAATCTCACATTCGCTCGAGGTTTGTTCCTATGGACTATCCAACCCTCAACAGCCAGACCATCACTTATGAGCAACTTGCCAAAACTATTGACCACTCACTCCTTCGTCCCGAATTGACTCGCGCAGAGGTCGTTCAGGGATGCGAACTAGCAGCCCGTTATCACGTGGCATCAGTCTGCGTCAAACCTTGCCACGTACGCCTGGCCTGGGAGGTACTCAAGGGCAGTGACGTTGCCGTAGGAACAGTGGTGGGTTTCCCACACGGCTCATCCACCACAGCCATCAAAGTTGCTGAGGCTCTCCAGGCGCTCGAAGATGGCGCCTCTGAACTTGATATGGTGATCAACATCGGTGAATTGCGCTCAGGCAATGACGATTTTGTGCGCCAGGAGATTCAGGCGGTGGTCGCGGCTGCCAAGGGCCATATTGTCAAAGTGATCCTCGAAAACGCCTACCTGACCAAAGAGCAAATTGTGCGTGGCTGCCAACTGGTCGAACAGGCAGGGGCGCATTTTGTCAAGACCTCTACTGGTTTTGCACCTAGCGGCGCAACCGTTGAAGACGTGCGGCTGATGCGCGCTTCAGTGAGTCCTCGCGTGCAAGTCAAAGCGGCAGGAGGCATTCGCACCCTTGAAGCCATCCTTGAAATCATAGATGCAGGCGCCACCCGCGTAGGAGCCACGGCCACTGCCGCTATCTTGGATGCTTTCCGTGCCCGCCAAAATTCAATCCAGTAAGGCTTGATTCTCATCTGGAGGGAAACGAACATGAGCGAAAGGAAACCGATCAAGGTAGGAGTAGCAGGCGTTGGGTTCATCGGCCCAGCGCACATTGAAGCCTTACGACGCATTAATATTCCTGTCATTGGCCTGGTTGCCAGCAACCTGGAAAAGAGCCGCCAAAAAGCAACTGCTTTGGGGATTCCCAAAGCCTATGCTTCTTTTGAGGAGATGATCGCTGATCCTGAAATCACGGCAGTCCATTTGGCCACACCCAACTACCTGCATTATCAACAGGCCAAGGCAGCGCTTCTGGCGGGAAAGCACGTTATCTGCGACAAACCCCTGGCGATGAACAGCCGGGAATCCGCCGAACTGGTCACATTGGCCCGCGAAAAAGGGTTGGTCAACGCCGTCTGTTTTAACTTGCGCTTCTATCCCCTGCTTCATCATGCCCGCTCGCTAATCCAACAAGGGGCTTTGGGTGATCTATTTGTCTTGCAAGGGTCCTATTTGCAGGACTGGTTGCTCTATCCAACCGACTGGAACTGGCGGCTTGAACCTGAGCTGGGGGGAACCCTGCGTGCTGTAGCGGATATCGGGTCACACTGGCTAGACCTCCTCACCTTCTTGACTGGGCTAAAAGTTAAAGCCGTGTTCGCCGATTTCAAGACCTTTATCCCCGTGCGCAAGAAACCCTCTAAACCTGTCGAAACCTACACAGGCAAGCTCCTCACCCCAGAAGATTATGTTGATCAGCCCATTTACACCGAAGATTACGCCACCATCCTTCTCCACTACGAAAACGACGTACGTGGAGTGGTGACCGTGGCTCAAGTCTGTGCCGGACGCAAGAATCGCTTGTATTTTGAAATTGACGGTTCCAGAGCCGCCATGGCCTTCGACTCAGAACGCCCTAACGAACTCTGGTTAGGTTACCGCGATAAACCCAATGAGGTGCTTCTGAAAGATCCCTCTCTGCTTTCACCTGAAGCTCGTGCGATTGCCTCCTATCCAGGTGGGCACAACGAGGGATTTCCTGACATTTTCAAGCAACTTTTCAAGAAAATCTACGACTACATCGAACACGGGGATTACACTGCGCCAGCCGATTTTCCCACCTTCCTGGATGGGCATTATGAAATGCTAATCGCAGAAGCCATTGAGCGCAGTGCTAAAGAGAGCCGTTGGATTGAAGTTCAGTATGATCTCTAGTAAACGAGGAGGTTGCCATGAAACTCGGACTGTTCAGTGCTGCATTCCCCCAATGGAGTCTAGAGCAATTTCTGGCCTGGTCAGCGGAAAATGACTTTGAAATGGTGGAGATTGCTTGCTGGCCACCTGGGAAAGCCGAACGCCGCTATGCCGGGGTAACCCACATTGATGTCACGAATCTGACCCCTGCGGCGGCCAAGGAAATTCAGGCGATGTTGAAGAATTACGGCCTGCAAATCTCTTCCCTGGGATACTATCCCAACCCACTGCATCCCGACCCCGACCATCGCCAAACCGTTATTGAACACCTCAAAAAAGTTATCCTTGCCGCCGAGATGCTCGAGGTCCCCATCGTGGGTACCTTTATTGGCAAAGATAAGAACAAGACCGTCCCCCAAAACCTGGAGGAGTACGCCAAGGTTTGGCCGCCTATTGTCAAGTTTGCTCGTGAGCATGGCGTTAAGATCGCCATTGAGAATTGCCCCATGATTTTCACCTATGATGAGTGGCCCGGGGGTAATAACCTCGCTAGCACACCCGCCATCTGGCGTAAGATGTGGGAGATCATCCCAGATGACAACTTTGGCCTAAACCTTGACCCCTCCCACCTTATCTTGCAGATGATTGACTACGTGCGGGTGGTCTATGAGTTTAAGGACCGTATTTTCCACGTGCACGCCAAAGATCTGATGATTGATCGCGAGGGCCTTTACAATAATGGCGTTCTATCCCAGGGTATGGGCTGGCAAGTTCCGCGCTTACCTGGATTTGGAGAGGTTGATTGGGGTAAATTTATCGGGGCGCTCTATCGAGTTGGCTACGATTATGTATTGAGCATTGAACATGAGGATCGCGCCTTTGAGGGCACTGAAGATTTGGTGAAGCGCGGATTCTTGATCGCTAGAGATGTACTGCGGCCATATGTCCATTAACAAAAATACGGGAGGGGTTTAAAATTGGGCGAACCCCTCCCGCGCTTTTCATTCCTGACTTCAAGCAACACAGGCGACTATGAAAGAATGGTATATTGGCTGTGATCTGGGTGGTACCAATCTTCGTGCGGCGCTGGTAAACGTCACCAACGGCGCCGTTCAACATGCTATTTCGACCCCGACCCTCGCCCGCGAAGGCCCCAACGCTGTCATCCAACGCATGATTGAACTGTTTGACCGGGTGATTCGCGAAAGCGGCCTTTCTCTTCAGAAGATCGGAGGCATTGGCATTGGGGTACCCGGCACAGTGGACATGGAACGGGGCGTTGTATTGTTCCTGCCCAATCTGCCCAGCACATGGCCTAACGTGCCCCTAGCAGAATATGTACAAGTCGGCACCACACTGCCAACTGTGATTCTCAATGACGTGCGCGCCATCACCTACGGGGAATGGCGCTTTGGTGCGGGTCAGGGGGTTGATACCATGGCCTGCTTTGCTATTGGGACCGGGATAGGCGGCGGCCTGGTGATCAACCGTCAACTCCATCTGGGCTTTGGAGGCACTGCCGGCGAGTTGGGACACATCACAGTAGACGTGAACGGTCCCCGTTGTGGATGTGGCAACTATGGGTGCGTAGAGGTCTTCGCCTCTGGCCCAGCGATTGCCGCCATGGGTATGAAAGCCGTAGCCCAAGGCTGGACTACGCAAATTGGGGCCTTGGTAGATTATGATCTTAACCGCATCACCCCCGAGGTCATTGCCCGCGCTGCCCACAACGGCGATGCGGTTGCCCGCGAGATCTTTGAGATTGCAGGAGGCTATATCGGCACTGCCGTGGCTAACGTGGTGGTCGCCGTCAATCCGCAACGGGTTGTCATTGCGGGTGGGGTAGCCCGGGCTGGTGACCTGCTCCTCGAGCCAATTCGACGCACATTGCATAAGCGTGTCTTTGTGGTTCCCATAGAACGCATTGAGATCGTCCCCAGTGCTCTGGGAAACAATGCCGGGGTCATCGGCGCGGCTCTATGGGCTTATCAGAGCCAACAAACCGGTTAAGCGCCTGCGCAAAAACGATGCGCGGTGCGTCGAAGTATTTGTTCGGACATTCGCACTTAAACACAAAAAAAGACAATTATCCTCTCCGTCAACCTTCGACTATTTGTGAGATTGATAACAATGTCATCTCAACCCTCTCATACCTTGAATCCCGATATTCACCCCGCTGATCCGCACAACCCTCTTCCCCTTTACTACCAGGTCTACACCGATCTCAAACGTCTCATACGCACGGGTGTGTTACGCCCAGGTGAATTGCTCCCATCCGAACTCACTCTGTGCGATCTCTACAAAGTGGGACGGCAAACTGTTCGAAGCGCAATATTGCGCCTGGTTGACGAAGGATGGCTAGAACGTCACCGTGGAGTCGGTACTTACGTATTGGCTCCCCGACACGCACAGCGATTTTTTCTGGATCGTTCCTTCTCTCAACAAATGGAGGAAATGGGAAGGCGCCCCCACTCGATAGTGCTTAAGCAATCTCTGGGGATTTTAGACGAAAAGGCCCCGGAGCCATTACAACCTAAAAGAGGATCACCATGTCTCTACCTGACCCGCCTGCGCTTTGGAGATGAAGAGCCCCTAGGTATCCAACACGCCACTATTGTGACCGAGCACTGTCCTGGTCTTGAGGCCTATGAATTCAATACCCAATCCCTTTATGCAGTGCTTTCGCAACATTATCATCTAATCATTGCTCGCATTACCCATACCTTCAGTGCAGTATCGGCCTCCCCCTCCCAAGCCGAACTCCTGCAGATAGTATCTGGAGTTCCCCTACTCCTAGTGAAAACAACTGCTTTTCTTGAGAACGGCGAACCCATCGAGTACACGCTCAGTTACTACCGCTCTGACCGCTTTGAGTTCACTGTTGTTCATACGCTATGAACGTGTTCCCCTCCACTCTCGGAAGGAGGTATGCAATGGATCCCAGCCGTGCAGCTACCGACTATTTGAACCAGGCTATGCGTATTCTGGAACGCATTCGACAGACTCAGATGGATGCAATCCAGCAAGCAGCCGAGTTATGTGCCCAGACCATTGCAAATGACGGGCTGGTCCATCTATTTGGTACTGGCCATTCTCGGATGATGGTGGAAGAAATGTTTCCCCGGCATGGAAGTTTTCCGGGATTTCATCCCATCGTAGAACTTTCGCTCACCTATCATAATCCCGTCGTTGGTGCTAATGGGCAACGACAAGCCATGTTTTTGGAGCACGTTGAAGGGCTGGGGCGGGTGATCATGCGCAATTTCGTCTTCGCTCCACCCGATGTTTTTATTATTTTTTCAAACAGCGGTGTCAACGAGGTTGTAGTTGAAGTGGGATTGGAGGCTAAGCGTCAGAACATGCCATTAATCGCGGTGGTATCGGTTGAGCATTGCCACGCTGTACGCGCCCTTCACTCTTCGGGAAAAAAGCTAACTGATATTGCTGACATTGTCATCGATAACTGTACACCCGCGGGTGATGCTATGGTCTGGATCGAGGGACTTGAGGATCCGGTCGGACCGGGTTCAACCATCGGTGGCGCTGCGGTGGTCAATGCCCTTAAGTGCGCTATTGCCGAGCACTTGACTCAACTGGGTAAACCCCCTTTGGTGTTAACCAGCAGTTATTTTCTGGGCGAAGAACGCTCACGTCAACGGTTCGAGGATTGCTACGATGACTACCGCGCACGAGTTCAGCGCGTTTACGGACGATGCGGAGGCGAAAAGTGAATAGTGGCTGGCTTAGGGATAAGATTGCGGTTATTACCGGAGCTGCTAGTGGGATCGGTCGGGCAACCTCTCGGCTATTTGCTCGGGAAGGCGCCCAAGTGATTGGGCTAGATATTAACCCCGCAGTGGAGATGTCATGGCTACGCGAAATACAGGAGGCCGGAAGTCAGGGCATGTATATCCCCACCGATATGACCTCATCTGCTTCGCTGGAGCGTGCTCTCCAGATGATTGGGGATCATTATGATCATCTGGATATTTGGGTAAACGTGGCAGGCGGCAGTGGACGCACGTACGGCGATGGCCCGGTAGCCGAATGTACTGAAGAAGGGTGGGATTACACTTTGGATCTAAACCTGCGCACTACGTTCCTAGGATCTCGTGCCGCCATTCGCTCTATGCTTCAACACGGGCGGGGTGTGCTCATCAATATCGCCTCGGTGTTAGGACTGGTGGGCGGCGATGAAGACTTTGCCACTCATGCTTATGCAGCCAGCAAAGGCGGGGTAATTGCTCTTACACGGGCAATTGCAGCCTACTACGCTCCTTACCACATCCGTGCCAATGTCATCTGCCCTGGCCTGATCGCCACGCCCATGAGTCGACGTGCCCAGGAAAGTCCCAAAATCAGGGAACGCCTCTCGCGTTTACAGCCACTCACGGGAGATTTTGGTCAACCCGAAGATGTCGCCTACGCAGCGCTCTTCCTCGCCTCTGAGTACGCAGCTTTCATCACCGGCGCCGTCCTCACCGTGGACGGTGGCTGGACAGTGGTGTAAGGAGAGGACTATGGACATCTGGCAACGCAAACCGTACCAGGAGATTGAATCCGAGGTTCTCGTAGTAGGGGGAGGTTCGGCAGGAGTGACCGCTGCCATTGCCGCAGCCCGTGAGGGCGCAACCACGCTCTTGGTTGAGCGCTATGGCTTCCTTGGAGGGATCAGCACCCAGGTTCTAGACACTTTCTATGGGTTTTACACTCCTGGTAGCCATCCCCGTAAAGTCGTTGGGGGGATCCCCGATGAAGTGGTTGAGGCCCTTGCCCAATACAATGCCATGCTTATTCGCCCGAATACCTACGGGGCCGGAAATGGCATTACCTATAACCCCGAAATTCTAAAAATTATTTGGGAGACGCTGGCTATTCAAGCAAGGGTCAAAATTTTGTTCCATGCCCTGGCCGTGGAAGTCTCGGTTAACCAACAGAGAATCGAAACCGTTATAGTGGCCACTAAAAGTGGAGTCTTTCGCATTCGCCCGTGCGTGATCGTGGATGCTTCTGGAGATGCCGATATCGCTGCCCTGGCAGGCGTCCCCTATGAAAGTGCTGCTCATGGGCCAGTGCAAGCGCTTACCACAACTTTCCGCCTGCTTAATGTGGATATACAACGCGCCACCCAAGTAAGCAAAAAGGAACTGCACGAGCGTATGGCCCAGGCCATTGCCGAAGGCGCTTACGACCTGCCCCGCAGAGAAGGCAGTGTTCATATCACCCCCTTGCCCGGTGTAATGGCAACCAACATGACCCGCGTCGTAGAGGTTGATCCAACTGATATCGAACAACTTAGCCACGCCGAGATTGAGGGACGCCGACAAGCCCTGGAATACTTCCGCTTTCTGCGTGAACGCGTCCCAGGATATGAGCATGCCCATTTGGCTGGGCTAAGTATACAAATTGGGGTGCGTGAGAGCCGGCGCATTTTTGGGCAGTATCGCCTCACCCGTGAGGACGTTCTGACGGCTCGCAAGTTTGAGGATGCCATTGCCCAATGCGGTGCACCGATTGAAGAGCACCATGCCGGGAAGGATACCCGGTGGGAGTATTTGCCCGAAGGCGAAACCTACCATATACCCTATCGTTGTCTACTTCCTCGCAATTGTGAGGGGTTGATTGTTGCAGGGCGCTGCTTGTCTGCCGACCATGATGCACACGCCTCGGTGCGTAGCATGGGTCAATGTATGGCGATGGGACAAGCCGCTGGCATTGCGGCTGCCTGGGCAGCACAGCACAATACCAGCCCGACAGAGGTTCCTATCTTCTGGCTACGGGAACGCCTGTGCCAAATCGGCGCCATTTTGGACTAATTATTATGGTAAAAAGAATATGACTGCCACTATGAAACCCCGCGAACGCCTGTTAGCAGCATTGCATCACACCGAACCCGATCGTGTTCCCGCTGCCCTCTGGGGGAGTGCCTACGGCATCACCGATGGATTGTATTTTAGGCTTGTGGAACACCTCAATCTCGGTCAACCTGTCCGCCCATTTCGCCGCCGCCTTGGGCATACCGTGAATTATTACGACGACCGCATCCTTGAGGCCTTAGAGATTGACGTGCGCCATGTATGGTGTGGATTTACCGACCTGGGCGGTCCTCAAAAGGGGGGTGGAGCCGACGCCTGGGGCGTTACTTACACCCAAGGTGGCCCCTATCTCACTGCCACATCTCATCCCCTTTCCACCGCCACATTGGACGACCTGGAGACTTATTCCTGGCCCAGGGTAGACACTTATCTACGTCTGGATGAGCTCAAAGAACGCGCGCGTTACCTGCGCGAGCACACCGCCTACGCGGTGGTTGGGCGCGCTCCAGATTCCTACGGGATCTTCGAGCGTTGTTGTACCCTGCGCGGGACTGAGCAATTCTTGGTTGACCTGGTCGAAAACCCTTCGTTTGCCGAAGCGCTGATCTCTCATGTCACACAAGTCCTGGAGACCTTACTCGTCCGTTATCTGGAGGCTGCTGGCGCCTGGCTGGATGTGTTGGAACTGCCTGGGGACGATTATGCAGGGGAACACCCGATCATTTCCCCGCGCATGTTTGACCGCTTCTTCGCCCCCGCCTGGGATCGGCTTATCAACACCATTCGAAGCCTCACCCCACATATCAAACTTCTCTTCCATTCTGACGGGAACATGGTGCCTTTTCTAGGGCGGCTGGTCGCTCTTGGGGTGGATATCTTCCACAGCGTTGAACCGCTGCCCGGCGTGGACTGGGCCGCGTCAAAAGCTCGTTATAAGGGCCAGTTATGTTTCTGGGGCGGGATCGACATCAAAAAGGCACTACAGGGCTCTCCTGAGCAAGTTGTTGAAGAGGTTAAAAACCGAATTCGTCTTTTAGGAGTAGGTGGCGGGTATGTTTTAGCCCCCAGTAATCATCTACAACCTGACATTCCACCCCAAAACGTAGTAATTTTGTTCAAGGCGGCGCGGGATTTTGGCCGCTACCCACTCATCTGAGAAAGGCAGGTGTCAGCCATGGCTTTGATTCGCACCGTACGCGGCGATCTAAACCCGAACGACCTGGGGTTCACATACATGCATGAGCACCTTTACTTCCTGCCCCCGGAACCGTTTGCTTCTCAAGATCCCGATCTGCGCTTGGACGATCCAAGTGCAGCCATACGTGAGGTCACTTGGTTCAAAAAAGCCGGAGGAAGCGCCATCGTGGAAATGACCACGGCAGAACTTGGCCGCGATCCTGAAGTGCTGCGACGTATTTCCGAAGCCAGTGGTGTTCACATCATTGCGGCCACCGGATTCAACAAGGCCAAATTTTGTGTACCCTGGGTAGCCGAGCGCACCCCGGAAGCACTAGCAGAGGTAATGATCCGGGACTTGACCCACGGGATCAACCATTCTGGAGTACGTGCAGGAGTCATCAAGGCATCCAGCAGTCTCAATGAGATCACCCCCGCTGAGGTTACTGTTTTTAGGGCTGCCGCGCTGGCTCACCATGCCACTGGAGCGCCAATTTCCACCCACACCGAGGCCGGCACAATGGCCATAGAACAAATTCAACTGCTCACCAGCGCGGGGGTTTCGCCCCAACGTATTCTGATTGGGCATTTGGATCGTCGTCTGGACTTGGATTACTTGCTCGCCATTGCCCGCACTGGTGTTTACTTGGGTTTTGATCAAATTGGTAAAGAAAAATACGCCCCTGATAGCCGGCGAATTGAGATCATCCAGCAACTGGTTGCCGAGGGATACGCCGATCAAATCATGCTCTCCGGAGACCTGGCCCGTAAGAGCTATTGGCCAAGTTTCGGCTTTGGAAACGGGCCGGGCCTGACTTACATTCTCTGGCGCTTTGCATCACGTCTAATAGAAGAAGGTCTTCCTCCCACCACCGTGCAGCGTTTTCTAGTGGATAACCCTGCTCGCTTCCTGGCCTGGGTGGAAACGTAAAGGAGGTTGAGATGGATCGCCTCACCGTTTATCGCGCTATCCTAGAAACGCGGCTTATCCCTCTCTTTTTCACCCCCCATCCGCAGACCGCTATCGAAATCACTAGAGCCTGCCTGCGAGGAGGCGCCACCGTAATTGAGTTTACCCATCGGGGCGAAAATGCTTTAGAGGTCTTTGCGACACTATACCAAGAATTTGAAAAAGCCGGCGTGGTGATCGGTGCCGGCACAGTTCTAGACACCTTAACAGCCACCCTTTATATAGATCGGGGGGCCAATTTTATTGTCAGCCCCATATTCGATACCACTCTTGCCACCCTTTGCCATCGCCGGGGAGTAGCTTACGTTCCTGGCGCTGCTACTCCCACCGAGATTGTTAACGCCCTCTCAGCGGGAGTGGAAATCATCAAGCTCTTCCCCGCTGATTCCTTGGGTGGTCCTGACTATATTCGCAGTCTGCGTGGTCCCATACCCTGGCTAAAACTTCTCCCTACGGGTGGCATTCCCCTCAAAGAGGAAGCAATTCGCGCCTGGTTCGAAGCCGGTGCAGTGGCAATTGGCATGGGCAACCAACTCGTGCGTCCGGAGTGGATTGCAGCGCAAGCCTTTGAAAAGATCGAACAGGCAGTTGCCCAAGTCCTAACCTGGATCCACTCTCCTTAGGTGTAACCGAGAATCGTGCGCGCTTCTCCTGGTTCGGGGAATCGCAGAGCATTGACAAAATAGGTTTGAAAGGCCACATCCTGAGGGATGAGCAGATGCTCCATTCGTTCCACCAGCTCCACAGCGCGGTGGTGCAAAGCACGATTGAGCAGGACCATGCAGGCCCCCGCACCAGCTGCATTTCCCACTGATTGAATGCGTTCCAGATCCACAGAGGGAAGCATCCCCAATGCCATTACATGACGTGGACTTAGTACACTCCCGAAAACTCCTGCCAATAGAATTGTGGTAAGACCTTCACTTCTGATACCCACCCGTTCTAGCACAAGAGCCAGGCTCGAGGCCAAAGCGCCTTTAGCCAATTGCACCGCCCGAATGTCCCCCTGGGTAATCAGCAAAGGCGAACCCGTGCTACTTTCTTGCGCAGGCACAATCTCGAGCGCCAACTGATGAGTATGGGTTCGAGTTACACATGCCGCACCATTTCGCTCGTGGATGCGCCCGTCGGGGGTAATCAACCCAGCAGCCAGGGCTTCGGCAACGATCTCGACTACCGCCGAACCACAAAACCCCCTTGCCTTAAGATCAGATCTCGACATTTCAATCCAATCTTGACCAACCAGCGAGAAAACAAAGCGTCCGCTCCAGGGATCGAATTTGACATGATCTACCGCTCCCACCTCTGCACGCATCCCATACG
This sequence comes from uncultured Thermanaerothrix sp., assembly GCF_938028735.1. GTDB lineage: Bacteria > Chloroflexota > Anaerolineae > Anaerolineales > Anaerolineaceae > Thermanaerothrix. The sequence continues at coordinate 14,949 of NZ_CALIMF010000006.1, forward strand.
TAATGTGAGCCCCCTCAAAGACTGGTCCCATCGGAACAGAAGCGCAGATCAACTGATCGGCATGTTTTAGGATGATCTCGCCGTTTGTCCCTATATCCACGAGCAAAGCAGGGCCTTCAACGCTTTCAATGCCACTCCCCAGGACTGCGGCTACCGCATCGGCCCCCACATACCCTGCTTTGAGCGGCAAGACGTGCAGCCGTGCTGCAGGAGCCAGACGTAATCCGATCTCACTAGCGGGGATATCCAGGGCCTGCTGAAGCACCGGTTCAAAAGGCACACTGCCGAGTCCTGAAGGATCAAGCCCCAGTGCCAGATGATGCATCACGCTATTGCCCACCAAAACGGCCTCCACAATATCCCCTACCCGAATACCCACTTGCGAGGCCAACCGAGCAATTACCTCATTAAGCGCTTTGATCAGAATTTGCTGCAGGTATCTCAAACCTTCCGAATGGTTCTGGACAAACCCAATGCGCGAGACAATATCCGCTCCATAGGCCATTTGGGGATTGAGTTCAGAACCCGATGCCAGAATACGTCCCTGGATCAGGTCACATAGATAAACCGCTAATGTAGTCGTTCCCACATCAATGGCAATGCCATAACCATGCTCGTGAAACCCCGGCTGAATGTGAATCACTTCGCGGTCATCACGCAAAGTGATTGTCACCTCCCGAACTCCACCCTGCCAGAGAGAAAGAAGTTCCTCCTCGGCAGAAGGTTCCCACTCCAGAGACTTCTTCCCCGCTATAGCCTGCACACTTTCTTTGACATAGGATAGCGCCATCTCCGAGGAGGAGAGAGTGTCTTCATACAAGGCTACCTGCAGTAACTGCACCGTTGGATCAGTCAAGAATTCCTTGCTAAAAAGGGTCTTTTCCTTAACCCAACGGCGCCGCCGGGATGTTTCGGGAATTCGAACCCACACCTGCCCCCTTACTTGGGCTCGACACGCTAAACGCCAACCCCTTGGGTATCCCTGCCGCTTCAAAAGCGCCTTCTCTTCTGCCGACAGCGGGGAAAGAGCATCAGGGTCCACTGTTTCTACAGCCACTACGCATTTTCCACACCAGCCTTTACCTGCACAAGGCGCAAGGAGATCCACACCCACCCGCTGAAGCGCCTCAAGCAGAGTTTCTCCAGGCTGAGCTGGGATCGAACAATTTTCGGGAAGCAGCACCACCTCTGGCATTTTAGGGAAACTCTTCACAAAAAGCGTTCTTCTGATTCCTGATTATAGCCCGGACATGCTCTCCTGGTTATAATTACCTCCACACACAAATCTGATGAGGAAAACATGCCTATAGAAACCATCGCCTCAATCTTTCAAGCCGTTGTAGATGGCAACACCCGGGGAGTGCTTGAGGGTGTTGATCGTGCCCTCAACCATGGAATCGGGGCTGAGGAGATCCTGAATCAAGGGTTAATTGCAGCTATGGGTGAGGTGGGCCGCTTGTTTGAAGAAGGCGAGTATTTTGTTCCCGAGATGCTGGTAGCAGCGCGCGCCATGCAGGCCGGCCTCAATCGCCTGCGCCCATTATTGGTTGCACAAGGCGTTCAACCCCTAGGAAAGATTATCCTAGGAACTGTCAAAGGGGATTTACATGATATTGGCAAGAATCTGGTGAGTATGATGTTGGAAGGGGCCGGCTTCCAAGTCATTGACTTGGGCACCGACGTGGCCCCTGAGAAATTTATTGCCGCTCTGGAAGAGCACCAGCCCGATATTCTAGGGATGTCAGCCCTTTTGACCACCACAATGCCAAATATGAAAGCCACTCTGGAAGCTCTAAAACAGGCTCATTGGCGTGACCGCGTTCGGGTGATTGTGGGGGGTGCGCCAGTCACTGAAGCCTTTGCGCAACAAATCGGCGCAGATGGCTATGCGCCAGATGCCAGCCGTGCTGTCGCTCTAGTCAAGCGCTTGCTTCAAATCGCTTAGGCAGGGCGTTCATCGAGGATTCTATGTCACGCACGCTTCTCCTTATAGACGATGATGCCCTTCTTCGCCGTTCATTGGGTTTCAGCCTTGAACGTGCCGGCTACAGGGTACATGCAATGGCAACAGCAGAAGACGCCCTGGCCTGGCTCAAAGCCAACCAGCCCGACCTCGTATTACTCGACATCACCCTCCCAGAGATGGACGGTCTAGAAGCCCTGCGTATCCTCCGGCGCGAATGGCCCATGCTTCCGGTGATCCTTCTCACAGCACGGCGCCGCGAGTTGGATGAGATTTTAGGGCTGGAATTAGGGGCCGATGATTACGTGACCAAACCCTTTGACACGGATGTCTTGCTTGCTCACATCAAAGCCGTTCTGCGCCGTTCTGAGATTACGGGGCAACCGGCTTCACGCCCGCCTATTACTCTTGACGATCTCTCCCTTGATCCCCAAACTCGTCAAGCCACCCTGAGGGGCACTCCCCTTTCATTATCACCTCGCGAATTCGACTTACTCTATCTTCTGGTCAGTCACGCACCGCAGGTTATTAGGACTAAAGATCTGCTTAACCAGGTATGGGGACCTGAATTTCAAGGACAGCCTCAAGTAGTCTATGTGCACATTCGGTGGCTACGCGAAAGGATAGAGAGCGATCCCGACCACCCTCAGCGCATCCTAACTGTACGTGGGATTGGTTACCGGTATGAGCGCCGGGGTGATTCCTCATGAACCGTCTGCGCTATCACCTTCTTCTACTAGGTCTTCTGCCGCTGCTACTCATCATGCCCATGGTTATTCTGACCAGTGGTACCCTGGTGCATTCTCAGCTCATCCTTAACAACCTCTTAAGCGATTACTCCCGCCAAGCCCTTCTTGTTTCCGAACTTCTGGCCAACCGCCCCGAAATTTGGCAGAATCGCCGCCTCGCGCAGGACTTTCTCGCGCGTATTGCCGATATCATTCCCACTCGCCTACAACTCTTTGATGCCCAAGGCTACTTGGTAGCCTCTTCAGACCCGGGGGATGCTCTGCTCATTGGCACCCGGTTTGAATTTCCCAGCCAGAATACAGCATTTACCGCAGGTAATATTGTCCTTGTCCAGGTAAGGAATGATGAGGGGCTTCTTGCTCCCATCTTGGACGGCTCAAACGACCTCCGAGGATTTGTCTTTCTCAACACCCCCTTTGTCGAAATTACCCGCCGAACCGCGGCACTACACTGGATTCTGCTTGCTACAGGTGGAGGGGGCTTGGTGTTAGGCACTCTCCTCGCCTTGAAATTGGCTCGAAATCTCGAACACCCGCTCCAACGACTAAGTCGCACCGCTTACGAACTTGCGCTTGGTACCGCGCCTCCCCGGCCACTGCCGGAGGAGGGTCCTCGGGAATTGCAATTGTTGGCCCAGGCTTTCAATGCCTTCCTTGAACGCCTGCAAACTCTGGAAAAGGCCCGTAAACGTCTCCTAGCAAACCTAGTTCACGAACTAGGGACTCCCCTGGGAGCACTCCTTTCAGCTGTGCAGGCACTTCTCTCTGGAGCAGCAGAGGAAACCGAGTTGCGCAATGAACTTCTGCGCGGTATGGAGCAGGAGCTCCAGCGCTTAAAGCGGCTCACCGAGGAACTTGCCCACCTGCACGATCAGGCTTTTGGAGTATTCGAACTTCGCTATCAGAGCATCAACACCTCTGAATGGCTAGCAACTTTCCTGGCCACGTGGGCTCATGCTGCCCGAGAAAAACACCAACAATGGATTGTGGACCTTGCGCCGACACTGGTCAACCTTGAAGCAGATCCGGATCGCCTCGCCCAGGCTCTAGGTAACCTAATCAGCAATGCCATCCGTTATACCCCTGCAGGGGGAAGCATTCGGATTCGGGCCTTTACCAGCGCAACCGAATTTCACTTCATTGTGTGTGATAGTGGCCCAGGGATTCCACGCGAAGAACTAACGCGCATTTTTGAGCCGTTTGAACGAGGCAGCGCTGCGCAGCGTTTCCCCCAAGGAATGGGGCTGGGGCTGACCATTGCCCGCGATCTGCTTTATGCTCATCAGGGACATATTGAAGTTGAAAGCACCCCTGGGCAAGGATGCTGTTTCCATGTATCTTTACCCTTGAACAAGCCAAACACGAATACCGCCCCCTGAGTCCGCTTCCTACCCAATCTCACCATTATTCACACTTTCTTCACCGCCGCTTGATAAAAACTTCATAAGGGAATCTTACCTTTGTTTTATGCTTCATAGACGAATGATGAGAATCGTGACTACTTCCGTCTATCCAAGGAGGTATGAATGAATAAAAAATCCGGTTGGTCAGTAGTTCTGTTCGTAGTCGGAAGCCTCTTAGGGGTAGTGTTACTCATTGGCCTGGTACTTCTCTTCATTAATCGCTGGGGGTTGGGATTTTACGGAATGCCTATGCGACCTTGGGGATTGCACCGGTGGGTCTATCCATCTTTCATGGGGTGGTTCGGTCCATTAGCGATGATTCTCATATTGCTTTTGCTGATCGTCTTCCTGGTTTTGGGTATGATCTGGCTGACACAGGGCGCATCACCAACTAACTCCACCCCGCCCACCTCCACCCCACCCCAATTACACTGTCCACAGTGCAAGCGCCCTATCCGGGATGATTGGCAAATTTGCCCCTACTGTGGCGCGCAACTGCAACAACAAGCCTCTCTTAATCCCTGAGTCCCTACTTTCCCTAACTGGCAGGAACTCTCACCCTGCTGATCGCCTTGATCTTTTCGAGCGGGTACTGTGCACGGCACCCGCTCGGTTTTGAAGGCTCTTTCTTGAGGAACGTAAACTTCGATTGAGTTGAGTGGAAAACATCTCAATCTTGAAGGGAGGCAAACCCCATGCTACACGGGCCCGATTACACCGCTCCAAGGCCTCCAGCGTTACCATCACTCGACCGCTTTTCCATTGAATTCCAAATTCTCGGCAAGGTGAAGGGCGACGTTCGTAGATCCGACAGCGTACTGCATGTCCCACTTCCCCTTCTAAGGCAACACAGCGCGGAGGAATGCGCTCCGTCCCACGCATGAGGTGATAGAATGGTGGCTCGGGGACAGTCAACTCGGCAGGGACATACCCACCTGGCGCCTTATCTGTCTCACCCCAATAAAACGAGACCCGAAAGTAAGCACAACAGGCACCGCAGGTTCGGCAAGGATTGGCGGTATCCCTTGCCCACATACCCCACCTTTTACGTGTAAGGATGAGTTTAGGTTTACCAAATTAGTATCTCATTTCCCCAACTTTGCCAAGGATTAAGAAATTACACTCAATCCTGCTCACGATGCTTCATAACCAACGCCACTGCACCGGCTCGACTACGCACTCCTAACTTGGCAAAGATGGATTTCAAATGACGTTTTACCGTATTTAACGAAATCACCAGTTTTTCCGCAATCTGTGCGTTCGAGTACCCCTCTACCAGGAGTTCCAGGATTTGGCGTTCCCGGTCAGTAAGCACTCCCCAAGGAGATTCGGCACTGCGTCGTGATCGAATCTCTGCCAACACCCTTAACAACATCGCCCGCTCGAAGGTTGGCTTTTCTAAGAAAGTGTGTATGCGTCCCTCTGCGTAGAGTCGCTCAATCAGCCGGGGGGATGAAAGGCCACTAACAACAATCGTTGGAATCCCTCGTGCATGAATGTGATCCAACAGACGAATTCCACTCAACTTCTCATCTTCTTCCAATATCTCCCCGCCCCTCCTCTCATCTTTCCCCTCCACCAGCGAGAGATCCACCACGGCAACATCAAAATGATAACGATGCAAACGGCTAAGAGCCTCACCCAGCCCACCGCAGATTTGTACACGAAACCCTGCTTCGCTCAGAAGCTCGCCCAATAAGACGCGCCACCCTGCATCATCATCCACCACTAAAGCACTTTCCCTTTTCTCTTCCTTCTCTTCTGAAAGCGGCTCAGGAATCCTTGTCCGCTCTTCCTTTGACGATATAGCAACCGGTGCACTAGCAAGAATTTCCCTCACCAGAGCACGAAAGTGGGCACGCGTGAAGGTCTCCTTACGCAAACAGGTTAGCGCTCCGTACTCGCGCAATGCCGCAACAGCAATTTCCACTGTGGCATAACCGGTCAACAAAATGGAAGGACAAAAAGGCGCTTGGCGGCGGATAGCCGCCAATACTTCCAGGCCTTTGCGATTAGGCTGATATGCCTCGCTTAGAGATAAATCTACCACTGCCAGGCGATAGATATGGAAGTGCATCAACTGCTGGGCTTCAACCAACGACTCAGCAAAATCCGTTTCTACCCCTTCGTCGGCCAAGGCTTCCGCAATAATTGAGCGCCACGCCGGGTCATCCTCAACAATCAATGCACGTCCCAATCGTTCACACACTTTCATTATTACCCCCTTTACTTTCAGGCGCAACCGGCAATCGCAGATAGAAACTAGTTCCCCGGGCAGGATGACTTCTTACTTTCACTGACCCACCCAATCGTGTCATCAAGGTTTTAACCCACCACAGGCCAAACCCAATGTGACTGGGTTTACGACTGGAAAAGTGTAACTCAAAGAGGCGGTCCTGAATATCTGATGGAATGCCCGGCCCATTATCGCTAACCTTGACTTCAACCCAATCTCCCTCAGCCCGACCTGCAATTTCAATCTTTCCTTGTCCCTCCAGAACCTCACAGGCGTTCTCAATCAGGTTCTGGAACACCAGGCGTAAGTTAGGTTCACTGGCAATGACCCAGGGCAATTGTTCGAGGTTAACCAAGGTGACCTCAATACCTTCTGGGATCGAAGTAGAACGCAAGGCACCTTGGACACACGCCAAAATAGAGACTGGGCTGGGCTGAATCGGATGTAACAGGATCAAACTCTCCTGCAAAGCATTTAATGCATTGCGAGTAGTTTCTTTGATTTCCTCCAGATTACGGGCAAGATAAACATCTTCTTCGAGAGTCGCACGGCTTTTCTCCTGAAGAGTCTCGATCTTGACCGGGATCACCCCCAATTTGTTGTTCATCTGGTGCAATAGGTTAGCCGCCACATCCCCCAGAGCCGCAAATGTTTCGCTGAGCATTTGCCGTTCGTGGGCCGCTCGGATGGCTGCCTGACGTTCGGCGCTTTCTATGGCCAGGACAGCATAACGGGCCAGGATGGTAAGTACTTTTTTGTCCCAATCTGATTCGATGAAATGTCCCGGGTCGCGCTGGGTGCTGTACACAGCAAAAGCCCCGAGGGCCCTGGCAGCCTCACGTCGCCCCACCAGCGGCATGACCAGCGCACGCTGCCAACCTTGTTGACGGGCCAATTCTGGGCGAAAGAACCAGGCCTCTTCGGGCAGATTGGTGGAGATAACCACTTCTCGATGTAACACAGCGCGCCCTATTAGGGAGTTGTTTAGGGGAAGCACCTCGGCATGCTGATGCCCCTCCAACGCAGCCACCAGGCGCAGATCATCCCCCTCCAGCAACCAAATCGCCGCGGTCGCCGCATTGAGGAGATGGCAGGCCTTTGCCACCAGATGGTGCAAAACTATTTGGCATGGTTCGGTCAGTAGTTTCTCGGTTAATTCCTGCAAGGCATCGAGCAGTCTAACTTCCTGAATGGCAATAACGGCCTGATTGGCCAGTGCCTGCACCAAGTGACTATCCTCCTCAGAGAACGCTCCTGGAATCGGGCTTTCAAGATTCAACACCCCTTCCACCCGACCACTAGCACTGATCAACGGCACCGCTAGTTCGGAGCGAATTTCAAGGCCCGGATCAAGGGGAGAATACATTTTCGCCCACGGCTCCTCCCGAACGTCCGGAATGCACAGAGGTTGGCGGTGCAAAGCCACCCATCCCGTAACGCTCCCTGTATCAACAGGTAATTTCTCGGCTTTTTGACCGTGAATGGATTTTCCAATCACCACACTGGGTAACAAGTAGTCTCCACTGGCATCCACCAGCCGAAAACTTCCGTACTCGGCGTTGGTCACCTCAAGCGCCATCCTCAAGATAGTATCCAAGGTATCCTCAAGGCGTGGGCGCGAGGAAATCAGCATCCCCGCTCGCCGCAACCGCACCAATTCTTCGTCACGACGCCAAATTGCCTCCCGTGCGCGCTCAACCTGGCGTGCATGATAGACAGCCATTGCTGCCTGATTGGTGAAGTTTTCAAGGGCAAAGATTTCCATGGGGGTAAATGAGCGGGGTTCATACAAGTAGACATAAAGCACGCCTACCACACGGCGAGCGACAATGAGCGGAAACGCTGCCGCCGTTGTAGCACCCTCGCGTTGGCGATGTACGGGGAGATTCAGATCAGGCTCCTCCTCTAATAACACCCGACGTTGACGATTAACCGCACGCCACCCCAACCCTTGAGGACGCGGAAGGTCCTGGTTGGGATCACTAATCATTAGCCGTTCTCCGGCAGCCGCTCGTGAAGCGGGGAGGAACGATTCACGCGTGGCATCGTAAAGAAACAACACCGCACAACTGCCCGGCACAATGCATACTACGCTGTTAACTACCAGGTTCAACAGCCCTTCCAACGTGATTGAATCACTCAGCCCCAGATGATTAACCAGGGTCGAAGATTGATTCAAGGTATTGAGAATACGATTAATCTCGCTCTCCGCAGGTACCATAAAAAGGTTTATAAAAACTTGTCCGTACAAACGTAGATAGTTGAAGATAATATTATATGCAAGATTTAGGGGACGTAAAGAGCAACGGAGTGCCTGCTTTCAGGACACCCCGCGCTCAAAGGACCAACACCTCAGGAGAAAAAGATGCTTTTTATCCGGCCAGTCCCATGGCCATCATTGCTCGCGCAACCCGCAAAAAACCCGCAATATTCGCACCGTGGACATAATTTCCTGGCACACCAAAGGCCTCAGCCGTTAAATAAACTTGCTGATGGATATTTTGCATAATCCTACGAAGTTTTTGATCCACCGTCTCAAAATCCCACTGCTCGCGACTGGCATTTTGCGACATTTCCAGTCCCGAAGTAGCCACACCTCCAGCATTGGCGGCCTTGCCAGGGGCATATAAGACCCCCGCCTCAAGGAATACCCTCACTCCTTCAGGAGTGGTAGGCATATTTGCCCCTTCGGCCACTACACGGCAACCATTTTGCACCAACGCAACCGCATCATCTCCGGAGATCTCATTTTGAGTAGCACAAGGAAAGGCTATCTCACAAGGAACGCGCCAGATATTCCCCTTGGGCATATACTTGGCTTGCGGCCGATATTGTGTGTAGTCCTTCAGGCGCCGTCGTTCCACTTCTTTCAATTGCTTCAACAGCGCCACATCAATCCCCTGTTCATCGTACACTACGCCGTCCGAATCCGAGCACGCTATCACTTTTCCACCCAACTGGTGAACTTTCTCAATCGTGTAAATGGCTACATTTCCTGCGCCAGAGACCACACACGTCTTACCCTCAAGGGTCTCACCCCGTATCTTAAGCATTTCCTCAACGAAATAGACCAGACCGTAACCCGTTGCTTCCGTGCGAACCAAGGAGCCACCCCAATCTACTCCCTTTCCCGTCAGCACACCGGCCTCGAATCGGTTGGTCAACCGTTTATACTGCCCGAAAAGATACCCTATTTCCCGCGTCCCAACACCAATGTCACCCGCGGGAACGTCTGTATGTTCGCCGATGTGACGATATAACTCCGTCATAAAGGATTGACAGAAACGCATTACCTCGCGATCTGATTTCCCCTTGGGATCAAAATCGCTTCCACCCTTTGCACCTCCCATGCCTAACCCGGTCAGCGCATTTTTGAAGATCTGCTCAAAGCCCAAAAACTTTATAATTCCCAGATAAACAGAAGGGTGAAAACGCAATCCCCCTTTATAAGGACCCAGCGCACTATTGAATTCCACTCGAAAGCCGCGGTTAACGTGGACATGCCCCTGATCATCTTCCCAGGTAACCCGAAAGATGATTTGACGTTCGGGTTCACATAGGCGTTCAAGGATGCGCTCCCGGCGCAATTCGGGATGCCGTTCCAGCGCCAGGACCAGTGAGTTTAACACCTCACGCACCGCTTGATGAAATTCAATTTCCCCCGGATTGCGACGCACCACCTCATCATAAACACTTTCAACAACCTCCTGAGCGTCAGGATAGGCATGAATGCCAATTGTGGTGATAGATTGGGTTGAGGGGAGAATACTCATAGCTGCCTCCTTGGGAGCAATGTATTGGTGATTTTCTCCCCAATCCTAGCCGCTTTTCCCCACGCTGCCTATTACCCGAAAGGGTCAATTTTCAACATCTGGCCCACAAGAAAGACCATTTCCCCCTACCCAAAGAATATAAAACTATGCCGTCATCTCAAACAAGGGAGGTAATTGCGCAAGTGCTTCGCCCATACGTACACCCGGCCAGGTGATCAAGGAGCCCTCAACGTAATAAATCCGACCATTTTGAGCTGCAGATGTTTCAGCAAAAATCTCCGCCAGGCGTTGGCAATCCTCAAGCCGATAGGGATAGGGTTCGCTGGGGACCAGGATGATCTCAGGGTCAGCACGCAACACCTCTTCTAAACTCACCCGAGGGTATCGAACATCACGTTCGCCCGGGGGTTCACCCAAGGTCTCGCCCAACTCGGCCTCCAAAGGATAGCGGCGTTCACGACCCGCAAAAACGTTTTCTCCCCCGGCAATTCGCAGAAGATCGCTGGAGTACGTCTCGCGGTTGAAGGTCATCCACCAGCGCCCATATCGCGGATGCTCTTCCTCCCAAATTGGGCAAAAATAACGAACCTTGGGGCGTTCATCATCCGCCAGTTCGGCAATCTCAACACTTCTTTCTAAAACGCGTAGCGCCTGAAAGGCATGATCACGGGCAAACAGATGCATAAGTTTCCACAAATCAGCCAATGCTTCACGTACGGTTTTTGGAAACGTAACCCACACCCGCTGTTCAGCCTTGACCAATGCCCAGATAACCTCAGGAGTGTTTTCTTCCTGACTGGCGATAATAAGATCGGGTTGTAGAGCAATGACCTCTGCCACACGCACATTTTTGGTTCCACCAACTCGTGGGTAGGCATCTAATAAGCCTTCGGGATAGATACAGTAATCCGTAACACCAACCAGCACGTCCCCCAATCCCAGCCTCACAATGGATTCGGTTATTGAGGGCACAAGAGATACTACTCGCCGAGGCGGGACATCAAACACTGGTGGAGTGCGCAGGCTGGCCAAATCCTTGCCCCTCATCGTGCCCCCAACTTTGCCAGAGTCGCCGCGCACATCAATGCCACTCCATAAATCAAAGCCCGCTCATCAAAATCAAACCGCGGATGATGATGCCCATAGATAAGACCACGCTCGGGATTGGCACTGCCTATCATAAAGTAACATCCGGGCACTTGCGCCATCATAAGGGCCATATCTTCTGAGACCATAGTCCGATATGTGGTATCTACATTTACTTCGGGGATAAGGTCTTGGGCGACTTGAGCCACCCATTTTGCCATCGCCTCATCATTAATAACTGGCGGCGTTAGATCTGTGACCTTTATCTTCCCATCGCACTCCATCGCCTGAGCCAACTCTTGTGTAATTTGAGCCGTCCGCTTCAGAACTAGATCACGAACGGACGAGGCAAAGGTGCGCAATGTGCCGCGCAGTTGAACACTTTCGGGAATGACGTTATGGGCTTCGCCTCCATGTATTTGCGTGAGGCTGAGAACAGCCACCTCCAGCGGGGGAACATTCCGCGAGATAATGGTCTGTAATGCCAGCACCAGCTGAGCGGCAGCAACGATGGGATCCCGCGTTTGATGAGGTAAAGCCCCGTGCCCTCCTTTACCACGTAGGGTGATCTCCACAATATCAGATCCGGCCATGAAGGGCCCGGGTACCGCCGCCACCCAACCTACCGGTTTTTCGTTCCAGAGATGCAGTGCCAGCGAGAAGTCAGGCCGCGGATTTTCAAGCACACCATCTTCAAGCATCGCCTGGGCTCCGCCTAATCCCTCCTCGGCGGGTTGAAAAACAAACTTCACTCTCCCGTGCAGAGCTTCACGCTGCTGGGCCAAAATCCGGGCCACAGTGAGGCCAATCGCAGTGTGGCCATCATGACCGCAAGCATGCATCACACCCGAATGAGTGGAAGCATATTCAGCTCCTGTTTCCTCCTGAATGGGCAGTGCATCCATGTCAAATCTTAGTAACGCTGTCGGGCCATCATGCATTCCGTCCAGAATTGCCACTACCCCCGTTTTGCCCACTCCTGTGGTGACTTCCAATCCCAGGTTTCGGAGTTCACGGGCTACAATCCCTGCGGTACGGTGCTCCTGAAAACCCAGTTCTGGGTGACGATGGAAATCACGACGCAATGATTGCGTATACCTAAAAAGAGCCTCGGCCTGTTCCAGTAAGAACTTCATGGCAACTCCTTACTTCACAACCCGGTAGAAATACTCCTCATATCGCGGGTGCTCGGGCGTGCTATCCGGTGCCAACCGGGCGCGCAGACGCTCTTCTAATTCAACCATGTTCTCAATCTGGCTGCGATGGGCTCCGAGTGCAGCAATCTTTTGCTCCCAGTACTCAGTCACATCCAAGCGTACGTTTGGCTGCTGTGTCAGCGAAAACCATACTTCTCTAACTTCATGTGGTTCTAAGCCCTCATCGGTAATCAGTTCGGGGAAGAACATTGGATTCCCCACCGCCGGAAAAACCGCGTCCAAAACGATTTGCCCGGCAGCGCGATGATCGGGATGGTTGATGCGATTGGGCCCTGGAAAATAATTCAATGGGTCACAAGTAACCACGACATCCGGGCGCTCCTGGCGGATAATCCGCACGGCATCGCGCCGCGCCTCCAGCGAGGGCAATAAGTAGCCATCTGGATAATTCAAGAATCGCACGCGTTTGACTCCCAAGAGCATCGCCGCCTTTCGCTGCTCCTCTTCCCGGATTTGCTTGAGTGTCTCCGGTGGAATTATTCGCCCATTGACCCCTTTATCTCCTTTTGTGAATAGACAATAAACAACTTCATGCCCACGCGCGCACCAATAGGCGATGGAGGCGCCACAGAAAAATTCAGGGTCATCCGGATGCGCCAGAAAAACCAGGATTTTGCGGGGTGAGTCCCAATCCACGAAGAGTTCCATTCTGTTTTCCATAACACTAAATTTAACGTTTCCCTTTTGATTTATCCGCAGACGGATTAGCAGGTGATCCCCCGCCATTGGCGGGTTTGATTTCCTCTTTTGAGAATTCGCGCACCCCCACCTCAGGAATTTCCACCTTTACCTTTCCCATCAAGATGTTCAGGTCCACCACTTTCCCCTCACCCGCGGGAGTAAGAACACGCTTGTTGCGCTTAGGAAGATCACGGCAGGCCTCGCAATATTGTTCGTATTCGTAGATAAGACAGCAACGCAACCGGCCACACATCCCAGTGATCTCGGCCGGGGTAAGGGAGATGTCCTGCTCTTTGGCCATGCGTATTGAGATGGAGTTGAACTCGGTCAAAAACTTCGCGCAGCAACGCGTTTCCAGGCCGCATGCACCCATTCCACCCATGTACTTGGCCACATCTCGTGGCCCCAAAAGGCGGTACTCGATCTGCACAGTAGGAAAGAGCTTTTGCACCGCCTGACGAAACGCTTTGAGGTCTTGCTTCTCCTCCGTTTCACTGCTGTACAAAATCGCCAGGTGAGTTCCATCCAGGCTGTACTCTGCACCGATAACTTTGACCCCGTTCAAGCCCAATTCATTAACTTTTTGCGTGCACAAATAGATGGCCTGCTGTTCCTTGGCCTGCCACAACTGGCGCAAGAGCAGATCGCGTGGGGTTGCCAGACGGCTAATGGGTTTCCATTCTCCCTCGGGAGGGCGACCGGGCGTTGTCACGATCTGAACAACCTCCCCAATCTGCCAACCCCGCGTGGTTTCTACCACCACACGATCCCCCACCTCTACTACTCCCAGATGGGTGGCATTGTAATGATAAACTTTTCCTACCTTCGAAAATCGAACCCCAACAATCAAGGGGTCGGTGCCTGACGCCATACCACTAACCCGTGATCTCAATCTTTGGGAGCGGCTGTTCCCCTTGCAAAGCCGTTATGCTGATCTGTGCGGCCAGACGGCGAGCAATATTTAACAACGCCTTGGCTGACGCGGATTCAGGTTGGGCAAGCACAATAGGTGAACCATGATCACCGCCGATACGCACGGCAGGATCTAGGGGTATGCTCCCTAGAAATGGAACACCGGCTTTTTGAGCCAGCTTTTCACCGCCTCCTTGCCCAAAGACATCCACACGGCTACCGTCTGGAAGTTCCAGAAAACTCATATTTTCAATGACCCCTAGAATTGGGACGTTGAGTTCGCGGAACATCTCCAGGCTTCGGGCAGCATCTTCCACAGAAACCGCTTGCGGCAGAGTTACAATAACAGCTCCGGTCAAGGGAATGGATTGTGCCAAACTTAGGGGAGCATCCCCGGTGCCAGGGGGCAAATCAATAATCAGATAGTCCAATTCCCCCCAACTCACATCCGAGAGGAACTGACGAATCGCTGAATGAAGCATTGGGCCGCGCCATATTAACGGCTTCCCCTGGGGAACAAGAAAACCGATGGACATCACTTTAACCCCAAAGGCCTCAGCCGGGACCAATTTCTCGCCTTGGAACGGAGGCAAACGATCCACGCCCAACATGGTGGGCACGTTGGGCCCGTAAATGTCAGCATCCATAAGCCCCACCGTAGCCCCTTCCTTCGCCAAGGCTACCGCTAGGTTAACCGCGACGGTGGTCTTTCCAACTCCACCTTTCCCCGAGGCTACCGCCACTGCGTTTTTTACCGGCAATTGCAGGCTACCGCGAATACGACCATCTGAAGCCACCGTAGCCTGCACACTAACTTTCACTTCCTTAACCCCGGGTAGCGAGAGCAGGGCTGCCTTGACTTCATCTGTAATTTGGTCCCGCAACGGACAGGCTGGGGTCGTCAAAACGATTTCGACCTCAACTACTCCATCCACCATTTCAAGGCGACGCACCATATTTAAACTGACAATATCACGTCCCAATTCGGGGTCTTTTACCTGGCGGAGAGCCGCCAAAAGAGACTCTTGGGATAAAGTATTTGGGCTCATGATTACTCCTTTCGTAAGTCCAATTGTAATGCAAACTGAGACACTTCACACACTTTTGGCCCGCTCCAATAAAAATGCCTCCGCCTCAGCACGGCAACGCTCGAATTGCTCAATTAATTCTTTATCCTGACCTCGATAGCGGCGAATGGTCATGCGGGCACATTGGGTGCATCCCCGCATTCCACGAAAGGAGTCAGCACTGCAGATCAAACAGTTACTCACTCGTGCCATCAAAAGCGTGAAAGCCACTTGATCAATCAACGGGATATTTTCCGCCTCTAATCGAGCAATCAAATCTTGCCAGAGGGGACCGCGCAAATCCTTCAGGTAGGGTAGCACTCGCAGCGGAAACAGCAATTCGGTATCTTCATTATACATGGCAACTATCCCGCCGTAGATCCAGCCTTTTTCGCATCACCCTTCTGAGCCCGCGCTGCCTCTTCGAGAGCATAATCCGTTGGTCGTATAGAGGCGTAATAAGAGACGGGCTTAGCAAGTTTTTCAAGGTCGTAAATATGCTCGCTCAAGCGATTATATGAGGCAATCTCATAATCGTGATCCATTTTAATCGCATCAAAAGGACAAAATTCAGCGCAAAATCCGCAATTCATGCAGATATCAACGTCAATATAAAACGCTGCTGGTGCAGGAATGGGTCGTCCCGTCTGCGGGTCATTTCTGCGCACAATCCAAATGCACTGGGGTGGACATACCTTAGCACAAATCCCGCAAGAAGTGCACCGCATCTGCTTCTCACCATTAGGACCTTCCTCATAAACCAGAAAAGGCAGATAACGGAACGCCTCTGGGACCGGAAGTTTCTCCTCCGGATATTGCACGGTGAATATCCCGCGCACATCGCTACTACGACGCGCCTCAACCCCCTCAGGGGTGAAATAACGTCGTTTGCCATAGCGCAAATCCTCAATATATGTAACAACCAAATGCTTGAAAGTCACCCACAGGCTTTTCAAAACGCCCCAACCAGTCACACCAACCTCCTCGCTACCGATCGACTTCGCCCAACACGATGTCAATAGAACCGAGAATAGCAACCACATCTGCCACCTTGTGGCCTATCGCCATATCCGCTAAACTGGTCAGGTTGATGAACGAAGGGGCACGGACGTGGTAACGCCAAGGATTAGGTTTGCCGTTTGAGACCACATAGAAGCCCAGCTCACCCTTGGGGCCTTCCACACGTCCATAAGCCTCACCCGGCGGAACCCGCACCTGATATTGTGGTTTTCCAGTCATGATGGGTCCATCAGGGATATCTCGTAGCACTTGCTGCAAAATGCGCAGACTTTGGCGCATTTCATCCAGCCGGATTAAGTAACGATCATAAATATCCCCATGATAACGAACCGCCACATCAAACTCCAGCCGGTCATAAATGCTATAAGGTTCAGCCCGCCGCACATCGTAAGGGACACCTGAGGCACGCAACACCGGCCCTGAAGCCGAGTTGGCAATGGCCTGTTCGGCAGTCAGCACGCCCACACCTTCACACCGCTCACGCACAATTTCATTGTGGGTTAGGAACTCATCCATTTCATCTACTTTGCGCGGCAAGCGGTCGTACACTAGACGGCGAACTTTGGCCAAAATATCCGCCGAAACATCGCGTGCCACACCACCAAAGCGAAAATAATTGCACATCATCCGCGAACCCGAAACAGCCTCAAAAACGTCCAGGATGAGTTCTCGTTCTTCAATGGCATAAAGAGCAGGCGTAAAGTAAGCCCCCAGATCATTAAGCAGAAAGCCAATTGCAAAAATATGGTTGAGAAAACGGGTTAATTCTGCCATCATGACCCGAATGTATTCAGCCCGCTCTGGGGGTTTAATCCCCATTAACTTTTCAACCGCCAAAGCATAACCAAAATTGTTACTCATCGAACAAAGATAGTCCAGACGATCGGTAAAGGGCATATTCTGAAGGAATGTGTTCCGCTCTCCGATTTTCTCGTGATTACGGTGCAAATATCCCATGATTGGCTTAAGATCTAGGATGGTTTCCTCACTTAGCGAAACAACCATCCGGAAAACGCCGTGGGTTGAGGGATGTTGGGGCCCCAGATTGACCACTAGAGTATCCGTATGAAAGTCGTCGTCTTCGCCAATGCGCTTGAGAGCCCGATAGACAGCCTCGTCATCAGGAGACGTCCAGGTTTCCGGATCAAAGCCAGGAGGGTACTGTACGTTGTCTCCAAAGGGATTACGATCTTCTGCGCGAAAGACAAAACCCTCCGGCCAACGGCTCTTAAAGGGTTTGGCTTCTTCCTCAAAGTAAGGCTCACGCCAATCCTTGCGCAATGGAAACCCGGCAAAACCTTCCCACATCAGGATACGCCGTAAGTCGGGATGACCCTCAAAACGAATGCCCAACAGGTCCCACGCTTCACGTTCCTGAAACTCCGCACCTCGAAACAACGGTACCAGCGAGGGCACTCGTGGCTCCTCTCGAGGCGTTTGTACTTTAAGAACCAGCGCAGGGCCCCCAAGAGTCTTATAGAGATGATAAACGACCTCCATCTTGCCCTCAGGGAGATAATCCACCCCAGTCACCGAGGAAAGATAATCGTAACCGTACTCATCCCGTAGTTGACGTACCACATCCAATAAATGTTCGCGTCCAACTATATATCCTTGATACCCAGGGCGGGTATCCAGTTGGACTTTGTTGGGGAACAGGTTGACCAAATCCGGAATCTGGGCAATCTTGGGTACGGCTTCACTCATTGGAAACTTCTCCTTCTTGCGCCTGCGTCGCTTGGCGGCGGGTCACTTCGCGGATTAAAGCATATTTGCGTGGATCCATTAAGTCCGGGCCCAACACCGGTATGGGAATGGGTTCAGCCGCGCCTTTTTGGTACCAAGGTAAATCACGTAGAGATTGGCGCTCGATCTTCTTTTGTAGGGCTATCAGCCCGTTCAAGAGTGCCTGTGGGGTGGGTGGGCAACCAGGGATATAAACATCTACTGGGATGAACTTATCAATTCCCGAGACAACATTGTACCCCTCTTTAAAAGGCCCACCTCCAGAAGCACAGGCCCCCATAGCAATTACATAACGCGGCTCTGCCATTTGGTTGTAAAGGCGCACGATCTGGGGCACCATTTTCTTAGTCACAGTGCCGGAAACAATGAGCACGTCGCTCTGGCGAGGGCTTGGTCGCATGACCTCCATACCAAAGCGCGCCAAATCATAACGGCTGGCAGCCGTGGCAATCATTTCAATTGCGCAACAGGCCAGCCCAAACATCATCGGCCAGAGAGAATTAGCCCGCCCCCAGTTATAAATGCGTTCTAGCGTTGTGATGGTGACTTGATGGCGAAGTTCTGGGGGAATCTCATAACCTGGGGTAGTCATTTCAGTTATTTCCTTCTCACTCATTGGCGCATCCCTTCAGTTAAGGGCCTACTTGCAAACATGGGGGGTGATCTCATGGGAGTGCTTTTTCCATTGTACCGAAGTTTGCCGGTTTGTCAACTATTGATTTATAAAAAATATTTTTTACGTTAATACCCAAAAAGTGATAAAATAGATTTAAAACCCGATGAAGGATACGCGTTCCCTTATTCTTAATTTTGTCCGGCGCCATCCATTCAGCACCGCCCATGAAATTGCGCGTGGGCTCGATCTCACCCCCGCGGATATTCGTTACCATATCAGGGCCTTGGTCAAAGAGGGGCACCTGCGTAGCCTCTTACCTCCTCGGTACCATCCAAGACGCGGGCGTCCGGCCGCTGTTTATTTCCCAGTCCATACCCCATCACCGCATGCTTTATTATGGCTATGCGAGACTTTGATGCGCGCCCTCCCTACACAGTCTGGGCTATCTCTCTTGGACTCCATTAAAGGCCTAGTAGAGTCCCTTCCCCTTGAGTCCTTTTCCTCTTCAGCCTCGCCCCCTGCTAAGCGCCTCAATGAGATGATGCACTACTTAAAAAACAAGGGATATGAGGCACGTTGGGAAGCTCGATCTTCCGGCCCTATGATTGCCCTTTCCAACTGCCCCTTCTGGCCTCTCCCCCTGCGCCTTCCCCACTTATGCCTATTCGATAGGCATCTCCTGGAACGCTTGAGTGGATTGACCCTGGAACAGGTTGAACGCGCTAACTTAGATGAAGGGCTGACGACTTGCCTATTTAAGTTGAAACACCCCAGCGCATAAAACCGCCGGGGGGTTTCAACTGTAAAATTATCGTTCCAGGGCACCTGCGGTAATCCACTCTCGAATCACCATCAATTCAGACTCAGTAAATGCCCCAGGATGATTCCCCGAGCCCACTATCAAGATCAGGCGACTGCGGTCTGGATCACCTGGCACAATGACAGGGCCACCCTCGCCTCCCCGCATGACCGAACGATAGTCCACTACCGAGAAGCCACCTGCCTGTCCATGGCAAGCGCTACAGCGTCGAGCAAAGATGTCTGCGATTCCTCCCTCCCAACTCAGGTTGTCGGCCATGGCTGCTGGCTGAGTAGCCTGTGCCGTTGCGGTCACGGTTGGAGAGGGCAGAGGCGTAGGGGTGCGTCGCACAAAAACTGCCACCTCGCGCTCAGCAGGGGGCAACGTGGTAATGGCCGTTTCTTCGAACGTGACGAAGCGAAATACGCCGTACAACAACGCCAATGATAAGATACTTGCCACTGGGATGTAAACTCGCAATCGGCGCTTCCGTTCCTCAGGGCTAATTTCGGATTCGGCCTGCCCCTGCTCCAGCATTTCCAACTCAAGGGCATGTTCCTCTTCCATCTCCTCGCGGGTTAAATACCCGGTGAACATACTGGCATTCCAACGGCGAATGTGTACATGATAAAAGTGCCACAACAGGATCGCTAGCACAGCCAGAACCGCCTCTGCACCATGTGCAACTTTCGCAGCCGGGACGACCTCACCCGGAAGGAAGCGGGTTGTGGCAATCGGATTCCAAAGCATGAAGCCGGTTAGGGCCATGATCACTAGCCCCCACACCAGTGCCCAGTACTCGGCTTTCTCGATGAAGTTATAACGCCCCATCTTCGGGCGTTGCTTTGCCAGGCCTAGATTGAAAGCCAGGGTCTGAAAGGCATCCTGGAGGTCCTTAAAGCCTGGCAGCATACTGGCTGACTTCTTTTCAACGTAGAGTTTATATCCAATTGAAACAAGATGGTAAATCGCTTCCACCATGAACACAGTAGCCGCAACACGGTGAAGGATGCGAACCATCTCAATGCCACCCAGCAAGCGCACAATCACGGGAGATAAAGGAAAAAGAGCAAATTTCTGTACTAACCCGGTGACGGCCAGAGTTGTGAACGAGGCAACAAGCAACCAGTGCTCGACCCGTTGAATGATATCAAAACGCAAATAAACCTTAGGCGTCGGTGTTACAGTGGAGGTGTCCATTTTCTTACTCCTCATCAGAGGTACGACCAGATGAAACAGATTCATCCTCACCCACTTCCGCTTGGCCCGCAGCGCTTTCTTCTGGGGGGTTAAGCGGTTTTTCAGGCAAACTCTCTCTATAAGTGGATTGAGCCTCTTCAGATGTCGGTTCGGTGGACCGAGCCTCGTCCACAGCGCTTTGCCCCTCGAGTGGGGGCGATGATATCACCGCTTCTTTCCCTGACGAGCGGCGTTTACGTCCCCACAGACGATAGTAAACATCACTGATCACAAAGACCGCCATTCCACCTAATACAGTGGGGATGAAGATTTTATAGAAGAGGTTAACGTAGTACACCAGTGGATGACGATCTGGGCTCGGGATGTAATGGCCAAGCCATGAATCGGGAAAATTCGTTGAGGCATCTGGGTGGCACCGTTGACAAGTCTTTAGCAAATTTTCCTTTACAGCGACCCCTTTTTCAGGATCATCCACCCGTCGAATGTCATGAACACCATGACAATCATAACAGACCGGCTTGTTGGTTTCTTGGTCTGGATCAGTCTTCTGGAATAAAACCACCGTAGTGCCATGAAAATCAGCCACATAAGTGTTCAACACTTGGGTGGAAAGGCCATACTTGCTCATAATTGCTTCGTCTGTATGGCACTTCGCACACAGCTGAGGCGAGGAAAGACGAAAAGATGCAGTCTTGGGATTGGTAATGCGATGGATCCCATGACAATCGGTGCATGCGGGCACATCCGGATTACGGTTTTCTATGATTCCGGAACCATGCACACTACTCAGATACTCTTCGTAAATAGCCGCATGGCAGGTGGCACACGTTTGGGCGATTCGCGCGTGCTCGGATGGAGCAGGCAGTCCATCCGGCGTCTTCTCGATCGCTACTTGGGTATGCGGGTTGTGGCAATCTGCGCAAATGGGGGCTTCCCGATTTCCCTCCTGAAAGAGCCGAGCATGAACACTATCGGCCAACTCTTTGACTTGATTGGGATGACACTGATTGCATGTATTCTGATACTGAAGCGTGTAGTCTCGCCGATCCTGAGCCGTATTCTCAGGGTGCGGAAAACCAGTGATATTAGTGTGACAGACCTGACAGCTCAGGCGGGCATGAACTGAGTGATCATACGCTTTGGGGTCAATGGTCAAAGGGAGGACTTCACCATTCGGCAAAGACCAGGTAATTCCCTCGCGCTGATGACAACTCAAGCAAGCCGAGTTATCTGGCTTTTGGGCTACCTCTCCTTTAGAGGGAGCAGCCAGCATCTGGCCTTGCACGCCTTCGGTTAAAATCAAAAACCCTGCAACCAGGGTGAAAATCACTACTGCAATGATCCAGGGAAGTTGTAGCCTACGCATTGTTGGTGGTTCTGCTCCTTAGTTCGGGATGAGGGCACCCCCTTTCCCTACACAAAGGGACCATAGGGGGTGCCCCATAACACCGCTTACGGCCGGACTAGTTTACCAAGATCCACAACTTTGACCTTCGTACTTAGATCTGCAATTGAGTCATATAGCGCCTGCAACACATACACCCCATTGTGGACATAACCGCCCGGATCCTTCATCGCATATTGATAGTTGTAGGCCGCAGTCAGCAGCCGCGGTGTCCAGGCATTGTAGCGATTCTGGAAATTGATCTCATCAGGATCAGGCTGTCCATTAGCGTTAGTATCCACGAAGAAATAGGGATAGGCTACAGGCGAATAGACAATGGGTTTGCCGGCTACGTCCTTAGCGTAAGCCTGGAGAGCAGCGTAGAGCAATTCCTTCATCGTCTCAATTTCGCCCTTCAGGCCTTCCTGAGTGTCACCATCGCCATCGTAATCGGCTTTAGAGGTCATCCGTATTAGCGCCGGGTCATCCACCTGGTGACATCCTTTGCAACTGGCTACCTTGACCTCTAGGCCATGGGCATCGTGGCAGTCCGTGCAAGTCTCTACACCCTGGACATGTTTGAATGGCCCTGCATAGGTCTTGCCCGCATACTCGTAGATGCCCTTGGCGTCAGTTCCAAAGAGAGTCGCTCCAGCGGCAAAGTAATGAATATTACGGAAGGACAGCTTCTCATCCACAGTGTCGGGATCCTTCCCGGCAATGACACGGTTGACCGTCACCGTGGAGTCGCGTCCTTGGTGGCAGTTCAGACACAGATTGGCATCTGCCTTATCTGCAAAACCCAATTTTGCACCGCTGGGGAAGGTGACCGCCTCAACCTGGTAACGCTCGAAGGTGGTTACACTACTATGGCAGGTCTCGCACCTTAGACCGTTGGAAGGCAGCATGGAAATATTGACGCCCTCTGCCAAGAACTGTGGCAAACCTTCAGCCGTGTGGCATTTGACACAGGCATTGGGGACCTTTCCTTCAGCATCCCAATGGCGGAAGGCCTCCTCCGAGCCGGCAAAGTGCCCAGGGTCATTCCGATGGGCCTTGCTCAGATCCACTGGCTGGCTCAGTTTCTCATTCAGGCTCTCAATGGAATCATAGAGCAACTGAATGATGTACTTCGCCCCATGAGCATAGCCACCCGGATCCTTAACCGACACCTGATAATTAAAGGCTGCCTTTTCTAGGCGCGGTGTCCAGGCGTTATAACGATTGGGATACTGGGCTTCATCACCATCAACCTGCCCATTCTTGTTAGCATCAATGAAGAAGTACGGGTAGGCTTCAGCCGAATAGACGATGGGCGTACCAGCAACCTCTGAGGCATAGGCCTGAATGGCTTGATACAGCAACTGGCGCAGACCGTCAATTTCGTAATAGATACCCTCTTCTACATTGCCATCTCCATCGTAATCCACCTGTGAGGAAGCCATGCGGATATCCCGCAGCGCCTCGACAGAAGTAGCCCCTTCATGGCAAGTAGCGCAGGTGTCCACTTTGACTTCCAATGAATGGGGGTCATGGCAATCCGTGCAAGTCTGCATACCAGCGACATGCTCAAAGAGCACATCGTAGCGCTTACCATCATACTCATAGCCGCCCTTGACCTGCGCACCATAACGGCTGATAGCGGCAGCATAATAGTGCACGTTAATGAAGCCCAGTTCACCCACCACCTGGTCTTCATTGGTGGCCCCGACCTTCTGGATCGCCTCGTCCACCTGCACTTTCGAAGCCATACCCTGATGACAGGTCATACAAATGGCCTCTCGCCCCAACCCTGTAAGTTCAGCCCCTGAAGGGAACTTGACAGTGTTGAGGGTCAGCGTGGCCTCATTATGGCAGGTATTGCAGGTAATCACCGTGCCAACAGGGGCGTTTGCATTTACCTTAAAGGCTTCGCTGCCATCTGCTCCTATGTAATCCAAAAATCCCTGCGAACTGTGGCATTTTGCACACATCGCAGGAATTTCCGGGGGCTGCTCAGCGTTCCAGTGGGTAAATGCCGCTGCCTCGGCATCAGCATGCCCAGAGGCCTGCCATTTTTGCCAAAATGGAATCTCACTGCTCAAATCCGGTGGACAGGCTTCGGGAGTTGGGCAGACCTGGGGCGCCACTGTAGGCTGTTCCGCAGTTGGCGTCGGAGTCTGAGATTGGCACCCCACCAGAACCGCCATAATAACCAGTACACCCATGAGGTAAAACACATACTTTGATGGTCGCTTCATATGCCCTCCCTTGCAATAAAAGTAAAGTATTAGGATCAAGGTGCTTTTTCATTCTTTTTGCCTTTCCATCACCTCCTTTAATTGAATGTTGTCCTTGGGATGGCTACATTATAGAAAAATAAGGCCATTAATACAAGATTAATGTTAGGGCGAAGATGGCCTTTTCTGTCATAATCGATCCGTGAAATCCATCACTTTTTTGATAAGATTTTTCTTATGTATTTCTATCGAGAACGTGAATTCAAAAACCAACAATACCACCCTCAACTTTCAAGGGTTGAGGGTGGTCTACCATCAACTTTACACTGTGTCGTGGTTTTTATTCGACGGTTACTGACTTGGCTAAATTGCGAGGTTGATCCACATCCAGCCCTCGCAGGGCAGCAATGTGATAGGCGAAAAGCTGCAGCGGGATCACTGTTACCACTGGCGAGAGCATCCAAGGCGCATCTGGCACCCAAAAGATATGGTCGCATAACGCAGGCAAGCGTTCATCCCCTTCAGTGGCAACAGCGATCACACTTCCGCCGCGGGCTTTAGCCTGTTCAATCTGACTGATCATCTTCTCGTACCAGGGATCCCTAGGAGCAATCGCCAGCACTGGCATATCCCGGTCAATCAAGGCAATGGGACCGTGTTTCATCTCTCCAGCCGGATAAGCCTCAGCATGGATGTATGAAATTTCTTTTAGTTTAAGGGCTCCCTCATAGGCGATGGGCATGTTAATCCCGCGTCCCAAGTAAAGGATATTGCGAATATAACGCATCTCCCGCGCCACCTGGATCACATCGGCTTCTCGGTCCAAGCAACGGCTGACCAAATCTGGAATCAGACGTAAATCTGCCACAAGGCGCTTACGCTCTTTTTTGGGCAACGTTCCCCGCAAATCCCCCAATAAGACGGCCAACATGTAAAGATCCACCAAGGGAGCGGTAAAGGCCTTCGTAGACGCCACCCCAATCTCAGGCCCGGCCTGCATAGCGATATAGCCATCGGCAATGCGCATTGCCTGGGACCCAATTGCATTGACAATTGCCCATAAAGTAGCTCCTTTGCGCCGTCCCTCGTCCATGGCCGCTAGCGTATCTGCTGTCTCACCTGATTGGCTGATCGCCAAGACCACAGTGTCCCTATCAATAATTGGGTCACGATAACGAAATTCCGAAGCGATGTCCACCTCAACCGGAATGCGGGCAATGCGTTCAATGAGTATTTTCCCCACCATGCCAGCATGCGCAGCGGTACCACATGCTGTAATGTAGATGCGTTGGATTCGACGTGCTAGCTCAGGGGTAAGGTTAAGTTGGGGCAGACGAACAGTACCCTCATCAAAATCCACTCGTCCTGCCAGGGTGTCCGTTAACGAACGAACCTGCTCATGAATTTCCTTTTGCATAAAGTGGCGATACTCCCCCTTCTCAGCTGCCACTGGATCCCAGCTGATGCTGTGAACCTGAGGAGTCACTGGCTGACCACTTAGCGTTTTTACAACTACTCCCTCGGCTCTAACAATAGCCATTTGATGGGAATCCAGAAAGACCATCTGTCGAGTATGTTCCAGAATGGCTGGAATATCAGAGGCGACAAACATTTCCCCCTCTCCTAAGCCGACTACAACACCCCCGGCATTGCCAATGCGGGCAGCAATGATTTTATCTGGTTCGCGAGAGGAGAGCACAACGATGCCATGGGCGCCTCGCAATTGACGCAAAGCCTGACGCACCGACTCTTCTAAGGCGATACCGCTGGCAAGAAAACGCTCGATCAAATGTACAATCACTTCAGTGTCGGTCTCAGAGTTAAACTTAACCCCCTCTGCCTCCAAATCAGCTTTCAGTTCAAGGAAATTCTCAACAATCCCATTATGCACAACAACTACTTCGCCGGTGCTCCCGATGTGAGGGTGGGCATTACGCGCACTCGGCTCTCCATGAGTCGCCCATCGGGTATGCCCAATTCCCACATGACCATTCAGAGGTTGAGCCTCCACCAGCGCAGCCAATTTACTGAGTTTGCCTACCTCGCGCCGGATTTCAATGCGGCCATCCTGTAAGACGGCCAACCCCGCCGAGTCGTACCCACGATACTCCAGACGTTTTAACCCGTTCAAAATAATCGGAGTGGCATTGCGATGACCAATATAACCCACTATCCCACACATGGAATTACCTCCTCGATTTGCAAAGTCCACAAATAACCAGATGCTCTTGGCAAGCATTGGGCCAGAACACCCCTCTTGTACCCAACTTTTCAAGACAGTTGGGTGATTATAGGTTTATGACCTTTTGGGGAAAGTGTTCATTGCCAAATGGCAATGGGAAGGCTTCCGCTGATCTCTCGATTTTCCCGGCGACCAGGTTAGCAGCCTGTTCTCACCGGTTAACCCCACCTTGACGATGGGGAACCTTCCTCCTCGTCACCTTAGGTCTGGTCACCCCCCGTGACCCAAGGCCATGCGCTTAACTTTCCCACGATCCTGCCGCTCAACGATGGCTAATCCTAGTCCTCCTTTCCGGCCCCTAAAATTAGCATTCACAGTTTTAGGGCAACCTCAATAACAGGGTAATTATACCTGTTTGTTTGGAGTCAGTACGATACCGACCACGCCGAAATAAATATCAGACAAGCTCTAAAATTCCTGGATGATGGGCTTTGCGCGTGCTATAATCAAAGAAAGGTTAGTTTTCACATGGTCAGGCACTTCCAGCGCTTTGAAGAACAACTTGACATCTACCTTCGCGCTCGCTTTACACTGCTGATCTTGGTCACTCAGGAAGAAGAGCGCGCCTTACAGAAGATTCGTGAGGTATGTGAACGCACCCAGCGCCACTGCTTGACCTGGGATATTGCCGATGGCTTTCAACGGCTAGTCGGCCAAGGTCCTCTTCCCGTTGCTCGCGATCCATTAACCGCACTGGAGCAAGTTGATCACACAGAAGCACCAGCCAGCACCCTCTTCGTTCTTAAGGATTTTCACGAGGCTTGGTCTAACCCTCAAATTAAGCGCAAGTTACGCAACCTGGCCCAACGTCTTAAATTTACTAAAAAGTCCATTCTAATTACAACCGTAACCTCGCGCATTCCCGACGAGCTGCGCGATGAGGCTGTCATTATTGATTTTGCTCTTCCATCTGCCGAAGAACTTGAAGAAGTGCTTAATCGCCTGACCGCCACCCCAGGGGTCAAAGTTAACTTAACTCCCCTAGGGCGTGAGAAATTGGTGCAGGCAGCTATCGGCTTGACCGCCTCCCAAGCTCAGCGCGTGTTTGCCAAAGCCATTGTCAAAGACGGCGTTCTGGATGACCGTGACATTGACCTAGTCACCGAAGAGAAGAAGCAGATCATTCGTGAAAGCGAGGCATTAGAATTCTACCCGGTCACCGAGACGCCCGATGACGTGGGCGGGCTAGGAGTACTCAAAGAATGGCTGCGCCTACGCGAAAAAGCTTTCACCCAGGAGGCACGCCAGTATGGCTTACCCGCTCCCAAAGGCATTGGTCTCATCGGCATTCCGGGCACAGGGAAAAGCCTAACCGCTAAGATGATCGGCGGTCTTTGGCGCCTTCCTTTAATTCGGCTCGATGTTGGGGCTCTCTTTGGAAGCCTGGTCGGCGAATCAGAGGAACGTACCCGTCGTGCCCTACGCCTGGCGGAGACAATTGCGCCCTGCATCATCTGGATTGACGAGATTGAGAAGGCACTGGCTCATGGCGGTTTGGACAGTGGCACCAGCACCCGTGTTTTTGCCACGATTTTGACCTGGATGCAAGAGAAAACCGCACCCTGCTTCGTCGTAGCAACGGCTAACGATATTTCAGCCCTGCCTCCCGAATTACTACGTCGTGGACGATTTGACGAGATCTTCTTCCTTGACCTGCCTACTTTCTCAGAACGGCGCGAAATTTTCGCCGTTCACTTACGAAAGCGTAACCGCATACCGGAAGACTACGATCTGGATCGTCTGTCTGCTGCGTCCGAAGGTTATGTAGGCGCTGAGATCGAGCAAGCTATCATTGATGCGATGTATATCGGTTTTAATGACGGACAACGTGAATTCACCACTGAGGATGTCCTGCTCGCCCTGAGCAAGCAGGTGCCATTATCGCGTTCGCAACGCGAGACCATCCAGATGCTTCGCAACTGGCTACGTGAAGGAAGAGCACAGTCAGCCTCTTTCCGCGAGGTTACTGAGGCCGAGAATCAGTTCGTTCCTATACAATTGGATGTCAAACGTCACTGAGCCCTCTATAGATATGGCAGTAACATCTTCACTTTATTGGAGATATAATAATTTTGTGTGGGTCAACACAGGTCGGGCATAGACCTGAAAAACTCTCATCTCACCCCAGGAGGTCAAATTATGAATATCCCCAGTGAACTCAAGTACACCACCACAGACGAATGGGTTAGAGTGGAAGGGAACACTGCCATCATGGGGGTTACTGATTATGCCCAGTCTCAGCTTTCCGACATTGTTTTCTTCGAGTTTCATGTTGAGATTGGCGATGAAGTCAAAAAAGGAGGAGTTATTGCAACATTAGAATCGGTAAAAGCCGCTGCGGATGTCAATGCGCCAATCTCCGGTAAAGTCGTTGCTCGCAATGAAACCCTGACTGAAAAGTTTGAACTAATCAACAGCGATCCCTATGGCGAAGCCTGGATGTTGAAAATTGAGATCAGCAACCCTCAGGAATTAAATAGCCTGATGGATGCCGTCGCCTATCAGAAGTATTGCGAAGAAAGGGAGCATTGATATGTTCCTACCCCACACTGACTCCGAACGTTCCGAAATGTTGAAGACGATCGGGGTATCTTCCATTGATGATCTGTTCCAGGATGTCCCCGAAAAAGTGCGCTACCCCACCCTCAACCTTCCTCCAGCCTTGACCGAGATGGAGGTGTCGGCGCAACTCCAACAGATGGCCCTGGCCAATGAGACCACCCAGGATCTGGCCTGTTTTCTCGGTGCAGGTGCGTACAACCACTATATTCCTGCTGCCGTTGATCACATCCTGCGTCGCAACGAGTTTTATACTGCCTACACTCCTTATCAACCCGAAGTTTCACAGGGCATGCTGCAGGCCATCTTTGAATATCAAAGCCTGATGTGCGCCCTTACTGGTATGGAAGTGAGCAACGCCTCCCACTATGATGGTGCCACTGCCACCGCTGAGGCTGGAATTATGGCTTACCACACCTTCCGTGGCAAACGCACCCGTTTTGTTCTCTCACCCGGCATTCACCCTCAATATCGCCAGGTCTTTCGCACCTACATGTCGGGTTATGAGAATCTGGAAATCGTGGGCGATGAAGTTGAAGACAACCCCATGAACTACTTGGAACGCCTAGGGGGTCTGGTAAATTCCAACACAGCGCTGGTAATCGTGCAATATCCCGATTTCTTCGGTCAAATTCACGACTTTGCTCCCCTGGCTGAAAAAGTTCATCAGGCAGGTGGGCTTCTTTGTGTGGTAGTTAATCCTATCGCGTTGGGGCTCCTGAAGCCACCGGGAGAGTTCGGTGCAGACATTGTGGTCGGTGATGGGCAACCCTTGGGCATTCCACTATCGTTTGGTGGTCCTTACCTTGGCATTTTCACTACCCGCAAGGAATATGTACGCCGCATTGCCGGTCGCTTGGTTGGTGAAACCGTAGATACTCAGGGGCGTCGGGGTTATGTGCTGACCCTAACGGCCCGAGAGCAACATATCCGCCGTGAGAAAGCCACCTCCAACATTTGCACGAACCAGGGGTTAATGGCCCTAGCTGCCACCGTTTACCTCGCTCTGGTAGGTAAAGAAGGGCTACGTCAGGTAGCGGAATTGTGTTATCACAAAGCCCATTATGCCGCCCAACGCATTGCCGAAATCCCTGGTTACCGTGTCTTGAACACCCAACCGTTCTTCCACGAATTCGTCGTGCAATGCCCTAAACCGGTGGCGGAGATCAATGAGTACCTGCTCGATTACGGCATCCTGGGCGGGTATGATCTTGGTCAGGACTACACCGCCCTCACGAATCATATGTTGATTGCCGTAACTGAGATGAACTCCCGTGAGGAAATCGAAACCCTGGTTGAGTATCTGAAGGAGTTCGCCCATGACTGAGCCCACTTTGTTTGAGTTATCTTCCCCTGGCCGCCGCGGTGTGCGTTTTCCTGAACCCGATGTTCCTAAGAGCGCCCTCCCTGAGGGCTTTGTGCGTAAAGAACTACCCTTGCCGGAGCTCACCGAGGTGGATGTTGTGCGCCATTTTGTACACCTCTCCCAGAAGAACTACGCCGTTGACTATGGGATCTACCCTCTGGGCTCCTGCACCATGAAATACAACCCCAAGATCAATGAGGATATGGCCCGCTTGCCCGGTTTCGCCCTGGCTCATCCCCTACAACCCATAGATACGGTTCAGGGCAGCCTGGCCTTGATGTATGAATTACAGGAACTACTCAAGGAAATCACTGGAATGGGTGCAGTCAGCCTGCAACCTGCCGCCGGGGCCCATGGAGAACTAACCGGGGTGCTGATCATTCGGGCCTATCACAAATCTCGCGGAGACACTAAACGCACGAAAATCCTCATTCCTGACTCGGCACACGGCACAAATCCCGCTTCTTCGGCAATGAGCGGTTACGAGGTGGTGCAACTACCCAGTGATAAACGCGGCAACGTGGATCTAGAAGCCCTCAAGGCCGCCTGCGACGAGACGGTAGCGGGGCTGATGTTAACCAACCCCAATACTCTAGGATTATTTGAAGAAAATGTCCTCGAGGTCACCCGCGTTGTTCACGAAGCCGGCGGCCTTGTATACGGTGATGGGGCTAATCTGAATGCGCTTTTAGGCATCGCTCGCCCCGGCGATATGGGCTTCGACATCCTCCACCTCAATTTGCACAAGACGTTTTCTACACCCCATGGCGGAGGTGGCCCGGGGTCAGGCCCGGTTGCGGTCATCGAACCCCTAGCCGAGTTCCTTCCCGGCCCCATCGTGACCATCCTTGAGGAAGGCAGCGATGAGGTTCCTCCGCTCTATGGATTCAAAATGCCCAGCCGTTCAATCGGCCGCGTTAAAGCCTTCCACGGTCACTTTGGCGTCATGGTGCGCGCATACACCTATATCATGATGCACGGCGCCGAGGGTCTCCGCAAGGTCGCCGAACATGCTGTGCTTAATGCTAACTATCTCTTGGCCCGCTTGCGTCACGTTTACAAAGTGCCCTACGACCGCATTTGCAAGCATGAGTTCGTCACAGAGGGGATCTGGGACGACGCTCCAGAAATTCACGCCTTAGATGTGGCCAAGCGCCTAATTGATTACGACTTTCATCCACCGACCAATTACTTCCCGCTGATTGTGCGTGAAGCGCTTATGATTGAACCCACCGAAACCGAGAGCAAACAGACGCTGGATAAATTCGCCGACGCTATGATTAAAATCGCTGAAGAAGCTCACACCCAGCCCGAACTGCTCAAGAGCGCACCGCACAACACACCAGTAGGACGCCTAGACGAGGTTAAGGCTGCCAAAGAACTGGTTCTTTGTTGCTGGTTCCCTGAAAGAGAAAGACAGCCTGCATAGATCCTAACTTCTCCAACCAAACCATAAAGACTAAAAACGGGACGGCAAAAGAAAAGCCCGTCCCGTTTTTACACTTATCACCCCAATATTGTGATTTTCTTCATTAGCCAAAACGCCTATGTGAGATTGAGTATTCTCCCTCTTTAAAAAACCCAATCCACCCACCTAAAATTGAAAGTAGAAAACCATCTTCAAATTAGGAGCGAGAACTATGGCTACTTTGCAGTCCATCAAAGAGTACCGCCTTGCCAGCCCACCGTGGACGGATTTTCTGTTTAATAAAACAGCATCGGCGTGGCTCTGGCTGATCACACGACTTTATCTGGGATACACCTGGCTCGAATCGGGTCTAGGCAAGCTTTCTAATCCGGCCTGGGTACAAACGGGTGAGGCCCTTAAGGGTTTCTGGCAACGCGCCGTCACTATACCTGAACCGCCAGCCCGTCCTCCCATTGCCTTTGACTGGTACCGTGCCTTTATCCAAATGCTTCTCGACAGTGGCAGCTATACCTGGTTTGCCAAGCTCGTGGTGTTCGGCGAGATTGCTGTCGGAATTGCACTGATCTTGGGCATCTTCGTCTGGTTTTCAGCCTTCATAGGAGGGTTCATGAATTGGAATTTCATGATGGCCGGCACGGCCAGCACGAACCCGGTAATGTTAGTGCTTTCTATCTTGCTCATCCTAGCCTGGAAGACAGCCGGGTGGATCGGGCTCGATCGCTGGCTATTGGTTTACATTGGCACCCCTTGGCAACCAGGGTTGCTCTTCCGCCGTCAGAAAGAGGCCAAGACCACCGAGAAAACAGCCTCAGCAGTTTGATAACACTGACATACAAGAATCAATGGGCCGCCTCCATGGGCGGCCTGTTTCATTCCCAACCAATACACTCCCTCAACTCACATTATAATTGCCCTGAAAGCAAAGGATATAAATCCCACTTTATAAGGAGAGTTGACCCATGCGACTCAAGGGGATGCGAATTGTTTATCTTATTGGTCCCGGATTCGAGGACTTAGAATTCTATGTTCCCCTAATGCGCCTCAAGGAAGAGGGCGCTGAGGTTGTCGTTGCTGGCCTCAAAGCAGGTGAAGAACTGGTGGGCAAAGGGGGCTTGACAGGGCGCGCTGAGGTCAATGTGGCCGACCTGAAAGCCGAAGACTTTGACGCCATCGTGATTCCGGGGGGATGGGCCCCCGATAAACTTCGCCGTTACGAAGCGGTCAAGAGGCTGGTTCGCGATTTCTACAGCCAAGGCAAGACAGTTGCCATGATCTGCCATGCGGGTCTGGTCGGTATTAGTGCAGGCATCGTGAAGGGGCATGAAGCAACTGGCAGTGAGGGGATCAAGGACGATCTCATTAATGCCGGGGCCACCTGGCGCGATGCCCCTGCCTTCCGTTCCGGCAATATTGTGTGGGGACGGGTGGTGGCTGATATCCCTGATTTTTGTCGTGAACTTGTTCAGGCCCTGCTTGAACAAAAAGAGAAACAATCCAAACGGTGAAACTCCTAAGCCTTATCAATAAACCATCCCTCTAATAGAGGGATGGTTTATTACATCTATAAGACCCATCATCGGCTACTCAAGCGTTGCCGTATCCAGGGAATCACCCTATCCAGCGCAGCCGAGAGCTTAGTAGCATCCTTCCCGCCCGCCTGTGCCATATGAGGACGGCCACCGCCGCTTCCGCCAACAACTTGAGCCACCTCCTTCGCCAAATCGCCAGCATGGAAACCGCGGTTCACAAGATCCTCGGTCAGGGCGGTAATGATGATTGGACGCTCTTCGCTTACTGTGGCAAGCACTACTACCGCATTTTCACGATACTGTTGACGGTAGCGATCACACAATTGTCGTAGAATTTCTGCATCGGCCTCTTTTATCACTGCTGTGAGCACCCGGATTCCATCAACAGAGTGCACCCGCTGCATCAGTTGCTCAAATTCCGCCAACGCCATTTGCTGACGCAACTGGGTATTCTGCTTACGCAGGTGCTCCACCTCTTGAACTAAAGCCATTACCTTCTCTGGAATCTCATCTACACCACAATTCAACAGCGCCGCAACATTGGAAAGCTCATTCAAGCGCTTACGAATCAGAGCATACGCTTCGCGCCCAGTCACCGCTTCAATACGGCGAATTCCGGCAGCAGCACTGCTTTCACTGGTGATGATGAAAATCCCAATGTCTCCCGTGGACTCTACGTGAGTTCCTCCGCACAATTCATAAGAGATCGGCTCTTCTTCACCAATCACAATGGTACGTACAACCTCGCCGTACTTTTCACCAAACAGCGCCATAGCCCCCTCCTGCAGGGCTTGGCTCAAGGGTTTGTGCTCAATTTCCAGTTCGTAATCCTCATAGATCGCTTGATTAACAGCGGCTTCAATGGCTTCCAATTGTTCCGTAGTTAGCGCTTCGGGGTATGTGAAATCGAAGCGCAAACGGTCAGGCGCTACCAATGAGCCGGCCTGACGCGCCTCTTTCCCCAAAATAGCCTGTAATTTGGCATGCAAGAGATGCGTAGCCGTGTGATTGCGCATAATATCACGCCGACGTTCAGCATCCACCTGCGCCAGAGCCTTATCGCCCACGCGTGGCCGGCCACGAACCACCTCACCAATGTGGACTACCACCCCCGCCGCGGGTTTGCGCGTATCATTGACCCGAATTTCCCAATCGGCGCCCTCCAGACCAACGATACGACCAGTATCTGAAACCTGGCCACCCGCTTCAACGTAGAAGCATGTGCGAGGTAAGATTACCTCAATCGCATCCCCGGCAATGGCCTCTTCTACGCGGGTACCGTCGCGAACTAGGGCCAGTACCCGCCCCTCGACCTCCAGACTGGTGTAGGGGTCATAAATCACTCCCTCAGGCCCTAACTGGCCACGTTGCTGCAACTCTTGCAGAATAGAGCGGTAAACGTCCACATTTTCACCTCCCAGAGGGCCAAAGGCTTTACCGGCCC
The DNA here is from genome assembly GCF_938028735.1 of uncultured Thermanaerothrix sp. Lineage (GTDB taxonomy): Bacteria > Chloroflexota > Anaerolineae > Anaerolineales > Anaerolineaceae > Thermanaerothrix. Next base: position 49,589 of record NZ_CALIMF010000006.1, read on the forward strand.
CTGAGATCGTTCGATGCTCTTCCATGGCACGCAAGAAGCCCTCTTGATCTACGTCCAACCCTTCCTCCTGGGCTACGTCGCGGATCAACTCCAACGGCAGTCCATGAGTGGCATAAAGATCAAAAGCACGCTCCCCATCCAGGATGCGCTCACCGCGCGCTTGCACATCCGCCAGATAAACCTCAAGTTGGCTCAAGCCCTGTTCAACTGTGCGCCGGAAACGAATTTCCTCACGGGTCAGGTTATCCCTGATCACGTCGCGGTTTTTGACCAGTTCGGGGTAGGCATCCCCATAAATCTCAATCACCGTGTCAGCCACTTTGGCTAGGAAGGGATCAAACAGACCAATTTTGCGTCCAAACCGTGCTGCCCGACGGATAATCATTCGGCACACATAATTGCGGCCCACATTGCCAGGCACCACACCATCCGCTATCAGAAAAGCAGCCGCACGGGAATGATCGGCAATGACTCGGTAAGGGGTGATGTTGGCTTTACGTTCCTCAAGGGTATGTCCGGTTAATTTTTGCACTTTATCTAAAAGAGGCGCAAGCAAATCCGTGGCGTAGTTAGAAGAAACCCCTTGCAGAATGGCCGTAATTCGTTCCAGCCCCATCCCGGTATCAACATGGCGGGCCGGTAGAGGCTCCAACCGGGTAGGGCTTAACCGGTTGTACTGGATGAACACGAGATTCCACAGTTCCAAAAAACGCTTGCAATCGCCATTAACACGACAAACATGCCCTGGCACATCACGTTTATCACAAAACTCGGGGCCTAAGTCGATATGAATCTCACTGCAAGGCCCGCATGGCCCGGTTTCGGCCATTTCCCAAAAGTTGTCCTTACGCCCAAAGAAAAGGATATGACCGGAATCCATCCCCGGTTGCTTGGCCCAGTTTTCTGCTGCCTCTTCGTCTGTGGGTATTTCCCCATATTCGTCCTTGAAACAAGTCACCCACAGCCGATTTTTATCCAACCCCCATACCTCGGTGAGCAACTCCCAGGCCCAGGCAATAGCTTCCTTTTTGTAGTAGTCACCAAAGGACCAATTGCCTAGCATCTCAAAAAAGGTGTGATGGGTGTCATCCCGTCCTACATCCTCAAGGTCATTGTGCTTTCCGGCTACACGCATGCACTTTTGCGAGTTGACTGCCCGTTTATAAGGGCGTTGATCCGTACCTAGAAATACATCTTTAAACTGCACCATGCCAGCATTCGTAAAAAGCAAGGTCTGATCCCCCCCGGGCACTAATGAAGACGAAGGCACAAAAGTATGACCACGCTCCACAAAGAAATCAATGAATGACTGTCGAATATAGGCTCCACTAAATCGTTTGTTTGTCATAGGCCGCCTCTAACACACAAAGTTTTCGGACATAAATTGTCTGACGAAGATTATAAGACATCCTCAGGTAAGAATCAACCGTACCTGATTGGGTGGGGTTCGCTTTGGGTAAATTCGCTTGTACCCGCCCGTCTGCTCTACTTTAGCCAGTAAAGCAATCCTTCCAGAGCAATTGCATACACCCGATAGGGTTTAGGGCCAATCAGGGCTTCGTTCTGAATGAATACAGTGGGGGTACCATAGAAATTTGTCTTTCGCACTTCTGCCAATTGCTGCTTCACCACCCACTCAGTTTGGAAATCCTTGGCACAAAACTGCACCGACTGAGCATTGAAACCGCTTTCTTCCAACACCCCCTGCACAAACGCCTCATCCTCCAGCCGGGATTTATCGGCTGCAAAGAGGCGATCGTTCAAATCCCAGAACCTTTGCGGATCCAGTTTATAGGCACAATAACCCACTTTTGCCAAATAATCGCTGTGCTCTTTGACCGGATAGTAGAGGAAAATCAACTCCGCACCATACCTTTGAACCAACCGTCGGATCATGGGATAGGCTTTGCGCGAGTAATCACAACCATAGGACCCAATAAAGACAATTGGCTTGGCGTTTGCACCGCCGGTGAGTCTTGGAAAACCGCTCAGATTCACACCCTCAAGAGTTAATACAACATCGCCCCCTGAGGTTACCGGACAGCTTTCATCTACGCTGGAAAATTGCGTGTTCTGCCCAGTAGGATCAAACACACAAAACCCACTCTGATTGAGGCCATTGCAACTTCCTGTAGTGTAGTAAAGGAAGACCCCCCGTGCTGCAAAAAATGTGCTCCCCACCAACAGGAAAAAGAATATCCAAGACAATGGCTCAAAATAGCGATTTAGAAAACGGGCACCGGTTTCAGAACGGGTGATCACGTACCCCAATATCTTTGCCTTCATTTTCTCATCAAAGCCGGTAGTACATGGACGCAGAGTTACCCGGCGTAGAACACAATCCAAGGCCTCTTTAGCTAACTGGCGATTGGATGCGCTGAAGATGCCCAGGATCGAAAGAACAATGAACGCAATAATACAAAACATGGTTTACAACACCTTTCGGATCTTGATAAGCGAGTCGAGAAACAGCTTGGCTTCTTCCAGGGTGTTATAGACATAAACCGAAGCCCGCACTGAGCCCGCCACACCTCGTGCGTTGAACCAAGAATGAACACAATGCTGCCCGGAGCGTACCGCAATATTGGCCATTTGATCCAACATCAGAGCAATACGATGATGATCAACCCCTTCAATATAGAAAGCAACGATTCCGCTCCGCAGACGCGGATCGGAAGGCCCGATGAGTCGGACCCCAGGAATCTCCTCTAAGCCCTCGCTCAGGAACTCGTTGAGCAGCCTTTCTTGCTTCTCTATGGTATCAAAACCTATAGATTGTATGTACTGCACGGCTGCCGCTAATCCGATTATTCCGGCATAATCCTGTAACCCGGCTTCAAATTTCTCTGGCGGGGGTAAAAACTGGCATGTTTCATAAGTAGAAGACGAAACGGTGTCTCCACCTACCAGGAAGGGTTCCAGTTGCTCCAATAAGCGATACTTTCCATACAGCACCCCTGTCCCTGAAGGCCCCATCATCTTGTGTCCCGAAAACGCCAGAAAATCCACATCCAGGGCACGCACATTGACTCGTTGATGAGGGATCGTCTGGGCCGCATCCAGGAACACCAAAGCGCCCTGCTGATGGGCCCGCTTGACAATCTCGGCCGCGGGGATAGTTACCCCATCCAGGTTGGACGTGTACCCCATCGCTACCAGTTTAACCGGACCTGCTTTTAGGGCTTGCTCAAAGGCTTCCATGTCAAATGTATTATCTGCACGAGTATGTACAACGCGCAGAATAGCACTATGTCGTTTTGCTACCATCTGCCAGGGAATGAGATTGGAGTTATGTTCTTTGTCCGAAACCAGGATCACATCCCCGGCTTTCCAGTTAAGAGCCGAAGCAATAAGGTTTACTCCCTCCGTGGTGTTTCGGGTAAAAATAATCTCTTCCTTGCGACCCGCGTTCAGGAATTTAGCCACCTTCTCGCGGGCCTGGTCAACCTCGCGCGTTACTTCGGTAGCCATACGATGCATGCTGCGTCCACTGCATGCCGGAAATTCCTGATAGTAGCGCTGAACCGCTTCTATCACCTGGCGTGGTCTCAATGTCTGGCAAGCGTTATCAAAATAAATCACCGGTTTACGCCCATTTCCGACTTCCAGGCTCGGAAAATCGGCGCGGATTTTGGTTATATTCATGGACACTTCTCCCAAAGTCTTTTTCCGGCATCGGCTCAGGAGTTACTCCCTAATTATAAGGCAGATTGTGATCGAAAGCACTATCCTGCAACAGCAAAGCATGGACAAAATCTGTTTTACACCGCCACATCTACGCTACCCTTGATATAATAGGGTTACTTTTGTTAGGATTATCACATTCGGCAACAACGGGGAGGACGCTATGGGACATAAAATCGTGTTTGGCACCGACGGATGGCGCGGCGTCATTGCCGAGGATTATACATTTGACAATGTTCGCCGGTGTGCCCAGGGATTCGCCCACTACCTGAAAACCAAAGGACACAACGATGAATGGGTCGTGATCGGCTACGATAAACGCTTTCATTCTGAAAACTTTGCCCAAGCAGCCGCCGAGGTATTATGTGGCAACGGATTCCGCGTTTATCTCACCGACAAAGCCACGCCCACCCCGGTTATTGCCTATGCGGTGGTTGAGCGAAAGGCGGTTGGAGCTATCAACATTACCGCTTCGCACAACCCTTCTACGGACAATGGTTTCAAAGTTCGGGATGCTAGAGGAGGAGCCATTGATCCCGAGGGACTCAAGCAAATCGAAAGCGCCATTCCCGACGATATAAGTGCTGTCCAGCGAATGTCCGCCTATGAAGCCGAGGCGCAGGGGCGCCTAGTGCGCTTTGATCCTGCCCCCGCCTACATTGAACATCTCCAATCGCTCATTGATTTGCAACCCATTCGAGATGCTGGCTTGAAAATTGTCGTTGACGCTATGTGGGGCAACGGTGCCGGATGGTTTCCACGCTTGCTGGCTGGTGGAAAAACCGAGATCTTTGAAATCCACAACACCCGCAATCCAATCTTTCCAGAAATGAAACGTCCTGAACCCATCCCCCCCAACATTGATGTGGGGCTTCGAACGACTGTTGAGCGCGGAGCCGATGTGCTAATCGTCACTGATGGCGACGCCGATCGTGTTGGTATCGGCGATGAGTACGGACGGTTTGTTAATCAGTTGCAGGTATATGGGCTACTTGCATTTTACCTTCTTGAGGTACGCGGCGAACGTGGGCCCATCATTAAGACCCTTTCAACTACTAGCATGCTGGAAAAACTTGGGGAGATTTACGGTGTCCCTGTATATGAGACAGGCGTTGGGTTTAAGTATGTGGCACCCAAGTTTCTGGAAACTAACGCCCTGATCGGAGGTGAAGAATCAGGTGGTTATGCCTTCCGCGGCAATGTCCCAGAACGGGATGGTATTTTAGCTGGGTTGTATTTCCTGGATATGATGGTACGCCTCAATCGCAAGCCCTCCCAACTCCTTGACCTCCTTTTCAGCAAAGTGGGACCTCACTATTACGATCGCATTGATAAACAGTTCACAGGAGACCGAAAGACGCGCGAGGCTATGATCCTCAATGCCAATCCACAGACGATTGGCGGCCTTAAGGTAGTGGGGCTCAACACACTAGACGGCTTTAAGTTCTTGTTAGAGGACGGCGGATGGATGCTTATCCGCTTCTCAGGCACCGAACCGATTATTCGTGTGTACTGTGAAACTACGTATCCCGACCGTGTTCAGCCCATTCTACAGGATGGATTACGCATTGCCGGACTTGCCTGAGACCATCTGGATAGATACACACTGCCACCTTTATCTGGAGCCGTTTCAGCATGATCTTCACGAGGTGATAGCCCGGGCTCAATCTCGTGGGGTAGGCATGTTGATTGTGCCGGGTATTGACCTTGAAACCAGCCAGGCAGCCGTCGCTCTTAGCGAGCACTACCCTACTGTTTTCGCGGCAGTTGGTGTGCACCCGAACTACGCCACATCTTGGAACAGCCGCACCCTTGCGGAACTTCGAGCCCTCTGCACGCACTCTAAAGTAGTGGCCATTGGTGAAATTGGCTTGGATTACTACCGTAACTACGCCCCACCCGAACTGCAACAAGCCATCTTAACCGCCCAGCTGAATCTGGCGGCGGAGCGGGGATTGCCGGTAATCTTGCACCAGCGCGCCTCCTTCCAGGATCTGCAAAGAATAATAGGCCAGTGGGTAGAATCCCTCCATTTCTCCCATGCCTCGGCCAAGCCATCTATGGGGGTTTTTCACGCCTTCGAAGGCGACCTCGACGAAATGACCTGGATCACCCGGCTAGGGTTCTGCCTCGGTCTGGCGGGGTCCATCACCTATCGCACCCATGAGCGCACCCAAGCCATCATCCAGAATATGCCTTTGGAGATGTTGGTCCTTGAAACCGACTCCCCATATTTGACCCCTATCCCGTACCGGGGAAAGCGTAATGAACCAAGCAACCTAGTACTGGTAGCCGAAAAAATTTGTGCTCTGCGAGACATCCCTCTTAAGGAACTAGCGTGCATAACTAGTACAAACGCTACTCGTCTCTTTAATCTGCCCCAATATTGGAGTTTGCTTTGAGCACCATGACCTCTTTCTTTGTCCCTGTCCTAGATCAAATTCACCAGGTTGAGGAATTAATCAGAGCCCAAGCCGAGGGGTATCATACTGATTTACAGGCTGCGCTCGATCACCTTTTGAAATCTGGCGGGAAACGGATTCGCCCCACCCTAACCCTGCTGGTGGGCCGAATGTTGGGTGCATCGGAACCTCAATTGATCACCCTGGCGGCTTCGATTGAATTACTTCACACGGCTACACTGGTGCACGACGATCTCATCGATGGTGCTCTGCTCCGCCGCGGCATTCCCACGCTTAATGCGCGCTGGTCACCTGGGGCAACAGTGCTCACCGGTGATTTTCTCTTCGCACGTGCGGCGAAACTGGCTGCTGAAACTAATTCCATCCCTGTAATGCGCCTCTTTGCTGAGACTCTGACCATCATTGTCAACGGAGAAATTAGCCAGATGTTTGGGCAACCGTGCCAAACTGCACTCGATCATTACTACCAGCGCATTTACGCCAAAACAGCATCCTTGTTTGAGGCATCCACCGGTTGCGCAGCAATGATCAGTACCGAGGACGACAATTTGATCGCACGATTACGCCATTTTGGACGTGAATTAGGAATGGCATTTCAAATCGTTGATGATATCCTTGATTTCACTGGAGAAGAGCCCCAACTAGGCAAGCCAATTGGTAGCGACCTACGCCAGGGAATCATTACCCTGCCCACGATTAACTATCTGCGCGCCTACCCGGAGGATCCCCTTTCAAAAACGCTGCTTCAAGGCAAATGCCTTCAAAACGAAATAGACATTCTAGATTTGATTGAACGCATTCGACAAAGCCAAGCCATCGAAGAAGCGCATCACGAGGCCGAGCGGTTTGTCCAAAACGCACTGGATGATCTATATGCCCTGCCCGAAAGCCCAGAACGTCAATATCTAGAGGAATTAACCTGGTTTGTCACCCGCCGAAAGACATAAAAGACCCATCCTTAGGGATGGGCCCTTTCCTGTGCGCTGGGCGGGAGTTGAACCCGCACGCCTTTCGGCACATGGCCCTCAACCATGCCTGTCTGCCAGTTCCAGCACCAGCGCATCATCCGCGGCTTATTATATAATTTACTAGGTATTAATGTCAAGCCGATGACTACCCAATTAAACACTCACCCTGAGAGAAGGAGAGACCATGGCTATTGCACTTGATGCAATGGGAAGCGATCGCTATCCCGAGCCTGAAATCCAGGGCGCGCTTATGGCAGCAGAAGCCCTGAACCTTGAAGTCATCTTAGTTGGTGATCAATCCCGCCTTGAACCCCGCCTCCGCGCCCTTAACACTCACAATTTGCCCATATCTATTGAGCACGCCCCAGACGTGCTGGAAATGGCCGATAAACCCGTTGAAGCAGCGCGCCTAAAGCCCCGCAATTCAATGGCCGTAGGGCTTGAACTGGTCAAAAAGGGTAAGGCTCAGGCTTTTGTCAGTGCCGGAAATACGGGTGGGGTCATGTTCAACGCTTTGCGCGTTCTCGGTCGCGTTCCCGGCGTTGCCCGACCGGCCTTAACGGCTCTGTTCCCAGTTCGGGGTGGTTACTGCGTCGTTCTAGACATTGGCGCGAACGCCGATTGCCGCCCGGAATTTTTGCTCCAGTTTGCCATTATGGGAAGTGTTTACGCCGAAAAAGTGCTGCGCAAGCCACACCCCCGCGTGGGATTACTTTCTAACGGCGAAGAACCAGGCAAAGGCAATCAATTGGTGAAAGAAACCTACCCCCTGCTCGAGAAAAGCGGCCTGAACTTCATCGGGAATGTAGAGGGAAAAGAGGTTTTCAATGGGGAAGCCGATGTTGTGGTCACCGATGGGTTCACAGGCAACGTCATGCTAAAATCTAGTGAAGCGGTGGCCAAACTGATCACAGACGTACTACGCGAAGCACTTATGGCCTCCTGGCGCACCAAATTGGGGGCCTTGCTAGCAAAACCAGCCTTCAGCCACATTCGCAAAATGCTTGATCCCTCAGAGGTTGGCGCTGCCCCCCTGCTGGGAATCGATGGATTAGTGTTCATCGGACACGGGCGCTCAGATGCCCGTGCAATCATGAATGCCTTACGGGTTGCTCATGAGGCTATCCAAGCCAACCTTCTGGAAAACCTCCGTGATGCCCTAAAAGAAAGGCTCTCCAGTCTCGAAACTCCCACCCCTGAAGATCATTGAGGTCCATCCATGAAAGTCATTCGTAACTCGCGTCTGATTCAACGCAACCGCCGTATTGGCCAAATTGCCACCATTATAGCTCTAGTTATTCTCGGGTTTGGGCTTTATATCTCTTTCGCCCACCCCGAGCAGTACACCTTAAGTCTTACAGCCCTGATTGTGGGTTTTGTTCTCTCGCAGGCCGGAATTTACTTCGGCAACCGCTGGGGACGTTCTCCCCGTCCTGATGAACTGCTGACCAATGCCCTCAAAGGCCTGGAAGACAAATATGCGCTTTATCACTACGTTTCGGGAATCCCTCATATGCTGATCGGACCAGCGGGTATTTGGGCTCTGATTCCGGTCACAGTGGCCGGTACGATCACTTACGACCCTAATAAGCGCCGTTTTCGCCAGAAGGGTGGCAATCTCTATCTTAAAATTTTTGGTCAAGAAAACCTTGGTCGTCCCGACCTGGAAGCCGCATATGCTGTTGAGGATCTGAACAAGTTTCTTAAAAAGACCCTGGGGGATGCCAACCCATTCCCTACTCCTAAAGCCATCCTGGTCTTCACCAACCCCAAGGCCTCGCTTGAAATTGAGGAATCCCCCATACCGGCAGTACCATTGGCCAAACTTAAGGAGTTTGTGCGTCGCCAAGCCAAAGAAAGCCCAGCACCAGCAGCGCTGATCCAGGAACTGCAAAAAGCGCTTCCCAATGAAAAATGGGAGGGTCGTTAAGAACCGTCTAAAGGGCTCGTGCCCGACGCGTGCGTTTAGTATCCGAACGAGGCGACTCGCTCATTGCGTAGGTTCTAAGACGCTCCACCTCATCCTGGGTTAAGTGACGCCACTCGCCAGGCTTCAGATTTCCAAGTTGAATCGGCCCAATTCGCGTACGCACTAGCCGCCGTACAGGTAACCCTATGGTGCGGGCTATTTCGCGGATTTCTCGTTTGCGCCCTTCATACATCACCACCCGCAGCCAGGCCCCCTCGCGCACCACTCCTTCCACGCTTACCTCAGCAGGAGCGGCCCTTCGCCCGTCTGGCAGGACCACGCCATGGCGCCAGGCTTCCAATTGTTTCTCATCAGGGCGCCTTGCAACCAAAACCCGATACTCTTTTTCCTTACCATAACGCGGATGAGTAAGGCGATTGGCCAGTTCCCCGTCATTGGTAAGCAAAATTAGACCCTCGCTCTCATAATCCAGGCGCCCCACGACGAAAAGATGTCCTGGAAAAGGTACCAGGTCATAAACGGTGCGTCGCCTCTCATGGAGGGCATGATCTGAAAGCACACCTTGGGGTTTGTTGAGAATCACATAGGTAAATTGAGATGCCGGTTTGGGAATTGGGTGCCCATCTACTGTGATCTGATCTCTTTCAGGATCCGCTTTCATCCCCAGTGTAGCCGTGACACCATTGACTTTAACCCGCCCTTGTTCAATAAGCGCCTCAGCTTCGCGTCGTGAGCCCAGACCAGCACGGGCAAGGATTTTCTGCAAACGTTCTTCAGTCATGGATCAATCCTTCAACAGGGAGTTATCGGAAGATTCCTCATCAGATGCCTCAAGCGGCGGCAACTGATCCAGGGATTCCAAACCAAAATAAGCAAGGAAGTCTGACGTGGTCCCATAAAGAAGCGGTCGGCCTGGTGAATCGGCGCGCCCGCGTTCTTCAATTAAACCCTTAGCCAGCAGGCTGCGAACTACCGAATCGCTGTTTACCCCTCGGATGGCTTCAATCCCCGCACGAGTAATAGGCTGACGGTAAGCGATTATAGCAAGGGTTTCCAGCGCCGCTTTGCTCAATCGGGATCCGACCTCTAGTCCCAGCAGGCGCTCCACATAGAGGGAAACCTCGGGGGCAGTTGTGAGTTCATAATGCCCCTGATGAATGCGCAAGCGTAGTCCTCGCTTTTGATAGGATTCCTCAAGGCGCAAAAGAGCAGCCCTGATCTCCTCTTCCCTCACACCGATAGCAGTTGCCAGTTGGGCTGGGGTCAAGGGGGAAGACGCCACAAAGATCAAGGCTTCCACAATACTTTCAAGCGGGAGCGAGAGAGCATCAAGATTGTCTTGCTGCATGCTATAATTGAAACCGCCTTAGAATGATCCTAAATGAACTTAACAACAATGAAACACTACCGCCGTATCGGCTTTATACCTTTGTCTATCCTGATCCTTTCACTGCTGGTGTTGCATGCTTGCGCTGCTTTTCCAAACGCAAGTCATGACATCAGTATCACAGTTGAGGATAACGGGCAAGTTTACGGGGCTCAAGTACCCATCGGCACAAACGTTCAGACAGTTCTTGAACGGCTAGGGCTTACCTTGGGAGTGCTGGATCGCACCGAACCGCCCACGTACACCATCTTGAACAGTTCTTCGAGGATTACTATTATACGCGTTAAAGAGATTTTTGAAACGGAAGAAGTAGTGGTTCCCTTTGAACAGCAAGTCGTGAAGAACGAATCACTTGCTGAGGGAGAAACACGCTTGGTCCAACCAGGAGAAAACGGGTTGCAACGGATCACCTACCGCCGTCTGTTGGAAAACGGCACAGAAGTTGCTCGAAACGTTTTTAAGGTGGAAACCATTAGCGAGCCACGTCCCGAGATTGTCATGGTAGGGGTGCAATCGCCTCTTGCTCCGATTGATCTACCAGGCCATCTGGTGTACTTGGCAGGGGGAAATGCCTGGCTAATTCGCGAGAGCACGGGTAATCGTTACCCATTGGTCACCTCTGGCGACCTAGACGGGCGCGTGTTTTCCCTTTCTCCAGATAGCAAATGGCTACTCTATACCCGCCAGAGCAAAGAGACGGGGCAAATCAATACCCTCTGGGTTGTCAACCTGACTGCAGAACGCCCCCAACCGATTGACCTCAAAGTTGCCAATGTTGTGCATTACGCTGAATGGGTTCCTGGCACCTCGCTAACAATCACCTACTCCACCGTCGAACCTCGCAGCGCCCCCCCAGGATGGCAGGCCAATAATGATCTTTACCGCTTAACCTTCTCATCCGATGGACGCATCATCAAAAACGAAAAACTGATCGACTCCAACGCAGGGGGAATTTACGGATGGTGGGGAACCCTATTTGCCTGGTCGCCCAACGGGTCCTATCTGGCCTTTGCGCGCCCTGACTCAGTGGGATGGGTCAATCTGAAAGAGCAGACCTTTGAACCCCTTTTATCGCTTCAGCCGCTGGAAACTGGGGGCGACTGGGCATGGGTGCCCTCCCTACGCTGGACAGCCGATGGTCGCTTTCTGTTTACCACCGCCAATGCAACCTATGGGGACACGGGTGGTTCGTCGTTCACGCTCAAAGCCTTGTCGGTGGATCCACTGATGGTGCTGGATATTGTTAAAGATACGGGCATGTTTGCCAACCCAGTGCCTCTTCCTGAAAACCAGGGGCTTCCTCAATGGGTCGCCTATTTGCAGGCGCTTTTCCCCTCTCAAAGTGACACCAGCCGCTACCGTCTGATGTTGATGGACCGGGACGGATCCGACCAGCGCGCCCTATTCCCTCCCGAAGGGTCCATTGGGCTTGAGCCCCAGCATCCGGTTTGGTCTCCGCTTTCATCACTCACTTCATCGCGCTGGATCGCAATCATCTATCAGGGTAATCTGTGGCTGGTTGAGGTTCCCTCGGGTCAGGTTCGTCAGGTCACAAGCGATGGCCTAACCCGTCGAATAGATTGGAAATAGACAACTGCTAGGAGAAGAGATACATGCGAATTCTAGTTACTGGTGCAGCAGGTTTTCTGGGTTCCCACCTGTGTGACTATTTACTCCAACAAGGCCATGAAGTCATTGGCATGGATAATTTCATTACTGGGAGCCCGGACAACCTTGCCCACTTAGCCGGAAATCCGCGCTTTCTCTTTATTCGTCACGATGTGTCCAATTTTATCTTTGTGCCTGGCAAGGTTGATGCCGTGCTCCACTTTGCCTCCCCGGCTAGTCCCAACCCCAATTCCCCATATGGGTATACTAATCTTCCTATTCAAACGATGAAAGCAGGAGCGCTGGGTACTCATAATACCCTAGGGGTGGCCAGGGCCCACAATGCCCGTTATCTGCTGGCCTCCACAAGCGAGATTTATGGTGATCCTCTTGAGCACCCACAGAAAGAGAGTTACTGGGGACATGTAGACCCCATTGGGGTACGTTCGGTATATGATGAGGCCAAGCGCTTTGCCGAAGCGCTTACTATGGCCTACCACCGCTACCATGGTTTGGATACACGCATTGTGCGCATTTTCAATACCTACGGACCTCGCATGCGCCTGGACGATGGACGTGTCGTGCCCAATTTCATCCAGCAGGCTCTGCGCGGCGAACCTCTCACTGTTTACGGCGATGGAACCCAGACCCGTAGCTTCTGCTACGTGGATGACCTAATCGAAGGGATTTACCGCCTTTTGCTTTCTGATGAACATTACCCCGTCAACCTGGGCAATCCACAAGAAATTACCATTCTGGAATTTGCTGAGGTCATCAACCGCTTAACTGGTAACAAGGCCGGCATTGTCTTCAAACCAGGGAGTCGGTTAGGCGATGATCCCCAGCGCCGGCAGCCTGACATCACTCGTGCTCGCCAGATCCTAGGCTGGGAACCCAAGACGTCGTTAGAGGAGGGCATACGGCTGACCATACCGTATTTCCGCCAAAAAATGGGATTGTGATGGCTCTTTTCACAAACCCCAAGGAGCAAGGGCGCTTTCTGCGCTTTGCCGTGGTAGGCGCCATTGGAGCGATCATTGACTTTGGGATTTTTAATATGCTAACTCAGGCTTTTGCCTTCTTTCGGCAAAACGCAGTTTGGGCAAGCGTGATTTCGTTTATTGCCGCCGTGCTAAGCAACTTCACTTGGAACCGCTTCTGGACCTATCCCGATTCGCGTAGCAAACCCCTCGCTCAGCAGGGTGTCCAGTTTTTCGTGGTTAGCACGATCGGGTTGCTAATTCGTACCCCACTGTTTGCGTTTCTTGAACCAATTCTGATCCGTTTCTTCCAAGTATGGTGGAAACTGGTCATTCTTTCCCCCATTATTGTTGCCCATAATCTGACCTTGGCCATTGTGATCGGAATTGTGATGATTTGGAACTTTTTTGCCAACCGTTATTGGACGTATAATGATGTGTAGTCCTTGCCCATGAACGAAACATTTGCTGTACCCGAAAACATCCAACCCTCAAGCAGCTCTCCTCAACCACGTTCTCTGCGGGAATTGATTGATATCGTGTCCGGACGCGCCCTTAAGGACATCTATCCGCAAGAGGATGCAGGTCTGGCCGAACCACTGCCGTTCCCCTTCCTGGCTATTGTCGGGCAATTTGAGATGCGACTGGCACTGTGCCTTAATCTCATTAACCCTGCCATTGGCGGAGTGCTCTTGATTGGCCCCCGCGGCACGGGTAAAACCACCGCAGTACGCAGTTTGCTGGATTTGCTCCCTGAAATTGAGCGCAGCGCCTGCTTTTACGGCTGCCTCCCTGAAGATATTGAAATGGGTGGGATTGACGCCGTATGCCCCGACTGTGCCCGCAAATACGCTGAAGGGCGCCCCCTCACCATCAAAGACCGCGTCAAATTGATCGAATTGCCCTTAAATGCCCGTCTAGAAGATGTGGTCGGCGGATTGGATGAACGTGCGGTAGCGCACGAACGCTTTCGTCTCAAGCGGGGTATCCTGGCTCAGGCCGACCGCAATATTTTGTATGTAGATGAGGTCAATCTATTGCCGGATGAGATTGTGGATGCCGTCTTAGACGCAGCCTCCAGTGGCACCTATACCGTGCGGCGAGGACCGCTCTCGGCAACCTACCGCGCCCGTTTCGTGTTGATTGGCTCCATGAATCCCGAAGAAGGCAATCTCCGTCCCCAAATCTTAGACCGCTTTGGATTACGAATCTTGGTACACGGGCTAAAAGACCCCCAACAACGGCTGGAAGCCTACCGCCGCAGCCAGTATCACCGCATCAACCCACGTGCAACTGTAGCCCACTACGCCGAAGAGACGGCCCTGATGCGCGAAGAAATTGCCACTGCTCGCCGTCTGCTCCCCTCGGTACAGGTCTCGGATCAGGTGGCACTTCAGGCCATTGCGCTGATCCAAGCCCTCAAGATTGATTCTCTGCGGGCCGAGATTACCTTGCTCGAAGCTGCCCGCGCTTATGCCGCCGCCGATGGCCGGACGGAAGTCACCCTCGAGGATCTTCGCCAGGTGGCGCCAATGGCCTTGCGAATGCGCCGCTCAGCATTTATGGAAAAATATATTGAAAATCAGAGTCATGAAGATGAGGAAATCTTGAGCTTATTCTCCACCCCCGCTCAATCCAATTTAGAGGTATTACCCCCATAAAGGAGGACAAGAATGGCACCTCTTGATCACTTCACTCGTCTGCAGCGCTGCCTGGCGGGTGAACCGGTGGACCGCATCCCAGTAGCCCTGTGGCGTCACTTCCCGGTGGACGATCAAACCCCCGAGGGGCTGGTAGCAGCCATCATCAACTTTCAGGATTCCTATGACTTCGACTTTGTAAAAGTAACGCCTGCCTCTTCATATTGTTTACGCGACTGGGGTGTAACTGACCGCTGGGAAGGCAACCCAGAAGGAACCCGAACTTATACGCATTATCCCATCCAGAATCCTGAAGATTGGGAGGGGTTACCCCTCCTGGATCCTGAGCGTGGTGCTCTCGGTGATGCCCTGAAAGCCTTGCGCCTCCTTAAAAAATATTACGATGGCAAGGTGCCCATCCTACAGACTATTTTCTCCCCATTAGCCCAAGCCAAAAACCTAGTTGGGGAGGATCGGCTCATCCTCCACCTGCGTACCGCACCCGATGCCTTGCATATCGGTTTGAAACAGATCACCGAGACCACCCTTGCTTTTATTGATGCCCTAAAGAGCATTGGCGTTGATGGCATCTTCTACGCTATCCAGCATGCCCGCTTTAGCCTGCTGGCAGCTTCCGAATTCGCGGAATTCGGACGGGCTTATGATCTTAGGATACTAGAAGCCGCGCGCGATTTCTGGCTCAATGTGGGGCATGTCCACGGCGAAAACATTATGTTTGAACAGGTGCGCGACTACCCGGTTCAGATTCTGAACTGGCACGATCAACAAACACCTCCATCTCTTAAAGAAGCCTTGGAACAAGTATCGGTTGCCGTATGCGGCGGTCTGTCCCAATGGAGCACCATGGCGTTGGGCACCCCCGAGGACGTTCGGCGCGAAGCATTCAGAGCCATCGAGGAAACCCAAGGCAAGCGGTTTGTTTTGGGTACAGGGTGCGTCCTGCCCATCATTACCCCTCACGGCAACATCAAAGCCGCTTGTGATGCCACGATAATGGTATAGGTAAGACAGGATGACTCCCCCACGTATCATTAGCGGCAAGGCTGGAGGCATCCGCCTTCGTAGCGTTCCTGGTAGCGGAACTCGCCCGATCACCGATCGGGTCAAGGAAGCGCTGTTCAACATCATCGGTCCGGAAATCGAGGGGGCTTCTTTCCTGGACTTATTCGCCGGGACCGGGAGCGTGGGTATTGAGGCCCTCAGCCGGGGTGCCGCTTACGTGTGCTTTCTTGACACCAGCCGACAAGCCATTTCAACCATAAAAGAGAACCTTCGCCTCACCCATTTGGAGCAGGGGACAGAGGTTTTACACATGGATGCCTTTGTCTTTCTACGGCAGCCCCCCACCCGGCGCTTCGATTTCATCTTTATTGCGCCCCCTCAATACAAGGGGTTGTGGGAAAAGGCCTTACAAGCCCTGGATTTAAACCCGGCTTGGCTTTCCCCGCATGGCATAGTTATTGTGCAAATTGATCCCAAGGAATACAGACCACTTGAGCAATTAACCAACTTGGAAGAGGTGGAACAACGTCATTATGGCTCTACCAAGCTGGTTTTCTACCGCTATAAGTCCGCTGATGGGATCGGCAACTCTCCCCCCTCTGGGGAGGGTTAGGAAGTTTCAAATCGAATTTGGAGTGTGTCCTGATCATCATAATAGTAATGGGCAATAAAAACCGGATCGCCGTCGCGATGCGCCAGTACACGCGGTAGCAATACGGAGAGATCTGGTACTAGAGGTTGGCTAGATAAAGCCTCGCGCTGAATCCACTCTGCCGTTCCTTCAGGTGAAGAGATCACCTCACCACCTTCATACTCCCCGCGAAAGACATACAACCCAATTCCAATGGGCTCTCCGGTATCAATCATCACCACACCGCATAACCGCAGGTTGCCGATAGAGAGTCCGGTTTCCTCGCGCACCTCGCGTTTAGCGGCCTCCAGAACCCCTTCACCCCGTTCAACGTGTCCCCCGATCCCGTTGTAACGCCCAGCCCAAAGGCGTTTGGTTGGTGCCCCCTTAAGAAGCAAGACTTCCTTCCCGCGAGTAATGAACACCAATGTACGTGGGATGATCATATACCGGTCGCGGGTAACTCCTTGTTCTTCTCGACCCATGGGCCCATTTCTCGCTCTGTAAGGAGTAGAAGAAAAATAAGGGCCCTGACAAGAGGTCAGGGCCACGGCAGATCAACTTAGAAACATCGGCACGCCCATGAAATCTTTAACCCGTGGGCGATACGTTTCAATATCGTAGTAACTGGGCACATCCACTCGCTTGCGCCCGGCCATCACTATCTCAACCGGCACAGTGGTGTATTTACCACCGTGTAGGGCCACCATCTTGCCGGTTTCTTTGCGCCGAATTAATTGAATGGCCAGATTGCCAAACGACATGGCAACCATCCGATCAAGCGAATCCGGCGCACCCGAACGCATCAAGTAGCCAAGCTGCTGGTACATTGTATTTTGTCCTGTGCGGCGCTTGATCTCCTCGCTCACAATCATCCCAATCCCACCGAGCTTGCGATGCCCGTAAGCATCCGCCTCCCCAGTCACGAAGAGCTCCCCTCCTTCCATAACAGCACCCTCTGAGATAGTCATAATGGCATAATTTGAGGGATTGTTACGCTTATCGAACATTAGGTAGTCACACAGCTTCTGGATATCAAACGGGACTTCAGGGATAACAGCGCGATCCACGTAAGCCAAATAGCCACTGATCAAGCAAGTCTCACCACAGTAGCGGCCAAATAATTCCACCACGCCGATCCGTTCATGCGATCCCACCGAAGTACGCATGTTGGTGATGAACTCTACGCTCCGCGTCACTGCAGTTGAAAAACCAATGCAGTAATCCGTGCCAAAGACATCGTTATCCATCGTTTTGGGAATAGCAACAACAGGAAAACCCTCACGATGCAGGCGTACGGCAAAAGAAAGGGTATCATCCCCACCAATGGGAACCAAGACATCAATTCCTAAATGTCCTAAGACGTTGAGCACATAATCCGTATAGTCGGTTTTACCTTCCTCGGGAATGAGCTTGCCCCACTTAGAATTCTTCAAGAAATCGGGGGTATCTTTGGGGGAAACGCGCTGCGGATTAGTGCGTGAAGTGTGCAATACCGTCCCGCCTGTCCGATCTATCGTGCGCACATCTTCTGCATGGAGTTCCCGGATGTAATACTCCCGTGTTGAGGGTTCGTCCGGGTTGTAGTGCAACAAACCAGCCCACCCTCGGCGAATACCAATCACTCGGTACCCCAATTCAAGCGCCCCCATTACAACCGATTTGATGCAGGGATTTAACCCCGGCACATCTCCACCACCGGTCAAGATGCCAATCGTCAGTGTCATAAGCAGATCCTCCCGTGAAAGTTTTCGATCGTGTTTGATCTTAGTTTTTAGAGTGTAATGTTATTCAAGGGGATTTGCAAGGTCACTCGACACCCCTGTCCTGGCGCAGTATCAATATCCACGCTTCCCCCCAGCATTTCCACCCGCTCCCGGATCAAGCGCAACCCCAGTCCTCCACTTTCCTGCAACTGATGTAGGTCAAACCCCTTGCCATCATCTCGAACGACTACTTTGACAAATTGATCTCCTACTTCCAAAAAGACCTCAATCATTAACTTGCGCAACATATCCTGGTTATGACGGTAAGCATTATTCATCAATTCCTGAATAGCCCGGAAAATCATAACCTCAGCATAGGGAGCAAAGCGCTGCTGAGCCCCCCGAGTCATTACATTAACTTCAGCACCGGTTTCGTTACTGAATGCTTCTCCATATCGTTGCACGGTAATAAACAAGCCTAGATCGTCTAGCATCATCGGGCGCAAACCCGTGATGAAGAGACGAACCTTTTGGAATGTTGCCATTGCAGCATTTTTGAGGTTTTCCAATTCTTCCCTGGCCTTGAGCGGATCCAGATCAAACAGACGGGCCACAATCTCAGCCTGCACAATAAAATTAGAAAGATCTTGGGCCGGACCATCGTGCATCTGGCGAGAGAGTTTTTGGCGCTCGGCTTCTTGAGCATCAATAAGTTTTTCCAGCATAGCCATCCCCCCATCCCGCCTTCGACCGCTCTCAGCAGACGAGCCTTCCCCCACAAAGTCCTGCACTTTCTCAAGTAATTGGATGTATTTCTCTAAATGAGCCTGGTCACTCTGTAATTTCTCAACCTGGCTGCGCATGACCAAAAGCCGCCGCTGGGCATCTAACGCTGAATCATATACTACACGGATATCACTGCGTGGTACCGAATCAAATTGAGCGTGGAGCTGCTGTAGATGGGCATTGATACTGGCATTGCGTTGTGTTAGGCGTGTTAGCTCCACCTGACTGCGTTCGATCATCTCGGTGACTTCATAATGGACACGCCGCGCTTGCTCTAATTCTGAGGCGATGAAGTCAATAAAGGATTCCCACGCGTCTGATTCATTAGTCACCTGAGTCTCCATGCTCATCTCCGCCTTTCGCTACCCTAACACCTGGGTCAACTTCTGAGGTGTCCAAATCAGGTGTAAGTATAGCATAATTGTCTATGCCTGTTTGAGAAAAATAGCGGCAAGTCACTGCGTCATCCTTCAGTCTCAGCAGATGAGCCCCTTGTACCGTACCTAGATACGCCAAGGCCTCAATCTCAGTTGGATGCGCGTAAAGCAAGGAAAGATTTATTTGATCTCGTTCTAAAACGACATACTTAGCCCCATACCGGCATAAAACGGCGAGCAATTGCGAGAGATCTCCTCCTGGGATGACAATGCTAGAACGTCCGGTTAGCACAAAAAACGTGGGAGGGTTATTAACAGCCCCCAGCGAATTTTCAGGTTCATATCCCAACTCTAGTAACTTATGATGCACCGCTAAGTACGTCTCCTGGGTTACTTTCCAGGTTGGTGCTGCTCCGTTGTCTCCAGACACTCGACGGAAATAAATGCTGGCTGACGTAAAAAGAAGGATCAACAAAAGCCCCACCCCCAAAACCCTCTGACTAAGTTCCTGCTTCCAACCCCGTTTGTGCACCCCCCACTCCATCCAGTGTTTGAATCCCCACCACCCCAACATCCACAAAAAAGGTTGCAAGGCCGCGCCTGAGTGGAAAAATCCCCCTCTTACCCCCGCAAAGGGAAAAAGAATTGAGAAAACCAATCCCAATAGGGCCCACATCCCCATCCCAAACCGGACCTCAAGACGATGACGTTCCTTCCAGCATCCCAGAACAATCAACGGAAAGAGCACAATTTGCCCTTGTACAGCGATTGCGCTCAGCAGGTTTTGCCCTAACGCCCACAAACGGTCTTTTAGAATATTAAGCCATCCTTGTTCAGCCCAACGGGCAAATGTCAGCACAGAGGCAGGGTAAAAAAATAATTCGTTATATTCTCGGATCCACAAAACCCGTCCAGAACCCGGTTGTAGCACTGTACCAAATGCGCGTACATTATGTAACACCCAGGGAGCAACAACTAAACCATACCCAATTCCCAATCCCAACCCGTTAAGTACGGCTATACGAATTTTGACAACAAACCCAAACTTTTGCCCGTCCAGGGCTCGCCACGGCGCCACCCCCACAAGCAGGATGCTCGCAACCAGCCAGATCAGACCATCGGCTCGTGTCAGGTGTAGGAGACCACATAGCGCTCCCACCCCAATTGAATACCCTATCCTTAATCGCTCGGCCCACAACCGATCGCCCTCAAAAACGGCCAGGAAATATAACGCTCCTAACGTCATCAACGGAGTAAATGATTCGGGAAAAGAGATAAAACTGGCGTAGAAAAGCGGGATAGAGGCACTTAGCCCCCCCAACCAGGCCAGATGGGGCTGTTTCGTACGCCGATGGATCAAGTACGCCACTAGAGCAGTGTTAATGCCATGCAGGACAATATACGGTAAACGCGCTGCCCATAAAGCCTGTGTCCCCGTCAACCACATGCCCAAGGCAGCAACAAAAGCCGGCAAAGGCATCCAATAATCAAAAGACGGCATTGGCACTTCAGACGGGTCAGCCAGATAATTCCAGATGAAAGGTTGTTCGTCTCCCCGCCCCTGCATAATCTGCTGCCCTAGTGCGTAGTAGTAATCGCTATCCATAGAAGCAGCCAGAGGCTGTAACCCCACCATCGCACCAGCGATAAGTACCCCAAGAAGCGCCAGCATCCCATAATGATAACGCTGCATCGCGCCTTACCTTACTCCTCAAGCGAAGGCTCAATGTCTTCTTGTCGAATGAGGTCCATCCACACGCTGGGGGGGCGAATAGCCCACCAACGCACCCAGTACAACAGGGCTATGCCCATCAGGGGAATCAACAATATAAGCAAGGCTAGATTCTGGGGTGGAAGCCTCTCCATGATTCTCCAACCCGCCATACCCCATGCGCCTATCCCCAGCATCACCCCAATCACCCCAAATAGAATAAGGCCAACACGCTGCCATCGCTCAATCCACAAACTTCCCACAAGAACAATGGCAGGCAAGAAGAGACTTAAGTCCTCTGGTCGCAGGCGTATTCCCGTCCAAGGGGTCACCACCAAACTCAACGAGGCTAGCCATACAAATGCTCGCAGTCCGCCTCGCCGATGAAGCATTAGTTCAACCAGAAGTACTGCTCCCATCATCGCACTAATCGCCAACCCCAGCCGGGTTCCAATGCCCGGAAAGAAAACCCTTAGCGCTTCTCCAACCGTTAGGCCCACCAAAGGGCGCTGACGATTGACAAGCATCGCCAGATACTCAAGCGGCCAGGAAGGGAGAAAAAGGGCAAAAAACAGACTCAAAAGGACTACTGTGATGAGGAACCACAAGAGGATTAGATTACGCCGAGTGAAAAGGGCCCACAAGAGGATTACCACGATTAGGATTCCCACCACATGCGGGCGCACCATGGCAAGACCTAATGCCACTCCGGCAATTTCCTCATGTCGCGTTCGAACAGCCCATAAACCTAGGGATACAAAAAGCACAACTGCTGGTATAACGCTTCCGCCCAGTAGCGCCATAGCACCGGGAAACCACCCAATTCCGAAAAGGGCTAACACTCCCCATACCCATGCTCTGGGCCGCCACGTGGTGGCTTGGAGGCTCAAGTAAAGTGCCAAGCCAATCGAGATCTCAGCCACACTTAACGCTAGTGCACGAGCCAGGGTAAAATCCTTTACGATGGCAAAGGGCAAGTATAAAATGAGGGCATATAGCGGCGCGTTGAAAGGAACCCAACTAACATCTAAGCCGACTTCAACCCCCATTCGACCAATCCGTTGAGCCGTAGTGTTCGCATAAGGGCTAACGCCCTCTTGCAAGAGTAAGCGCATGGACTGCCAGCCCACGAAGAAATCCGATCCTGTTTGACGCTGATACTGAACCAGACGATAATTCAAAAATACAAGCAGACTGATTAAAACTGCCAGGGCCAGGAAAAGGGATCCATAAATCCAAAGGTTGGAGCGCCTCAACGGTTGGTGTCCTGTGGAGCCGAGAAAATTATTGACTATATATCAATTATAACGTGAGGAAACCATGGAACTTAATATATCTTTAGCCCAAATGAACATCCAGCTGGGCAATTTAGAAAAAAACTACCTCAAAGCGCTTGAGTTTCTCAAAGAAGCCCGCAAAAGCCACGCTCATCTCGTACTCTTTCCGGAACTGTGGAGCAGCGGGTATGATCTGAAAAATCAGGCCCAGCACGCTCACCAGAATCTGGAACTCATCTCTGAACTACGCCGCCAGGCCCAGGAAAACGGGCTTTACATTGGCGGATCCCTCATCACGTACGATGCAGGACACTACTACAACACTTTCATCCTGATCGCACCTTCCGGACAGATTACCGGTCAGTATCACAAGATTCACCTCTTTGGACCCCTTAACGAAGACCGGTATTTTGCGCCTGGGCATAGTCCCGTTCTTGCATCAGTAGCCGACTTAACCAGTGGATTGGCTATTTGCTACGATCTGCGCTTTCCCGAGCTCTTCCGCGCTTATCTCAATCACAACGCCGATTCGTTCTTGCTGGTTGCCCAGTGGCCTGCCCCCCGCCTGGAGCATTGGGAAACCCTCTTGCGCGCCCGTGCTATTGAAAACCTGGCGCTCGTAGCTGCTTGCAATGCAGTCGGTACCACCGGTAAAGTGACTAACGGTGGTAGCAGTCTAATTATCTCACCTTGGGGCGAGGTCTTAGCTCGTGGCAGTATTCGGGAGGAGGATTTCGTTCAAGCAACAATTGATCTTGCCAACATTAGCGAGGTTCGTTCCAACTTCCCCGCGCTACAAGATCGGCAGGAAGTACACTTTACCGTACGCCATTAGGGGTGCGTTTCTCCTAAACCGATCTCATGCGGATGGACTGGCCTAGAAAGGCGATAGTAAATCCGGTAATCGCCAATTTGCACCTCCTGGTAATTTATATTCAAGCGATCAAACGCTTGCTTCAGGTAATCATCAAGGGCAGGATTGTGAGTAGTAATATAAGCCACCCGTTCACTTTGACTCACCACTAACGTATAGGGTGGATAGCGATCGTCGCGGCTTGTGTACCGCAGGTCCAAATGGTACGGCAAGCGTGGAGCAAAAATCAATTCTTCTTGTGAAATGAACGCCAGTGGATACGCCACCCAGTAATTGGAATACCCTCTTGTTTCCCCTGCCTGCTCCAAAAAGGCAGAGAGTGCGGGAAGGTGACGTTGATCAATCTGAGTTGGCGCATAGAACTGTGTGGTTATGCCAGGGGGATTCTGTGCTGCACAAGTCCCAATGCCCCACAGGTGATAAAGCGGGATCAACATTGTGCAGAGAAGACGCAACCCTTTAGAACTTAAGCGTGCTATCCAGCGCGCTGCTCCAAAAGCCAGAGGAAGAGCCAGTGGCAGGAAATAGCGCCCCGAGGGATCCACGCCAAACGATGTAAACAGAAACCCTGCTCCCAGGGTCAATCCTATTCCCAACAAAAGCGAACTTGCAAGGGTAATGGATCTGGTGGACCACCAACCCCTGATTCCTTCCCATGCTACAAGCATCCAGAGACTCAAGACGAAAGGCATCAGTGGCAGGCCTAACCACTGCACAGCCCAAGGGGGCCTAAAACCTAAGGTAACGGTTGACCCCAACACAATCAAGTTAAAGGCGTGCTGAAGAGTTCGTTGCCACCATGCTCCCTCTTCTACCGCTACTGCGCTACCTAGCAGTTCCGTCAGCAAAGGTTTCCACCCCTGGGTTAGGGCAAAATACCACCAAGGCAAAGAACCCACGAAAAATCCTATCCCCAACATCCCTATGCGCTTTGCTATCCCACGTTCATGTCTAAAGTGCCAGGTCGCCACCCCGATGGCTGGCACACTATAAACCAGCGTCATCCCATGCACCCACAACCCCAAGCCTATCCAGAATCCCAACAGGCTCCACAGTCCCCACGGGACCCTCCTGATTAGGTCTTCACTCCGATCTTCTCTAACTAGTAGAACAGCGGTTATTAAAATCAAATTACCAATCAGTAGAGCCTCGCCATATCCTCCCAGGCTAACTGTAGTGTAGAGAGTAACATTCACATTCGGGATCGCCAGAAACACTCCTGCTAACAGCCCAATCCGACGGTCCTCCCAAAGCATCCAGCCCAAAAGGATCGCGCTGAAAACGGTTAACGCGTACAATAGCACCTGAACCAAACGTATGACCTCGACATGCTCACCCAATAATGCAAAACCAAGTGCTACTAACCATGCATCCAGACTCCCCATGTAAGCCTGACCATAGAAAAAGATGGGGCGCGCACCTTGTAAGATATGCCGCGCCATCAGCCCCACAACCGCCTCATCGGCGTTGAAAGGAAAAACTTCAGCCCCCAGCAGAGCTATTTTTAGGAGAACACTTAGGCCAGTGATCACCAGCGCTAAACCCATCCATTTTGTTCCAATTTTTCTATTTTGCCACCATGAACGCATCCCATTTACCATCCTTCACCAATCTGTCTAAATGGATTAATCGCTTGCTTTTATGGGTGTCCGTATACTGGGAACCCGTATGTTTGATTACTGCAGTGGGTTTGATAACTCTATTTTATATACTTGGGATTCCAGACATCCCTTTTCACCCCGATGAAAGTACTCAATTATATATGAGCCAGGACTGGACAGAATACCTGAAGAATCCGTTTCGCCTGGCTTGGCAACCCGAAGTGCCACTCAGTGATCGCATGATCTATCGTCTGCTTGACCCTCCACTAACTCGCTACTGGATCGGTTTCTGGCTCACCCTAACCAATCAGCCAGCCCCTCTTCAGGATTGGAATTGGAGCCAAGGCTGGGAAGCCAACCTACAGGCAGGTGCTTTTCCCCCACCCACCAGTCTTTTTGTCGCTCGCTTGGGCATGACCCTACTCCTGCCCATATCCCTGTTGAGCATCTATGCATTAGGGTATGCTCTGCGTGGGCGCCGCGTTGCATGGACATCCTTATTTCTTGCAGGTGGTCACGCACTTATCCTCTTGCATACCCGTCGAGCCATGGCAGAAGGTCTCCTCCTGAGCGGAAGCACTTTGACCTTATGGCTGCTAAGCCTGCCTGCCCCAAACCCCTGGCTACTCGGGCTGAGCGCAGCACTGGCCTTCAACGCAAAATACACAGCATTGCCGCTCGTGGGTCTAGGAGTCCTGCGGTTGGGTCTGTTGGATCAGACCAAACCCACCTACACCCCAAAGGCTCGCCTAGGCGCTATCCTGGCCTTTCTAAGTGCTTTTACATTACTCACCCTGGCACTTAACCCTTTTCTTTGGAAACACCCCGTAGAAGCGCTCAAGCAGGCTGCAGCGGCTCGTCAGCACTTAATCACCGCCCAGGTAGGCGATTTTAAGGTAGCAAATCCTCTGATGGTGGCCGAGTCAACATCAACTCGCCTGCGCAATATGCTACTTCAGGTCTTTTTTGCACCGCCCCAACTTAGCGAAGCTGCTAATTACAACCAGGCCTTAGCAACATCATATAACTCATATGAGCACAACCCGTTTCACAGCCTGCTAAGAGGTAAAACCGGGGGAGGGCTCATACTTGCTCTTACTCTTTTAGGAATGCTCGCCCTAACCCTTGACCGCCGCGAGGCTCTGCCTTCCTCTCGCCTTTCCACTCAGGTCTTGATTTTAGGGACTATCTTCCAGAGTGGCTTCTTCCTGGGTTGGCTTCCACTCTCTTTTCAGCGCTACTACATTCTTTTGGTGCCTTACGTGGTGCTATGGACAGCCATGGGGATAGATAGCCTCCTAAAAGCTCTTAACCTCTTGCTTGATCAGATATGGCGAAAATAGACCCGATGATTTTTATAGGCTTTACCACCAATCGTGATCAAATCCTTGCGCATTTGAACAGCCGATTCGGCTACCTGGGTAAGCTCCGCATGCTCAAAACCATGGTCCAGGACCGTCTTCTGCATCTCAGCGTAGAGCAAAGCATTTCCTCCTCGCCCATGATACTCTGGGAGTACCCCAGCCCCATTGAGGGAAATCCATTTGGTCCGCCGCATCTCCAGCAAAAGGTCCACAATCGCCCATGGCGTCAAACGGCCACGGGCCCGCTGGAGGGCTTCAGAAACATCCGGAAAACCAAAAAGAAATCCGACCACTTTATCTTTGCTCAAGATTATCTTGATCAGACGAGGATTGGCGATAGTAATAAGGGTATCAACAACAAAATCCACCTCTCGCTCAGTTAGTGGGTAATACTCCCAATTATTAATAAAGGTTTCATTGTAGGCCTTGCCAATCTTTTTAGCCCACTGGCGCAATTCAGACTTTGTCTCAAAGTTCTTGACTTCAAAATATCCTCGTTCCTGAACCCGCTTGGCAACCTCGCGCACTTTTTCGGGCAAATTGAAATTGCTACGATGTAAATAACAGGAGACAAAATCCACTTCCTTCTGAAAACCCAACATCTCCATAAACTGGGGATAATAAGGTGGATTGTAATTCATCATGGTCATCATCTGGCGATGCTCAAACCCCTCAATAAGAATCCCGTAGCCATCAAAGGGACTGAAGCCTTTTGGGCCAACGATCTCATTAAGTCCTCGTTGGCGAGCCCATTCAAACGCCCGTTCGAATAGGGCTTGCGCTACCTCCAGGTCTTCAACACTCTCAAAGAGATAGAACTGGGCCTGTTGGGTGCCGTGATATTGATTATACGGACGGTTTTCCATAACCGCGATACGCCCCACGATCTCACCATCACGGCGAGCGATAAAGAAATCGGCATCCGAGTGTTCGTAAAAAGGATGTTTGTTGCGATTGAGCATTAATCGAATATCGCTCAAAATCGGCGGTACCCATTGCGGGCAGTCCTTATAGATCTTAAAGGGAAAGCGCACAAACGCTTCAACCTGAGATTTATTTGCCGTATCTAATTGCTCAATTTGAATTCCCATAAGACCTCGCTTGATTATGTAGGATTAGTATGTATGTAGGATCAGAATAGATTTCAGTATATACCCAGGTTTACGGGATTAGCAAGGGGATTTATTTCACAATTCCTTAACCCCGTAAACCAAGACGAGTTTTCTTCGGTTATAATCACGATAAAATTAATCTGAATTGCAAAATATAGGACACACTATGAATCGCTTGCAATACTCGGCCTCGCCCTACCTCTTACAGCATGCCAATAACCCTGTTGATTGGTATCCTTGGGGAGAAGAAGCCATTACCAAAGCGCGCCGTGAGGATAAACCTATTTTCCTTAGCATTGGTTACGCTGCCTGCCATTGGTGCCATGTGATGGCCCATGAGTCTTTTGAGGATGAACAAGTGGCAGCCTTTCTCAATGCCCATTTTGTTCCTATCAAAGTAGACCGCGAAGAACATCCAGATGTAGATGCTCTCTACATGAACGCCGTTATTGCAATGACCGGCCAGGGTGGATGGCCCCTTTCAGTTTTCCTCACACCATCACTCGAGCCCTTCTTTGGGGGTACCTATTTCCCACCGGTACCTCGGCATGGATTACCTTCGTTTTTACAAGTATTGCAGGCTGTTCACTACACCTGGGTAAGCGACCGACAGAGCCTCCAGAACCTGGCTGGCAAAGTGTTCAAACACCTGCACCAGTCCCACACCTGGCAACCCATCTCCCAGGCTATTAGTTACGAAACCGTGCTTACGGCGGCCCTGAACGAACTTGAACGTACCTACGATTGGCAACACGGCGGTTGGGGCCGTGCACCTAAATTTCCCCAGCCTCTCGCTATCGAGTTCCTGTTAACCCAGGCTAGCCGGGGCCACGCCCACGCCCAGAACCTTGCCTTTCACGCCCTACACGCCATGGCCAGCGGCGGGATTTTCGATCTCGTTGGAGGTGGATTCCACCGCTACAGCACCGACGCGGATTGGTGCATACCCCACTTTGAGAAGATGCTGTATGATAACGCCCAACTTGCAACCGTATATCTCCAGGCTTATCTTCTTTCAAAAGACGAAACCTTTCGCTATATTGCCAGACGTACCCTGGATTTCGTTCTGAACGAACTAACCCACCCTGCGGGTGGATTTTACGCCAGCCTAGACGCTGATTCAGAAGGAGAAGAAGGGAAGTTTTACACGTGGTCAATTGAGGAACTCAAAACCCTCCTAGGTGAAGTTGCAACCTGGCAGGATTTCAGTCAGACATACTGCCTGGATGAAAGGGTTGCTCATGAGGGAAAATTGGTGCTCAAAGTCAAGTCCACCTGGCCTGAACTCGCGCAAAAACAGGATCGCGAATTAGCCGAGTGTCTTAGGCATGCGGTTGACCTTCTTCATCCGCTCTTACTTCAACGCCAGCGACGTGTGCGTCCTGCTACCGACAAAAAGATCATTGTGACTTGGAACGCATTAACTATTCGGGCTCTTGCCCTAGCCGGTCGCCATTTGGGGCACCTGCATTATCTAAAAGCCGCCCAAAATGCGGCTAACTTCATCCTGGAAAACCTCTATTGGGATCACCGTCTCTATCGCTCATGGCATGAAGGCGTACTCGGTCCTCTCGCCCGTCTTGAAGATTACGCCTCGCTCATCCTCGCTCTACTTGAACTCTACCAGACCGATTTTGACAACGCCTGGTTTGTTTGGGCTAGTCAACTAGCCCACGAAATGCTGGATCGCTTTCGTGACTCTGCGGGTGGCTTCTTCGATTCGCCCCAAGATGATAACTCCCTCCCCATTCGCCCTAAAGAGATCCAGGATAGCGCAACTCCCTCAGGCAATGCTCTAGCAGCCCATGCTTTGCTAACCCTCGCTTACCTGGACGAACACGGAGAGTGGGAAGCCATGACACACAACCTTCTGACTTGGATTGCAAGTGCTTGCCAACGCTATCCGCTGGGATTTGCATCCTTTCTGCGTTGTATGGATTTGGCCCTTGGACCAATACAGCAACTTGTATTCCTATGGAGAGATCCGGGAGCAACAGCTCTCTATCTAAATCACCTCCATGGCCAATACCGCCCACGTTTGATCCTCGCAGGGAGCACAGTACCCCCTGCTTCCAACGCACCCGCCTTAGTGCGTCTCAATCACCCCGCTCCTGAGGTGCCGGTAACAGCATTCATTTGCAACAATTTTATCTGCCTCCGCCCCACCACCTCATTTGCAGAGTTCATTGCACAAATTTAGTCCATCATACCCAACATGCGCAAGAACTCCGTGGCCAGTTGGCGAACCTCGGAGGCTTTTGCGCATTTTACAGCCTTCTGGGCCAGATTTTGCGCATCGCTCATTGTCATGGTGCGAAGGATTGCCTTAACCTTCGGAATGCCAGCAGGGTTAACACTCAATTCATCAACACCCAACCCAGCCAGAATGGGCACCGCCTCTGCTTCACCGGCCAATTCACCACATACCCCCACCCATTTTCCCTCTTGATGGGCAGCCTGTACCACCTGCTCAACCAATCGCAATACTGCCGGATGCAAAGCATCGGCTAAATAGGCCAGGCGGGGATTTCCTCGCTCGGCTGCTAACGTGTATTGGGTCAGATCATTCGTACCAATGCTGAAGAAATCCACGACAGCAGCTAGTTTTTCCGCCTTGATCGCCGCCGACGGAATCTCGACCATGATCCCGGTCTCAATCGGCCAAGCATGGGCAATACCCTCATTTTCAAGATCGCGATGAACCTGCACCAGGAACTCGCGCGCTTGCTCAACCTCTTCGAGGGTAGCGACCATGGGGAACATAATCCTCAGATTAGCCAGCGCTCCTGCACGCAGGATTGCGCGTAGCTGTGTACGGAACAAATCGGGTTGTTGTAGAGAAAGACGCAGAGCCCGCACGCCCAAAAACGGATTGGCTTCTGGTTCCATCGGGATATAGGGCAAGGGTTTGTCTCCACCCACATCCAAGGTGCGCACAATGACGGGCTGGCCTCTTAGCGCCAATCCAACATCGCGAATTGCTTGAAATTGCTCTTCTTCCGAGGGTGGAGTTTGCCGCGTAAGGAAGAGAAATTCTGTGCGTAGTAAGCCAATGCCTTCTGCCCCATTTTGAACCGCCAACTGGGCATCCGCCAAGTTACCAGCGTTGGCCACCACTTCCACCCGCTTGCCATCGCGCGTTACCGCCGGTTGTAGACTGCTAGCCAGCAGTCTTTGACGTTCTTCAAGCCAGCGTTTCCGCTCGGCCTCCAATTCGCTACGCACCCGTTCATCGGGATTGACCCAAACACGCCCGCGGAACCCATTTAGACCTAACATTACGCCCCCAGGCAATCGCCTGATCGCAGGGGACAAGCCGGTTACCGCCGGAATGCCTAGCGAGCGCGCCAAAATAGCACTATGCGATGTTGGTCCTCCACTTAGAGTGATAATCCCGTGGATGTGTTCAAGATCTAACTGAGCCGTCTCAGAGGGCGTCAGTTCATCCGCCATCAGAATCACAGGGTGCTCAAAAGTGATTTTCTCCCGCGCTTCCCCACTCAGGGCACGCAATACTTGATTACCCACATCTTGGACATCCAACGCCCGCTGCCGCAGATAGGGATCTTCCAGGCTTTGATACTGGGCAACCATGGCCTCCACACTGGTTTGCCACGCCCACGCCGCATTATAACGCTGCTCAAAGATCAGCCGTTGGGCAGGCTGGAGCAAATCAGGATCATCCAACAGCAGGGCATGAGCCTCAAAAATCGCCGCTTCATCCGGACCAACTCGGGCCACCATTTCACGGTAACGGGTCTGGATATCTTTTCGCACTTTTTGGATGGCATCCTGCAAACGCCCCCACTCTGCTTCTGGATCACTAACATAGTCGTGAGATACCATTGGGGGCAAGGACTCATAATGATAAAGCGATGCCACCGCCACCCCATCAGAGACGGGAAGCCCCACAAAGACACCTTCTTCCTCTTGTGCCACGACCTCAGCCCCTGCAATGGCCGGCTGAACTGGAGAGGACCCAGCTTCGGCAACACCCACTGGTTCCCCAAAACGCTCCTCAACCAGCTGGCGTAAGGCTTCCAACGCCTCAGTGGCTTGCTTGCCGCGTGCCAAAATACGGATACGGTGATCGCGTAAAGCGCCCAGCGTTGCCAATGCATTCAGGCTTTTGGCCGAGACAGGGCCCTTCTGGTTGGTCAGATTTGATACCAGGATCTCGGCGTCAAATTTCGAGGCCAGTTGCACAAAACGCGCCGCTGGACGCGCGTGTAACCCGTGTGCATTCTTGAGCACAACCTCCACGTGGTGAAAATCTTGCCCCTCTGCTGGTGATGTGCTCTCCACAGCAGGTGCCGCTATTTCGGCGCTGCCCTCCAGTTGCTCCGCCTTGGGCTGCAGGGCACGGTGGGCTTCGCGACACACCGTCTCAATATCACTTCCCAGGCTAGCCTGTACCCCTGCCGCAATGCCACCCTCTACTAACGGCCCTGGACAGAAACGCACCCGTTGACGCACCTCGGGAGGAAGCAATTCCAAAGCCATTTCTGCGCTCAGAATTGCACTGCCCAGGTCCATCAGCACCAAGACGCCATCTGGACTATCTACCTCGGTAATGGCTCGTGCAATATCTGTCGCGTCGGTCCCGAACTCAGTATGATCGGGTCCGGCACCCGCTGAAACAGCAATTTTTAGCGCCTCACCTGCCATTTGCCGAATCAAGCCCACCAATGACTCGGCCAAAGGCTTACTGTGAGAAACCAAAACAAGGCTCACCATAGAAAATGACTCAGGCTCCCCAATTGATAACAGCGAACAACAACCAAATGCCGTAACCGGTAGCCACCAAACCGACAGTCACTAACAAAGCATCAACAACCCGCATGATGTTTTTCTTAAGATTTAAATCCAGCAAAATACTCCGCGTGCCAATCAGGGAGTGAGATACCACAAACACGAGGAAAAACCCCTCCATAATGGGCACGATAGGGTAGTTCCGGTAGTAGGCCACAACCTCAGCATGTGAAAGCAAACCCTCCGGGGCCAGATAATGGTTGACCAAAAAGTGAATAAATAGGATCACGATGATCAACAGCCCGGTCACAATTTTGATAAACCACAAAAGATAACTCTCACCTGCTTTGGGTTGAGAAATTGTGTTCTGCATGATCCCTCCTTATCAATGCGTCGCAAACATGCGCAGTCCAAAAATAAGTGAACCCACAAGGGTGAGACCTAGCACCCCATATAACAATTGCTTCTGGGCTGGAACGCCAACCCCGAAACTGTTGAGCGCAATGCGCACACCGTTCAAACCATGGTACAAACCACCAATGATCACAAGCATTTCCCCAAACATAATCAAGGGTTGCTTGGCAAAGGCAATGAAGGAATCATAGGCTTCTGGCCCCTGAGCCAATTTGCCTAGCATGATCAGGTGAAGATAAAGATAGACGGTCAACCCAATGGCAGTCAGACGGTTGAGAATGAACCCCCATCCACCAACCCGCCGTCCACGTGGATCAAACCAGTCCAGAATACCCCGAGTGTTGGGTTTCTTTGTAGGATTTTCCATGGTAGTACACTCCTTTTCCTGGATTAGG
This sequence comes from uncultured Thermanaerothrix sp., assembly GCF_938028735.1. Lineage (GTDB taxonomy): Bacteria > Chloroflexota > Anaerolineae > Anaerolineales > Anaerolineaceae > Thermanaerothrix. Next base: position 82,232 of record NZ_CALIMF010000006.1, read on the forward strand.
CTCCTCCAAACCAGCGCCTGATACGCTGGGCCAATACCTGTCGCCGCAAATCCATGATCCGCCATCCGGGATCAACGCTAGAAGGACACACAGCCGTGCATTCATACGCGCTGTGGCAACGCCAAACACCATCCACACAATCTACCACCGCGGTCAAATCAGGAGCACGTCCCAGCCCCTGCAACTGAGCCGCAGCGAGGACAGCCGGGCCGAGATATTCCTCGGCAGTACCAGCAACTGGGCAGGCACTAATGCACAAACCACACTCGATGCAGTCTGCCAAGCGCAGGTATTCCTTGCCATCGTCCATCGGTACTTCCCGCGGCGGCTTGATGCCCTCACCCTCCAAAGGCGCCATTGAAAGGGGGTGTACCGCCGGAGCATGGACCTTATCCATCCCCACGTAAAGGCGGCTCATATCCACTACCAAATCGCTAATGACCGGGAAGTTGCGCAAGGGTTCAATTCGCAAGGTGCCACCATTCGAGGTGACATCTCGAATACGCGTAATGCAGGTTAACTTTTCCACCCCATTGACCCGCATTCCGCATGCACCACAGGTGGAATGGTGGCAGGCATGGGCAAAAACCAACGACCGATCATGAAAGGCCCATATACGTTCGACCCCATCAATCACGTACTCTTCGGGGCTGACCTCAAGGGTGAAAGTCTGATAATGAGGTGCTCCCTCCCCTTTCTTGCGATACACCACAAAATTAACGGTCCACTTTTCCTCACTCATAGGTGTGCTCCATGCAAGAGTATGGGCTGGTTCAGAGGATTAATCTACGTAGAATTTACGATACGAAATCAACGGCGTCTCTGCCGTCGTGCAAGGGACGTTCACACCCAGCTTCTTACACACCAGATCCACCGTCTTCTCTGCCATCAAGCGCAAGGTGGTCGCTTTCCCACCAGTAATAGTAACCAATCCCTCGACATTATCGGTTTCTTTGTGATCATACGCCTTGAAAGTACGCGAAATGCTTCGCCCAGGCGCACCACTGCCGATCAATGGACGGGTAGCCATGTAAGCCCCCCGCTCTTTAGTCTGTCGCAAGGCCGGGATCAATTCGGAGCCGCGCTCAATCATCAGAGCCACATGATCCGGCAAAACCGGCACGTAATCAGGATCCTCAATAGAAAATGAAGTTGTCCCGACGACCATCATCCGCCGTTGGGGTAAAACAATATCTCCATCTCCCGGTTTATTGAGCCGATTAATGGCGCGTTGGGTCAAACGCTTATCATAGGCTACCATCACACCCGGCGTCGGCGCAATCGGTACGCGGATGCCAGCCATCGATGTAATTTGGCCTACCCAGGCACCGGTGGCGTTGACGACAATATCTCCCTCGATCTCAAAGCGTTTATCGGCGGCCCGATTCCAAACCTTTACCCCTTTGATATTTCCCTGACCATCGGTGAGTAAATCCACTACGTCCGTGTAAAGATGAAACACCGCCCCGTTGGATTTGGCCGTTGCTGCAAAGGCCAATGCCAAACGCAGGGGATCAAACGTGCCATCCGGCACGGTAAAGGCGGTTAGAAGTTTGGGGTTGAGATTGGGTTCAATACGCAGCGCTTCCTTAGGGGTCAATTCACGGATAGGGATTTTGCACTCCTCACAACCCTGGATGAATTTCTCGCGATATTCCAAATCGCTTTCATCCACAGCAATAAATAGCCCCCCATTTGGTTCAATCGCATCCGGAACAATCAACCGCAGGATTTGGTTCTCCTGAATGCACTCAATTGCCGATTCTTGATCGTTTACAGCATAACGAGCTCCCGAGTGGAGCAGACCATGGGTACGTCCGGACGTCCCATTAGCAATTGGCCCGCGCTCTACCACCGTGACGCGAAAACCACGCAGGGCCAGATCGTGAGCAATCGCCACACCCGTGAAACCAGCCCCAACTACAATCGCATGATATTGGCTCATAGATACGCTCCTCTATCAGGCTAAAATCTTTTGAGACACTTGCCCTTATGAAATCATTCTGAATTCCAACTGCCTACCGTCGAAGCAAGCGATGAATGAGCAAGAATAACAAAAACACCATCCACAGGCTTCCGCCGAAAACCAACCCCCACAGCAGACTTTCTCCCAAAGGCTTAGAATAAGACCCCTGCCAAGTCACCCATGCTACCATCAGAACACTGACAACCACCATGGTAATAATGCCACTCTTCATGGACAGCCAGGGTTGTCCAGCGGCAAAAGGATCCTGTTCGACTTGGCGCTTTTTCTTTTTACTCATGAACCACCGTCCAGCAACATGTGAATTTTATCATTAATAAGCAGTATTTACCTGAACTCTTAAAAAATCACCCATAAAATTTGCATATAAAGGGCGGTTATTGGTCAATTGGGCTTGGCCGCCTTGACCCCACCGCCCCTACACCCTATCACACAGTTTGTTTTAGGGGCAGGGGAGACCCTGCCCCTAAAAGCGTCTAAAAATTATTCAACCCACCCAAAGGTGCGCTGGACGGCCTTCTTCCAACCGGCATAGAGTCGCTCGCGCTCCTCAGGGCTCATCTGCGGATTCCAGACCTTGTCCACCTGCCAGTTAGCCCGCAGTTCATCGAACGAGGTCCAGAACCCAACTGCCATACCCGCAGCGTAGGCCGCGCCAAGCGCGGTTGTCTCGGCCACCTTCGGGCGAATAACTGGCACACCCAGGATATCCGCCTGGAATTGCATCAGCAGTTCATTGTAGACCATGCCACCATCCACTTTGAGGGCGGTGAGCGGTACGCCGGAGTCGGCATTCATCGCATCTAGCACCTCGCGGGTCTGGTAGGCAGTGGCCTCCAATGCGGCGCGGGCAATGTGACCACGGTTGACATAGCGGGTCAGTCCCACAATCACGCCACGGGCATCACTACGCCAATACGGCGCGAAGAGGCCCGAGAACGCCGGCACAAAGTAAATACCACCATTGTCCTCTACGGTGCGGGCCAACGCTTCGACGTCCTTCGAGGATTCAATCATCTTCAGGTTATCACGCAGCCACTGCACCAAGGCGCCGGTGATAGCAATGGAGCCCTCCAACGCATAAACCGCCGGTTGATCACCGATCTTGTAGGCCAACGTGGTCAACAAGCCACTCTTACTGGGCACAGGGCGGGTACCCGTGTTGAGCAGCATGAAGCAGCCAGTGCCATAGGTGTTCTTGGCTTCGCCGGGGCTGTAGCACGCCTGGCCAAACAGCGCTCCCTGTTGGTCGCCTAGATCACCCGCCACCGGGACGCCTTCCAGCAAACCCTTGGCATACCCGTACACATCGGAAGAAGGTCGAATTGCCGGTAGCATGGCGCGCGGGATGCCCAGAATCCCCAGAATCTCATCATCCCAATCCAGGGTCTCCAGGTTCATCAGCAGGGTGCGTGAGGCATTGGTGACATCCGTCACATGTACGCCACCCTTCGGACCACCAGTCAGGTTCCAGATCACCCAAGTATCAATGTTCCCAAAGATGACCTCGCCCTTTTCGGCCCTCTCGCGAACGCCCGGCACATTGTCCAGGATCCACTTGATCTTGGGGCCTGAGAAGTAAGTCGCCAGCGGCAACCCCGTCTTGGGGCGGAAGCGGTCCTGACCGCCATCGGCCGCCAGTTCATTGCAAATCTTATCGGTGCGGGTGTCCTGCCAGACAATCGCATTATAGACGGGCTTGCCGGTCGCTTTCTCCCACACAATCGTTGTCTCGCGCTGATTGGTCACGCCAACTGCGGCGATATCCTTGGGGTCCACACCGCTCTTGCGCAACGCCCCCTCAATGACTTCCTGAGTCCGTGTCCAGATCTCCATTGGGTCGTGTTCGACCCAACCGGGCTTGGGGTAAATTTGCTCGTGTTCCTTCTGATCCACCCCTACCACGTTGCCACTGTGGTCGAAGATCATAAAGCGAGTACTGGTCGTACCCTGATCGATAGCGGCAGCATACTTAGCCATACCACACCTCCTGAGATTTTAGATTTGGAATTGAGACAATTTCTTATGCGTCACGCCAAACTTCAGCGGCCGCGCGCAACATTAGGTAGGAGGAGGTCGCCCCTGGGTCCTGATGACCCGCACTGCGCTCTCCTAAATAACTGGCACGCCCCTTTCGCGCTACTAGCGGGATGGTAGCTTTCATCCCTTCTTCAGCCGCCCGGGCACAGCGATCCAGAGCCTCGCCTAAATTGCTACCGTTCTCCGCCGCTTGTTTGAGCGCATTCCAGGCCGGCACCAGGGCATCAATCATGGTCTTATCTCCCAACTCGGCCTTGCCCCGGTTCTTAACCCCAGTAATCCCGGCTTCTAGAGCGTTGATCCAATCCTCAAGCGTCAGTTCCATCTTGCCGGTGGTTTTCATTCCCGCCTGAAGGAAGAGCGTACCGTAAAGCGGACCACCCGCGCCGCCCACAGTAGCCAGCAGGGTCATCCCTACCGTTTTAAGGATCGTACCAATGTCCTTGTCCGCTATCTCTGGCATCTTGCTGAGCACGGCTTTGAACCCGCGATCCATATTCGCCCCGTGATCGGCATCACCGATCGCCGCATCCAACTGAGTCAGGTAATCGCGGTTTTCCGCCAGAAGATCGGCGTAACGCTTAATCCACTCTAGTACTTTGTCCCGCGTAATAACCATACGACGCTCCATTATGGTCGGGGTTTACCCTAAGGGCAAACCCCGACAAGTCTTGATGTCAGAGTCACATACCCCAGCGCAAACCCGGAGTCTTGACCGGCGCATCCCACAACTTGATCATATCCTCATCCATCTTGAGCAACGTGATGGAAGTACCAGCCATCTCCAGACTGGTGATGTAGGAGCCAATCAGGTTGCGCACAACTTTAAGGCCGTGTTGGGTCGCAATCTGGTGGGCCTTGCGATATACAATGTACAACTCAATCAGCGGTGTTCCCCCCATACCGTTGACGAAGAGCAATACTTCATCGCCCGGTTTATAGGGGATATCCTTGATGATCGGCTCCATCAGCATTTCAACAATCTCATCTGCCGGTTTGAGTTTCATGCGCGTTCGCCCCGGCTCACCATGGATACCGATCCCGATCTCCATCTCATCTTCAGGCAGATCGAAAGTGGGCCGACCCACATGCGGCACTGTGCACGAGGTGAGGGCCATACCCATGCTGCGCCCCCAATCCTTGACCTTACGACACACATCAGCCACCTCTTTGAGTGAGCGCCCTTGCTCTGCCGCCGCGCCGCATAATTTCTCAGCCAGGACGGTGCTGCCTACACCACGACGACCCGCCGTATAGAGGCTATCTTGCACAGCCACGTCGTCATCAATGATCACTGATTCCACTTCGATGCCCTCAGCGCGGGCGAGGTCGGCGGCCATCTCAAAATTCATAATGTCGCCCGTGTAGTTCTTGACAATGTGCAGAACTCCCGCCCCGCCGTTAATCGCCTTAGTCGCCTCTAACATCTGATCCGGCGTGGGTGAAGTGAATACCGCGCCCGGGCAGGCCGCATCCAACATGCCAATGCCGACAAGCCCCCCATGCATCGGTTCATGGCCCGAACCACCGCCCGAGAGCACACCCACTTTGCCCTTGACTGGTGCATCAACCCGCACGACGTAATTGGGATCAAAGTGCACCCGAATTAGATCGGGGTGGGCCAGTGCCATCCCTTCCAGTTCTTCACGCACAACATCTTCGGGCTTATTAATTAGCTTTTTCATACCTCACTTCCTTTCTGTTTCTTACAAGTAATTACCGCTTCCCTTCAGTGGCCATCCACACCGCCCCCCAGTATACCCGCTTAGTGTGGGCCCACCCCAAAGGGGCAGGCCCACTATCATCGAGAAAATTAACTTACTCGCTCTTCTCGGGCAAGAAGGCGCTGACAAACCAGTCATAGAGCAGCACGCCCAGAATAGCACCGATGATCGGCATAATCACAGGGGCAACAATCCAGTAGGAACCATCGAAGAGGCCCTGTGTCCCAACCAGCGCACCGAAGATGCGCGGGCCAAGATCACGGGCAGGATTGATGGCGTAACCGCTCGGGCCACCCAGGCTCAGACCGACCGAGAGCACCGTGCCGCCAACCAAGAAGGGCCCCATGTTGAACTTCAGGCCCAGGTTGCGCTGATCGCCGCTAGCCAGCACGCCAAAGAGCAGCACCATAGTACCGAAAATTTCCGCGATGCTGGCATTCAGCAGCGAGTAAGAACCCTGCGCGGCGGCACCCTGACCACCCCAGAAGGCCTGACCAAAGACCGAACCGGGACCGGTGCACCACACATTGGGCATACCTGCCGCCACCAGACCCTCACGGTAAACTAGGTACACACCCAGCGCACCCAGGAACGCGCCCACCAATTGACCTAAGATGTAGGTAGGCACTTTGGACCAAGGGAAGCCGCGCTTGACCGCCAAAGCAATGGTCACCGCCGGGTTAATATGAGCGCCCGATACGCCGCCCGCTACATAAACTGCCACAATGACTGCGAAGGCCCAGCCGATGGTGATGGTGTTCCAGTTATACGCTGGCGCAGCCAACCGCGGGGCAAGCCCCACATTGGCAACCACACCATCACCCAGCAAGATCAGGGTGAAAGTACCAATGACTTCTCCCAGAAACTCGCCTAAACCCTTGGATTTCATGTCGGACCTCTCCTTTCATAAAGGATTTGAAGAATAGAAATAGATGGGGCAACAGATTACGGTTTGGCTTATCCCTCCGTTCACCTCCTTTGGATATAGAATTGAACCATCCACAAACAATGGGTCTTGCAAAAAATACCGCCGATTAGGAATTTCCTAACAGCGGTATCTCTTGCCTAAAGAAAGAACACTAATACACCATCCCGTACCCCACAGCATCACTACAGGGTACCCATGCACTCCCTCACTACCTTGCATCCATATTGCGCAGGACATCACAACTTATTGTAAGGCGTTTGCCCATCCTGTCAAATTAATCCTCAAATAATGTATCGCTTTGAAACAATTTTCTCATGAATTGTTTCATTACGAAACACCGTTTTCGCGCCGCCCATCCTCACGATAGGAGTCTAATGAGATGTTCATGCGTCGCAGGTAACGCCACAAGGTCGTTCGGCCAACTCCCAGCAAACGCGCCATCTGAGAAAGATTACCATGACATTGTTGAGCTGCCTGCAAAATGGCTTGACGCTCAATCTCTTCCAAACGAGGCGGATTAGGTAGCCAAACCGAATTTCTCAAGTCCGTACCGGTCTGCAAAGGGGGCAAATGTGCTGGCATAATAACCTGGGATGGGCTGGCCTGCACGGCCGCCCGCGTCAACACCGATTCCAATTCTCGCACGTTCCCAGGCCAGGAATGGGCTTTGAGGACAGCCAGGGTATCTCGGCTCAGACTGAGCGGATGTCCCAATTGCCGCCCCAAGCGTTGCAATATCTGCTCAATTAACAATTCTAGGTCTTGTTTGCGTTCCCGCAAGGGAGGCAACATGATCTCAAACAGGCTCAAACGGTAAAACAGATCGGCGCGAAAATTACCCTCAGCCACCAAATGCTCCAAATCCGCCGAACTTGAAGCAATAATCCGCACATCCACCTCTATAGGCTTACGACTGCCAATCCGTTGTACGATCCCCAATTCAAGATAATTCAACAGAACCGATTGCGCCTCCAGAGGGAGCGCCTCCACATCTTGAAAGAAAAGCGTCCCCCCATCGGCCAATTCAAACTTGCTGGCATGAGACAGACCTTCTCCCACACTGCGCTCTACTCCTAGCAACTCTGGTAAAACCAATTCGCTTGGCACCGCCGTACAAGCAAATACCACAAAGGGACCGTGACTGCGCGGGCTGTGGTAGTGGATGGCACGCGCCAGCAAGTTTTTACCTGTCCCACTTTCCCCCCGGATAAGCACACACCCTCGGGCCGCAGCCGCACTACGGGCTAAACGTCGTACTCGACGAATCGCTGGTGACTCACCCACCAGATTCTGAAGGTCAAAAGTGGGCGATCCCACCTGGCGCTGGACGTACTCGCGCAGGCTCTTAAGGGGGCGCAGCACCGCCAGAACGGCACGCAAGCCACGTCGCCCACGTACATATTGGAGGCTCAGCAGACAAGAAATCGTCTCTCCCAAAACCGAAAGTTGAACTTCCAGATCTGAAACCGGGATTTGACGATGTAGGGCATCCACAACGTACGGCGGGAACTTCACAAAGGCATCCAGGCGGGCTCCCATTAGTGATTCCGGGGCGATCTTAAGAATTTCAGCCGCAGCCGGATTAACGTGAATCACGATTCCTTCCGCGTTCCAGGCCAGAATACCCTCGTTGATACTGCTCAGAATGGCATTAATTCCGGCCAACTGGCTGTTCTGCTCTTCCAGCAATTGATCCGACTGACGTTGTGCTTCAATGGCGCGCGCACCTGCCACCACCATACCCAGCGCATATGGGTGGAAATTGCTCACGCGTGTGATAACCCCCAACGCTCCTAGCAATTTCCCGCTGATATCAAACACTGGCGCCGCAGCGCAGCTGACATCGTGCAACGGCTGACAAAAATGTTCATAACCAATCACTTGGACAGGTTCACGCTCCAGAAGCGCCACACCAATAGCATTGGTGCCCAGTTCACTCTCTGCCAACAACGTGCCCGGCTTAATCTGCATGCTCTCGAGGGTCGCCAACATTCCCGGATCGCCGACCCGATCCAGTAAGTAGCCCACACTGTTTGCAAACAGCACTGCCGAATTTGAATTTTCGATGTACTGGTAAATGTCCTCCATAACGGGCCGAGCAATGGCCATCAATTCAAAATAGTTGACCTGCATTGAGAACAAGTGCTGGTCAGACAACCGTTGCGGCTTAAGAGACGTATAAGGATCCACGCGCGCCCAACAGCGTTGCCACGAGGCCGCAATGATAGGTCGCACTTGGGGCATAACAATATGGCGAGTTATGAAAGCGTGCCATGCATCGTAAAGATGTTCTTTGATCGCCCGATCCATTCCAGCGCCTCGTTCTTCTGCTCACCCTTCGCCTCCCCCTTGGTTTCTATTGTAGCAAAAAACCGCCCATTATGCCAAAGGTATAGATATAATAACCATGGAGGTGACAATGGAAAAGTTTGTAATTGAAGGCGGTTTCCCTCTTCGCGGCGAGGTCACTCCCTCCGGGAACAAAAACGCTGCCCTACCCCTGCTGGCAGCCTGTCTGCTAACGGATGAGCCGATTATTCTGCGCAATGTTCCCAATATCCTTGATGTGCGCACCATGCGAGCCCTGCTCGAATCCCTAGGCGTGGAATTCACGGATTTGGACGAGCACACTTGGAAGATTCAGGCCAAGGAAGTTCGCCCGGCTGATCTAGACCCTGATCTGTGCCGCAAAATACGCGCGTCCATCCTTCTGGCTGGCCCCATGAGCGCACGCACCGGCGAATTGCGCCTACCCCCGCCTGGGGGAGATGTCATTGGACGCCGCCGCGTGGATACCCACCTTCTGGCACTTAAAAAATTGGGAGTGGATGTCTCCTATGATCGCTACTTCTACTTCCATGCCAATGGATTGCACGGTGCCAACATTCTCCTCGATGAGGCCAGCGTGACCGCAACCGAAAACGCCATAATGGCTGCCGTCATGGCCAAAGGCGAAAGCGTGATTCGTAACGCCGCCTCAGAGCCTCACATCCAGGAATTGTGCCATTTTTTGAATTCATTAGGCGCCAAAATTGAGAACATTGGATCCAATACCTTGCACATCACTGGGGTGGACCGCTTGCATGGGGGAGAATTCACCATCGGCCCTGATTACTTGGAGGTGGTCTCTTTCATTGGGGCGGCTGCAGTGACGCGGGGAGAGATCACGATTCGCAAAGCCGGGCCTGAATACCTGGATATGATCCAACTGGTCTTCGGTCGGCTGGGTGTCCACTGGGAAGTGCATGGTGAGGATATCTTTGTCCCTCGCGAACAACGTTTGACCATTGAGCCTGATTTAGGAGGCGCCATCCCCGAAATCAGCGTCATGCCCTGGCCAGCCTTTCCCACCGACCTGATGAGCATTGCCCTGGTCGTGGCTACGCAATCCAAAGGCACTGTGCTGTTCCACGACTGGATGTACCCCAGCCGCATGTTTTTCACCGATAAACTGGTCAGTATGGGGGCCCAAATTGTCCTCTGCGACCCCCATCGTTGCATTGTTCAGGGCCCCACCGAACTCTACGGTGAAAAACTAGAAAGCCCAGATATTCGCGCAGGTATGGCACTCGTGTTAGCCGCGCTCTCCGCCCGCGGCACCTCAGTTATTCGAAACATTGGACAAATTGACCGGGGATACGAGCGGGTAGACGAGAAACTGGCAGCACTGGGTGCTCACATTCAACGCATCCGCGAGTAGTCACCGCTAGTACCCCAACACGAAAGCCCGGCGCATTGCCGGGCTTTCGTTGGTCACCATCGCAATGCCCCTCAGGAATTGGCCTGGGCTGAAGCCGCCTGAACCACTTCCAGGAATTGTTCTACCACATCGCGCAACATGCCCTCCGGCAGTGCCCCCACTTGACGATGGACGACCTTGCCATTGGCAACAAAAAGGAGCGTGGGGATGCCCTGAACGCCAAAGCGCGTCGCCCACTCCGGATTCTCATCTGTGTTGACTTTGGCTACTAGCAATTTTCCGGCATAATCCTTGGCAATCTTCTCAAGGGCCGGCGCAATGAGACGACACGGCCCACACCAGGGCGCCCAAAAGTCCACAATTACCGGTAAAGCCGATTGCAACACCGTTTTCTCAAACGTTGCGTCCGTTACATGAATGGGTGCATCAATCATTCTACTTATCTCCCTTCTAACAACCAAGACTAAATCGGGTTTAGTATATCATAGATCAGCCCCAAACGGCCCCAACAATCAGATTATTTCCCTTCGTTACTTGAAGCCTTGGGACGGTGATCTGTGCTGTACCAACCACTCCCTTTGAAAATCACTGCCGGCACTTGGAAAACCTTGCGCACGCGAGTGTGTCCGCGTGGGCATTGCGGTAGATGCCCATTATGTGAGAAATGAGCAAAGTACTCAAAGGGCAAGCCGCACTCCTCGCATATAAATTGGTAAATTGGCATCTTATCCTCCTGTTGGCCAGAGATGTTTAGCCGCCCCAAGAGTGGGGCGGCTACTCCTCAGGTTTATTTTGCTTTCACAGCAATGGTCTTTGGCCGTACTGTTTCTGCTTTGGGCAAAGTTAGGGTCAGAATCCCATTTTCGTACTCAGCCTTTGCTTTGTCAACCTCGACCGGCACCGGCAAGGTGATGCTGCGAGAGTAGTGACCGTAGCGGCGTTCGCGCAGGTGATACACCGCGTTCTTGACTTCCTCCTCTTGTTTCACCTCACCCGCAATAGTAAGCACATTATTGTTCACTGTTACGTGGATATCTTCGGGTTTTACCCCAGGCATGGTGGCCTTAACTACCACCTCATTGTCGGTCTGATACATATCCACCGCCATCCACTCCGTCCCCCGCAGCCAGTCCACCTGCCGGGTGAACAGGTCATCGAAGAGTTGATCTACCGTCGAACGCAAAGCAGCTATCTCGCGCATCGGGTCGAAAACCATCAGGTTGGTCATCGTTCACCTCCTTATCAGAAGGTTTTAATGACATCCTTTTTATAAGCCCGATGTATTAGATTTTTGGTAGAGAAACATCAATTTTTTGTAGATTCTTGGCTCTGCTCGGCAGGTTTCTGGCGCCGAAAATCTACAAAGCGATATCCCACTCCTCGTTCGGTGAGAATGTACTTGGGATTAGAAGGATCCTTCTCAATTTTTTGACGAAGATAATTGACATATAACCGCACATAGTGGGGTTCATCACGATATTCATACCCCCAAACCTTCGCTAAAATCTGATCATAAGTGAGAACCCAGCCAGCATTTTGCACCAAATGATACAACAAGCGATACTCTGTAGGGCGTAATTTGACCAATTTGCCCTCCACCCACACCTCGCGCCGACCGAAATCAATTTTCAGGCGGTCATCAACCTCCACAACCTCTTTGGAAATCGGGCTGGCCATTTCGGTCCGCCGCAAGACAGCCCGTACCCGACTGACTAGTTCACGCGGGCTGAAGGGCTTGGTCACATAATCATCCGCCCCTAATTCCAATCCCCGGATGCGGTCTTCTTCCTCCCCTTTTGCAGTTACCATAATAACGGGAACCTGGCTGATCTCACGGATCAGTTGCAAGACCTCGAAGCCATCCATGTCTGGCAGCATCACATCTAAAATCACCAGGTCTGGTAAAGCATCCCGCAATACACGAATGGCTTCCTCACCACGATGGGCTTCTACCACGCGGAAACCATCGTGTTCAAGGTTCAGACGAATAAAACGCGCCATTTTTTCCTCATCATCCACCACGAGGATCAGGCGGTCTCTCAAGGTCACATCACTCATGAGTGGGTTACTCCCTGACAAAAGAGATAACTTCCTCTTCCTCAGCCGCCGGCAGCACTTCAATAAAATTGATACGGCTTACTGGCCAGATAACGGTTGTTACATTGGCTTCAATGTAATGAAGATCCTTGCCATCGCGTTTGCGTGGGTTCTTAACTATAATCAAATAATCCGTAGGGGCAGGCAAAGCATCAATTTCACCCAATACAGGATCTTCATTATTTAGATGAATGATCACACTTGGCATAACTCCCTCACCTATTGAATGATAACCTGGATTTTAAGTTTCCCCAAGGCAATGACATCGTGATGTTTGAGCGGATAGTCCACATGTGGAACAATCTTCTGACCATTAACGCGGGTACCATTCGATGATCCCAGGTCCATAATGGAAATACGCTGAGGGGTAATTTTGATTGCTGCATGCAGCCGCGAAACCCCATGGGCATAGGCCTCGTAGGGAGTGAGGTCAATGTCGGGAAGAATGGGCTGACCTTCTACAACTCGCCCTAACGTTACTTCAGAGCGTCCACTCAGATGGATCACCTCGTCAGAATCAATCACCCGCAGGGCAACACTTAACACCGCGACAGGAGTTGCGTTCTCTTCTGCAAGCAGAGGTAGTGGCTTGGACCGCTTGCGCTCAAAGTAATCCGACTGAATCATATCTAGGGTTTGGGTAGCGCTTCGGTCCACGACCACCAGCTGCGCCCCACACTCACTACAGAACAACGCACCAGGCAATTCTTGATGGTGACAATTAGGACAAGTAATCATAGCCTAATCCTTACGGGGTTCAGGTAGCATAAGAAGGGAACGCGTGCCGTATTTGATTTGCTTTCCGCGCTCACCACTGAGTTGGTGCGTACGTTGTAAATGCTCGGCCTCCAAGAGCACGGTGCGGGCCAGACTGCGTTCGCCCTTCGCCAGCAAGTGAGTGGCCAGGTACTGCAACCGGCGAGCCGCTCGCGACACTTCTCCGCTAGCAATCTCCTGACGTGCTTTCTCTTGCATGCGATAAAGTGTAAGCCGTGAAAGAGCCTGAAGCAGTGCATCAGGAACCACCATAGGCTCCACTTCCTCGCCAACCTCGCAACTAACTGCAAAGGGCAACCGCCAATATCGAACCTCAAATGAGGGAATCTCCATCACTAGCTTACCCCGCAACAAATTCAGACCGGTGATCTCGCGCGAGAGAGGGGGAACCAAAAACTCCAGAACAACGCTCATTTTTTCACCAGAATATAAATCCCCCAGTGGAATGGGAATTTCCAGAGAAAGCGGAGCAATATCCCCTGCAACTTTGAACGCATAACGCAGATTAACTCCCCCCTCACTTACACAATGAAGTTCCAGACCACGAGCAAAGATTTGCCTGGTACTCCTTCCCTTGCGCTCAAAATACATATGCAGATCTTCGGGGCTCCGCACGTAATGGGTAGTACCCCCAGCGATGCTCGTAAGGGCATCTAGGAAGTCATCATTCCAGTCCTCGCCAATCCCAAATGCATTGATCACGATGCCCTCACGGCGCGATGTTGCTGCTAATTCAATGCTGGCCTGTTCATCGCCATACGTATGACCATCCGTAATCAACCATATCTGCGTAGAAGTGTTGTTAGCATGATTGGCATACCGCGAAAGATTAATAGCCGTTTCCAGCCCATGCAAAATCTCGGTGCCCCCACCCACCTGAATCTGGTTGACGTGGTGCAAGATATCAATCTGGTGTTGGGCAGGGGTCGCATGCAGAATCACCTCCGCTCGGTCACCGAATGTAATCAACGAAATCAAATCGTTGGGTCTGAGATGGCGCACCAGATGGGCAATACTTTGTTTGACCATTTCGATGCGCTCGCCTCGCATCGAAGTTGAGCGATCTACCACCAGGCAGATATGAGCCGGAGGGGCCTTAGAAGGGTCGCTGGGTACTGTCACCCGCAAGTCAAGCAACACATAAACCAGTTGAGGCTCAGTCAGACGAGGCAAAACCCGGCGGCTGAGAAGCCAGTCTATCGCAATGGGTGGTAATTGGCGTTGGTCAGAGGGAATGCTAGCGTCATAGGTGGCACGACGCTGGGGATTAGAAAGCACCTCATAGGCTTCCTGTACCCGAATAAACATTTGCCGGACTTCTGGTGAGGGGTTAACGTCCGGGTGATAGGTCCGCGTAGCAGCGAAGTAAGCCGCCCGAATTTCCTCGGCTGTTGCATCCAGAGGAACCTTAAGAAGGTTATAATACTCCGCTGCGCCCGTTCCCATAATCCAGACTTAGAGATATTGCACCAGAATCACGCTAATGTTATCCGGCCCACCAGCTGCATTGGCTGCATCAACCAAGTTCTTACACGCAATTGCAGGATTGCGTGCCCGGGCAATGATTTGAAACATCTCATCATCCGAAAGCACCCCCCACAACCCATCACTGCAGATCAGCAAGTAGCCCGGATGAGGCATCGGATGGAAATAAATATCGGGGCGAAATGGTTCAGATTGCCCTAGTGCCCGATAAAGCACATTCCGCTGTGGGTGAACCTGGGCTTCTTGCTCTGAAATTTGCCCCAGTTCTACCAAACGATGTACCAGGGAATGATCCTGGGTGATCACTTGCATCCGCCCATCTGGATGAACAAAATAAGCACGGCTATCCCCCACATGAGCCAGTGTGACTTGTTCACCAACGACCAAGGCTGCGGTCAAGGTAGTACCACCGCCTGGTGCGTACCTCACCACCGCTTGCTGGGCCTGAACAACGCCGTTTTCCATGATCTCTTGCAGGCTACCTCGTTGGCGCTCTTCCATGGATAGAAACGGTAGGTAGGAACGCGAGAGGACATATTCCGCCATTGCCCGTACAGCAACCCCGCTGGCTACCTCGCCATGTTCATGCCCTCCCATGCCATCGGCCACGATGAACACCCCAAACGGCAACTCGGTATTCCCATCTACCAAAACAGAAGTGAGCGAGAAAAGGGCATCCTCATTGCGCTCGCGTTGTAAACCCACTGACTGCCCAACCCCCACCAGAAGATGCCCGGGCGTTATAACCACAGGCGCTGCAGCAACGGGTTGTAACTGCTCATCTGTCAGAGGGGCTGTTTGAACAAACTTGTTCTCATTTGTGTTTTCCGGAGGCGTAGATTTGCGCCAATTCAGAATACGCTCGAGAAACTTAACCACCTCTACCTCCTCCTGGCTAGGGATCAGGCAAGCAAAGCATAAACCATATGATCGGCTGAGCCAAAATAGATGATATTGTTGAAAGCAGCGGGGGTGCCAGTAATCGGGCCATCCGTTGCAAACTTCCAGCGCAACTTACCTGTCTTATAATCCAGACAGTACAAATTGCCATCTGCTGAACCGCAGTACAAGCTGTCCTTATACACTATCGGCGAGCCACTCACCTGGTGATCCGTTTGGAAGCGCCAGATCTCTTTGGAGGTATTGGCATCCAAACAGTAAATAAATCCATCCGCCGACCCAGCAAAGACAAAATTATCCACTCGGTAGGGAGAAGAAACCGACCCCTTGCCCATTCGGAAACGCCAGATCATCCACCCAGATTTAGAGTCCAGAGCGTAGAATGAGGCGTCCAGGGAGGTAAAATACACCATCCCTTGGGTCACCGTGGGTGAGGAAGTAATAGATCGTTTGGCTCGAAAACGCCACTTAATCTGCCCCCGATAGTCTACACAGTAGAACTCCCCTCCTTCGGTGCCGAAATAAATATACTCATTGGTCAAAAAGGGGGTTGAACGAATGGCTTCGCCCGTATCCAGTCGCCAGGCTCGACGTGAAGAAGAGAGGTTAACCGCATACAAGTAGCCATCATCGCTACCAAAGAAGACATGTCCCTCACTCACCCGCGGGGAACTGTGAATGGCGCCTTCCGTTTTGTGATTCCACAGCATTTTTCCGGTTTTTGCCGAAATACAATATAAGAAAGAGTCTTTGGAACCAATAAGCACCATGTCTTGAGAGACGATAGGCCGCCCGACAATCGGACCCTCGGTAGGAAACTTCCAGCGGAATTCCCCATTTGTGGCGTCCAGCGCATACAAATTGTTATCATAAGAGCCAATGTAGATAACCCCATTATCGTAAAAAGGGGACCCTCGCACTTCGTCTTCGCACTTAAAAGCCCATAACGGCTTAATCTTTTCTTCCTTCATCGTAGCGGGCAGGGTAATGCGAGAAAGGATGCCGGTCTTACGTGCTACGGCCAACAGAGCCTCCTTCATGGCCGCTGCCGAGGGAAAGCGATCTTCAGGGTTATATTGAAGGGCTGTGTTGACAACGGTCTCCAGTTCCAGTGAAACCCCAGGATTGATTTTACGAATCGGGCGCTCCGAGAACGAGAAGGGTGGTTCAAGGCGTGGATCGCGCTTGGTCAACAAATGGTGCAATGTGGCCCCCAGGGCATAAATATCTGCCAACGGCGTTGCCTCACCTCGATATTGCTCCGGAGGACTGTATCCTTCCGTGCCTATCATAGTGCCTTTCTGGCCTTCGCGAAAGATCTTGGCAATACCAAAATCGATGAGCATAACATGCCCATTGTGATTGATCATCACATTGGAGGGCTTCATATCCCGAAAGATGATCGGTTCAGGTTTGTGGTTGTGCAGATAATCTAAAACATCGCAAATCTCAATCGCCCACTTGACCACCTGATCTTCGGGCAGGAAACCCTCTGTTTCGTTCAAGATGGCTTCCAGATCCTTGCCGTTAATATATTCCAGGACAAGATAAGAGCGTTCATCATACGAGAAGTAATCAAAGATTTTGGGGATAGCAACATGATTGAGCGTGACCAGTAAATTGGCTTCTCGCTCAAAATTCTGCAGAATGGTCTGGCGTACCATGGGATCACGCGCCTGGTTGATCATCTCTTTGACCGCTACAATCTTGACCACATTTGGGAAATGCAAGTCACGCGCGCGATAAACAGAGCCCATCCCCCCAACCCCAATAACTTCCTGGATCAGATAGCGATCCACCAGGACATGACCCGGGGGTAACTGCCGATTAGCCCCACCGCCGCTAAAACTTTGGGTAATACGTTGAGTTTCCAGGACTACCTCCTCCCAAACAAGGACGCTGGAAAATAATTTCCTATATTATATGCCAAGCCAACTTCCATAGAAACGCTTTATGCAAACTAACTTTCCCCTGGTTGGTAACACCACACCTTTAGTAAATTATAATTTCAAAAAGGTTTCTTGCGATTCCACAACTCAAGGTCATTTCTCAATGGA
This sequence comes from uncultured Thermanaerothrix sp., assembly GCF_938028735.1. Classification (GTDB taxonomy): domain Bacteria; phylum Chloroflexota; class Anaerolineae; order Anaerolineales; family Anaerolineaceae; genus Thermanaerothrix. The sequence continues at coordinate 99,924 of NZ_CALIMF010000006.1, forward strand.
TCACTCCTCCTATCAATCCCCCTTCTCGTGGCGCTACGGTAGCCCAGAAATGCGGGCTCTATGGAGCGAACACACCAAGCGCCGTTTGTGGCGCAAAGTGTGGGTGACTTTGGCCGAAGCACAAGCCGAGTTTGGATTGGTGACCCCGTCCCAAGTTCAGGATTTGCGCAATCACCAGGATAGCATTGATCTTCCACGGGCCCTTGAAATAGAGGCTGAAATCCAGCACGACCTTATGGCCGAACTTAGAACATTTGCGGAGCAATGCCCTGTAGGGGGAAAAATTATTCACCTTGGCGCCACTTCCATGGACATCGAGGATAATGCCGAGGCCTTACGACTACGTCAAGGGCTTGACCTACTCATAAGGCGCCTTTCTGATCTCTTGCTAGCCCTGACAGAAAAAATTGAACAGTATGCCCATCTTCCAGTTATAGGCTATACGCACCTCCAGCCTGCTGAACCGCTTACTTTGGGCTACCGTTTCGCTCTCTATGCCCAAGACCTATTTGAAGATTACCAAGTTCTGGCCGACCTGCATCGCAAAATTCGGGGCAAAGGATTCAAAGGGGCCGTAGGGAGTGCTGCCTCTTACGCCGAGCTACTCGGCCTCGAGAATCTCGATCGTTTTGAGGCACTCCTCAGCCAAAAACTCGACTTACCTTTCTACCCCATCGCCAACCAGACGTATCCCCGGAAACAGGATTTTTTGATTTTAAGCGCCCTAGCAGGTTTAGGGGCTTCAATATACAAACTTGCCTTTGATCTTCGTTTGCTTCAAAATCCTATGATTGGTGAATGGCGCGAACCCTTTGGGAGAACCCAGGTGGGCTCCTCAGCCATGCCTTTCAAACGCAATCCGATTCGCGCAGAACGAATCAACTCCCTGGCTCGTCTTCTGATCACCTACGCCTCCATCGCCTGGCAAAATGCCGCCCATTCCCTACTCGAGCGCACCCTGGACGATTCTGCCAACCGTCGTATTATCCTCCCCGAAGCTTTCCTGACCACCGATGAACTCTTGCTGACCGCCCTTACTATTGTAAAGGGACTTGAAGTGGACAAGGTGGCCATTGAACGCAATCTACACAATTACCTTCCTTTTGCAGTTATGGAGCGCGTGCTCATGGCGTTGGTCAAGAGGGGAGCCGACCGCCAGGCAATGCACGAACAATTACGTCAACACGCGCTTAAAGCCTGGCAAGCACTTCAGCAGGGACAAGCCAATCCCCTGGCTCAATCCCTTAGCCAGGACGAGGCCATCCTGCGCTACTTAAGAGCCGAGGAAATCACCGATCTTTTTCAGAACGCTGAACACTACGTGGGAGTCTCGGCCTGCCGCGCTATACAAATGGCCGATGTTATCCGCCAACGGCTAAAAGGACAAGGCCCTCGAGATTTATATCCACAAGCCAGATGATGGAAACAGGAATAAAGTGGTGAAAGTAACTGGACTCACTCTCTGACCATGGATAAAGTACTATATATTCACCAATAACCACAATAAATGGCTTCCTGAGGAGATCGTCATATGAGTCAGTTTCCTGGCAAAGGCCGCGTGGCTGTGCTAAAAACAAGCCCCACAACAGTTTTGGAAGACATTGAACGCCTGATGCGGATGGCAGGCGTAGAACAAGCTCTTCCTCACGGAGTCCCCACGGGATTAAAAATCAACATCTCCTGGCAAACGTGGTATCCAGCCTGCTCAACAACCCCTTGGCAACTGGAAGGGGTGATCCTGGCGTTACGCAAGATGGGATACCACGATCTGGTAGGCATTCACAATGATACCGTTGTGGTAGATACCCGCGCAGGCGAGCACAACAATAAGCACCGCTACGTGACTGACAAATACCAGGTGCCTTGCTTTTATCTCTATCAAGATCAATTTGAATGGACTCCCTACCAACCACGTACACGTCCATTTTTAGTCCTTGATAAAGTCTATCCCGAGGGCGTATATATTCCCAAGGACCTAATTGGGAAGAACATAGTACATCTTCCAACCGTTAAGACCCATGTTTTTACTACCATTACTGGCGCAATGAAGAACGCATTTGGGGGGCTCCTCCACCGTAACCGCCATTGGACGCACAGTGTCATTCACGAAACGCTGGTAGATCTCCTGATCATTCAGCAAGAAATCCACCCAGGAATTTTTGCCGTCATGGATGGTACCTTTGCCGGCGATGGCCCTGGTCCACGTGCAATGCGCTGGCATGAAAAAGACATTTTGCTTGCCTCTGCTGATCAAGTGGCCATTGATGCCGTTTCGGCTCGATTACAAGGGTTCGATCCGTTACGTATTCCCTTCATCCGTATTGCCCATGAACTCGATTTAGGGATAGGTGACCCACGCCAAATCGAGATTATTGGCTACGATATCAACCGGGAGCCTCCCTGGAATTTTGTCCAGGAAGACACGTTTGCTTCACGCGGCCAAAAGATGATTTACCACGGGCCGCTTAAGCCATTTGAAAAAATCCTTTTACAAAGTCCGCTAGTGCCCTGGAGCTATTTTGCCAGCAACTTCTATCACAACGTTTACTGGTATCCTTTTGTTGGGCGCAGACGCGTACAGGCCGCCCTACAAACCAAGTGGGGACGTCTCTTCAAGGAATATGGCGATGGCAACGTAGTTATGCCCGGAATGGAACCCAAAACGGTGATACAGGCTGCTATAGTCTTTGGAGCCGTTGGCTTACTGATAGGCTCACTTGGATATAAACGACTATTTGGCAATAATCGCCAAGCTAATCGCCGGAATGGATAACGTACACCAAAAAATAGATTTCTTCAAAAGCCTGCCCACTTCACTAGAAGAAGATCTCCATGCCCTAGAAGCCGACCGTCGGTCCCTGCTCCTTGAGGAGTATAGCGACTTGATTCAGGAGGGGATTCGTAAAAATTTCGCCCAGGGGATCCGGGTGCATCTTTGCCCCAACCTTTATCAAATTTAGTTATATTGCATCTAAGCGGTTTGAGCTAAAGGCCTCACCCGACAACACTTGCCCGGCATTGGGGGCACGGACAAAGCGCCCGCAAGTACTCCCAATGATAATTACCGAAGTGGTGCCCATCTTCCCACTCAATTGTGATGGCGTAGTTACCAACCGCCTCAATCGCTTTGAGGCGCGTGGCCGGAGATTCAGGAAGCTCTAGGTCAAAAACCTCAGGATCGGGCATGTGGCTCATGTGCTCATGCCCACCTCGACAAACAGCACAAGGACAAGCGGCTCGCAATAGACCAAAGGAATAAATGCTCACATGCCCATCATTCCAAACAATGGTAAGTGTGCGTTCACTCTTATTGGCAGTGATGGAAATCGGATAATATGGTGTCATGAATCTACCTCCAACCTAAGATCAAGGCTGTGGAGTCAACTCCACAATCTTCAAGAAATCTGCGGCTGCCCACCCATTTCGATTTTTGTCGTAGGGCGCCTGAAGAAACCACCAAACGTAATTATCCGCCGGGATCGGGCCATCCAGTACCTGGAAAACCTCTTCTTCCATCGCCAAAAACATAACCGGCGAACTTGTGCCCGGTTTAGCCCGCAAGCGCAGTCCCTCACCCCCGGTGCCAAAAACTTGTACATACCCCCCCACCCGAATACCCGTAGGATTGAGAAGGGGATCAGTAGTAGGGGTGGAAGTTGACGCTTGCAGCACGCCTGGCAATCCGGTAAAGGTCGGTGCTGGGATCAGAGTGTAAACCGCGGTAACCTCTTCAGCAGCAGAAACGCCCGGACGCAGAAAGATAAAAGCGGCAACTAGAGTAATAAAGCCTAACGCTCCCAGACCAATCCCAATGGCGATCAAGATTCCCAACGGTGTTTTACCTGCCTGCATAACGAATCTCCTACGCACCCATCGGCAACAGGAAAAATTCCGACCCGGATTAATACCACGCCTTCAAACCAGTTCCGACTCTCCCTCCATAAACACCCCGGCTGTGATCAAGATAGTATCTGCAAGCGCGATGAGTCTGTCAAAGATAAGTAAGTGTAAACGGGTACTAGTGGTTTTCATCCACGACTTCGTTTGGCCAAACCAGAGAATCCCAAAATCCTCTATAATTTACCACGTTATGACCCAATGCGTAGGTCAAAATTCCGTCTATCACAGGTATGATATAATCGGCGCTGAATGAATGAAATGAGTGCCGACACTGATAGGTTGCCTACATTGGGGGGGCGCTACCGCCTTCTACGGGTTATTGGCAGCGGTGGAATGGCGTTAGTGTACTTGGCGCACGATTTGACGCTTGACCGCCGTGTGGCTATTAAGGTGCTGCGCGAACCCTTCTCGCGTGAGCCCGGTTTCCGCGAGCGCTTCCAACACGAAGCCCGCGCTGCAGCCAATCTTTCCCATCCCAATATCGTCACGGTGTACGATTTCGGATATGACGAAGATACAGCCTCCCTCTACTTAGTTATGGAATATATACCAGGCACTGACCTAAAGAGCATTCTCAAAGAACGTGGGACTCTCCCTGTTGAGGAAGCCGTTAGATTGCTGATCCAGGCTGCGCGAGGAATCGGTTACGCTCATCGCATGGGTCTCATCCATTGCGATGTCAAACCCCACAACATGCTGGTAACCCCCGATCAAACCCTGAAAGTTACGGATTTTGGGATTGCCCGCGCCATGGCCTCCATCCAACCAGACGAAAACTCTGATGTGGTGTGGGGCTCACCTCTCTATTTCTCCCCAGAACAGGCTGCGGGACGCCCTCCCTCACCTGCTTCCGATGTCTATTCCCTGGGGGTTGTTCTTTACGAGATGCTGACCGGGCAGCCGCCTTTTTACGCTAGTGATCCGGTCGAATTAGCCCACTTGCACCGCGAAGAGCCTCCACGTCCTCCACGCACGCTCAACCCTAGCATTCCAGTTTCGCTTGAGTCCATTGTGCTGAAACTTTTGGAAAAAGAGCCGGCCAGGCGCTACCGAACGGCGCAACAATTGGCGCTGGTTTTGGAGGATTGGCTACAGAAGGCCCAGACCCTCAACAATGAGGTCACACAAACCCCTTCCTACCCCCAACCATGGACGATCCCCTCATCCCCCCCGCCGCCCATTGAGCCCCTACCCGTTACCCCAGACTCCGAAGATGCTCTGGAAGTGGATTGGATCACCATTCTGCTCGGGCTTCTAGCCGTTCTTGCCGTAGGCGGGTTAATCCCCTTCTGGCTATGGATTTGGCTGACCTTCAACCCACCGCGCTAACGCCATGAACGAGATCATTCTCTCCGCCTCAATTCTCTCTGCTGATTTTGCGCGTTTAGCCGATGAAATTAACCAGGCAGAAGCTGCCGGTGTGGATTGGCTCCACGTTGATGTCATGGATGGGCATTTTGTTCCCAATATCACCATGGGTCCCTTGATCGTTGAGACCTGTCGCCGGATCTCCTCTTTGCCTTTGGATGTGCATTTGATGATCGAAAAACCCGAGCGCTATATAGACGCCTTCATTCATGCCGGCGCGAACTATGTAAGCGTCCATGTAGAGGGCAACCCAAACATTCATCGCACTCTGCAAACTATTCGCTCCCTTGGCGCTAAGGCTGGGATTGTCCTCAATCCCGGTACTCCTGCCTGTGCAATTAGCGCGCTTATCCCGGCAGTGGATTTTATCCTGGTGATGACGGTTAATCCTGGCTACTCAGGCCAAACCTTCTTACCCGAAACTCTGGGCAAAATCTCAGAAATAAAAACATTGCTTGAGCAACACCGCAGTCAAGCCCTGATACAGGTAGATGGGGGCATTAATTCCCAAACCCTTCCCTTGGCTTATGCAGCAGGGGCGCGTGTCTTTGTAGCGGCTACCGCCATTTTTAAGCATCCCCGCGGTATCCAAGAGGGAGTAAAATCACTCCGTGAGGCGATTATAATAAAATAAAAATGCGGCTCGCGCCGCAATTTTTATTCGAGAGAGAAGAAAATTTGGACGATTTACTGAGTTTTCGCAAGGGTTTTGATGCATTTAGCGCACAGAGTTTTGCGCACCTTGCGGCCATTAATAAAAAGGGTCACCCGCTGAAGATTGGGCTTAAACGCCCGATTCGTTGCGCGCATGGAAAAAGAGCGCCGGTGTCCAAAGGTGGTCGTCTTACCGCAGTGCTCACACTTCGCCATGGTTCACAGTCCTTTCCGCGTCCAGATGGTATCAGCAAAAGCGAATTCTATCACATTCCGCATCTATTTTCAACCTCCCCTGTTAAATTGATAAAGACAAAAAGGAAGGGTGGGCAAAGATGAAACAGTCGGCTAATCCATATGGGAACATCTATCTTTCACCCAAGGCAATTGCAACTATAGCCTACCACGCTGCACTGGAATCCTACGGGGTTGTCGGTCTGGCGCCCAAGAACATTGCCGAAGGAATTGTCCAGGCACTGGTCAAAGAACCTATGCATGGGGTAGATGTCCGCTTCTCAGATGATTCGGTGGTGATAGACCTCTACATCATCGTGGAATATGGCACCCGCATCCAAACGGTTGCCTCCAGTGTAGCCGATAATGTGCGTTACCAGATTGAAAAAAGCACAGGTTTACCCGTTAAGGAAGTAAATGTGCACATCCGCGGCTTGCGCGTTAGCAATACCGACTGAATCCCAATCTCAGGCTAGAGGTAAGGTTGTAAACACATGGGTAACCAAATTCAGTTTTCAACTGTTCCAGATGGACGTCAATTATTGAATTCCCCTGTTCTAGATGGTCAAGGGCTGAAAGCCCTGCTCGAAGCAGGATTAACCTGGTTGCGCAATAATCAACAATCGGTAAATGCCTTAAATGTTTTCCCCGTCCCTGATGGGGACACTGGGACGAACATGGTCTTGACCCTTCAAGCAGCCTACAACGAAATTGCGGGGATGGGAGATCGCAATATTGGAAAGATTGCCCACGCTATTGCCCAAGGCGCTCTCCTCGGCGCCCGCGGCAATTCCGGGGTCATTCTCTCGCAACTGTGGCGCGGATTCGCGCGCGCACTGGATAACTTGGAGGTTATGGACGCCCCCCTTCTGGTCAAAGCCCTAGCCGAAGCACGCAATACGGCTTATAAAGGGGTAGTTCGCCCGGTCGAGGGGACTATCCTGACGGTGGCTAAAGACATTGCACAAGCCGCCGAGGGCTTCACTGGAAAGGAACTAAAAGTGGAAATGCTCGAGGCTCTGGTTGAGGCTGCCGACCGCTCAGTGCAAAAGACCCCTGAACTGCTACCGATCCTCAAACAGGCAGGGGTTGTCGATGCGGGAGGAAAAGGCCTGTACTTAATTCTGGAGGGGATGCTCCGATTTGTCAGAGGCCAATCTCTAGAGACGCCCCTCACCACGGTGGTTCAACCCCTCGCCTCAATGAGAATGGAAGAGACCATGGAAGAAATCGAACCTGGACAAGATTACGAAGTGGTGGTTGATTTTCGACCTAGTGCACCCATTGATCTGGAAAAGTTTTATTCTGACCTCGCGGAAATGGGAACTTCTATCCAAGTGGGCGAGGGCGATGGGATGTACCGGATGCACATCCATGTTCCTACCGAGAATCGCTATCGTCCCATTGATTACGTCATGGGACTCGGCACGATCACCAAAGTCTCAATTGAAAACCTAATCGCCCAAATCGAGGAGCGCAGGCAGGAACAGGCTGGCGCTACCCGCCTCAACCTGGCTAAGATCGAACCCGGACAGATTGCGGTAGTAGCCGTATCTCCCGGACTGGGACTGAGCCGCATTTTTGCTAGCCTGGGAGTTGCAGCCATTGTAGAAGGGGGGCAAACCATGAATCCTAGCACCGAAGAGATTCTCAAGGCTTTCGAGAATTTACCCACCGACAAAATCATCATCCTTCCTAATAACAAAAACATTATCCTGGCTGCCCGGAACGCTGCCAGTATGACCGTCAAAAAGGTAGCTGTGGTCCCGTCTAAGTCAGTGCCTCAAGGACTGAGCGCTTTGCTGCGCTATGACCCCGATGGCGATTTTGAGACCGTAGTGAGGGAGATGGAGGAAGCCATTCATGATGTGATTACCGGCGAAATCACAACAGCCACCCGGTCGGTTGAAATCAACGGTGTTAAAGTCTCCCAAGGAGAAGTCATTGCCCTGTTAAATGGCGATCTCGTAGGGGCTTCTCCCAGCATTTTGGAAGCCTGCCAAACCCTCTTGGAAAAAGCCGATGCTCGTGAGCGAGAGCGTATTACCATTTTCTATGGTCAAAATATCGCCAAAGCCGAGGTCAATAAAATAGCGGATAAGATCCGCGAGCTTTATCCACGCCACGAAATCGAAATCCACGAGGGGGGACAACCCCATTATCAACTGATCCTGTCCATCGAGTAAGCCCGGCTCTATGACATCCATTGGGATCCTCACCGACACCACAGCTCATTTTCCCTATCCTAAGTTCTCAGGGCAAGAACACATCACCCTGATTGACTTTACCCTTGCCTTCCGGGGTAATCACCTCGGAGAGTCTCGCAACAACAAAACCCTTGATCTGCCCCCTTCCCTGATTGGCTGGGAAGCCAACAAGGCCCCTAGGTTAATCCCTCCATCGGTAGAAGATTTTTACCAGCGCTACATCCTCCTCCACCAGCGTTTCTCTAGGTTACTAGTCATCACCCATTCAGCCCGGCTGAGTCCTACCTATGAAAACGCCCTTCAAGCGGCCGAGATCTTGCACGGCACATCGCAAATCGCTGTGATCAACGCCCAGACTATCTCTGCAGGATTGGGCTTACTGGTTCAGGCAACCGCCCAGCACATCGTCCGTGGATTGTTGTTCGATCAAATCGAAGCCATTGTACGGCGTAATGTTCCCAAAATATATACGCTGATTTGCACACCCAGCCTCTCCTATCTATCCCATAATGGGTTACTTACCCATCCCCAGGCCATTGTGGGAGAAATGCTCAATCTTTTGCAAGTGTTCTCACTAGAAGAGGACCATCTGGTCCCCGTGGAAAAAGTGCGCAACTATCGACATGCGGCAGAATTTTTTATTGAGTTCCTGAGCGAATTCGAAGAGTTATCCCACGTGGCCCTGATTCAGACGGCCAGTCCCCCCCTTAGTGAAACGTACCTGCTGCGTCAGTATATCAGTGAGTCATTTCCCAGCACAACATTCACCGAACACAAAGCCAATCCACCAATGAGTGTCCTGTTTGGTCCTCGTTTTGTCTGCCTGATTGCCATTGAAGCCTTCGATCCCCGAGTTTAGGGTAAAATAAAATCATGCTACCCGCATTGCAGAAACTCCAAAAGGTCATCAAATTGGAAGCCGAACGCGGCTATGACAACCGGGCAGTTCTGGGTGGCTTGGATAAGATAATCCCTCTGTGGCAACAAGAAGCGCATGAAAACGGCGTTCCAGAGTCCCTTATCCAGGAAGTCACTCGCTGCTTAGAAAGTTACGCGGCTCTATCTCCTGAAATGCGTGCCGACTCTCTGAGGCATCTCCTCGAAAAAATTAATGCGCTTGAGTCTACGGAAATCACAGAAAAATCAGTCCATCCAGCCCAAACGATCGGTTACGCCCCGTCTCCAACCACTAATGGAGGACGCAAACGAGGTTCTCGACGGTCTGCACCTAACCCTTATACAGTTCTCACCGATACTTTGCCGGCCCACGGCCTTAAGGCCCCCCTCACCGTCCTTCCCGGGATCGGTCCGCGTTATGCTCAGATTCTACGCCAACTTGGGTTAGAGACTCTCGAAGACCTGCTCTATTACTTTCCTCGCCGATATGACGATTATAGCCGTCTCAAACCCATCAACCGCTTGCGCTATAGGGAAGAAGTAACCGTCATTGGAACAGTGCAAAGCGTCAACAACCGCGATACTCGCGGTGGACGCCTCAACCTGACCGAGGTCATCATCAGTGATGGTACCGCAGCCCTGCGGGTCAACTGGTTTAACCAGCCATGGCTGGCCAAAACCATCACACCTGGTATGCAGATCGTACTTGCGGGAAAAGTGGATATGTACCTCGGGCGGCTGGTCATGAACAGCCCCGAGTGGGAGCCTCTAGAGCAGGAACACTTGCACACCAATCGGATTGTGCCGGTGTACCCCCTAACGGCCAAAGTCTCTCAGAAAATGCTACGCCGCATCATGTACCGGACGGTTTCCTTCTGGGCACCTCGCATCCAGGACTATCTCCCCGAATGGGTACGCCAGGCAGGCGAACTGGTTCCTCTATCTCGTGCGCTGCTCAATGTACACTTTCCTGAAAGTCACGAGGATCTAAAAGCCGCCCAGGAGCGCTTAGCTTTTGATGAATTGTTCCTGTTGCAATTAGGCGTTCTCCAACAAAAGCGCGCCTGGCAAGCCAACACCGCGGATATTTTCGAAGTTCCAGATGCCTGGATAGAAGAAATTATTGCAAACCTTCCGTTCGAACTCACCAACGCACAGCGCCGCGTCTTAGAGGAAATTCGTCAGGACCTCCGCGCGGGTCGCCCAATGAATCGCCTCCTTCAAGGGGATGTGGGCTCTGGGAAAACTATTGTAGCCGCGCTTGCAATAGCCATCGTGACCCATGCAGGCGCACAGGCTGCTTTTATGGCTCCCACCAGCATCCTGGCTGAACAGCACTATCGTAACCTTATGAAATTACTTGCGGATTCAGAGCGAGGCACCCGCTTGCTTCCCCCTGAGTCCATTCGCTTGTTGGTAGGGGATACGCCCGATGCCGAAAAAGAAGAAATCCGAGCCGGTTTAGCAGATGGCTCTATCCAACTTGTGGTTGGAACCCATGCGCTAATTGAGGATCCGGTCACATTTGCTAATCTCCAGCTGGTCATCATTGACGAACAACACCGCTTTGGGGTAGAACAACGCGCCGCGCTACGTCTTAAGGGCCGTAACCCACACCTGCTGGTAATGACCGCCACCCCCATTCCACGCTCACTGGCTCTTACCATCTATGGGGATCTAGACCTATCCGTCATGGATGAAATGCCACGTGGGCGCCAGCCAGTAGAAACCTACCTCTTATCCCCTCTCGAACGCGAACGGGCGTATTCTCTGATTCGTTCACAGATTGAAAAAGGCCACCAAGCCTTTATTATCTACCCCCTGATCGAAAAGGGGCCAAATGATGAAACCCGCTCAGCTGTTGAGGAATACGAGCGATTGCAACGGGAAGTTTTCCCCGACCTCAAACTGGGGCTTTTGCACGGGCGCCTACCACCCACCGAAAAAGACCGTATCATGCGGGCCTTTCGCAACGGCGAGTTCCACATCTTGGTTTCAACCTCGGTGGTTGAGGTGGGCGTAGATGTGCCCAACGCTACAGTCATGCTAATTGAGGGCGCTAACCGATTTGGGCTAGCCCAACTCCATCAGTTCCGCGGGCGGGTTGGACGAGGCAATGCGCAGTCCTACTGCCTGCTTATCCCCGAAACTAACGACGACATTGAAAATGAACGCCTGTTAGCCATGGTTGAGACCAATGACGGTTTTGTATTGGCCGAGCGCGACTTACAACAACGCGGGCCGGGTGAATTTCTAGGCACGCGTCAGGCGGGTTACTCCGAATTGCGCATGGCCAGTCTTGCCAATGTTCATCTTATTGAAAAGGCTCGGCGCCTCGCCCAAAACCTATTTGAGAATGATCCGGATTTATCCCATCCAGAACATCAGCCATTGCGGCTAAACCTTGAGCACTTCTGGCAGGGAGGCCGGGGAGATATCAGTTGAAAGGAGAAAATCATGGTACGTGCTGTGTTCCCCGGCACCTTTGATCCCATTCACTTCGGGCACATTGATATTGCCCGCCGTGCAGCCCGCCTTTTTGATGAGGTGATTGTAGCCGTATATGACCGCCCCCTGAAAAATGCGCTGTTTAGTCCAGAAGAGCGTATTAACCTGGTGCGTCAAGCCTTTGCAGACGAACGCAAAATCCGCGTGACCGGCTATAGCGGCTTAACGGTCAAGTTCTGTCGACAGGTGAATGCCCAAGTCATTGTGCGTGGACTGCGCGTATTCTCAGATTTCGAGCATGAGTTTCGCATGGCGTTAGCTAACCACCGGTTGGATCGCGAGATTGAGGTTGTCGCACTTATCACCAGTGAAGAGCACTCCTTTCTCTCATCCTCAACCGTTCGTGAAATCGCTTCACTAGGCGGGGATGTCTCCACTATGGTGCCATTGCACGTAGCAGAAGCCCTGCGCAGCAAGTTCAGTGCCCATGCACCTCAGATGGGTAATTACCCGGTGAGCCTTGATTCGCTGCGCGATTGATCGCGGGGGATGGAACAAACTGGTCTGAAAATTGCATCAGGGTAGGGCAAAGGGTAAGGAGGAGGACATGGACATCTTGCATCTAGTAGATCGCCTTGAAGAACTTTTCAACCAAAGCCGACAAGTCTGGTTCACCCACAGTGTTCTGGTAGATGAGGATCGTCTGATTGATATTATCGATCAGATGCGCGCTACCATCCCAGAGGAAATCCGTAAGGCGCAGCAGTTGCTGGCGCAGCGCGACCGCATCCTTGCCCAGGCCCAGGAAGAAGCCAATCGAATCGTCCAACTGGCACGGGAAAAGGCAGAGCAAATGGTCGAGCGCGATGCCATCACCCAGGCTGCGCAGGCACGCGCCGAACAGATCATTCATCAGGCTCGCCTGGAAGCTGATATGACCCGGCGTGAAGCGGACGAATACGTGCTAGAAACACTCACTCGCCTTGAAAACGAACTCGAACGATTACTTAATCAGGTGCGTAACGGCATTCGCACCCTGCAGAGCGACCGTTATCCCACACCCCCCACCGCACCGCCGACCCAGTAACAACTTCAGGCTTCTCCGCCCTCTGCCCCAGAGCGCTCCTCGTCCCGTTCGCGCCGTTTCTCACGCGCCAGTGCCTGGGAGACCAGCCTGACTACTGACCTACGCCGCGCATGGCTCTTCTCAGGAGGACGCAAGGCAATCTCAATCACCTGATCCATATGCGAAACCGGGATAATTTCTAAGTCCGAGCGCACCTTTTTAGGAATATCCACCAGATCCTTTAAGTTGCGTTCTGGCAACAGGACTTTCTTCAAGCCGGCTCGATGAGCCGCAAGGAGTTTCTCGCGGACTCCACCAACCGGTAAAATGCGCCCGCGCAAGGTGATCTCGCCCGTCATCCCAATCTCTTTAGCAACACCACGGTCGGTAAATGCAGAGATCAACGCCGTGGCAATGGTGACACCAGCGCTTGGACCATCTTTTGGCACCGCCCCTTCCGGAATATGAATGTGAACATCTAATCGTTCAAAGATCTCAGGGTCCAGGTTAAAATCTCGCGCGCGTGATTTTGCATATGAAAGCGCAGCCTGGGCTGATTCCTGCATGATTTCCCCTACCTGCCCCGTTATCTGAAGATTGCCCTTACCTTCCAGGATCAACACTTCCACCGGCATGATCTCACCGCCATTTTCCGTCCAGGCTATCGCGGTAGCCACACCAATCTCATCCTCTTTTTCCGCTTCGGTCATCAAAACCTGGGGCGGGCCCAAATAGGTTTCAACCAGATTGGGAGTGATCCGGTGAGGATAGGCTCGCTTTTGGGATTTGAGACGGGCAATTTTGCGACAAATTTGCCCTATCTCGCGCTCCAAATTGCGCACCCCCGCCTCATAGGTGTATTCGCGAATGATCTTGCGTAGGGCTTTCTCCTGAAAGATAATTTCATTCGCCTCCAAGCCACTTTCATCCAGTTGACGGGGAATGAGGAAACGCCGAGCAATTTCCACCTTCTCCTCTTCAATGTACCCTGGGAACTCGATGATCTCCATACGATCCAGAAGGGCCGGTGGAATGGTGACCAGAGTATTGGCGGTGGTGATAAACATCACCTTGGAGAGATCATATGGCACTTCCAGATAGTGATCTGAGAAGGCAAAGTTTTGCTCCGGATCCAACACCTCCAGCAAGGCGGCCGACGGATCACCCCGGAAGTCAGCACCCAACTTATCAATCTCATCCAGCATGAATAGTGGGTTGATGGTACCAGCGCGTCGCATGGTCTGGATAATACGTCCAGGTAGAGCGCCAATGTAAGTGCGACGATGCCCTCGAATCTCCGCTTCATCGCGCACTCCCCCTAAAGAGACACGAACAAACTTGCGTCCCAAGGCCTCAGCAATTGAACGCCCTAACGAGGTCTTTCCAGTCCCAGGTGCCCCCACAAAGCACAAAATAGGCTGACGCAACCGCTTGGGCTTTAGACTGCGCACCGCAATGTATTCCAAGATACGGTCCTTGGCTTTGCCCAGACCATAGTGATTTTTCTCCAGGACTTCCGCCACATGATTGACATCGAGATTATCCTCAGTTTCCTCAACCCAGGGCAACTCCAGCAACCAATCCAGGTAGGTGCGGATAATGCTCACTTCCGGGGACATGGGAGGCATCTGAGCAAGGCGCTCCACTTCTTTCAGCGCCTGTGATTTGACCTCTTCGGGCATAGCTTTCTTTTCAACCCGCTCGCGCAACTCATTAATCTCGCGGGTGAAAACATCCCCCTCCCCCAGTTCGGTCTGGATCGCTTTCATCTGCTCGCGCAGGTAAAATTCGCGCTGAGTGCGATCTACCTCGCTTTGCACCCGCGTTTGAATCTCATCCTCTAACTGTAATACATCCAGTTCCTGTGCCAAGAGCCAATTGACCCGCTTGAGCCGCTCAATGGGATCGGTTTGCACCAGCAGCGTGCGCCGTTCGGGAAACGGCAACGAGATCGCCGTAGCCACCATATCGGCCAACCAGCCCGGCTCATGAATATTCAAAGAGAAGAGATGGGCTTCTTCAGGAAGGCTGCGATCTAATTGCACACATTTCTCAAACAGATCCCGCGTGGTGCGCATTAACGCTTCAATTTGCCGATCAACCTCCACGGCCTCCTCAAGCGGGCGTGCCTTAACCCGCAAATAAGGTGCTTCTTGCACAAATTCCACGACCTCAACCCGTCGCCGCCCTTGTACCAGCGCTGAGGAGTTACCATCTGGCATGGTCAACAAACGCCCTACCGCCACCTCAACACCAATGGGGAGCAAATCCTCGAGTTCAAAGGTTTCTTTTTCGATATCTCTCAAGACCAGCGCAATCATGGTCTCATAGTTATATTGCGCCTCCTGCACAGCCAGTAAATTCGGGCCCGGGGCAATGAAAATCGGTGAGACCATGCGCGGGAAGATCACAATATCCCGCAGAATGAGCACATTGCACTCGATCAAACCCTTCCGATCCGGTTTGGCATCCGGAATCTGATAGAGTTCCTCAGTCCGTTGATGCAAAATCGTGCTGAACTCCTCGTCTTCGTCGTCCTGAAACCAGTTGTTTTTCTTCATCTGCTTTTCATCGGTAAAATTTTGTTAAGAAATTTTCAAGCATTTTATTATACCCGAAAGCGCTCTCGCCAGGTTTGTCGAATGGCCGCCGCAATAAAGAGGCTACCCGTAGCCAGCACTAAGGAATTCTCTCTTACCCGGTTCATCGCGTAAGCCAAGGCCTCCTCTATGGGGACCACTACACGAGCTGGGTACCCTAGGCGATGTACGAGTTCGACCAAGGCCTCGGGTTCGATCGCTCTGGGATGAAAGGATCGTGTTGCAATCACCATCTGCGCTTTGGGCAGCAGTTCGCGCAGCATTCCCTCAATATCTTTATCTTCAGAAGCCCCGAAAATGAGCCACACTTTCCTGCCAGGGAAATAGTCTTCCAAGGCCAACCTCAACTTAAGGGCCGAATCTTGGTTGTGGGCCGAATCTACCACCAGATAGGGCTCGCGTTGCAGGATCTCAAAACGTCCTGGCCACTTCACCTGCCGAAAGCCCTGGGCAATGGCTTCCAACGAAATCTCCCAGCCGCGTGTGCGTAGGACTTCCACAACCGCAAAAGCCGTTGCAGCGTTGTCCACCTGGTGAACACCCAAAAGCGGGGTCTCAAATTGGAGAGGTTGCCAGACCCCTGATCCGCCCTCAAGCCACTGATCCACTTTAGGTTGATCGGCTGCCTTCCACAACCAAAACGTCTGCCCGTCCAGAGAATGAGAAACCGCCCGATAACGAAAATCGTCTCCTACTTGGACCCAGGGCGCGCCCTGCTGCTTGGCCACTTCACGAATGACCGCTAAAGCCTCCGGACGTTGGGGCGCCACAACTACGGGGGTGCTGGGTTTAATGATGCCGGCCTTTTCGCGCGCAATTTGGCTCAAGGTTTCTCCCAGTACCTTCGTGTGATCGTATGAAATTGAGGTAATGACCGAAACTTCGGGCTGAACCAGGTTAGTGGCATCCAACCGTCCCCCCAGCCCCACTTCTACCACGGCCACATCTACCCCCGCCTGGAGAAAGGCCAAAAAGGCCACCGCGGTGGTGATCTCAAAAGTCGTCAGACGTTCAATGCGCGCCACAGCAGGGCGCACTTCGTCTACCAGTGCGGCCAGCACCTCATGAGATATGGGGTTTTGATTGATCTGTATTCGCTCGACAAAGTCTTCCAAATGGGGAGAACTATAAAATCCCACCCGATAACCAGCGGCCTGCAAAATACTGGCAATCATCGCAGCAGTAGAACCCTTACCCTTCGTCCCAGCCACATGCACCGTGGGATATTGTAAGTGTGGATTGCCTAGCAAGTCGAGAAACGCCTTCATCCGCCCCAGATCGAATTTCTCAGGCGAATAACGCAACTGACGCGTTAGGCTGTAATCCACGAAACTGTACAAATAATCTAACGCTTGCTGATAGGTTAATGGACTCATGCATTCATCTCGAATCACAATCTTAATAACGCAGGCAGATTGTAACGGAGAGGCAGTTACAAAGCAAGACTTCAGTCCCCCAACAAACACTTGTCTGCAACGTAACCAACCAAGACATTGACGTTAGCCCAGAGATGCATTAGAGTTATGACAAATCAAGGCGAGGGATTGTGCTATGATCGGGGTTCTCACCATGCATCTGCACCTGCCCACTTGCCTGTCACTAAAAGAAAAACGCAGTCGTCTCAAACCGCTGTTGCATCGTTTGCACCGCGAATTCAACATTTCGGCGGCAGAAGTAGACTTTCAGGATGCCTGGCAAGAAGCTATCATTACTTGTGCCTTGGTCAGCAATGACTCGGCCCATGCCCAGGCGGTTTTACAAAAAGTCGTCCACTTTACCGCCGCTAACTGGCCAGATATGGATATTCTCGATCATCGAATCGAATGTCTTTGAAGTTCATTCCACCACGGAGGTCGTTTCATGGAACTTGGACTACGCGACAAAGTGGCTTTAGTGACCGGAGCCAGTCGTGGTTTGGGCTTTGCCACCGCCAGGGCACTCTCGCAGGAGGGGGCGCGTGTGGCGATTAATGGCCGCAACCCTGAGAGACTACATCAAGCTGCCGTTTCCATTCAGCAGGAGACGGGGCATCCCGTCCTGGCGTTGCCGGGAGACGTTACCCACCCGGAGACGACCCAACGACTGGTCGAAGATGTTGTGACTGCTTTTGGCCAGCTAGATATCGTCATTGCCAATGCGGGTGGCCCCCCACCAGGACCATTCGCAATTTTGGATGATGAGAAGTGGTATACCGCCATTGAACTCTCATTAATGAGCCAGGTTCGGCTCATTCGCGCTGCCTTGCCTTACCTAGAGAAATCCCCCACTCCGGCTGTGTTGACCGTGACCTCTTATGCCGTCAAGCAACCCATTCCCAACCTCATCCTGTCTAATAGCATTCGCGCTGCTACTATAGGGCTAACCAAGTCTCTTGCGCTTGAACTGGGGCACAAAGGCATCCGATTCAATTCAATTCTGCCGGGTTGGACGGAAACCGAACGGGTGATCGAACTGATGCGCAATCGGGCTGAGATGAACGGCACCACCATCGAGGAAGAGATCCAAAAACAAGCACGCGAGAGCCCGCTCGGGCGAATGGGAAAACCCGAAGAATTTGCCCGGGTGGCCACATTTTTGGTCTCTCCTGCGGCTTCTTACGTGACCGGTGTTATGCTGCAAGTTGACGGCGGAATGTACAAGGGACTCTTCTAAATTTCTGCCCTCCTCCCTTTATAGACAACATATTAGAGGTATTTAGAAATGGATATTCGAGTGACGCACCCCCAGGAAATTGAGACGTGGCTGGAACGCAACCTAATGCGAGTACAGAAGCCTGGGCGCTATGTAGGCGGTGAACTCAACCAAGTTGTCAAGGACTGGTCATCCATCCCGATCAAGGTGGCGTTGGTATTCCCGGATATCTATGAGATTGGGGTGCCCAATCTGGCCTTGACGATCCTTTATGAGGCCATTAATCAACGCCCAGACGCTCTGGCCGAGCGTGCTTACCTCCCGTGGACGGACATGGAAGACCTCATGCGCGCGGCGGGAATCCCCATCTACGGGTTGGAAACCAAACATCCCTTGGGACAATTCGACATTATTGGGATCACGCTACCCTACGAGACGCTATATACCAACGTACTCAACTTACTTGACCTTGCTGGTATTCCCCTCCTGTCTGCCGAACGCCGGGCAGACCATCCGCTGATCATCGCAGGAGGACACGCCACCTTCAATCCAGAACCGATGGCTCCCTTTATAGATGCCTTTGTCATCGGAGAAGGTGAAGAAGTTATCCACGAGCTCCTGGATACTTATAAAGCATGGAAATTCCGTTCAGGTAACCGCGAAGATCTGCTCCTCTCATTGCTAGGTATCCCTGGAGTCTATATTCCCAGATTCTACGTTCCCCATTACCATGCAGATGGCACCCTTCAGTCCATTCAGCCCACAACGGAAACAGCCCCCGCGATTGTCCACAAGCGAATCGTAGGGCGTCTGCCTGCACCGCCTACGCGTCCCATTGTCCCCGCCATTGATGTCGTGCATAACCGTATTGCCATCGAGATCATGCGCGGTTGCACACGTGGCTGCCGCTTTTGCCATGCTGGCATGGTCACGCGTCCGGTACGCGAGCGCAGTGTTGAGGAGATCTTAAACTCGATTCGGCAGGCCCTTCAGAACACTGGCTATGAAGAAGTGGCCTTGCTCTCACTTTCATCCTCTGATTATAGCCAGATCACCCACCTGGTTGAGCGCGTTAGTCAGGAAGCCACCCAGCAACATTTGGTTGTCTCACTGCCCTCACTGCGCATTGAAACCGTCTCGGTAGAATTGATGGACCGCCTGAAAGGCAAACGGCAGAGTCGTAGCTTCACGTTGGCTCCTGAAGCCGCTACGGATCGGATGCGAGCAGTTATCAACAAACCCATTGAAACTCACCAACTTCTAGAAACCGCCCGTGCCATCTACCAACATGGCTGGACAAAAATCAAACTCTACTTTATGATCGGGCATCCCACCGAAACGCTTGATGACGTGAGGGCAATCGCCGAGGTCAGTCGGCAAGTGCTTGCTGAAGGACGCCGCATGGTTGGGCATCGCGCTTCCCTGCACCTAGGCGTCAGCACCTTTGTTCCCAAACCCCACACGCCTTTTCAATGGTTGCCCTGCGATACGCCAGAACTGATTCAAATCAAACAACGGGCCCTTCTAGAGGCGCTCAGGGGCTCGGGGATCAAAATCAACTGGACCGACCCGCAAGAGACTCTCTTGGAGGCTTGGCTCTCGCGAGGTGACCGCCGTATGGCCGAGGTGATTTATTACGCCTGGAAGTTGGGCGCGAAATTTGACGCCTGGCATGACTATTTTGACTATGAAAAGTGGATGATAGCATTCCAGATGGCCAATCTGGACCCCGCCTTCTACACCCATCGCCAGCGCGATCTTGAAGAGATCTTTCCATGGGATCACATTAACCCAGGAGTGCGCAAAGCCTATCTTAAACAGGAATACCTGAACAGCCTACAGGGGATACTGCGCCCCGATTGCCGTCAGCAATGCTATGCCTGCGGAATCCTGCCCACTTATAAGGAATTGCGCCGCCGCTACCCAGGGCAACATTGGAAATGCCCTGAGGTTACCGTCCATGCTCGCACTTGATTTAACCATACGAGGTCATTAAGCACCTGTGCTACAACGCTTCCGCATTGACTACGCTAAGACTCAGCCTTTGCGCTATGTAAGCAGCCTGGATCTGCAAAAAGTATGGGAACGTTACTTGCGGCGGGCAGGCTTGCCCCTAGCCTATAGTCACGGCTTCAGCCCTCAGCCACGTCTCCAACAGGCCCATCCGCTTCCTTTGGGTTATTTGGGAGCCCATGAATTAGTGGATGTATGGCTTGAATCAGCGGCAGAACTCTTGTCTGCTGAAGTTCAAAAACGCCTGCTCATCACCCCCCAACCGGGGATCGAGATAAATCATGTGGAGAGCATCCCTCTGGAGGCCCCTTCACTGGCCAAGCAAGTCGTTGCCGCCGATTATACAGTCTGGCTACTCGATCCTGCCGATCCCAGCGATCTAACTGAACGCATTGCCCGTTTACTAAATACTCCTTCCCTTACCCGCGAACGCCGAGGCAAAACTTACGACCTGCGCCCCTTGATTGAATCACTAGCCCTATTAACCGATCATCCTGGCAATCTGCTGGCGCTTCAGATGCGCTTGGCAGCACGCGAAGGTGCCAGCGGTCGCCCCGAAGAGGTGATAGCTGCCTTGGGGCTCGACCCGTTTGCCGTGCGGATCCTTCGAACTCGCTTGCTCATAGAACCTTCTTCTTGAGCTATGCTCATTTACGTCGAGTGCCTCTCGCCTGCTTGTGCTTTTCGGTTTCCTGTCGAGCGGAAGCCCGGAGGTGAAGATGCTCACTGTCCCCGCTGCGGCTCTCCCGTTCGACCTGTTATTGTAGAGACCGCTCCATTTACCACACCGCCTCCTCTACCTCACGAGAGTCCCCCTATTGCAGCAATATTGGATAATCTACGTAGCGCTTACAACGTTGGCTCTATTTTTCGCACCGCCGATGCCTGCGGGATTTATCCCCTATATTTAGGTGGGATCACCCCCCTACCCACACATCCGGGAGTGAAGAAAACCGCTCTTGGTGCCGAAGAAACCCTGCCCTGGACTTATACTCCCAATAGCGTTAGATTGGCCCAGACCCTAAAACATGAAGGTTATTTTCTATTGGGTGTAGAGACTACGAGTAACGCCCGCTCACTCTTTGACCTGGAAAAATTCTCTGCTGCCCGCCCCATGGTCATCGCGGTGGGCAACGAAATTGCCGGGGTAGATCCCGACCTTCAACGTTTATGCGATACCCTGGTGTGGATTCCCATGCGTGGTTACAAACGCTCACTCAATGTGGCGGTAGCCTTCGGAATTGTGGCCTATTTCCTGCGCTACCTGAGCCGGGATCCGTCCCCGGGACAATATTGACGAAGCATCGGGCTGCGGATAAAATCCCTACGCCCACATCATCCTAATCGGCAAGAGGAGAATTCTAAATCTATGCCCATTTACGAGTATATCTGCAGAGATTGTGGCGCACGTTTTGAGAGCATGCGCCCAATGCGTGAGGCGGATCAACCCATTTTATGCAAAGTCTGCCTGAGTTCCAACACCTATCGTACTGTCTCGGTGTTCTTTGCCACCAGTGAGGGCCGCTCTGTCACCCCTCAAGCGGGTTGTGCCTCCTGCGGAAGTAGTTCATGCGCTTCATGTGGTCAGCGCTAACTGACGATGAACACATTTAAGAATTGCTTAGCCCTGATCACTGGAGGCTCCAGCGGGATTGGTCTAGCGCTGGCCCGCCAGCTTCTCACCGAGGGAGCGCGCATTGCTCTGCTCGCGCGTAATCTGGAAAAACTTGAGCAGGCCCGTGAAGAGCTCCTCAAAGTCTATCCCGAAGCGGAGCTCACCATTTGGAGCGCTGATGTTGCTAACGCTCCTCAGGTTACGGCTTTGCTAACAACGCTCATGGAACGTCAAGGGGTCCCAGATTTGCTAATCAATTCGGCGGGCATGGCTCATCCCGGTCGCTTTGAAGAATTACCGCTCGAGATTTTCGACCAAATGATAGCCGTCAACTACCTAGGCACGGTGTACGTGACGAAGGCTGTGGTGCCGGCCATGCTGAAACGTGGCAGCGGTCATATTGTCAATATCTCTTCAGTGGCTGGTTTTCTAAACATCTATGGCTACACGGCCTACGGGGCAGCTAAATTTGCCGTGCGCGGATTTAGCGATGCCCTACGAATGGAATTGAAACCCTATGGAATTCAAGTCTCTTTGGTTTTTCCTCCCGATACGGATACTCCCCAGTTAGCCTATGAGAATCAATTCAAACCAGAGGTAACCCGCGCGCTGGCTGGCAACGCTGGTGTACTTTCTCCAGATGTTGTGGCACGGGAGATTTTACGGGGGATTCGGCGAAACGCTTACTTGATTCTGCCCGGTTTTGAGACTAAAGTCATTTACCTACTTGCGCGGCTTTTAGGGGCAGGGGTCAATCCCATTTTAGATTATCTGGTTCGCCGCGCGCTCCAACGACAGAGGGCGAATCAAAACCTGCATCGAATATAACACTAGAGCAATCCATATTAGATCGGTGATCAGTAGGTGGACAATTTGGATGCCTATAGGAGCCAATAGTGCCACGTTAACG
>NZ_CALIMF010000007.1 GCF_938028735.1 uncultured Thermanaerothrix sp.
GCCTGTTCCACAATGATATTCAGGAGGGTGGTCGTTTCCGGATTACCAATGATGGCCACATCAATGGCGCGTAAGGCGGCCATTTGGCGCAGTTTCTCGTTGACATATAGCTCGGCTTCTTGACGTTCGGTGATGTCGGAAAACATCACCAGAATCGCCGGCTGCGCTTCCCAGGTGATACGTTCGGCATGTAGGAGTAGCCAGCGTGTGGCACCATGTGCCGTGATCGCCCGCAAGGTATAGCGTGGGGGTGGGTTCTCACCACGCAGGCGGGCGGCGTAGCGTGCCATGACCTGGTCACGATCTTCGGGATGAACCAGGGCGGCGACAGGAATACCTTCCAGGGTGACCAGAGGTTGGCCCAGGATTTCGGCTGCCATGGGGTTGGCAAAGGCAATGCGCCCCTCCTGGCCGGCAATAACCAGAATGCCCTCCGTGGCGTTTTCTACCAAGGTGCGGTAGCGGGCCTCACTCATGCGTAGCGCAGTGGTACGCTGACGCAGGCGATGCTGCAGACCAAGTAGGGTGATGAGACTGATCACTAAAAGTGCGGCCAGCAAACTGGCCATGTAGATGTAAGGTTTTAGGGTTTCCCAATTGGGGAGGAGCAGCCCAAATCCTGGGTAACCATGCAAATGCTTCAGAGAGAACGCTGTTACACTTTCTTCTAGAAATAGGAAACTCACCAGCAGATTTGTGCTGTGTAATGAGGCTGTAAAAAGGGAGAGGTTTTCCATCCAGTAACTCGTCGTCACTGCCGGGTCTGGTGTGTAGCCGCAAGGGTGTGATTATACCCCCTTTGTCTAAATTTGAATCGGAGTTTCGAACTTGCCACGCCCGCTTAAACGGCTGCTTGTCAAGCTCTTATTCCATAAATAAAATAACGTTCTTATTCTATCCCAATATCCTTCAGAGGCTCTCTGGCGAGGGTATGTTAAAATGTAAATATGGACCTGTTCGAACATGCGATGGAGCAGGAAATGACCACGGAAGCGCCTTTGGCAATGCGCATGCGCCCGCGCACTCTAGATGAAATTGTAGGACAAGATCACATCATCGGGCCAGGCCGTCTGTTACGCCGCGCCATTGAAGCAGACCACCTGATGACCTCTATTATTCTGTATGGACCGCCAGGAAGCGGTAAGACCACTCTGGCCCAAGTCATCGCCCGACATACTAAAGCCCATTTTGAGCGCATCTCGGCCGTGCTAGCGGGAGTGGCAGATCTGCGGCGGATCATCGAAGAGGCCACTGAACGGCGCAAACTCTATCGTCAACGCACCATCCTTTTTGTTGACGAGGTGCATCGCTGGAACAAGGCCCAGCAGGACGCCTTACTTCCTCATGTGGAAAGTGGTTTGATTACCTTGATTGGTGCAACCACTCAGAATCCTTATTTTGATGTGATTCCGGCACTGGTTTCGCGCTCGCGCATTTTTGAACTGCGTCCGTTGAGCGAGGCTGACCTAAATGAAGTACTGGAACGTGCGTTGAGCGATCCGGAGCGCGGATATGGGAAACGCGCTATTGTGATCGAGCCGGAAGCGCGCGCATTGTGGTTGCGCACAGCAGGGGGTGATGCGC
This sequence comes from uncultured Thermanaerothrix sp., assembly GCF_938028735.1. Taxonomy (GTDB): domain Bacteria; phylum Chloroflexota; class Anaerolineae; order Anaerolineales; family Anaerolineaceae; genus Thermanaerothrix. The sequence continues at coordinate 1,585 of NZ_CALIMF010000007.1, forward strand.
GTAACCTGCTCAACGCGTTGGAATTAGCCGTTGAAACAACCCCCGCCGATGCAGAGGGAGTGATTCACATTACTCGTGAGATCGCCGAGGAGGCTATTCAACAGCGTGCCGTTCATTACGGGCGTGAAGGGGATGCCCACTACGATACTATTTCCGCCTTTATTAAATCGGTACGCGGCTCTGATCCAGATGCGGCGCTCTACTGGTTGGCAACCATGATTGTTGCCGGTGAGGATCCACGTTTTATCCTGCGGCGTTTAATCATCCTGGCTGGTGAAGATATTGGCCTGGCCGATCCACGGGGCTTGCTGGTAGCCGTGGCAGCCGCCTATGCCTTTGAATATATTGGAATGCCGGAGGGCATTTACCCAATTGTTGAAGCCACGCTTTACCTGGCGACTGCGCCGAAATCTAACACCGCAACTACCTTTTTCGAAGTACAGCGTCTCATTGAAGAAGAGGGCCCCGGAGCCGTGCCACGCCATCTAATGGATAGCAGTCGCGATGCCAAAGGGTTTGGACATGGGCAGGGGTACCAGTATCCCCATGGTTTCCCCGGACATTTTGTCCCTCAACAGTATCTGCCTGATCACTTGTTAGGTCGAATTTTTTACCGTCCTTCTGATCAAGGGTACGAAGCGGAAATAGCCACCCGCCTGGCGCAATGGCGGGCGGCCCAGGTTGCGGCCGTTCAATCCCATTCAGCTCCCACGGACACGGATGCCCAGGATTCTGCTATTGATTCGTCACGCCGAAAATGATGTGATGCACCGTCGCCTTGCAGGTCGGTTGCCGGGTGTGCACTTAAATCGCCGCGGGCAGCAGCAGGCGCTGGCTGTGGCTCGAATGCTGCTAGGAGCCCCGGTGCAAGCGCTTTATAGCAGTCCTTTAGAACGTGCTTTGGAAACCGCTGAGCCTTTGGCCCGTGCTTTGGGCTTGCAGATTGAAGTGCGTCCAGGATTAAACGAAGTGGATTTTGGACGCTGGCAGGGGCGTTCCTATAAGCAGTTGCAACGCACCCGGTTGTGGAAACTCCTGCAAGCGGAACCCGCGCAGGTGCATTTTCCGGGTGGGGAATCGTTGGTGGAGGCACAACAACGTGTGGTGAATGAACTAGAGAGTCTGGCGATGGAGGGAGCGGTGGCTTGTGTCACCCACGCCGATGTGATTCGCCTGGCTCTGCTCCATTATCTCAATATGTCCCTCAACGATCTGCACCGATTGGTCATTGCGCCAGCATCCCTTTCCACAATTGTTTTAGGGGAAAGACCACAAGTGATTACTATCAATCGAACCGCTGAGTTTGAGTGGCCAGTAATGCCGGCTCAGGCCGTTTCTCCTGGCAATCCTTCCGCCCGACCCTGATGCACTTGGGCAATTTGCGCTAGGAGTTGCTCGGCGCGCGCTACTCCGCGGTTGACAAAGTGTGGATGCCCCTTGGCGTCTAGAATAAAAGTGGTGGGAATGCTAAAAACGCCCCACTGATTTGCCAATTGAGGATATTCGTAGGCGTTAATCTCGATGATTTGGAGAGCCTCTCCCAAGCGTTCGCGCACGCGTTGTAGTGCCGGGCGTTGCAATGTCTTGCAAGGTACACACTCCGGTGTGGTGAAATAAAGGATGGCAGGTCGCCCAGGACGGAAACCCGGAGGTGAGGTTTGGCTACGCCCGGCGCGCCACAATAACCAGCGGTTGATCAGGGCAAATGCCATTCCTCCTGCTCCCAGGATGAGCAACGCCCAAAGCAAACGGGTCAGAATCTCGGTCTCGGGGGTCATAAGGCCTGTCGTGGGGGACGAAAGCCGGGGCGCGTGCCCGGAGGCGGGGCCTGATGGAAGCCAGGTACGCCTAGCCGATTGAGGAGATAGTAGAGGGCACAGCCCGCGCAGAAGCCAAGGAATAGGTTGAGCGCAGCCAAACCGACCACCAGCCAGGCCAAAACCCACCCCAGCGTAGGGGCGCCGAACAGGAGGGCCAGGGTAGCAGCGGCGACCACAGCGCCGCCAAATCCCTGGGCAAACCGGTGCGGTGCGGGGTTGTCTTGCAAGATTTCGGGCTTAAGCCAGCCCAGGGGCTTGAGAACCCCATGGTACAACCAGCCAAAACCAGGACGCCCAACTAAGGTACCCCCAAGCATGAAAATAGCCACAACTCCGACCAGGAGAGGCTGGTTAAGCACAAAACCCAGAACCAATAGCAAAATGATGATGGCCTGGTTGGTACGTAAAGCAGTGTGGTCAATAGGTTTCAGGGTGGACATGGTGAAACACCTCCAGCAAGAAAATCAAGCAAGCGGTTGCTTTTATTAGGTGGTTAGCAACCGCTTGCAGGACGACACGTGAAAATCCGAACTTTATGCCAGCGGTTGCTACCTCCGCGGCTTACACAAATATATATTTTTCATCTGCTTCTGGAAATTCTTCATGACAAATATTATAAAATATGTCGCCATATACGCAAGAGTGATTTGTGAACGCTTGGGCGCGGAAGGCCGACCTTGACCGATCGGGGGGGGTGTTTTATAATTCAATCACTGAATATTAGCAGGTGTTTATGCCGCTTTCTTCTGAGTCTGCGCGTGATCTGATCATCCTGGAGCAAATTGAGCAAGATCCGGATGCTACACAGGCTTCACTGGCAACGCGACTAGGCGTGGCCGTAGGGACGGTTAATTGGCATCTCAAGCGCCTAATTGCTAAGGGCTATATTAAAGTGCGGCGTGTAGAACGCCGCAAATTACGTTATCTGATCACCCCTGAAGGGATGGCCCTGCGTACTCGCCTGACCTTGGATTACATCCGCGATTCATTTCATCTCTATCGAAAGGTACGGGCTCAGGCACAGGAGATTATCGGAAAGGTGCGACAAGAAGGCTATCACGCGGTGCGTCTGGAAGGCGAAGGTGAGGTGGCAGAAGTTTGCCGCCTGACCTGTCTGGAGCAAGGGCTAACACTGGTGGATAACGGTCACGCGCCAGTGATTCGTGTACAGAATCTCACCATTCAACTCGAAATCCCGAACGAGGCCGCTGATGAATACTGATTCGTTTTGGAAGAAACGTTTTTGCGTCACAGGGGGAGGGGGCTTTCTGGGCTCATTTGTGGTTGAGAAATTGCGCCAACGTGGTGCCACCGAAATTTTTGTTCCCCGTAAACGCGATTATGATTTGGTTGACCCTCAGGCCATCCGCCGAATGCTGGAGGATGCCCATCCGGATATTATTATCCACCTGGCGGCGCATGTGGGAGGCATTGGTGCCAACCGGATGCATCCAGCGGAATTTTTCTACGACAACCTGATGATGGGCGTGCAACTCATGCATCAAGCCTGGCAGCACGGGGTGGAAAAATTTGTGGCCATTGGCACGGTTTGTGCCTACCCCAAATACACGCCGGTGCCGTTTAAAGAGGACGATCTGTGGAACGGTTATCCTGAAGAGACGAATGCCCCTTATGGTCTGGCCAAGAAGATGTTGTTGGTGCAGGCCCAAGCCTACCGGCAGCAGTACGGTTTCAATGCCATTTATCTCTTGCCGGTCAACCTCTACGGGCCACGAGATAACTTCGATTTGGAAACCTCGCATGTTATCCCGGCTTTGATCCGTAAGTGTATCGAGGCTCAGGAGCAAGGCCTGCCGGAAGTGGTGGTATGGGGAGATGGTTCGCCCACGCGTGAGTTCCTGTACGTGGAAGACGCAGCGGAAGGCATTGTCCTGGCCACGGAAAAATACAATGGTTCTGAACCTGTTAACTTGGGCTCCGGCATGGAGATCCGTATCCGCGATCTGGCCGAGATGATTCGTCGGCTAACAGGTTTTGAAGGGCGTTTAGTGTGGGATACTACTCGACCTAATGGCCAGCCGCGGCGTGCCCTAGATACGACACGGGCCGAGCGCTACTTCGGTTTTAAAGCCCAAACGCCTTTCGAAGAGGGGTTGCGTCGAACGATTGCTTGGTATCGCGAAAACCGGCAGGCAGCGCGAGGGGTGGCATCTGCCTGAAACAGGGTGAGTCTATGGCATTACGTGAACAAACTGCGGTCACTATCATTCGACCCTCGCGGGGTTGGGCAGCGCTTGACCTGCGCGATGTGTGGCTTTATCGCGAATTAGTCTACTTTCTCACCTGGCGCGACCTGAAAGTTCGCTACAAGCAGACCCTCCTGGGTGCTGCATGGGCTGTCTTGCAACCCTTTCTGACCATGGTGGTCTTTACCATTTTCTTTGGTAATTTTGCCAAAGTCTCTTCTGAGGGTTTGCCTTATCCCGTTTTTTCCTATACGGCTTTGCTTCCTTGGGGGCTGTTTGCGAAGGCGCTCAATGACGCCAGCCGCTCACTGGTGGGCAATAGCCACATGCTTACTAAAATTTACTTTCCACGGTTGATTCTCCCTCTGGCGTCGGTGCTCAGTGGTGTGGTGGACTTTGGAATTGCCTTCCTCTTTCTGCTGGGGATGATGGCTTACTATGGTATTTACCCCACCTGGGGGCTCCTGATTTTACCTGTGCTTCTATTGCTTGCGCTGATAACGGCGCTGGGGGTGGGGTTGTGGCTCTCAGCTTTGAATGTCCTCTATCGGGATGTGGGGTATGCTTTGCCTTTCTTGACCCAGTTGTGGATGTTCGTCTCACCGATCATTTACTCTATCAACACGGTTCCTGAACAATGGCGGTTGGTTTATGCGCTCAATCCCATGACGGGTGTAGTACAGGGTTTTCGTTGGGCGCTCTTGGGTAGCCAAACCGAGCAATTGGGGTTGATTATTGCCATCTCCAGCGGTATGGCGCTGATCATCCTGATCAGTGGACTGTTCTATTTTCGGCGCATGGAACGCCTGTTTGCAGATCGTGTCTAATTTGTTGGCGGAAAAATCTGTATGAGTCGTTATGCTATTCAAGTCCGAGATCTGGGTAAGCAATATCGTATTGGGACGATTGTGACCCGCTATCCCACGCTACGAGAGGCCATGGTAGATCGGGTACAGTCCCTCTTCCGCCGCAACCATCATCCGACTGAAACTATCTGGGCGTTGCGACATGTTTCCTTTGAGGTAGAGCATGGGAAGGTGCTAGGAGTGATTGGGCGTAATGGGGCGGGAAAGAGCACCTTACTCAAAATATTGTCCCGGGTTACCGAACCCACTGAAGGGGAGGCTGAAATCCACGGTCGTGTGGGTTCGTTGCTGGAGGTGGGTACGGGTTTCCACCCCGAGTTGACTGGGCGCGAGAATATCTACCTCAATGGGGCCATCTTGGGAATGAAACGGACGGAAATTGATCGTAAATTCGATGAGATTGTGGCTTTTGCCGAGGTGGAGCCCTTCATTGACACGCCAGTAAAACGTTATTCCAGTGGGATGTACTTACGCCTAGCGTTTGCCGTGGCGGCGCACCTTGAGCCTGAGATTCTGGTGGTGGATGAAGTGCTGGCAGTAGGGGATGCCGAGTTTCAGCGTAAATGCCTGGGCAAGATGGGAGAGGTGGCGCGTGAAGGACGTACTGTGCTATTTGTTAGTCATAATATGTCTGCTATTCTACGTTTGACTGAAGAGACCTTGGTGCTGGATAAGGGGCGCCTGGTCATGCGTGCCCCGACCCCAGAGGCGGTAGATTTCTATCTTTCCCAGGGATTTTCACAAACTGGAGAGCGCATCTGGCATCCAGACGAGGTTCCTGCCGCGGCGGCTCCCTTCCGCCCGATTGCTCTGCGCATCCGCAATGCGCAAGGGCAGGTTGTGGATACTATTCGTTCGGTGGAGCCCAGCACTATTGAAATTGAATACGAGTTAAGTGCACCTATCCCCGGCTTGCGAGTGGGCCTTTATTTGATGAGCACGCGCGGCGAGTATGTTTTCACCTCGTTCGATACCGACGATCCGGAGCACTTTGAACAGTTTGCGGTACGCCCAGCCGGGCGCTACATCAGCCGGTGTTTGCTGCCGGCAAACCTTTTGAATGAGGGGCGCTTTGTGGTGGGAGTGAACGCCAGCGCCTATCGGGTACGGCGTTATTTCCAGGATGAGCAGGCATTGACCTTTACGGTGGACGCTACTGGTGCGCCGGGCACGCAGTGGCCCGAGCCGCGCTTAGGTGCCGTGCGTCCCCGTTTGGAATGGCAAGTTGAGGTTGCTTGAGATGAAAACCAATGGCAAAGAACTCTTAAAAGAGGTGTTAGGGAGTCTGCCTTTTGCGGCAGAGTTGTACTGGATGGTGCGTCAAGGGGGCAATAAACCGATCCAGAGTCGTTTCGTGCTGCGCAACTTGCAGAATGCCTTGCCCCAAATGGTGGCACAGGCCCAGGCGCTACGCGAAAAGGCGTCCCGCGGGCGTGAGGTCTTCATCTTCGCCACCCTGCATTATTGGATTGAGCACGCGGCGCTCTTGGCCGTTTCGTTGGCCGCACAGGGGCATCGGGTTACTTTGGCGTTCTTGCCCTATGGGGACTGGTACACACCGATTAACCGCTTCGACTTGCGCCGCCAGAATGCTTATGCCCGCAAAGTTCTTTCGGATGCAGAGGGATTGATTAATGTGATCTCCTTTGTGTCGCTGCGCGCGCCTTATACGCACCTCCCCCACGAACTTGAGGAAGCCGTGCGCCAGGTCGCGCTTTTCGATACTCAGTACACCCTGCAGGTCGAGGAGGTGGATCTGGAGAGCGACCTTTACCGCTTGCGCCACTTACGCAATAAGGACGCCGCCCAAGCAGCCCTCGCCTGGTTGAAGCAGCATCGCCCAGATGTAGCCATCATTCCGAATGGTACGATCCAGGAACTGGGTGTTGTTTACCGGGTTGCGCGCTTTTTGAAGATCCCTACTGTGACCTACGAATTCGGTGACCAGCGTCAGCGCATCTGGCTGGCACAGAACGCCGAAGTGATGCGCCAGGAAACGGACGCGTTGTGGCGTGCTCGCAAGGATGTTCCCTTGACGGATGATGAATTAGAGCGCATGCGCGCGCTCTTAATGGCACGACGTCGCGCCACCCGTTGGGAGAACTTCGCGCGCTTGTGGCAAGGGGTGCCGGCTCAAGGAGGGATGCAGGCGCGGGCGGCGCTTGGGTTGGATGAGCGTCCAGTGGTCTTACTAGCCACGAACGTTCTGGGGGATAGCCTGACGTTAGGGCGTCAGGTCTTCAGCAAAACGATGACAGAATGGATTAGCCGCACGGTGCAATACTTTATCGGCCGTCCGGATGTCCAGTTGGTCATTCGAGTGCATCCTGGCGAAGTGCTGACGCGGGGACAGTCCATGGCCGATATCATTCACCATCTTTTACCTCGCCTTCCCGAGCACATTCGGCTCATTCGTCCTAAGGACCCCGTCAACACTTACGACCTGGTAGAAGTGGCGGATCTGGGCTTGGTTTATACCACCACGGTGGGGCTGGAGATGGCCATGCATGGGTTACCGGTCATTGTGGCTGGCCAGACGCACTATCGGCAACGTGGCTTTACCTATGATCCCGATTCTTGGGTGAGTTATTTCAAGTTGCTGGGGCAGATTTTGGAAAACCCAGTTGCTTACCGCTTGAATCGCGAGCAGATTCAGCGAGCCTGGCAGTATGCTTACCGGTTCTTCTTTGAATATCCGCAGCCCTTTCCCTGGCATCTGGTGCGTATGTGGGAAGACTACCAGGCACGCCCCTTAGCAAGTGTGTTAGAGGGCGAGGAACACGATCTCTACGCCCCAACTTTCCGCTATTTAGTTGGTGAACCCATTGAGTGGACTGTCTCGCCCCAGATGGTGGCTTACAACGCGCGTGAGGGTGCCAATGCATGAACGTGCCTGGCTCGATTAAGCAGCAGGTACAACAATTCTATGATCAGGTAGGTTGGCAGCAGGTAGCCGAGGGGGTCTATCAAAACATGCGTTATGAGGACCTGCGTCCGGTTTCAGCTGAGTATCGGCGACGCTGTCACCTGCGAGTGGGGCGTCATCTAGCGCCGCGAGGGCGCTTTCTGCTGGATGCGGGTTCGGGTCCAGTACAGTATCCAGAGTATCTAACTTATTCTCAGGGCTATACCTATCGGGTGTGTGCAGATATCTCACTGGTTGCCCTCAAAGAGGCGCGGACACGTTTGGGTGAGCACGGGTTGTACGTGGTGGCGGATGTGGCCAACCTGCCTTTCCGCGCCGAGGCATTTGAAGGGGCTGTTTCTCTGCATACCTTTCATCACCTTCCCCTAGAGGAGCAGGTGAAGGCTTACCGCGAACTCTACCGCGTGCTGAAGCCTGGCGCTAGTGGTGTGGTTGTCAATGGGTGGACGGACTCCCCTCTAATGCGCCGTTTTGAGTGGGTAATGCGTTTGGCGGAGCGCTTGAAAACTCGTTTGCAGCGTTCTTCACCTTCACCCGTTGCTCAACCCTCATCCGCGCAGGAGGGGGCAACACCCGCAGGTACCTATGTGGAAAAAATGACCCCCGAATGGCTAAAGGCACATATCGGCATACAGATGCCCCTGGAAATTCGCGTCTGGCGCAGTGTGAGCGTGCGGTTTCTCCGCGCGGTTATTCATGAGCGCCTGCTGGGGCGTTTCTGGTTGCGGTTGTTATATGCACTCGAAGAACGCTTTCCGCACTACTTCGGTGAAAAAGGGCAGTACCCCCTCATTATCTTACGTAAATCGAATAAGGAGTCTGCATGAACTGGTCGGATAAAGTGGTGTTAGTTACCGGAGGAACGGGATCCTTTGGACGTAAATTTGTTCAGGTAATGCTGGAAGAGTACCATCCCGCCAAGCTCATTGTTTTCAGCCGGGATGAACTCAAGCAACATGAGATGCGTGTGAGTGGGTTCGATCATCCCTCGCTGCGCTACTTTATTGGTGACGTGCGCGATTTACAGCGCCTGCGTCGTGCTTTTGATGGTGTGGATATTGTGGTACATGCAGCGGCGCTTAAGCAGGTGCCAGCATGCGAGTACAATCCCATGGAGGCCATTAAAACCAATATCCTGGGGAGTAGTAACGTCATCGAGGCAGCGCTGGATGCCGGGGTAGAACGTGTGGTTGCCCTAAGCACAGATAAGGCTGTCAACCCGATCAATCTGTATGGGGCTACCAAACTGGCCGCAGAGAAACTTTTTGTCCAAAGCAATGCTTATGCCGGTGGGAAGTCAACCCGCTTCAGTTGCGTGCGCTATGGGAACGTGGTGGGAAGTCGTGGCAGTGTAGTGCCGGTGTTCTTGCGCCAGCGCGAGAGCGGTGTGCTCACCATCACTGATGAGCGCATGACGCGCTTTTGGATTTCGCTGGATCAAGGGGTTCGCTTCGTCATTCACTGCCTGGAACAAATGATGGGCGGGGAGGTCTTTGTGCCCAAGATCCCGAGTATGCGGGTGATGGATCTGGCGCGGGCCATTGCTCCCGAAGCACGTTTGGAAATCATCGGAATTCGCCCGGGTGAGAAATTACATGAGGTACTGATCTCAGAGGATGAGGCCCGTTCGACAGTTGAACTTGAGCATATGTACGTGGTACAGCCGGTAGAGGCTTTCTGGTTCGGTCGTGAATGGGAGGGACGCGGTAAGCCCCTGCCGGATGGTTTTCGTTACGCCAGCAACACCAATGAAGCCTGGCTTACGATTGACGAGTTGCGGCAGATGATTGCCCCTATTGAGGCTGAGTACTTGCAAGGTAAGTTGTCATGAAACGCTGGTTGGTCACCGGGGCTAGTGGATTGCTGGGGTTAAATTTTGCCCTGCACTTTGCTTCGCGTTTTCAAATCACAGGCGTGGTTAATCACCATTCTTTGCGTCATCCACCATTTGAGATGATCTCGGCTGACCTGACTTACCCGGAGATGGTCAACCATCTGGTTGAAACAGCCAGGCCTGAAGTTGTCTTACACGCCGCTGCGTTGGCCAACCTGGATGTATGTGAGCAGCATCCCGAACTGGCTTGGCGATTGAATGCTGAAGTGCCAGCCGAACTGGCGCGCGTTTGTGCTCAAAAGGGGATACGGTTGGTGCACATCTCAACCGATGCGGTTTTTGACGGGCAGCGGGGCAATTATACCGAAGAGGATGTGCCTAATCCATTGAGTATTTATGCACAGAGCAAACTGGCCGCTGAGCGGTATGTGTTAGAGAGTCATCCCCAAGCCCTGGTGGCACGGGTCAATTTCTACGGCTGGAGCCTGCAGGGGCGCCGCAGCCTAGCCGAATTTTTCTTTTATAATTTGAGCCAAGGGCGTCGTGTCAACGGGTTTGTGGATGTGATTTTCTGCCCCCTGGAAGTAACACAGTTAAGTGAAATTCTGGTCACTCTGGTGGAGCGCGATTGTCAGGGATTGTACCACGTGGTCAGTCGCGAGTGCCTCAGCAAATATGCTTTTGGATGTGCTCTGGCTGAGCGTTTTGGGTTAGATGCCAGCCTGATTACCCCCGTTTCAGTCAACAAGAGTCAATTGCGCGCACCCCGCGCTCCGAATCTGACCCTCTCTACGGCTAAGTTGCAGGCGGTGCTGGGCGAAGTACCGGGGCAACGTGAGGGCTTAGAACGGTTTTATCAGCATTATCGCGAGGGCCGCGCCACCTATTTGCGGGGCATGGCGCTTGATGCGGAACATCTGCAGGCTTGAACCCTTACGAAAGGAGTGCTACTATGGATATTCAGATCGGTCAGCGTTGGATTGGGGATAATCATCCCACTTACTTTGTAGCGGATATTGCTGCCAACCACGATGGAAGCCTTGAGCGGGCTAAGGACCTGATTCGCTTGGCAAAAGAAGCCGGTGCGGACGCTGCCAAGTTTCAAAACTTTCATGCCCCCAAGATTGTCTCGGATTATGGCTTCCGCGCGCTGGGTTCACAGCGATCCCACCAGGCGAAATGGAAAAAATCTGTCTTTGAGGTTTATCAGGACGCTTCGATCCCGCTGGAGTGGACCTATGAACTAAAAGCAGTTTGCGATGAGGTGGGAATTGATTATTTCTCTGCCCCTTATGATTTTGAGTCGATTGATTTCCTGGAACCTTTTATGCCGGCCTACAAAATCGGTTCTGGTGAGATTGACTGGCTGGAAGCGCTCGAGCGGATCGCCAAAAAGGGGAAGCCGGTCATGTTGGCAACGGGCGCGGCCAACATTGGAGAGGTTCAGCGGGCTGTGCACACCATTCTGAAATACAACTCGCAACTGGTGTTGATGCAGTGCAATACCAACTACACGGGCAGTCGTGAGAACTTCAAATATGTCAATCTGAATGTTCTGAAGACTTACCGGGTGATGTTCCCAGAGGTGGTTTTAGGGTTGTCGGACCACACCCCCGGCCATGCGGCCGTATTGGGCGCGGTGGCGCTGGGAGCACGGGTGGTCGAGAAGCATTTCACCGATGATAATACCCGCGAGGGTCCGGACCATCCCTTCTCGTTGACCCCCGCAGCTTGGCGCGAGATGGTTGAGCGCACGCGTGAACTGGAATGGGCGCTGGGATCGGCAGATAAGGTGGTCACTGAGAACGAACGCGAGACGGTTATCCTACAACGCCGTTGTCTGCGTGCTGCCCGTGATATTAAAGCCGGCGAGGTCCTCACCCGAGAGATGATTGATGTTTTGCGACCGGCTACTCCAGGCGCCATCCTGCCCCCGGAGATTGATCGCGTGATCGGGACGCGTGCGCTGGTGGATATCCCTTACGGTAAAGAATTGCGTTGGATCGATCTGGGAAGTTAGGTGGCTCGCGTTCTCTATTTCAGCCGCGATTATACCCCGCACGATCACCGCTTCCTCTCAGCGCTGGCTTCCACTCCCCACCAGATCTACTATTTGCGCCTGGAACGGGGGCCGCGCCAGTTGGAGGAACGTCCGCTACCCGAAAGGGTGACTTACGTGCCCTGGGCAGGTGGGTTGCAGCCTTTTACCTGGACAGCCCTGCCCCGCCTTTGGCGTGATTTGCGGCGTGTTTTAAACGAGGTTAAACCCGATTTGATCCATGCTGGCCCTGTTCAATCCGCGGCTTTCTTGGCAGCACTGAGCGGTTTCCAACCCCTAGTGGTGATGTCGTGGGGGTCTGATTTACTCCAGGATGCCCATCGCAACCGTTGGTGGCGCTGGATTACGACTGCTGCGTTGCGTCGCGCGACCGTTCTGGTGGGAGATTGTCGAGCAGTCCAGGAGACGGCACAGGCTTTTGGCGTGCCCGCTGAACGCATTGTTCTCTTCCCTTGGGGGGTGGATCTCACACATTTTAGTCCGGGGGAGGATGGCGGGCTGCGTGTTCGTCGTGGCTGGCAAGATGCGTTTACGTTGCTTTCGTTGCGTTCTTGGGAACCCATTTACGGCGTGGATGTGGTGGTGCGGGCCTTTGCGGAAGTTGCGCAAGACCTGCCCGACTTACGCCTTTTTCTCTTGGGTGGAGGCTCCCAAGCGCCGCTGATCCAAAGATTGCTTTATGAGAACGATCTTTTAGATCGGGTTTACCTGGGTGGGCAGGTGGGGTATGAGCGTTTGCCATTCTTTTACCGGGCTGCGGATGTATACATCAGCGCTTCACATAGCGATGGCTCTTCGGTCTCGTTGTTGGAAGCCCTAGCGTGCGGCTTGCCTGCGCTGGTCTCGGATATTCCTGGCAACCGTGAGTGGGTAGTGCCGGGCGTGCATGGGTGGCTTTTCCCAGATGGTGATGCGCACGCGCTGGCGGAAGCCATTCGCCAGGCCTATGCCCAGCGGGAGGCCCTGGCGGAAATCCGCCGCCAGGCGCGCTTACTGGCTGAAGAACGGGCAGATTGGAGTAAAAACTTTGCCAGATTGCTCCAGGCTTATGAGCTGGCCTGGCAGATTGCTGCGAGGTGAAGATGTCGGTTGGGATGGCGCTCAACATTGTGGCTATCCTTCAGGCGCGCATGGGTTCTAGCCGCTTACCGGGTAAGGTGATGCTGGATCTAGCCGGACGGCCGGTTTTGGCTTGGGTGGTAGAGCGTACCCGAAGGGCGCATTGGGTCAATCAGGTCGTCGTGGCCACAACGTTGGACCCCGCAGATCAGCCAATTGTCGCCTTTTGCCAGGAACGGGGCTATCCCTGGTGGCGTGGTCATCCCTATGATGTGCTAGATCGCTTTTACCAAGCAGCACGTCATTTCAAGGCAGATATTATCGTGCGGGTGACGGCAGATTGCCCGTTAGTGGATCCACAATTGATTGATGCGACGATAGGGGCCCTGCTCCGCGAAAAAGCGGACTTTGCGGCTAATCGCCTGCCCCCACCGTGGCGGCGTACCTATCCCATTGGCCTGGATGTGGAGGTTTGTACCTTCGCAGCTTTGGAACAGGCCTGGCGCGAAGCCCGAGCACCGCATCACCGTGAGCATGTCATGCCGTATCTCTACGAGATCCCTGGACGTTTCCACACGGTGATTCTGGATGCTGAAGCTGATTATGGGCAGGTGCGCTGGACGGTGGATACCCCTCAGGACTTGGAAGCGGTGCGCCAATTGGTGGCGTTACTAGGTGGGCGAGATGATTTTACCTGGCGAGAGGCTCTGGCTATTTGGCAGGCTCACCCCGAACTGGCGGCGTTGAATGCGCAGATCAATCATCATACCTACAAAGATGTCGACGCTCGCTTTAATCCCGGGGCTGCACCTCACGGGGAAAATACACCATGACCTGGCTCGCCCTTTTCACCACTCCCAAACCATTCACCGATCCGCACATTGCTCGGATTCAGCGCAATGCGATTCGTTCCTGGGTAGCACTGGGAGAGGCAGTGGAGGTGATTCTGGTTGGGGATGAGGCCGGGGTAGCAGAGGTGGCGCGTGAGTTTGGGGTAAAGCATGTCCCAGAGGTGGCACGTAACGCCTATGGGACGCCGTTAATTCCGGCCATTTTTGAGCAGGCGCGCCTTCATAGCAAGTCGCCCGTGCTGGCGTATGTTAATGCGGATATTCTGCTCACTTCCAGTTTTTTACAAGGGGCGCAAGCCGTGCATCGTGTTATGCCGCAGTTTTTGATTGTGGGGCAGCGTTGGGATCTGGATGTCCAGGAGGATTTTGTCATTGGGCGGGGGTGGGAGGAAGAGCTGCGTCAGCGGGTGCAAATGCACGGACGGCGTCACCCGCCAGCCGGGAGCGATTATTTTATCTTTCCGCGTGAATGTTTTCAAAATCTACCCTCGATGGCAGTTGGCCGCGCCGGCTGGGATAACTGGATGATTTACTTCGCTCGCCGGCAGGGTTGGCCAGTAGTAGATGCCTCATCCTTCATCTACATTGTGCACCAGAATCACGATTATCGGCATCTCCCGGGGGGACAGCCCCATTATCGCCTTCCGGAGACGGAGGAAAATGTCCGTTTGGGAGGTGGACGGCGCACGATTTTTACCCTCTTGGATGCCACACATGTGCTAGATAATGAAGGTCTGCGGCGTGCGCCACTCACTTGGGGAAAATTTTGGCGTGAGGTCGAAGTTTTTCCCTTGATTACCCTGCGCTCACGGGTGCTGGGGTGGTTGGCTTTTGCTCTTTTTCATCCCCGCAAGGCCTATTACGAGGCTTATGCCTGGTTAGCGGCTGTCACGCGCCCCTTGCGGCGACGTTAGGCATCAGCGTTTCGGTGTGAGCATGGGGGAAGGGCTAAGTGTGGGACTGGGTAAGAGGGTCGGGTCAATCGCATAGATGCGCAAACGACGAAAACTGACCGAGAGCGCGGAGTCGCCCGCAGCACGTGCAAAAACACCGATCTGTCCTCTGGTGAAAACCGGGTCGCGCAGGCTGAGTTCTTCAAAGCCATTGACAAACAGGCGCAAGCGATCCTGGTACATCCAGACTCCCAGGCGTGTTTCTACCAGGGGGTTGACTTGAATCTCACCTAGGGTAATCCACTCGCTTAAGGGCAGGCTGCGACCGCCCTGGAGACGCTCCAGGCGCATTTGTGCCTGGCAGGTAATGACCCAGCGGTAAGCATTTTGCTCGTTGAGCGCGCGCAGGAGGAGCCCAAAGGCATCCTGTCCCTGGCATAGATTGGGCTGCAAGGCGATTTCAAGATAGACGTTCTCTATTTCGGGGGTGCTGCGCAGGCTGGTTAAATATCCTTTGGAAGCAATAACTGCAAGGGTCAGCTGGCTCTGCTCATAAGCCGCGCTGCCGGTAGTATTGCGGTAAGTTTGCCATGCTCCTGGCGAATCAAAATCATCGCGCAGCACCTCGTCGCCCAGCCCCAGGGCGGGGGTTGGGCTGGGCGTGATGACGCGAGTGGGTAGTAGTGTGGGGGTGGCGGTAGGAGGAAACCACACTGGTGAGGGGGTAGAGGTGGCTGGTGGGGGTAGGGGGGTAGGAGTTTCTGCAACCGAAGTTGTAGGAGGCGTACATCCAAACCCCGAGATGGCAATAATCACAACCAGAAAAGCGCCGCCCCGTCGCTTCATGAAGACACTTGGACCACCTGGCTACGCTCTGGGCCAACCGAGACGCGGCGCACGGGCACTCCGCACAAATCTTCAATGCGGCGCACGTAGTCACGCGCAGCGGAGGGTAGATCCTCCCAGTGACGCACTGAAGTCACATCTTCCATCCAGCCGGGCATTTCTTCATAAATGGGCTCAAAAGGCTCCAAGTGCGCTGGACCCAAAGGCAGATCCTGAATCGCTTGCCCGTTGTAACGATAGGCCACACATAAGCGCAAGGTAGAGAGCCCGCTGAGAATGTCCATCTTGGTGATCATTAACTCGGTTACACCATTGACGCGCACCGCGTAACGCAGGAGCACTCCATCCAACCACCCAACCCGACGCGGGCGTCCGGTGGTAGTACCGAACTCGTCCCAGGGGTTTTTACCTGTACCTCGTAGCCGTTCGGCTGTTTTACCGAAAACCTCAGTCGGGAAGGGGCCGGCGCCGACCCGCGTCTGGAAGGCTTTGGTGACCCCGATGACAGCGCGGACAGGAACAATGCCCAGCCCCAACCCCAGCAAGGCACCAGCAGCAGTGGGGGTGGAACTGGTTACATAGGGATAGGTGCCCAGATCAAGATCAAGCAGAGTGCCCTGGGCGCCTTCTGCCAGCACTTGCCTATCCAGGCGCAGGGCCTGATGAAGTTCCTTACCCACATCGGCAATGAAAGGTTGAAGTATGGTGGCATAATGAGTATATTCGCGCACTACAGCCTGCACGTCCAAAGGTTCAGTTTCGTAGATACGCGTCAGCCAGATGTTAATAGTATGGATGTGATGTTCGAGTTTGTCGCGAAACGTATCCAAGTCAAGCATGTCTTCCATGCGTAACCCATGACGCGCAGCTTTATCGGTATAGGCAGGACCAATTCCACGACCGGTGGTGCCAATCTGCCCACTGCCCCGAGCGCGCTCCTGCGCTTGGTCCAATGCCCGGTGAGCGGGGGTGATCAGATGGGCAGCAAACGAGATCCTCAAGCGCTCTGGCGTAATGTTGACCCCCGCGGCCTTTAGATGATCAATCTCTTGAATCAGCGTGGCAGGGTTAATAACCATGCCATTCCCCAACACTCCGATCGTGTGGGGATGAATAATGCCCGAAGGGATAAGGTGAAGACGAAATGTGTGACCACCCACGTTAACCGTGTGCCCAGCGTTATCCCCTCCGTTATAGCGTGCCACTAGGTCGGCCTGGGCAGCCAGCAGGTCAACAATGCGGCCTTTGCCTTCATCCCCCCATTGGGTTCCAATGACGATATCCAAAGGCATCTCACGGCCCTCCCCAAATGCGAGAAAACTATCCTTCGTGTATTGCAAATTATACCCTGCCCCTCTTAAAAAATGGGGATGGGTAGCGTATGGTATAATTTGCACACGTTTATCTATGAAACATCTTGGTTGGTTGCTTCTCAGTGGTATTTCGCTTTTTCTGATGGCGGCACTCTGGCCGTTGCCCTCTGCAAGTCCGTGGGCACAGGTGAGTTACGCTACCCCAACGGCTTTACCAGATGGACGAATTCTGTATATTGTTCAGCCGCAGGACACTTGTATCCGCATTTCATTGCTCACCGGCGTGTCCATTGATGATCTACGTCTTCTGAACGGGCTGGACGCAAATTGCACACTGCGCGAGGGGCAAAGCCTTTTGCTAGGCACAGTTGCGCCCACCCCCACACCTTTTGGGCCTACGGAGACGCCCACACCTCTTTTACCCTCCCCTACTCCTTTCCAGGGAAATGGGCGTATTTGTGTCCTGCTTTTCAACGATATCAACGGGAACGCCTTGGTAGAGGAAGGGGAAGCAGGGATTGCTGGAGGGGCCATCAGCATCACCGACCGCCTGGGAAGGATCTCGCGTGAGGGCGTAAGCCAAAGCGGGACAGAACCAGTATGTTTCGATGATCTGCCCGAGGGGGATTACAATATCAGCGTGGCAATTCCAGAGGGCTATAACCCTACCACGCGCATGAATTATGCGCTGACGTTGCGCGCTGGGGATACCTCTACCCTCGATTTCGGGGCCCAACTGAGTTCGCGCGCGCAGCCCGGCGATGTCACCGGGGTGCAGCGTTCTCCGCTTCTAGCCATTCTGGGGGCTGTACTCCTCCTCCTTGGCGTGGGATTGGGGGTGTATGCTCGCTTCGTGCTGCGCCGCTGAATGCTCCTCGCACAATCCTCTCCCAAGTGTTTGACCACTTAGTGCCTCGGGGGTGATTTGGCCTAGGAAATTCCAGAAAGCTTCTTGAGCGCGGCCAAGGGGATGGAGACGGTAGCGGCAAAAGAAGATCTCCTCGATTAATTCTACATCGCGGAGGCGCACAACGGCCACCTTGCCTTTTCCCACGTGATCCACTGCCGATTTGGGAACAAAACCCACACCAATTCCTTTCTCCACGGCGATCACAATGGCCTCGGAATTCCCTAGAGTGAGCACAATGCGCAAATCATGGATATTAAGCCCTTGCTTTGCCAAGGCATTGTGGACAACCCGATAGGCCCCCGCGCTTTCTTCGCGCATGATAAGGCACTCGCGTGGCAAATCGTCCAGCGCAACTTCGCCCTGGGCTGCCCAGGGGTGATCAAGGGGGGCAATCAGGAGCACGGGTTCACGGTAGAACGGACGAAATTCGATATGGCGGTCGAGTTCATCAAAACTGCTTGAAAAGGCAAAATCTACCTCACCTTTGCGCAGCATTTCTAGCGCTATGGCGCGAGGGGTGACATGCACGGTGGCCTGAACGCGGGGGTGCTGGGCCATGAAGCGTCCCAGGATGAGGGGGAGCAGGTATTTGCCTGGGGTGGTGCTACAGCCAATCCTCAGATGACCAATGATCTCCCCGCGCAGGCTGTGCATGAGTTCCTCCGCGCGTGAATGGACAAGCAAGATTTGTCGTGCCAATGGAACCAGGGCCATCCCGGCTTCGCTCAAGACCATCTTGCGCCCCTTACGGATAAACAAGGGGACGCCCAGACGGTTCTCAAGTTGATGAATGTGCTGGGTGATTGAGGGTTGGGAAAGGCCAAGTTTCTCAGCCGCGCGGGAGAAGTTAAGGGTTTCGGCAGCGGTCAAGAAAACTTGAAGTTGATAGGGATTCAGCATTTGCATGCCTCCGTATCAGATTTTCTCTATGATAAATTTTTTTGATTATAAACCATAATCCGTTTGGACTATTTTTGTGATTAGAGACGCTAATTTGTTTTGGAGGACATGCTTCTCAAAGCAGGGGCGAAGATGGGAATTGATTAGAGTGGGGGTATGGATTGTGTGATGTGTTTGGGTGGTTCTGCTGTCCTTAGCGCGGGGATGGTCTCGGGAGCGTGTGTCCCTGCTGTCCCGTGAAAGCCAAGGTAATACTTATCCTCTGGTGTCCATAGCCCCATGGGTAAATAACTGTAACAACGTAGCCCATCTGGCGGTCTGAATGCCTGGGTAGCAGCCCAGTTCCCCGTTAGTAAATCCTCTTAAGAAAATACAAAAAAATACAAAGATACAGAACTGATCGGGTGAGGTTATCCACTCACCCGATCAGTCTTTAAGCGGATGATCCCGGTGGGGGCAGTTCCCGCAGGAGTTTCTGTAAAGCCATTTCATAATCGGCTTTGTTGGGAGGATTAAGGGCAATGATTTCGCGAACTATGCGGATGGCCTGATGAGGTTCACCCAATTCAATATAAGCATCTGCAAGGGTGTCCAGTTCTGCTACGGCATGCTCAGTCTGTTGAATCTGTCGGTACAGATGAGCCAGGCGATAGCGTAGAAGCAATTTCTTTTGTGGATACTCCAGAATCAGATCATGCAGGAATTGCACAGCCTCATCTACACGGTTGGCGCTGATTAGGAAGTGGATGTAATTATCTATTTCGTTAAGAGCGGCTGCTTCCTGACCCAGACGGAAGTGAAGTTCAATGATGCGTTTACGCAAATCACGGTCGTCCGGCTGTAATGCTCGCATTTGCTCGTACGTGCTAACGGCTTGTCGCCAGTCGAGGCGCTGTTGGTCAATGTCCGCTATCTTTCCCAAAATGAGCAATGCCCAGCGCCGATACTCGCGTGAGGATTGGGCAATGCGAAGGGCTTCTAAGTACGTCTGGCGGGCCTGGTCTAACTCAGCCAGGTGGTAATGTGTATCGGCCAACGCTATGTTCTCTTGAACCGCCTCATCAGTGCGCCCCTGGTTGAGCAATAATTCGATCAGTTGGTGCCGAATGGAGAGTTCCATGGGGGCCATTTGAACACTGCGCTGTAGCAGGTTTACGGCCTGACCGGTGTCACCGCGCAGGTGATACAGAGAAGCCACCAGGCGGTATTTGGTGACGGCTTCCTGGGTCATTCCCTTTTGCATCATCAGGTCGCCGATCTGAACGTGCAAGGGCAGGTAAGTCGGTGCAAAACTTAGCGCACGGAAAGCTTCTTCCATGGCCGAGTAGAGCATATGTTGAGCAGCCAATTGCCGAACCTGCTCGAGGGCTTCGATCACCTGCGCACTGCGGGTTTGCAGCAACATCTCTGCCAGTGGCAGAAGAGGGGCATTCTCGCCCTTTTGTTGCTGTAATTGCTGACGCGCCTTTCTTAGGAAATCCTGCCAATTAGGTTGAGCAATTTGGCGCTCTATGCTCTCGCAAAGGCTCTGCAACTTTTGCGCATCTTTTTCATTGCGTTGAGCCTCGATGATGGACTCATAAGCCTGATTTAACTCCCCAACCCGTGGGGGTGGAACGGTTTGCCCATCCGCCAGGCGCAGAGCCTGCAGATAGGCTATCGCCGCCTCACTGAGATTGCCCAGGCGGGCGGCGATTCGCCCGATCAGAAGGAAAGCGGCCAGGGCAAAATCGGGGTGAGCCGCCGCGCGGTAAAGATACTGCAGGGCACGGGCCGGCTCCCGTTCGGATAGTAATAGCCCCAAGTTGAAGGAGAGGGCGGGGTGAACGAGTCCTAGTTTTTCCGCATGTTCCAGTTCCTGCAGTGCCTGAGCATCATCGCCATGGGTTTGTGATTCGATGGCTTGGTTAAGGTGGAGGAGCAAGCGCGTTCGATCAGCCTGACTCGTAGGCAAGAGCGTTCCCGTTCCGCGGGCCAGGGCGCTCAGTCCCCGGCGGGAAGAGGGAGAAGAGGGACTAACAGCATGTTCGGCCTGATCGAAAAGCAGGGTGGCCAGTTGAATCAACGCCTGCTGGCGTGCCTCAATAATGGGATCCAGGGCCTGGCGATCTTGATCGCCGGTCTCGGTTTTTAAAATCTCAGCCAGGCGCACCGGGCCGGTACCGCCACGTGGTCGGGTGGGTTTGGGCAGAGGTGTACCATTGCGCAAGGCTTGCAGAGCCTGTGTGGCTTCGGCACTTCCAGGAAGGAGTTCTAAAGCGTGCTGGACAGTCTGAATGGCCTTGGAAACCTGGTTATTCTGCTGTAACAGGCTAGCTACAGCTAGATAGGCTTCCACAGCCTCACTTCTGCGCCCCAAACGTTCATAGATGAGCGCCAGGCGGCTGTGAGCGGTTAGGTTTTCAGGTTGCAAGCTCAGAACGCGAGTAAGGCTGGCAATTGTCTTCTCAACATCGCGGTTCTTCAGGTACAGATCGGCGGCTTGTAAACCGAACCTGACGGCGTCTTTTAGCCGCCCCAGGCGTTCGTAGATACGGGCCATTTTCTCATGCGCCAGGGGATCCTCAGGTTGTAGAGTCGCCAGACGCTGATAGATGGAAAGAGCCTCGGTGAACCGCTGCAACTCAAACAACGCCAACCCAAGGTTGCTAAGCGCTTGGGAATCTTCTGGAAACTCATCCAAAGCACGCCGATAATGTTGAGCGGCGAGTTCCCAGTTCTGGTCCCAGGCCGCCGAATGCCCTTCGTTCATGGCTTGCTGAAAAAGTTCGCGATTGCCGGTCACGTTCCCCTCGTTCTGTAAATCAGATAGTATCGTCAAAAGGGTTCATCTCACCCCAATTCAACCCCCAGCGGGCCTCGGTGAGGAGAGGTACAACCAGTTGATAGGCATTTTCCATCACGTTCTTCACTACGCGCGCCGTGTTCTCCTTCTCTTCCTCGGGACACTCCAATACCAGTTCATCGTGCACCTGTAGTAGTAAGCGGGCGGAAAGCCCGGCTGTCTCTAGGGCTGTTGGTAGTCGCACCATGGCAATTTTCATGATATCCGCTGCTGTACCTTGGATAGGGGCATTGATGGCTTCACGTTCTTCACGTTGACGAACAGCGGGGCTGGGGGGATTCTTGAGGTTGGGGAAGTAACGTCGGCGTCCCAATAAGGTCTCCACATATCCCTGACGGGTCGCCATGGCACGGGTATTCTCAATATAGTCCTTGACGCGAGGGAACTGGTGGAAGTAAGCCCGTACAAAATTCTCTGCTTCGGCTAAGGTCAGGTCGGTGGTACGGGTAAGCCCATATGGGCTCATGCCGTAGATCAGGCCGAAGTTGATGGCTTTAGCGTGTCGGCGTTGTTCTTTGGTAACTTGGTCAAGGGGGACCCCGTAAATTGCCGCAGCCGTAGCGGCGTGAATGTCCTGTCCCGCCAGGAAAGCATTGATCATAGCCTCGTCACCTGAGATATGGGCTACGATGCGCAGTTCGATTTGAGAATAATCTACCGAAATAAGCACCATTCCAGGTGTAGCGATAAAGGCGCGCCGTACTAAACGTCCCGTTTCGGTGCGTGCAGGGATATTCTGCAGGTTAGGGTCTGAAGAAGCGAGGCGCCCGGTAACCGAGCCGGTTTGGTTGAACGAGGTATGCACTCGCCCGGTCTTAGGATTGACCTGCTTAGGTAATGCCTCTACATAAGTGGATTTGAGTTTAGAGAGTTCCCGGTACTCCAAGATCATCTCAATCACGGGGTGCGCAGAACGCATTTCTTCAAGGACCTCGGCTGAAGTGGAGTAGTGTCCACTGCTGGTGCGCTTGCGCCGATCTGGTGGTTCTAGTCGGAGGGTTTCGAAGAGGGCTTTGGATAGTTGCTGAGTTGAGTTGAGATTAAAGGGATACCCTATCACCTCAAAAATCTGGGCTTCAATTTCGGCCAGCCGCTGGGTTAATTCGCGCGACATTTGGCGCAGGAAAGGTATGTCCAGTGCAATACCGGCCTGCTCCATACGAGCCAGGACTGGCACCAGCGGCATTTCTACCTCGTTGAACAAGCGTAGGGCGTTAACTTCTCTTAAGCGCTCTTCAAGAAGGGGTTTCAGACGCAGACAAATCTCTGCATCAGCGGCTGCGTACGCGGCCACCGTTTCAATCGGTACTTCAGCCATGGAACGCTGTTTTTTGCCTTTACCAATAAGTTCCTCAATGTGGGTCATTTGGACGCCCAAGTAGGTTTCAGCCAGTCCCTTGAGGTTGAGGTTGTAGCCTTCAGGATTAAGCAGCCAGGCGGCAATCATGGTATCGAAACTGAGGGGAGAAACCCAAACTCCGTGTTCTGCCAGGGCCAGCAAATCGTACTTAAGGTTATGACCAACCTTGCGTCGTTGGGGATGGTTCAGGTAAGGCTGTAGGCGTTCGCGCACCAGCGCCCAGGGCAGTTGTGCCTCGCCGGTGGTATGTCCAATGGGGATGTAATACCCTTCACCCGGTTCAATGGCCAACGAGATCCCCACCAGTTCGGCTCGAAGAGGATCCAGACTGGTTGTTTCGGTATCTAGCGCAAACTCGTCCGCACGATCCAGACGCTCACAAAGCTCGTCTAACGCTGGGGAAGTGCTCACAATGTGGTAACGGGTTTCGGGTGGGTTGGGAATGCCCACACGGGCGAGTGGCAACCCGAAAAGAGGAAGTTGGGTCGTTGCTGGGGGTGATTTCTGTTGCAGGGCTTTGAGGCGCGGGATCAAACTACGGAATTCTAGTTCCTGGAAAAAGCGTTCTATTGCAGCAAAGTCGAGGTTAGAAGTGCGTGCCTGTTCCAAGTCAAGGGTGATCGGGACATCGGTACGAATGCGTGCTAGATCACGGCTAAGGTAAGCCGAATCACGCCCTTTTTCTAGCAATGTGCGCAAGCGAGGAGGGAGTTCATCCAAATGCGCGTAGATCTCATCCAGAGTGGGGTACTGAGTCAGCAAAGAAACGGCAGTTTTTTCACCAATTCCTGGCACGCCGGGGATGTTGTCTGACGTATCACCCACTAGCGCCTTGTAGTCCACAATTTGCCAGGGATAGATGCCCAGTAGGGCTACCACGTCTTGAGGGCCGTAGTCTTTGGCTTCAGAGAGTTTGTTGCCGGCCAGATTCACGATCACACGCTCGTTGACCAATTGTAGCAAATCGCGATCCCCGGTGAGGATTTTGACTCCCAGTCCATTTTCAACGGCCTGGTGAGCGATGCTGCCCAGAACATCATCGGCTTCGTAGCCCTCTTTTTCCAAAATTGGCAAACCAAAGGCTTCGACCATCTCGTGTAGACGATCAATTTGAGGGCGCAAATCGTCGGGCATTTTGGCCCGGGTAGCTTTGTAATCTGCAAACAAGTCATTACGGAAAGTTCGCCCGGTATCAAATGCAACCGCTAAGAATTCGGGCTGCTCTTGATCCAGCAGACGCAATAACACACTGGTAAAACCATAGATTCCTGTAGTGATCTCACCTTTGGTGGTCATCAGGTGCTGACCGCTTTTGAGGATAGCGAAGTAGGTGCGGTAAGCCAGGGCATGACCATCAATCAAATATAACGTTGGGGGCATGGGAGATTGACCTCAGGAAGCGGGGCGATTTTGAGCTATCAGGGCTTCAATTTCTGCATTGCTTGGAGGAGTCTCGTTGGCAATCGCCAGATGCGCTGGTGCCCAAAAGGAGTCGGGTGCCAGATCAGCCAGCGCCTCAGGCACCCGATGAAAGAGCCGCCAGGCGCTATGATGCCGCACAATGTGAACCATGTGGCGCGGGGTGATGGAGGAAGGGATAGCCATCGTCCATAGGAGGTAATTCGAGGTGACTACCAAACGCTTGAGCGTCCATCCCTGGCGCTGGCACCAATGCGGCATCCAGCGTGTCAATTCCATGGTTGCCTTGGGGTTCTGCAGGGCTTCTGGGAGCGTAGTGACCAGTACAGCCGTGTAGGTTAGGTAGAGAGGGGCCTCTATAGCAGGCCGATTGAGGGCAGCCGGGGATAGCGGTTGGGTGTCCTCTACGCTGAGGGGTGGTGTAGGGGCTTCAAGATCTACGGACGGTTCGGCAGGAAACCCCCCGGTAGCCGCGGCCAAAGCCTCAAAAAAGTCGGGCGGCGGCTCAAAGGCGCCCTCGTGGACTTCTCCAAGGGGTTGAATATCCATTTCACCAGGTTCGAGTGTCCAGATGGCAGACCGGGTAGTTTCTTCCTCGGCTTGGCCGGCTTCGGTGACTAAGCGATCCTCATGGGCTGGGGGCTCTAATGAGGGCTCTTCAGGGGCAAACGTTATTTCAGGCAGCCAGTCTGCTTGTAAGCCTAGCGTTTCCTCGCGGGCAGATCGCTCTGGAGTGGGGGGTGGGGCCTCAGCCAACCATTGCTCCAACAGGCTCAGATCCGGCAGGGATATCTCCTCTTCTTCTCTCTCCTCGGGTGTAGCCCAGCCTTCTGACTCCATCATCCAGCTCAGGGATTCATCCTCAGGGGTTGAGCGTTCGCCCTCAGTGATGATCTCATCAGCGGGGCTGGTGAGAGGAGGAGCGGATGCCTCGGCAAGCAAGAGTTCTGAGGTTAGCCAAGGAGAGGCCTCAAGGGCTTCCGCTAACGACCGTCCTTGTTGCCGTGCCTGACTCAAAGGTATGGAGGTGGCAAAGAATAGCAATAATAGTGTCTGTGGGGTAAGCGGGCGAGCGTAGAGCAGGAGCGGTTCTCCCTGACCCAATGGTGTCACATACCGCAGCCATTCACCGTCTTTCAAGAGGCGTTGCCAGCGCTGCTCCATCCAGGATTCCAGGTGCTTTCGAAGAGATGTTCCAAGGGTACCCGTGTGGACAAGCAAGCGCCCAGCGCTATAAATCCAAGCGGCCTGCGCACTGCTCTGTCCCATGAAAGCATCCAGGTGCTGGCGGAGCGCTTCCAATGCTTGGGGCATTTGAGGCGGGGGCGGGAGGATTTTCTCACCTCGACAGAGAGTCTCCACGGCGAGTAGTAAATCGGGCAGGTAGAAGGGTTTGGAAAGGTAAGCCCAGGCAACAATAGTGGAGGCTTCTGGGTGGTATGGGTCATTCTCCGGCGGGAAGAGCAGGATGGGTAGGTGGGGAAACTGGCGCGATATGGTTTCCAGGCCTTCACGCAGGAGGGTATCGCCCGCAGGGAGGTCTGCAATGAGCAGATCAACGGGTTCCTGGGCAATGCGGTCAAAGATCTCCGCTGGAGAAGCACACAGGGTGACCCGGTAATGACCGGTTTCCTCCAGGCCTAGACGTAGCCATTCGGCGAATTGGGTTTGAGGGCTGAAAACCAGAAGGCTCTTTACATCATTTAGCACATTTTTAAGTCTATCACGCCTGATAAGGCTGAGCAAGCGCAATGGTGGCGAAGTTCGCTTGGAGTCTTGGCAACCCCTGGCGGATATGGGATAATTCAGGGCTGGCTCGGTATTCTCCGAATGTGAGGGAAAACGGCGTGAGGTTCAAAAAAGTTTGCGTTTTGGGTTTAGGCTATATTGGCCTGCCTACCGCCAGCACGCTAGCCACCCATGGTCTGCAGGTCGTGGGGGTAGATGTCAATCCACAGATTGTGCATGGTTTACAAAACGGCAGGCTTCACCTTTATGAACCTGGATTGCGCACGTTGGTTCAGGCGGCTTTGCGTTCGGGCAATCTGGTGGTACGTAGCGAGCCAGAAACCGCAGATGCATTTATCATTGCTGTGCAGACCCCCTTTCTAGAGGATAAACGGGCAGATTTACGATATGTGCGGGCTGCCAGTGAAGCCATTGTCCCTCATTTAAGGACGGGAAACCTGGTTATCCTTGAGTCCACTTCCCCACCCCTGACGACCCTCCAGGTGGTTGCCCCCATTCTTGAGCGTTCAGGTTTACGAGCCGGGCAGGATTTCCACTTGGTTTATTCGCCGGAACGTGTCTTGCCGGGGCAGATTCTGCGCGAATTAATTGAGAATGCGCGTGTGGTTGGGGGGATTGATCGCGCCTCAGCCGAAGCAGCTCGTGACCTGTACGCCACTTTCGTACGAGGCGAGATTGTACTGACCGACTGCACCACTGCTGAGATGGTCAAGTTAATGGAGAATACCTTCCGCGATGTCAACATTGCACTAGCAAATGAATTTGCCCGGTTGGCAGATCGTCTGGGTATTGACGTGTGGGAGGCTATTGCACTGGCCAATCGCCATCCTCGGGTCAACATCTTGCGCCCAGGTCCTGGGGTGGGTGGACATTGCATTAGTGTGGATCCTTGGTTTCTGGTCGAGGCAGCCCCAGACCTGACCCGCTTGATCCGTTCCGCCCGTGAAGTCAATGACTCACAGCCTGATTTTGTGGTGGAATGGGTGGAGCGCAATCTGGGACGCTTGGAGGGGCGGCGCCTGGCCGTTTTGGGCCTGGCCTATAAGCCCGATGTGGATGATTTGCGCGAAAGTCCGGCCATTGAAGTAGTTCATCGGCTGGTCCATGCTGGGGCGCATGTGCGTGCCTACGAGCCCTTCAAACCCGAGGCTCAAATATCGGGTGTGCCAACTGTACCCACACTGCCAGAGGCGTTGGAGAAGGCCGAGGCATTGGTGTTGCTGGTAGGCCATACCAGCCTGCGCGAGATTAACCCCTACGAGATTCAGACACTGACTCCGGCCCGCCTGGCTTTCGATGCCGTAAACGGTTGGGATAAGACAGCTTGGCAAGCGGCTGGTTTTCGAGTTCTGCGATTGGGGGATGGGCGCGAGGATGCCTGAACGTTTGCGCGTGGTTTCTATCTTTGGTACGCGCCCGGAGGCGGTCAAAATGGCGCCGGTGGTGCAGGCACTGGCGGCTTGCCCCGAAATTGAGTCGCGTGTGGTTGTAACCGCCCAACACCGCCAGATGCTGGACCAGGTGCTTGCCGTTTTCAACATCCAGCCAGACTTCGATCTGAATCTGATGCAGCCCAATCAGTCCCTGGCAGCATTAACGGCGAACATCTTGGTCCATCTCGACCCGGTGCTGGAAAAGTTGCGCCCGGATTGGGTGTTGGTGCAGGGTGATACCACCACTGTGATGACCACGGCGTTAGCATGTTACTATCGCCGTATCCGCGTGGGTCACGTGGAGGCAGGCCTGCGCACTGGCGACAAATGGCAACCCTTCCCGGAGGAAATCAATCGCCGCATCGCGGGTGTGGTGGCCGACTTGCACTTTGCGCCAACTGAGCACAGCCGACGCAACTTACTGGCCGAGGGTGTGCCAGATTGGCGAATCGTGGTTACCGGGAATCCGGTTATTGATGCGCTCCATCAGATTGTGCGCCAGCCAGTACCGGGGGAGGTAAAGGCTTTGCTGGCCCGTCATGGTATCGGACCAGGTGGAAAGCGCCTGATCCTGGTGACCGCCCACCGGCGCGAAAATTTCGGTCGGCCCCTCGAAGCCATTTGCCAAGCCCTGCGCCAGATTGCTGAAACTTTTGCTGACTCGGTGCACTTAGTTTACCCGGTGCATCTTAATCCGAATGTGCAAAAGCCTGTGTATACCCTCCTTTCCAATATTTCAAACATTACCCTTATCGCCCCTTTGGACTATCTACCGATGGTGCATTTGATGCGTCAGGCCACCTTGGTGCTGACCGACTCAGGAGGTATTCAGGAAGAGGCCAGCAGCTTGGGGATTCCTACTTTGGTACTTCGGGCAGTCACCGAACGCCCGGAGGGGGTGGAAGCAGGTATCCTGAAACTGGTGGGCACGGATCCTGAAACGATAGTGAATGAAACGGCCCGCCTGTTGAGAGATGAGCGGGCCTATGCTGCCATGGCGCAAGCGGCAAATCCCTTTGGAGATGGACACGCCGCTGAGCGCATCGTGACGGCTCTACTGACCTTTCGTGAGCCCCACATGAACCTGATCAACGATGGCAACCCCAATTAGGAATGTTTGCATTTGGCCAAAACTGGAGGGCTTGGGTGGGCCAACCTCCTTCCAACGCCGTCTAATGGTGGCCTTACAAGCCCGGGGCGTGTCGGTACATCATGATCCCCAGGATCCGGACTGTCAGGCAATCCTGCTCATCGGTGGAACCCGCCACGTAGGTGTGTTGTGGCGGGCTCATCAGCGCGGTCTCCGCATCTTGCAACGCCTGGATGGGATGAACTGGATTCATCGGCGGCGTTTTCAGGGGCTCCGTTATGCTCTGCGTGCCGAGTACGCCAATCTAAATCTGGCCTTCATTCGCCGTTTTCTAGCGGATGGCGTGGTATATCAGAGCCAATTTGCCCGTGCCTGGTGGCAGCGAGTTTACGGGCGGGGAGAGAAGTGGGAGACGGTGATCTATAACGGGGTGGATTTGGATCAGTTTGCTCCCTTTGGTATGCATGAGCGCCCCGCCGAACGCTGGCGCATGCTGGTGGTTGAGGGTCATCTGCGCGGCGGGAGCGCGCTGGGCCTAGAAAGCGCGGTGCGTCTGATGCGTGCTTTGCAGGAACGGGCCAGCCGTCCGGTGGAGTTGTGGGTGGCGGGGGAGGTGCCGACAGCAGAGCGAACCCTTGTCTCTTCGCTGGCTTGCGATCTAACCTTGAACTGGGTAGGGGTGGTCTCGCCAGAACGCATTGCCTATTTGGACCGTTCGTCACATCTATTCTTTTCGGCTGAATTGCATCCCGCCTGTCCAAATGCCGTGATTGAAGCCCTCGCGTGTGGTCTGCCGGTGGTAGGTTTTGACACCGGCGCACTGGGTGAGATTGTGACTCCCGTGGCTGGGCGGGTTGTTCCATATGGTGCCGATCCCTGGCGCCTTCAGTCTCCGCAGATTGAGCCTCTCGTGGAGGCCAGCCTTGAGATCTTATCCAATTGGTCGGTCTTCTCGCGCGGTGCGCGCCAGCGTGCCGAAGCGGCCTTTGGGCTGGAGCGGATGACTTCTCAGTATCTCGAGGCGCTTCAGGTGATTTTGGGGTAATTCCCTCGCAGAATCACAGCCCGCCTAGGATCAGCCCCTGAGTGCCACGACTGATCTCCCAGGGATAGACAATATACGCATCGGTTGTGGCAGCGTAATAATCAGGACGTGCCGTACCGAAAAGACTGCGATAGGGGTTGAAGTGTAACACACAGGTGTAAGGGATTCCCCCCGCTCCAGTAATGCGATTTTTGACCGCAGTGATGGTGCGCCCAGACCCCCAGACGTCATCTACGACCAAAATGCGACGGTTACGCAAAAGGTGATCTTCTGGGAACTGTAAGAACTTGGGCCAGGCCAGCAAGCGAGATTTGTCTTTCTCTTTTTCTTTGAGGTTCTCGTACTCTAGCTCGGCGGGGAAATCCACTGAAGCCGTAAGAATAATGCTCATTTTCAGCGCTTCGGCCAGCAGGCCTCCGGGAATAATACCGCCATGGGTGATCATTACCATGGCGTCGAACTCTACTTCGAACTGAGGAATAAGATGGTCAATTAACTGCTCTACATCATTCCAGGTTAAAACCTCACGCCGCATGCCCTGGCTCCCGGTCAGTTTTTAAGGTTGGTTAGTTCCAATTATACTCGCCCCTACTACTGGGTGAAGTCCAATTGCCACCCACCGATAAAGGTTTGTCCATCTGGTGTTTTACACTGTGGGGGTTGGAGCCCCCGTACTGTTTCTCCCACATCGCCGGGTCGAACATCATATACTAGATGAGGGTCCAACAAGGCATCGGCGTAGCCAGGGCTGATCGTGGGGTAAAGCCCAGTATAGAAGACATTCTGCCCACTATTCCAAAGTAATGTAATCGGAATGCCTGGCAACGGCTGCCCGTTATTATCGGTCAGGTAAATCTGGAGCAGGCCCGCGGGGACGCCGCTTTCGCATAACTGACGTTGTTCGACTAGTTTGAACGGCGCCTGAAGGGCTGCGCGCTGAGTAGGTGAAGGCCGGGGGGTGAAAGTCGGCCAGGGGGTCACAGTGGAAGTAGGGGAAGGCGTAGGAGTCGGTGTGGCGATGGCCTGACCAAGATCGAGCGTCGGTAGAGGGGTTGTGTAAGCAGGAGTGCCAGAACCAGAGGCAGGGGTTGCCGATGATGAAGGAGAGAGGGTGGATGAAGTGAGGTCAGTCACCAACTGGGCCAACGCACGTGCGCTCTCAAGATTGTTCCCTTCTGCCAGCCATTGCTGTGCCTGGCTAGCCAGCGCTTCTGGTGCAAGGTCGCCATCAAGCAATTGCAGACGCAGGCGGGCGCGCTCGAGGTTGCCATTGGATTGGTAAGCCTGGGCGATCAGCAGGCGATAGGTGGCCTTGTATGGTTCGCCTAGCATGGCGGGAGCCGTATCTACATAGCGCAGGGGGCTGAGCACACGCGCGATGAACAACCCAAGCAGGACCCCTAGCACCAGCCCGGTGAGCAGGTACAAAGGTGGTTGGGGAGATGGCTCTTCGCTAGGATAGTTGTCCAGGTCGTCAAGGGTCATGGTGTTACCGTGGATTGAATGCGGGGGTAAGTCTGGAGAGCCTGGAAGAGACGCGCCAAGGTTTCAATGTCCTCGCGTGCATATCCCAACTGCTGGGCGGTCAGGATGGCTTCTTGCACTTTGCGTAAGGGAGATTCTCCCAGCAGGGCCAGGCGTTGTGCTGCGGCATTCACATCCCCTTCGCGCTGGTAGATCTCGGCCACCATCAATACATAATCAGCCTGGTAGTCGGCGCGTAGGGTTTCGGGAGTCATGTCCTTGGGCTGGGCGGCGAGAATGCCCCACCCTAGATAGAGTCCCAGCCCCAATCCTACCGCCAGCGTGAACAGAAAACCCAAAACGCGCCAGAGTCGCACGGCTAGGGAGTCTCCTTAAGCATAGGGATGCGTAACCCATGGCGGCGAGCCGCGGCAATGGCTTCAGGGTAACCGGCATCGGCGTGACGCACAATGCCCATGCCAGGATCGGTGGTAAGTACGCGTTCCAGCCGTCGAGCTGCTTCGGGCGTACCATCGGCCACCACTACCATTCCGGCGTGCTGGCTAAAGCCAATTCCCACACCACCTCCATGATGGAAGGCCACCCAGGTCGCGCCGGCAGCGGTGTTGACCAGGGCGTTCAAAATAGGCCAATCAGAGATGGCGTCACTTCCGTCGCGCATTCCTTCAGTCTCACGATTGGGAGAGGCGACAGAACCGGCATCCAGGTGGTCCCGGCCGATTACAATTGGGGCTTTGAGGATACCCTGAGCTACCATCTCGTTGAATTTTAGCCCGGCTTTAGCGCGCTCACCATACCCCAGCCAGCAAATGCGCGCCGGTAAGCCCTGGAAGGGGACCCTCTCGCGCGCCATGCGCAACCAACGCTGTAAGTGCTCGTCCTCAGGGAAAAGTTTCATAATGGCCTTGTCAGTGCGATAGATGTCCTCAGGATCACCTGAAAGGGCTACCCAACGGAAGGGACCTTTGCCCTCACAAAACAGGGGACGGATGTAGGCGGGTACAAAGCCAGGAAAGTTAAAAGCGTCTTTGACACCGGCCTCATAGGCGCGCTGGCGCAAATTATTCCCATAATCAAAGACCTCAGCCCCGCGGCGCTGGAATTCGAGCATGGCTTGCACATGCCGGGCCATGGAATCCATGGCTCGACGTTCGTATTCAGCCGGGTCTTTGGTACGTAGTACCGCCGCTTCTTCGACACTTAGCCCACTAGGGATGTACATGAGCACATCGTGCGCGGGTGTTTGGTCGGTAACCACGTCAGGGGTCACCCCGCGCGTGACCAATTCCGGGTAAATATCCGCCGCGTTGGCGATTAGCCCAATCGAGCGTGGGATACCTTTGTCTAGGCATTCCTCAACCCGTGTCATGGCCTCCTCAAGGTCGTTGGTCACTTCGTCAACGTACCCGATTTCCAGGCGGCGGCGGGCTCGCGCAGGATCCACTTCCACAATTAACCCTACCCCTTCATTCATCGTAATAGCAAGGGGTTGAGCACCTCCCATGCCACCCAAGCCGGCCGTCAGCACAAACTTCCCTTGCAGCGAAGGCCAGCCGCGTTTGCGCGCCACGGCGGCTAAAGTCTCATACGTGCCTTGAAGGATGCCCTGGGTACCGATGTAAATCCAAGAACCGGCAGTCATTTGCCCGAACATCATCAAACCTTTGGCGACCAGTTCGTCAAAGTGCTTCTGAGTTGCCCAGTGTGGCACAAGGTTGGAATTGGCGATCAGCACGCGCGGCGCATCGGGGTGGGTTTTGAAGATTGCCACGGGCTTGCCCGATTGCACCAACAGCGTTTCGTCATTTTCCAATTCACGCAAGCACGCCAGAATAGCCTCAAACGCTTCCCAGTTACGGGCTGCCTGACCACGCCCACCGTAGACCACCAGATCCTGAGGGCGTTCGGCGACCTCAGGGTCTAGGTTGTTCTGGATCATACGATAGGCGGCCTCGGTCTGCCACGATTTGCAGGTGAGCTGGTTGCCGCGAGGGGCACGAACAACGCGCGGTTGAGTCATAGTTTTGCCTCCAAAGTCTAGCCAGGAAATTGTTAGCGGCGAGATCGGTGGGACATTTTTCATTTTACATCAGAAATGGGTAGAGAAGACGAGGTGAACCTTGCTCTTTAGCGGCTCTCGGGGCATAATCCAAGCGATGAAAACCGCATATCCCCAAATTCTGGCTCTTTCTCATGGGCGTTTGACCTTCCCCGCCTTTCTTCCTGATGCCACCTGGGGTGTGGTGCGTGGCGTAGACGCTACAGACCTGCTATCCATTGAAACCCCAGCGCTGATGATGAATACCTTCCATCTTGTACAAAAGCCTGGGGCGATGGTGGTGGAGGCCCTAGGCGGATTGCATCGAATGAGTGGGTGGCAGCGCCCGATTTTTACCGACTCAGGAGGGTTTCAGGCCTATTCTCTGATCCAGCAACAACCCCAGCGGGGGAAAATCAGCTCACAAGGCATCCACTATCAGCCCGAGGGGCGGCGGCGCAAATTCGTTCTAACCCCCGAAAGGGTAGTGGAGTGGCAGTTGCGATTTGGTAGCGATGTGTTGTTTTGCCTGGATGTCTGTACCCATGTAGATGCGCCCATCACCGCCCAGCGCGAGGCAGTAGATTTGACGATTGCTTGGGCTCGCCGCAGCAAAGTGGCTTATCAGCAATGGCTCGACCGGCACTCGCCGGAGGGTGGCAGACGCCCGTTGATCTTTGCGGTGGTTCAAGGCGGCGGGTCTTTCGAGTTGCGTCGTCAATGCGCTGAGGCCTTGCTGGAAATTGGATTTGATGGTTTTGGTTTTGGCGGTTGGCCGTTAGATCGTCAGGGACGTTTGCTCACGGACATTTTGGCGTGGGTGCGTGAGTGTATTCCACCGGAGTATCCACTCCACGCCTTGGGGATCGGCCATCCGCAAAACCTGGTCAGCGGTTATCACCTAGGGTACGGACTTTTTGATTGTGCAATGCCGACCCGCGATGCACGTCATGGCCGCCTTTACCGCTTTACCGCCTGGCCACCGCGTCCCTCGCCAGAGGATGAATCCTGGTGGGAATTTGTGCACATGGATAGTGAGCGCTTAACCCGTCAGGAGACCCCGATTTCTCCCTTTTGTGATGCGATTTGTTGTCGCAACTACAGTGCAGGGTATCTGCGCCATCTCTATTTATTGGGAGACAGCCTCTACCAGCGCTTGGCTACCTTGCATAACCTGCGCTTTATGCAGCAATTGAGCGCGTACCTGCACCTTGAGAGAGGAATGGCGTGAACGAAGAAGGATATGTGGAAGAAGTGAGCCGTCAGGTATTGTCACACCCGCGTTATCAACACTTAGAGCCGGGATTGGTGCGGGCGCTGGTGCGGCAGGAACTGAGAAAAGGGCGCTCCCCGCGTGAAATCGTCAAAACCGTGCGTAGCAAGTTGCACCAAGTGGCTGCCTCTTATCTTGAGCGCCCCATTGACTACTCAGCCTGGCTGGAACGTTTGCGTACATTACCTCGAGATCGGCAGCATCCGCAGGTGAAGGCTTTTTGTCTGGAGATGATGCGCTTGCATGCTTCAACGCGTGAACGCTTGCCTTATCTGGAGCCTTTTTACCAGCAAGTTTTGGCTCCGGTGGGCCAGATTCATTCGTTGCTGGACTTGGCCAGTGGTTTGAATCCCTTGGCGACTCCCTGGCTACCTCTGGCCCCAGATGCCCAGGTGGTGGCCTGGGAAATTTTCGCTGATATGGTGGATTTTCTTAACCACTTCTTCACCCATCTAGGGATAAGGGGGCGGGCAGAACAACGAGATTTAAGCATGACTCTGCCCGAACAACCGTTCCAAGTGGTCTTTCTTCTGAAGACTCTTCCCTGCCTGGAACAATTGGATAAAACACTCAGTCGCCGACTCCTTGAGTCAATCCCAGCCGACTACCTTCTGGTCTCGTTTCCCACTTATAGCCTGGGTGGTCGCAGGAAGGGCATGCGGGTTAATTACGCTCAGCGCTTTGAGCAGCTGGTTGCTGATAAGCCTTGGAGCGTTTGGCGTTTCGACTTTCCGACCGAACTGGCTTTTTTGGTACGCAAAGGGGGACGCTAACGATGAAGCACAAACCCGGCGAAAATCCCTGGGTGGAGCAGTTCATTCGCCAGGTGCGTCAATCTGCCAAATATCGCCACCTGGACTTGCCGGAGACTTTGTTACAAGATGTGATCACCCGTGCCTTAGCCCGTTATGAGAAACCCGCCCAGGCCATGGTAGCTGCCCGGCGAGTGTTGCATCAGGTTGTGGCGCCCTACCTGGGGGATCCAGATTACACTTGGGCACTGCAGGCACTGGAGGTTGCTGCGGATAAGGGGATGGAGGCGATACGCCAGGTGTGTCTCGAGTTACTTCGTTCTCATGCCTCCACCCGTGAGCGTTTACCCTTCCTTAAGACCTTCTACCAACGTTTATTTGAGGTGACCGGACTACCGGAGACCATTCTGGATCTGGCCTGTGGGCTTAATCCCCTGGCCTGGCCCTGGATGGGTCTACCGCCGACCACGCGTTACCTGGCTTTTGATATTCACCGCCCTCGTGTTGCCCTGATTAACGCCTTCTTTCAACGAATAGGCGTTGAGGGTGAAGCACTTCACCAAGACATCTTGGTGCAGCCTCCTAGGATCCCGGCGGAGGTGGCGTTCTTTTTCAAGGAGATTCACCGCTTCGAGGAACGGCAGCCCGGTTGTGCGCGTCCGTTCCTGGAGGCCATACCCGCGCGCTGGGTGTTAATCTCTCTGCCTTCGCGCAGCCTAAGCCGACGCCGTGATCTCTTGCCCTTTCATCAACGGCTTATGACCAGAATTCTGAATGGCCTGGACTGGGAAGTGCAAGAACTCTACTTTGAAAATGAGGTTGTCTTTTGTGTGCGTAAAGAATGAAACCTGAACGGTCGTCTTCTCCCTTTTCTATGGAGCGTGCGCTGGAAGAAGCCCTAGCACGTTTTCGTCCCTTGCTTTCGGCTGAGGAATGGCAGGCCCTACTGGAAGAATTGAAGCGCCCGCTTGCGCCCGCATTGCGCCTGAATCCCCTAAAAGTCAACCCCGCCGAGGTACATATGTGGGCGGAGTGGTATGGCTGGCGCTTGCAACCAGTACCTTTCTGTCCGACCGGTTGGCAGGTTGTCGAATCAGCATACCCGGTTAGCCAGACAATTGAACACCGTTTGGGTTATTATTATATTCAGGACGCAGCTTCTATGCTGCCAGTAGAGTTGTTTGATTTTCCCCCTGATGCGCGTCCGTTGATTCTGGATATGGCGGCTTCGCCGGGAGGAAAAACCACACACTTAGTGGCGCGCACCAACGACCGTGGCTTGGTCATTGCTAACGATTCCTCGCATGAACGACTGACCGCTCTGCGGCTGGTCTTGCAAACCTGGGGAGGCATCAACTTGGCTATAACGGGGTTTCCGGGCGAACGATGGGGGGGATGGTACCCGGAAACGTTTGACGCCGTTTTGCTGGATGCCCCTTGTAGTATGCAATCCTTGCGACCATTGGAAAGTCATCCCATGCGCCCGATCAGCCAGGGGGAACAGCGACGGTTGGCACAGCGCCAGGTGGCACTGTTGCTCAGCGGATTGCGCGCGCTCAGAGTGGGGGGGCAAATGGTCTATGCTACTTGTACCCTGGCTCCTGAGGAAGACGAGGCTGTGCTGGAAGCGGCTCTACAGCGCCACCCTGGAACATTTGAGATTGAATCGGTGGATGACCGATTGCCTGCGCCTGCCCCGGCTTTGGAGGCTACACCCGAGCACCGTTTTCCTCCTCAGGTGCGACGTGCCGTGCGTCTCTGGCCTCATCGTTTCCACACTGCGGGATTTTTTGCCGCCCGCCTGCGTAAGGTGGCCCCAGTGCCTTCAGAATCAGGGATGACCTCCCCGCCGCAAACCCGAACGCGTCTGACTTGGTTGAGGCCGAGCGAAATGCGAGAGGTGTTGGAAGCGCTAAAGCGTGACTACGGGTTGGACATGCAACCTCTGTTCGAGGTTCAAGTAGCGGGATTGGTTCGTCGAGAGGATTACCTTTATGCCGCCCCGCGCGCCTTTGAGGCTTATTTTGGCGCTTTACCCGTTGTGTCATTAGGGCTGCCTCTTCTGGAAGCCACCCCCGAGGGCTGGGTGTTGACCCATGAAGGCGTGGCGCGTTTTGGGCGTCAGTGCCAACACGGACGGGTGATTCTGCCGGCTGAGATGGTAACCCCTTGGTTACGAGGAGAAGACGTGCCCTTGGTGATTCGTCCCCCCTGGCCAAAGACGCGGGTGGTAATTGTCACTGATGTGCATGGGCGCGTTCTGGGGCGGGGGCGTGTGCAGCGGACTCAACTGAAAAATCTGCTCCCACGGCGGGTCGTGCTGCAGCAGCCACCTTCAGTGCCCTAGAGATCGTTGAGTTCATAGAGGGTGAGCGCGGCCCCAAGGATGGCGGCGGTTTCCATGCGTAAGATGCGTGTTCCCAGAGAACACGTCAGCCAACCAGCTTGCTGCGCTCGGAGAACTTCATTCGGGCTCAGGCCCCCTTCTGGCCCAATGATCAACGCTACTTCCTCAGGAGACATGGACAGGCTGCGAATGGCCTGCCGCAAGGAACGTTGATTTTCACCTTCCCAAGCCATGAGGCAAAGGGAGGTGGTGGTTTGGGCCTGCTTTATTGCCCGTTCCAGTTCGAGAGGAGGATGAACTTCAGGGATTCGTCCCCGCCCACATTGTTCGGCGGCCTCCTGGACAATACGCCGCCAGCGGGGAAGTTTCTCGCGAGCAACAGTAATTTCTCGCACCAAGGTGCGTTGGGTAATCAGGGGAACAAAAGCGATTATCCCGACTTCAGTGCCCTTTTGTAGCACCCATTCGAATTTCTCCCGCTGAGTCAGCCCCAAGTAAAGGGTCAGGCGGGTGCGGGGTTCGCTGGTAATCGGCAAAGTCTCTAGTATCACCCCCGTAGCCGAAGAGGGTTGGAGATTTTCCAGCCGTACGCGGAAGGCCGCTCCGTTGTTATCGAGGACCACCACCTCTTGACCGGTTTTCATCCGCAAGACGGCGTAAATTTGGTGCGCGGTTTCAGGCGGGAAGCTGACCCACGAGGCGTGAATGCAATCGGGGGGGAGAAAAAATCGGTGCATGGCTAAAAAAATCAAACGAGGGCTGCGGGATTTACGCTAAATGGATTATACTTGGGGCGCGATTTTTGAGGAGCCACATCCGTGGGTGTTGCCGGGGAAAAGGATGAATCAACAACTGGTTTCAGAACGTTCTTATCGTTATCTGGATCTTATCACGGCGCTTTTTGTTACCGTGCTAATTGTGAGCAACATCGCTTCCTCGGCCAAGATTGTGGATTGGGGCATTTCTGTTTTTGGGGTTCGCCTGGCATTTGATGCTGGCACCCTGCTTTTTCCAATTAGTTATATTTTTGGCGATGTGCTGACTGAGGTCTATGGGTTTCGCCGCTCGCGTCGAGTAATCTGGACCGGCTTTGCCATGTTGGGGTTGAGCGCGCTGATTTTTGGAATGGTGCGCGGACTGCCGGGTGAGGCTACCTGGGAGCAATATGCCGGTCAGCAAGCCTATGATGCCATCCTGGGCGGCATGTTCAGCGGGGGGATCGTCATTGCTAGCCTGGTAGCCTATTTGGCAGGGGAGTTCAGTAATTCCATTGTGTTGGCGCGGATGAAGGTCTTAACCCGAGGGCGTTGGTTGTGGATGCGAACCATCGGGAGCACCTTGGTAGGCGAGGGGGTAGATACAGCCGTGTTTATTTTAGTTGCCTCGTTGACCGGTGTCTTTCCCTGGTCGCTTTTTGGCACGCTGGTGCTGACCAATTATCTCTTCAAAGTCGGGGTGGAGGTCATCATGACCCCGTTGACCTACCAAGTGGTTAACGCTCTCAAGCGGGCTGAGAGCGAGGATTATTATGATACTCACACGCGCTTTACCCCCTTTGCCCTGACATAAAGCCAGGGAATAAGCAGTCAATCCGCTTCTTCGCTTAGAGTAGAGTCAGTGGTTGTGGTGTATCCCTTACCAGCAATCACAACCACGTACTCCCCTCTCAGGGGCTCGCTTTCAAAACGGGCTTTCAATTCGGCGAGGCTACCGCGGTAAATCGTTTCGAACATCTTGGTCAGATCATTAGCGATGGCAGCTGGGCGATTGCCGTAGACTGCTAGCGCATCGGTGAGAAACTCACGCAGGCGATAGGGACTCTCGTAGAAAATCAGGGTATGGGGGCTTTCTCGATCGATCTCCAGAAAGCGGCGACGTGCACCGGGCTTACGGGGTGGGAAGCCGCGGAATGTGAAAGAATGTACGGGCAGGCCAGAGAGGATAAGAGCTGGAATGAGGGCAGTTGGGCCGGGGATGGCGGTTAATGGTATGCCGGCAGCAATAACGGCGCGCACTAGGACGTAGCCGGGGTCAGAAATGCCCGGCGTGCCCGCATCGGTGACCAGGGCCAAGGATTTACCCTCTTGGAGCAGTCGCATCAAACGCGGTAATATCTTTTTCTCGTTTTCTTCGCGGAACGAAATCTGGGGCTTGTGAATATCATAGTGCTTCAACAGAACCCCGGTACGGCGGGTGTCCTCGCTAACAACATAATCCACTAGGCGCAAAGTTTCGAGCGCACGCTGAGAAATATCTCCCAAGTTGCCGATAGGGGTGGAAACCAGATAGAGCATTCTGAACCTTCAGAAAAGCGTTGGTGTTCTTAATTGTATCCCAAACACCTGGTCTTGTATCGGACTATAATACACGCCAATAGGGGCTCTGTCATGAGGGGCCAAGCAGGAGAGAGCGATGAGCAAAGAAAGTTCTTGGAAACGCTTTTGGGAGGGAGTACGGAACGAGGTGCCATTGCTGATAGGGGTGGCACCTTTTGGTATGATTTATGGCGTCATCGCCTTGGAGGCCGGCTTGTCTCCCCTTCAGGCACAGGCGATGTCGGTGGTGGTGTTTGCTGGATCGGCGCAGTTTATGACCGTCCAGCTCCTGGCGGGGATGACCCCAGCTCTGGTGGTGATCTTGACAGGCTTTGTGGTCAATTTGCGGCACTTGCTTTACAGTGCCTCGGTGGCACCATGGCTACAGGGCCTCTCCAGTTTCTGGAAAGCCCTTTTGGCGTATCTACTTACCGATGAGGCTTATGCGGTGAGTATCGTCAATTATCGCCATAATGGTCAACGTTTGGGTGAGCATTGGTTCTTCCTCGGTGCCGGACTAGCGTTGTGGGCGACCTGGCAGACCAGTACGGCAGTGGGTATTCTGTTGGGGAGATTCGTTCCTGATACATGGGGGCTGGATTTTGCCTTACCGCTCACTTTCATTGCGCTGGTGGTGCCCAGCCTGCGCCACGCAGCGGATAGATTGACGGCTGTAGTAGCGGGCGGAATGGCCGTTTTATTAGTGGGCCTGCCTTATAAACTTGGCCTGATCCTAGCCAGTCTGGTGGCGATTGGGGTCGGCTTGGTATGGGAGAGACGGCGATGACAGTATGGTGGGTCATTCTGGCGCTGGGTGGGTTGACTTATCTCACCCGCTTGTCTTTCATTACGTTGTGGCGGCATCTACGTCTGCCTGACTGGACGCAGCGTGCCCTCTATTTCGTCCCAGTAGCCGTTCTTAGCGCTATTGTTGTGCCCGAGTTAGTGACCCTGGATCAGCATTTGAACCTTACCCTGGCAAACCCGCGTTTGTTGGCAGGGGTTGTGGCCATTGGGGTGGCATACCGCACGCGCAATGTTTTTCTCACCATTTTGGTGGGAATGGTAGCGTTTTGGTTGCTTCGTCTGGTGCTGATTGGGGGCTAACGGGGGTAATCAGGACGCAAGACGGCTTAAGAGGGGTGAAGGGCGGTCTTTATCAGGAGGGCTTATACTTGATAGTGGGGTATGTGCTGAATTCTTCCTTCGTCGAGGAGGCTTATGAAGTTATCACCTTTCAAACTTGAGCGCTTCTTTGCTCGCTATGAGTTCAATGTGCGCTATGTGTTGTGTGCTTCCGATTGCGAAACGTTCAGTGTGCGTGATCTTCTGGCCTTAGAGCCCGAAGCCGAAGCCCGCTTGCTGGACCTCCGCCTGGGATATACGGAATCATCGGGCGCGCCGAGTTTGCGCCAGGCGATCGCCAGGCTCTATACCACAATGGATCCGGATGAAATTCTGGTGCATAGTGGCGCGGAAGAGGCTATTTTTACCTTTATGGTGGCGGTACTCAGACCCGGTGATCACATTATCGTCCACAGTCCCTGTTATCAATCGCTGGCCGAGGTGGCGCGCGGACTAGGCTGCCAGGTTTCTTTCTGGCCGGCTAACGAATCCCAGGGCTGGGGACTAGATCCACAAGATCTGCGGCGCCTGATCCGCCCTTACACGCGTGCCGTGGTCATCAATGTTCCTCATAATCCTACGGGTTACCTGATGCCTCGTGAGGTGTTTGATGAAATCCATCGTCTCACTCAAAAGCATGGTCTGATTTTATTCTCCGACGAGGTTTATCGTGAACTGGAATATGATCCGGCGCAACGTTTGCCGGCCGCTTGCGATGTGAACCCACAGGCAGTGTCATTGGGGGTGATGTCAAAAGCTTACGGCCTGCCGGGGCTGCGCATTGGTTGGGTTGCCACCCATCGTCAGGATCTCTTGCAAGCGATGGCCGTGGTTAAAGACTATCTTACGATCTGTAACAGTGCTCCTGCCGAGGTATTGGCGGAAGTGGCGCTGAAGCATCGAGAGGTGTTACTGGAGCGCAATCGGGCTATTTTGAGCCAGAACCTAGAGTACTTGTCCTCATTCTTTCAGCGTTACCCTGAGCGTCTGAGTTGGGTGCCACCTCGGGCCGGTTCGGTGGCTTTTCCGCGTTTGCTCGAAGGCGACGTGGAGGCTTTTTGTGAAGCTTTGGTGGTGAAAACAGGTGTTTTACTGGCACCAGGAACGCTCTTTGACGATATGGGGAACCATTTTCGCCTTGGGCTGGGCCGACGCAACATGCCTGAGGCACTGACGCTACTGGAAGCCTTTATGGAGGAATGGCGGACACTGCCCACTCTCTAGGACATAGGCAAACAGGCTGCGGTTAGCGCCGGTTGGGCCAAGCCGGTGACCTGAAAGACGCGGGTGCAATACAGTGCGTGGAGCGACGTGTCAGAGTTGCTACCGCACTATTTGTACGGTGCTCGCTTGCTCGTGTGGTGGCGGAAGGGGATTTGGAGGCCACCTACCCAGCCCTTTTGGTTTCACCTATTGGGGCCTAATCTGGGAAAAGGGTAGATAGTTCCGGCGACGGGGCATATTTACCATTTATTGGCCGTGCCTACCCCAGTTTCATCCGCTAAAGGCCAGAGTGGATTAATCGGCTAAGGGGCGTGGGAACAGGCGATTGAGAAGGGCATAATATCACCAGAGTCTCATTACCAGAGTTTAATTACCTGGTTTTTTGGTGTCTTCACCTATGGGGCGATGCCCCTTGACAGACTATCCATCTTCCTGTAATTTTATGCAACCTGTTGCGTATAGAAAAACACCGCTAGAAAGGAGGGAGAATGCTGGTCATCATCTTATCGGGTTTCATTTTTGCTGCTCTCATCCCGTGGCTTTATCGGCGCTTCGGTCCCCGTAGCGGGTGGTTGTTTGCTCTGTTGCCCCTTAGTTGGCTGGTCTATTTAGCCGGTCAGGCGCCCTTCATTTTGGGGCAGGGCCAAGTGATTGAGGAACGCATCTCCTGGATGCCTTCGCTAGGTGTAGAACTGGCCTTTCGCCTGGATGGGCTGGGGATGTTGTTTGCACTTCTGATTACCGGGATCGGGGCCCTAGTCATTATTTACGGGGGTGGATACCTGGATGGGCATCCCTATCAGGGGCGCTTTTTTGTCCTAATCACCCTCTTCATGGTAGCCATGCTGGGCGTTGTGCTTAGCGATCACCTTTTCCTCCTTTTCATTTTCTGGGAGTTGACCAGCATTACCTCATTCCTTCTCATTGGTTTTGAGCATCAGCGTTATGGCGCCCGCGCCGCTGCCTGGCAAGCCTTACTGGTCACCGCAGGGGGAGGCCTGGCGCTTCTGGCAGGGTTGGTGCTTCTTAGCCAGGTGGCGGGGAGTGGGTTGATCAGCGTCATCAATCAGAATGGCGCAGTGGTCCGCAATAGTCCGCTTTACCCGATGGTTCTACTTTTGATCCTGATTGGTGCTTTTACCAAATCGGCTCAGTTCCCGTTCCATTTCTGGCTACCCAATGCAATGGCTGCGCCGACGCCGGTGAGCGCCTACTTACACTCGGCCACCATGGTGAAGGCGGGGGTGTTTTTGCTAGCCCGACTGACGCCGGTTCTGGCTGA
Source organism: uncultured Thermanaerothrix sp. (assembly GCF_938028735.1). Taxonomy (GTDB): domain Bacteria; phylum Chloroflexota; class Anaerolineae; order Anaerolineales; family Anaerolineaceae; genus Thermanaerothrix. The sequence continues at coordinate 44,851 of NZ_CALIMF010000007.1, forward strand.
AACTCCACTATGGCAGATGCTAGTAAGTGGGGTGGGGTTTCTGACCCTGCTGACCGGGGCGCTGCTGGCACTGGGACAACGGGACCTAAAGCGCTTGCTGGCCTACACTACTGTAGGAGCGCTGGGTACCATGACTTTTCTACTGGGGCTAAGTGATGCTCTAGCGGTGAAGGCGGCGGTATTGTACATCCTAGCCCATGGGCTTTATAAAGGGGCATTGTTCTTGGTGGCAGGTGCGGTTGATCACAGTACTGGTACGCGGGATATCGAACGGTTGGGAAATCTGGCATCTACTGTGCCGCAAGTTGCCTTGGCGGCGCTACTGGCTGGGATTTCTATGGCTGGTTTGCCGCCGGCGCTGGGTTTTCTGGCGAAGGAACTTTTCTTTGAGAGTCTGATGGAAAGCACCTGGCCGCTTTATCTGAGCCTGGGGGGTGCCATCTTAGCTGGTGCTATTAACTTCGTTGTGGCTGCACTGGTTGCGTTCAAGCCATTCTGGGGACGCGCCCAGGATGTTCCTCATCCTCCGCACCCAGTTTCGGTTGAATTCTGGTTGGGTCCCTTGATTCTAAGTGGTCTGGGGCTGGTGGTCGGGGTCATACCAGCGCTGACCATTCCTCTCATTCAGGGTGCCGCCCAAAGTGTTCTTCAGTTCCCTCTTAAGGTAAAACTGGCCCTCTGGCATGGGATGACGCCGGTGCTAGGGCTTAGCCTTCTGACTATGGGGTTGGGCGGATTGGGCTGGGCTATCTATCGGAGCCTCTGGCAAGGGGGCAGAATCTGGCAGAAACTAGCCCCTGTGGGCCCGGCTCATCTGTACGAGGTGGGACTTACCGGGCTGCGTCGCTTTGCGGCTTGGCAGACGCGCGTTCTACAGAATGGATACCTACGCTTTTATGTGATGACCATCGTTCTGACCACAGTACTCCTGACTGGCTTCACCCTGCTCAGCCGTCTGTCCTGGTTGGGAGTAGGTGGATGGGGCAGTATCCGCTTTTATGAGGTTGTGGTGGTGGCACTCATGATCATGGCGGCGGTTGTTATCCCACGCCTGCGTTCGCGCCTGGCGACGATTGCCACAATGGGCATGATTGGCTATGGTTTGGTGTTGATTTACTTGATTTACAGCGCACCTGATCTGGCAATGGTTCAATTTGCAATTGAGACTCTGACCGTCATCCTGTTTGTGCTGGCGGTCTATCGTTTGCCCAAGTTCACGCTTCTCACTCCCTCGCCCACGCGCTTCCTCGACCTGCTGGTTGCCATTGCTGGCGGGATGTTAATGACGGCACTGGTGCTGGTCGTGACGGCTCGGCCCATGGTTCCTCACATTTCTGATTATTTTGCCCAAAACAGCCTGACCCTGGCCAACGGACGTAACGTGGTCAATGTTATTTTGGTGGATTTCCGTGGACTGGATACCCTGGGGGAGATCACCGTGCTGGCTCTGGCTGGAATTGGGGTATATGCCCTGGTGCGTCTGACCCTGGGGCGCCTGATGGTTCATTTTGAGGGGTTAGAGGAAGAAGAGGAGGTGGAGCATGAGAGGGCGCTCTGAAATCCTGGCAACGGCGGCGCGCTACCTAATGCCATTGCTGATCGTTTTTTCCATTTTCCTGCTTTTACGAGGGCATAACGAAATTGGAGGTGGTTTCGTGGGTGGTCTGGTGGCCTCGGTAGCGATTGTCCTTTATATGCTTGCGGAAGGGGTACAGGCTGCCCGCGACCTGCTCAAAATTGAACCCCGGCTCCTGATTGCCATTGGGTTGCTTGTAGCGCTTAGTAGCGCTATGCTGGCTTGGATGGTTAACCAGCCCTTTATGACCGGTTTATGGTGGAAACACCCCCTGCCGGTGGTGGGGAAAGTGGGTACTCCCCTGGTTTTTGATCTGGGGGTTTACCTAACGGTCATGGGAACAACGTTAATGATCCTTTTCACACTGGCGGAGGATTGAGAGAATGACATTGGCTTTAGCCCTTTTGATCGGGGTGTTATTCACCATTGCCCTGTACCTGATGATGCGCCGCAACTTGGTCAAGGTGCTGATCGGCCTGATTATCTTGAGCAATGCGATTAACCTTTTCATTTTCACGTTGGGGCGCCTGGTTCGTGGACGCCCACCGCTAATACCGGCTGGCGAAACAGCTTTGCAGCCCCCATATGCCGATCCGTTACCTCAGGCTCTCATCTTGACGGCTATAGTCATTAGCTTTGGGGTTACAGCGTTTGCCATTGCACTGATGCGTCAGGCTTATCAAGTTCTGGGCACAAGCGATTTGAACGAATTGCGGGATACTGACATTCAACCACGCTATCATCCGGATTATCACCATGCTGAAAGCGAAGAGGAGGGCCATTGATGGGCGATTATTTGGTGCTGTTTCCTCTTATTGTGCCGCTTTTCTTTGCAATTCTATCGCTGTTTGCCTGGCGGGCAATCACCTGGCAGCGGGTGTTGGCTGTAGCAGGGACACTGATTCTTTTCTCCAGTGGCCTTGCCCTGCTGGACGTTGTCACGCGTGAAGGGATTCGTACCGTCCAGATTGGTAACTGGCCACCCCCCTATGGAATCTCGCTGGTGGTGGATGCTTTTAGTGCGCTCATGGTCGTCATTGCGGGGGGATTGGCTGTTCTGATCGCTATTTTCTCCCTGGGCAGCATGGATGAAGCTCGTTTGCGGTATGGCTTTTATCCACTCTTCTTTGTGCTTTTGATGGGAGTGTGTGGGGCTTTTATCACTGGGGATATCTTCAACCTCTATGTGTGGTTTGAGGTGATGTTGATGGCCTCATTTGTATTAATTGCTCTGGGGGGCGAACGTGCCCAATTGGAAGGGGCGTTGAAGTATGTGATTTTGAACCTGTTGTCCTCGGCTTTGTTTCTCTCCGCCACCGCCGTCCTTTATAGCCTCACTGGCACGCTCAACATGGCAGATTTGTCCATCCGTCTGCGCACTACAATTGCACCGGATTTGGTGACCACCGTGGCAGTCATGTACTTGATCGCTTTCAGTATCAAGGCGGCTGTATTTCCCTTGTTCTTCTGGCTGCCGGCATCTTATCACACCCCGCCAGTGACGGTAACGGCGTTGTTTTCGGGTTTGCTGACCAAGGTGGGGGTTTATGCGTTGATACGGGTTTTCACGCTGCTCTTTCTGGCAGATGTGGCTTTCACTCATACCCTTATTTTGGTGCTAGGGGGCTTTACTATGGTCACTGGTGTGCTAGGAGCGGCTGCGCAGTATGATATCCGGCGCTTGCTCTCATTCCACATTATCAGCCAGATTGGTTATTTGCTCATGGGGTTGGGCCTTTTCAGTCAACCTGCCCTGGCGGCAACGCTCTATTTCATGGCTCATGTGATCATTGCTAAGGCTGTATTGTTCCTGATCGCCGAGGTCATGTACCGCATGGGAGGCTCATTTGATCTGCGCCATCTGGGTGGGTTTTATCAGGCTTATCCTTGGCTGGCTTTAGGTTTTCTGCTGCCGGCGCTTTCACTGGCGGGTATTCCGCCACTCTCGGGCTTTTTTGGAAAACTGGCGCTGGTACAGGCAGGGTTGGCTCAGGGACAGTTTGGGATTGTCAGTGTTTCGTTGGCCGTTAGCTTGCTCACACTTTTCTCGATGACCAAGATTTGGAATGAGGGATTCTGGAAACCGGCCCCAAAGGAATTACGGCCTTTGTCCGGTTCTATGGGACAGCGTGTGGCGCTAATCCTACCCATTGCGCTGATGGGATTGATCACGTTGGGCTTAGGGCTGGGGGCGGAGCCGGTCTATGCCTTTGCTGAGCAAGCTGCAGCCCAATTGTTGGATCCTGGTGCCTACGTGGCGGCGGTTATTGGAGGATTACCATGAACCTGCTCCTGTTAAACGTGCTGCTGGCTCTGGCTTGGGCAGCCTTGATGGGACAATTCGATCTTCCCAATCTGATTTTTGGGTTTGTGTTGGGGTACTTTGCTTTGTGGCTGACCGCCCGGCACATTGGCCCCAATTATTTTCGCAAAGTACCCTTAAGCCTTGTGTTCTTGGGATTTTATCTGCGGGAACTGGTGTTAGCAAACTTGCGGGTGGCGCGAATGATCCTTTCGCGAGATCTTAAAAAGCTTCTACGTCCGGCCATTGTGGCGGTACCTTTGGACTTGCACCATCGCTCGGCAGTGGTGTTCCTTGCTAATATGCTTACCCTAACGCCGGGGACCCTTTCTGTGGATGTCTCCAATGATTTGAGGACACTCTTTCTACATACCCTTGTCCTTGAGAGCCCCGAGATTACGCGTCGCGAAATCAAAGAGGGTTACGAACGTCGCATCAAGGAGTTGTTTGAGACATGAGCCTGACACTGGTTGCATTGATGATCCTCTCGGTTCTGACCGCTGGCATGATATTGACGTTTGTTCGCCTGCTGCGCGGTCCTAGTCTACCGGATCGTATTGTTGCCCTGGACTTAATAGTGACACTTTTGATTGGCATCATTGCCACTTATGCTATTCTCAATAATCAACCTGCCTTCCTGGATGTGGCAATTATCCTGGCATTGGTTTCGTTTCTAGGAACGGTGGCTTTTGCCTATTACATTGAGCGGAGGGTATGATGGGAAGCGAGCTCCTTGTAGACGTGCTCATGGTGGGGGGAGCGGTGTTCATGTTTCTGGCAAGTTTGGGGGTTTTGCGCATGCCAGATCTCTACACACGCATGTCGGCCACCTCCAAAGCCGCCACCTTGGGGAGCGGCCTGGTCATGCTAGCCGCTGCTGTTTATTTCAACGAATTTAGCATTACCGTGCGCGTGTTGGCCATCATTGTTTTCTTGCTGCTTACTGTGCCAGTGGCAGCCCATATGATCGCCCGCGCTGCTTATTTCGATGGTGTCCCCTTGTGGGAAGGTACAGTGTTGGATGAACTGCGCGGGCACTACAGCCGCGTGGATCATCGTCTGGTAAGTGAGATTGTTCCCCCCACAGAAGCGGTTGTCCCCGAAGGAGAAGAGGGGGATGACTTTACCGCCTGAGACGCGGCTGCTTAGAAGCTGAAAAGCACATGCTCTTTTAGGAAGACTTCTACGGTTTGTAAATAATCGGTCAGGGTTTCGGCCTTGCGAAAACCGTGTCCCTCACCCGGGTAGAGACGATAAACGCAGGGCACCCCACGGCGCCGTAGCACCTCAACAATGGTTTCGGATTGATTAGGGGGCACAACACGATCCTCGGCGCCTTGGAAAACTGCCAGCGGGTTCTGTATCTGATCTGCGTAGTAAATGGGAGAGCGTTCGCGGTAGGCTTGCGCGGCCTGTGGGAGGGGGCCGATCAGGGTATCGGTATAGTGGGACTCAAACTTGTGCGTTTCCATGGCCAGGGTGAAGAGGTTGCTTACGCCGAAGAGGCAAATCCCAGCGCGGTAGCGTTCAGGATGCCGCGCCAGGACATTGAGCACGGTGTACCCGCCAGCACTGCCCCCCCGAATAATCAGCCGCCGCCCATCTGCCAGACCCTCGGCTTCTAAAAGATTGGCTAACGCGACTGCATCTTCGACGTCGCTCACTCCCCAGCGGCCGCGGAGGGCATCTTGATAGGTGCGTCCGTACCCACTGCTTCCCCGGTAATTGAGTTCCGCCCAAGCATAACCGCGCGAGGTGAAGTAGGCAATCTCGGGGTTATAACGGACGTAAGCCACCGAGGTGGGGCCGCCATGGACGTTGACAATGGCAGGGGGGTGTCCTTCCCCGCGGGCGTGCGGGTGCGTGGGGGGATAGTACCATGCGTGTACGGCTAGACCATCTTCGGCCTGCCAGGTTAGGGGCTGAGGGCGTGCCAAGTAAGAGGGGGGTAGGTGCTCGCTATCGCTGTGGGCTACAACGTGCCATCCTTGCCCATCCCAGCGAAGGATGCGGTCGGGAAGATGGGGGGCGGAAGCCAGTACGGCAATCTCCTCGCGAGAAGGGGAGACTGCAAGTTGCGCCAGCCAGGTGTAGGGGGATGTATCTATCGGATGAGAGCGCCCGCTCTCGACTTCTACCCACCATAATGTTGCTTGGCCGCCGTAATTACGTAGATAGTACACTCGCTGTCCACCGGGGCTCCACCCAACCGAGCGCATGCCCTGCACCCAAGCGGGGTAGCGCAGAAGGACCCCCTCGCCCTCTACTAGCACACGGCGCTGGCGGGTTTCCAGGTCTAGCAGAATCAACTGATCCCAATCCCCGTGGTTGGTAATATAAGTCAGAAAGCGACCATCCGGTGAAAACAATGGGTGGGTAACGGTTATTTGGCCATCTCCAGCCAAAACCTCAGTGTGTTTCACTTGAGGAGGAGTGCCTTCTAGAGTACCAATTTTTAGCCAAGTAGCTTCCCAGGGCATGTTGGGGTGATACCACTCCACCCACGCCAGCATTTGACCACTGGGATGCCAGGCGGGTTGCATGTAAAAATCTGCGCCCTGGACAAGTTTAACCGGCCACAGACTCCCCTGCAGATCAACCAGGGCAAGAAGATCTGTTTGATGATCCGTCCAGACATAGGCCACCCACTGCCCATCAGGGGAGATGACAGGAGCCGCCGCATACCCGAAAGCAGGTGTTAGGGGTTGGGGGGCTTGATGGTGTAAGCCGCAGCGATAGAGGCGCCCTTGCTTCTCCGCAAAGATAATCTGATCTTTCCAGGTGGTGAATTCGCCTCCACCATAGCCCACACCCCCGCGTACCCATTGCTCTGGGGTCAAATCACGTCTGGCACCTCCCACAGAGGCGGTTACCAGAATTCCCTGGCCGTTGGGTCGCCCCTCTAACCAGATCAGGTGCTGACCATCTCCACTCCATTGCACGTCATCCAGGCGTAGGCGGTAGGCCAGAAAGGTGCCTGTTACCGGGCTGGGCCACAATCCGAAGGGTAAAATGGGCAATTTCTCGCTCATGGTCGTACTACCTTTACAAAGGGGAAATCAGATCGGCAATCAAGCATCAAGGTGGGGCGAGAAAATTTCCAACAATCTAGGATAGGGCTGAAAGCCATTAATGCGTCCGCGCGGTTCGCCATTCTGGAAGAGGATGACCGTGGGTACACTTAGAATCTGGTAGCGGAAAGCCAGGTCGGGGTTATCGTCTACGTCTACTTTGTAACACTGCACGCGATTACCGAGCATCTCGGCTAGTTTGTGCAGTTCAGGCTCTAGCCGCCGGCAGGGGCCGCACCAAACGGCGCTGAATTCGACCAGAACAGGTAAAGGTGAGGATAAGACTTTGTCCTCAAAGTCAATTTCGTGAATAACGGGGAAAGACTCGCTCATTTCTGTTTTGCTCCCACATGAGTTAGGGGTAACACTTTCAAGTATAGTCGATTCCTCTCACCCTGAGCAGGTTTTATAGATATAATTAGAACAACTCCTTGTCGATACAACTACACCCAAAAGTTCAAAAACTGCTCAGGAAGGAGAAAAAGGCATGATTGTCACGACGAAGAAATTATTTGAGGCCGCTTATGGCAAATATGCTATCGGTGCCTACAACATCAATAACCTTGAACAGGCTATGGGGCTGTTCCGCGGGAACATCGAAAGTCAGGCTCCGTTCATTATTCAGATCAGCAAGGGGGCTCGGTCTTACACTCATAAGTCCATGCTAGAAGCTATTATTCGTGCTGCGGATGCCCTTTTCCCCGAGGCGATTTTTGCGGTGCATCTGGATCATGGGGATGAGGAAACCTGTTACGATGCAATCAACAGCGGTTTCTACTCCTCAGTGATGATTGACGCCAGTCATGAGGATTTTGAGACCAACGTAGCCATCACGCGGCGTGTGGTCGAGGCGGCACATGCCAAAGGGGTGGTGGTTGAAGCGGAGTTGGGCCAGTTAGGGGGTGTTGAGGAACATGTGGCGGTGGACGAGGCCGGGGCGAAATTGACTGATCCCGACAAGGCGAAAGAGTTCGTGGAGCGCACCGGGTGTGATTCCCTAGCCGTGGCGATCGGCACCAGCCACGGGGCGTATAAATTCTCGGGGGCCCAAACTTTGCGTTTTGATGTGTTGGCCGAGATCCAGAGACGCCTGCCCGGTTTTCCGCTGGTACTGCATGGTGCCAGTTCGATCCCGCAGGAGGAAGTGGAGCGGATCAACGCCGCTGGCGGCAACCTCAAGGGCGCCAAGGGGGTGGATGAGGATCTTTTCAAGCGCGCTGCTGAGTTGGGGGTAACCAAGGTCAATATTGATACTGATGGGCGTCTGGTGTGGGTACGTGTGCACCGCGAATATCTGAAAGAGCATCCTGAGACAGTGGATTTCCGCCCAATTGGGAAGTTGTTTATGGCGGAATACGCAAAAATGATTGCTCATAAGAATGAGAAATTGGGGAGTGCCGGGAAGTTACCGGAGATTCGCAAGTTGTTGGGGCTGGATTGATTTTTGGGTCAATGGATAGACAAAGCCCAGATGACACATGGCGGGCTGCACGGCCCGCCATGTGTTTTTACTTGCTACAATTTGGGTTGGGCTCAGGCTAGGCTAAGGGATTTGAAGGCTTCGACCTGAGAACGGATGGCGCGTTCGACCGGCAGGCGCTCAATACTGGAGGCACCGAAGAAGCCAACCACGCCAGGCATGCGTTTGAGAGCCACCCCGACATTGTCAGGTTCATCAAACGGGCCGCCATGACAGATCACCATGATGTCTTTGCGCACTTTGCGCCCGGCTTCGGCCATGCGCATGGTGCGATCAATGGCCTCATCCAGGCTCAGCGCCACTCCAGCTCCAATGCTGCCTGAAGTAGTCAAACCCACGTGGGCAACTAAAATATCCGCGCCGACTTCGGCCATGGCTTTAGCTTGGTCTTCGTCAAAGACATAGGGTGAGGTGAAAAGATCCATTTCATGGGCCAATTTGATCATGGCAATTTCTTTATCGTAGCCCATGCCGGTGGCCTCCAGGTTGGCGCGGAAGTTGCCATCAATCAAGCCTACGGTGGGGAAGTTTTGCACGCCTGAAAAACCAATCTCTTTCAGTTGCTTAAGGAAGACTGGCATCAGGCGGAAGGGATCCGTGCCGCAAACGCCGGCCAACACCGGGGTGTTCTTGACCACTGGCAGCACTTCTGAAGCCATCTCCACTACAATGGCGTTGGCGTCCCCATAAGGCATCAGACCGGCCAATGAACCGCGCCCAGCCATGCGGTAACGCCCAGAGTTATAAATGATGATGAGGTCGGCGCCGCCAGCCTCAGCGAACTTGGCCGAAATACCGGTGCCGGCGCCGCAGCCCACAATGGGACGCCCGGCCTTAACTTGGGCTTCTAAGCGATTTAGAATTTCTTGACGTGTGAAGGCCATAACACTTCCCTCCCTTCCTTGGTAGATTATTGAGAGTGTTTGCGCAGCATCTCAAGCAGAGTTTCGGCCACCTTGCCCGAGAATTCAGGATCGTTAATGTTGTAGTCCAGTTCAATATAGGGGATATCCGGGCGCAGGTTGCGCTTGATAGCATCGAAGCACGCCCGATCTGCCTCCGGATCCCAGAATGCGCCGCCAGGGCTATCCAACATGGAGACTCCCTTGAGGGGGATGAGGATTGCGACCGGACCTTTGGATTCATTGGCGGCGCGAGCGATCATTTCGCCAATTTTGATGTTCTCTTCGACATTGGTGCGCAACAGGGTGACGTTGGGGTTCCACTGATAGAGTTTGCGGTTGCGGTATTTTTCGGGCACCGTATCCATGCCCCAGAAATTGGCCATATCTACGCAGCCGGGCACCAGAACGGCCGGAATACCGGCACGTGCTGCCGCCAGGCAACGCTCCGGTCCGGCACTCAGTACGCCACCGCAGACTTCATCGGCCAGCTCGGTGGTGGTGATATCCAGTGAGCCGACGGCGTAACCATCAGTGATTAGAGACTCCATTACCCGTCCACCAGTGCCGGTTGCATGGAAGACTAAGACCTCATATCCCTCCGCTTCCAGGATACTCTTGGCGTGATTGACGGCAGGTGTGGTGTTGCCAAACATGGAGGCCACGATGATAGGTTTTGCCTCGGCTGTTGAGGGCCGTTCCATCTTGACCATCCCGGCAATGGCGCCAGCAGCATTGGCGTAAATGACGCGGCTGATACGGTTAAGGCCCGCCACATCCACGATCGAGGGCATGAAGGTGATATCTTTTGTACCAGTGTAGGCTGAAACATCCCCACCCCCAACTGTGGAGACCATGACCTTGGGCACACCGATGGGCAGTGCACGCATCGCCGTTGTGGCGATGGATGTGCCGCCGCTGCCTCCCATACTGATGATGCCATCCAATTTGCCTTCATCGTAAAGTCGGCGTACTACTATTGCCAACCCCTCGGCCATGATACGCATGGCTTCATCCTTGTGTTCGCCGGTGGCAAGGTAGGCGATATCACCTCCGCCGGCCTCGGCGACTTCGGCACGGGTGACATCGGGTGGGAAGGCAGGCTCACCCATGACCCCGAAATCAACGACCAGGGTCTTAACGCCCTCCCGCTCAATTAACTCTTTGAGGTAGGCAAAATCTGGCCCTTTAGTGTCCAGGGCACCGGCAATAACGACAGTTTTAGTCATATACACCTCCTTCCTGCTTGATGGATTTATTTGAGTTTACGAGAGGGTTTTTCGTTGCGCGCTACTCAGTTTACGGTAGCTCACCGGATGGCAGAATACGGCAATCCGGAAGTTCCCGAAGGGCAATCTCTGGGCCCGGAGGGGCGTAAATGGCGATGAGTTTTAACGTTTCCCAGCCTGTATTCAGGGTACTGTGATTAACCCCTTCGGGGATGAAAACCATCATTCCTGGACGCAGTTCCATCTTCTCATCTGCCACAGTTTGCTGCCCGTAACCCGAGATGACGTAAAGGATTTCCTCAGTGCCTGGGTGATTGTGAGTCATATGACCTTTTCCCGGGGCCAGCAATACCACCCCGGCACTGAATTTTTGCGCTCCTGTTACATTTGGTGCGCTCATCCACTTGATTAGGCCCCAGTCAAACGCTTGGGTTTCCACATCTTCAGGTGAGATAAAGAATCGGCCCATTTTGTTTTCTCCCTCACTTCCTAGGACTCTAGGATCAGGACTTTACTTCTTTGGGAAAAGTGATCCAAACATTGAAAACACCTAATAGTACGCCGAACACCGCCATCAGCGACGCCCAGACACCTGCCCATACTGTGTTCCAAGGCGTAGCAGCAATGTCTGGGTAGGATCCGCTGAAGTAAACTGCTAGGCACATTGTAATACCATTAAAGAAGGCTAAGGATCCCTCTTGGAAAACTTTTGCCCAACGCATGGAATAGACCATGAAAGCTACTCCGGCTGAGAGGATAATCCCTAGTGCTAAGTCGCCTGGGACAAGCACAGAGGGCAGGAACTGGAAGAATTGGACCAGCAGCAGAGTGATCCCAGTGACAATGGCGCCATAGGTGTAGCTTGGTAAGATAATTTTTATTGCGCTAGGTTTCGCGCCATACTGAAAATATTCGGCCCAAACAATAAAGGCCACCCATAAGGTGAAGCTCCATTTCCCTAGCCAAAGTCCAAAAGGAATTGCTACAAGGACAGTAACTCCAACGGCTAACCACAGAGGTATAGTTTCTTTGACCCTTACAGTGGTTTGTGTGCTCATAACTCCTCCTTTTTAGAAAGTTGATCTTCTGTAAAATAAAGATAATGATAAATTCTCCTCACTACATGAGGCATGCGTACTATCTTAAAGTAGTCTGGGGTTCTAGTGTCCGACTAATCTATGTGGACTAGTTCTCTTTCAATCGCGATTCTTACTGCTTCAATGCGATTTTTTACCCCCAATTTTCCCAGAATGTTGCTAATGTGGTTTTTAACAGTAAACTTGCTAATTTTTAGTCTCTCGGCGATAGCATTATTATTCAGCCCCGCTACCATCAATTCGAGAATCTCGTATTCGCGTGGTGTTAGAGGCTCTATTAAGTCTTTTCTACGAGGCATTTGCATGATCTTGAGCAGTGAGGATGCAACTTCTGGTGAAAAAGTTTGTAAACCAAGATGGGTTGAGCGAATGGCATCAGCGAGTTCTTGCGCCGAAACGTTTTTTAGCAGGTAACTTGTTGCTCCTGCTTCGAGAGCCCCTTTTATTAGGTCTTCTTCCCCAAACGAAGAAAGAGCGATCAACCGAATGTTGGGCTGGGCCCGATGAATGTGTTGGATTGCTGTGATCCCATCCATTTCGGGCATTAGCAAATCCATAAGCACGACATCGGGCTCAAGTCGAAGACATAATTCTATCGCTTCTTTGCCGGAAGAGGCCTCTCCTACTAGTTCAAACTCAGGAAATGCTTTCAAAAACGAGGTTAGCCCCTCTCGTAACATGTCATGATCGTCCACAATTAAGACCCGAATCTTCATTGTTTACTCTCCGTCTACAGCCAGCGGCCAAAAGATGTCAACCTTAGTCCCCTTGCCAGGAGCGCTTGAGATGGTTAATTTTGCTCCCACTGAAGAGGCTCTTTCCTTCATAATCTCTAATCCCATCCCATGAATTTGAGGGTTGTTAAGATCAAAACCTCGGCCATTATCCTCTATACATATTTTCAACCGAGAATTTTGAAAGAGCACATTAATCTCGGTTTTTGTGGCAAACGAGTGCTTAGCTGCATTATTGAGAGCCTCTTGTACTATTCGATATAGGGACAATTTAGTTTCTGGTTGGATCTCGAATTCTTGACCAGCGGATACAACCTTGACCTCCATCTTCTTTCTACTCATGGTTGCTTGTGCTAGTTGATACAGTAAGTCAACAAACTTGGTTTGTTGAAGGGATGACGGACGTAGTTCGATCAATAATGTGCGCATCTCAGCTAATGCACCACGAACAAGTTTTCTCAGTTGATCCAGGTTACGTTTTCCTTCCTCCGGGTCTTTACTCCACAGCACTGGGAGCACATCGGCGATAATACTCGCAGTCCAAAGGGTCTGGCTTACTGCATCATGGAGTTCTCTTGCAAGGCGTTGCCTTTCATTTATAATAGCCAATTCCTGAGCCTGTTCGTATAGTTTAGCATTATGAATGGCGATTGCAGCATGGTTTGCAAATGCCATTAAACGCTCCGCTTTTTGTTCATCGAAGAAATGAGTTTTGTCGCTGTATAAGTTGATGAAGCCAATTATTTCTCCCTTTACGATAATTGGTGCACCTAAGTAGGAACGAATCCAGTGAGTGTCTTGATAATGCTCCCATTCCTGATCTCGATCGACATCATGAATGATTAAAGGAAACTTTGTTTCTAACAATTTTGCAAGATTAGGGTATTTGGTTATCTCAAACCATTCCCCTTCGTTTACGCTTCCCGCAGGACGGGCGCGAACAAAACACCCCCGCTGGCCTTCAACAAGTATAATTGTCGCCATTTGATGGGGAACAATGTGTTGAATTTCCGTAAGGATGCGATCCAAGACCTCGCTTAAGTTGAGAGTACTGTTCAAGGTGGTGGATATCTCTCTCAGGGCTTCTGCAAAAGCACGTTGTTCGCGTTCGGCAGCGGTTCGCTCTTGAACCCGTATTTCCAATTCTTCGCGGGCTTTTCGTAATTCTTCCTCCTTCAACTTAAGTTCAGTGATGTCTTCGTAGGTTCCGAGCACCCCGACTACATTTCCTTCAGGATCATGAAGTGGCATCTTGTTGGTGACCACCCACGTAATTTTGCCATCTGCATGGGTTTGTGTCTCATAAAGTTGGTAGATTGGAGTGTCGGTCTCCATGACTTGTTTGTCAATCTTCCGGTACCATTCTGCTTCTTCCCGGGTCCACGGTAGGTCAAAATCAGTTTTACCTGAGACATCTTCTGGGTTCTCATAGCCCGCATCATTAGCAAAATTGCGGTTACACCAAACATAAACAGATTCGCGATCTTTCCAAAAGATGGCTTGGGGAATATTATCCATAATAAGGCGTAGAAGTTGAATGGCAGGATGGGCGATTCCATTCTGCCAATCGATATCTTTCATCATCAATCCCAGAGCGACGGGGTCAATGTACGAGCTAGGATGAATGGAACGCCTTTCTGATAGCGCTCTTCGGGCCATGGGTTTACCCTCACTGGTGACAGACGCAAACAGAATACTTGAAGGCTATTCTTTTGATCTTATGACTACAACTTTTATTATAGGGGGACTTAAGAGCCTATTCAACGATTAGGGTTGACCATTTGATATTTATTGGGTTCTTTCAACCCATCATGCTATAATCTTCCCAAGGAGCCCTTCATGCTTGAACCGGGTATTCTGAGCAACTTTATCCTGATCCTGACCGGCTTTGCAGCGGCGTTTATGGCCGCGCTCTGGCTTAGCCTGATTTTTTGGACCTATCGTGATATCCGTCAGCGTACGCGTGATCCCTTGGTGCATATTTTGGCGACGCTGGTGGCCGCTGTTCTTTTTTTGCCTGGGGTGCTGGTCTATCTGATCCTGCGTCCCACCTATACCCTGGAAGAGGAATACCAACGTAGCCTAGAAGAAGAGGCTCTGCTGCAGACCCTGGAGGATGTCCTTCAATGTCCGGGGTGTGGGCGTAAGGTGGCAGCCGATTGGTTAGTTTGTCCGAGCTGTTATACCCGCCTGCGCAAGCGCTGCCATCAATGTGGACGTCTGATGGAGTTGGCATGGAATATCTGTCCTTATTGCGGGACAGCAGTGCCTGGGGCGCGCCGGGAGAACATAACTCTGGACGAGGCCCTGCAGTCCTCACTGGCGGGCAATGAAGCCCCCACAATCGAACCGTCCTCTTAGGATTTTCATTAACGAATGATTGGTATGCGCTATTCACTTTTTGTCCAACCCGTTGATTACCTGGTCATTGGCCATGTGACCCAGGATCTGAGTCCCGGAGGGCCAGTCCTGGGTGGAACGGCGGCCTATGCCGCGCTCACCGCTCGGGCGATGGGACTGCGGGTGGGGGTAATAACCGCCTGTCATCCGGAAACAGATCTGAGCCCGTTGAGCGAGGTTCAGGTATTGGCCTGGCCTGCAGAACACACGACTACGTTTGAGAACCTCTCGCGTCCGGAGGGGCGGGTGCAATATTTGCACCGCCTTGCAACCTCCTTGCAATTGAACATGGTTCCTGAAGCCTGGCGGAAAACCCCTATTGTACATCTGGCGCCAGTTGCGCAGGAGGTTGATCCTAAACTGGTGCGCGCGTTCCCCGATTCGTTCATAGGGCTGACCCCCCAAGGCTGGCTACGTGCCTGGGATGCGCAGGGGCGGGTGCATTTCACCGAGTGGCCCGAAGCCCGTTATGTGTTGGAAGCTGCCAATGCCGCGGTGTTGAGCTTGGAGGATGTGGCTGGGAATGAGGCCATCATTGAAGAAATGTTGGCCTCCATCCGTGTGTTGGTTGTGACCGAGGGGGCGGCGGGTGCGCGTTTGTATTGGAATGGAGACTTACGGTACTTCCGCCCGCCGGCGGTGCAGGAAGTGGATGCCACCGGCGCTGGAGATGTGTTTGCGGCGGCATTCTTTATTCGTCTACACCAGACCCGTGATCCCTGGGAAGCCGCACGTTATGCGACTCAACTGGCGGCTATTTCGGTGACGCGCCCGGGGTTGGCAGGTGTGCCAACCGCCGCAGAAGCCCAGGAAAAACTGGTCGAAATTATTCCCTGAATAGGGGTAAATGGAAGATGGGCCGGATTTATACATTTGTCAACCAAAAAGGCGGAGTGGGAAAAACAACGTCCGCAATCTCCCTAGGGGCTTACCTGGGTTACTATGGGCAGCGCGTTTTGTTGGTGGATCTAGACCCGCAAGCCAATGCTACCTCGTCGCTTGGAATTGATAAGCGCACGGTGCGTAGCGGCACTTACGAGGCGCTTCTGGGGCTCCAACCAGCAGGAGCAAACATCCTGCATAATCCGCGCTTCAAACTCTCGATATTGCCTTCTTCGCCGGCACTGGCTGGCGCTGAAGTTGAGTTGATTGAGGTTCACAAACGCGAGTATCGTCTGAGTCAGGCCTTGCAGCCTTTGGTGGAGCGTTACGATTATATTTTGATTGATTGTCCGCCATCGTTAGGGTTGCTGACCGTGAATGGAATTGTGGCGGCGCAACATGGCGTGATTATCCCGGTGCAATGTGAATATTTGGCACTGGAGGGATTGGGGCAATTAATGCAAACTATCCAGCGTGTGCGGGCTTCAATTTTCCCAGATCTGAGCGTGCGTGGGGTTATTCTTACCATGTTTGATGGGCGCACCCGGTTGGCACTGGATGTGGTCAATGAGGTGCGGCGCTTTTTCCCTACGCAGGTGTTTCAAACCATTATCCCGCGCAGCATTCGCCTGGCTGAAGCGCCTTCCTATGGAATGCCGATCTCACTCTATGCACCGGATTCCACGGCTGCGAGGGCTTACGCAGCGCTAGCACGGGAATTGCTACAGGGGGATGGAATTGCCATTCCGATATTTGAGACGCAACAAGGAGCAGCATGACGCGTAAGGGTGGCTTAGGT
This sequence comes from uncultured Thermanaerothrix sp., assembly GCF_938028735.1. Taxonomy (GTDB): domain Bacteria; phylum Chloroflexota; class Anaerolineae; order Anaerolineales; family Anaerolineaceae; genus Thermanaerothrix. The sequence continues at coordinate 61,323 of NZ_CALIMF010000007.1, forward strand.
AAGGGGCTGGAGGCCCTCATTCCGGGTGGCTCCGGGACGTCTCCGGAAGGCGGGATCACTTATGTGCCCATTGATCAGATTGTGCCTAATCCACTTCAGCCGCGCGCAACTCTGGATGCTGAGGGGCTGGATGAACTGGCGGCCTCAATACGCGAGCACGGGGTTCTGCAACCTCTGCTGGTCAGTCCGGAAGGAGAAGGACGATATGTGCTGATCGCTGGCGAGCGACGTTGGCGCGCGGCGCGTCAGGCAGGGCTAGAGATGGTGCCGGTACTACTTCGACCGGCTAGTGATGTACAGCGCCTAGCGCTGGCGCTTATCGAGAATCTGCAGCGCGCCGATCTTACACCCTTAGAGATGGCCGAAGCCTATCGCCAACTGCATGAGGACTTTGGTCTTTCGCATGAGGAAATTGCGCGTCAGGTGGGGAAGAGCCGTGTGGCTGTAACCAATACCCTGCGTCTCCTCAAATTGCCCCCTCCAGTGCGCGAAGCTCTGGCGGCAGGCAAGATTAGCGAGGGACATGCGCGGGCTCTTTTGGGCCTATCCACTGCCCAGGCGCAGGTAGCGGTTCTGGAAGTTGTGTTGCGTCAGAACCTTAGCGTTCGCCAAACCGAGATGTTGGTGCAGCGCTATCAAGGCCAACGTCCAACCTCAAAGGGACGGAGTGAGTCACCGCCCGAAACGCGCGATCTGGAAGCACGTTTGGAGGAGCGCCTTGGCACGCGCGTGATGCTGCGTCGGGGCAAGCGAGGAGGCAGCCTGGTTATCCGTTTTTACTCAGATGAGGAATTAGAAACTTTGCTCAAGGTGCTTTTAGGCTGAGAGGAGAGGTCATGCTGATCCTGCACAATGCCCGCATCTATACTTTAGATCCCCAACGGCCAGTTGCGACAGCGCTAGCGATTGAACAAGATCGCATAGTGGCTGTTGGTGAGGCTGCGGAGATTATGGATTGGGCGCATGCGGGCTCAAGTGTGCAAGACATGGAGGGGAAAGTTATCCTGCCTGGGTTGGTAGATGCGCATATTCACCTGCAACATTTTGCCCTCAACCTTCAACGGGTGGATTGCGAAACACCCACACGTGCGGAATGTCTGCGGCGGGTGGCAGAACGGGTTGCTCAAACACCACCAGGTCAGTGGATCCTGGGGCATGGTTGGAATCAGAATGTCTGGCCTGAAGGCTTTGGCTCTGCCCAGGACTTGGATGTACTAACCTCTATGCATCCAGTTTTTCTGACGGCGAAATCCCTGCATGCTGCATGGGTAAATTCCACGGCCTTGCGCCTGGCTGGGATTGACGAGCACACGCCTGACCCGCCAGATGGTCGTATCCAGCGCGATGAGCGTGGTCAGCCGACCGGCATTCTTTTCGAAGCGGCGGTGGAATTGGTGCAGCGTTGCATCCCTCAGCCAGGGGTTCAAGAAGTAGCACAGGCCATCCAGGAGGCCCAATCTGCTCTATGGCGCATGGGCTTGACCGGAGTACATGATTTCGACCAGCGCACTTGTTTTCTGGCCTTGCAGATCTTGCAGCGGGAAGGTCGCCTTATGCTTCGAGTGCTTAAGAGCCTTCCCGCCGACTTGTTGGATGAAGCGATTAATCTGGGGCTTGGAAGTGGCTTTGGCGATGCCTGGCTACGCATTGGTGGGGTGAAATTATTCTCGGATGGGGCATTGGGCCCTCAAACGGCGGCCATGTTTGAGCCGTATCTTGAGCGCGATGACCGGGGCTTGCTCTTTTTAGATGCTGAGCAGATTTTTGAGATGGGACGCAAGGCTGGTGAGGTGGGGTTAAGCCTGGCTGTGCATGCCATTGGGGATCGTGCAAATGCGGAGGTACTGACGGGGCTGGAGCGTTTGCGAGTCTGGGAAACTGCTTCGGGTAAGCCTCATTTGCGTCATCGGATTGAGCATGTTCAACTTCTGCGTCCGCAGGATGTGGGGCGGCTGGCACGGGCGGGCATCATCGCCTCCGTGCAGCCTATCCATGCCACATCGGATATGTACATGGCAGATCGCTACTGGGGAGAACGTGCTCGTTTCGCTTATGCCTATCGTTCGCTGCTGGCGCAGGGAACGCGCCTGGCGTTTGGCTCAGATGCACCGGTGGAAACTCCCAATCCGTTCTGGGGGATTCATGCTGCCGTGACGCGGCGACGTCAGGATGGTCAACCAGGTCCAGAAGGATGGTTCCCTCAGGAACGGTTAACCCTGGAACACGCCTTGGAAGCATACACCCTCGGCCCGGCATATGCAGCTGGACTGGAGCATAATTTGGGGCGTTTACGCGAGGGTTATTATGCTGATCTCATCGTCTTGGACGAAGATCCTTGGCAGTTGCCAGCGGACCTACTGTATCAACTTCAGCCCTGCGCGACCATGGTGGGAGGGAAATGGGTATGGGTGAAAGGGGGAACCGAGTGAATGTAACGCCTGTGCCGCTTACCCCGGAGATCCTAGTGCCTCGTCTAGGAGATTACCTGGTTGAACGGGGATGGCTCTCCCAGGAAGATCTGGAGGCGGTGCTCAGTTATCAGGCTGCCTTGCGTGACCGGGGACAGGAGGTGCCATTGTTAGGCCAGCTCCTGGTCAAATTGGGCAAAATCAGCCAAAGCCTTTTGGACCAAGCCATCACGGAATACGTGCTTCAGTTACGGGCAGCCCTGGAAGAGAGCAATCAACAGTTGGAGCAGCGGGTGCAGCAACGCACGGCAGAATTGGAGCGCGCGCTACAAAAACTGTCCGAACTCAACCAGTTGAAGGCCAATTTTGTAGCCAACATCTCACATGAACTGCGCACTCCGCTGACTCATCTGAAAGGGTATCATGAGCTCTTGCTATCAGGCGATTTAGGGGCCTTGAATGAGTCTCAACTGCATGCCCTGCGCACCATGCAAAGAGCGATCGAGCGTTTGGAGCGTTTGATTGAGGATTTGATCCTCTTCTCCACGACTGAGCGGGGCAACCTGCCGGTGATGATTCAGCCGATTGATCTGTGTACCTTGTGTCGGAGTCTGGTGGAGCAAGTAACCCCACGAGCCCGTGACCATCGCCTGAGCTTGGAACTGAGCTGTCCGGCGGAAGGCGAACTGTTTGCGTATGGAGATTGGGAGAAAATTGGCTGGGTGATCCATCAGTTGCTCGATAATGCGATTAAGTTTACCCCCGCAGGGGGACAAATTGTCCTTGCAGTGGATCTAATGAGTGAATATGTGGAAGTCAGTGTGACCGATACAGGTATTGGTATCCCGGCAAATCGTATTCAAGAACTTTTTGAGCCTTTTCATCAGTTAGATGGTTCATCCACTCGGCGCTACGGTGGTACGGGCTTGGGGCTTTCATTGGCGCAAAAAATTATTGAGGCGCATAATTCGGTGATTTCGGTAACCTCGGAATTGGGGCGTGGAAGCCGTTTTTCCTTCTTACTGCGGCGCGTTTTTCCTCAGCCTCGATTGGGAGGTGAACATGCCGACGGGTGAATTATCCCCTGGGGTCCCAATTGAGGTGGTTTTCACCCTTGGTCGCCTGTTTGGGCAGATATCTTCTTGGCGCCAGGCAATGGATGAGGTGATTCAGGTTGTGCGCCCCCATTTTGTGTTCGACAATCTGGTTGTGTATTGGCTGGATCCTGATACCCTTAATCTGGAAGTTTGTTATGCACGAGCCACTGGACGCGGGAAATCGGCTGAAGCCGACGTGGCTTGGGGGGAGGCATTGAGCAATCAAGTGATAGAGCAGCGACGGCTAGTGCTTCAGGAACCCCCGGAGACGGGGGAAGATCGATTGCAACGTCCCTATATGTTGGGACTCCCGCTGCAGGTGGGGGAGACGCTTTTAGGGGCAATGATCTTCATTCGCTTTGGGGGGCCACCTTTCGATCCGAATACTTTCCCCTTTGCGGAGTTTCTGAGTCAGCAACTTGCACAGGCTATTTTGCGGGAACGGCTCGCTCATGAGGTCTCTCGGTTGGAGATCCAATATAGCGGATTGCAAGCGCAGGAAGATTTTATTTCGGCACTGTCTCATGAATTCCGTACCCCCTTGGGCTTTATTAAGGGTTACACTACCACCTTGCTCCGCCCGGATACCCATTGGGACACGACGACGCAGCGCGAGTTTCTAAACATTATTGATCAGGAAACTGATCGCATGCAGGAGCTGATTGATAATTTGTTGGACTCAGCACGCTTACAGACTGGTCGGATAAAGATGAACTTTCAACCGGTGCGGTTAGACTCGGTGCTCAACGATGTGATTGCCCGCACGCAACTGCGTCATCCCGAATTGGAAGTGCGCCTTCAACTTGATGAACCGCTCAGTCCTCTACTTGCTGATCCACAACGGCTGGCCCAAGTATTTGAGAATTTGCTCTCCAATGCGGTGAAATATGCGCCAGGTTCTCCGGTTTCCATTTCAATAACTTCCGATGCTGAAGGTGTTCATTTGACGTTTGAGGATCGCGGTCCTGGTATTCCGGAAAAATATCGCCAGAAAATCTTTGAACGGTTTTTCCGTGTGCCGGATGTACAACCTTCTGTTCATGGAACTGGGTTGGGGTTGTTTATTTGTAAACAGATTGTTCAGGCGCACCAAGGCCAGATTTGGGTGGAGTCGCAACCAGGCCAGGGTACGGTCTTTCACATCCGTTTGCCTTGGACACCTTGAGAAAGGAGGGCGGAAACGCGGAAATGGGCACCAAAATCCTGGTGGTAGATGATGAACAGCGTTATCGTCATCTCCTACGCGTCAATCTCGAGGCCGAGGGTTATGAGGTATATGTTGCCCGGGATGGCATGGAGGCTATTGAACAGGTGGCAAGCAAGCAGCCCGACCTGGTTATTTTAGATGTCATGATGCCGGGCATGGATGGGTTCACAACCTGTGAACGCATTCGTCAGTTCTCGGATGTACCGGTCATTATTCTAACCGCGCGTGGCGAGGAACAGGACCGTGTCAAGGGGTTGAATGTAGGAGCAGATGACTATGTAGTGAAACCCTTTTCGGCTATGGAACTGGTCGCCCGGGTGCGTGCTGTCTTGCGTCGGGCGAAGACTGCGCAGCAAGGGGTAAGCAAGCGTTACTTTGTGCATAAAGATCTTAAGATTGACTTGGCACGAGCAGAGGTGTGGAAGGGGGATCGCCCGGTATTTCTTTCGGCGACCGAATATCGGTTACTCATTCATTTTGCTCAGCACGCTGGGGTGGTGCTCAGCGCTGAAGAGTTGCTGGCTGCGGTATGGGGTGATTCCTATCGCGAAGATAAGGAAATTTTGTGGGTCAGCATTGCCCGCCTGCGCCAAAAACTAGAGGATGATCCGCATAACCCCCAGCACATCATTACCCGTCCAGGTCTAGGCTATCTGATGCCGGCTGAAGAAGCAAGCACGCCGGGGTAAAATAGGGAGCATTAGCATGGTGACCCAGTTTGACGAAAAGGGCAAATTCTTCACCCGTGTTATCACCAAGCGTCCGGTAAACGTGATTATCCAGACACCGATTCACCGCATTCATGGGCAGGTGCATGTGCGTCCAGATGAACGCCTCAAGGATGAACTGGATCAAACCGGTACGTTTTTGGCGGTCACCGAGGCTACCGTTTACGACGTAACAGGGAGTGAGGTGGTGTTGCACACGCACTTCTTGGCCTTGCAGGTTCAGCAGATCGTGTGGATTACCCCATTAGAGGAAATAAGCGAGTCTTTTGAAGGGTCCAAGAGCGAGTGAATATGGTGAATGATAGAAAAATGTCACTTCCCTCTTCGCAACCTGATTTGCTTCGGCTTAAGAACCATCTGGTTAACGCTGTTGCGCGCGAGTTGGAGGGCAAGGCTTATATCCAGGGGGAACAACGTCGGGAAGTGGTGCTACAGGTGCTACAGCAGGTTTACGCCAGTTTGAGGATCAACCTGGCAACACCGGTGCGTGAGCAGCTTTTCCGAGATGTTTTGGATGAACTGCTCGGATTTGGACCGTTACAACCCTTAATAGACGATCCTGAGATAAGTGAGATCATGGTTAACGGTCCCAAAAAGGTATACATTGAGCGTCAAGGTAAAATCATTAGGACTAACATTACTTTTTCTGATGATGAGCAGGTCATCCGTTTGATTGAAAAAATTGTGTTGCCGCTAGGTCGGCGCATTGATGCGGAAAGCCCGACCGTGGATGCGCGGTTGCCTGATGGCTCGCGAGTTAATGCCGTCATTCCGCCGGTAGCCATTGATGGTCCAACAATCACTATTCGTAAGTTTCAAAAGGACAAGCTGACGGTGGACCAACTGATTGCACTGGGTTCGCTGACGCCCGGGATGGCCGAATTCATTCGTGCCTGCGTAGTTGCTCGCTTCAATATCGTTATTTCGGGTGGGACGGGCTCCGGTAAAACGACCCTACTCAATGTGCTTTCGTCCTTCATCCCCGCAAATGAGCGGATTATCACCATTGAGGACGCGGCCGAACTGAAATTGCAGCAAGAGCACGTGGTGCGTTTGGAGACTCAACCCCCTGATTCTGAGGGCAAGGGGGCCATTACCGTACGCGATTTGGTGCGTAATGCATTGCGCATGCGTCCAGATCGAATTGTGGTGGGTGAGGTGCGTGGAGGCGAGGCGCTGGACATGCTGCAAGCCATGAACACCGGGCATGATGGCTCCCTCACCACCTTGCATGCCAATTCCCCTCGCGATGCTATCTCGCGCCTCGAAACCATGTGCTTAATGGCCGGAATGGATTTGCCAATTCGGGTAATTCGCCAACAAATTGCCTCAGCCATTGACTTGATCATTCACCAGTCGCGATTGAAAGATGGAAGCCGTAAAGTCACCTCTATTACCGAAGTGGTGGGGATGGAAGGTGATACGGTGGTAATGAATGAGATCTTTCGATTTGAGCAAACCGGCATTGGCACGGATGGCCGTGTGCTAGGAGAAATTAAACCCACTGGGATTCGCCCAATGTTCACACCACGCCTGGAAGCAGCAGGTTTCAAACTGGGCCCCGAGGTGTTTGGAGCCAACCTGAGCGAGATGCTCTCGAGTCGCAGGCGGTAATGGATAAGGAGTGCGGTCTGGAGGAGCCATGGATACGCTTTTTGAACAGAGAATACGTCTGCGTGCGAAAAAGTTGGGCTTGCTTCTACGTGATGCTCGCCTAGCGCGGCACCGGTCAACAGCATTGTGTGCCCAGGCGATAGGGTGCTCGGTGGAGGAGTATGAGGCGATGGAGGCCGGACAGCTAGCCCCCTCATTGCCCCAGCTAGAGGTTTTGGCGCTTTATCTGGACATCCCGTTGGAGCATTTTTGGGGGAATCGTGTTCTTTCTGAGACAGCCCCCCCGTTGCCGCTTGAGAATTTACCCACCCTTTTGGGGTTGCGTCAGCGTATGATCGGAACCTATTTACGCTTGGCACGCCAGCAACGCAATTTGACCCAGGGTGAACTGGCGCGCCGGGTCGGGTTGGACGAGGGCACGCTCGAACAATATGAGACGGGTGCGCGCCCGATTCCTCTACCTGAGTTGGAATTAATTGCTAACGCCCTGGATCTGCGACTCGAAGACCTTTTTGATCAGCGCGGGCCGGTAGGCGAATGGCGTTTGCGTCGTCAAGCGGTGCAACAATTCTTAGAATTGCCAGAGGAGCTACAGGCGTTCATTCGCAAGCCAGTCAACCGTCCTTACCTTGAACTAGCCATGCGTCTGAGCGAACTCTCAGCGGATAAGTTACGGGCGGTTGCGGAGTCTTTGCTGGAAATTACCTATTGATTGAGGTGAACCAAAATGGGAACAGCGATGGATCCTGTGCTTTGGGAGAAGGAAGCCCAAACCGCCTATGCTCAAAGAGCGTACGAAATCGCCGCTCAGGCGTTTGAGAAGGCAGCAGGAGCTTACGATGAGGGTGGGGAGGTCCTGAAAGCAGCCGAGATGCGCAACAATGCCAGTGTGGCCTGGTTGCAGGCCGAACGTCCTGAAGCGGCTCTGCGCTGTGTAGAGGGTACGCCGGAACTCTTTGCGCAGGCCGGTGACAAAAGGCGGCAGGCGCTGGCACTGGGCAATCAGGCGGCTGCGCTGGAGGCCCTGGGACAGGCGGAGATTGCGTTGGAGATTTACCGTCGGGCTGCAGATGGCTTGAAGGCGGTGGGGGAGATGGAAAATTATGCCCGGGTCATGCGGCGAATCTCTGCCCTGCAAGTACAAACTGGGCAGCAGTTTGCAGCACTGTTCAGCATGCAGGCAGCGCTGGAGTACCAACCCAAACTCTCTCCACGTGAACGAATGTTAAAATCGCTTATTGGTACAGTTCAGCGTTTAATGGGTATTAAGTAAATGGGCAGACCGAATGTTGGTTCGGCGATGATCGTTGAACATCAACTGCGCCAAGCCACCCCTGAGGATTCAGCGCGCTTGCGACAGCTGCTTCGAGATGGACAGTATATCCACCGTCATCTGGATTGGCGTTCCCCCCTGGAATGGCTGGGGCAGCAGCCGTTTTGGTTGTTGCTGGGCGCTGAACGATTGGAAGCTGCTCTGGCCTGCCCTCCCGACCCCCCGGGGGTCGCATGGGTGCGCCTTTTTGCTTGCTCGGAGCGGGAACGCCCAAGTGAGGCCTGGCATGCACTCTTTCCTCGCGCGTTGGAAAACTTGGGGCATACTAACGTGGTAGCGGCCATTGCGTTGCGGCCCTGGTTTGCCACTTTGTTGGAGCATGAACGCTTCACCTTGTACCAACGTGTTGTCACCCTTTGGCGTGATTTGAATTTGCCCCCTGGCGAGCCCCCGACGTTACTCCGAGCAGGGGGATTGATTCGCCCGATGCACCCAGATGACCTGGAGGCTGTAGAAGAGGTGGATACAAAGGCCTTTGAGTGGCTCTGGCGCAACAGCAGTGGGGATATCTACCGTTCGTGGCAACAGGCGGCCTATGCCAGCGTGGCGGTTATCGGTGATGAAATCGTGGGCTTTCAATTCAGCACACTGAGCCCCACTAACGCGCATCTGGCCCGCCTGGCAGTTCATCCTTCCTGGCAGCGGCGCGGGATTGGGCAGGCTTTGCTTTATGATGTGATGCGCTATTTCTGCGAGCATCACATTTCACAATTAACCGTCAACACTCAGCAAGATAACCATGCCTCGCTTGCGCTTTATCGGAAAGCGGGTTTTCGTTTGACCGGTGAGGATTATCTGGTTTACCTGTACACCCATTAACGTCACCCCCAAGGAGGTTTTAATGCCAACGCCCCAGAACCCTTCAAGATCTTCAAAATCCAGAAAGATTTCTTATCGTGAATTGCAGCAACAACGTCAACGCCGCAGACGGATTACAATGGCGGTGCTCATTGGTCTGGCAGCCATCGCTATCGTTGTTGTCTTGATTTTGAGCAACCGCCCGGTAGAATTTACACGTCCAGAGCCAATCCCGCGCTCAGCGGTAAATGGCAACTCGGTTGGTGACCCCAATGCTCCGGTCAAGGTGGAGGAGTTCTCGGATTTCCGCTGTGTGCATTGTGCGGCTTTCTGGCGCGAGTCAGAGCAGCGGCTGATCAAAGATTATGTGGCCACTGGTAAAGTTTATTTCACCTACGTCCCTTTCTCTTTTATAAGTGACGAATCGTTCCTAGCGGCTGAGGCCGCCTATTGTGCGATGGATCAGGGCAAATTTTGGGAGTTCCACGATTACATCTTTGCCAACTACGATTTGCCTATAACCGAAAAACTGCTGCGTGCCTTTGCGCAGGATTTGAAACTCGACCTGGCCCAATACGATAACTGTATGGCCAGTGGTAAGTATCGGCAAAAAACACAGGAAGATGGTCAATATGCGCGTAGCAAAGGCGTGACGGGCACCCCCACCTTTGATGTTAATGGCACCCTGGTGGGGCAAACGGAGCTTTTTGCTACGATAGAGAAGGCACTGGCTGCTGGTTCACAGCCTTAAGGCTCAGTTGATGAGCCACCTCAATACAGGCCGAGGTGGCTCATCAACCAGACCAGTAGAGGCGCGACAAAGAGCGCCGGAAGCAAGTTGCCCGCACGGATGGGGCGGATTTCCAACAGTGACCCGATAGCAATTGCCATCAGGACAACCCCTCCCGAGGCGTTCATCTCAGTCATCATTGAAGCGCTGATGATCTGCTGAATTTGAGCTGCCAGTAGCGTCAAACTACCCTGGTAAACCAGGATCACCAGGGATGAGAAAAGCACACCCACCCCTAGGCTGGAAGCAAAGGCTAGTGCTGCAAACCCATCCAGCACCGATTTGATGGCCAGGGTCTGATAATTGCCACTCAAACCGTCCTGAATAGATCCCAGAATGGTCATGGGGCCCACGCAGAACACTAGCGAGGCCGTTAGAAAACCGCGGACAAAGCGTTGGCTTCCCGCAGGACTTTCCTGATGTGCGAAACGGCGCTCCAGCCACCGCCCCAGGCCTTGTAAACCCTCTTCTACCCGCCACCATTCTCCCAACAAGGCCCCAATCAGAATGCTCCCAAGAACCACCAAGGAGTTTTGGGTGGTGAGGAACATCTTTAAGGCATAAGCCAGGGTAAATAATCCCAAACCGGTCACAACGGTCTGGCGCAGATGCTCAGGTAATCGCCCGCCCAACCAAAGACCGAGCGCACCGCCAATCAACACAGTGGTCACATTGAGTAGGGTGCCAGTTCCTACCATGGTTGCCCTCGCAAAGTTTTACCTTACAGGTTTTTAGCCAGTGTGGGTCTATCTAAACCGCTTGCCTGGTAAACGTACAATTCCAGGACAAAACAGAGAGAGGAAAGACGGTTGAGATAGCGTAGCAGATCATCGTTTTCTAAGGCCTTTTGATGGAACAACCCGGCTACGCGCCGCTCAGCCCGGCGGATGATCGCTCGAGCCAGGGAAAGCACCGCCCCGGCCAGTGTGTCGCCGGGGAGGATGAACTCGCCGGGTAAGGTCACACGCTGGCCGAATGCCTCCGTTTGTGCTTCCAGCCAGGCCACCGATGCCGAGCTGATCTGACGAAAACGGGCGGCATTTTCGGGGGTGGCTGCCACCTCGGCCATGAGCAGGTAAAGATCACGCTGAATGTGGAGGAGCACCTGTCTTAGTTCTTCATCCTGAAGGAGACTGCGAGCCAGCCCTAGTGCAGCAGTTGCTTCATCTAGGGCACCCAGGGCTTCAATGCGATCCTCTTCCTTGGGGACACGTGCCTCACCAAGAAGCCCCGTGTATCCGTCATCACCGTTACGAGTATAAAAAGGCATTGCAGCGTTCCTCCACCGTGATGATTAAGGTGAAATATAAAGGAACCAGAAGGTTTCTGGGGGGAAAGCAGCCTGGATCTCGGGTTCCCATAGGAATCCATTCAAGGGACGCGCTGAACGCAGGCGTTGATCCAGCGTCGCCAAGGACGCCACATAAAGGCTAGAGGTTTCAGATACCTCGTAAAAGAGAAAGTGTAAAATGGCTCGATGACGTACCTGGTATGCCCAGGCTGTCTTGGAAGAGGGGGCTGGGGTCTCTAAGATCTCCTCCACGGCTTGCTTCCACAGGTTCAAGCGGCTTGGAATCTCCTGGGCGGCTTTCTTTTGCCAGTTAGCACGCCAGCGTTCGCGTACTTGCTGGATCTCTTGACTTAGGTTGGTCAGAGTGGCCTGTTGGGTTTCTGACCAAGGAAACGCCTTCAGACGTGCCTGGGCCAAAAGTAAATTGCCCAGCGTGAGACGGGTAAGATCTTCCGGAATGGGATGGCCGATGCGCAGATTGAGGGGCCAGAAGAGTACGGGAGAAAGCAAGTAATCTTCAAGTTCGGGGACAGCGGCCTGTAGAAAGGCCCAATCTTTATCTAGAGCGTTCACAGCGGCCTCATGAGAAATCATCCATAATTTACGACAACCCGTCAGGCGCGTAGGCCGACGGGTTGCCCTTTTTAGGAAAGGATTGAAAAGTTAGGGTGCGGTAGGAGTTGATACCATTTCAGTGCGTTGCGGGCGTGTGGCTAGAAGATGCCACTCCAGGATGGTAGCAAATCGGTCTGCAGTATCAAAGAGGGGACCGATGCGCACGCCCTGGATTTGCCGACTGATGCCGTAATTATAAACCGGATAGAACAGTGGTAGAGCGGGCAGTTCCTCAGCAAAGATAACCTGGAAATTACGGTAGAGTCGTGTGCGTTCGCCAATGTCTGGGGTAATTCGGGCCTTTTCCAAATATTCACTGGCCAGTTTATGATCCCATTGGGTGTAGTTCTGCCCGCCGGTGGCTTGCACTTGATCCCAGAATGGATAGGGATCGGGGTCGGGCGAGCGGGAGAGGTTCAAGTCCACCAGGGCGGCCTGATAGGCACGGTCAGCCAAGCGTTGTTGTACCAGAATATCGTAGGGTACTGCTTCAATCTGGACAGCGATGTTGAGTTGTGACCAATCTGCTTGGATAGCTTCGGCCAGAGCGCGGTGTTGTGGGGTATCGGGGTAAAGGAGGGTGAAGCGTAGCGCCAAACCGTTCTTATTCGTACGGACGGGTTCCCCTTCAGCCGGTAAAGTGTAACCGGCCTCGCGGAGGAGGTTCTGAGCTTCCTCTGGGTTATATCCCACATGAGGGATACCTTCGTAATATGCCCAGGTGCCGGGAAAGATGGGTCCATCTGCCAATATTGCCTGGCCTTGAAGCAAGCGATCAACTAGGTATTGGCGATTGATTGCCGTATAGAGAGCCCGACGAACGGCTTTCTCCTGGAAGAAAGGCACGTCTGGATTTTTGAGGTTGAACAGAATCAGGCTGAGTTCAGGGCGGCGTGCTGTGTACAGAGCCAGATTGGGTTCAGCCAATGCCTTAGGCAACACATCCGCGGTGACCTGGCTGATTCCCTGCACCTGTCCATCCTGAAAGGCCTGCAAGGCCGAACCTGAATCAGGGTAGTACCGGAAGATGATCTGCTCGATATAGGGCGGGTGAATGTAGTAATCTGAGTTAGCGCTTAAGACTACACCTGTGATCTGTCCATTTTCCACGATCAGACGGTCAAAACGGTAAGGGCCGCTGCCAATGGGCTGCAAGTTGAAGTCAGCATTTACAATCTCGTCAAAGGATTTGCCTTCGAGAAGATGTCGGGGTACAACCCCAAAGGTCAGATAGTCCAGGAAGGGGGCGAAGGGCTCCGGTAAACGAAACTGGATGGCTGTGTCGCTCAACGCTTTAACTTCCACAGCCTTCCAGAATTCCTGCAGGTCGGTTGGGATGGCAGATCCTCCTGCGCGGAGTTTTTCGATGGTGAAGACCACATCGGCGCTAGTCAATGGTTTTCCATCATGCCATTTGACACCGGAGCGCAGGGTGAAATTATAGACGGTGCCATCCTGCGAAATTCCCCACGACTCGGCCAGGTCAGCCCGAGGTAAACCGCGCTCATCAAAGCGCAACAAGGCGCTGTAAAGCAGCCGGTCTACATCGCGATCAGCCGGATTATAGAAATCCAAGAGGGGGTTAAGGCGCTTAAACTGACCGATGAGTGCCTCGGTATAGGCTCCTCCTCGGCGTGGTTCCGGCGTTTGAAAGGGCGAGGTTGGGGTGGGGCGTTCGCTCAGCAGCAAAATGCCAACCACCAGGCCGGTAAGGAAGATGATAAGGAGTTGCCAGCGAAAGTTTTTCATAGACATTGAAAAACAAGTGGGGGCGTTTTCCCTTTAACGGGTTACTTGCCCCCGGCTCTTAATTGGGTTCTATCCTTAGCGGACACGGTGATTTGAGGTCTACCGCAGGGCTATGGTCAGGATAGTCAGGATGAAAAAGATCACGCTCAAAGCAATGGTAATGTTGAAGAGCGTTTTTTCAAGACCGCGGCGCGCGCTAAAAACCTGCGTACTATCGGCGCCAGTCAATCCGCCTAGGCCCACACCTTTATTCTGCAGGATAACGCTAGCGGTCAATGCAAGCGAGATTATAATCAAAGCGATGTCCAGGTAAGTCGTCACGTTTTCCTCCTTTTGGAAGCAACGCCAGGATTATAACGTCTAAATTCAGGAATCGTCAACCGCCATGGAAGAAGTGATCATCAATCTCCACATGCATACGCGTTACTCCGATGGAAGTGGGCTACATCGAGATATCGTCGAGGCTGCGGCGCGAGCTGGGTTGGATGGGGTCATTGTCACCGATCACAACGTATGGGTGCAGGGGTTGGAGGGCTATCGGGAAGCCCATGGCCGTCGTGTTTTGCTGTTAGTTGGCGAAGAAGTGCACGATCGTATGCGCAACCCTCAGAAAAATCATCTGTTGGTGATTGGGGCGAATCGTGAACTGGCGCCATTGGCCACCTCGCCCCAAAATCTGATTGATGCAGCCCGTCAGGTGGGTGCCCTCACGTTTATTGCCCATCCGGTGGATCCGGCTTTGCCCATGTTTGGAGAGAGTGATATCTCGTGGGAAGATTGGGAAGTGTATGGGTTTACGGGTTTGGAACTCTGGAATGGATTTAGCGAACTTAAAAATGTCATTCGTTCGCGCTTACAGGCATTCTTTTTTGCCTTTTTCCCCCAATTTGTCGCCCATGCACCGCTCCCGGCTGCTTTACGGCGATGGGACGCCTTGCTTCGCGGCGGGGCAACCGTTGTCGCTGTAGGAGGCTCCGATGCACATGCACTGAATTTGCGCGCCGGTCCCCTGCGTAAGGTGGTCTTCCCCTATGAATTTCATTTCCGCGCCATTAACACACATCTCTTGCTCCCCGAGGGCCTCAGTGGGGATTTTGTATCCGACAAGCAACAGGTATTGACAGCCCTCCGCGCGGGTCATTGTTTTATCGGTTATGATTTGCCTGCCCCTACGCGTGGCTTCCGCTTCACGGCACAGGGGCGCTATCGTACGGCCATCATGGGGGACGCTTTGGAGGTAAATGGCGGTGTGACCCTCCAAATTCGTCTGCCCCGACCTGCGGAATGTCGCTTAATCAAGGATGGGCAGGTGGTCAAAATCTGGAGGCGTCAAGAAGTGTGTGCCTGGATCACTCAGGAGCCGGGAGTCTATCGCGTGGAGTGCTATTTGCCTTACTTGGGACAGCGCCGGGGTTGGATCTTCAGTAATCCGATTTATTTGAAAGCCGGAAGGGGGTGAGAGAATGGCGACGATCACTAATAACGTGATCCGACTGCTCAAGGCCCGTAAGATCCCCTTTGAGGTGTTTGAACTGCCTTCCCAGAAGTTAGGGGCTTTGGAGACGGCACGTCGCCTGGGCGTTTTACCCGAGCGCGTTTTTAAGACCATTGTGGTCGTACGCGAACGCGGTGGCAAGCCTATCTTGGCAGTCGTTCCGGGGACATGTGCGGTGGATTTGAAAGCTTTGGCGAGTTTCCTGGGCGAGAAACGGTTGCACTTGCCTACCCAGCGCGAAGCCGAGCAATTAACGGGTTTGCAGGCCGGTGGGATCTCTGCGCTGGCGCTGCTTAACCGCGGCTTTCAGGTCGTCGTAGATGAAAGCGCGCTGTGTGAGACCACATTTCACGTTTCAGGTGGGCAACGTGGTCTAAACATTCGCCTACCTGTGCAGGCTTTTCTGGCGCTTACCAATGCGCGTACCGCAGCAATTGGCAGGCCACTGGCCGAGGACGAGGTGGCAGAAGCCGATGCGGAGTTCTAACCCTTGATCACCGCCACTGGACGCAAGCGGGCTACTTTGCGTGCAATTCCAGCCCCGGCGACGGTCTCGACTACTTCATCCACATCTTTGTAGGCCTGTGGCGCCTCTTCGGCCAAGCCAGACATTGAACCCGCGCGCACATGGATGCCACGTCGCTCCAGTTCATCACGTAGCCGTTCGCCACGAATCTCTTTTTTGGCTTTGTGACGGCTGAGCACCCGCCCCGCGCCGTGGCAGGTAGAGCCCCATGAACGTTGCATGCTGGTCTCGGTGCCAATGAGCACCCATGAGGCTGTCCCCATGCTGCCAGGCACCAGCACTGGCTGACCCAGAGGACGGTACTCCTCGGGTAATTCAGCAAACCCGGGTCCAAAGGCGCGGGTGGCCCCTTTGCGGTGTACGCAGACCTTGAGCGGCTTACCGTTAACCAGATGGGTCTCTATCTTTCCCATGTTGTGAGCAATATCATAGACCTGGTGCAGGTGCCAATTTCGCACTTTGCCGGCAAAGACCTCCTCAAATGCGCGGCGGGCGGCATGGGCAAGTAACTGGCGATTGCAGAACGCGTAATTTGCCGCTGCGCGCATGGCAGCAAGGTAGTCGCGCCCTTCAGGCGAGTCAATCGGCGCGCACACTAATTCGCGATCGGGAAGGCGAATGCCGTACTTTTTGACTGCACTTTGCAGATCTTGCACATAGTCAGTACAAATCTGGTGACCAAAACCGCGGGAGCCGCAGTGGATCAGTAGGGCCAGATTCCCTTCGTGTAGACCCATTGCCTGAGCGGCCTCAGGATCAAATACTTGTTCGATGATATCCACTTCGAGGAAATGGTTGCCGGCCCCCAGCGTACCTAGCTGCGTGCGTCCACGCTCTTTGGCTTTGTGGCTTACTTTGGCGGGATCTGCTCCCTCCAGGCATCCGCCCTCCTCTGTGCGGCGCAGATCTTCCTCGCTAGCCAAGCCACGCTTGAGCGCCCAGCGCGCTCCCAACCGGCAGACCTGATCCAGTTCTTCGTGGCTTAACCGATATTCTCCTTCGGTACCCACGCCACTGGGGCAATAGCGGTTGAGCGCAGTCGCCAAATCGTCCAGATGAGGCTCGGCCTGCTCATAAGGAATCTGTGAGGCCAGCAAGCGCACCCCGCAGTTAATGTCGTAGCCGATAGCGCCTGGTGAGACGACACCATCCGAGACGCGTGTAGCCGCCACCCCGCCAATCGGGAAACCATATCCCTGATGCATATCTGGCATCACCACGACGGGGTCTACCACGCCAGGCAATGTAGTGGCATTGATTGCCTGCTCCAAGGAAAGGTCCTCCAAGGAGGCCTCCAGCAGACGGCGGGTGACGAAGAGGCGTACCGAGGCGCGCATGTCTTCGCGGTATGTCGCGGGGATTTCCCATTCGTAGTCATTAATCTTGCGGATATCCTGCAGGCGAACCATGGTAACACCTCCATAACTTTTAATCCTGGGTGGGGTAACGGCTGCGAGGGTGAGAAAAAGGCTGAGAGCGATTAGGGCTCACAATGCTGGCAGACAAGTGATGCAATGGAGCGGAGGTTTCCGGTGAGTAGGAATGAGACCTTGCTAAACGTCGAACGTAAGTGTGGTCTCAAGTCCTTGCGGCGTGGTACGAATGCTTAGATTGTGAAAAGTCACGGCTTTAATGGCCTTATTGAGATGACGAATTGGCCCGCCTTGTGCCTTGATCTCCAGGGAATGGTTCGTAATTGCGCACTGGAAAGTGTCAAAAGCTAGCTGTTCGGTCTCCTGGAGGTAAAGCAACTCATTTAGAAAGGCGACCAATAAACTCTCCGCATCCTCGCCCTTTATGGTGATCTGGCGCTCGACTCGAGGTGTTGAGGCGATTTCTACGCCTTCGAGCCGGTACATCCCCTGGGCGGCTTGGGTAAAGAGAGTGGGTAGGTCTGATGCCCAAACGCGCAACGCCCAATCGGCAGTGTGACGGATCTCCTCGAAACCGGATGAAGGTATCTCATTCATGAAAGTTGCCTAAGGGGCTTCCCTATTGCGCCATAGGTTGTGTCTTATAATATTATAACGTATGGGTTTTCGCCTTGAATATCTGGAAAGCCGCTTGCGCGCCTTAGTTGAAGATCACTTGGGACGCGTGCCCTGGCGTGGACGTGAAGAAGACTGGTCACGTCGCCTGTTTGAGGCTCTGCAAACGGCTTTGTTAAATCAACCCACTGGTCAACCTTTGCCGAGCCTCTGTGTGATCGAGGTGAGCCCTTCGCTCTATGCAGCCTGGCATCATCAGGAGGCCTGGCAAGTGCCTTTGGTGCAGGCTCTGAAAGATGTGGCCAGCGAGGCGGGATTCACTTTCCTTGGAAATCCTCAAATCCAGTTGCGTGCGTGTGCAGAACTAGGTGAGGGGGAGATTCGAATTCGGTGGGGATGGGGGGATGAAGCGCTGGGTGAGACGGCAGTCCTGGCATTGAGTGAGCCGACTCAGGCGCGCGAACAGCCATCCAAACGCGCTTTTCTCATTGTACAAGGCAAAGATATCTTTCCACTGGATGAGAGTGTGATCAGCATCGGGCGACATAGCGACAACCTGCTGGTCCTACCTGATCTCAGAGTCTCGCGTCATCATGCTCAGATCCGCCGTGTGGGCGAGCGTTATGTTCTCTTTGACCTAAACTCTACGGGGGGCACTTACGTCAACGGTGAGCGTGTGAGCCGGTGGGAATTGCAACCGGGGGATGTCATTTCCTTGGCGGGTGTCTCCCTCATTTATGGCGAGGAGAGTCGACCGGACACCGCTGCTGAAACCCGCCCTGTGGATGGCCAATGATTACGGGAATCGTTGTTCTCATTTTGCGCATTCTTCTGGCTGGCGTGCTTTATGCCTTCCTGGGTTGGGCATTGCTGGTTCTGTGGCGCGAGTTAAATCTGCACCTGCAACAGGTGGCTCGCGAGCAGGTGCCACCGATAACGCTGGAGGTGGTAACCCGGCAGGAAGGCGAAGGGCAGCACTATGAGTTTGGCGAACGAGAGATTCTAGTTGGTCGGCACCCTTCGTGCCAAATCGTGCTGAATGACGAGACCGTCTCAACGCGGCACGCGCGTCTGCGTTATCGTGATCGTCAGTGGTGGGTGGAAGATCTGCGTTCAACGAATGGCACATATCTAAATGAAGAACGGGTGATTACCCCAACCGTGGTGGTCTCTGGGGATACATTGCGCTGCGGTCAAGCCCTGCTGCGCATTCAAATCCAATCTCAGGAGTGAGGTATGAGCGAAAAACCCATTCTCGGTGTCATTGGTGGCTCGGGGTTGTACCGGTTTGGCGCCCTGAAGGATGTGGAAACCCTGGAAGTTGAGACGCCTTTTGGACAACCCAGTTCGCCGATTGTGCTGGGGACACTGGAAGGAAAGCGTATTGCTTTCCTAGCGCGGCATGGACTAGGTCACTTTATCCTCCCCAGTGAAGTCAACTATCGAGCCAACATCTACGCCCTGAAACAACTAGGGGTGGAATACGTCATTGGCGTGAGCGCTTGCGGCTCACTTCGCGATGACTACCGGCCGGGTCATTTTGTCGTTCCGGACCAACTCTTTGATTTCACTCGTTCCCGTCAGCGTTCATTCTTTGGTGAGGGATTGGTGGCCCATATTGGGGTGGCTGACCCGTTCTGTCCCAACCTTTCGGGATTGCTTTATCGAGCAGCGACCAGCAGTGGCGCCACGGTTCATCGCGGTGGGACGTTCATCACCATCGAGGGGCCGCGCTTTTCTACCCGCGCCGAGTCCAATCTGTACCGTGCCTGGGGCATGTCCATTATTGGGATGACGACTTGCCCGGAGGCATTTCTGGCACGTGAGGCCGAATTGTGTTATGCGGTGCTAGCCCATGTGACCGACTACGATGTTTGGCATTCCAGCGAGGAACCAGTGAGTGTGGAGATGGTCATTCGAACGTTGAGTGAAAACGTTCAGGCGGCGCAGGAAGTCATTCGCCACCTGGTAGGGTTATTGGATGGTGTGCGTACTTGTGAGTGTCCCCACGCACTTTCCAAAGCCCTGATTACCGCCCCGGAGCGCATTCCTCCGGAAACGCGACGCAAATTAAGTCTTTTGGTAGATAAGTATCTTCCCGCGTGAATCGCTTATCGAGCGTATATCTCTTTCCCAGTGCTACTAAGGAAGCCCGCCTTCTAAGTCTGGCGGCGGCTTTCCTTTTCCTGTACGCTCTAATCCTAACGCTGGCGCCGGCGGTGCGAGTGCATTCTTTCCAGACGGCGCTTAACTGGCAGCACTGGGTGGGGTTTGGAGTATGGGCCGTGGGGGCATGGTGGGTACACCGAAACCTGAAGGTGTGGCTGGGGGAGCATGATCCTTACCTCTTACCGGCGGCAGCATTATTAAGCGGTTGGGGGTTATTGACCGTGTGGCGACTGGATGCAATGCTGGGATGGCGACAGACGCTCTGGTTGGGGTTGGGTTGGCTGATTCTCGGTTTGGGGGTACGTTGGCCGAACGTGTTGTTATGGTTGCGCCGCTATAAATACCTGTGGCTGGGGTTAGGGTTGCTCTTGGTGACACTAACGCTACTCTTTGGCACCTACCCAGGTGGAGAGGGACCGGGATTGTGGCTGGGGTGTTGCGGCTTTTATTTTCAACCGGCCGAACCACTGAAGATCTTCTTGTTGATTTACCTGGCTGCGTACCTGGCCGAGCGTCTTCCCTTCTCGCTTGGGTTGGCCTCTCTGATTGCACCTACTCTGGTTGTTGTTGGAATAGCGATTGCGTTACTGGTGATCCAACGGGATTTAGGCACTGCTTCCTTAACACTGGTTCTCTATGCGCTGGTGCTTTATCTTGCGACAGGGCGGCGCAGAGTGTTGCTTCTAACCGCAGGTGGGTTACTGCTAGCAGCCTGGCTAGGGAATGCTGCGTTCACCTTGATCCACCAACGTCTTGTGGCCTGGTGGCAACCCTGGTCGCAGGCGGGTGGGGTGGGATATCAGATTATCCAATCCCTGATCGCTGTCGCTGAAGGGGGGATTTTTGGAACGGGGCCCGGATTGGGCAGCCCGAGCCTAGTGCCGGTTGCCCATTCCGATTTCATCGCCGTGGCAATTACGGAAGAGACTGGCCTCTTGGGGTTAGGGGGGCTCCTAGGATTGATCGGCGTGCTGTTCATTCGTAGTCTGATTGTGGCGATCCGCGCGCCCAATCTGTATCGGCGCTTGCTGGCCGCCGGGCTGGGGATTTATTTGGGCGGGCAGTCGGCGTTAATCGTTGGGGGAAACCTGCGCTTGTTCCCGTTAACCGGGGTGACGTTGCCGTTTGTCTCTTACGGGGGTTCCTCGCTGGTGGTTTCGTACTTGGCTCTTCTGCTCCTGCTCCATATGAGCGTTTGGGAAGAAACCACCCCCATGCCTTTACAAGGGATCGTGCCTTTCCGTATTCTCGGAGGTGGCTTTCTGGTCGTTCTGGCATTGCTGGCTGGATTGGGGGGGTGGTGGGCTCTTGCTCGGGGTGAGGTGCTGCGCAATCGCCCAGACAATCTGCGCTGGGTGGTAGCCGAGCGGTTTGTGCAGCGTGGACGTTTGCTGGATCGCCAGGAGCAGGTATTAGTGCAAAGTGAAGGACAGCCGGGGAGTTACCGCCGGGTTACTCTTTACCCACCTCTGGCATCTACCTTGGGCTTTATTCATCCCCGGTTCGGTAAAGCTGGGCTGGAGGCTGGGCTGGATGGTTATCTACGCGGGTTAGAGGGACAGCCCGCGTGGGAGATTCTCCTGGCCCGCTTGCTTTTTGCGCAACCCCCGCAAGGCCTGGATGTGCGTTTGACGTTGAGCCTAGATATCCAGCGCGTGGCCGATGTGGCTATGGAAGGGAAGCAGGGTGCGCTAGTCTTGCTAAATGCCCAGAACGGAGAGATTCTGGCAATGGTTTCACAGCCCACATATGATCCTAATCGGTTGGATAAGGGCTGGGAACAGTGGAAAACCGATCCGCGCTCCCCGCTACTTAACCGAGCCACCCAAGGGCAGTACCCGCCTGGAACAGCACTCACCCCTTTTCTCTGGGCCCTACAAGCGCTACCGATAGAGCAACAGGGGCAATCCCCGCAGAGTTTAGTTCTCCAAACTGCTACCGGACGATTGGCTTGCGCCAGTGTCCCTTCTCTGCCGGTAACCTGGTCAAGTGCGGCTCAGGCGGGCTGTCCCTGGGTGACGGTGGCGCTGGCCCAGAATCTGGGAAAAGAGCGCTTAGAAGCCCTCTGGTCGGTGCTGGGATTTGGAACCCCGCTTAATCTTCCTTTACCTGTGACGGGGGCTGCTATGCCTCCACCTGAGGCGAGCCTAGAAGACCTACTCACTGGAGAAAGCACTTGGTATCTTTCACCGCTGCAAATGGCCCAAGCATTAGCCATTTTGCAGCAGGGACAACGCCCCGAGGTTCATCTAGTCAATGCCATTAAAACCCCAGCTCAAGGTTGGATTGTCCTGCCGGTTAATTCTCCGGAAAAGGTTGAAATTGCAGGCCGCACTGTAAACCGCTTTGCAGATTGGGCGCGTAGTGATTTGCCCGTCTGGATGGCATTTGGGCGGGGGATCAATGGGGAAAAAGCGGTGGCCTGGGTATTGGCCGGCACCATGCCTAGTTGGCAGGGCTCTCCGCTGGTGGTGGTTCTGGCTCTCGAAGAGGGAACGGCGACAGAGGGGGAGCAAATCATGCGAGAGGTTCTCACTGCAGCATTACGCTGATCATAACATTTACGTGTCACTGCTGGCACCCCAGCGTGGAAAAGGCGGTAAGGGATAGATGGATGCGCTTACTTGTTCGGGGGATTGGATGCGTAGCACGCCAAAAGAGGGCAGGTCATTCGGTTTAACCCCGGCGCTGGCCGAACCGGGGTTCAAAAACAAGCGCTCTTGATACCACTCAACTATCGGGCGATGGGTGTGGCCAAAGATGATAACCCGCGCTGTGGGTGCTAATGCAAGCAAACGCCGACGATAACGTTCCGGTTGATAGCCATTAAAAAGATATTGCCACTTATCCAAGAGGTAAGTGCGCCATGAGCCATGGCCATGCGTAAGTGTAATCATTACTCCTCCCAAGGTAAAATCGCGCTTCCAAGGCAAGATATTCTGGAAAGCCCAATCACGGTTGCCTCGCACGGCGACTACCGGCGCAAGTGTGGCAAGGGTTCGCAAAACCTTAGGGGCGCAAATATCACCAGCGTGCAAGATCAGGTCGGGATTGTGCCTGCGCAAAGTTGAAAGCAACTGAGGGTGCAGGTGCTTAAAACGATCAGGCACGTGTGTATCGGCAACGATGGCAATGGTGAGCGGTAGGCGTGTTGAAAACTCTAAAGGGGGTGTCCAGGGGCCAATAGGCTGAAGGATTTGACCTTCCATAAAGAATTGTTTATTCGCGATTCAGGTGATGGTTCAAGAGGGCTTGGATAGTCTCTCGCGCAGTGGTAGGGTGAGTGAAATGAATGGCATGCAACCCCACCTGCTGCGCTCCTTCGATGTTGGGCAACATATCGTCCACAAAAATTGCCTCATAAGGTGCGACTTGGAGTTGCTTCAAGATGTGGTGGAAAATCCCCGCCTCGGGTTTGCGCATTCCCACTTCGGCAGAGAAGATGACCACATCAAAAGCATCCAAGAAGCCATAGCGTTCCTCGACTACCTGGCGTGTGCCGGTCCAAGCATTGCTCAATAAACCCGTCTTGAAGCGTGGACGCAGGCTCTTGATGAAAGCGATCAGATCAGCATCTAGTTGATCACCAGCCCAGAATTGGTGCTGTAAGTCCTGACATGCTGAGGGTGGCAACCCTAATTGGGCACAAACCCAGGCCCAGTGTTCCTGGTCTGAGATCTCACCGCGTTCAGCGCGGATAGTGCTTGTACTGCTAAAAACCAAGTTTTCAAGTTCTCTGAGCGTCAGCCCAAATTGGGCTGCTAGTCTGGCACGGGGTGTGGGGTCTTCGGTACGTAATAACACCCCTCCCATATCGAAGATTACGGCTTTGATCACTTCCGAGCACCTCTCAATATATGTGTTTGAAAGTATAACACGAACGATCTCGACTAGCCCAAAAAACGGCACCAGGGTGCGCTCCTGGTGCCGCCTGGACACTAGAAGATGATCTTAACCATTACGGTGCAACTTCCCGGTGCGCTTGGCGTAGTACTCGGCTTGCTGGAAGACCCACAATCCCAATGGGATGAGGAATACCCCCATGAGAAGCGCGGGCCAGATTTGTGGCCACAGCATGGGCACCGAAGCCCCTTCCAGGACAGCCATCCGTGCGCCGCGCAAGACGTAAGTGGCTGGGCTGTAGACTGCCAACATCCGCAAAAAGCCGGGGAGCACTTCTACCGGATAGTACACACCGGAGATCAGCAGCATTAGGGCAATAAACACATGGGTCATCTGCGAACCGCGTTCGGGGAAAAGCAACGGGAGCACAGAGGCCATTACACCAATGCCCACGAAGGAGACGCTGCCCGCCAAGAGCATCACGGTGGCGCTAAACAGGTTGGCGTGGCTCAGGTCAATATCAAAGACCAACGAGATGACCACCAGGATGACGCCAGTGAAGATCAGGCTGTAGACCAGCGAAAAAGCAGTTTGACCGGCCATGTGGGTGAGGCGCCGAATGGGGGCCATTAGGGTGTATTCGATTGTGCCTTCCCAACGTTCAATGCTGATCAGGTCGGTAATCCAATAGAAAATGGTGGAAAGAAAGCGCCACACCAGCGTCCCGATTAGCAGGTAAAGCACTAGATACTGGGTGTTAACAGACGCCGCGCCGCCGATACGCTCCATTCCCAAACCGATGAACGAGACGGCCATGCTATCGGTAATGGAGTAGACCAACCAGACTAATTCCCAGGACCAGTACCGTTTGATCAGGTTGAAATTGCGCTCCACGAACGCAAAGGAAGCGCGCATCTGATAACTTAATGTGCTCACAACTAAACCTCCTCTTCTTCAGGGTTGTGGAGTTGTTTTCCAGTTAACTCCAGGAAGACCTCCTCAAGGGTGGGCTGACGGTCGGTAGTGCCGCGTACCCGATTCTTCAGGCCCTCTGGGGTATCCAGAGCAACCACTCGCCCACTGTCCATGATGGCAATACGATCGCACAGGGTTTCGGCCTCGATCATATCGTGGGTGGTGAGCAGAATGGTTGTGCCGTGCACCTCGCGTAGTTCGCGCACCACGGCCTGCACCTCCCGTTTGGAACGCGGATCGAGACCGGTAGTCGGTTCGTCCAGGAGAAGCAAGCGCGGACGGGAGAGCAGAGCACGGGCAATGGCGACCTTCTGCTGCATTCCCCGTGACATCTCCTCCATTGGGTGATAGATATCGCGCTCTTTGAGCCCTAACCGCAGGAGAATCTCAACAACCTGCTTGCGGGTCTGTTTTGCCGAGAGGCCGTACAGGCGCGCCCCATACATAAGGTTCTCCATTGGAGAAAGTTTCTTGAAAAACGAGGCTTCTACGCTCACCCGGTTGATCAATTGCTGCACCTGCAGGGGTTGGCGTACGACATCGTAGCCGAAAACGCTGATTTTACCCTTATCCGGTAGTAAGAGGGTGGCGATCAAACGGATAAGCGTGGATTTTCCTCCACCGTTCGGCCCGAGGACCCCGAAAATTTCCCCTTCTTCGACCGTGAAGGAGACGCGATCCACCGCTACAATGATTTGGACGGATCCGTGTAGTGGATGGGCGGTGGGCTTGCCGTTGCCGCTGCCAGAACGTGGGTTGAACAGCGCCTTCCAGAAGGGCCTTTCATTTCTACCAAACTGTTTATAAACCTCATTGACAACAACTGCGTGTGACATAAAACCAACCTCCATGAACGCGGGTTTACAATAGCCTGAACCAGGGATTGCAGCGGAGGGGTAGTACCCGTGCCAGATTATGAGCAGGAACGTACCACTCTATGTGCGCATGTTGGCGGCGAAAGGCTTGCCAATCTTCAAGAAGTGCTGTCTTGCCGTGGAAAAAGCGTGG
Organism: uncultured Thermanaerothrix sp.; assembly: GCF_938028735.1. GTDB lineage: Bacteria > Chloroflexota > Anaerolineae > Anaerolineales > Anaerolineaceae > Thermanaerothrix. Next base: position 86,957 of record NZ_CALIMF010000007.1, read on the forward strand.
ATTGGCAACCAGGATGCGCCGGATAAAGCCGCGCGCCAAATCTTGCTTCATCTGGTTGTAAGCGGGTGGCCACTCGGCTTGCCAGGAGGCAACATCTACATAGATGGCGGCCACGTGTTCGGCCAGCCAGGTATGCAGGATCAGGCATAGCCCCACCATGAGCGCTTGTTTGGCTTCACGACTGTAGGGTTGACCGGGGTGCAACATGCCACTTACGTAGAGCCCTACCCCCTCGGGCTGCGGAAGGCGCGGATCGGCGAAATAGTCGATGCGGGATGTGTTGGGCTGGGTCAGGGTTTCAAACATCATGTTTGCCTCCAAAAACAAACAGGCCGTTAGGGTTTTCCCGCGGCCATGGGCATGAGGCATGTCTTAAAGAATTCGGCCACGGGCTCGGAGTGCACCCGTGGCCGTTGTTGTCGCGCTAACCGCTTTTTATCCGCAAACAGGCACACTCCGAGAAGGTACAGTAACCTCGCCGCTGTATTCGCGCAGCGTGGTGGTGCAAGGGGTGATGTTCATTAACTCTACCATCTCTGAGTGTGTCCTTTTGTAGATCTATCGTTTTTCAGTCTATTCGGCTTGTATAGTTCTGTCAAGGGTGTTTGGTGGTCTTTCAGAATATTTTAAGGTGGATAGTGTGCTTCACTTAATCAGGATGCCGGACTGCTCACAAATTCCATGAAAACGCGATTTCCTAGCAATCGTCCGCGGGAAGTCAGGCACAAGCGTTCCCCATGCCATTTCAATAGTCCCAGGCTCACCAGGGAATTTATAGTGGGTCCAAATACCTCTTCCAGTGAGCGGTGAAAGCGTTGCTCAAAGCGTTGACGGGAGACCCCCTCGCGTGTCAGGCGCAAGCCCATCAACATGGTTTCCTGCATTTCAGTTAAAGGGTCAATTACCTGAGCCTGTTCGGTGGCTGGTGTGAGCGGAAAGGAACGTTCTATGCGTTGAGATAGGCGGTCAATGTAAGTCGTGATCCCGCGCACGTTGGCGGTGCGGGTGTGGTTGGCAAAACCGTGAGCACCAGCACCAAAGCCCAAATAAGGCTCATTGCGCCAATATTGTAAGTTGTGCCGGCACATTAGTACGTCTGTCCCCCGTTGCCGTGCCCAGTTGGAGATTTCGTATTGCAAATACCCTGCTTGACTAAGCCGCTCATCGGCCCACTCGTACATTTCAGCGGCTAGGTCATCGTTGGGTGGCGGGACCAGACCGCGCGCTACCCAATGGTAAAACGGTGTGGCGTGCTCGATGGTTAGGGCGTAGAGGGAAAGATGTTCGGGGTGTAACCCTAGAGCACGTTCCAGCGTGTCCCGCCAGCGGGCCAAGGATTGATGGGGAATCCCGTAGATCAGGTCCAAATTGATATTGTCGAAACCCGCGCGACGCGCCCAACGCACGGCCTGGCTCACATCGAAGAAATCATGTTGGCGTTCGAGCAGGCGCAGGTCATCCGGATGAGCAGATTGCATGCCCAGGCTGAGGCGATTGACTCCCAGACGTCGTACGGTTTGTAGCCATTCCAACGTGATACTGCCAGGGTTGGCCTCCAGGCTGATCTCAGCCTCAGAAAGCACATTGAAGGTCTCGTAGCAGGACTTTAGGATATTCTCAATGTCAGTAGTAGATAAAAGAGAGGGCGTACCGCCGCCAAAATAGATGGTATGCACCGTCAAACGGTAAGGTGCAATCTGACCAACATAGCGGATTTCATCACACAGGGCCTTGACATAAGCGGGAATGAATTCGTCTTGACCACTGTAAGTGTTGAAGTCACAATAGGCGCACCGGTGGCGACAAAATGGGATATGGAGGTAAAGGCTGTAATAGTTGCTCACAGCTCACCTATGGGCTTGAATCAAAAAGCCCTGCCTCAACATAATACCATTGCTCACCTCGACGGGCAAAGAAAGCGATCATAGCGGTGGCATGGAGGGGGTTTAGTTCCCCTGCGCTACAACACTTGTAGTGAGGAATTTCATCATATCCCAGCCATACTTCCTGGTCATGGTAGCGAATTCCGATCTGCCCTGTTTTTTGGAAAAAATAAAAGGGTTTTCCGCTTAGCCATTGAAAATCAAAGGCTTCTTCATACCCAAACCGCTCGTTCAGGATCTCCCCGTTCTGAATGATCAGGCCGCGGGGTTGACATTCAACGCTTTGAACTTCGCCGATGCGAACGGAAGAACAAGATAGATGGACGAGCTCTGCAACCCAGGTATCCTCTTGCGTCCACACCCCGTGTACCTGAGAGAGCACTCCCGGCTGTCCCAGAGGGAGGGTGTAAATGACCTGATTGCCCATACGCACTTCTGCCATGACCTCATTGGCAGGGTTGATTTTCGTCACTACCTCCAGGCGCTGTCCTTGCCATAGCGTCCACATGCCAAATGCATGATCTTGAGGATCGAAAAAAGTGTTGTGGTGAACAACATCCATACGCAGGCTGGCGTGACGAGCCATGATTTGATCGTAGGTGCCCGCCAGTGGTTCAAAGAAAAGGGGTTCGATAGCCGGGGGATGACGGAGAGGATGCTCTTCGATCACTAGGCCGGAAGGAAACACCCACGGTGTGGGAGTGGGTTCAATTGGCGTGGGTGTGGGTGGTGAGAAGGTAGGTAAAGATGTGAGCCCAATCCCCGGTGGGGTTGGGGGAAGGGAGGAAAACTGGGTGGCGCATCCCGATAACCCAATCAACGCTGTGATTAGAAGTAGCCAGATGAGAGAACGTTTTTTTACCATTTCCTTTTGGATCCTTCATATAAAATTGTAGCATTGGATGCAATGGAAATTAATTTTTGTTTTCATAGGGTCGCTCTGAAGAAGATAGCGGTAACGAGTACAGGTGGCGCAGAAGGTCGGCCTTGCCGTCAATCCAAGAGTGCGTTATACTATCCCCTCGCGAGGGGAAAAAATAGATTTTTACAGCGCTAAAATTAAGCACGGTTTCCTTGACGATATTAATCATTGCGGCTTATAATAAACCTTTGCGTATTCCGCTTTCACGGCAAACGGTTTGGTCAGGTATTTAAGGTCAGGAGTGAGTGATGCTTTCGATTCCAACGGTAAAATCTTACGCCCGCATCCCGGTTGTCTTTGATTTGCCCAACCTGATTGAGGTGCAGATTGAATCCTTCAAGCGCCTTAAGAGCGAAGGGTTGGCCGAGCTGTTTGATGAAATCACCCCTATTGAGTCCTATAACAAGGGGATGAAGCTCTACTTCCCCAGCCGTACTCCCGAGGCACAGCAATGGGGGTTGAAGTACTGGTTCGGCGAGCCCAAGCATAGTATCGAGGAATGCGTCGAGCGTGATTTGACCTATGCGCGTCCGCTCTATGTCTCGGTGTTGTTGGCGGGCCCGGATGTGCCCGAGCCCATCAAACAAGATATCTTCTTGGGGGATTTCCCCGAGATGACCGAGAAAGGCACTTTCATTATCAATGGTACCGAGCGGGTAGTGGTTTCCCAATTGATTCGCTCTCCGGGTGTATATTTTGAGGCGCCGGTCGACCGCGCTACGGGGCATCGCATGGCGATGGCCAAATTGATCCCGGACCGCGGTGCCTGGATGGAATTTGAAACCCGCAAGAACGACTATATTATTCTCAAATTTAATCGCAAGCGCACGGTTCCAATCACTATATTTTTGCGCGCGTTGGCAGCGGTTAATGATGGCCTACCCGATTCACCAATCAAGGAAGGCACCGACGAAGAACTAATTGCGCTCTTCCGCGATGTAGATAATAACCCAGATCGCCTTTTTATCGCTTCTTCGTTTCATCAAGAACCGCAGTGGGATCTTTCCGGGGGGTTGACCATTGCCGAGGCGGCATTGATCGAGTTCTTCAAGCGCATGCGGCCGGGCGATCCGGCAACGCTGGAAAATGCACGTCAGTTCCTGGAGGAGCAACTCTTTGATCAGCGCCACTACGACTTGGAGCGGGTAGGGCGTTACAAACTTAACCAGAAGCTGGATCTAATGGAGCACGTCCCGATTGCACACCGCACGGTGACGCGTTGGGACATTGTGGCGATTGTTCGCCGCATGATTCTGATCAACAACGAACGTGAAGACAAGGATGACATTGACCATCTGGGCAACCGCCGTGTCAAGACGGTGGGCGAGTTGATCCAAAATAAGTTGCGCATCGGCTTGCGCCGGATGGAGCGCGTGATCAAAGAGCGCATGTCCATCCGCGACCAAGATCAACTCTCTCCGGTCAGCCTGGTCAATATTCGTCCGGTCGTGGCGGCTCTACGCGAATTCTTTGGCTCTAGCCAGCTCTCGCAGTTTATGGATCAGACCAACCCGCTGGCTGAACTACGCCACAAACGCACGCTCTCGGCCCTTGGGCCGGGTGGGTTGCGACGCGAGCGCGCGGGTTTTGATGTGCGCGATGTGCATCACTCCCACTACGGACGCATTTGCCCAATTGAGACCCCTGAGGGGCCTAACATTGGGCTGATTGGGCGGTTGGCAACTTATGCACGGGTTAACGAATACGGTTTTATTGAGACGCCATACCGGCGTGTGATCAAGGTCATGTCCACAGACGATCCTAACCTAGTGGGGCGGGCAGTCAATGAAACGTTGACAGATCCGGAAACCGGCGAAGTTTTCCTCAAGCCAGGCGAGCGCATTCAGCCCGAACATTTACCGTTGATCAAGAAACTGGACCGGCGCACAATCTTTGTTGTGCCGTTTGTGTCTAACGAGGTGGAATATCTCTCGGCGGATGCGGAGGACAAGTTTGTCATTGCACAGGCTAACACTCCGCTGAACGAGTACAACGAGTTTGCCTCTAACCGGGTTACCTGCCGTTTCCACTCCGACTTCCGTGTTGTATCTCCAGATAGTGTGAACTTCATGGATGTGGCCCCGCACCAAGTGGTGGGTATTAGTGCCTCGCTTATTCCCTTCCTCGAGCATGATGATGCCAACCGTGCGTTGATGGGTTCGAACATGCAGGCACAGGCAGTGCCGTTGGTGCGCCCGGACGTGCCCATCGTTTCGACTGGCATGGAAGCCCATGCGGCAATTGACTCCGGCCAGGTACTGATCGCTGAAGAAGATGGGGAGGTGGTTTCGGTCACCGGGCGCGAGATTGTGGTGCGCGGTGTCAATGGGCTGCGTCGTTACGGACTCAAGAAGTACCAGCGCTCTAACCAATCCACTTGCATTGACCAGCGCCCGGCAGTTTTCAAGGGTCAGCGTGTGCGTAAAGGGGATGTGTTGGCCGATTCGTCTTCGACGGTCAACGGTAATTTGGCATTAGGCCAAAACGTGGTGGTGGCCTTCCTGTCTTGGGAAGGGGGTAATTTTGAGGATGCGATCCTCATTTCCGAGCGTCTGGTGCGAGATGATTATTACACCTCAGTGCACATTGAGCAGTATGAGGTGGAAGCTCGTGATACCAAACTGGGCCCGGAGGAAATCACCCGCGATATTCCGAACGTAGGTGAAGATGCAATTAAGGATCTGGACGAGCGTGGCATCATTCGCATTGGCGCAGAGGTAGGGCCCAACGACATCCTAGTAGGTAAGATTACACCCAAGGGTGAGAAAGAGCTAACCCCCGAAGAGCGCTTACTGCGCGCCATCTTTGGTGAGAAATCCCGCGATGTGAAGGACACTTCGCTCCGCATGCCCCATGGCGAGCGTGGTAAGGTGGTAGATGTGAAGGTCTTCACCCGTGAGGATAACAGTGACTTACCGGCGGGCGTCGACATGATGGTGCGCGTCTTTGTAGCCCAGCGGCGCAAAATCACTGCGGGGGATAAAATGGCAGGCCGCCATGGGAACAAAGGTGTGGTCTCGCGTGTGGTCCCCATTGAGGACATGCCGTTCCTGGAAGACGGGACGCCAGTAGATATCATCCTCAATCCGTTGGGGGTACCTGGGCGTATGAACATTGGGCAAGTTCTGGAGACTCACCTGGGCTGGGCGGCGCATCGCTTGGGCTTCCGCGCTATTACCCCGGTCTTTGACGGAGCCTCGGAGCGCGAGATCGAGGCCGAACTGGCGCGGGCGTGGCTAATGGACGAGGCCTGGAAAGATGCCATGCGGGCTGCCTGGAACTGGATTAAAGAGCAACCCGATTATGACCCTGAATACTTCCGCGACGACGATGAAGTGCGGCTGGTCTATTTGGAGCAGTGGCTGGCGGATAAAGGCTATGATGTTTCTCGTTTGGTTTACGATTATAACTATGCCCGCTATGCCAACCTGGAAGCTTGGCTGCGTGAACAAGGCTATGACCCGAATGATCTCATGGTCTACGAGAGTGTGATTGCTAATGACAAGCGTCAGCCGGAAAAAGATCAGCGCGCCATTGAGGTTTGTCTGCGTCTATGGCTGGCTCGCCAGGGTGAGGATGTATCCCAGGTGACGGATGAACGGATTCGCGAGATTGCAGAGGACTATATGGCGCGCACAGGTCTGCCAATGCCTATCATCGGTAAACAGATCCTGCGCGATGGCAAGACTGGGATGCCCTACGATCAGCCGGTGACGGTGGGCGTGATGAGCGTGATGAAGTTGCACCACCTGGTAGAGGACAAAGTTCACGCACGCTCAACAGGACCGTACTCGCTGGTTACCCAGCAGCCTCTGGGTGGTAAAGCCCAGTTTGGCGGTCAGCGTTTCGGAGAAATGGAAGTTTGGGCGTTGGAGGCGTATGGTGCGGCCTACACCCTGCAGGAGATGTTGACAGTCAAGTCTGATGACGTGCAGGGGCGTGTAGCGACCTATGAGGCCATCGTCAAGGGTGAGCCCATTGAGGAACCTGGTTTACCAGCCTCGTTCCGAGTATTGGTCAAGGAGTTGCAGAGCCTGGGACTGGCGGTAGAAGCCTATATGGACAATGGCGAGGTCATCCGCTTTGGAAAAGATGAGGAGCGTGTGCGGCCGCCGCGCCTGGAGACTGGTCTGTTGGGTTTAGGTGAAGAGCTGGAGGAAACCTCTCAACTTGACGGTTCATAACCCCCATGATATAATCAGCCGCCGTGCCTATGCCCACTGCAGTATCGTGGACACGGGCGAAGGCGAGGCCATCGGCCTGCTAGCGATGGCCTCGGTTGTTGAGATGAGCATTCAAAGTACTACGATTTTTTGGAGGCGAGGACGTGCCAACGATTAATCAACTTGTTCGTAAAGGACGCCAGGTCAAAAAGGAAAAGAGTAAAGCGCCGGCCTTGCAATATATTCTAAACACGATGCGCCAGCGGCGTATTCGCATTGATAAGGGCGCACCTCAGAAGCGCGGGGTGTGTACGGTGGTGCGCACCATGACCCCTAAAAAGCCAAACTCGGCGCTGCGCAAGATCGCCCGTGTGCGTTTGACTAACGGTATCGAGGTGACAGCCTACATTCCAGGTGAAGGGCACCAGTTGCAGGAGCACTCGGTAGTGCTGGTGCGCGGTGGCCGTGTGAAAGACTTGCCAGGTGTGCGCTACCACATTGTGCGAGGCACTCTGGATGCCACCGGTGTAGCCAAGCGGATGCAGGGGCGTTCGAAATACGGCACGAAGAAGCCCAAAGAAACGAAGAAATAGTCAGGTCCTAAGGACGGAGAGGATAAAGCATGCGGCGCGGAAAACCTGAACGACGCGAATTACCTCCAGACGTGCGCTATGGTAACGTCTTGGTGCAAAAGTTTATCAACCACGTGATGCGACGAGGTAAGAAAAGCCTGGCGATGCGGATCGTTTATGACTCTTTTGAGGTGATCCGTGAGAAGACCGGGCGCAATCCTGTGGAAGTCTTTGAGCAGGCTATTCGCAATGTGGGTCCCATTATGGAAGTGCGCCCGCGGCGTGTGGGTGGTGCTACCTATCAGGTGCCCATGGAGGTTCCGGACTATCGCCGCACGACGCTGGCTATGCGGTGGATTTTGGAAGCCGCCAAGGCGCGAGCGGGTAAGTCCATGGTGGAGAAACTTTCGGCGGAGTTGCTGGACGCTGCCAGTGGTCAGGGCGCGGCCATTCGTAAGCGCGATGAAACCCACAAGATGGCCGAGGCCAACCGCGCTTTCTCCCACTACCGCGTTTAGGCGAACGGGCGAAAGGGTGATTAGAGGTAGTCGGTTATGCCACGTAACTTTCCGTTGGAGAAGTGTCGTAATATCGGGATCATTGCCCACATTGATGCGGGCAAGACCACCACAACAGAGCGCATCCTGTTCTACACTGGGCGTACCTACCGCCTGGGGTCGGTGGATGAGGGAACAACTGTCACCGACTGGATGGAGCAGGAGCGCGAGCGTGGCATAACGATCGTTTCAGCAGCGGTTACCGCAGAGTGGAAGGGCTACCAAATTAACTTAATTGATACGCCAGGCCACATTGACTTTACCGCCGAAGTGCAGCGTTCGTTGCGCGTGCTGGATGGCGGGATAGTGGTCTTTGATGCTGTTCAGGGTGTGGAGCCGCAGAGTGAAACGGTTTGGCGCCAGGCAGATCGTTACAATGTGCCGCGGATTTGCTTTGCTAACAAAATGGATCGAGTGGGGGCCTCTTTTGAGCGCACCATCGAATCCATCCGCCAGCGCCTGGGCGCCAATCCGATTCCCATGCAGTTACCCATTGGCAGTGAAGCGGCCTTCCGAGGGGTCATTGACCTGCTCACCATGCAGGCTATTTATTGGGAAGATGAATTGGGGCGTGAGCCAGTTTACGCGCCCATTCCGGAGGATATGCGCGCACAGGCCGAAGAATGGCGTGCGGCTATCGTTGAGCGCATCGCCGAGTTTGAGGATGAGCTGATCATCAAGTACTTGGATGGGGAAGAGATTAGTGTTGAGGAGCTCAAGCGCGCATTGCGTAAGGCGGTCATTGCCAACAAAGCAACCCCGATTTTCTGTGGTTCGGCGTTGCGCAATCGAGGTATTCAGCCGTTATTGGATGCGGTTATTGATTATTTACCCTCCCCTGTAGATATTCCCCCAGTAAAGGGTACCGACCCTGATAACCCCGAAGTCATTATTGAGCGTCATCCATCGGACGATGAACCGATGTGTGCCTTGGTATTCAAGATTGTCGCCGATCCCTATGTGGGACGGCTGGCCTATTTCCGAGTTTATTCTGGCAAGGTCACTCAAGGGGAAATGGTGCTCAATTCCTCGCGACGGCGCAAGGAGCGCATTGGACGTATTGTGCGCATGTATGCTGACCGGCGTGAGGATGTGAGCGAGATTTGTGCGGGAGATATTGGTGCAGTATTAGGCTTAAAAGATACTTTCACGGGTGACACATTATGTGATCCCAAGCATCCCATTCTCCTTGAGAGTATTACCTTCCCTGAACCGGTGATTTCGGTGGCTGTTGAGCCGAAAACAACGGCTGATCAAGATCGTATGGCGGAAGCGTTGCGCCGCTTGGCTGAGGAGGATCCCACCTTCAAGGTCCGTTTTGATGAGAATACCGGCCAGACGATCATCTCGGGCATGGGGGAACTTCACTTAGATATCATCGTGGATCGCATGATGCGCGAATTTCGAGTTCAAGCGAATGTGGGACGTCCACGCGTTTCCTACCGCGAGACAATTAGCCGTCCGGTACCTGAAGTCAATTATCGCTATGTCAAGCAAACCGGCGGACGTGGGCAATACGGACATGTCATTATCTCCCTTGAGCCCCTGGAGCGGGGGAACGGAATTAAATTTATAGACAAAACGGTGGGGGGCGTCATCCCCAGGGAGTACATCCCGGCAATTGAGAAGGGCATCCTGGAGGCTGCTGAAGCGGGGGTGCTGGCGGGGTACCCAGTTACAGATGTTCAGGTCACCCTGCTGGGTGGTTCATATCACGAGGTGGACTCCAGCGATATGGCATTCAAGGTTGCGGCCTCATTTGCCTTCAAAGAAGGTGTACAGCGAGGAATGCCGGTGCTTCTTGAGCCCATCATGAAAGTGGAGGTGTTGGTACCGGAGGTCAATCTTGGGGATGTTTTAGGCCAATTGAATGCTCGGCGCGCGGAGATCCAGGGAATGGAACCGCGCCCGGGTGGGATGCAGGCCATTCGGGCTTTGGTGCCCCTGGCAGAAATGTTTGGGTACGCAACCGAACTGCGCTCGGCAACGCAAGGGCGTGGCATTTATACGATGGAATTCGATCACTATGCCCCGGTGCCCGAGTCGGTTCGCGTCAAAATCCTTGGATAAATCTAAACTGCCATTTGATCAGGAGGAATGTGATACATGGCTAAGCAAAAGTTTGAGCGGACGAAGCCGCACATGAATGTAGGGACGATGGGTCACATTGACCATGGGAAGACGACCCTGACGGCGGCGATCACGAAGTACTGCAACTTATTAGGGCGTGCGGAATACAAGGCGT
>NZ_CALIMF010000008.1 GCF_938028735.1 uncultured Thermanaerothrix sp.
AGATGGTGATGCCGGGCGACAACGTGAACATGGAAGTGGAGTTGATCGTGCCGGTGGCGCTGGAGCAGGGGTCGAAGTTTGCGATCCGCGAAGGTGGCTTGACCGTGGGCGCCGGCGTCATCACCAAGATTTTGGACTAGGTGGCTGATTATGGTGGCGAAACAACGCATTCGTATTCGTCTTAAAGCGTATGATCATCGTGTGTTGGATCAGTCGGCGCGTCGCATTGTTGAGACTGCAGAGCGGAGCGGTGCGCGGGTGGTAGGGCCTGTGCCCCTACCCACCCGCATCGAACGCTTCACGGTTCGTCGTTCGACTTTCATTGATAAGGATTCGCACGAGCACTTTGAAATTCGGACGCACAAGCGCTTGATTGATATTTTGGACCCAGACTCAAAAACGATTGATATGCTCATGCGTCTCAATTTGCCCGCGGGCGTAGATATCGAGATCAAGATTTAGGGTCTGTTCAAAAGCGCGAAGTTGCGGTAAAATAGAGCGGTTTTCGGGAAAAACCCGAGAAGGCGATGCAAGAGTAACTGGGTGGGCGCCCGCACAAATGAGATGAGGTGACGCAGCCCGTTACTGACTGCACCGCGGTCAGAGATGATGCAGCCTAGCCCAGGCTGACAGTCTCGGAAAAACTAGAACAGTAAGGAGAACAACAGAGATGTTCAAAGGGCTGATTGGCAAGAAAATCGGCATGACCCAGATTTTCGATGAGCAGGGTGCGGCCATCCCGGTTACTGTCATCGAGGCTGGGCCATGCTATGTTACCCAGGTGCGTTTGCCGGATCGAGAGGGTTACTCAGCGGTGCAACTGGGCTACCAGGAAGTCAAGCCCAAGCGCCTGACGGCGGGTGAACTCGGGCACCTGAAACGCAATGGTCTAAATCTTCCTCCATTGCGCTTTTTGCGTGAGTTCCGGGTGAAGACGCCAGAGGTTAATGAGGGCGATAAAGTTACTGTTGAAGTCTTCTCGGTTGGCGAGCGAGTGGATGTGATTGGCACCAGTAAAGGGCGTGGCTTCCAAGGTGGTGTCAAGCGTTATCACTTTCGAGGTGGTCCTAAGACGCATGGTCAATCGGATCGGCATCGTGCGCCGGGTGCGCGCAGTTCTGGTACTACGCCGGGGCGCGTCTATAAAGGCTCGCGGGGGCCAGGACATATGGGTAACCAGCGTGTTACGGCTCAGAATCTCAAAGTTGTGTTGGTGGATGCCGAGCGCAACCTGATCGGTGTTTGTGGTTCGGTTCCGGGTCCGCGTGGTGGCCTGGTGATGATCCGCGAAGCGCGGAAACAAAAGCGGTAAGAAAACCGGGACTGAGGGAGTGGTGAAATTATGTTAGCCGATGTTTACAACCTCTTGGGCCAGAAGGTAGGACAGGTGGATCTGCCTGATTCTATCTTCAATGCCCCCATTAATACGAGTTTGATGCATCAGGCGTATGTGCGCCAGATGGCCAATGCGCGCCTGGGCACCCACGACACTAAAACCCGCCATGAGGTCTCTGGCGGTGGACGCAAGCCCTGGCGGCAAAAAGGCACGGGGCGAGCGCGTCAGGGTTCCATTCGCGCTGCCCAGTGGAAGGGTGGCGGTCGAGTGCATACGCCGCATCCGCATAAATATACCCAGGCTATGCCGCGCAAAATGCGTCGGGCTGCATTGCGATCAGCCCTTTCGGTGAAGGCGGCGGAGCAGGCGATTGTGCTGGTGGATGAACTGGCTCTGCCCGAGCCGCGTACACGGCTGATGGCGCAAGCCCTGAATACCTTGGTGGGTGAGGCCAGTACTCTGATCCTTTTGCCGCAGAAGGCCTCCTACGAGAATGTTATTCTCTCGACGCGCAATTTGCCAGATACCAAAACGCTGTTGGCAAGTTATCTCAACATCCGCGACTTGCTCACCTTTGATAAAGTGATCATGCCGGTGGCGGCGCTGGATGTCATTACCAGTTACCTGGGAAGGTAGGAGGACGAGAATGTTGACGATTTATGATATTCTCCGCCGCCCCATTATCACTGAAAAGTCGCACTTTCAGATGGCAAAACTGCACCAGTACGTCTTTGAGGTGGCTGAAGAGGCCAATAAAGACATGGTGAAAAAGGCCGTTGAGGAACTGTTCAATGTCCGCGTGTTGCGGGTGAACATTGTCAACGTGCCAGCCAAGCGAACGCGTCGGGCGCGTAGCCGCCGGTGGGTGGTTCGCAATCCGGGCTACAAGAAGGCAATTGTCACGCTGGCGCCCGAGGATCGCATACCACTGTTAGAAGGGGTTGAGTGATGGGCATCAAGGTTTACAAACCGGTAACTCCCGGTCTGCGCGGCATGACCGGATATACCTTTGAGGAAATCACTAAGACTGAGCCAGAGCGCTCGCTCATCGTTGTGCGCAAGGTGCATGCGGGCCGCAACATGTATGGGCGTGTCACGGTCCGCCATCGGGGGGGTGGAGTGCGTCGCTATATTCGCTTGGTGGATTTCAAACGCGATAAGCGCGGCATTCCGGCCAAAGTGGCGGCAATTGAATATGACCCCAATCGCACTGCGCGCCTGGCGCTATTGCACTATGCTGATGGCGAGAAGCGCTACATCGTTGCTCCACTGGGGCTCAAGGTTGGGGATACGGTGATGGCAGGCCCGAACGTGGACATTCGTCCTGGGAATGCCCTGCCAATTGCTAACATCCCGGTAGGCACCATGATTCACAATATTGAACTTTACGAGGGTCGGGGTGGGCAATTGGTGCGCTCGGCGGGTGCAGCGGCGCAGTTGCTGGCTAAGGAAGGCGATTATGCCCAAATCCGTCTCCCCTCGGGTGAGGTGCGTCTGGTGCGGCAGACCTGCTATGCTACCATTGGCCAGGTGGGCAACCTGGAGCATAGCAACATCAAGCTTGGGAAGGCCGGACGCAAGCGCTATCTGGGGATTCGCCCAACCGTGCGTGGCACAGCAATGTCGCCGCGCGACCACCCGCATGGAGGTGGAGAAGGGCGTCAACCAATTGGTATGCCCGGTCCGAAGTCGCCCTGGGGTAAACCCACGCGGGGCTACAAGACCCGTCGTAACAAGCAGACCGACAAATACATTGTCAAGCGGCGAAAGTAATCGCTGTGAACATGATGGTTGAACGAAGAAGAGGGACGAGCGTATGTCACGTTCATTGAAAAAAGGACCTTATGTTGACCCGAAGTTGCTCAAACGTATCGAGGAGATGAATCTCCGCGGCGAGAAAAAAGTGATACGAACTTGGAGCCGCGCGAGTGTCATCTTCCCGCAGATGGTTGGGCACACCATTGCTGTGCATGATGGCCGCCGCCACGTGCCGATTTACATTACCGAGAATATGGTGGGGCATCGTCTGGGCGAGTTCGCGCCAACACGCACCTTCCGCGGCCACGTGGCTGAGAAATCCTCGAAGAAGAGGTGAGCACTATGGCTACCGATGTTCGTGCGCAGTTACGATATTGTCCGATTTCCGCCCAGAAAGTGCGCCTGGTGATTGACTTAGTGCGTGGTAAGCCGGCTGTAGAGGCGCTGGATATTCTGAAGTTTGTCCCGAAAGGCGCAGCGCGTCCAGTGCGCAAGCTATTGGCTTCGGCAGTGGCAAACGCGGAAGAGAACTTTGGCATTAGCCGCGAGAATCTATATATCTACCGTATCACGGCCGACGAGGCCCCAACGCGGAAGTGGCGCCGTTTTGGTGCGCGAGGACGTTTTCGACCGATCCTGCGCCGCTCGTCGCATGTGACGGTGGTCCTGCGGGAACGCGAATAGGGAGAGCATCCAGGTGGTTGAAACCAACCTTCTGGCGAGAGATTGGTAATCAGGAGCGTATATGGGTCGCAAAGTTCATCCGATTGGATTTCGCTTAGGTATCATCAAGCCCTGGCAGGCCCGTTGGTATGCTGAGGGGCAGGAGTACACTGAGCAATTGCACCAGGATTTTGAGATTCGCCGCCTCATCATGGCAGAAGCCGAAAAGGCGGGTGTGGCGAAGGTGGAGGTGGAACGCTTCCCAGGCAAATTGAAGGTTGTTGTCCACACCGCCAAGCCGGGGATTCTGATCGGACGTAAGGGCGAATCAGTCAAAAAGATCCGCCAGGACTTGGAGGCATTGACCGGTAAGAAGATTGATTTGGAGATCAAAGAGGTCAAAAATCCAGACCTGGATGCTTATCTGGTGGCAACCAACATTGCCAGCCAGATTGAACGCCGGGTGGCTTATCGCCGCGCTATGAAACGCGCTATTCAACAGGCTATGCGCCAAGGAGCGCAAGGAATCAAGATCGAAGTGGCCGGGCGTTTGAGCGGCGCTGAAATGGCCCGCAGTGTCTGGTTGCGAGAGGGTCGTGTACCTTTGCAGACCATTCGCGCCGATGTGGATTTTGCGCGGGCTACTGCTCAGACCACTTATGGTGTGATCGGTGTCAAAGTGTGGATCTACAAGGGTGACGTTTTGCCAGGTGCGGAAGAGAAGGTGGAAGCCACCGAGGGCGTTTACGTCAGCGAATAACATTCGCGGTTGGGTTGAGAGTGGGACCATCCGCAGAGAGAGAGGTAGTGAATTATGTTGATGCCAAAACGTGTTAAGTGGCGCAAACAGCAACGTGGTCGTATGAAGGGGAAGGCCACTCGCGGCGCGGAACTGGTGTATGGCGAATTCGGGCTACAGGCGTTAGAGCCAGCCTGGATCACAGCACGCCAGATTGAGGCGGCTCGCCGAACCATTGTGCGGGCCATGCGTCGCCGTGGTAAAATGTGGATTCGTATTTTTCCGGATAAGCCCTACACGCGTAAACCCCCTGAGACCCGCATGGGTAAGGGGAAGGGCAATGTCGAATATTGGGTGGCCGTTGTACGCCCAGGACGTATTATGTTTGAAGTGAGCGGTTTGCCAGCCGATGTGGCTGTAGAGGCCTTACGTCAGGCTGCGTACAAGCTACCCATTAAGACCAAGATTGTTGCGTACGAAGAAGTGGTAGCAGGAGAATCGGCATGAAACCGGAACAGATTCGACTGATGACTACCGAGGAAATAAAGGCTAGGCTTGCTGATGCGCGGCAGGAGTTGATGAACTTGCGCTTTCAGTTGACAACGGGGCAATTAACCGATACCAGTCGGCTTAAGCAAACCCGTCGTCTAATTGCGCGCTACTTGACCGTCCTGCGCGAGCGTGAGCTGGCTGAGGCCAAGGAGAAAGGTGCAGGGAAGGGTGCCCGATGAACAAGCGACGACGTTTAACCGGTGTGGTCACTAGCAATAAAATGATGAAGACCGTGGTGGTCGAAATTTCGCGCACCTATCGTCACCCCTTGTATAAAAAAGTGGTGCATTCTTCTAAGCGCGTCAAAGCGCATGATACGCTGGGGTGTCAGATAGGCGACGAAGTCGTGATTGTGGAAAGTCGCCCGCTTTCCCGTGAGAAGCGCTGGGTGGTAGAAGCCATCCTTAAGCGTGAAGGGAAGCCGGTGGTCGAGATTCAGGATACCGCTGGTGAAGGAGTGTAAGCCATGATCCAGCACGAATCGCGATTAAAAGTAGCTGATAACACAGGGGCCAAGGAGTTGCTTGTCATCCATGTTATGGGTGGCTCAACCCGCAAGTATGGCCATGTGGGTGATGTGGTTGTGGCAACGGTGAAGTCGGCCAGTCCACAAGGGGCAGTGAAGAAAAGTGAGATCGTCAAGGCCGTGATTGTGCGCTGTGCTAAGGAATGGCGCCGTGAGGATGGTTCGATCATTCGTTTTGACGATAATGCGGCCGTGATCCTTGACACCGATGGGCACAACCCGAAGGGAACGCGCATCTTTGGGCCAGTGGCGCGCGAATTGCGCGAAAAAGGCTTCATGAAGATCGTTTCCCTGGCCCCTGAGGTCATCTAAATCGGGTGTGCAGGAGTGATGCCATGAAGGTCAAGATTCGCAAAGGGGACACGGTTGAAGTTATCAGCGGTCGCCGGGAAGATAAAGGGAAGCGCGGTGAAGTCATCCGCGTGCTGCCCAAGGAAGCCCGTGTGGTGGTCCAGGGTGTCAACATCCGCACCAAACATCAGCGGCAGGTTCAGGCCCAGGGCCGCACCATTTCACCCGGCCGGGTGCGCTTTGAGGCCCCGGTGCACATCTCGAACGTGATGTTGGTTTGCCCGAAGTGCGGCAAGGCCACACGGGTGGGCATCTCGCGCGGCGAAGATGGTAAGGCGCGCCGGGTGTGCAAGAAGTGCCAGGCTCTCATTGATGAATAGGCCGCGGAGGAACGTGAGCATGAATGTATTGAGAGAACGTTATCAAAAAGAAGTGGTGCCTGCCTTGATGAAGGAATTCAATTTTACAAACCCCTTGCAGGTGCCGCGCATTCGCAAAGTGGTGATCAATATTGGGCTAGGCGAGGCTTTGGATAACCCCAAGGCGCTGGAGGCAGCTGCATCGGATTTGAGTAAAATCACCGGGCAGAAGCCGGTCATCACCAAGGCTCGTAAGAGCATTGCTGCATTCAAACTGCGCGAAGGCCGCCAGATTGGCGTTATGGTCACCTTGCGGGGCGAGCGGATGTGGGCGTTTCTGGACCGCTTGATCAACATTGCGCTACCTCGCGTGCGCGATTTTCGAGGTGTTTCGCGTAATTCTTTTGATGGTCGTGGTAATTACACTTTGGGCTTGCGTGAGCAGATCATCTTCCCGGAGATCGAGTACGACAAAATTGACAAGGTGCGAGGGATGGAAGTGACTATCGTCACCGACGCCGGGAGTGATGATAAGGCGGCGAAATTGTTGGAACTTTTAGGAATGCCTTTCAGGAAGGGATGATATGACTAGAAAGTGCCTAGTTTACCGAGAACTCCGGCGAAAATACCCGGTCCAGGTGCGCAATCGCTGCCGTATTTGCGGACGACCGCGCGGATATATCCGTCGCTTTGGACTGTGCCGTATTTGCTTCCGCGAATTGGCGCTGGAGGGGAAGATCCCCGGCGTTAAGAAAGCCTCCTGGTAAGGCCAGGTTGGAGGTCAAGCATGAGTGTTAATGATCCGATTGCCGATATGTTAACCCGCATTCGCAATGCCATTATGGCCGGACACGCGAGTGTGAGTATGCCCAATTCCAAAATCAAGATGGAGATTGCTCGCATCTTGAAGGAGGAGGGCTATATCGAAGGCTATGAGGTGGTTGAGGGTGCTAAACCCCATGAGCGCGTTTTGCGCATTCAATTAAAGTATGTGGGAGAGCGCCGCCATCGCCGCCCGGTTATCAGCGGGTTGGAACGTGTCAGCCGGCCGGGACGCCGCATTTATACACGTAAGCGGGATATCCCGTGGGTGCTCTCCGGCATGGGCATTACCATTCTTTCCACCCCCAAAGGGATTATGACCGGACAGCGCGCTCGCCAACTCAACGTGGGTGGTGAGATCTTGTGCAAAGTCTGGTGAGCGAATCATCGGTTGAAGGAGGTTGAGCGTGTCGCGTATAGGTCGTTTACCGGTGGTTGTTCCGGCAGGGGTGCAGGTGAATATCCAGGGAACCCGGTTGCAGGTCAAGGGGCCAAAGGGTGAACTCTCCTGGGAATTTTCGCCGCGGTTGGTGGTCTCATTTGAAAACGGGCAAATTGTGGTGACCCGCTCTTCGGATGAGCCCCAAGTGCGGGCCCTGCATGGTACAACCCGTGCTTTGATCCAGAATATGGTTACTGGGGTGAGCCAGGGCTTCACCAAGGTGCTGGAAATTGAAGGTGTGGGTTACCGCGCCGAGATGGAAGGCAACAACCTGAAGCTATTCCTGGGCTATTCCCACCCCATTGTAGTGACTCCGCCGGCGGGCATCACGTTCGATGTGGATACCCGCGCCCGGCAAATTAAGGTGATGGGGTATGATAAGGCGCTGGTTGGGCAGGTAGCGGCTAACATCCGTGAGCTGCGTCCGCCGGAGCCCTATCATGGCAAAGGTATTCACTATCTGGGTGAGAAAATCCGCCGCAAAGCCGGCAAAGGTGGTAAAGCCGGCAAGGGCGGCAAGAAGTAGGTGGAGCGCATATGAGCAGATTATCGCGAGCAGAAGCCCGAATTCGTCGGCATCGTCGTGTACGAAAAAAGGTTTTCGGGACCCCCGAACGGCCGCGCCTGTGCGTCTTTCGTAGTCTGAAGGAAATCTACGCCCAGGTGATTGATGATGAAGCAGGCCATACCCTGGCTGCGGCTTCCTCTATTGATCATGAATTACGTGAGAAACTCCAGGGACTTTCGAAGACAGAGAAGGCGCGCCTAGTGGGTGAACTGGTAGGCCGTCGGGCTGTTGAGAAGGGTATTCGACAAGTCGTGTTTGACCGCGGCGGCTTTAAATATATTGGCCGGGTTAAAGCCTTAGCCGATGGCGCCCGGGCCGCCGGCCTGGAATTTTAGGCCAATTATAGCGTGAGGGCCTGAACTATGGATATGATGGATTATCAACCGATTGAACAGCAATACGATGAACGGGTAATTGAGATTCGCCGCGTCGCTAAAGTGGTGAAAGGGGGTCGGCGTTTCCAGTTCCGAGTTACCGTGGTAGCCGGAGATAACCGCGGCAATGTAGGGTTGGGAGTTGGCAAGGCCAACGCGGTGCCGGATGCAATGCGGAAGGCTTCGGACCGTGCCCACAAAAACATGCGACCGATTGTGATGGTAGGGACAACCATCCCGCATGAGGTCAAGGCGCGCGTGGGGGGGTCGGAAGTGTTGCTTAAACCCGCCTCCCCAGGAACGGGTGTTATTGCCGCAGGTGGGGTGCGCGCAGTGTTGGAAGCTGCTGGCATTCACGATATTTTGACCAAATCCCTGGGTAGTTCCAACGTGTTGAATGTGGTGAAAGCCACTTTCAAGGCGCTTGAGCAACTCAAGTCTCCCGAGGAAGAGGCGAAGCGGCGCGGCAAACCATTGCAAGAGGTTTTACCTTTCTGGGAGCGGAGGAAACATGGCCGCGAATCCTGAGAAACCCAAGGTCTTACGGATCACCTGGGTCAAGAGCGCCATTGGATACTCTGAACGCCAGAAGGCGACTATTCGCGCGCTGGGACTGCGGCGCCTGAACCAAACGGTGATCCATGAAGATACCCCCGCTATTCGCGGGATGCTACGCAAAGTCAATCATCTGGTCAAAGTTGAGGAAGAGTAGGTAGAGCCATGAAGCTGCATGATCTTGTACCGGATGAAGGTGCAAAAAAGAAACGTAAACGCGTGGGCCGTGGCATTGCGGCAGGCCAGGGCAAAACGGCTGGTCGCGGTACCAAGGGCCAGGGCGCGCGCTCGGGTGAAGAGGGACATCTCTATCGCCAGGGTGGTAACCTACCTTTTTATCGCCGTTTGCCCTTCATGCGCGGTGTGGGCTTTACCCCGCCCAATCGCGTGGAGTATAACGAGGTCAATCTTCGCCAGTTGGTAGAAAAATTTGCCCCTAACAGCGAGGTAACCCCTGAAGCATTGGCGGAGAAGAATCTTCTCCATAAACCCAAGAATCCGGTGGTTATTCTGGGCAAGGGTGAGATTGATTTCCCGCTGGTAGTGCGCGTGCACCGTATCAGCGCCGGGGCCAAAGCCAAAATTGAGGCGGCCGGTGGTCGTGTGGAGTTAATTGCGGCCGAAAGCGTGGAATCCTAAGGAGACCTACTTATGAAGCGGTCACCCTGGCGTTACCTTTGGAAGTCGGAAGACATTCGCCGCAAACTGCTGATCACTTTCCTCATACTGGCGATCTATCGCTTGGCTGCGCATGTGCCGGTGCCAGGCGTAGATCGCGAGGTGATTCGCAATATTGTCCAAACCCCAGGGGCAGCCGGGACTCTCTTTGGACTACTGGATTTGCTTTCCGGCGGTACGATCACCAACTTTTCCATCTTGGCGATGGGAGTATACCCCTACATTACGGCACAGATTGTATTGCAATTGCTGGTGCCGATCATCCCGGCGCTGGAACGGAAATTGAAAGAAAATCCGCGCGAAGGCCAGCGCTGGATGGAGAAGTGGACGATCATCCTGGCAGTGCCTATGGCATTTCTCTCTGCCATCGGCCAAATCAATATCTTTAACCAGTATGCGCGTAATATTGGCGCCTCGATTCTGACCTATCAGTTTGGGTTCACGGGGGACGGTCTGCTGCCCACTTTAACCACCCTTTTCAGCATGATGGCGGGCACCATGTTTGGCATTTGGTTGGGGCAGTTGATCTCAGAATATGGCATACCCAACCAAGGGCTTTCGCTGATCATCTTTGCGGGCATCGTCTCCCGTATCCCAGCCAATTTGATCTCCTTGTGGAGTGACCGCCAGAATGCCTGGTGGATGACTTTGCTGATTTTGGTCATCCTCGTCCTGGTGATCTTTGCGATTGTCTTTGTCCAACAGGGGCGCCGTAACGTGCCGGTGCTTTTCCCTGGACGGCGGGTAGGCAACCGCATGTCCATGCCGGTGCGCAGCAATCTGCCACTGATGGTCAACATGGCTGGGATGATCCCGTTGATTTTTGCCCAGTCCATCCTGCTTTTGCCGGCGTTGGTAGCGGGGCTGTTCCTGAACGTGCAAACTGAGTGGGTGCGCAACTTGGCAACGGGAATTTATCATACCTTCAGTGGTAACTCGGGCTGGTACGCGCTGTTTTATTTCTTGATGGTGGTGCTGTTCACCTTCTTCTACACGGATGTGCTCTTCACGCAACAGAATTACGGGGAGGCTTTGAAGCGTCAAGGGGCTCAGATTCCCGGTGTGTTGCGTGGTGAACCCACTCAAAAATACCTGACCAGGGTACAACGCCGCATTACGCTGCCGGGCGCCCTTTTCCTGGGCTTGGTGGCCGTGCTCCCCTATATCCTAAATGTTTTCTTGCCGACTTCGGCGCGTCAGGCTGGGTTGTTCCTGGTTTCTTCAGCGGGCTTGCTGATTGTGGTCGGTGTGGTACGGGATACCTTTACGATCATTGAAACCGAGTTGAAACTACACGGTTACGAAGAACGCCTAATCAAGGGGTAGATGGCGCAAATGGGTGATTTCATTGTCCTTCTTGGTCCCCCCGGTGCTGGCAAAGGCACGCAAGCCCAACGTCTGGCGCAAACCTTAGGCATAGCGCACATTTCATCGGGTGATTTGTTCCGCGAGCACCTCAAGGCGCAGACAGATTTGGGAAAATTGGCCCAATCCTATATGAATCGTGGTGAACTGGTACCAGATGATGTGACGATTGCCATGGTGCGCGAGCGAGTAAGTCGCCCGGACTGCGCTCATGGGGCTATTTTGGATGGTTTTCCGCGCACACCGGCTCAAGCAGCCGCTTTGGATGATATGCTGGCAGAATTGAACGGGCGGGTCGTCTGTGTGCCTCTGATCCAGGTGCCAGCAGAGGTCTTAATTGAGCGCCTGGGAGGGCGTTGGACCTGTCGTGCCCAGGGGCACGTGTATCATGAAAAGTATAACCCACCGCGAGTGCCGGGCGTATGTGATGTGGATGGGTCGGAACTCTATCAGCGCGAAGACGATTTGCCGGCAACTGTGGCCCGACGCGTTCAGGTCTACCTGGAACAGACGGCGCCGCTGGTGGATTACTATCGTCAAAAAGGATTGCTTGTAGAGATTGATGGTACTCAGCCTATTGAAGACGTGAGCGCTAGGCTACTCGAGGCCGTGGAACAGGCTAGGAAAGCGCAGCCATGATGAGCTGGGAGCGACATATCACGATTAAGAGCCCCAAAGAGATTGAAATCATGCGCATTGCCGGGCGCATTAATGCCGAGGCGCTTCAGGCGGCCTGTGATATTGCTCGTCCGGGTGTAACCACAGCGGACTTAAACGCGGCGGCCGAAGAGGTGCTAAAGAAGTATGGCGTTTACTCACCGTTCAAGAACTACCCTGGGCCCTATCCCTATCCTGCCAGTACAACGGTTAGTGTCAATGATGAACTGGTGCATGGCATTCCGGGAAATCGCAGGTTAAGAGAAGGCGATATTGTCTCGATTGATTGCGGCACCGTTTATGAAGGCTTTGTGGCCGATTCGGCGGTGACCATTGCGATTGGTGAGGTTGCGCCTGAAATCCAGCGTTTGCTGGAAGTGACCGAACAGGCGCTTTATGCGGGGATCGCTAAAATGTTGCCTGGTAATCGAGTAGGCGATGTATCAGCGGCTATTCAGCAATTTGTGGAGAGTCGCGGCTTTTTTGTCACCCGTGAGTATACGGGCCACGGTGTTGGTCGGCAAATGCACGAGGGTCCACAGGTTCCGAACTACGGTGTGCCGGGTCGAGGGATGGTACTGCGTCCGGGGATGACCATCGCACTGGAACCGATGGTGTTAATCGGTTCACCTTACACCCGCGTACTTGAAGATCAATGGACTGTGGCCTCGCAAAACGGCCTTCCTACGGCTCATTTTGAGCATACGGTTGCTGTAACTGAGCATGGCCCGCTCATCTTGACCCTTCTGGAAGACGGTGATACGCCTGGACGAAATCATCGGAAGCCAGTATAATTTTGAATTCGGCTGCTAAGAAGGAGTTATCTTGTGATAGGAGAACGCGATCATGAAAGTATCACCTTCTATTCGTAAACGATGTGCGAAGTGCAAAATCGTGCGGCGCAGGGGACGCTTGTACGTGATTTGTGAGAATCCAAAGCATAAACAGCGACAGGGGTAAAACGGCATGGCGAGAATTGAAGGTGTTGATCTTCCGCGCAATAAGCGGGTTGAAGTCGCCCTGACCTATATCTATGGGATTGGGCCAAGCCGCGCTAAAGAGATCCTCGCGGCAACAAAAGTGAACCCCGATACGCGGGTTAAGGATCTGACCGAGGCTGAGGTTAATGCCCTGCGTGATTACATTGCCCAGCACTACAAGGTCGAGGGCGATCTGCGCCGTGAGGTGCAGATGAATATCAAGCGCCTGATTGAGATTGGTTGTTACCGTGGTTTGCGTCATCGCCGCGGTCTGCCAGTGCGGGGTCAACGCACGCGTACCAATGCCCGCACGCGCAAGGGCCCGCGCAAGACAGTGGCCGGGCGGGGTCGCCGCCGAGGTGCTGCGAAGAAATAGGCCTGGACATTGCTGCTCAGTGTTGGGGAGCGCCTTCCCTCCCCCGCGGCTGCCTGAGCGGCGATTGGCTAGGATCTATTATGTAGAAAATGTATTTTATGGAGTGAGAGCGAGGAAACATGGCTCAAAGTGTACGATCTGCGCGCCGGTCTGGCGCTACGCGAAAAGTCAAGCGCACGTTATCATCTGCGAAGGTGTACATCAACGCGTCGTTTAACAACACGATTGTGACGGTCACCGATCAGCAGGGGAATGTGGTCTGCTGGGCCAGTTCGGGGTCGGCTGGGTTTAAGGGTTCGCGCAAGAGCACCCCGTTTGCGGCGCGCCTGGCTGCTGAACAGGCAATCAAGGCGGCGCAGGCGATGGGCGTTCAGGAAGTGGACTTGATTGTCAAAGGCCCGGGCCCTGGGCGCGAATCGGCGATTCGAGCGATCCAGGCAATGGGCGTCACCGTGCGCTCTATTGCTGATGCAACGCCGATTCCTCACAACGGGTGTCGGCCGCCCAAAAAGCGCCGTGTCTAATTGGATGGAGTGAGGGACGATATGGCGAGATATACCGGACCGGTTTGTAAATTGTGTCGGCGCGAAGGGATGAAGTTGTTCCTTAAAGGGGAACGCTGTTTCTCCCCCAAATGCGCCTTTGAACGTCGAGGCTACGCCCCGGGTGAGCATGGTCGTATGGGAAGTGCCCGGGGGGGGATGGAGCGCCTCTCTGACTATGCCAAGCAGTTGCGTGCCAAGCAGCGTGCGCGCCGCATTTATGGTGTGCTGGAACGCCAGTTCCGTCGTTATTTCAATGTGGCATTGCGCAAGCGTGGTCTGACGGGTCTTAACCTGTTGCAGACCCTGGAAATGCGCCTGGATAACGTGATTTATCGCTTGGGCTTTGCCGCTAATCGGGCGCAGGCGCGCCAGTTGGTTACCCACGGTCATTTCACCGTGAATGGCCGTAAAACGGATGTGCCTTCAATGTTGCTGCGGCCTGGCGATGTGGTGGCTGTACGCGAGGGCTCGCGACGGCGCACATTCTTCCGCGAGTTGCCTGAAATTGCCGAGAAGCGTCCATGCAGCCCGTGGCTGGAGCGCGATTTGCAGCAACTTTCGGGGCGCGTGTTGCGTCTACCCGAACGGGCGGAGATTGATGGTGCCTTGAACGAACAGTTGATTGTTGAGTACTACTCGCGCTAATGACAGATTTAGGTTCGTTCAGCGGAAAGAGGTGGACCTTGAGTGCTGTAAGTAGCATGGTTAAACCCAGAATAGAGCAAGATGCCCAGGCGCGCAACTATGGGCGCTTTGTGATCAGCCCGTTAGAACGCGGCTATGGAGTTACCTTGGGCAATGCGCTACGGCGTGTGTTGCTCTCCTCGCTGGAAGGTGCCGCTGTAACCTCCATCCGGATCACCGATGTGCTGCACGAGTTCAGCGATATTCCAGGCGTCCGTGAGGATGTAATCCAGGTAATGTTGCAAATCAAGCAACTGCGCCTGATTTTGCACGATGTGGATACCGCTACCCTGCAGTTGGAAGTGCGAGGTGAGGGACCGGTCACGGCAGCAGATATTCAGACCCCTGCCGAGGTGGAAATTATCAATCCAGATCTTTATCTGTTCACGGTGGATGATCCCAATACCCGTCTGGATATTGAGATGGTGGTAGAGCGTGGTCGCGGGTATTCCCCAGCCAGTGATCGCAGTGGTCGGCTTCCCATTGGTGAGCTGCCCGTGGATGCCATTTTTAGCCCGGTCAAGCGGGTTAACTACAACGTGGAAGCTACACGGGTGGGGCAGAGCACTAATTACGAGCGCCTGACATTGGAGATCTGGACGGATGGCACCATGTCGCCTGAAAGGGCGCTGGTCGAGGCTTCGAGGATCCTCATTGATCATTTCCGCCTAGTAGCGGGCGTGGGTGAGGAGGCGATGGCGTTAGCGGCCGAGAAGGAGCCGACTGGGATTCGTCTGAGCAGTGAGGCCGCGGACACGCCGATTGAAAATTTGGATCTTTCGGTGCGTGTGTTTAATTCCTTGAAGCGCACTGGGATCACCACCGTTGGAGACGTGCTGGAATTGTTAGAGAAGGGCAACGACGCGGTGATGTCCATCCGGAATTTTGGCGAGAAGAGCCTTGAGGAATTGCGCCAGAAGATGCGCGAGAAAGGGTTCTTGCCACCCGAAACAAAGGAGGCGGAGTAAGGACCTATGCGACACAAGGTTGCAGGTTACAAATTGGGGCGATCCACCGGGCAGCGGAATGCCTTGCGCCGCACGCTCTTACGCCAGTTTTTTACCTATGAGCGGATTCGCACCACGCGTGCCAAGGCAATGGCAATCCGCGGTGAAGCCGAGCGCATGATCACCATCGCCCGTAATAGTCAGCAGGGCAGTGATGTGGATAAGGTGAATGCGCGGCGACTGGTGGCGGCGCGGTTGGGAGATCCCCAACTGGTTAAGAAGCTGTTTGATGAGATCGCGCCTCGTTACGCCAATCGTAATGGCGGTTATACGCGTGTGTTCAAGCTGGGCCCTCGGTTGGGTGATGCCGCCGAGATGGTCTTGCTGGAACTAGTTGAGTCGTAAGCCATCCGGACTTTTGCCGGATTGGAATGGCACGTTACCAGGTGATCATAGCCTACGACGGCACCTGCTTCCAGGGGTTTCAACGGCAGGGAGGTCGGGCGCGGACGGTGCAGGCGGAAGTGGAGGCAGCGTTGACCCGCTTGGGCTGGCAAGGGTCGGCCGTCCTCTATGCTGGCCGGACAGATGCGGGCGTTCATGCGGCAGGTCAGGTAATAGCATTTGACCTGGAGTGGTCCCACTCCTCAGAGGCCTTGGGCCGGGCGTTGAACGCTTATCTGCCAGAGGACATAGCGGTCAAGGCGGTGCGTGAGGTTGGCCCCGACTTTCATCCTCGCTACCATGCTGTGGGACGAGCCTACACTTATCGCCTCTACATCGCCCAGGATCGGGATCCGTTGCGGGATCGTTTTGCCTGGCGCGTCTGGCCCGAAGTGGACCTGCCCCGGATGGTAGCCGCGGCGCAGTGGATCGAGGGACGCCACGACTTTGCGGCCTTTGGCACACCGATGAAGCCCGGGCGATCTACCATCCGTCATGTATACCGTGCCTCCTGGGAAGTCCTGGAAGATGCTTCACTGCGCTTTCACATCTTGGCCAATGCGTTTCTCTATCATATGGTGCGCAGGCTCGTCTATGTTCAGGTGCTGGTTGGTCAGGCAAAACTTGAGCCTGAAGCCATTGGGGCTGCCTTGCAAGGGCAAGGTCACCTTCCCCCGGGTCTGGCAGCGGCTCGAGGCCTGGTGCTCGAACGGGTTTATTACCCGGATGACGGGCAAGGATTTGAACCTCTGGGAGAATCCTTAATCGCAAGTGGAGATGAGGACTGTGGATAAGACATACGTAATCAAAGGAAAACCCGAAACACAATGGCTGCTGGTTGACGCCACAGACCAAAATTTAGGGCGCTTGGCGACGAAGATTGCGGCCTATCTGTTGGGTAAGCATAAGCCCACTTATACCCCAGGGGTACCCATGGGGGATTACGTTGTGGTCATCAATGCCAGCCGCATTCGTGTTCACGAATCACGCCCCGAGACCAAGATTTATTACCGACACTCGATGTATCCCGGCGGTCTGAAGGCGATTTCCTTGCGGGATATGCTTCAAAAACACCCCGATCGGGTGATCCGGCAGGCGGTGTGGGGTATGCTTCCCAAGAACAAACTTGGCCGGCGTCTGATCAAGCGTCTTAAGATCTACGCTGGGCAGGAGCATCCGCACCAGGCTCAAAATCCGCAACCGGTAGCCTAAAGGAGTAAGGGTATATGATGGCTGTACAGTATTATGAAGGTGTTGGACGTCGCAAAGAGGCGACAGCGCGTGTGCGCGTGATGAGTGGTTCTGGGCGCTTTGTGGTTAATGAAAAGCCACTCGAGGTGTATTTTCCTCGTTTAGGGGACGTGGATGCTATTTTGCGCCCGTTGGCCGTGACCGGTTATGACCGGGCTGGATTTGACATCACGGTCAAGGTGGAAGGTGGTGGCGTGACCGGGCAGGCTGATGCGGTGCGTTTAGGCTTGGCACGCGCGCTGGCCAAGATGAACCCCGAACTGGTTCAGATGCTGCGTCGTGAGGGTTTGCTAACCCGAGACCCGCGGGTCAAGGAACGCAAGAAACCTGGCCTCAAGCGTGCGCGTAAAGCACCTACCTACACCAAGCGTTAAGTCGCTTTTCAACGGGTGGGTTAGTGGCCGTGATTTGGGCCTGAGGGAGGATGTCATGTCCTCCCCTCAGGCTTTTTGCTAAAACGAAGGCAAGTAAGCCAAGAGAGTTATTGAGGTATAACCATGACGGAAGCCGGTGGTGTGGTGCTGTTAGGGTTGGGGCCGGGTGAGGGCCGTCTGTTGACCCGTGAAGCCTGGGAGTGGTTGCAAGCGGTGCCCGAAATCTACGTACGCACCGAATTGCATCCAGTGGTGCAGGAATTACCTGCGGGTGTGACAATTCACGCTTTTGATTGGCTTTACCGTCAGGGAAGTTCATTTGAGCAGGTCTACGCCACCATCGTAGAGAAGATACTTGAATTGGCGCGGCGCCCCCAAGGCGTGACCTACGCAGTGCCGGGCCATCCTCTAGTGGCCGAAGCCACGAGCCCTGCAATTCTGCGCCAGGCCCGCGCTGAGGGTTTGCCTGTGCGTGTTATCGAAGGGCTTTCCTTCTTGGAACCTACCTTTACCGCGCTGGGGATTGACCCATTTCCACGGTTGGTCTTGGTAGATGCGCTGGAATTGGGCACTTGGCACGTTCCTTCTTTCCCACCAGATGCACCGGCATTGATCGCCCAGATTTACGACCGGATAAGCGCTTCGGAGGTTAAGCTCACTTTGAATGCCTTTTACCCGGATGAGCATCCGGTAACGCTGGTACATGCAGCGGGTACAGCCCGTCAACAAGTAGAGCACCTTCATCTTTATGAGATTGATCGCAGCCCCTACCTGGGGTTAATGAGCGCGCTTTACGTACCCCCTTTAGGGGTTGCAACGTCCATGGAGGCATTTCTAGAGATCGTGGCGCACTTGCGAGCGCCCAACGGTTGCCCTTGGGATCGACAACAAACTCATCAGTCGTTGCGCAGCCACCTTCTGGAGGAGGCGTATGAGGTCCTCACAGCGATTGATGCCAACGACCCGGTGGCATTACAAGAAGAATTGGGAGATCTGCTGCTCCAGGTGGCTCTGCACGCTCAGATTGCCAGTGAAGAGGGGGAATTCAATTTCACGGATGTTGTGCGTGGAATTCATCAGAAAATTGTGCGTCGCCATCCCCATGTGTTTGGTGCGTTGCAGGTGGAGGGGGTTGAGGGCGTGCTCCGAAACTGGGAGCGCCTGAAACAAGCCGAGCGCGAAGCCAATGGCCAGGAAACACGCAGTTTACTGGCAGGGGTGCCCCTGGCCTTACCGGCTTTGACGCAGGCTCAGGAACTCCAGGATCGTGCGGCGCGGGTGGGCTTTGACTGGCCGGAGATTGCGCCCGTGTGGGAGAAAGTGCGCGAGGAACTTGAGGAAGTGCGCACTGCCCCGGACGAAAAGGCACGGGAGAAAGAATTGGGAGATTTACTGTTTGCGGTGGTTAATCTGGCACGCTGGTACAAGGTGGATGCAGAGAGCGCACTACGCGCCACTAATCAACGCTTTCGGCAGCGCTTTGCCTATATCGAACAACGTGCCCGTGAGAAGGGACGCGTGCTTGGCGAGATGAGTCTGGCTGAAATGGATGCTTTGTGGGAAGAGGCCAAGCACAATGAAAAGGGCTCATCCGCCGATGGGGAGTAACTTGCTTCAGCGCTTGCGCAATTCTGGCGAATCAAACCACAAGCCGCTGATCAAGTGGGGCTCGGCTTGGGTCAACACCAGGCGCATAGTGACGTTATCGTCCTTCTCAAAGCGTAAGCGATAGACCACAATGAAGTAGTTACCGCTTTCGAGCACGGCATTAACCTCGCGGGATTGGAAGGCCCCTAGGCGTGTTTGCAGGGTGCTGCGCAGGTCGGTGAAGGCCTTCTCATCTAAACCTTTGCGCATGGCCTCGTCAAAGTTGGTCGCAAAAGTGGTGTAGTTCCCCGCAAACAAGCCATCTAGCAGGGTGGTCGCCATGGGTTCGGCGTAGGCCAGTACCGCATCTTTTGCGTTGCCTTCCAGCGCACGGGTGCTACTGGTGCAAGCGCTCAACACGATTCCAATTCCCAAAAGCATGATCAACCATTTGGACGTCTGCATGATGCCCTCCCGCGAGCATCATACCACAAGGGATGAGGTTAAATCAAGACGCCCCTCCGGGGAGGAGCGTCGTGTGCCGAGAGCCAGAATCGAACTGGCGACACCGCAGTTTTCAGCCGCGTGCTCTACCAACTGAGCTATCTCGGCGCAATTTGAATTTTAACGGGAGGTAGGGGGATTGTCAAGCGCGAGCAACCCACATTTTATTTGAGTACAGACTTACTGCTTTTTTACTATGTTTTTATCTGCCTTTTATGTGCTTGCGTCATCAGCATCCGTAAATTGAGAGGGAAAATGTAAAGCTCCAATATGCTCCTCTGGTCATAGAAGCAGAGGGTGCTCTTTGGTCGGGCGGCAATTTCTGACGTAGGATTGCCTCTTAGCCCTTAAGGTGATGGTGGTTTTCATGGAGTTTCACCGTTTTTATCACTCATACCCATCAGTGAGGAAGGTGCAATGAAAACAAACCTTCTTAATCGCTTGCGCCTCTGGACGAAACTGAGTCTGGGCTTTGCCCTAATCGGCATGTTCTCGCTGGTACTATCTCTGATCGCCTATTGGAGCCTGGAGCGCCTTCACCGCCAGACCGATCAACTCTATGAGCAAAACTTGACACCAGCACTGGAGGTTGGGCGCGCGCGTACAATGTTGTATCAGATTCGGGGTTCTCTTTTCAATATCTTTCTGTTACCTGATGATACGCTGAAACTGGAGTCGGATATCAATCAGAACATTGCTGGAATTACGGCGATTGTGCGTAGGGTGCGCGAGTCTAACGTTCAAGATGCAGAGGCCGCGCTGGTGGCTTTCGAGACTGCGTGGCAGGATTATGTGCGTAAGTTGGATGACACTTTGCAGCAAATCCATGCCGGAAATCGTAGTGCAGCCATGGCGCGGGCGACGGTTGGGGATTTGGCAATGGCACGCCAGACCGCTGATGCTACCATGGAGTCCCTGCTTACCATCGTGCAGCGTGCGGCAGATCAGGCCCGTTCTCAGAGTCAGGCCATTTTTGAGCACATTCGCTGGGTTCTAATGGGGATTACCTCCCTGGCGTTGCTCATCTCGGCCGTGTTGGCGTATCTTATCACCCGCAACCTAAACCAACCCATTCAGGTCATGGTTGGAGCCCTGAACAACCTTTCTCAGGGGGATCTCAATCGGGATATTCCCACTGAGGTCAAAGAGTCCATTGCTCGCCGCGAGGATGAACTGGGGGCCCTAGGACGGGCACTCAAGGCCGCAGAGGACTACATCGTAGCAATGGCTGAAATGGCAGATCGTATTGCCAGCGGCGACCTGAGTTTCGTAATCACCCCGCGTGGTCCTAAGGATGAATTAGGGCATGCCTATGTGCGAATGGTGGAGGGGTTGCGGCGCCAGGTGCGGCTAATTGTGCAGGCGGTGGAGCAGTTGAATGCTATTGCCCAGGACATCCGAAACGCGGCCCTCCAAAGTGGAGAGGCCAGTCAGCAGATGGCGCGGACGCTGCAGCAGGTGGCGCAAGGCATTGCTGAGCAGTCTGAAAGTGTCAATCGCACGGCAGCCTCGGTTAGTGAAGTGAGCCATGCCATTGAGGGTATTGCGCGAGGGGCTCAGGAACAGTCTCAGGCGGTGGCGAATGCTTCGAGTTTGACGGCCCAGATTAGCGGCAATGTTGCCCAAATGGCCGAGAATGTGCAAATTGTATTCCGCGACGCCATGGGAGCCGCCCAACTGGCTCAGCAGGGCGTTCAGGCCGTGCAACAGACTATCGAAGGTATTGAGAACATTCGTAACCGCTTTGGCTTCTCGGCGCAACGGGTGGAGGAGATGGGAGTGCGTTCGCGCGAGATCGGGACCATTCTTGAGACCATCCAAGATATTGCCGCACAAACCAATCTGCTGGCACTCAACGCCGCTATTGAAGCGGCGCGTGCTGGAGAGCACGGCAAGGGCTTTGCCGTAGTGGCCGATGAGGTGCGTAAGCTGGCCGAACGTGCGGCGGCTGCCACCAAAGAAATTGGTCATCTAGTGCGCGGCATTCAGCAAACTGTGGAGGAAGCTGTCAATGCCATGCGGGCCGGAAATGATGATGTCCAGCGGGGCGTGGAACTGGCGAATCAGGCCGGTCAGGCTCTGGCTATCATCCATGAGGTGAGCGAGGCAGTTCGACGGCAAGCCGAGTTGACCGCTAATGCTGCTCAACGTGTGCGCGATGCCGTGGATCAACTGGTTAATGCGGTGGATAGTGTTTCTGCAGTGGTGGAGGAGAACACGGCCTCAACCGAAGAGATGACGGCCAGCGTGGGCGAGGTCAACCAGGCCATTGAAACGATTGCCAGCGTCTCAGAGGAGAACAGCGCTGCCATCGAAGAGGTCAGTGCCTCAGCTGAGGAGGTCAGTGCCCAGGTGGCAGAAGTGGCAACAGCGGTAGAGGGGCTGGCCGAAATGGCGCGTAGCCTAGAAGCGCTGGTGGCGCATTTCAGACTGCATCAAGATGAACAGCGGGTTGAGCCAGCTAAGCCCGTTATGGAACAGATTGTTCAAACGCTGGAGCCTGTTACCTCCAGTTCTTAACCCACTTGTGGAGGGCGACTATTATGGAAAAACAATTTGTTGTGTTTCAAGTCGCTGATGAACAGTATGGGGTTCCCATTGATCGGGTGGAAAGCATTGTCAAGATGCAGCCGATCACACTGGTACCGCAAGCCCCCGAGTTCTTGGAGGGTATTACCAACCTGCGCGGGATGGTGTTGCCTGTGCTTTCGCTACGCAAGCGATTTGGTCTGCCCCCCCGGGAGGCCGGGCGTGAGACCCGCATTGTCGTTGTTGTGGGCGAGGGACATCCCATTGGCATCATCGTGGATAGCGTGCTAGAAGTATTGCGCCTTTCTGAGGACGCCATCGAACCTCCGCCACCAATGGTCACCAACGAGCGCACCCGTTTTATCACCGGGATCGCCAAGGTGGGGGAGCGATTGGTTATTCTGTTGGACCTGGTGCGGGTGCTCTCGGTGGAGGAGGAAGTGCAACTCGCTGATCTACGAGATACGATTTCAGCATAAAGGCGAAAGAGAAGCGTCTTATATTCAATTGAGGAGAGCTTGTATCATGCAAAAAATATTTGGAAAAATTCGGGCTGATCACTCATCTCGAAGTCAAGTAAAACAAGGGTCTATTCGTACTCAAGTGTTGTTCTATTCGTTAGCCTTGGCTTTAGTACCCTTGTTGGTGTTATTTGCGTTGAGTTATTTGCAAGCAGAGGCTACTTTGCGGCAAAGTGCTACCGAGACGTTAAGTGATCTCGCCGATATCACCAGCGCTCAAGTGAGACAGTGGTTGGAAGCCCGCCAGGCGGAGGTTGAGGTTATGGCTAATGCCGCTGAGGTGGTGTCCATGGAGCCGACGCGGGTGATGCGGGTGCTTACTTTTTACAGGGAAAAGTGGGGGGACTATTTTGAGACATTGCTGGTGATCCAGCCTGATGGGTATGCCCTGGTTTCGACCGACGGGCAGCGCAACAACATGAGCGACCGTGAGTATTTCAAGCAGGCCATGAGTGGTCAAACGGTCATTTCAGAGCCCTTAGTTTCAAAGGGCAGCCAGCATGTGGTGATTGTATTTGCAGCGCCCATCCGCTCCATGGGGCAGGTGGTAGGCGTAATGGCCGCAGTTGTGCCAACTGGCGCAATTGAAGAGATCTTTGATAAGGCGCGCTTGGGGCAAACCGGGGATGCCTATTTGATTGATCGACGGGGGGTTCTCATTACACCATCGCGGTTTGAAGAGCAACTTAAGGCCGAGAATCGGATCAAAGAACGCAGTGCGCTGGAACTCCGTATCGATACCGTAGCCTCGCGCGCAGTG
Source organism: uncultured Thermanaerothrix sp. (assembly GCF_938028735.1). Classification (GTDB taxonomy): domain Bacteria; phylum Chloroflexota; class Anaerolineae; order Anaerolineales; family Anaerolineaceae; genus Thermanaerothrix. The sequence continues at coordinate 23,188 of NZ_CALIMF010000008.1, forward strand.
CTCTCAGGGCAAGAGGGCAATGGGGAATATCAAGGTTATCGCTTTAGACCCGTTGTTGGAGCGTATCGTTATGTACCCGGCGTTAATTGGGGCCTGATCGTGGAGCAAGACGTCGATGAAGCGTTGGCAGCTGCCAATGGGTTGGCACGGATTTTGATCTTCGGGGCGATTGTTATGGCCGGGTTAGCCGGTCTGGCGGCTTTCGCGTTTGCCAATCAGATTGCCAGACCGATTAAGGTAGTTTCAGAGGCTTTGTCCTCACTCTCGCAGGGAGAACTGGCAGAGCATATTGATGTCAATCAGCGCCAGTTGGTCTTGAAGCGCCGCGACGAGATCGGCCAAATGGGGCACCGTCTCAATGACTTGGTGGACTACTTCACCACCATGTCGGCCACGGCGGAAGCGATAGCTGCTGGCGATTTGACCGTTGGTATCACGCCGCGCTCTGAAAAAGATCTTTTGGGCAATGCCTTTATGCGCATGTTGAGTAGCCTGCGCCAAATAGTGCAAGGAGTAGCCCATAATGCTCAGGCCTTAGAAGCCGCAGCAACCGAACTGGCCGAAGCCGCAAATCAGGCTGGGCAGGTGACCGGGCAAATTGCGACCACGATTCAACAGGTGGCAAAGGGAGCGTCGCAGCAATCCGAAGCAGCCAGCCGCACAGCCGCCTCAGTGGAGCAGATGACACGCGCTATTCAGGGCGTGGCTAAGGGCGCGCAAGAGCAGGCGGTGGCGGTGAACAAAATGTCAGCCTTGATCAGCCAACTTTCGGCGGCCATTCAGCAAGTACAGATGGGCGCTCAAAACGCAGCCGAAGTGGCCCACTCGGCGGTTGAAACAGCAGGGCAAGGTTCGCTAACGGTTGAATCCACTCTCAGGGGCATGGCGGCGATCCGCGAAAAGGTGACCCTCTCGGCGGAAAAGGTGCAGGCCATGGGGCAACGCTCGACTCAAATTGGGGCCATTGTGGAGACGATTCAGGATATTGCGGCGCAGACCAATTTGTTAGCACTCAATGCTGCGATTGAAGCCGCGCGCGCCGGTGAACATGGTAAAGGCTTTGCTGTAGTGGCCGATGAGGTGCGTAAACTTGCCGAACGTGCAGCGGCCGCTACGCGTGAGATTGGCGGACTGATCCGCGAGATTCGCCAGTCGGTTGAGGAAGCGGTATTGGCGATGCAGGAGAGCGCTAATGAAGTAGAAAAAGATGTGCAGCAAGCTGGTCTAGCCGGGGCGGCATTGTCGGACATCTTGGATGGCATCAAAGCCATGCAGGAGAAGGCTGAGCAGAGTGTGGCGGCAGCACGCCACATGGCGGGGTTGGCTGAATCATTGGTAGCAGCGGCGGATGAGGTCTCGGCAATTGCTGAAGAAAACACGGCGGCTACCGAGGAAATGAGTGCTGGCTCGCAGGAAATCACCCAGGCGGTAGAATCTATTGCCAGCGTGAGCGAGGAAAACAGCGCGGCGGTGGAAGAGGTCTCGGCTTCAGCGGAAGAGATGTCGGCCCAGGTGGAGGAAGTGGCAGCTTCGGCTCAGTTCCTGCAAGGCACGGCCCAGGCGCTCAGGGATGCGGTGGCGCAGTTTCGCTTAGACGATTCAACTATGCTGAGCAGAGGAGATGTTGCCCCAAGTTCCACCTCAGGCAATGGACGGGGGGTGTTGATCAAAGCGCACTAATCGGGAAGCACCCCATGGTGTGGCGCCCTAAATCTATCAGGGCGCCATTTTTTATGTCGAATTTACGCCCGCGCCCTAAGGTTTTATCCTAAAGCGTCGTTAAGGAAGATAGAACAACATCCCAAATTGATCCGATGAGGAGGTTAGGAAAAACCAAAGTATACCAATAGATTTCTTTTCTCAATGTCTCACCACTAGGGGAACGGGGCTTGACCCCCAGTGGCTTTCCAAAAAAGAGCCCGATCCTTACGTGACCGTCTGTTTCAAAATTCAAATCTTGAGGGGAAGGATCCCCGCCAAAATTCACAAGGAGGTGTGAAATGCCCACAGTAGATTACACTCGAATTGCAGGTAACATTGGTGCGCTCAATGCGCTCAACTCGTTGCAACTGATCAACAATGAATTGGCCATTCATCAGACCCGCCTGGCAACCGGCAAGCGCATCAACGAGGCTGCGGATGATCCAGCGGGCTTGAGTTTGGCGACCACCTTCGACATCCGCCGCCAGGGATTGAAGACGGTGCTGAACGGCATCGGCGATGCCAAGAACCTACTCTCTACGGCCGAAGGTGGTCTACGCAAGATCCAGGACATCCTGGTCAAAATGAAGAATAAAGCCCTGGAGGCCCAGAGCGGCACCATCGGGGATAAGGAGAAAGAAGCCATTGCGGCTCAGTTAAACGCCTATGCGGCAGAGATTGACTCGATTGTGGAGCAAACTCAGTGGAACGGCAACATGCTAATCGGTCAGAGTGGTTCGGCGGGAGGCGCTTCGGCCACCCAGAACTTCCTGACCTCGCTGGGCACCGCAGCCGATCCCACCGCCGTCACCTCGGAATTCAAGTTTACTGATAATCAAGGCTTTGGCGCCTACGGTACGGGGACTAACGGTCTGGGGCTGAATGCGAATTACACCACGTCAAACTTGAGCGCTGCGCTCTCTGATATTGATGCCGCAATCGAAAAAGTGAAAAAGGGCATCAGCGAAGTCGGTGCCTTTAGTGCCCGGCTGTCTTTCAAGGAAGAGGCCATTACCGTTCAATACACCAACACCGAAGCGGCTTACAACCGGATCATGAATGCCAACATGGCCGAGGAGCAAGTCAATGCTAGCAAGTTACTCATCCTGCAGCAGACGGCAACCGCCATGCTGGCTCAAGCCAACACCGCCCCGCAGTTCCTGCTCACCCTCTTCCGCTAGTGGTCAACTCCTCATCGGTATCGGGATAGCGGGGAGCGCCCCGAGCGCTCCCCGCCCAACCGTCCCCCCAAGGGTTTTGTGAGGTTACCATGGTTGACGCGTTGAACACCACTCTCTCCAGTTACTTTACAAGCCTGGTCAGCAACCTGATGAACCTAGAACGGCAACCTCTGACCCGTCTGACCCGGCAGCGGGATGTGCTCACGGTTCAGCGCGGGGTCTACTTGGACCTGCGGTCGCAATTAGACGATCTCAAGGAGCGGGTGCAGGCGCTGTTGAGCAGTAGCCCGTTCTTTGCTCTGGAGAGCGGACGATCCATCGCGGTGACCGATCCTTCGGTGAGTGGGGCGATGGTGTTGAGCGCCACGGTCAATAACACAGCAATGGTGGGGGAGTATCGGGTTCAAGTGAACCAACTGGCACGCGCTGAGCAATGGGTTTCCGCAGAGCAATCTTCTACCGATCGCCCGCTTGGTAAACGAGGGGTCTTTTATCTGGGGGGAATGGGGACGGCAGTGGCTTCTTTGCCGGTAAGCAGCCCCAGCGTGAGTGCAGTGAGTGTGGGGACTGTGGACAGCGGACTACGTGAGTTAGGCAGTGGTGATCAGGCCGAGGGTACAGCCTATATGCTAGAGGTACGCCAATCTGAGGCAGGATATGAGTTCCGCCTGCGCGCTGCGGATGGTTTACCGGTGGCGATTTATGACAAAGCCAAAGCAGATGGCACTCTAACGGAGGATTGGCAGGCTCTTACCCCGGGTGAAACCTATGATACCCATCGGGGTCTGGTCATCGTGTTTGGTGAAGCCCCACAAGTGGGGACGGTGGCAATTGATTACCAGGCAGCAGGGGTAGCTGTCCATGTGGTAGAGAGTGACAGCCTGGCCAATGTGGTGACCAAGCTCAATGCGGCTCTCCAACCCGAAGGGCGCGACCTGATCGCTTCAATGGTCGGTGCTCATCTGGTCCTCACTGCGCGCCAGACTGGAACTGCGCATCGCATGGTAGTGCAATACGTTGCTGAAGCAGGAGGAGACTGGGGAAGCACCCTGCCACCTGAAACCGGCGCCTGGGAGGCGCAGGATGCGCAGTTCACGGTCAACGGGATTTCTTTTACCCGCGCGCGTAACACCAACCTGACGGACGTGCTTGGTGGGGTTTCCCTAAACCTGGCCTTCGATGCGGCGGGGAAATCTGCGACCCTCAAAATTGAAACTGATTACAGCCGGGCGCGTAGCGCGGTTGATGCCTTTGCTCAGAAGTTTAATGAGGTAATGCGATATCTTGAAGAAAAGACGGCTATTACCAAACAGGGTGATACCTACATCCGGGGGGCATTGGCGAATGACACGGTATTCAGTGAGTTACGTTATAAATTGCTTTCGCTGGTGATGCAGCGCCACGAGACTCTCGGTGTGTATAAGAGTCTCAGTGAAGTGGGGGTTAGCCTGGATAGCAATTTGCGTCTCTCGTTGGCCAGTCCGTCTCGCTTTGAGGCCGCCATGCGCCAAAACCCCCAGGCGGTGGTGCAAGTGTTTGATGCTGTCATGGGGTCTATTTATACCGAATTGGAGCGATTCAATGGCGGAAGCGGCTACCTGCCTCAAAGCCTGGGCGTGCTGGATCGTCAAATTGGGGATCTTGGCAGCGATATTAATCGCTTCCAAGTCTACCTTGCGGATCGCGAAGCCATGCTGACCGAGCAATACGCTCAGATTCAGGCGCAGTTGATCAGCCTGACGTATGCCCAACAAACATGGGCGAGCATTTACGGAAGTGTAAATCGCTTGTTCTAGGAGAGTGCAAACACGTAGCACCTTATCCGCGACAGGGAAGTTGGCGGAACGGAAAGGATGGAGCCTATGCAAGGGGAAGCCAAACTTCAAGGAGTTGGGCCGGCTACGTCCGAAATAGGTGGCCGTATTTCGGTGGAGCGTGAGGTTAACCTGCAGAAAGTCCCTGTAGCAGAAACACAAGATGAGAAGCGTCAGTATGCACCGGTTTCTGACCCAGGTGCGACTTCTTCAGTCCGGGGTGGGGCTGAGATTGCTTTGCGTTTCCAGGTGGATCCGCAGACACGCCGGGTGACTGTCTTCGTCCTGGATAAAACCCATCGCCATGTGATTCGCACTATTCCGCCGGAGGAAATGGCTCGATTGCGTGCCGGCGAGATTGTTGATCTCTTTGTCTAGCGCAGCGCTGTGGGACCTAAAAAGTCTTACCCAGTTTCCGCCCCTGGGTGGGTGGATTTTTGCGTTTAAAAGGTGCCTCCGGGGGCAAGGGCGGTGGTGCACAGAAACCCGGATTTACGGATTTTTTATTGCTGAGGGCTCAAGTTCCAGACATTTCATCCGAAGATAGAAGCAGAACACGGAATGCAGACGTGAATGCAACCGAGAAGGAGGACGAGGTGTACCAGAGCCATTATTTTACCCAGGAATACCGCACGCAAGATGTGATGAGCGCCAGTCCGGTTCGCCTGGTCATCATGGCCTATGATGTAGCGATCCGCGCGTGCCGTCAGCAAGATTTTGAGCGTGCCACGCGAGCCATTACCCTTCTGCGCGATGCCCTTAATTTTGATTATGCTGAGGTAGCGGCAGGCTTGTTCCGTCTTTATCAATGGTGCTTGGAGTGTCTGCGCGCTGGCGATTATCAATCGGCGCTCAATGTGCTGGTAGAACTGCGTGAGGCTTGGGCTGAGGCCGAAAAGAAGATAAGCGCCACCCCTGCGCCGGGTGATCCGCTCGTGGTGCGTACAATGGTGCCCCAGTACGCTAGCGCTTAATTCGTTTTTTCCCTCAATTGCCCATAACCTGTTCCTCTGGCTTGCCGGTGAGAGGTTCGTCTCTCACCGGCTTTGTCTTAATTCACGCGATTTTTATCCTTCCTTCATCTTGGCTTTATAGCCCCATGAGGTAAGGCGGATTAAGATGCAAGTGTAATGTTACATAAACATCCTCTGCCAGAGGAGGTTGGTTATGGGATTTTGGAACGTCCTGCGAATAGGCGCCTCGGGATTGACGGCTCAACGCTTACGCCTAGATGTGATTGCCCACAACATTGCCAATGCTGAAACCACGCGTACCCCAGAGGGAGGGCCCTACAAACGTAAAGACGTGGTCTTTATGCCGGAAGGGCAAACGCCGTTTCTACCCTCTTTCCTGGCCGTTCGTCAGAACTCCGGCCGTTTTCAGGGCTTGCTCAAGGGAGTGCGAGTTACCCAAATTCTGACGGATAACACTCCAGGTACACGCGTCTATGATCCTATCCACCCGGATGCAGATGCAGAGGGGTATGTGGAGTACCCCAACGTAAACCCGGTGGTTGAAATGACTAACATGCTTTCGGCCAGTCGCTCTTACGAAGCCAACTTGGCAGTGATTGATACTGCCAAACAGATGGCACTGCGGGCGCTGGATATCGGTAAGTAGGCACGAAAAGGGAGGTAGAAAATGGAGGTAACCCCATCTTCGCCGAGTCGTGTTCTGGGGACGTCATCGCCGCTCTCTACTACAGCGACAGAGCGTAAACAAGCCACCGAAGCAGCAGGAAGATCCTTTGCAGAGGTGCTGAATGCATTGAGCCGTTCTGAGAACCAGAGTAATGCGTTAATCCAACAACTGGCAGCCGGTGAGGATGTAGAAATCCACCAGGTCATGATGGCAGTGGAGGAGACAGACATCAACTTTCGTATTGCCATGGCTATCCGGGATCGCTTGGTGGATGCCTATCGCGAAGTTATGCGTATGTCGGTGTAACCAAGGTGAATGAGGATACACCCAATGCTGGCTAACCTAGGTCAACAAGCGCGTTCATTCTGGCAGCACCAATCGCAGTCGCGGCGCATCTCGCTGGCGGTGATCACTCTGGCGGTGATCATAGTGGCTGTGGTTTTCGTGATGTGGGCCAGCACGCCGACATATGCCGTTGCGTATCGCGGGCTGAGCGAAAGCGATGCGGGAGAGATTGTTCAGAAACTAGAAGAAGCCAAAATACCCTACCGGCTCAAAGATACTGGCACCATTCTGGTGCCAAGTGATAAAGTGTATGAAGTGCGCTTGAAGATGGCACGCGAGGGTCTGCCCAAGACCAGTCAGGTGGGATTTGAACTTTTCAGTAACAACACTTTGGGCATGACCGAATTCACCCAGCGGGTCAATTACCAACGGGCTTTAGAAGGGGAACTGGAACGCACCATTGGCAATCTGGATGCGGTAGAGATGGTGCGCGTACACCTGGTGCTCCCCGAAAAATCTCTGCTGGCACGAGATCAGGTTCCTCCGACGGCCTCGGTGGTGATCAAAGAAAAGCCGGGCAAGTACCTGGATAAGGCTCAGGTGCGTGCTATTACGCATCTGGTAGCCAGCAGTGTAGAAGGCTTGACGCCAGAGAATGTGGTCATCGTAGATGCGGAGGGTAACCTGTTAGCCTCAGGTAGCCAGGATGATACGACCACCGCTGTGCAGGCGGATACCTTCCGTAATGCCGAACAGGCGGCCGCAGCCGAGATTCAGCGCAACGTTCAGAACTTGCTCAATTCTGTGCTTGGTCCTAACCGCTCAGTGGTACAGGCTCAAGTGGTGATGGACTGGACTCAACGCGAACTGACCTCGCAGACGTTCAACCCCACGCCGGCGGCTATTCGCTCTTCGCAAAAAATTACTGAGAGTTACACGGGTGGCGCCGAGGCCGTAGGGGGAGTGCCTGGTGCAGCCAGCAATTTGCCCATGCCGGTGCCGGTGACCCAGGGGGAAGGTCAGATGGTTACGTACCAGCGCACCGAAGAAACTGTCAACTACGAGATTACCCAGGTGCAAACGCATGAGATTCAAACCCCCGGGCAAATTAAGCGCATCTCGCTCTCGGTGCTAGTGGATGGGCTGGATTCGCCAGAGCACCTCCAAGTGCTGCGCAAGGCCATCGCTGCTGCGGCTGGGATTGACGAGACGCGTGGTGATATGTTGGCGGTGGAGTCCATGGCCTTTGATCGCACTTACTACGAAGAGCAAGCCAGGGAGATGCAAAAGAGCCAGCAAACAGATCTTTACTTCCGTATCGGCGAAATTGTTCTGGCTGTGTTGCTAGTAGCCGGTTTGGCGTTCTACTTGCAGCGGGTCTTTAGAAACCTGCGTCTGGCTTCCAGTGAGGCCTGGATTACGATCATGAAACCGGTTTCCGAGGCCGCGTTGCCAGCAGGTGCAGGGACTGTGGCGGGTAGCGGGGCTCGCCCGAGCCTGAGTGATAACTTGGCTACCGTGATGGGGATGCTTGAGCAGAACCAACAAGCAGCGCTTCAAGCGGGGGCGGTGTCCGAGGGAGCACCGGGACGTCCCAAAGTACGAACTTCGCAGGAGGATGAGCAGTTACAGAAAGCTTTGGCCCGGCTGGCAGAGGAATCGCCCGCCACAGTGGCTGAAGTGATCCAGATTTGGCTCAACGAGAGTGGAAAGTAGCCATGACAGACGATTTCGCCTCCAAGATTAGTGGACTGGAAAAGGCGTCGGTGCTCCTGATGTGTCTGGGCGTGGATGTATCCTCCAAGGTTCTACAATATCTGAGTGAGAGCGAGATCGAACGCGTTTTGCTGGCGCTGAGTCGCACCACGGTTGTGCCTCCAGAGGTGCGCCACGTAGTATTGGAAGAAGCGCATGAACTGACCAATGAGGGAGTTGGGGTTGTAGCCAATGGGATTGACTACAGCCGTCAACTGCTCTCACGCGCAGTTGGGCCGCGACGAGGTGCGGAGATATTGGAGCGTATTTCGGCGCACCAGCAACTTTCGTCATTTGAGATGCTCAAAAATGCCGATCCAGCGCAGGTAGCCAATCTGCTTCAGGATGAATTGCCCCAGACAATTGCTCTCGTGCTCTCCTACCTGGAAGCCAAGGTGGCCGCTGACATTCTGACCAATTTCCCTAAGGAATTGCAAATTGAGGTTACCTTGCGTCTGGCTACTATGGATCGGGTTTCGCCCCAGGTGGTACAAGTTGTTGAGCGCGATTTGAAAAACAAACTTTCGGGTGTGTTGAGCGAAGCCGATTTCCGCGCCACTGGTGGGGTCTCCTTCCTGGTTAAGATGTTGAACCAGGTGGATCGCGGGGTGCAGAAGACCATTTTGGAAGCCCTTGAGGCCACCAATCCCAAATTGGTAGAAGAAATCCGTGCCAACATGTTCACTTTTGATGATCTGATTAAGTTAGATGATCGTACCATGCAGCGTGTGCTGCGTGATGTGAACAAGTCCGATTTGGCGCTAGCGCTCAAAGCGGCTCCGGAGCGCCTCAAGGAGGCAGTTTTCCGCAATCTTTCTGAACGGGCGCGCGAGAATCTCAAAGAAGAGATCGAAATTCTGGGACCACAATTGGCCAAAAATGTTTATGCGGCTCAGCGGCGTATCGTAGAGGCAGTGCGTGCGCTAGAAGAAGCCGGTGAGATCGTCATTGCGGGTGGTGGAGCGGAGTATGAGATTATCCAGTAACCCTAATCAGCCTTTGGCACGGAGTGGGGTTCGCCCCTGGCATCCCCCTACCCTGGTTGCCGACGCTTCCCCTGCCCAGATGGAGAAATTTGCTGAGCAAGTTTTATCCATTTTCACCTCTACGTCTATGCGCGATTCATGCAATCAGCAGCGTGTCCATGGTCATTGCCAGCAGGCGAAAATTCAAGCCTGGATTCCTGCCAACCTGATGGAGTCCCCTGCTCTTGACTCATGGCCGAACAACATATCAGAAGAGGAAGGTGCTGAGCATTCTGCTTCTTCCGAGGCGGTTGCCCTGCCTGTCGAACTGGAAGCCATCCAAGCGCAGGCTGCTGCCCTACTGGCCGAGGCGCAGGCTCAGGCTGAGGCCTTGCTTCAGCAAGCGCGTGAGGAGGCCGAGCAATTCCGGCAGCAGGCCTATTTGGCCGGGCGGGCCGAGGGTGAAGCAGAATTACGTGGCTTGATTGAGACTCTCAAAACCATCGTCCAGGAAGTCCAGGTTTGGCGCGAGAGGCTCTTTTCCCAAAGTGAACCATTGGTGCTGGAAATGGTAGCTGCCATTGCACGTGCCCTTTTCACGGATGGATTTACCTTGGATGCGGATACTCTGCAGCAGACTTACAGTCGCGTTTTGGAGCATACTCAGACGCTGGGCGATCTGCGCATTTACGTCAACCCTGAAGATGCCCGAATGCTCGATCCATATTGGAAGGAAGCCCAAGTCACCTTGCGTGATCAACAGATCAAACTCATCCCCAGCGATGCAATTCGGCGAGGTGGTTGCTATGTGGAGGGCCAGTATGGGGCGGTAGATGGGCGGATTGAGGTTCGTCTGGAGCGACTGTTGAGTAGCCTGCTACCGGAAACCGTCGGAGGAGGGAGGAACCTATGAACTCGGTGCCTACCTTGCCCAACCTTCAACAATATCTCGAGGCTTTGCGGCGCACCAGTCCCTTCCAGGTTTCGGGGCGTATTGTACAAGTGGTAGGCCTAACCATTGAGGCGGTGGGTATTGACTGCCAGATTGGGGAAATCTGTGAGATGCGAGCCCAGGGTACTGAACCGGTTCTGGCTGAGGTGGTGGGTTTTCGGAATGAGCGCATCCTGCTCATGCCACTGGGGAGCATGGATGGGATACAGCCAGGGAGTGAGGTTTACCCAATTTCAAAGTCATTTCGGGTCCCAATTGGGATGGCGCTTTTGGGACGGGTACTGGACGGCCTAGGACGTCCTATTGATGGGGGACCAGCACTGACTCTCTCAGAAACCATGCCTACCAATCGCGCGGCGCCTAACCCAATGCAGCGCCGTCCTATTACCGAAACCCTGGTCACAGGGGTGCGAGTCATTGATGGTCTGTTGACCATGGGTAAGGGGCAGCGCATAGGCATTTTTGCAGGCAGCGGGGTGGGCAAGAGCACGTTATTGGGAACATTAGCGCGCCGTGCGCGCGCAGATGTCAGTGTGATTGCGTTGGTAGGCGAACGCGGGCGCGAAGTGCGCGAATTTCTGGATCGTGATTTGGGGCCCGAGGGCTTGCAGCGGGCAGTGGTGGTTGTTTCGACTTCTGATCAGCCAGCTCTAGTGCGTCTCAAAGCCGCATTTGTAGCCATGACCATCGCGGAGTTTTTCCGCGATCTAGGTCTAGATGTCATCTTTTTGATGGACTCGGTCACGCGTTTTGCTATGGCCCAGCGTGAGGTGGGGCTGGCGATTGGTGAACCGCCAGCAAGCAAGGGATATACCCCCTCGGTATTTGCCCTTCTGCCTCGTTTACTAGAACGCGCAGGGTGTGGAGATAGGGGCACTATTACCGGCTTTTTCACCGTGTTAGTTGAAGGCGATGATTTCAATGAACCTATTTGCGATGCAGTGCGTGGCATTTTGGATGGTCACATCATCCTCAGCCGTGTCCTGGCGGCGCGTAACCACTATCCTGCCATTGACGTCTTGAACTCGATTAGCCGGTTAATGCCCTCGATCACAACACCCGAGCACCGTGCCTTTGCGGCTCAACTGCGCAAGCATCTGGCTGTTTATGAAAAGGCGCGTGACTTGATCAATATTGGCGCGTATGTGCAGGGCTCTGACCCGGAGATTGATGCTGCTATTGCCGTGATGCCGGTATTGGAACGCTTTCTCCAGCAAGAGGTGGAAGAGTTTACTCCCCTTGAAATGACACTGAGCCAAATGGCAGTCATGACACAGGGGGTGAACCATGCCGCCTAAGTTTTCCTTGCAATCTGTTCTGGATGTGCGTCAGAGGCGCGTTGAGGCCTTGGAGGTCGAATTGGGACGCTTGCTTCAGGAACAACGTAAAGGCGAGGAATTGCTGGAAGGGTTGCGGAGCCTTGAGAATTTTCTCTTCGCTCGCATCCAAAGCCAGCAGGTTGGAGAGGTGGATGTCTTTGCTCTGGATCAGCTTCATCATGAGTTGATGCGTGTGCAGGACCACATTGAGCGGACACGTGAAGCCTTGGAGATGTGGCGGCAGCGTGTGGCTGCCAAGCGCCAGGAACTTGTGCAAGCGCGTCAGGATGCGGAGATTCTAGAAGCATTACGTGAAAAGGAACTGGCGCGTTACCGGGAGGAAATGGCTCAGGTGGAAAGCCGTTTATTGGATGATCTCTATATTAGCCGAGCGTTTCGTCGGCAAGGGGAGCGGTGAGCTATGGATATGGGTTTTTTAAGCGCTGCTTTTGAGAGTACGCTTTATCGCTTACTTTTCCAGTTACTGGATCGAGGTAGAAATGAAACGGTATCTGAGGCGATGGCCTCTGTGGGTGGAACGCCTCGCAATCCTACTTCAACCTCGTTTGAGACCCTCATTCAACAGGCTGCCCAGCGCTATGGGGTGGATCCAGCGTTGGTGCGCTCGGTAATCCGAGCCGAATCTAATTTTGACCCGCGGGCTGTTTCGCGGGCAGGTGCGATGGGACTAATGCAACTGATGCCCGGAACTGCGCGCAATCTGGGGGTTGAGGATCCTTTCGATCCGGCTCAAAACATTGATGGAGGGGTGCGTTTGTTGCGTCGCCTGCTAGATCGCTATGATGGCAATATGGCATTGGCGCTTGCAGCTTACAATGCCGGACCGGGGACAGTAGATCGTTATCAGGGCATTCCCCCCTATCGTGAAACTCAGGTCTATGTAAATCGTGTTCTCAATTACTATCGCCAGGAAAGTGGGTGGAGGGTTTAGGATGACTGAAAGCACGATGCTTCAAGACTCAACATTCAACATTCTACGCATGGCGCTGGATGGCCTCTCCTTGCGGCAACAAATGATCGGTCGCAATATTGCCAATATAGATACACCTGGCTACCATGCGCAAAACGTGGATTTTGAGACCGCAATAAAGCGAGCCTTGACACGCCAAAAAACAGTTGATCTCCAACGCACGCAGCCCGCACATTTGGCGGCTCCGGCTGGTGTTTACTCGTTTACGGTTTTGCAGCGCCCAGGAGGGAGCACACGCGCTGACCAGAACAACGTGGATATTGATGTTGAATTGATGGATATGACGGAGACGGCTTTGCGCTTTCAGGCGCTTAGTCAGGTAGCCAGCAAGAAGTTGCTGCTACTTAAAAATCTTTCATCCGGGAGGTAACCATGAATCTTGAGTTGTTCTTGGGGCGTCAAATGAACGCTCCACCCCTTGAACAGCCCCCCTGTGCCCTGGCCTCGATGAAGGGTAAGGGAATTAGTACCAGGAATGAGGCAGGGGGGACGGCACCTTCTTTTCAATCCCTTTGGGCTGAACAACGTGATCGGAGCGTGGAGCCCCAAGCACGGCTTCAGCCAGAACCCGCAGGTGAAGATGAGGCACTCACCTCAACACCGGCACAAACATCCGGCTCGTCCGAGGTTTCTGAGGCCGAGACCGCTTCCCCTCTTTTGACCCTATTTCCGTTTCTGATTGAGCCAAGTCAATTCAACTTGCCTTTAGCACTGCCCGATGGAGCAGTCAGGGACCCGGAGGAGAGCGTGTTCCAGGATCTGCCTGCAGGGATTCCAGAGATGGGTGCCGAGTGGGTGGCTCTCAATCTCCCTGAAACGGGGGACTCTCAGTCCCCCACCCTAGGGACGGGTATAGTTTCCTCGACTACCTTACCCTCGAATGTAGGGCCGCTCACCACTGGGTCCTCTCGCGATGCCAGGGCACTTGCTCAAGGTCGCTCGGAGGTAAAACCTTCTGGAATATTGTCCACTAGTGGGCTGCAGGTTAGAGAAACTGACCAACCTCAGGAGGCAAGGGCGACCGATCCTTCCCTCACCCCAACTGATGGGGTGGCAATCCGAAGTGTCTCCTTTGAGGCTGTTGTAGAGCGGGCCTTGGGTACGGTGAAAGCCACTCTGAGCACTGTTCAAAACCACCCAATCCATCAGGCGATGCGCGCTGTAGATCTGATGGTGCGATTCGATCAGTCAAATTTGAGCTTACAACTTTACCCCGAATCCCTGGGACGCATTGAAATCCGTATTGCGCATGGGGCAGAGGGTACTCGTGTGTGGATGGTGGCCGATCATCCCCAAACGGAACGGTTATTGCAGGCAGGATTGAACGATCTACGCCAGTCTCTGGCTCAATCGGGCATCCAGTTGGCCGATGTTACTGTAGGACAGCAATACGCTCAGGAGAATCTTTTCCGTCAACCCCATGGAAGCCCGACGCGGTTGCGCCTGCCGTTTGACACTCGGTCGCCGGAAGGTGACCACGAGAAGGCAGTGAGCCTGAGAGTTAGAGAGGCTGATTCTTATGTGGACTACCGAATCTAAGGAGGCTGTTATGACAGCGGTCTATTCGGTGATGAACAACTCTGTGCTTGCTTCAGGGGGTGAGGCTCTTAACCGCCTAAGCGGGCTATCTGCAGATGATTTTGTAACTCTGCTTATGGCGCAATTGCGTAATCAGAACCCTTTGGAGCCGCTTCAAGATAAAGACCTGATGGCACAGTTTGCTCAACTGAATTCCCTCGAAACACTCAAGCAAATCAAAGAGAACATGGAAGCGCTTTTACGAGTCAACCTGTCCAACCTGGCTTCTTCCCTGATTGGAAAGCAGGTGACAACTACCTTGGCAGATGGACAGGTCTTAAGAGGTGTGGTCAAGGGGTATGAGATTCGTGGTGGCGTTTACTACGTGCAAGTGGGGGAAGCATGGTGGCCACTTCGCGAAGTTACTCAAGTCTACGAGGGAGGTGAACATGAGTCTCTCCGCCAAGCCAGTCTTTGAGTCCCCAACTCGCTCGGCCACGCCCGCTCTGCATACACCCGAAGCGAGCAATGGGGAAGATTTTGCAACCTGTCTGGTGCGCAACTTACGCTTTTCCAATCATGCTCAAAAGCGTTTGCAAAGCCGTCAGATTGATTTGAGCCCCGATGATCTGCTGCGCCTCTCGCAGGCGGTGGAAAAGGCCGCTCAGCGCGGGGGACGCGAATCGCTGGTTCTGGTGGACGACCTGGCTTTTCTGGTCAACGTGCGTGAGCGTGTGGTGATTACTGCCATTGACCCCGCACATCGCGGTGAAGGCGTTTTCACTCAGGTGGATAGTGTGGTATTTGCTGCTCCTTATACCTCTACGCCCCTGAGCACTCTGGAAACAAAGGTTTAACAAACACGGGCCGGCCCTCCTGGAGGAGGCCTGTGAACACCTAACCCATATTTCCTTGAAAGGAGAATCCCCCATGTTGCGTTCAATGTTCACAGCCATTAGCGCTCTCAATGCCAATCAGGCGTTTCTGGATGTCGTTGCAGATAATCTGGCCAACGCAAACACCCCTGGCTTCAAGGCCAGCAAGGTGCTTTTCCAGGATCAGTTCTCCCAGTTGCTGAGCCCGGGCTCAGCGCCGACGAATGAGTTGGGAGGGATCAACCCCACTCAAATTGGTCTGGGCATCAAGATCGGCTATATCACCCCCGTTTTTTCTCAGGGTATGCTTCAGGCTACGGGGCGCAATTCCGATCTGGCTCTGCAGGGAGATGGTTTCTTCATTTACCGTAAAGGCGGCGAGCTTTTCTACTCACGAGAAGCCTCCCTTCATATTGACGCTCAGGGTTATCTGGTCAACAGTTCCACAGGTCAACGCATTCAGGGGTGGCAGAATCCTATTGGCAGCCAAGGACCAATTAACACCAATAACCCGATTGGCGATCTCGCGGTGCCTCTCGATCTAACCCTCGCTAAGGCAACTTCAAGCATGATCATCGGTGGCAATCTGAGTTCGGATTTAGCCATCGGCCAGAGTTATCCAGTGACGTTGGGTGTTTACGACTCGCTGGGACAATCGCACAGCCTGACCGTCACATTTACCCGCACCGGTGATAATACTTGGTCATGGCAGGTGAGTAGCCCGACCACGGCTCAGGGCAATGGCACCCTAACCTTTGATACCAATGGGAACGTGATCAACACTCAGGTGCTGAATAACATCCGCATTCCTGGCACAAACGGCGCGGCGGATGTGGTGATCACCAATCTGGATATGTCACAAGTTACCATGCTGGCTACCGAGAGCAGCATTGCCGTGACCAGCCAGGATGGCCTAGCGGCGGGTAATGTAACAGATGTGAGCATTGAGCCGAACTCGGGGCGCATCCACGTTCTTTTTTCCAACGGTCTCAAGCAATTAATCGGTCAGTTGGCCATTGCCAAATTCACCAATCCCTCCGGTTTAATCCGAGATGGTCAGAATCTGTATCGAGCGGGTTTGAATTCGGGTGAACCCAACATCGGGACAGCGGGATCAGGCGGACGTGGGGTTATCGCCTCGGGGTACCTGGAAGCCTCCAATGTGGACATGGCCACTGAATTCACCAACTTGATCATCGCCCAACGGGGTTTTCAGGCTTCCTCCCGCCTCATCACGGCTTCAGATGAGATTCTGGCTGAACTGGTCAACTTGAAGCGTTAGTGCCATGTAAAGGGGAGAGGCCCCCATTGTTGACGTGGGGCTCTCTCCCATTTTGGTTAGGGTTACTTGTGATGAACGTTACCGGCCCGTTTCCTACTACGCCACCCCCACGTCCAGACGAGAACGCTGGTCTTATGTTGCGCCTGAACCAGCGTTTCAATGCAGAGGTGCTCCAGGTCTCCGGCGAGACGGTGGTGCTCTCGGTACAGGGAGTGCGTGTAGTAGCGCGGCTGGTCTCGCCGGAACAAAGCCTGGCTCTGATGAATCAACGTCAGGCCCAATTTGTAGTGCGTGAGTTCACCCCTCGCACCATTTTGATCCAGCATGTGGGTGCGGAAACCGGTCTGGTAGAAGTTACAGGCCATCAACCGGATGCTGTCAGTGCCTTATTAGAAGGTGCTGCATTGCCATCCACACCGGCAAATCAAGAAGTGGTGCGGTTACTCCTAGCCCGTGGCATTGCGGTCACCCCAGAAATGCTCCAGATGTTGATCCAACTACGGACACAGGGCGTCACGCCCCGGCGGTTAGAGCGAATTCTGGATTTACTGGCTCAGGGGATTCCTCTTCCCCCTTCTATTCTAAATCTGATCGGTGAAGAGGCCCCACCTGCCATGGCTTTATGGGAGGCCTTGCGGCGGGGGTTGCAGCAGTGGTTGATACGGGATGATTTGAATGAGACGCTCCGTACCCAAGTGCAGTATTTATTAAACCTTTTAGATGGCCCGCGGGTGGGCGA
>NZ_CALIMF010000009.1 GCF_938028735.1 uncultured Thermanaerothrix sp.
TTAGCGTGGGAGTACGTCAATGCGCTGGAGGCGTATGCGCAGGCGGGCGAGGTAGCGAAGGTGGGGGAGGGGTTAGCCAAGTTGGAAGGGGTTGCGCAGCGGCATAGGGAAGTGGTAGAGATCCAGGAAGCGTTAGCGCAGGGGTACGTCAATGCTTTGATAGCATTTCATATTGCAGGGAATTTAGAGAAGACCGATGCCTTGCTTCGAAAGTTATCGGATCTTCTTCGGCGTTTCTCCTCTGACCCCCTCTTTAAGCCATTGATCAGGTGGCTCGATCGATACGGGCTCCTATTTATTTTTTTGTGGGCATGGAAGGGGCGAAGCTCCCGGGTTGGGTGGAGGCACCTAATGAATTTGGGTTCGAAAAAGCGCCAGCAACGCGCTCATCCTTGACCTTCAAGCATCGGCGCTTTTATCGCAAAATGAACGCAAGAATGATCAGAATCACAAAAAAGGTGCCGGCCAGTGTCCCGATGCGCTTGAGGTCTTTGATCACATAGGAGTAATCGGGGTTGAATTCAGTGCTGCTTGTGCCTCCACGAGCCGCGGGGCTGGGGCGAGTCTCGGTGGGGCGTGCAGGGGCGGGAGATGGCACGGGGGTTCTGGTAGATGAAACGCGGCGTTTTTGTTTCTTGCTCATTGTCTTCTCCTGATAAGGATGAACTTTATTCTTGCAACCGCGCGGTTACCACGATGCGCTGGTTGTCTATCATATAAGGATAACATGAAATGAGGGTAACAATAGGTTCCTGGGTGGGGGCCATGACCTCTACCCGCGTTGGCTCGACGATTTGAGTTTGCTGCACAATGTAGACATACGCCCGCTGGTTACTGTAGAGGATGACCTGATCGCCGGGCTTGAGTTTATCCAGGTCGCGGAAGATTTCGCCAAAGATGTCGTTGTGGGCGGAGAGGACGATGTTGCCGCGCTGGCCGGGGTTAGGCGTGCCCAGGCGCTGGCCAACCCCCTTTTTCAACTGTTCCCAGCCATCCCCCTGCACCACGGGGGCATCCACGTGAATGGCCGGAATCTGAATGCGGATGGCCTGTTCCAGGCTTGGGGTGGGTGTGGGGAAGTCGGGCAAGGCCAGCATGACTGGGCGCAGGTGCTCAGGGATTTCGGCTTCGTTGGGGCGCGGCCCGCCAGGGGCATTGGGAGGGGTGTGGCCACCAGGTAAAACGATGGCCGTGATGGCTGGGGTGGGGGTGGCGGTAGGTTGGTTAATCAGCGAGACCACCTCACGGTTGAGGTCGCGAATGAGGGTGAAGCCGTTCAACAACACAAAGGCCAACCCAAGCACGGCCACTATCTCGATGGTTAGCAACAAACGATCCAGCCAGGAACGCCGGGGGGATTTTCCCACCGATCTGCGTTCTTCATCTGCCAAGGGACGGCTGGGCAGGTCTTCCAGGGGTACCGCCATGGGCTGGTCCTCGATAAGCATCAAACGGCCACTGCGTCGGTAATGCGCGAGACGTCGCTGACGCCGGGCCCGTTGCTTTTCAATCAAAAGCAAGCGTAATTCTTCGACGGAAAGATCTTCGGCTGAACGTCGGCGTGCCATTTGACCTGGCTCCCTGGGACAAGCCCTAACTTGGCTTTGATTATACCGTATTCCTGGGGCTACCTGATTCTTTCCAGATCTTCTGAGCATAATTGAGGTGCAAAGAGGATGCCAGGCGGGATGGTGCGCGGCAATCGTGGTAAGATTTGGACATACAGTTACCCAATTCGGAGGACTGGCATGCTCAAGCGTTTAGGAGTGATGTTTATCCTGGTGATCGTTGGACTCTGGCTCGGGATGGGGCATGTGATGGCTCAGGCGGGAGTGGCTTTGGAGTCCCTGGAGATTGATTTGTGGCCCGAGTACGACCGCCCAGAGATGCTGGTCATTTATCGGATGTCTTTGGCGAATACGGTGAAGTTACCGGCCCAGGTGGAATTGCGCATTCCTGCCGCGGCCGGGGCTCCTTATAACGTAGCCTATGAAGATACCGATGGAATGCTATACAACCTAAGTTATACGACCCGGGTAGAAGGAGGATGGTTGAGGGTAACTTTTACCACGCCGGCGCCCGTCCTCCAGGTAGAATACTATGACCCAGGCCTCAAGAAGGAAGGGACCAAACGCACCTATGAATACCTCTGGCCGGGCGATTATGCGGTAAAAGACCTCAGCATTGTGGTACAGCAACCCCTTACGGCCACGGCCTGGAGTCTCACACCGGGCACGGCAAGCCCTGTCAAGGGCAATGATGGGCTGGTGTACTACCATTACCCCGTAGGAGAACTTCGGGCGGGCACTTCGTTTGTGTTGCGTCTGCAGTATGAAAAACCCGATGATCGCTTGAGTGCCCCCATGCAATCTGTGCAGCCGATTGCCCCCATTGAATCGGCAGCTTCGGACTTGGGGCGTTCCTGGTACACCCTGCCGTGGGTTATGGTCATAAGCGTCGGATTCGTTTTGATCCTGGCGGGTTCAATATGGTGGTGGACGCTAACTCGGCAGCGGCCAGGCATGGCAGCCAGGCGCTCACGGCATGCCTCGCGCACCACCCCCTCGCGTCCCAGGGAGCTTACTCCCTCGCAGGCGTTGTATTGCCCCTCATGCGGGCGTCGAGTGCAAGCGGGGGATCGTTTCTGCCGCACCTGTGGAACACGGTTGCAGCAGGGGTAAAAGTATTGGCGGTACCATCGCTTTTCTGGCCCTTGCCGTGAGGGAAGGGGTGGCATATAATCCGAAGGAGCTTACAGGTAAGCTCAGGTGAAGGACATCCATGGTAGAGAAACCCTCCTCAGAAACAATGACCCAGCCCACTTTACCGCGGCGCGATTCGGTGGGTTGGTTACAAATGTTCTCCGAAGCGCTCCAGGTGATCGTCCTGGCGCTATTGTTATATTTTGTGATTGATACCTTTATCGCCCGGGTGCGGGTCGAGAATATCAGTATGCAGCCCACGCTAAAGCCAGGTGAATTTGTGATTGTCAATAAAGTGGCTTACCGTACCGGCCAAGTACGGCGCGGTGACGTGATTGTGTTCCGTTATCCTATGAATCCACGTGAGGACTATATTAAGCGCGTCATTGGTTTGCCGGGAGACCATATTGAGATTAAGGACGGGAAGGTTTTTGTCAATGGCCAGGCCCTTGAAGAGCCTTACGTTGCAGCCTCTCCTAGTTACAACGGGGTGTGGGATGTCCCGCCGGGCCAGTTGTTTGTGTTGGGTGACAATCGGAATCAGTCCTCCGATTCGCACTCGTGGGGGTTCGTGCCCATAGAGAACGTCGTTGGCAAAGCCCTCCTCGTGTATTGGCCACCCAGCGAGATCAAATTGTTGACCCCCTCATCAATTGTCAACGCAGCCAGGTAGCTATGTGTGGAGTTCCCAATGGAATTTTCGCTGAATGATCTTGTGACTCAGGCGCGCCACTTTGCTCAGGAGCCGCCCCCATTTGAGCTACCCGCCGGGCTGACAGAACAGCCGATCACGGCGCTCATTGATCACACCCTCCTAAAACCCGAAGCCACTCCGACTCAGATTGATCAACTGTGTGCAGAGGCGCGCCGTTATGGATTTGCTGCGGTGTGTGTGAACCCGGTTTATGTCCCCCGTGCGGTGCGTGCCTTGGCCGGCTCAGGTGTGCGCGTGGCTACGGTGACAGGATTCCCCTTAGGCGCCAATGGTCGGCGCGCCAAACTGGCAGAGACCCAAATTGTGATTGAAGAGGGCGCAGTTGAAGTGGATACCGTCATCGCCGTGGGCTTGCTCAAGGGAGGGGAATATGCCGCGGTTTATGATGAACTCAGTGCTCTGAGTGAGCTTTGCCACCGCTCCAATGTAATCCTCAAGGTGATTATTGAAACCGCGCTCCTAGAACGCGGGGAGAAAGTTCTGGCCTGTCTGTTGGCCAAGGCGGCCAGGGCGGACTTTGTGAAGACCTCTACCGGATTTAGCACTGGCGGAGCGACGCCGGAAGATGTAGAATTAATGCGAAGAGTGGTTGGACCGCACATGGGTGTCAAGGCGGCAGGCGGCATCCGTACATTGGCAGATGCTCAAGCCATGGTGCGGGCGGGTGCCAATCGGCTTGGCACTAGTGCGGGGGTCAAGATTGCTGAGGCGTTAATGGTTGGAAAATGAGGAAGATGTACGCTTCTCCTTCCTTCCCTGTTCGGCCTTGCCCAGAGTGTCAGGCGGGACAATTGCATCGCCAGTACCTGGCCTATTACACCTGGTTGGGGAATGATTTGATCACCGTACCGGATTTTCCGGCCTGGGTGTGCGATTTGTGCGGGCATCGTGAATACGATGCGAATGCGCTCAATCGCCTTTCGCTGATCCTGAGCCCAACGGCGGGTAGTGCACCCAAACGGCGGCGTCGGGTGCGCCCACAGGTGCGCCAACGGGCCAAGAATCCGCGTCCTAGCCAGCCCGAATAGGTGAGTGTGACGTAAGCATCTCAGTGGTTGGTCCCTTGTGGGCCAACCACTGTGTTTTTGGCTTACAAAAAGGTGGATTAAGATATTTACATCTTATGCCCATGTTCGGCTATAATAAAATCACGATACTCTTTCCGGAAGGAGGAAGAATTCATGGCGAGCGTTACTTTTGAGCATGTCACCAAGCGCTTTGGTGACTTTGTGGCGGTCAACGACCTCAATTTGCATATCGAAGACCGCGAGTTTCTGGTCCTGGTTGGCCCTTCGGGTTGTGGAAAAACGACCACCCTGCGCTGTCTGGCCGGCCTGGAGGATGTGACTGAGGGCATCATTAAGATTGGCGATACTGTGGTCAATGATGTACCACCTAAGGATCGTGACATCGCTATGGTGTTCCAGTCCTACGCGCTTTATCCTCATATGACTGTTTTTGATAATATGGCGTTTGGTCTCAAATTGCGCAAAGTGCCCAAGGAAGAGATCAAGCGTCGTGTCGAGGAAGCAGCGCAAATCCTTGGTATCGAGAACTTGCTGAAACGCAAACCCCGTGAACTCTCGGGTGGGCAACGCCAGCGTGTAGCAGTTGGACGGGCGATTGTGCGTGAACCTAAGGTCTTTCTGTTTGATGAGCCCCTTTCCAACCTGGATGCCAAGCTACGCGTACAGACGCGGGCGGAATTGAGCAAGTTGCATCAACGGTTGCAGACCACGTTTGTCTACGTGACTCACGATCAGGTCGAAGCCATGACAATGGCCACTCGCATCGCGGTCATGAACAAAGGGGTGCTGCAGCAACTGGATACCCCGCAAAACTTATATGATCGGCCTGCTAATCTGTTTGTGGCTGGTTTCATTGGATCGCCGTCCATGAACTTCTTCCCCGCTCACATCCGGAAAGACGGCAATGATCTTTATGTGGATGTGGATACCTTCAAGGTAAAAATCCCGGAGCAGCGCGCAAAGCCCTATTATCCCTACGCTGGGCGTGAGGTTGTCTTTGGGATTCGGCCTGAAGATATCCACAACCCGCAATTTGCGCCGCCGGGTATCCATGCCGAACCGGTTGAGGCACGGGTGGATGTGATCGAATTGATGGGAAATGAGATTTTCCTCTACCTAGTCAATGGACGGCACAATTTTGTTGCCCGAGTTGATCCACGCACACGCTTCAGCATGGGCGACCAGGTGCAAGTGGTCTTCAACATGGATAACTTCCACATTTTTGACCCGGCAGTTGATCGCGAGAATCCGGTCGCTGTGCGCTAAAAGGTGAGTTGGTGAGTGGGCGCAGGGCAAGCGCTCTGCGCCCACTTTTTCTTAATATCTCTGTGCCAATCTCTGGCCGCCCAATGCAGCCACAAGGGCCATACCAATGGTCAGCAGTCCCATGGCGGTAAAAGCATCCTGCCAGAAGCGCAGAGGGAAGAGGCGGATAAGGGTATCGGAATAATAGAATAGCCAGGTATCACCCTCGAAAAAGAGATGGTGAAATGCGGTGAACAGCCAGTTGAAACTGATTGCGACCCCTAAAAGGATGAGCAGGACAAAACCCGTTGTGAGCCATCCCCCCCTTGAGATGGCGAGCCAAAATGCCCGGTTTTGTCGGGTGCGCCATGCCCAAAGGCCGAGCAGCAGGTAAAGGAGTAGCAATCCTATCCAGACACGGATCATCAACTGCACTAGGTTCTTAACATCTACCATGTGGCGCAGTTCACGGGGGTTGTAGAGCGGCTGCCCGTTGGATAGGGTTTGCGAGGAAAGAAATGAGATATCGGCCTGATTGAGCAAGTAGGTGAGCGAATAGTTGGCCCAATAAAGGCGCTCTTCTGGAGTGAACCCGAAAGGATCAGGGGGAAACCCAGGCAGGCGGTAGGCCACTTGAAGATAAAGGGGGGTAAGCAGCACGCGAATGGACGTGGTTATTAGCAGAAGAGGAAGCAGAACGGTCAGCAGACCAAACAACCAGCGCGATGTCCCTTTCATATTAGGGCCCTCCTGGGTTAAAGAGAAGATAGTCGAGCACCATGGTGTTGGTAATTTGTTCAACCGGGGCAAGATCATCCGTAAAGATGGGGCCATCCGTGGGAGTGGGTTGCAGGTTAGCCAGCGCTAGTTCCATCGTTTTCAGTAGCAGTGGGGGTGTTTGGGGATTCTGGCGCAGGAACTCATAATTGGCCCACAAGTTTGCTGCATCCGTAGGCTGTCGGGTCGCATAGAGCAAACTGTTGAAGGTTCCCGGCAGATCTACCACGTGAACGGAGGGAAAAACACGCTGCATAGTGCTGCTCAGGCGTTCGAGCAGGCGTCGGTCTTGCGGGCCCCGTCCTACGTTGACCACTGCCACGCCCTCTGGGGTCAGATGATCGTAAACAATCTGGAAAAATTCTACCGTAGTCATGTGCCAGGGGATATAGGGAGGGCGATAGGCGTCCAGGCTGATGATCTGGTAATGATGCGGGCTGGTGGCCAATCCCCAGCGGCCATCCTGAATAATGACGTTCAGGTTAGACTCGTTCATCCCGAAATACTGACGGGCCACTTCGACAATGCGCGGATCAATCTCAAAACCGTCTATTTGGGCGTGAGGATAAACCTCAGTGGCTTGTAGCGCGGTGGTACCTGCAGCCAAGCCCACTATTGCGATCCGAGTAACTACATTGGTTGTGACGGGCGGTGGGTTGAAAAAGGGAGCAATGAGAACCTGCTCCCAGGGACCACCAAAGAAACGTTGGGTGGGGTGGTAGATCGAATGGATACCCTGTCCTTCATTCAAGCGGAGCAACCGGAATTCTCCTTCTTGAAGAACCTGAATGTAGTTATACGCCGATTCCGTTTCGTAGATCAATCCGCGGGTGGTTTTGTCGCTGCCCTGGAGGCCTAGCCAAAGCACCAGGAGCGGTACCGCTGGAGTCCAGGCGTAAATCAGGACGCGTCGCCAACCGCTGGTAATGCCCAGCCCGACCAGACCAGTGATAAGCAGGATAGCACTACAGACCAGGAACGTGCGATAGGTGCCGAATGTGGGGATCCACCATAAGGGGGGGAGAAATGTGCCCAAGAAGGCGCCCAGGGTTGAGATCGCATAGATGGTTCCGGATATGCTCCCGGCTTGGCGAGAGTCATGCAGCGCCAAGCGAATGGCAAAGGGGGAGGCTGTACCCAATAATGTGACCGGAATACTAAAAAGAACCATAACCCCCGCGAACGAGCCCAAAAGCACGCCCAACTCCAGCACATCAAAGGCATCTGCTGCCAGCCGTAGCACCGGACGGGCAATCAGTGGAATCATGGCAATGGCGAGGGCACTCCAGATTAAGATCTGGTAGAAAGTGATAAATTTTGGGGATCGGTCGGCCCAGACACCGCCCAGGAAGTAGCCGGCTGTGAGGTAAATAAGGATCAGGCCAATGATACTGGCCCAGACGAGGTTGCTGGTGCCAAAATAATTGCCCAGGAGTCGTGAAGCGCTCATCTCCAGGGCCAGCGTGGTCAGGCCTGCAAAGAACACGGTCACATACAAAAGTCTGCGCATGGTAGAGATTATAACCGTTTCAGGGTTTGGAAGAGGTTGTCTGAAGCGTTTGGGGATAAAATTGAAAAACAAAGCAAGACTACTTGACTAGCGAGGTAACCATGGAGGCAGTTCGTGTGGTCAGTGTGGCCGAAATGCGGGCCATCGAGCAGGAGGCTAATGCACGTGGGGTGACCTATGCGCTGATGATGCAGCGCGCTGGCGAGGGGGTGGCCAAGGTGATTCAA
The DNA here is from genome assembly GCF_938028735.1 of uncultured Thermanaerothrix sp. Classification (GTDB taxonomy): domain Bacteria; phylum Chloroflexota; class Anaerolineae; order Anaerolineales; family Anaerolineaceae; genus Thermanaerothrix. The sequence continues at coordinate 8,205 of NZ_CALIMF010000009.1, forward strand.
CGCCGTTACCAGGAGGAGGGCCCCAGAGTAGCCTTGGGGTTGGTGGGCTCGGGGAATAACGGTGGGGATACCCTAGTGGCCCTAACCCATTTGGCACAATGGGGGTGGCGCGTCGGGGCTTATCTGGTTCGTCCGCGTCCCATCGAAGATCCTTTAGTGGGCGAATTGGAAGCAGTGGGTGGTGTCATCTTGCAATTAGCGGAGGACCCGGCTTGGGAGAAGCTGCACCAATGGTTGGATCAGGCTCATGTTTTGCTTGATGGAATCTTTGGTACGGGGGTAAAACTGCCGCTACGCGGGGAGGTGGCGGAGTTACTGGGAGGGCTAAAAGATCGTCGTTCACTACCGCCTGTAGTAGCGGTGGATTGCCCTTCGGGTGTTGACTGTGATACCGGGGAGGTTGATGAAGTCACCCTTCCGGCTGAGGTTACCGTTTGCATGGAGGCCGTCAAGATTGGACTGTTGCGTTTTCCGGCTTTCGAATACGTAGGAGAATTGGAAATTGTTCCCTTGGGCTTGCCGCAGGACCTGCAGGCCTGGCAAGGCACGAACCTGTTCGTGGCTGAGGCAGGTTATTGCCGCTCACGCCTACCAGCGCGCCCTCGCCAGGCCCACAAGGGCACCTTCGGCACGGCGATGGTTGTTGCCGGATCAGTCAATTACACAGGTGCGGTGTGGTTATCGGCAAAAGCCGCGTATCGCATTGGGGCCGGGCTGGTGCGGGTGGCACTGCCGGGAAGCCTGCATCCGGCCCTGGCCGGGCACTTACCTGAAGCCACGTGGGTGCTTTTGCCCAGCGAATTAGGGGTCATTGACCGTGATGCTGCTGAGGTCGTGTTGGAGTCATTGGAGCGTGTCACAGCGCTACTCCTTGGTCCCGGTTGGGGAACCGAGGCCACCACTGCGGAATTCTTAGCCCGGTTGTTAGGACGGAGCGAGGAACATCTCAAGCGACATCCATTGGGTTTTGTGATGCCAGAGAAGGAAGTCAATGCTGGAAAGCCTACTTTACCTCCCTGCGTAGTGGATGCAGATGGCTTGCGGTTGCTGGCCCAACTTCCGGAATGGTGGTCGGCCTTACCGCCCTTGAGCGTTCTGACCCCTCATCCCGGGGAGATGAGCGTGCTAACTGGTTTATCAGTCGCAGAGATACAGGCCAATCGTCTGGAGATAGCCAGGCGTTTTTCGGCTCAGTGGGGACATGTGGTTGTGCTCAAAGGTGCGCTTACTGTGGTTGCTGCACCTGATGGCCAGGCCTTTATCATTCCAGTAGCCAATGCGGCACTGGCGCGTGCTGGCAGCGGGGATGTCTTGGCGGGGTTAGTTGTGGGATTGCTTGCGCAACGGGTACCACCTTTGGATGCGGCTGTACTGGGTGCCTGGGTTCACGGACAAGCCGGTTTGTTGGCGGCTCGTCAGCTGGGCCATGCGGCCAGTGTTCTGGCGGGGGACATCTTAGAGCAAGTCCCAGAGGTGCTCAGACTCATGTCAGGTAGAGTCTGAGCACCTTCGAAGCAGAAGATTAAGCGCTTTCGCTTCCTGATGCGGGGGCTTCGTTTTCAGTTGGCGCCCCTGCGAGGTGAGCCTTTTGCTCTTCTAGTAGCTTTTGACCGCGCTGTTGAAGTTCTTGAGCGGTTTCCTTAGCCTTAGCCAATAGGGCTTCTGCCCGGCGAATAGCTTCCTGAGCAGCCGCCTCGGCCTGGCTATAGGCTTCGCCCATTGATTCGGTGGTCTTATCGCGCAACTCAATGGCTTTCTCTTTGATCTGGGTACGGGTTTCCTCGCCGGACTGAGGTGCCAAGAGCAGGGCTGCAATGGCACCGCTCAATCCACCAATCACAAAGCCGATTAGGAATGCCCCAAATTCGCTTCGTTCTGACATGGTTACCTCCTTTGGTAAAAGACTGAAGTGTTTATCCTAACGTCCAAGCCGTAAAAGGTCAAGGATTTTCTTCAAACCCGCAAGGTACTCGTTGAGTTTAATCACTGGCTCAACCAGGTTATTCGAAAGGAAAATTGTGGTCCCGCGCAAGTTGTTGACGGTTTCCTGGGTCGCTTCCAAGATAGGCTTAACTTCATTTTGAAGTAAGTTGATCAACACGGCCAGCTGGACAATCAAGATAACAAGCGCCACCCCCAACAGCAGTGACTCAAGTGCTAGCACAATGATGAAAATATCGCGTACGCGCGCTGTTGTCTCGGCAGGGGCGATTGCCAGGAGAACAATTCCGCCAACAATAAGAATGAGCAGGATAACGACTCCAATGATCAGCCCCGTTAGACGTTTGCGCTCACGCGCCGAGGCTTCGGGCCTTTGTAGAGAGGAAGGGGGTATTTGCTGGGTCATAAATTCATTATAGCATATCCTTTTCTCCATTACCCGAATCACTTGCTTCAGTTGTATTCAAGTGGATTAGGGATCTAAGGACTTCTTGGCGAAACGCTTGTCAAACCTAAGAGGTTTTGCTATAATCACACACGGACGGGCGCGTAGCTCAGTTGGTTAGAGCGCACGGTTCACATCCGTGAGGTTCGGGGGTTCGAGACCCTCCGCGCCCACTGTAGACCTCATGGCCGAGGGCATAGCGAAGCAGCCATGAGGTTTTGTGTTATTATTTATGGTACAGATGCTTTTATCCGCTTTTGCTCTGTAATTTAGTGCGGGCACTTTATACGCTGAATTTTCATTAAGGCTCGCTATGGATGCTCCGGTTCCCATCCTGCCAACCAAGGTTTTTGTCCCGCGCCGCCGTAATGATCTGCTGACCCGGCCCCGCCTGATTGACGCCCTCCATGAGTTGTTGGATTATAAGTTGATCATCATTGCCGCGCCCGCAGGGTATGGCAAAACCTCGCTGGTGGTGGATTTTGCTCATCACACCGAGTGGCCATTTTGCTGGTATGCACTGGATGCGCTGGATCGCGAGCCAGTTCGCTTTCTCAGCCATCTCATTGCTTCAATAACCATGCAATTTCCCTTGTTCGGTAAGCGCTCACGGGCTGTGCTGCAGAGCATGGCGCAGGGAGAATTGAACCTGGATACCATGGTAGGCGCAGTCATCCAGGATATGTTTGAAGCCATCAATGAGCATTTTGTTATTGTCCTGGATGATTACCACCTGGTTGAAGAAAGTGAACCCATTGCTTATTTCATCAACCGTTTGGTTCAGGATAGTGATGAAAATTGCCATATTATCCTCACCTCACGCACCCTGATTGCCCTGCCTGATCTGCCGCTGATGGTGGCGCGTTCCCAGGTTGGGGGGTTGGGAGCCGAGGATCTAGCCTTCACCCCGCAAGAAGTACAAGCCTTTTTCCAGCAGACTTTGCACCAGTCAATCCCCGAACATCTGGCTTACGAACTGGTTCGCCTTTCGGAGGGCTGGATTACCGGTCTTCTGCTCTCCTCTCAGATTGCGGATATTGGCATTCTGGATCGTCTGCGCCGGGGACGAATTGCTTCGGTAGGTCTTTATGATTATCTGGCCACGCAGGTGCTAGATCGTCAGCCAGCAGAACTGCGAGATTTTTTGCTCCGCTCTTCCTTACTGGAAGAATTCGATGCAGCGGAGTGCCAAGAGGTCATTGGTGAGGCCCTGGGAGTTCAGGCCGATTGGGACGCCTTGATCGGAGCGGTTGTGCGGGCGAACCTCTTCCTGACCCCGGTGGGAGAGGGGCGCATGTGGTATCGTTATCACCACCTCTTTGCAGATTTCCTGCGCCAGCGGCTTTTGGCTGAGCGCCCAGAAGAGGCCGAAAAACTTATTGCTCGTCTGGGGGAGCGCTATCGTCGGCAGCGTGCCTGGGAGCGTATTTACATGCTTTATCACCGGCTGGGTCGGGTGGCTGAGACCGCACCGTTGCTTGAAGAGGTTGGGACGGAATTGCTGGTTGATGGAAAAATTATTATTCTCAGGGAATGGTTAGAGACTTTATCTGAAACATCTCTTCACAAAAACCCCTCTCTTCTATCACTTAAAGGCAGCATATTAGTGATGGAAGGAAATATTCAAGAGGGTTTGATCTGGCTTGAGAGGGCTTTAGATACATTCCATTCGGGCCATGACCGTACCAAAAGAATTGATGCTTTGATTCGACATTCAACAGCGCTTCGTGCTATAGGAAATTACAGCGGTGCTTTGAAAGATGTGGATGAGGCCTTGAACCTTGCGGAGGGGGAGCCGGGCTTACGAAAGTTAGAAGGAATTATTTTGTATAACAAAGGGATGATCCTCTATCATCA
>NZ_CALIMF010000010.1 GCF_938028735.1 uncultured Thermanaerothrix sp.
CTAATACGCCCCCCTCCCCCGCAACACCACCCATATCGTCTTCCAGAGGATCACCAGGTCCAGCCACAACGAGTAGTTCTGGATATAAAACAGGTCATCTTCGGTGTGCAGGTGCATCGGCTTATCGGAGCGGCCGTTCACCTGCCACCAGCCGGTGATGCCCTGGGGGACGGCAAAGCGTTTGCGCTGCCAGGGCTGGTACCGCTCCACCAGCCAGGGCAACTCCGGCCGGGGGCCCACCAGGCTCATCTCCCCCTTCAGGACGTTGAACAATTGGGGGAGTTCGTCCAGGCTGTACCGACGGATGAACCGCCCGACCCGCGTCACCCGGGGGTCATCCGGTTTCTTGTGGATGATGCAGCCGTCCTCCCGCACCTCGCTCACCTGCTCCTGCAAGGTCTCGGCGTTGGCGACCATAGAGCGGAACTTGTACATCGTGAACAGACGCCCGTTCTCCCCCACTCGCTGCTGGCGGAAGAGGACGGGGCCGGGCGAATCCAGTTTGACCGCCAGCGCCACAATGCCCATCACCGGAAGCGCCAGAAGGGTCAATATACCCCCGACGACCAGGTCAAAGGCCCGCTTGACCAGCCGCTGGAAGCCGTTCAGCGCCGGCGCCCGCAGGTTGATCATCGGGATGCCGGCAAAGTCCTCCACAGAGGCCCGATAAAGCGCCAGGGCGAAATAGTCCGGGATGACCAGCACGCGGACCGGAAGTTCGTGGAGGGCCTGCACCAGTTGGTCCAGGCGGGCATGGGCCCGGCGGGGAAGGGCGATGATCACGTCCTCCACTCCGTACTCCCGCACTACCCGGGCCGCGTCGTCCAGCGTCCCCAGCACCGGCAGGCCGCACTTCCGCTTTGCCGGGTCGTCGTCCAGAAACCCCACCAGTTCCAGGCTGGCCCAGGTATACTGCCGGATCTCCTGAGCCACCCGCCGCCCCACTTCTCCGGCGCCGACGACCAGGACCCGATGCCGGGCCGGGGGAGTCTTGACCGCCTTCCAGGCCAGCCGGGCCGCCGCGCGCCAGAACAGGAGCAGGAAGGAATTCAAGGCGATGAAGGTCAGGAAGAGCCAGCGGGAGACCCCCCGCTCGGTGAGGTAGAGCAGGCCGGCGAAGCAGAGGGAGGCCAGGAGGGAGCCGAAGGCGACCCGCCCGAACTCGTCCGCCGCCCGGTAGGTCCGGCGGGGGTCGTAAGCGGAGGCCACCAGCAGGACCAGCACCCACAGGAGCGGCGCGATGAGGTAGAGGTGGGGCGGCAGACGGATCATATTCAGAGGTTGGAGGCCGGGTAGGGAGGCAGGGAGTCCGGGGCGCAGGAGGACGGCTCCGTGCAGAGCGGCCGCCGTCAGTAGGGCATCCAGAAACATGGAGAAGATGATGAAATCCACGCTGAACCGCCGGAGCATAGAACCCTCCTTTGCAGGTCGCAGGTCGCAAGGCACAGGGAGCAGGGCGCAAGACGCAGGGAGCAGGACCGCTTTTCACCCACGAATTTCACGAATTGGCACGAAGTACGTCATAGCAAGCAGAATGAAGCCAACCGCAAACCTCGTGCTATTCGTGGCGAAAAAATCCTTGCTTGTCCTCATCCTGTTTTTGTCTCCGCATCCCCATCGCTTCCAGCACCACCAGCGCCACGAAGCGAGGGTTGTTGATCAGATACCGCCGCCAGAGGCGGCGGGGCTCGGTGAGGAGACGGAAGAGCCGTTCCTGAGGAATAAAAGGCCTGGCGCCATTCAACGAATTAGAGTGAATTTATTCTGAACAACGATGCATAAGCGCTGAGAAGGAACGGCACGCTGTGTTCCCAAGATAGAAACTCTTCAACACGGCGACGTCCGGCCTCCCCCATTCTAATTCTTCGCGGCTCGTCACATAAAAGCTCATTGATTAGATTCGCGAACTCCTCCACATCATTGGGATGAGCGTAAACTGCTGCTTCTTGAGCCGAGAAGCGAGTTTCTTTAAGATCAAAGGCCACGATCGGTTTACCAAATGCCATGTATTCCATAATCTTGTTCATCGTAGATTGATCGGCCCATTCCGTGTAAGGATCGGGATCTAGACAGACATCAGCCGTTGAGAGATAGCGGCAAAGGTCCAGATCTGAAACGCGCCCCGTCATAATCACCCATTCTCTCAACCCTAAACGATCCCTGAGACGCTTCAAATCCTCCAGCGCTGGACCTCCTCCCATTAGCACAAATGTCGTGTCCTGGCGCCCGATATGTTCAACCAAGTATTTGATGGCTCGCAAAAGAAGATCCACACCATCTTGAGGGCACATTTCTCCTAGGTAACACGCCAGGTAGCGGCGACCGTGTTTCAGTTGTGGCTCAGGGGGCAATCGCTGCAAGCGTTTCAAATCCGGCCCACTACGTACGACAAATATGCGATTGGGCAAAACACCCCCTCTATTTATAGCAATGCGTTTGTGCGATTCATTCGTAGCCAACACCACATCTGCGGTTTGAAATGTCAGACGCTCCAATAACAACAGGAGCCGGTAAAGAATCCCTCCTTTCCTCCCCCCTTTAGCAACATACATCTCTGGTGACAAATCATGATGATCGAAAACGAATTTTTTCCCGAATATCTTGTACAACAACCCCAACAGAAAGTAAGTTTCTGGAGGGTTACAGGCATGGATTACGTCAAAACCGCGCGTCCTCCATACGTGGAGAGAAAGAAAGGCTGTCATAAGCCAACAGTAAATGAACTCAATAAAGTACCCCCACACGCTTTTTGCTTCTGGAGGAGCCGGATATCTAAAAATATGCACTCCCTCCAAAACCTGGTGGCTCTCTTGAAAATCCCCATGCTTACCCTTAGGACAAATTACTGATACCTCGTAGCCAGCAGCAATCAGTGCAGTTGCTTCTAACCAGACCCTTCGGTCAAAGGGGACCGGTAAATTTTGGACAATGATCAGGACCTTACCATGCGATGCCATAATACGTGCCCCGGAAAGCCTTTAGGTGTGAAAGGTCAAGCCGTACCAAGTCAACAAGTACATGATCTGCTTTCAATAGTTCAAACAGATATTCTTCTTCTCTACCGTCCAAACGCTTGGTTACCACGACAACCTCGGAGTTCAAGACCGTTTCCTCCAAAGAATAGAGCAGCGAATTGAGATGAGGTATAACTCGCTCAATATACTCCCGATTACTCCCTATCAGACGACTAAGAGCAACCTCTCTATCGTAAATGAAGAGACTGAATCCTTTGCCAATCAGGCGCTCTGCGAGCTCAACAGATGGGCTTTCTCTCAGGTCATCGGTTCCTGGTTTGAAACTCAGACCGATTAACCCTATGCGACGTTTGTTTAAACGCAATAACATGTCAACAGCTTTCTGAACCTGCAGTTGATTACTGGCCAAGATTGACTCCAGAAGTGGAAGGTGAACATCACGCACACGCGCGGCGTAAAGAAGAGAGCGCAGATCTTTGCCCAGGCAAGAGCCTCCAAAGGCAAAGCCTGGTTTGAGATAGAGGGGAGAAATGTTCAGTTTTGTATCTTGCACAAAGATGCGCATAACTTCATGGCTGTCAATTCCATAGGCCTGACATACATTCCCAATCTCGTTGGCAAAGACAATTTTGAGCGCGTGAAAAGCATTGCTTGCGTATTTGACCATCTCAGCAATTCCCAGGGGCACCCGATAAAGCGGTGCTGGAATATGAGCATAGAGCGATGCCAAAGATTCCCCGCTACGGTTATCTATCTCCCCGATCAGAGTATAGGGCGGATGATCAAAATCCCAGATCGCGCTCCCCTCTCGCAAGAACTCAGGATTTATACAGAAACCAAAATCTATACCAGCACGCTTGCCGGATGCTGATTCTAGTATAGGTATCAAATGCTCCTGCGCATAACCCGGCAAGATCGTACTCCTAACCGCGACCACTATGTACTTGTCCATCGCTCTCATGGCCTGTCCAATATCACGGCAAACTCGTTCTACATAGGTCAAGTCCAGGCTTCCATTGTCCCTGGTCGGGGTGCCAACACATATCATAACTACGTCAGCGTGATGAACAGCATAGGTTACATCTTCCGTTGCTTGAATGAGACCAGCATTCACCCCTTGAGAGAGCAGTTCCTCCAGCCCAGGCTCAGTAAGAGGAGACTTACCCGCGCAAATGCTCTGGACTTTTGCGGGATTGATATCCACCCCAATAACATGATGCCCATCCCTTGCAAAACAGGCGAGAGAAACACAACCTACATAGCCCAACCCCAAAATGGCAATGTGCATCATAGCCCTCCTGCCAAAAATCTCAGCAACTCTGTGGCTCGTGCCCTGAGGTTATCGAGGGAGGATTCGTCAATTGCGGATATGTTCCTCAAGCACAGTGCTATAGATAATCGCACCGGCAGCGTTGAACATGCTGAAATGCTGAGCACAGGTGCTGGCTCTATCTGGCCATACCAACGCGAAAACCATCCTTGCATTGGGTTTTTTACTCCTAAGTAGACTTTGGTACGAAAGCCCGCGGGAAGTTCTATGATAAAGAGTGGAAAAAGGCCATCATCGGCCTCAATAAAAGCGACACACCGTTCGGGACGCGAGTCAAAACGGTACGCTGGGGATAAGTGCCAGAGTTGCTCAAGGATGTGTTCTCCCTTACCTAATAAATCATCTATTACAATCAGCCAATCAGGCTTATAATAGAAAACGGTCCGGCGATGAATAACTCCTTGCCTTTTGTATCCATTGTGCTCAGCAACGGCCAGGTCATATTCTGTTCCGGGTTCCCATCGTAGCAAGCGCGCCTCGGCCTTCCGACCCCACAGGAACGTGCCCAGCATCTCGCTCTGGTTTCGCCCATCCACAACCACTGTGTTATGAGCGGCCGTGCTTCTAAAGTAATCGCGCTGTTGCCCCCCCTCGTGGTAGGCATAGGTTCCTGGGTCAACCAAAAGAGGCTTCCCTCTTACACTTACAATTATGCTTAAGGCATCTGCATGACCGTGAGCAGCCGTTGATAGGTACCCCAACGGTCCACAATCAAAGACGATTACCCGGTCAGAATTCCGCATCACACAATAGCCCCCCACTCTAAAAGCACGTGAACGAATTTTCTCATTTACATTTATCCGCGGTAATGTCTCAAAGATTCCTCGTCCCTCCTCCCCAAGTAACCAGTAGCTTTTCTCATCCCATTGTCCTGCGCCGATTTTGAGGTCCGGGCGACGAAGCAATACGGACGCCGTTGCGAGAATGGACTGATAATTGTTCGCCTCTGCCCGATCATCCAGTCGGACAACCCAACTATCATCGCCATCACCGATAGCCGGCATATTCCCTTGCTCATCCATAAGGTGTTGAATAAAGTCGCAGGCGGCGCTCAATCTCTCATACCATACTGCCGGGACGGAAAAGCCGTTGAGTTCAGCCAGGCGCCATGCCAGGAGGTTGAAATCCAACACAAATGCCAGATAATGCGTAGATTGCTCACAGGGCACACCGTCCGGAAAGAGCTGCTTTTCTATCTCTTGGGTCAAGATGGACAACCCTTTATCACGCCAGAACCGGGCTCTGGGCAACCACGGAAACGTTAAGCCAATGACTGCCAGCCCCGCGGCTTCACCGATCAAATGGTTATTGGCCGAACTATAAGCGGAAAGGTGACGGGATATATAGTCGGCCTGGGTTATAATAGACTGCATCACCAAAGCGAACAGATCCTCCCTCAATGCAGAGGCCTGCCTGATAAACGCCAGGGTGAAAGCCCAATTGATCAGACGAAGGGCCAGTTCCAGAGAACTGGTCCAATTCACGCCTATATAAGGAGGATTCGTTACGATCCAGTCCTCCAGTTGAGAACACACTTCTTCGGCAAATCTTTCCTCTCCTGAAAGAAAATACGCCTTTCCTAAAGTTACAAGGTGATGATGGCGATTGAGTTCCCACACCCACTTGATGCCACCCACAGCGTCAGCCAAGCGTATATCAATATCAATCCAATGAGAAATAGGCCATTGAAGCCCGGTTAAGGGGTCAGCATGCCAGGGGATCGGCGAGCCTAAAACGAATTTGCGCCCGAAAATCTGGAACTTATGTTCCAGCAATTCGGACGCCGTTTGGAGCGTAGCCGACCCATTGGAGGGAAACCATTTATTGTATTGCTGGACTATCTCGCCTTTCCGATCCCACTGAAAGAAAAAGCGAACTCCCCTCTCGGTTCGGAATTCCGTCCACGCTCTTGATAAGGTTTCAGAACTCGGCATCTGCCGCGCAGTTCTTCTGAATCTTTCCCACTCCGCTATTGTTCGCTGTTGGAACCGATACCCGATTTCCCGAATAGACATCGCCCGCAGGCGGCGAATGTACCACAACATCCTTGAGGACATCATTTTCGGCATAAAGCATATAAAGCAGGCGCAAGGAAATCCAACACCGGATCTAACAAGAAGGCCCTCAGAATGAAGCCTGGTATCTTTGCAGAGTATTTGAACCACAAATAATCCTTTGTTAGCCATTGAACGTCAGAAAAGTGCGCTGCCAACAATTCCTGTAATTCCCGCCGACTGAAGCCAGCATGTGCTCCTAACTCATTTCTGAATTTGCCGCGCAGCCGATCAACATAATCTTTCAAGTTCCAGGCAATTTTTTGTTGAAGCGAAGCGCCATACGAGCCAACATACCCGATAATACGATGCCTGTTGGGAGTGCCAATATACAACAAGCCGCCCGGACGGAGCACCCTGTGCATCTCAGAAAGACCTGCCTCAGGGTCCGATAAATGCTCAAGGGTATGATAGGAAAAAACAAAGTCAAAGGATCCAGACGGAAAAGGAATATGCAGGGCGTCAGCCAAAATTGGCCGGAAATGCTTTCCATAAGCATCTGCCGGTGGGCGCAAATCAACCCCCACGACAGCAACCCCCAGTTGCTGGCTCAGAAACGATGCCTCATGACCCTCTCCGTACCCAACAACCAGCCCTCGCCCTAACTCCCAGGAGGCATAACGATTTGGCGCTTTTAAGATTGAGACAAAATTATAAACACCGCTATGGGTGAACCCACTCATTGATAGATTATTCCTCGTACAAGCCGTCATAAACCTCAAATATCTTATGTATCACAGAACGCACATCAAAATGAGTCAATGCCCTCTGACGCGCGTTTGCTCCCATTTGCTTACGCAATCCATCATCCTTGAGCAGAAGAACAGTCTTTTCCGCTATAGCCTGAACATCCCCAGGTTGAACCAGGAAACCTGTCTCACCATCTGCCACGGCTTCTGGAATACCACCTACAGGTGTACTTACCACAGGAAGTCCGTATGCCATTGCTTCCAGAATGGCCAAAGGTAAACCTTCATTGTAAGAAGGCAGGATAAACACACTGGCTCGCGAGAGAACTTCCGCTTTCTGTTCCCCTGTAACCCATCCCAGCAGTCTGACGCGATCTCCCCACGATTCTTTGCTCACGAGTTCCCTTACTCGCTCTACTTCTCCATCTCCGCCGAGCCAGAATTCCGCTTGAGGTTGATACTTCAATATTAACGGGACGGCTTGCAACAAGTCATAAGTGCCCTTCCGTTGCCCTAATCTTCCCAGAGTCAGCACAACAGGGAGGCGTTTGTCTTGGTCGGGACATTGATCTGGACAGCCGACCGGATTATAGACTACAATGGGCTGAGATCGTTTATAGATACGGCGGTAAAATTCCTGCCATTGCCGGGATACAACAATGAGACGGTCTGCCCTATTAAGCACATACTGGATATACCGTTTTTGCAACGGTCCGCTCTCCCTATTGTAGAACAAGTGAAATTCAGCCCCATTGGCATGCATGATCACCTTTTTCTTGAGGGCACGAGCAATCAGAACAAAAAAAGATTTGCGGAAGAAACTGGCCCGGGAGGCAAAGTGAATGTGAATAATGTCCGGACGATATATCACCATAGCAGATAAGAATCTGATCAAGGCCGCGATAGCCACCAGTAGCTTGGACCATTTGGTACCGTCAACCAATGTGGCGATATGATACACCTTATATTTGCCCTGTGAGAGCCAATGGCTGAGTAAAAACTGCTCAATGGTTGAGATGCCCCCGCGTACGTCTAACGAGGGTCCCAGCATGAGAACCCGCTTTTCACTTCTCATACGTCCTCCTCTATGCGCCGACTTCAATCACTGCGCCACCGTAATGCTGGATGTCAAGCCTCTGCTCAATGAAACTACGTTTCCCTCTCGGGTTCATCGGGAGTGCCTCCACCAATTCCAACCGCAACACCAAACCCCTACCAACTTTCTCCTGAATCTCTTTTAAAAATGGTTGAATGTCTTCGTAACGGTACCCTGGCATTGGCACGACTCTAACCACAGCAAGCCCAGGGGTATCTTGGTAAAACTGGAACTCTTTTATGCAAGCATAAACCGGGGAATGGATGTTGATAGCCGCTATGGATATTAACGCGCCCTTGTTACTTACCAGAAACTCCTGATTCCATCGGGAATGAATGTTCCTAACTCGCAGACGGAAGCAGTTCTCAGACGAGGGCGCTTGCACGAGGGTACCCATATCACCAGTATCATACCGAATCAAAGGCATGGCTCTACTCAGCAGCCCAGTACTTATAATCCGGCCACGGATTCCCGCTGTCTTGATCGGCTGCCCCAAGTCGTTCACGAGTTCGGTAATACCATAAAGAGGCTCAAATTCATAAAGGTCGGGGGCTCCTGGCACCTCCCCGGCAATAGCCACTTTCTCGCTTAATCCGTAGAACGGCATAATGGCAACCTGACCGAACGCCTGCTGCATTAAGGCACGTTGGTAAGGGAAGAGAGATTCCGAAATGGGCAAGATTCCAAGAAGGTGTTCGGGAGGACGCCAGCCAGTCCTCAGCGCATGGGAAGCCAGTATTGTAATAGCCGATGGATAACCATGAATAAAGTGAATCCGATACTTCTGTATTAATTGCAGATACTTATCCATTATCTCCGGCGTAAGATGAAAAGGGGAAAGCCGTAATTCACGCAAAGCGGCGTCATACTCCCAGGGCCTGGAATCCACGTTCGGAATGAAAACTCCTCGCAGCACAGCCCGGCGGTGATACGGATGGTAGCCAATTCTCCCCCAAATGTGTGTGATGAAGGCCCACTCCTTTACGCTTCTATCTTTATCCAGATAGAAGCGCAGCGGTGTTCCCGAACTACCACTGGTGGAAACAACGTCCGCTTGGGAAGGATGTACTACCAGAAGGCGCTCCACTTCATAACGGACCTCGTCCCTAGTCAGAACGGGCAGGCGCTCCAGATCCGCCAATGAAAAATCTTCCACATCTGGAAGCCCCCCAAAAGTTTCCCTGAACCGCTCTCTATAGAACTCGCTCTTCTCAATGCAATCTCGGATGATTTGTCTCAAAGAACAAAGTTGGAAATCCCTCACGAATTCCGGCTCAGACTCGCTCCTGGCAATTGCAGAACGGTATTGCCTGTACGTTGCTCCATATACAAATTCTATCGGTAGCAGCGACAAAGGACCGGAAAGGCTTTTTCGCATCCAAGCAGGGCTTTTGACATATAG
>NZ_CALIMF010000011.1 GCF_938028735.1 uncultured Thermanaerothrix sp.
TCGGCAACCTCCACACGGAGCAGGTCGCCATCAGAAAGCCCCACCTGACGACGAATAGAGTCTGGCAGGGTAATACGCCCATTGCTTGCTATTCGTACGACCTCATTTGCGGTCATCGAGCACCTCCGTTACCCCATTGCCACCACGCCTCCAGCCCAAATGGTGCAAGTAATTACAACAGGAAATGAGGGTTTCAGGACGCCGCCGAGTTCCTGACAAAACATAGTGCTGTAAAGCTGCCACGAGGCCCCTCATCTATAAGACGGCACGTTCTCCAGGCTAAAGAGACCGGTCCAATCACTCATCGGACGCCCATCCCCGCCTCGAGCAGCGCTCTGCGGAACCCCGCTCACTCTCCCTTCAGCAATTCCTCCAGGATCTGGCGCGCTAGGGTGGGGTCGGCTTTGCCGCGCATCTTCTTCATCACCTGGCCGACGAACCAGGCAATCAATGTGACCTTGCCCTTGCGGTAGGTGGCCACCTCGTTGGGGTTCTCGGTGATGACCTCGTGGCACACCGCACGAATAGCCTCGGCATCACTGACTTTGGCCAGCCCCTCAGCCTCAACAATCTCACGCGGCGAGCGCCCACTTTCCTCAACTCTTTGCAAGAGGGCCTTGGCGGTCGAAGTGTTGATGGTGCCGGCATCGGCCAGTTTGAGGATCTCCGCCAGGTAGGCCGGGGTGAGGCGCAACTCGGCGGCGCTCTTGCCACTCTCGTTGAGCATGCGCAGGATATCGTTCATTAAGTAGTTGGAAACCTTCTTGGGATCGCCGCCGTAGGCCTGGACTGCCTGCTCAAAGTAATCCGAAAGCGCCCGTTCGCCGGTCAAGATTTCGGCATCGTACTCCGGTAGCCCGTAGGCCTCGATGAAACGCTGGCGGCGCTCCAATGGCAGTTCCACCCGCTGGGCCAGGATAGCCGCCTTCCAGGCGGCATCAATGCGCAGAGGTAGCAGATCTGGCTCTTTGAAGTAGCGGTAATCGGCCTCGGTCTCCTTCGAGCGCATCTTGCGTAGCACGCCGGCGTCCTCGTCCCATTCCAGCGTCCAGGCCTCGATAGCATGCCCGGCCTCTACCTCGCGAATTTGGCGCTCAATTTCATGCTGGATGGCATCGCGCACGTTTTCAATGGAATTGACGTTTTTGATCTCGGTCTTGGGATTAAAGTAGGTGGCGCCCTTGGGGCGGATGGAGACATTGGCATCACAGCGCAGGTGGCCCTTCTCCATATCCGCCTCAGAGATGCCCAGCCAGCGTAGCAACTGACGCAAGCGAATCAGATACTGCGCCGCCTCATCAGCGGAGCGCAAATCCGGTCCGGTGACCATCTCCACCAACGGCACGCCGCAGCGGTTGAAGTCAATCCAGCGCCGCCCGTTGACGTTCTTCGTCTTACCCGCGTCTTCCTCGATATGCAGTTTGATGATGTTGACGCGGCGCACGTAGGCTGGGCGCTCGGGCGTAGCGGGCATGGGAACCTCCATGTAGCCGCCCGAGGCAAGTGGGCGGTCGTACTGCGAAATCTGATACCCCTTGGGCAGGTCGGGGTAAAAGTAGTTCTTGCGGTCAAAGTAAGAGACCTCATTGATCTCGGCATGCATGGCCAGGGCGAGTAGGGCAGCCTTCTCCACCGCGGCACGGTTGAGCACCGGGAGCACGCCGGGCAGGCCGGTGCACACCGGGCAGATGTTCGTGTTGGGCGGGTCATACCACGAATCCGCCTTGCAGGCGCAAAAGATTTTGGTCTGAGTATTCAGTTGGATGTGGGTCTCCAGGCCGATAATGGCCTCGTAGTCGGTCATGCGTGCAAACCTCCGGATGCAGATGCGGGGATGTGCAAACGTCGGCGCAGCCAGTGCCCTAGCCCGGGCAAGGTCACCTCATGCCCTTGCGCGAGGCGCAGGCCGGCCCACAGCCCTACGACCGTGTAAAGAAGGGAAAAGGCCAGAGTACCAAGCACCAACAGCCCGTAGGGAACGAGGAAAAAAGGCACCCAATGAGCGGCGGTGCTCTCGACTAGAGCCAGCAGGAATATCAACGGGAACACGGTTGCCGCTAGCATCAGGTTAAGGAAGAACAGTACCAGGTTACCAATGGCCTGATAGACGAATGATTGCAAGGCCTGAAAGCGTAATAGAGCCGAGCGCTCTTTTTGCGTCAGCCACACGATGAGCGGGATCAGCCAGCCGTAGAGGTTGATTAGCACGCCAGCGTAGGTTAGGGCGGCCATCCACCTGGCCTCGCGCTCGGGGTGAAGCGTTGGCGCGATTTCAGAGGTAGCCTCGGTCAACAGGGCGCGCTCCAAGCGTTCGCCCAGCAGGGGGTAGCGCACATCCTGCCCGCTTAGGCACAGGATGGCGGCAATTACCCCACCCAGTGTTAGCAGCCCCCAGGCAGCAGCCAGGCTGCCAAAGAAGAAGATGTTCGCAAGCACAAACAGCCCACTGCTCACATCCTGGGAGACGAAGGCCGAAAGCAGGGACAGGAGTATCGCCCCACCGGCATAGAGCCCACCCAACCCCACCCCTAACACGGCCAACACGATCAACTGTGCCACCTGGTAGGTGAGTGCTTGCAGGGATTGGAACGAGAGGTAATCCCCGCGCCGCGGGTGCGCCGCCCATAGCGCCGTAGGCACAAGCAACCCCCAGCCGGGGAGCAGCACCGCCGCATGCGCCAGCGCCGCCAGCCTACGCTCGCTGTTGGTGGTGGGAGAAAGAGAGAGATGTCTCATGGTGAGGTTCCTGAACAGGCGTCAAAAAGGTCACGCTACCAAGCGCTGCAGTACCTCAGGCCGCGCGCGGCGCCAGGAGGCCTCTTCAGTGGCGCGCTCAAACGCCCGCGCGATGCGCAACAGCAGCGCCTCACTGAAATCGGGACCAAGGAACTGGATGCCAATGGGCAACCCCTCATGATCCAACCCTGCTGGGATGGAGATACCGGGGATGCCAGCGTGATTGGCCGGGACGGTGAGTTGGTCAGCGTACTGCATCAATACCGAATCGCCATACACGGCGCCCACGGGGAACGCTGTGGTCGGCGTAGTCGGCGTAAGCAGAGCGTGCAAGCGGTATTTGCCCTGGGGATCAAACGCCTGTTCAAAATCGCGGCGGATGAGCGTGCGCACGCGTAGGGCACGTTGGTAGTACTGCGCGCTGTACTGGGCAGCACTGACATACATCCCCATTAGAATGCGCAGTTTGGGCTGCAGTCCAAACCCCTCATTGCGCGTTTTGCGGTACATCTCGTGCAGGTCCTGCACGGGTTGCGGGGTACGGTAGCCGTATTTGACGCCATCATAGCGGTGCAGGTTCGAGGCGGCCTCCACCCGGCTAATCACAAAGTAGGCCGGAATGCCATAGCGGGTGTTGGGCATGGGCACATTCTCGACAATCTCGGCCCCTAGATCAGCCAGGATATCAGCAGCACGGCGGACCGCCGCTTCAATCTCACCGGGGATGGGCTGCTGATCATACTCGCCCCGCACCGCATCGGGGAAAGTGATGCGGAAATAATCCGGTGAAAGGCCGATGCGCAACCCTCTCACGCCCTCTTCCAGCGCCGCCAGGTAATCGGGCACGGGCAGGTTAGCAGCGGTGCTATCGTGGGGGTCTGGGCCGGCGATCACCTGAAGCATGAGCGCAGCGTCCACCACATTGCGGGCAATCGGACCAGGGCAGTCCAATGAAGAACCAAAAGCGATCAGCCCATAACGCGAGACGCGTCCATAAGTGGGCTTGACCCCTACCACGCCGCAGAAGGCCGCTGGCTGGCGAATGGAGCCGGCCGTATCGGTGCCGAGCGAGAGCGGCGCCTCGCCCGCCGCCACGCTGGCGGTGCTTCCGCCGGAAGAACCGCCCGGCACACGGTCTAGTTTCCACGGGTTGCGCGGAGTAGGGCGAAAAGCCGAGGATTCGTTGGAAGAGCCGTAGGTGAATTCATCCAGATTAACCTTGCCCAGCATGAGCGCGCCAGCAGCTTCCAAGCGGGCCACTGGCGTCGCCGTGTACGGCGCCACAAAGTTAGCCAGGATGCGCGAGCCGGCGGTGGAGGGCGTCCCCTTGACGCAGAAGATGTCCTTAACCGTGAAGGGAATGCCCGCCAGCAGGCCAACCGGCTCGCCCGCCGCCAGGCGCCGATCCACGGTTTCAGCCTGGGCACGAGCGCGCTCAGCGGTCAGGGTGATGAAGGCGTGCACACGCTCGGCATCCTCAGGCTGGGGCGCCCCGGGTTCAAGACTGCCGGGACGGCCATCCACCTGGGAAATGCGCTGCAAGCAAGATTCTAGAACCTCCACTGCCGAAACGCGCCGTTGGCGCAGGAGCAGACTGAGCTCATGAGCGGATAAGTCACACAGTTCCATGGGGCCTCATCATTCCAGTGTGGTGTGGGGAATGTCCGGAACAACGACATACCCTTCCTCAACTTGCGGGGCCTGGTCAAGGATCTCCGCCACATCCGGGAAGGGCTGCCAGGCGTCCTCGCGCAACGGCGGGCAGATTTCGGGAGGATAAGGCACGCCGTGCGAAGTGATTGGCACACTGTCATCCAACGGAATGGCTTCCAGTTCATGGATGGCGCTTAATTGGCGGTTCAGTTCACGACGCAGGTATTCGGCTTGAGCCTCGTCCAGTTCCAGGGCGGCTAGGCGCACCAAATGGTCAAAGGTTTCAGGGGTAATGGTCTCAGCAGGCATAGGCTTAACTCTTACTTTCTCCGTTCTCATCCACAAGGATTTTACATCCGCCCACACATGCGCAGAAAAGCCCTCCCGCCTCTTCGTCGGGTAGAAAGGGCGGTGCGGTGAGGATTATGGACTCCCCTCGGTTGCGGTCGGTTCCGGTGGAGGGATCGGCGTATCTGTTGGAATGGGGGTCACGGTTGGGGTCAGAGTAGGCGTCCGGGTAATGGTTGGCGTGCGGGTCGGGGTTAGTGTAGGCGTGGCAGTAGGGATGAAATAAGGCGTGTAGGTTGGCGGAAGAGTCGAGGTTGGGCGTGGGGTGGGCATTTCTGCGCCCAGCGGCGGCGTGGGCGTCCACGTTGGGGGCAATTGGCGCAAAGTGGGAGTGCTGGTGGGGAGTTCCAGGCGTGGGGGCAAGGTGGGAGGAGGAAACGGGTTGAGAGGGGTGTAGGGATTTAAGAAGATGAACACAAAAACAAGCACCACGCCCAATGTAGCCAACAGAGCGAGGAGGGTGAGAACATTCCACAAGTCATCGCGCATGCGCGGGGCCTCCTCTCACCAGAGGTTGCAATCTCGCCGAGAATGGTCGGCAAGGTCAATGTCAGTATATCCAAGAATGGTGAACTGTCAAGCAAAGGCATTCGTTGGCTTGATGAGAGAGGCAATGAGCGAATGGCCACCCATTTTAGCCCGCCCCCAACAACAAAAGTGCTACGCCTGCCACCACTCCCCCAGCAGCCACCACTTGGGCGCGCGTGGGCTTCTCTCCTCCCATGATCGCACTCACCCCCACCACAAAAAGCGGAGAGGTGTCGGCCAGCGCCTTGACAACAGCCGGGGCGCCTCCTTCCAGGGCAAACAGAAGCGCCAACCACTGCCCAATGACCAACGCGGCGCGCAACGCAAGCCTGCGCACCCGTTCCGACCCCCATTCGAAAGGAGCAGGAGGCGCCAGGCGCCCCGTTACCAGTGCAATGATACCTGCCCGCACCAGGTAATACGTGGGCGGATTCGTCCAGCCCTGGGTGAAAAGAAGGCGCACCGGGTAGAGGCTCGCACCAAACAGTGCTGCCGCAGCCAGGGGGTAGAGCCAGGCTTTCATCGGCCTTGTGCCACGCCGCAACGCTCCATTCACTTGGGGTTGGGCACGTGTCAGCGCCAGCACACTGCCAGTACACACGACCACCCCTACCACCTGCCATGACTGAAGTCCCGCTGACTGACCCGGCACCCCTAGGGCAATCAGCAGGGTGAACAGAGGCGAAAGGGCTAGGAGTGTGGTGGCAGTGACGGCATCCAGGCCCACAAAGGCCTGGAAGTAGGCATAATTGGCCATTGCATCCAATCCAATGCTCAAGACCAGCCATCCTAGCGCCTCTGGCTGCCATACCAGCCTAAAATAAAAGGGAGCCAGGGGCAGCATCATCCCAAAGATGAGGGCAAAATTAAGCCCAAAAATCTCCCGTAGTTGGGAACGGCGCAGCAGATCGCGCGCCAGCCAGTTGACCAGCGCCCCCAGTATTGCGGAAAGGAGTGCCAAAAGGAAAGCCCTCACGCTGGTATAATCCTCTGCAAATGAGCACGCGCCTTTCGCGCCGCGAGTTTCTGCGCCTGATGGGCCTGAGCCTGGGCGCGCTGGCCTTCCGCCCCACGGAAGGCGCGTTTCGCGATGCCACCCAAGAGGACCTGCTGCGCGTCACTGTGCGTTCGGTCAGCGTGTACAGCCAGCCCTCGGATAAAAGCCGCATCCGCTTCCAGCGCTACCGCGACGAACTGGTCAACATCTATGCCGAGGTGGAATCGGAGGCCGGGCCGGCCTATAATCCGGTATGGTATCGAGTGTGGGGAGGTTATATCCATCGCGCCAATACCCAACGCGTACGCATCCAGTATCACCCGGTGCCGTCAGAACTGCCGGCCGCCCTTGTCCTGGCCGAGGTCACCGTGCCCTATACTCAGGCCCTACGTTACACCCGTGCCCAGGGCTGGCAACCATTATATCGTCTTTACTACGAATCCACACATTGGGTGGTCGGCATTGACGAAGGACCAGATGGCAGCCCCTGGTACCGCCTCAAAGACGAATTGCTGGAGATTGAGTACCACGTCCCAGCGCTACATCTGCGCTTGCTGAAGCCAGAAGAATTTGCCCCCATCTCCCCCGACGTGCCCCCCCACCAGAAGTGGATTGAGGTCTCAATTGCACGCCAGACCCTAACCTGCTACGAGGGAGAAACACCCGTTTTCCAAACTAAAATCTCCTCTGGGTTGTTCCGTTCACCCCCTGGGCAGATTCCCTGGGAAACCCCCAAGGGGGAATTCAACATCTTCTCTAAAATGCCCTCCAAACACATGGGCGAGGGCCGCCTGACCGGCAACCCAGAGGATTACGAACTGCCGGGGGTGCCCTGGACGTGCTTTTTCGAAGCCACCGGGGTGGCGTTCCATGGCACCTACTGGCACACTGATTTTGGCACGCCGCGCAGCCACGGCTGCATCAACATGCGCACCGCTGAAGCGCATTGGCTCTACCGTTGGACGACTCCTGTGGCCGGTCCAGAGGACATTGAGAAGATAGGCTACGGGACACGTGTTGTAGTTGTCTGAACCGGCTCCAAATTCCCGCTGCCCTTGTCAAAAAAGCGACTATGTTATAATACCCCCTGCCGCGAACCCCTACGGCATATTTTAAGGATGAAGGTCTATGAGTCCAGACGAAACGACCAAAACCAAAGTTTGCCCCATCTGTGGAGCACGCACCAGCGAGGGGGCAACCCGCTGTCTGGTGTGCGGCCACACCTTTACCCCTGAAGGAAGCAAAAAAGGCAGCCCGCTTCAGGGTCCCCGCCTTCCCGAAATTACGCTTTCTCTCCCGATTGCGTTGGGACTGATGGTCCTGCTCCTGGCCATTGGGGCGGGTACAGTCTTTGCAGCGCTGCAAAGTACAGGACGGGTGGTAGAACCCACGGCCACGCCCACCCTTACCGTGACCCCCACCATTACCCTGACCCCCACAGCCAGCCCCACCCCCACCCTGGAGCCAACATTCACCCCGTTGCCACCGCTTGAGTACACTGTGCGTAGCGGCGATAATTGCATCACGATAGCCTATACCTTTGGCGTCTCGGTCTCGAGTATCATCGCGCTGAACAACCTGCCAGTAGCGTGTGACAACCTGGTAGTGGGACAAAAACTGCTCATTCCCCAGCCTACCCCCACCCCCTCTCCTCAGCCAACCAACACTCTCAGCCCGGCAGAAGCCACTGAAGCCGCCTGTCAGAAACTGGATTATACGGTGACGGCCAACGACACCTTGAGCATTATCGCTGCCCGTTATAACGTTTCCATGGAGTCTATCAAAACCTACAACGGCTTGACCGGCGATATTGTGTATGAGGGGCAGGTGTTACAAATCCCATTGTGCGCACGGCTACCTACTCCCGGCCCCACCCCAACCCCTACGCCGCCCCCGCCTTATCCGGCACCGAACCTGCTCCTGCCGGCTAACGGCGCCGTCTTTACCGCCGCCAACGATACGGTAACCCTGCAATGGGCCTCCGTAGGTACCCTGCGGGATAACGAGGCCTACGCCGTCACCATCGAGGATCTGACCGAGGGCAAAGGGCGCCGCCTGGTGGATTATGTGACCGACACCAAGTATATCGTCCCGGCGGCATTCCGCCCGGTGGATACCGTGCCGCATGTGTTGCAATGGTTCGTGGTGCCGGTACGCCAGACCGGTACCTCTATAGACGGTAAGCCCATCTACGAACAGGCCGGTGCGCCCAGTGCCTTCCGCGTGTTCGTCTGGTGGGCAACGGGCGGCATCACCCCGGCCCCGTAAGACAAGACTTGCCGTTGCAACCCCCAAGGCTGCCCATGTTACGTATGGGCAGCCTTTTCTTGCGTCTTGTTAAGCGCCTCGGCGCGGTTCAAGGTCGCTTATCTCTCTTGCTCTTGCAAGAAGCGCACCACCATCATTGCCGCGGCAGCGCCCATGCCGGCAGAGGTAACCACCTGACGGAAATGCGGATCCATGACCTCACCGGCGGCAAACACACCGGGCACGCTAGTGCGCATCAGCGCATCGGTCTTGATGTAACCTTGTTCGTCCAGGTCGAGTTGGCCGCGGAAGAGCGCCGTGTTGGGTTTATGCCCGATGAAGATGAAGACACCATCAACGGGTTGCTCCCACGTTTCGCCGCTTTGCACGTTTTCCAGGCGCACGGCCTCCACCGCAGCGTCTCCACGGATCTCGCGCACCACGGTATTCCAGACAAAGCGGATTTTGGGGTTTTCACGGGCACGGCGTTGTAGAATCGCCCCAGCGCGCAACTGGTCGCGGCGGTGAACAATGGTCACTTGGCGAGCGTAGCGGGTGAGGAAAAGGCCCTCTTCCAAAGCGCTATCGCCGCCACCAACTACGATCACATCTTTATCCTTGAAAAACCATCCATCGCAAGTAGCGCAGTAAGAAACACCGCGCCCAGTGAATTCGGCTTCGCCCGGCACTTCAAGGTGATTAGGGCTGGCACCGGTGGCAATAATGAGCGCGCGTGCCTGGTAGTCCTTGCCGTAGGTGCGCACGCGGAAGGGGCGCTGGGAAAGATCTACGGCCTCGGCAGTTTCAAATTCCAGGCGCGCCCCAAAACGCTCGGCCTGTTTCTGGAACAATTCACCCAACTCCATCCCGCCCACCCCCTGGGGGAAGCCGGGGTAGTTTTCAATTGTATGTGTCAGCGCGGCTTGCCCGCCCAACTCGGTGCCAGTCAGCACTAGGGGAGACAATTCGGCCCGCGCGGCGTAGAGCGCTGCGGTTAAACCGGCGGGGCCAGCGCCGAGGATGATCACATTTTCCACGTCACTGGCTTGGGAGGATGAGGATGAAGCAACTGCACCCAGATTGATTTCCATGCTAACTTACCTCCATGATTTTTGGATGTTTACGCTCCAATTTGAAGATACCTTATACTTAGATGCACCAACATGGTTCAAAGTTGCTTCACCCCTCTACAGCGCGATCGGTGATCTGCAACCCTTCGTCCAAGATGGCAAACCCCTCAGCCAATTGCTCCGGGGTGATGATGAGGGGCGGGATGATCAGGACAATGTTCCAATGAGTGTAAAGAAACAACCCGCGCTCAAGCAGAAAGCGACGTAAAGCAACCATCTCGGGGCTGGTGCCGTTATAAGGAGCCAGTGGTTCACGCGTCCGGCGGTTGCGCACCAGTTCAATGGCTCCAAAGAGACCAATGGAACGCACCTCGCCTACGGAGGGATGGCGATCCATCAGTTCGGCCAGCATTTCGGCCAGCGCCTCACCGGTGGCGCGGGCGCGTTCTACCAGACGCTCTTCCTTCATCACTTCAATCGTGGCAATCGCCGCTGCCAATGAGATCGGATGGCCGTTGTAAGTGAGGCCACCTTGATAGACACGCTCGTTATAATAGGCGGCAATCTCCGGCTTCATCGCCACGGCCCCTAACGGGGCATAGCCCGAGGTCAGCCCTTTGGCCATGGTCATCAGATCAGGCACCACGCCATAGTGGTCCACAGCGAACCAAGCCCCCGTGCGTCCGAAGCCGCTCATCACCTCATCACAGATGAGCAAAATACCGTAACGATCACACAACGCGCGCACCCCTTCCAGGTAACCCCGCGGCGGGATGAGGACGCCATTGGTGCCGGTGATCGTCTCGATCAGGATGGCCGCGATGGTGTGTGGGCCTTCGTACTGGATAACCTCTTCGAGATGGTTGAGGTAGTCCTGGGTAAACTCAGCCTCGGGCAAGTCGGGTTGGGTGCGGTGAAAGGTGGAGCGGTAGCGGTAAGGGTCGAGGAAATGTACCACGCCAGGCATGGTTAGGGGCTCCCAAGCCAGGCGGCGCGGGTCGCCAGTGGCCGCAATAGCGCCGTAGGTGGCGCCATGGTAGGAGCGGTAACGCGCTAGGATCTTCCAGCGTCCGGTGTAACCGCGCGCCAGTTTGATGGCGTTCTCGTTGGCATCGGCCCCGCCCAGGGTGTAAAGGAACTTGGTCAGGCCGGGTGGGGTGATTTCGGCCAGCAACTTGCCCAACAACGCGCGTGGGCGGGTAGCCATATGCGGACCAGCAAAAGGCAGTTCCCGCGCCTGGCGTACCATGGCCTCGACCACGCGCTCATCCCCGTGGCCGATATTGACACACATGACCATGGAGTTGAAATCCAGGTAGCGCTTACCGTAAATATCCCAGAAATAGACCCCCTTAGCGTGGCTGATAGGGATAGGATCAACCTGCGCCTGAGCAGCCCAGGTCCAAAAGTTGTGTTCTAGGCACAGCGGCACAATTTCAGAGGCGGGAAGTTCAGACATAAAGCAGAACCTCGTGGGAGTAAACCATCAGCAAACGGCTTATTATTGGGGCTATCAAACGAGTCTTCCTCTAGGTGCCTTCAGCTAACTTCACCAGGCTATCACGATCCATCAACACCAGCTCGGTGCGTGTGACATCAATGATGTGGCGATCCGCCAGGTCGTAAAGTGTGCGACAGACCACCTCGCGCGTGGTGCCGATGCGCGCCGCCATGTCATCCAGAGTTAGTGTGCGTGGGAGGGTCGGACTTGCGGTGCTTTGGAAATGATCCAGAAGCAGGCGCGCCAGGCGTGCTGTTACCGGCTGAAACACCAGGCGCTCCAGTAGAACATTGGCCCGCCACATATACTGGAGCATCAAACGCGCTAACGCCCATCCAATTCCCCCTTTGGCGAGCAACGGATCCAGGGAAGAGCGTGACCAAAGGGCGACTGTGGTGGGCTGATTGGCTTCTAAAGAGACGGGAAGGGACAGGTCGGTCTCAAAGAAGGCTGGTCCCCAAAAAATATCGCCCCGGGCAAACGTCGTCACGATCAGAGAACGTCCCTCGGCAGAGACCTTTACGGCTTCGAGCTCCCCTTCAACAACAAGGAAGAGGTACGGCCAGTGATCACCCTGGGCTGCTAAGTACTCTTCCTTAGACAGGATACGCAGCAGAGCATGCTGAGCCAAAAAGGCCCTCTCATATTCTGACAAAGAGTCAAAAAAAGGGTGAGACGCCAACACATCGGCGAGGCTCATTTGAATAATTTTATCTCAGATTTTGCGTTTAGTTAAAGCCTTTGGGAAAGGCATTGTGCTATCCTTCACGTGTGAAGGAGGGGTTATGCTGCGAAAACACGGTTTGGGGTTTCTGATGGTGATCCTGATCATGGGGCTCGGTTTGGCAGCCTGTCAATCTGAGGGTAATCCCTGCCACCGCGATACGACTTCCCCGCCCTATCTGACAGCATTACCTACCGCTGTGCTGCCGACGGCACCAACACCCGGACCTTCCCCGACCCCGATTCTGATCGAGATTAGGGGGAAGAAAATTGCAGTGGATAAGGTGGTGGAGGGACCGCTGTGTCATGACGTCTGGCGCGGTACGGTCTATGTGACTTGCAATGTGCAGGTGAGGACCTGGGAAAAGCAACCCGATTTCCTGAAAGGATGTAGCCTCACCATCGAACCAGGAACGGTAGTCTATGTCGCAGCACACAACGATGCAGCTTATTACAACGGCTGTTCCTGCCACACCGGCGGAAATACTAATCCTTAGACAGGAGGTTGAAGATGAAAAATCGTCAAACATTGGGGGGCATTCTAGCGCTGATCGCCGCCGCTATGGGAATTATCGGGCATATTGTGCTCTTCCTGCAGTGGTATCGCATCGGGATGAGCGCCGAATCGGCCGAACCCGGGTGCGAGAGCCTGCTCAAATATGTCCATCCAGCCATGGCCGATTTCGGCTTGCTGGCAGGAGCGCTGTTCGCGGTGAGCGCCTACGGTTTTTTCACCCGGCGCAACTGGGCCTTCTTCCTCACCACCCTTGGCCTGGTACTGGCGCTATTGGGGTCGTGGTTTGTCAATGTGCCCTACATGGCCGCCGGGTTGCCGCCCATCTACTTCCCGCTCTTTTGGCCTTACCTACTGTTGTATTTTCTGTTTTTGCGCCTGGTCGGTAAGATCACCTGGCGACAAACCCTGCTTGCACTCTTTACCGGCATGGCCTACATCTTCTGCTGGATGAATGGCGTTTCAAGCACTAGCCGCATTATCACCCACGGTGATCCCATCTTTGTGTTGGTTCAGCGTCTGCATTGGGTGGCGATGCTAGGCTGGGCAGTTGTAACCATCGCCGTGATCCACAAACCCCGTGAGTGGGTGCGGGTGACCGGTTTGGTGGCAGCGACAACCGAATTGGTGGTAGGGATTCCTCTGGCTGCGGTAACGGCCCAGCAGTTGGGACGCTTCTCCCTCTTTGCCCTGGCGCCGTTGGCCAGCCTGGGCTTGCTGATTCTGTTCGCGTTGCCCAAGGCATGGGACTACTTTGTTCCTTCGAGTCAGTAACCCTGTACCGGCATAATGCCTGTGCCCCAAAGGCAGGGTGCCCTTGGGGCACTTATGTTTTTACACCCCTATATGACGCTATTTGACCTAAGTCAAAGATTCTAGCCGACTTTGTGACTATTATAACAAATAGGGCTCATCGGCGCCCGAACGCTAGAGCAGATGGGAGATAACGGCAATGCATGAATTTCGTAAGCGTGTAGACTATCTCTTTTCATCTACTAAAGGGCTGATCCTGCTTGCCATCGCCATGATTGCGCTGGAAACTGCCTTGTTTGGCCTGCTTTCTGGGCCGATGGCGGAATGGGGCGTACGCGATTGGGTGGTCAAAACCCTTGGTATGCGCCTTGTGCCAGCGGAACGCGAGGGACGCATCATCATTCTATATCATACGATTGCCATGGCCGTGATCGCGATTGAGACCTATCTGATCACAGCACTAGTACGCATGGCCCCTTTTTATCGCACTGCCGTGCGTCTGCTAATCACAGTAGGTTATCTCGTAGCCATGATTTTTGGCCTGGGGTTTGCCTACTGGGGGCATAACTGGGCCTTCCATGGCTTGTATATTGCCGGTCTAACCCTGATCTTCTTCGCCGGGGGGCTACTGTGTATCGGGTTGTGGCCATGGAACAAGGCTTATTATGTTCGCGATCCGGCCTACGCCCATACCCGTAGCGGTGTAGATTTGGAGCGGGTGGCTTTCTTTACCACAGCGCTGACCACGGTAATCTCGGCCGTGTTCGGAGCGGTGCCAGGGGCTTATTACGGCCACGGATTTCAGACATTTTTGGCCGAGGACATCATTCGCCTGCCCGAGAAAACGGGGTTTCAGTACGCCGTTATCGGCCACCTGCACATCATGCTGGCATTGATCGCGATTATGTTGACCCTGATCATCGGGCGGTGGCTAGACTTTAAGGGGGTTTTGCACAAAATTGCCATGCCGTTGATGATCCTAGGTACCGCTGTCCTCAATTTGGGGGTCTGGGGAGTGGTCACGCCCTTGGAACCCATTGCGCACATGATCATCTACGTTGGCGCCACGCCGGCCATGTTGGCAGCGCTGATGCTGGTGATCTTTGGATGGGATCAGTTGATTCGCGAGGGTACCCGTGATATCCCCAAACCCAGTGCGGGGCAAAAATTGCGCGCCCTCTTACATGATCCCTTGCGGTTCGGGCCACTGTGGCAGATGGTGTTCATGAATTTCACCGTCAGCGGGGTGGGCATTTTTGTGGCAGTGCGCCTGGACGAAATTTTCCGCCAATGGCCGGCGCGTGAGGAGCGTTTGATTTTGACCGGTCACTGGCACGTGCTCTCTGCAATTATTGCCACCATTATCCTGCTCTATTATGGCGATCTTATCGGCCTGAAGGGTTGGGGGCGTCGCTTATATGGTTGGGGAATTATCGTCTTCTCCGACCTGGCATTTGCCGCGGTCACCGTTTACGAAATGAAACGCTTGGTGATCAGCGAAGCCCACCAGCAGCCGCTGGTTAATACTGTTCTGCTGTTGGTGGATATTGGATTGGGAGGGGTGCTGGTAATCCTGGCATTGGTGCTTATCTGGCGGTTACTCGATCTATTCCGGCCGAAGGGACGCTGGACGGTCGAAGCCCAGCAAGCAGATCCAGTGATGAAAACGGAGGTCAAAGCATGAAGGGGAAGACATGGAGCGAGTTTTACGCATCTGGGAGATGCTGGGGCATAGCGCTGGTGCTGATGTTGGTGTTGACGGCGTGTCAGCCGGCAATGGCGGCTACACCTTTGCCGATGTACGATACCGGGGTTGACCCCAACGCTTGGGTGGTGGTACCAGCGGGATCCTTCTTATCTGGGCAATTCAACACCCCGATTAACCTCGAGCATGCTTTTGCTATCATGGTCACGGATGTCACCGTTGACCAATATGTCCGTTTTCTCAACCAGGCATTGGCCGATGGGACACTGCGCTTGCAGGGGGATCAAGTGGTGGGGTTTTATCCAGGGGATCCATTCCATGGGGCAAAACACGAGGAGGAAATCCCTGCCCAGGATTACCGGTTTGTCCCGCTCAATGACCCCGCTGCCCCTTTTGTTTATCAGGAGAACGCCTTTACGCCAAAGGCGGGGTATGCCCACCATCCGATGACCTATGTCTCCTGGTTTGGGGCATGGGGCTATTGCCATTATTACGGGTATCGCCTGCCGAGCGGACTGGAGTGGGAAAAAGCCGCGCGGGGCGAAGATGGGCGCCCATACCCCTGGGGGTGGGAACTGACGCCCGCCAACGCCAATTATTATTCCAGCGGCGATCCCTTTGAAGATATGCGCACCGTAGGATCACGCACAACTCCGGTTGGGTTTTACAATGGCAAGACCTACGATGGTTTTGTCACTCTGGATTCCCCCAGCCCCTACGGACTTTATGATATGGCAGGTAATGTGTGGCAGTGGGTGGGCGACATCACCCAAGGCATGCATTACCGCTTCATGCGAGGCGGCTCTAAGGACAATTACCCGCCAGACCTACGTGTGTGGGTCACCAATAACGCCACGCCTGTGTACTACGGGCCCGGTACGGGTTTTCGCTGTGTACGCGAACCCTAAAGCATATTGTTAGTGGAGGCAATCATGCACTCATGGCGAGTGGTGATCCAACAACGCATCAGACTCTATGCATCTCTTATTAAACCGCTACAGACCGGCTTGCTTTTAGCCACTGGGTTGGCCGGGTTTATGAGTGCGCGCTGTCCGATTCTTAACTTGGGCACCTTGCTGGCCCTAACGGGCAGTCTATTCCTAGCGATCAGCGGGAGTACCGTGCTCAACATGTGGTGGGACCGCGACATTGATGCGAAAATGCGCCGCACCTGCGGGCGCCCGTTGGCAGCCGGCATCCTTTCACCCCGCGAGACGTTCATTTTGGGCACCATCCTTTCAATTCTGGGCATAGGCTGGGCAGTTAGGCTCAATGTCACCTACAGTTGGATTGTTTTTACCGGTTGGTTCTTCGATGTGGTGGTGTATACATTGTGGCTCAAACGTCGCACCTGTTGGAGTATTTTATGGGGTGGCATTGCAGGGGGGATGCCGGTGCTGGCCGGACGTGCCTTGGGCGTAGGAGCCATTGATGGGATAGGGATCCTGCTGGCACTGGCGGTCCTCTTTTGGATTCCAACGCACATCATGACCTTCTCCATGCGGCGCTTCGATGAATACCAAGCGGCCCAAATTCCGACCTTCCCGGCACGCTATGGATTCAGGACAACCCGACTGATCATCTCCATCTCCAGCCTGTTGGCAACGGCTGCCATCACATTGGCAGGGGTTTGGCTGGGCATGGAATGGGGATACCTGCGCCTGTTAATCGTCCTTTCAGCCGGGCTGCTTTGCCTGGCCTTGATTGTCATGCTTAGACCCAGCGAGCGTATCCACTTCAGCCTGTATAAATACGCTTCGCTCTACATGCTTTCTGCCATGCTCCTCCTAGCCCTTTGACCTATGCGCACAAAATTCCATTACACCCTTCCTCTCACCCTAACAGCGCTGATCGCGGCCTGGCAGATCGCGGCAGGGCATCCCGGGAACACATCCCTGGCCATCTGGGCCTACACCTTCGGCTTTGGCGTCCTCTTAGTGGCCAGCCTGTGGTTAATCCTGATGGGGTTAGAGGTTTTAAGCCATCCTGCTGGGGTGTTAATCTCGGCGCTGATTCCCCTAAGTATCTCGCTAGGATTAGTTACCGAATACGCCTTGGCGTTTACTTGGGTCTATCTAGGTTTTGTTCTCGTTGGCTGGCTGGGGATTGCCATAACGCGGTTCATGAGAGTACACCCGCCTCTACGTATTGGGGCGGTGGCCTTTACCCATGGGGTAGCCGGGTTTTCCATTGTAGGTTTGCCTCTGGTAGCCCTCTGCCAAGGTCAGGCTGGGCCCTTTATTCTCGGCGTGAGCGTGGGGGGAGCGGTGATCAGTCTTAGCGGCATGCTCCTGCTTTGGCAGCGCATGGGACGGTTGTGGAGCAAATGGCGAGATCCCCTATCTGTACTCCCTTGGTCACTGTTGCTTTCAACCTTTTGCCTGGTCATCGGGCTCAATCTGCGCTAGGGCAGATATCCTAAGGTCATTCTAGAAGGAGGATAAGCATGAAAGCATTTCCCAGATGGATGCGCTATTTGCGGTTTCTGGCCATTCTCATGATGGGAATAACCGCCCTTTTCACCTTGACCAGTGGCCTGGGCACCAGTTGTGTGGCCATTAACCCAACCGGGTTTGGGCCTAATATGGCCCCGCTAGCCCGCCTTCAGTGGCTGTATATCCTGTTCGTGGTCATCACCACGCTGATCGGCCTGATGGGAATACGCGCGGTTCTTCTGCTGATCCGCGGGCGTAAAAACGCCTACTCATATACGATGACAGTGTTGATCGCGGGCTTAGTCATTGGCGTGATTCACATGATCACCTCACGCGCCCTACGAGGGAAATCCATGCCGGTTGATGCGGTTGTTGGTGTCACTGCCCTCACTCTCATTCTCTTTTTGCTCTTCCTCCTGCCCAGGCTACACCCTATGTTTATAAATTCAGAGGGGGAGAGTACAGGCCGTGGGGAGGATCAGATCGCCGCCTTCACCCTATGGGCCACGGGTATTTTCACATTGACCCTGCCCCACTGGATGGCCGCCACCCACACCTGGGACGGAGTAAATTGGGCTGCCACCTTCCCAACCCTGACGCTTCTAGCGGGGGTAGGACAAATTGGGCTCGGGATTTACTGGCTGTTGAGACGGCGGCAAGTTCGTGTTCGCCTCCTTTTCCCACGCTATCAGCCTAAACCCTCCTTGCGCCACTAATCCATTCCGTTGCAGAATCCCCCTGGCCCTGTCACCCTCTCCCGTGGCAGGGCCAGAGGCGTTTTTTTAGATCCCCACAACGTGTGGGTCGTGTGGGTAACCAAGGCCGCTATCGCAGTGGAGAAAACAACCCAACGGGAATTTTTCTCCACCAAACTATACAAAATACTCTTTACAAAGTTTATACAATATGCTAAACTATGTACAACAATCCATTGGGTTGGCGCTAAAGGAGCGAGATGCAATGCCCACAATACTAGAACTTTCCGACGAACCCAAGTACACCATCAAGGCCGTAAGTGCCCAAACCGGCGTCCGTCCGGTAACGCTGCGCGCCTGGGAGCGACGGCACGATGTGCTCACCCCCCATCGCTCTGAAAATCGTTACCGCCTTTACTCTGATCGCGATGTAGCCATCTTGCGCTGGCTCAAAGATCGCACCGACAACGGCGTGAGCATCAGCGAGGCAGTGACTGAACTACGTCAGATGATCCGCAACGGCTTGTGGCCTGAAGTTATCCCCGTCACGCCCCAAGCGCCTACTCAGCCCGCGGCGGTGGCGCCCGAGATCTATGCCCAGCAACTTTACAAAGCCCTGATCCGACACGACGAAGCCCGCGCCAGTGAGATTCTGCGTGAAGCCATGAGCAGTTACCCTCTGCGCCCTCTGTTTGAACAGGTGCTGATCCCCTGCCTAGTCCAGATTGGGGAAGCGTGGTATCGGGGGGATATTCGCATTACCACCGAGCATTTTGCTAGCGCTTTTTTGCGTGGTAAATTACTGACCCTGTTCCAGACCTATCCGGTGCGGCGGGGTAGCCCCTTTATTCTGGTTGGCGGTGCGCCTTACGAACAACACGAACTCGGCGCGCTGATGCTGGCCATCCTGTTGCGCAGCGAAGGGTATCGCGTGGAGTATCTGGGGCCGGATATCCCGCTGGAGGACTTGGTAGACTATGCGCGTGAAGAACGCCCGACCCTGATCATCCTGACAGCCACCTCTGAGGAATCTGCCCTGGCCATGCGCCGCCTGAAGGAGAAGTTATCCCGCCTTCGCCCAGCGCCGCTATTTGGCTATGGGGGCGCAGCCTTCCTCAATAAACCTGATCTAATCCAGCGCGTACCGGGCATTTTCCTGGGCAAAACCCTTTCAGAGGGGACAGATAAGATTCGTGACTTATTGAGCACATCCGCGCGGACCACTCGTTAGACACGCCGGGCATAAGCATGCAGGCTTGTACAAAGTAGGTACAAGGGGTGTGTTTCATGATAAGATTTGATTACATTTACTGTCTATAAAGGTAGAATTGCGATATAAAAACCGGATGGATAAACCCGAGTTATCTCACGATCCGCACGCACCCGTCTATAACATCAAAGCGGTCTCACGTTTGGTGGGATTGCCCTCGGTTACCCTGCGTGCGTGGGAACGTCGCTACGGCCTTCCCCGCCCCCGCCGTGGTCACCAGGGTTATCGTCTTTATTCCGAATACGACCTTCACCTACTGCGCTGGCTCAAGCAACAAGTGGACACCGGGATCAGTATTGGGCGGGCGGTGGAGTACTGGCACGAGTTACGTTCCATGGGCCGCGATCCAGTAGCCGAGCAAACGCGCTTTTCCCCAACTGCACAGCCCATTTCTCCTAACCATTTAGCGCGCGATCTCTACGCGGCGCTGACCCACTTCGACGAAGAAGCCGCTGCCGAAGTCCTACGCCGCGCCTCGGCGCTCTACACTATTGAC
This sequence comes from uncultured Thermanaerothrix sp., assembly GCF_938028735.1. GTDB lineage: Bacteria > Chloroflexota > Anaerolineae > Anaerolineales > Anaerolineaceae > Thermanaerothrix. The sequence continues at coordinate 19,672 of NZ_CALIMF010000011.1, forward strand.
CAAGTGCTGACCGAAGTTGTGCAACCCATGCTGGTAGAAATTGGTGAGGCTTGGCATCGCGGAGAGTTACCGATCGCCGTGGAGCATTTTGCTACCCAATTTTGCCTCCAGCATCTGATGAGCCTGTTGGCTGCCTCTGCACCGCCCCGCCACCCTGGGATCATTGTCGCCGCCTGCGCTCCGGGCGAGACCCACCAAATTGGTTTGCTCATGCTGGTGGTAATGTTGCGCTGGCGCGGTTGGGATGTGAAGTATTTGGGGCAAGATCTGAAACTGGAGGGCATGGCCGAGGCACTGGGGCCGCTCAAGCCGCGCCTGTTGCTCTTCTCTGCCACTCGCCCAGAAATTGCCCTCAATCTCTTGGATCTGCCCACGGCTCTCGCGGCGTTCCCCGATCCCAAGCCTTGGGTGGTGTTGGGTGGTCAAGCCTTTGAAGGCCTGCGCCTACCCAAAACGATTCCCGCTGTGTATCTGCAGGCTCCCCTCCTTGAAACAGTAACGCTGATTGAACGTTTGATGCAAGAACACACCCCTAAAACCTCTTGAAGGTGACCTATGTTACAGAACAACCGACGTCTTTTTTCAATTTTCCTGATCGTTTTTATTGATTTGCTGGGTTTTGGACTGATTTTGCCGCTCTTACCCTATTACGCCGAAACCTTTGGCGCCACCGATTTTCAGGTGGGCCTTTTGGTGGCCATCTACGCGGCGGCACAGTTCATCGCCACTCCTATTCTGGGGCGACTTTCTGACCGCGTAGGGCGGCGACCAGTACTGCTGATTAGCATCGCCGGCAACCTAGCCGGGTTTATCATTTTGGCCCTGGCGCGCTCACTAGAAGTGCTGTTCCTGGCGCGTGTTCTGGCCGGCTTCACCGGGGGAAACATCAGCGTTGCCCAGGCCTATATCAGCGATGTCACTGATGCCCGCAGCCGGGCCCGTGGCCTGGGGCTAATTGGGGCTGCCTTTGGGCTGGGATTTATCATCGGCCCAGCTTTAGGAGGGTTCCTATCGCAGTGGGGCTTTGCGGTACCAGCGCTGAGTGCGGCTGCCCTCTCCCTGCTGAACCTCATCCTGGTAGTGGCTTGGTTGCCCGAATCTCTCACCCTGCAAGCCCGTCAGGATGCCCGCGAACGCCCGCCGCTGACATTGCAAGCCATGCTGGAGGCCCTGCGCAAGCCCTTGGTGGGGCCTTTATTGCATACTCGCTTTTTCTTTGCACTGGCATTTTCCATGTTCCAAACCATCTTCTCGCTTTACGCCCTGCGCCGCTTCAACTTGGGTGCACGTGAGACGGGCTACATTTTGGCTTATGTGGGGTTGCTTTCGGTTTTGGTCCAAGGGGTGGTGGTTGGTAAACTGACCCAACGTTTTGAGGAACGCACCCTCATTCTAATCTCTACGGCTCTAATGGCCCTCTCTTTACTGGGATGGGCATTGGCACCCAGTGTGACAGTTCTTTTGCTTATCTTGGCGCCAACGGCCCTCAGCGGGGGAGTGCTCAATACAGTCATTAATAGCGCCATCAGCAAAGTGGTTCAACCCGTTGAAGTCGGTGGCACGTTGGGGATTGCCTCCGCATTGGAAGCCCTGACGCGCATTATCGCTCCAGCCGTGGGTAGCCTCCTGCTGGCCAACCTGGGGACATGGGCACCGGGTGTATTTAGTGGCTTGCTGTTGGTGTGGCTCACCACTTACGTCTGGCGTTTTGTCTACCACGTACAACCGCTGGTGCAGCCGGCGACCGTTGGGCTGGAAAAGGTCTCTTAGGTTGAAGCGTCTCTCGAACTAAAGATGCCCGAATTTCGTACACGCTACATTGTGAAAGCGCCATTGGCGGCCGTAGCCGATTTCCACTGGCAAGAGCAGGCCTTAGCACGGCTCACCCCGCCCCCTTTGCGGTTGGAGGTGCTCATGCGCGAGCCGCTGGCCGAAGGATCACGCTTGCGGTTCCGCCTGCAATTGGGGCCTTTGACAGTTAGGTGGGAAGCCCGCCATATTGACGTGGACCCCCAACGGGGATTTACCGATGAACAGGTGGAGGGGCCACTGTTGACTTGGCGACACCGGCACGCTTTCCTTCCTCTGGCCGATGGTCACACCCTGATCGAGGAAGAGGTAAGCTACACCTACAAAACCGGCTGGCGCCACGCGTGGACACGGGTGGTTTTTGCCCCTCTTGGATTGCGTTTTTTGTTTGCCTACCGTCGCTGGGCGATGAAGCAGGCGTTGGAACGGAGGTGAGGAACAATCCATGAAAGGGGGAGTAAGGCGATCCAAAGAATCGCGTACAGTTCTCATTATAGGCGCAGGAATGGGGGGGTTGACGGCAGCAGCGCTGCTCCTTAAGGCAGGCTGGCGGGTGATTGTATTAGAAGCCCAAACCTACCCTGGAGGCTGTGCGGGAACGTTTTTTCACCGCGGTTATCGCTTTGATGCTGGAGCAACATTGGCAGGCGGTTTTGATCTCACCGGTCCGCACACTCGCCTGGCCCAAACCCTGGGGCTGACCTGGCCGGTGGAAGACGTGGACCCCGCATGGGTGGTTCATCTTGACGGGCACCAGATCTACCAGTGGACAACGCGTGAAGCGTGGCGCGAGGAACGGGTGCGTTACTTCGCAAAGGAAGAGCCGTTTTGGCAAACCCAAGAACGTGTGGCCGAGGTAGCCTGGGCGATCTCTCAGCGCTATTTTCCGTGGCCACCTCTAAATCTTAGCGATTTACTTGCCCTTGCGGGCACAGTTACCCCTGCGGTTATTGGAATGGCGCCGTTGGCTTTCAGGTCGGTGGCGGATCTCTTACCCCGTTCAGCTTCCCCTCGGCTGCGTACTTTTGTCGATGCCCAGTTGCTCATCTCCGCCCAAACAACGGCGGGATTTGCCAATGCGCTGTACGGTAGCGCGGCACTCGACCTCCCGCGGCGCGGGGTACGCTATGTGCGTGGTGGAATGGGGGAGTTAGCCAAAACACTGGTAGCCTGGATTCATGCCCACGGCGGCGAGGTACACTATCGCCATCCCATTGAGGCTGTAGTGGTGCGGCGGGGGCGTGCCGTCGCGGTGGTGACGAAAGCGGGGGCGACGTTTGAAGCCGATCTTATTCTGGCCAATATGACCCCATGGTCATTGAGTCACCTGCTTAACGGGGAGATGCCAGTCAGTTTGCGCCGAGATGTACGGCGACGTTCACCCACCTGGGGGGCATTCACTCTGTATGTAGGGGTGCGCGCCGAGGCCTTGCCATCTACCGTCCCCACTCATCATCAGGTCATTCTTGATCCCAGCGCGCCGTTAGGCGAGGGTAATTCGGTGTTTATCTCTATTTCGCCGGTTGAAGATCCCACCCGCGCGCCAGCCGGTATGCGCGCGATCACACTCTCTACCCACACAGCAGTGGCGCCGTGGTGGCAACTCGACCCCGAAGCCTACTTGCAGCGGCGGGAGGTCTATACCCAGCGCCTGTTGGAGGCCCTCGAAGCGGTTTTTCCGGGGATAAAAACGGCGCTTCACCTTTGCCTACCGGCCACCCCCCGCACCTTTGCCTTTTATACTCGCCGCTGGCAGGGCATGGTGGGAGGGTTTCCACAGACCTCACTTTGGCGAGCGCGTGGGCCGCAAACGGGTATCCCGAACCTGTGGTTGGTAGGTGATTCTGTCTTCCCCGGTCAATCTACGGCGGGAGTGATCCTGGGTGCGGCACGGGTAGTGGCACACCTGCTGGGACAACCCATCCTGGTTTAGGCTGGAACTCGACAAACCCTTTACGCACTGCAGGCAGCACTCTAAGCCTATGCTATAGTTTAAGCAACTACATCACGGAGGTGGATGCTATGTCAAAAAACGTCATTGTCATCGGATCGGGCTTTGGGGGGCTGGCAGTGGCCATCCGCTTGGCTGCGCGGGGGTTTAAGGTTACCATCCTGGAAAAGCGGGATAAACCTGGCGGGCGGGCTTATGTCTATGAATTAGATGGCTTCAAATTTGATGGCGGCCCTACCGTCATTACGGCGCCGTTTTTATTCGATGAGTTGTTCGAACTAGCCGGGCGCAAACGCGAGGACTACGTGACCTTTGTGCCGGTTAATCCGTTTTACCGTATTTTTGACGCCGAGGGGCGCTCGTTTGAATATAACAACCAGTCTGAGTTAATCTTTTCCCAAATTGAAAAGTGGAATCCAGCCGATAAAGAGGGGTATCGGCGCTTTCTGGAAAGCACCCGCCCTATCTTTGAGAAGGGTTTTCTGCAATTGGCCGATAAACCCTTCACCCGCCTGAGCGACATGCTCAAAGTTGCCCCGGACTTGGTGCGACTACGTGCTTACCTAAGTGTTTATACTTATGTCTCTCAATTTGTGCAAAATGATTTTCTGCGCCAGGTCTTCTCCTTCCACCCTCTCCTGATAGGAGGCAACCCATATGATTCTAGCAGTATCTACGCCATGATCCATTACCTAGAACGTGAGTGGGGTGTTTACTTCGCCATGGGCGGCACGGGGGCGCTAGTAAACGCGCTGGTGCGCCTGTTTGAAGAACTGGGCGGACAATTGGTGCTTAATGCGGAGGTGGATCAAATCTTGGTGGACGAACCGCGGCGACGGGTGCGTGGAGTACGGCTAAAGGACGGCACTACCCAGGCGGCGGATATTGTGATTTCCAATGCCGATGTGGCGTTTACTTATCGCCATCTCATCCCCGAGGCTTACCGGCGCAAATACACCAACCGCCGTATCGAAAAGATGCGCTACAGCATGTCGCTGTTCGTAATCTACTTTGGCACCCGACGGCGCTACTTGGATAGCCGCTTGGCGCACCATAACATCATTTTAGGCCCGCGCTACAAGGGCCTGTTGGATGACATCTTCCGTCGCAAGGTGCTGGCCGAAGATTTCTCACTCTACCTACACATGCCGACCCTCACCGATCCTTCGCTGGCTCCAGAAGGACATGAGGCCTTCTACGTCCTTTCCCCCGTGCCACATCTGGGCGGCCAGGTGGATTGGGAACGCACCGCCGAACCTTATAAAAACCGCATCCTGGAATTCCTGGAGGAAAACTACCTGCCCGGCCTGCGCGAGAACCTGGTGGTAGAGCACTATATCGACCCGCTCCACTTCCGCGATGTGCTCAACAGTTATCTTGGCTCTGCCTTCTCAGTGGAACCGATTTTGACCCAATCGGCTTGGTTCCGGCCCCACAATCAATCCGAGGAATTCTCTAATCTCTACTTCGTAGGCGCTGGCACCCATCCTGGCGCCGGCCTACCGGGCGTGGTGTCTTCCGCGAAAGTAGTTGAAAAACTGATTCTTACCCCAGCCTCCCATTGATTAGGATTGCACCATGAGCCAGCCTCCTCCCTCTCACCCGCCTGCTCCTATGCGCTTGGCTGAAGCGTTTGCACTGACCGAAGCGGTCATCAAATCACACTCGCGGACTTTTCACTTTGCCACCGCGTTGTTGCCGCGCCAAGAGCGGCAGGCCATCCACGCTTTGTACGCCTTCTGCCGAGCCACCGACGACCTAGTGGACTCGCAATGTGCCAGCCTGGATGACCTGGAACGCTGGCGGGCGCAGGTAGCGCTGGAGCCCGAAGAACAACCTAATCCCTTGCTGTTGGCCTGGGGCGTGGTACGCCGCACGTATGGGGTGGACCGACGTTACGAACAGGCGTTGATTGATGGGGTGGCCATGGATCTGGCTTACTGCCAATACCCCTCCTGGGAAGACCTACGGCTGTATTGTTACCGCGTCGCCTCAACGGTGGGCCTTCTGGCCATCCCCATCATCGGTCTCGCGCCGGGTGCCACTTTTGAGCAAGCCGCCCCTTTCGCGATTGAACTAGGAATCGCGTTACAACTAACTAATATCCTACGCGATATAGGAGAAGACGCACGCCGGGGGCGGCTTTACCTACCCCAAGAAGACTTGGTGCGATTTGGCCTCCAGCGCGAGGACATCTTGAATGGCGTGTTGGATGCCCGTTTCGTTGCATTGATGCAGTTTGAGATCGCCCGTGCACGTGATTTATATCGCCGGGCGCTACCCGGAATCCGTCTTTTGCACCCGCGCGCTCGTCCCGCCGTGGGTGCCGCGGCGTTGCTGTATGCCGCCATTCTAGACGAGATCGAGCGAATCGGCTACCAAGTGCACACCCGCCGCGCCCACACCTCCACTTGGCGCAAGATTCGCCTGCTGCCTGCCATCCTCATGCAGATCCAACGTCTCCCCCCAGTGGAAACCGCGCTGCCCTCTGAGTTCACCACCTCTTTTTAATTCACCGCAATATAACGCTCACCCGTGGAAGCATTGGGGAACGGTTGGAATGGCTTTGCCACTCTAGGGCCTCCTATTCCGCCTCGCCGGTAACGGATTACTCAAAAGCTCCACAAAGGCGAATCCTCTCCCTATCCCACAACAGAGTTTGGGGTTATACTTTTAGAAAATTTGTCAGACAATTAAGCGAGGTGGTTTATGGGCACTGAAAAACCAATTGAATGGGTGATCAATGCGCGCGCCCGTGGTGATTTTGATCCACAGGTGGTGCAGGCATTGATTCCGTCCGATGTGCCCTGGCGGGCACGGCGTTTTCATCGCCAATTGCCGGGTTACCGCATGAGCCCGTTGGTGGGACTGCCTAATCTGGCTGCGCGGCTCGGTCTGGGGGGCATTTGGGTCAAGGATGAGTCGCAGCGCCTGAATCTGCGCTCGTTCAAGGTGCTCGGCGGTTCTTACGCGATCTATCAATGGGTACGTCAACGCTTGGGCATTACCGACCGTGAACTCTCTTTCACTGAACTAACCAGCGGCGCTCTGCGCGAGCGCTTGGGGGAGATTACCTTTGCCGCAGCAACCGATGGTAACCATGGACGGGGTGTAGCCTGGTCGGCGGCCCAAATGGGCTTTAAGGCGGTCATCTACGTGCATAAACTAACTTCGCAGCAACGCATTCAGGCGATCGAGCAGACTGGCGCCAAGGTGGTGGTCATTGACGGCACCTACGACGATGCCGTGCACCAGGTCAATGAGGATGCCCAGCGCTATGGCTGGGTCGTCATCTCCGACACTGCCTGGGAAGGCTACGAGGATATTCCTAAGTGGGTTATGCAGGGTTACACCACCATGCTCAGCGAAGCCCAGGAGCAACTGGCTGCGCAGGGATTGAGCAAGCCCACGCATGTTTTCGTCCAGGCTGGCGTAGGCTCTTTAGCAGCGGCAACGTTGGGTTATTACGCCAACCTGTTTGGGGCCGAGCGCCCGCTTTCGGTGGTAGTGGAACCGACCAAAGCTGCTTGCCTTTATCTTTCGGCAAAAATAGGAGATGGTCAGCCGCATAAGTTCGAGGGCGAGTTAGATACGATTATGGCCGGCTTGGCCTGCGGCGAGCCCAATCCGCTGGCTTGGCAAGTGCTGCAGCACATTGCGGATGTCTTCGCCATGTGCCCCGATTACGTGGCCGCCAAGGGCATGCGGGTCTACGGGGTTCCCCTGCGTGGCGACCCAATGATCATCTCCGGCGAATCTGGCGCGGTGACGCTGGGAGCGCTGCTCTTCATCATGGAATACCCCGGTGCACGGGAGTTGCGCGAGTTCCTCGGCCTTGGCCCAGACTCGCAGGTACTACTGATCAACTCCGAAGGCAACACCTCCCCGGATGACTTCCGCTATGTAATGTGGGAAGGCGGCAATCCCGTGCCAGATGAGTATAAGATCTTCCGCAGTAGTGTGCCTGGGGGATAAAGTCCCCACTCACGCTGAAAATCCCCCTACCGCTCACCAATGGTCACGCTTTTCGGCTACAATTGAGATACAATGGGTAAAATTTCAGCCAGCGCTTTGCGGTGGAGAACGCGCAGCAAAAGCGATGAGAGGGCGAGCGGTATGAAGCGGGATGAGCTTCGCGGTTGAACTTTACTTGGACCCGGCTACCGAGGTCATCATCCGCCAGGTGTGGGATCGGCTGGCAGATGCCTGGGTAAGTGCCTCCATGCGTGAGAGTGGCTACCGCCCCCATGTATCGCTAGGCGTTAGTGAAACGCTTGACCTTGAGGGCGCCAGCGCCGCACTCGAGGTGCTAGCCCAACAACAATCGCCTTTTACAATGACGTTTTCGAGCCTGGGCATTTTCCTCAACGCTGAGGCGACGGTCTTTTTAGGGGTCACAGTCACGCCAGCCTTGCTCGCTTTTCATAGTGAGTTTCAGACTCGCTTCCAGCCTTACGCGCGGGGCCTGTGGGGCCACTATCGCGTGGGTGCTTGGGTGCCCCACTGCACGCTGGCTTTCGGCCTGCCTCTGACCCAAGTGCCCGCGGCGGTCGCTATTGCGCAGGAAATGACGCTGCCTATTCAAGCCCAGGCGCTTGCCTTAGGCATCACGGCTGTTTCGCCATCCCATAGTGAACTGTTACGCCTTTTCCCCTTGGGTGGCCGGGCCATCCTCACCGTTCCATAGCCCAGGGAAGTAGATCGAGTATGGGAGGTTAACAATGCGCCAAATATCTCGTCGCGCTACCGGATTAATGCTGGTCAGCACGGCCATTCTGGGCGTATTAATCAGCCTGGTTGGGGTAACAGGGGTGTGGTGGATGCGCCCGCCATTGACCCGTGCGCTGACCTCGAGCGTGGGGCTGGCAATCGGTGCGTTGGAAACCACTTCCCAGGGGTTGACGGTGGTAGCACAGTCCTTAGACCTGGCCGATAATAGTGTTGCCCGCCTGGAAGAGGCCTTTACCACGCTGGTCACCTCTCTGGGGGACACGGTCAAGATGTTGGATGCACTGGTAGCGCTGAGCGGACGCGGTTTGCCCATTACGGTACAGGCCGCTCAAACCTCATTGCGGGCGGCCCAGGTCAGCGCACAGGTGCTAGAAAGCATGCTGGCTGCGGTGACCTCGATCCCTTTCTTCCCCGGCCCACCCTACAAACCGGAGACACCTTTGCACCAAGCCCTGGGAGAAGTGGCCACCAGCCTGGATGGACTGAACGCCTCATTTGCCACCATGGAGACAAGTCTGGAACAGACGGGCAGCAACCTAGGGCGGATTGAGACCGAGATCCAACGTATGCAAGAAGATATTCAGCACATCCGCGAAAGCCTGCAGGACGCGCGGGCTGTGGTTGGGCAATACCAGGAGACAACCGCACGCCTGCTGGAACGCCTGCGATGGCTGGAGGCAAACCTTCCCCGCTTGACCACACTGGCCGCAATTGGCTTTACCATTTTCTTGGTGTGGTTGGGGTTTAACCAAGTCGGGATATTATTGCAGGGGGTCGAGCTCCTGCGCGCCAGCTCCGCTCCCGAGAACCACAAGTTGTAATGCCGAGCCATTCTCAATGTCCCCTACAAAAAGTGACATTCCGCACTGGACAACAAGAGCAGGATCATCTAAAATTGTATTCATTCTTTAGAATAAGAAAGTCCTAGGAGTAAAGGTTCGTTGACCATGGATAAAACCCCTGAAGTGATTCCCGTCAGTGATACCGTGATTCAAGCCCAGGTGCACGCTCTGGCCACATTGATCCAGGAGACAGAGGCGTATCGGGCGTTTATACAGGCTTACCAAGCGGCGGTGAACGATGCTTCGGTACAGCGTCTAGCGGCTCAAATCCGTGAACACAATCGCGCCCTACAATGGGCCGAGGGCGATTTTCTAGCGCACCAACAGGCGCTGGAAACGTTACAAGCAGAAATGAACGCCCTTCCGCTCATGCAGACCTACCGCCAGGCCGAGGCCGAGCTGGTGCGACTGTTTACCGCTGTGGATCAGGAGATTAGTGCAGCGCTGGGGTTGCCGTTCGCCCGCAACGCCCGCCGCAGTGGATGTGCATGTGGCCGCTAAGCGCATCGGAGAGGAGAGACGAGAAAATGTTAAGTCCAGAATTAACCGCTACCGCACGAGCACTTGGGGAAAGCCTACGTCAGCACCCGCTGGTGCAGGCCTATCATGAGGCTGTGGCACGCTATGAAGCCGATCACGAGGCCGTTGATCTCGAACGCCGCCTGTATACCCTTTACGCCGATCTGGTGCGCCGCCAGGAAGAGGGTGAAACCCTCGCGCGCGCCGAGGTGCAATTCTTCAACGATCTCAAACAGCGGGTTTTTCAGCACCCCAGCATCCGAGCGCGCGAAGAAGCCCTAGCCGCACTCAGGCCTTACCTCGCAACCATTGCTGACGAGTTGACCTCACGCTTGGGTGTAGATTACACGGCGGTCGTCCTCGCGGCGGGGGATGAATCGGACTAACATTGCCTTGCCTAAGGAACCACGGAAAGGGTATGCTGATGCTGGATGTGAAAGTCTTAGGACCGGGATGCGCTAAATGTTACGCTCTCGAGCGCGCGGCGCGAGGCGCGTTGGAGCAATTGCTCCAAGAACAGCCTAGTCTAAACGTGCGCTTTGAGCACATCGAAGACCTGTTGGCAATAGAGCAGTATCCGGTGCTGTTCACCCCAGCTCTGGTGGTGAATGAAAAGGTGGTTTGTGCTGGACGGGTGCCGAAACGAGAAGAGATTCTCACCTGGTACCGCCAAGCATTGGGTGTCCCAAGCGGAAACTGAGTACAATAGGGGTGTGCGTCATTTGTTTCTGACCCTACTCTGGGTGCTTTTAGGGGTTGGGTGTACAGTTGCCACCCCCATTTCCCCCCTTGCCAGCCCGACCACCCTTCCGCCAACCCCGACGGCTATACCTTCGCCCACCTCAAGCCCTACCTTGTGGCGACCAGCCCCAACGCGAACACCCCAGTTTGCGCCACCCCCAACTGCCGGCACCTTGGAACGGGGCGATTTAATATCGGTGGTACGTGCTCTGCGCTACGCCCTGGAGGCCAATCACCCTGAGCGGCTGAGTGACCTGATCGGCACCGAAGGAGCGGCGTTCGTACCGTTCGCCGTCGGAGCCCGGCCGCCGGGGTATAACAATAGTGAGGAGGTGGTAGCTGCCGTGACCCCTGCGTTGGCGATCCGTCGCCCCACTTGCCACGGCTACAATCCCCAGTACGGCGAGAGCCCCGCCAAAGCCTTGGTCGTCTTTGAGGATTTGGCGTTGGATTGGGAAGGGCTACACCTCAGCGGGCAAGATGCTGTAGCAAGCGGATTCGTCTTCTACCGTCGCGCCACGGGTTGGGAGCTCACCTTTATCGTCCCTTTGCCGGCGTGGGCGTGGGATGAACTGCAAGCCACCCTGCAACCCTGCCCGTGAGAGGCTGTTCAGGGCACGGGAATGACGCGGTAGACGCGCATGCCTTTATCATCGGAGACATACATGGCGCCCTCGGGCCCAAAGATAACATCGGCCGGGCGGCCATAAGTTGCGGCATCCCCACAGGGCTTGCCGGGTGCTCGGAAGCCAGTCACAAACGGCTCAGCGGCAATGGGTTGCCCAGCTGCGTCCAGCAAGATGCGTTCTACCTTACAATCGCGGATATTGGCTGAAGTGGTGTTCCAGGAGCCATGGTAGGCCACATACAGGCTCTGGCGGTAAGCGGGCGGAAAGAGCGCGCCCTCACCCAGGGTCGTGCCCAGGGGGGCACTGTGGGCGGGGGCGGTGAAGCGTGCTGCAACAGCCTGAGCGCAATCAAGGCCGCTCGGTAACGCCAAGCGTTCATCGCGCACTTCTGGCCCGCTCACCGCTCCCACATCGGGTGTGTAGCAATAAGGCCAGCCGTGCCAGGCCCCACGCTGCACCGGGATGACGATTTCTTCCGGGGGCAGGTCATCACCCAGCCCATCGCTGCCGTTATGGTCAGCCCATAACACGCCGTCAGGCGTCCACAGAAAATCCACGCTGTTACGCAACCCCCACGCCCACAGTGGGTGACGCCGCGAGTCGGGGTCGGTGGCAAAAGGATTGTCGTCGGGGATGGTACCATCCGGGTTAAAGCGCAGGATGGCCGCCCGACGCGGATCCTCTTCCTCGCACACGTTACAACTGGAACCCACACTGACATAGAGTTTTTCATCCGGGCCAAAGTGCAGGGTGCGGCTGGCATGCCCCACGGGTGGTGGAATGTTATCGGTCACCTGTTCGCGCGTTTCCAAACGCCCATCGCCATCCCCATCGCGCAGGCGCTCGATACGATCTCCCTCAGCAACATAAAGCCACCCGGCGTGCCATTCCAGACCATGGGGCAGGTATAACCCGCTGGCAACAATCTCGGTGGCGTCGGCACGCCCATCGCCATTGCGGTCGGGCAAACGGGCGATCTGGCCGCTGTTCATCAGGCTGATGTAAAGCCAGCCATCCGGCCCAAACGCCATGAAGCGCGGGCGGGTGGGAAGACCCTCGGCGAAAATGCGGATGGCAAACCCAGGGGGCACTTGAAGACGTTGCGCCGCCTCGTCTTCAGGTGGTAAAGCCAAGCCCTTGCCAATTAGCGGGAGGTAGAGCGTGGTTCCTCCCCCGCTTTGCGCGGTGACGCTGCCGCTTAGCACCCCCCACCAGACACTCACCAAAATCCCGATCACCCACCACCGTCCCATGCCCTACCTCCACCGCAAACCGTCACCGACCATAAGACGCAAGCCCCGCTGCACGGGGTTACGCGATTTATTATATCCGTTTTATCTTAAAATAAGGGGTTAGGGTTGCGCCTGCAACATGGCCAGGCGGTCGGCCAGGTTAACCAAATCCTGCCACCCCCAATTGTGCCCGCTTTTGAGCGGGTATTCGCCGTGCAAGGCCGTGCGCCATTCCTCGGGGATGGCCTCCACGCCATAGAGGGCACCGGCCAGGGCGCCAGTGACAGCACCGGCGGTATCGGCATCTGCCCCCAAGTTGACCGCCTGGATGAGAGCTTCTTCAAAGGTATGGCTATTGAACAGGCTCCACACCGCTGTTTCCAACGTGTGACGCACCCATCCGGTGTTGCGCAGTTCTTCGCGTCGCCGTCGTGGCGCCAAGCGGATAGCATGCGCCAGCCCCGCCGGCAAGGGGGACGCCTGTACAAAAGCCGTCTCCAGGGCGGCTTCCAGGTTGGCACCGGCAACGAGTCGCGCCAGCAGCGTATTGAGAAACACGCACGCCGCCACACATTCGGCATGGCGGTGGGTGACCCGGCACTGAAGGACACTGGCTTGGCGCAGGGCCTCCAGATCGCGCCAGAAGGCCAGCGCCACCGGCCAAGAGCGCATCAAAGCCCCATTGCCTGCGCTCTCGGGGCGTTCGCGAAAAACGGCTTCGGCAGCTTCTTCCCAGGACTCGCCTGCCGCCAAGCGACTGAGCACCGCCTGCGTGTGCACGCCCACATCAGGGGGCTCACTACAATACCACTCGGCAAAGCGTTGGGCCAGGTCATCCGGATCCAGGTAGCCACGTTCCAGCAAGGTGGCCGCCACGGCTAAGGCCAATTCGGTGTCATCGGTAAAGTGCCCGGCGGGCAGCCGCCCAGGGCGCATGGACCGAATTAGCGCACGCGGATGGGAAGCAAGCCCAAATTCCAATGGCATGCCCAATGCATCACCCACCGCGGCGCCCACAGCGACCCCACGCCAGCGCGATCGTTCACGTCCTTCTTCGCCCATGAAAACCTCTTAATGAGACCCATATAAATAAAGATGGGAACGAGGGTGATTCTAACCGGAATCGCAGAATTGAGGGAAAAATTCTTGCATCTGACGGCGCACTTGATTTACCTCAGCACGCTCGCGAATCAATGCCCGGTTGATCTCAGCGGCGTGCTGGCGCAGGTCTGGCATTTCCAGCGCCAGGACAAGGGCCTCGGCAATGCTTTGCGGGCGGCGCCAATCCACCAGCAGGCCGTTGACCCCCGGCGTCACCCATTCCCGCAGACTCTGCAGATCTCCCAGAACCGGGAAGCAGCCCCACGCCATGGCCTCCAACAGAGTATTCGGGGTTCCATCGTGCGTTGCCAGCGAGATCATCACCGGCGCCCGCGCGAAGAGATCCCACAGTTGACCCTGCGGCAAAGTGGGCAAGAGCACTACCGTCTCATCCAGGCGCAGGCGGCGCACCCACGTTTCGGCCTGGGGTTGGCCAGCCATACCTGGGCACAGGAAACGCACCTCAGGCAAGCGCTCACGCACGAGCGGAATGACCTGGAAAAACACATCGCTTAGCACGTACTGGCGGATGCCACGGGGATTGAGTACCCAGCGTGCTTCGTCACCCTCCAGACGCGTCGCCCAGGGCTCCCCCAGCCGGGTACGCAGGGTCGGCAGGCGCTCCAGATCCAACCCGCCATTGCCCGGCACCACTAGGGACGGCTTGCCTGAATCAAATCCCCACCAGTAGGCCAGATCACGATCCCGGCGACAATCGGTCATGAGCGCCGCCGCCCGGCGCAGGGCACGCCGGGTCAGGCGCGCCATCCAGGGAGAGCCGCGCGCGTGCAGGGTCAGGTCATTGCCCCAAATGGAGAGCACCAGCGGCGCTTCTGGAGGGGCATAAGTAGCCAGCATCCCTTCGTAGGGAATGCGCAGGGCGTGGATGACTTCCGGCTGCAAGCGGTGCACCAGTTGGCGCAGGCGCGGCGCATATACTCCCAACGTTAGTGGGCCTAGCCAGTAGCGTAGCCTTTGCAACGGTTGGCGCAAGTGTTTGCGGAAGGCGGCACGCCCCTGGCCAGTCGGTGAAACCCCGCCGGCGGCGCCAAATGCTACCGGCAGCACCTCAAAGTGCTCTACCTCGGCGGGCGCGGAGCAAGGATAAGTGGACACCAGTGTTAGGCGCCATCCCAATGGACGCAACATCCTCAGCCAAGCGCGGGTGATCGGACTACGGCCATCGGCAATGAGCATCAGGTGCATGGCGTTCCCCTCGCCCCATGGCGGTAAGCCCAGGCTAGGTGGATGGCCCGGGCAAAGGCAGTCACCATGGTCTCTAAGTTAATTTCTTCATTCACAACGCGGAAGGATTCGGCCCCCATCTTCCGTAACCGCTGCGGATCAGCCAGGGCCTCGGCTAGGACAGCGGTTAGCGCCGGCAGATCATCGGAGGGCACACGCCAGCCGTTGGTCGGGCGCACGAGATCTTCCTGGGTGCCATCTCCGGCAGCAACGATCACCGGCAGGGCATGCGCCATGGCCTGCTGCACAGCCAACCCGCCTGTCCCCGGCAGGACAAAGAGATCGGCCTGCTCAAAGATCGGGCGGAGGGTCTCACCCTGTCGCGCCCCCAAAAACTCGGTCCGTGGGTACACTTCTCGAGCCAATGCCTCCAGCGCGGGGCGTGCCGGTCCCTCGCCCACGATGAGCAAGCGCGGCTGAAGCCGAGGCGGTAAGTCAGCACACGCCCGTATGAGCACATCCACTCGTTTGCGCGCCTGTAGACGTCCGACAAAGAGTACTGTCGGACGCCCATCGCGGTACTCGAGGGGGCGCGTCGGCGGCGAACCGGCCGGCCGTGGGGTGGCGGCATTAGGCGCCACAACGATGCGCGTCGGGTCAAACCCTAAAGCAGCATATTCCGCAGCACCGCGCCGACTGTAGGCAATCAGAGCGTCAAACTGCGCCAGGAAGCGCCGCCGCCAGGCACGGCGCATGTTGACCAATAAGGGTAACGCCTGGCCTTGAGGGGCGCCCAGCCCCCAGCCAATCACCACCCCACCCCGATGCCTCATCCAGCGTATCGCCATGGGGGTGCTCAAGTAACGCGGATTGGCCTCGACGATCAGGACCTGGGGTTGCCAGTCTTCTAACCAGGCGCGCAACCCGCGCTGCCAACAGAGATACAGCGGACCGCTGAAAAGATGAACATTGCGTGCGGAAAAGAGGGTCACCCCCTCGACCTGGCGGGCGCTCTCGATGGCTTCCTGGGGGCGGGGCTGCCCGGCAAACAGGCCTAACCCACCACCACAAACCCGCGCCAAGGTAGCGAAGAACGGCGCGCGATAGGTGGGAAGCACACGTTGCTGCACACCAACCCGCCAAGGAAGGCGATTTATGTCATCCATAATCGAATCTGTGATCCGCTTGGGGTTTTCTCGACCTCCAGACGCGCGGGGAAAGCATCTTTAAGTTCATCCAGATGGGTGATCACCAGGATTTTGGCAAAATCATTGCGTACAAGGGAGAGAGCTTCAACCAAGCGCTGACGGCCTTCTGCATCCTGGCTACCAAACCCCTCATCAATGACCAGCGTCTGCAAACGCGCCCCCGCCCGCATGGCCAGCACCCGCGCCAGTGCCAGGCGGATGGCAAAGTTAATGCGAAATGCCTCGCCCCCCGAGAACATCTCATAGGGCCGCGTCCCCGTCCCGTCCCGGATGATGATATCCAGGGTCTCTTTCTTCTCGCCCACCTTGGTCTTATACTCCGCCTGCGTCTCGAAGGAGACCGACATTGTGCCATTGCTGAGGCGATCGAGCAATTCATTGGCCTGGGCTTCGATCTCCGGCAGTGCCTGCTCGATGAGCAAAGCCGGTACGCCGTCCTTGCTAAACGCACGTTCAAGGGTCTTCAAACGGGCAATCATACGCCTGACCTCATCGCGGCGCACCCGTAGATCATCCAGCCGTTTTTTGAGTTGAGAAAGCACCTGAACTTTCTGCCGGGCAGCTCCCACCTCATCCCGCAGTTGATTCTCACGCAGCTTGAGGTCGCGCACTTCGCGCTCCAATGCATCCAGGTCGGGTAACTCGGCAGCGTCGCGCCGATAACGGGCTTCGGCTTCACGATATTGGGTTTCCAAGGCGGCTACCTCGCGTTCGCGCTCCTCGCGTTGCGCGTCCAGGTTGGCGATCTCGCGTTCCAGGCTGCTGACCTCAGCGCGCGCTTTTTCCAGGTTGCGCAATACCTCTTCGCTGGCCCGCAGAGCCTGTTCGCGCTGACGGGCGGCTTCATGCTCTGCCGGGTCATACCCCAACTCACGGCACTGGGCATCCAGAGCAGCCAGCGCCTCGCGCGCTTCAATGGCAAAACGCCCTTCCTTCAAAGCAAGGGCTACCTCGGTCAAACGCGGCGCCGCAGTGGTCTGCCAGTCCTGGATCTGGCGACGCACCAAGTCCAAACGTTCTTCTTCTTGGGCAACTTGTGCGGTGACGGCTTTAACCCGTTGTTCGACCTGATCTAACTCACGTATTTGCACATCCAGCGCCTGTATCTCCCCGCTCAGGACCTGAAGGCGGGATTTGTTGGCGCGGAAACGGTCTCCCATGGCTTTACCCTCCTGTTGGAGGTTCTGGATCAGGCGCTGGCGCTCGGCGGGGGATAGAGGCTGGCCACACAAGGGACAGGTGGCCCCGCTCACTGCTTGTAAGGTCTCAATGCGTACTTTGATCTCATTCATCTGCACGGTGAGCAGTTTGTTCTCGGCTTCAAGTTCGGCTTTTTCCTGGGTGTAAGCCTCTTTTTGGCGTTGCAGTGCTCCGCGCTGTGCCAAGTGCGCTTCCAGCGCATCCAGCTTCTGACGCTGGGCCGCCAAATTGGCTTCCAAAGTTGGGAGCAAAACTTGCAGGCGGCGAATCTCGCGCTCCTGCTGTTCTAGGGTTTGATATTCACTTTCCAGACGCGTTTGCTCGATAGCGATGGCCTGGCGCAAGGCCTGGCGCTGGGCTTCTAAATGGTGAAAGCGCGCGGCCAGGTTTTCCCAAGTTTCCAGGTCTTGGCGCGCCACCTGCCACGCTGCGTAAGCAGCTTCAATTTCTGCCGCTTGGGTTAAGAGACCTTGCGCCGCTTCCCACTGGGCTTTGCGTTCGGCCACCAGCGCCAAGTGGTTCTCCAGCGCCTGGCGAGCCTTTTGCCATTGTTCACGGAGCGTTTCAACCATACGTTGCTGCTCGGCTAGCGCGGCAGCCACCTTTTGCGCCGAAACCAGTACTTCCTCACGGGCACGGCGCAGGGCTTCGGCCTGCTGGAGTTGGGCTTCTAGGGCCGCCAGGGCAGCTTTGCGTTCTTTCTCTTCGGCTAATTCACGTTCGATCTCCTGAATCTGCCCCTCGATTTGTGCTCCTTCCTGCTCCGCTTCTCGCCGGCGGGCAGCAGCGGCTTCTTTAAACTCATCCCACACATCCAGCCCCAGAATGCTCATCAGAATCGCTTTGCGTTCACCGGGACTTTTGACCGTGAATTGATCCGCCTTTCCCTGGAGGAAGAAGGAGGCATTGACAAACGCCTCATAATCCATGCGCAAGAGGCGCTGAATCCGTGCCTCGGTGTCCTTGATCTTGCTTTCAGTGAGCGGCCGCCAGGTACCATCCTCAGCGCGGACAAAGAACTCCAGCAGGGTGGACTTACCGCGTAGGCGCGCACGCTGAACACGGTAAAGGTGCTCCTCGTACTGAAAATCCAGCACCACTTCGGCGCGGTCTAACTGATCGTGGATCACATCGTCTTGACTTTTGGCGCGGGCTACACCAAACAGCGCCCAGGTGATGGCATCCAACAGCGAGGACTTGCCGGCCCCATTATGCCCGCTAATACAGGCCATATCGAACAAGGTGAAATCCACTTCCTGAGGCTGGCGATATGATAAAAACCCCTGCAAACGTAGACGCACCGGGATCATACTTCCCCCTGCACGGAAGGTGAAATACGCGAGACCAGCACCTTATCAATGCGTCGTCCATCCATGTCCACCACCTCAAAACGCAGGCCGTCCCACTCCAACACCTGCCCGACAACCGGAATGACCCCCAACTGACTCAGGATAAACCCTGCCAGGGTCTGGTAACCCACCCGCTCCTCGTCGGGGAGGGTTTCCAGATCCAGAAGTTCCTTAAACTCATCAATGGGCAGTAGCCCATCCATCAGCCAGGAACCATCTTCGCGCTGCACCCACAGAGGCTCTCCGCTCTCATCCGCCTCCCCCAGTTCACCGACAATGGCCTTAAACAGATCATAATGGGTTACCATGCCCAGCACGCCGCCATATTCGTCAATCACCAGGGCAATGGAAACCCCGGCGCTCTTAAGGGCTTCAAGGACCTTCAGCACGCTCATGCTGTCGGGAACAAAGAGCGGGGGTTGAATCCAGGGGGAAAGGTTGAAGTCTCCGCCGCGCAACGATTGGGCCAGCACATCTCGCGCTGAGATCACCCCTAGCACACTATCCAAGTCACCCTGTGCCACTGGAAAGCGAGTGTGACGGCTACGGAGCACTTGTTCGAGAATCTCCTGGGGGCTTTCCTCTAGGTCAATCCACTCGATCTCGGTGCGTGGGGTCATAATGGCATCTACGGTGCGATCCCCTAGCCGAAACACGCCTTCCACCATACGTTGCTCGCTGCTCTCAAAAATGCCCTCCTGGGTGCCCTGTTCAATCAGCCCGCGAATATCCTCCTCAGTGAATTCCGGCTCTTTCGAAGGGTGCACTCCCAACAGACGCAATCCCACCTCGGTAGAAGCGCTCAACAGGCTGACTACGGGTGCGGTGAGTCGTGAGAGCGCCAGCATGGGCCGGGAGACCACCGTGGCGATCTGCTCCGGGTAGTAGAGGGCCAGGCGCTTGGGGATGAGTTCTCCCAGCACCAGCGAGAAGTAGGTAGTTGCCAGCACCACCAGGGCTAACGCGAGGGCCTGGCTGTAGGGTGCCAGCGCCGGCCACTGTGTCAGCCAGCGCGCCAAATCGCCGGACAGGGTGGCCCCACCCAGCGCACCCGCCAAGATACCGATCAGCGTGATCCCTACCTGAATGGTGGAGAGAAAGCGATTGGGCGATTCGGTCAGTTCCAAGGCGGTTTGCGCCCCTCTCTCCCCTTCTTCGGCTTGCTGTTGCAAACGCACCTTGCGCACGGAAACCAGAGCCATCTCCGACATCGCAAAGAAGCCATTCAGAAGGATCAGCAGAAAAATGACGAGAACTTCCAAAATACGGTTACTATCATCCATTGCGCTTGACAATATCTAAAAATGGGCTCCTGCTAAATCAATTCGCCTTCCGCCTGGGCCAGCACCTGCCGCGCCAGATCTTGCAGGGCTTGAATTTCATCCGGCGGGAGTGAAAGCGACTTCCAATACACCTCCAGCAGTTCGAGCGGCGTGCGTTGCGCGATGGTTGCATCCCCGGCTAGGCGCAGGCGCATCTCTGCGCGTGGGCGACGTACCAAATGCACTTCCAGGGCGGGTTCTAGCCACTTGCGCAGCGCTGCCTCGTCAATCAGTGCCTCCCAGGCGCGCGGGTATTCCAGCACCAGGCGCACAATGGCCCCCTCGAGGGCCTGAGGTGCAGGCAAGTGCCGGCGAATGGTCTCCATCACTACGCTGGGCAGGGGCTTCTCACCCCCCTCTCTTTCCAGTTCACTTAGGTCCACTCTTTTATCCACAATTGGACGCCCCGGTAACGGGCGCCAAGTGTAACGGGTGGCTCCACGCTCCACCTCCACCAGCACAAAACCCTTTTCATCCGCGGCCTCCCCAAAATCCACGCGTTCAATCGAACCCGCGTACACTACCGCCGGATAGCCCCCCGGATTCAGATCCTGATGCTTGTGGATGTGCCCCAAGGCCACGTAATCCACCTTGGGATGCAACAACAACCCACGCGGGATAACAAAATCGTGCCCCAGCATGATCAGCCGCTCGCCTCCGTAAACCGCCCCCTCCACCGAAGCATGCGCGGTTAGGATGAGAGGCAAGGTGGGATCCGCCCGTTCGAGCAACTGCTCTACCACCGAGATCAGCACCTCCTGCAAACGCTCGTAGATCCGTTCTGGCTGGCTACCGCTCAATTCCTCCAGGCCCATCAGCGTGGAGCGGGAAATCCAGGGGATGGCCAGCACCTGCAACGGCAAGCCCCACACATCGGCAGGCCCGAGCAAAGCCAAGCGCCCCAGCACGCGTACGTTGGGCACTTCGAGCGTCTCAAATTCTTGGAGGGTATGTGCACGTCCCAGCGCCGGCGAGATATCGTGGTTGCCCACTAGCAACAGCGTGGGAATGCCGGCCCGTGAAAGGCGCATCATCCGCTTGCCCCACTCGCGCTGGAACGTGGGAACCGGCGTTCGATCTTTATAAGCATCGCCAGCAAACAACACCAGGTCTACCTGTTCACGAATGGCGGTCTCGACAATAGTATCCAGGGATCCCAGAAAATCCAGCACGCGGATTGGCAAGCCCGTTTGTGGGTCTTGACGCCCTCGATTGGCGATATCAATATGAGCATCGGCAAAGTGCAGGATGCGCAGCATAATCTCCCTTTCCTCAGGGTTGAAGATGCATGGCTTGGGCCATTTCCACAGCTGGGATGAAGCCGGGGTGATATTCCAGGGCCGTGCGCACGTCTTCGGCCGCCCCTGCTGTATCCCCCAACGCCAGACGCGCCCGTGCCCGCCAGATAAACGATTCCTCGATATACGGCTGATCTGCCGCACCGATGGTGGTGTCCGCCAGTCGGATGACATCCCAGTAACGCCCAGTATAATAGTAGGCAAAGTAAGGGCCGGTCTGGTACCACATGATGCGCCAAGGACGTTTATCCTCTGGCAGATTGGCCATCAGGGTGAAGGCCTGATCGTAGGCATGCGCCGCGCCGGCATAGTCCTGTAAGTTGACCAGGCTGGTGCCATAATTGAAAAGCGCAAAAAACTGCTCCAGACCGCTCAGGGCGCTGGCCTCATAGGAGGCAACCTGCATGGCCCGGCGGTAGGACTCCGTCACATCGGCGTAAGGACCTAAAACTGCCAGCACCTCGGCCTCTCGCTCCGGCGGGTAAACCACCAGAAACACGTAATTGAAGGAGCGCCATTGCCAGAGCAAGTCATCATACGTAACCAGATAATCGGGCGAGAAGTAGGCATCTTGGGTGATGAAACGCTGGGTAGCATCCTGATACCCGCTGACCACGGTGTAGTGTCCCATCCAGCCCAGCCGACCGTTGTAATCGCGCAAATAGACTCCCTTTTCGATCATCACAGGGAAACCGGCTGCCACCAAACCCTTGAGTAGATCTAGTGTGCCTCCCGCCCGCACCAAAGCGCGCAGGCCGGTATATTTCTCAACATAGTCGGCCAGTTCATACGGCATGACGTTTTTATCTTTTTCAAACGGCTTGACCACCCGGCCGATGTCAGTGCGATCACCTTGCCAGCCCCAATAGGAAAGCGCTATCGCCAGGGTCGCCGGGGCACAGTAATTCCACAGCCCATGCTGATCGTAATAGCGCCCACCACTGATATACGCTTCCGGCGGCAGGGGAGTAGGGGTTGGCGTGGGCAGAACGGTGGGGGTGGCGGTGGGGTGGGAATTGACTGCCTCATCAATAGGATGTGACGGGGTTGCCGTGGGCGGCAGAGCAGTGGGACTGGAAACTAAAGGCATGGTGGGCAACGTGGATTCGGGTACGAACACGGCTTCTTGCGGGGGTTTGAGAGCATAGCGCACCTGCACCCGCCAGGCTTCCAAGTGCCACACCACCCGCTCACGTACGCCCGGGACCATCCATACTGTCCCCAGTCCCACACCACCTATCAGCAGAACCAGCCCTAAAAAGCGCCAGAATCTTGACACATTTTTGATTATAACACCGCTCATCCACCCCTCCCGAAGACCGGCTAATCAGGATAAACGTCCTGCCAACTGCCTGACACCCTGGCTTTGACTTGCCTACCCGCCCTGACTATACTTAATACTGCCTGAGCGGTTCAGGCACACCCCAAATTTTCCCTGTCTCACAAAAGGAGGGCGTTAGTTTATGACCGCCGAAAGCACCTTTAAGTTGACCTATGCCACGATGTTCAATCCCCCTGAAGAACTGCACACCCGCTTCGAAGATGCTCTGGCACGCGTCAAGGCCAAACTGGGGCAAGAACACGGCATGATCATTGACGGCAAAGAGGTTTTTGCCGCCAAGAAATTCGAAGACCGTAACCCCGCCAATACCGATATGGTGCTGGGAGTCTTTCAACAAGGCACGGCGGACGATGCACGGGCCGCGTTAGCGGCGGCCCGCCGCGCTTTCCCGGTTTGGAGCCGCATGGCGTGGCAAGATCGCGTCGCCCTGATTCGCAAGGCCGCCGATCTGATTGACCAGCGCATCTATGAGATCGCCGCCGTCGTCTCGCTGGAAGTAGGCAAGAACCGCATGGAAGCCCTCGGCGACGTGGCTGAGACAGCGGATCTTTTCCGCTATGCCTGTGATCGCATGGAAGCCAATAACGGCTTTATCGTCGAGATGGGACGTGACCCCCTGGTCGGGTTCGAGGCGCGCAACCTTTCAGTGCTGCGCCCCTATGGCGTGTGGCTGGTCATCAGTCCCTTTAACTTCCCCTGCGCGTTGACCGGTGGGCCTGCCGCGGCGGCACTGGTCACCGGCAACACCGTGGTGATGAAGCCCGCCAGTGATACCCCATGGAGCGTGCGCCTGATCGCCGAGTGCTTGCGCGATGCCGGCCTGCCCGATGGGGTGATCAACTACGTCACCGGCCCCGGTAGCACGCTCGGCCAGGCTCTAATCGACAGCCCCGAGGTGGATGGCATTACCTTCACTGGCTCATACGACGTGGGTATGCACATCTACCGTTCATTTGCCCAGGGGCGCTGGCCACGCCCGACCATCCTCGAAATGGGCGGCAAGAACCCGGCCATCGTCAGCCGCCACGCCAACCTGGAAGATGCAGCAGCGGGGATTGTGCGCTCAGCCTTTGGGTTGCAGGGACAGAAATGCTCGGCCTGCTCGCGCATCTACATCGAGGCCCCGGTGTATGATCAGTTAGTCAATCGCCTAGTGGAACTGACCAACAAGTTAAGCATCGGTGACCCGACCGAGCGCAAAAACTTCCTTGGCCCGGTGATTAACCGCAAATCCTACGCTGATTACCAGGCCTTCTGCGAGGAACTGAGCCAGGTCGGCACCATTCTGACCGGCGGCAAGGTGCTCACCGAGGGTGAATATGCCAAAGGTTACTTCTGCGCCCCCACCCTGGTGGCAGATGTGCCGCTGGATCACCGCCTGTGGAAATACGAGATGTTCCTACCCATCAGCACCATCGCGAAGGTCGAATCGCTGGAAGAGGCCATGCGTCTGGCTAATGACGTGGATTACGGCCTCACCGCCGGTTTTTACGGCACGGAAGAAGAGGCCCAATGGTTCTTTGAGCACATCGAAGCGGGCGTGGTGTACGCCAACCGCCCGCAGGGCGCGACCACCGGCGCCTGGCCCGGCTTCCAGCCCTTCGGCGGGTGGAAGGGTTCTGGCTCTACCGGTAAGAACGCCGGCGGTGTGCACTATCTGCAACTCTACATGCACGAGCAATCGCGCACACTCATCCGCCGGCTCTAAGCTAAGATCACGTGGGGGCTGTCTGCGGTGACAGCCCCCACCCCAACCTGCAGAAAGGACGTCCGGTCAATTGGTCATGTCCCCCGACAAACGCTGTTCCCTCGCTGAAGCCATTGCCGAATTTGTACATGATGGCGATTGCGTCTATGCCGCTGGCTTTACCCACTTGATTCCCTTTGCCGCCGCCCACGAGATAATCCGTCAGGAGCGACGCAATCTTGTCTTGGCCCGCGCCACTCCCGACCTGATTTATGAACAGATGATTGCCGCCGGCTGCGCGCGCAAACTTATCTTTTCTTACATGGGCAACCCCGGCATCGGTTCACTGCGCATCGTGCGCGCCGAGATCGAAGCCGGGCGACTGGAATGGGAGGAGTACTCCCACTTTGGCATGATCTCGCGCTTGCAAGCCGGCGCCGCCGGGCTGCCGTTTATGCCCATGAACCCCACCGCGGCGGGCGACTTAGAACGGGTCAATCCTAATTATCGCCGTCTGCAAGACCCTTACACCGGGCGCGAGGTGGTCGTGGTGCCTCCCCTCAACCCGGATGTGGCCATTATTCACGTTCAGCGCGCTGACCGTCGCGGCAACGCCCACATTTGGGGCATCATTGGGGAGCAGAAAGAAGCCGCTTTTGCCGCCCGCCACGTCATCCTCACTGCCGAGGAGATTGTGGAAGAGGAAGTCATTCGCTCCGACCCCAACCGCACGCTAATCCCCGAATTTGTCGTGGACGCGGTATGTCACGTGCCCTACTGCGCCCATCCCTCCTACACCCAGGGTTACTACGACCGCGATAACGCCTTCTACTTGGCTTGGGACAAACTGAGCGAGTCGCGCGAAGCCGTGCAAGCCTGGCTGGAGGAATGGGTCTTTGGGGTCAAGGATCGCTGGGAATATTGGCACAAATTGGGTGAAGAGACCCATCACCGCTTGGCCGTGAAACCGCGTTGGTCGGCGCCGATTAACTACGGAGACTACTGAGATGAATACCTACACCGCCGCGGAATTGATGACAATCAATGCTGCGCGCCTCTTGCGCGACCATGATGTAGTTTTCGTAGGGGTGGGGCTGCCCAACCTGGCCTGCAACCTGGCTCAGCGCACCCACGCACCCAATCTGGTGTTAGTGTATGAAGCCGGGGTTATTGGTGCCCGCCCCTCGCGCCTGCCGCTCTCAATTGGGGATCCCACCTTGGTCAGTGGCGCCGCTTCGGTGTGCAGTATGTACGACATCTTCAGCCTCTACTTGCAACGCGGTTTGATTGACGTGGGCTTTCTTGGGGGAGCACAGATTGATCGTTTTGGCAATATCAACGCCACCGTCATCGGGGATTATTTTCACCCCAAGGTGCGCTTGCCCGGCTCGGGAGGCTCGATGGAGATCGCTGCCTGGGCCAACCGTTGTTACATTATCACCCCTCATCAGAAGCGTCGCTTCCCAGAACGGGTGGATTTCTGCACCTCGGCCGGTTTTCTGAATGGACGCGCCGAACGCCTCGCCAGCGGTGTGCGCGGCAGCGGTCCTCAGGCTGTGGTAACCGACCTGGGCATCCTGGAGCCGGATGAGAACGGTGAACTGATCCTGACCGCCCTCCACCCCGGCGTGACGGTAGAGCAGGTCCGGGCCAATACCGGGTGGCCGCTCCGGGTGGCAGCCAACCTGCGCACCACTGACCCTCCTACCGCCGCAGAATTGCGCATCCTGCGTGAGGAACTGGATCCTCAGGGGATTTACATCCGCTGATCCCAGTCGAAATCTGGAGGATCTGCATGGCAACAACCCCCATTCATGTGCTCATCACGGTAGCCTTCCCCGAACCTCTGGTGACGATTCTGCGTGAGATCTCGCCGCGCCTACGCCTGAGCGTGCACCCGGCGCGTCACCCAGATGAGATTCCTCCCGAGGTGTGGGCCCAAGCGGAGATCCTCTACACCGACTCTGTCCTGCCCAGACCCGAGCAGGCTCCCCGCCTGCGTTGGGTCCAGATTCACTACGCCGGCATTGACCACCTCCTCAACGCCCCACTTCTGCAAAACCCTGCGGTGCAAATCACCACACTGAGCGGTGCCGCCGCTTCTCAGGTAGCCGAACACGCCCTGCTGATGATGCTGGCCCTGGGGCATCACCTGCCAGAGGTGTTTAACCTGCAGCACCGCGCCGAATGGCCCGGTGACCGTTGGGAGCGCCTGGCACCGTTGGAATTGCGCGAGAGCACCGTGGGCATTGTCGGTTATGGCAGTGTGGGGCGCGAGATCGCCCGTTTGCTACGCCCGTTTGGTGTGACCCTGCTGGCAACTAAGCGCGACGTGATGCACCCGGAGGACGAAGGCTACACTCGACCGGGCTTAGGTGACCCCACCGGTGACCTTTTCACTCGCCTCTACCCCATCCAAGCCTTGTCGTCCATGCTGCGCGGCTGCGACTTTGTGGTGATCTGCCTGCCGCTCACGCCAGCCACGCGCGGAATCATCAACGCTGAGGCCCTGGCGGCCATGAAGCGCACCGCCTATCTGATAGATGTCAGCCGGGGCGGCGTGGTAGATAGCGCCGCCCTGCTCCAGGCCTTGCAAGAACGGCGCATCGCAGGCGCCGCACTAGATGTCTTTCCAGAAGAACCGCTACCCGCCGAGAGCCCTTTCTGGAAACTGCCCAACGTGATTATCACCCCTCACATCGCCGGAGTCAGCCGCCACTACATGCAGCGAGCCGTGGAATTGTTTGCCGAGAACCTGCGCCGCTACCTAAGCGGTGGCGTGTTGCTCAACCGCTATCAGGGACAATGGGGTTACTAGGGTACAACCTTGGTCAAGACAGCAGGAGACATTAAGGTCATCTTCTTCGATCTGGGGCACACACTCATCTTCTTTGAGGGCGACCTGAACGAAGCGCTGGCCGAGGGCACGCGGGCCATGTTGGAGACCCTCCATGCGCGCGGCTACGCCCTGGATGCGGCTGCCCTAGCCCCTCTCTTCTTACACCGGCTGCAAGAGTACTACTTCCGGCGCGACCAGAGCCTGATTGAGACTCCTACCACCACCCTCCTGCGCGAATTTCTGCGCACCTACGGCTACCCCGAACCTGCACCCGCAGACCTGACGGAGGCGCTGACAGCGTTTTATGCTCCCACAGAGGCGCGCTGGCAACCCGAGGCAGAGGCTCAACCCACTCTGGAGGCCCTGCATCAACACGGTTACCGCATGGGGCTGATCTCCAACGCTGGTGACGCTGCCGATGTCCACCGCCTTGTAGATAAGGCCAGGCTACGGCCTTATCTGGAACATATCATCATCTCGGCGGAGGTGGGCTGGCGCAAGCCCCACCCGGCCATCTTCACCCATGCCCTACATGGTTTTGGGGTCCGGGCTTCTCAAGCGGTCATGGTGGGTGACCTGCTTTGGGCAGATGTGTGGGGTGCGCAGCGGGTTGGAATGCGGGGCATCTGGCTCACCCGCCACGCCGGCTCAACGGTCCCCACCACCCTGCCTGAACCTGTCCAGCCCGATGCCGCCCTGGAACGCCTGAGTGAGCTACCCATACTGTTGGAGCACTGGCAGAAGAACAGCCCGCCTTCCTAAAGGGCGCGCACCACATGCTCAATGACATCTAGCGCCTGGGTAACCAAAGCCATGTCCGCCTGGCTGCCCATGTGCCCCAGCCGGAAAACCTTGCCCGCCAGTGGCCCATAAGAACCGCCCACCACCAGCCCATGCTGACGGAAGCGCGTGTCTAGCTCCGACCAAGAGATACCCTCAGGAACGTACACCGCTGTCACGGTTGGAGAAGGCACAGCATCCGGGCGCGGTAGCAAGCGCAACCCCATAGCTCGCAAGCGTTGGCGGCAGTAAGCCGCTACCTGCTCGTGGCGGGCAAATACGTTGGTCAACCCTTCTTGCAAGAGAAGATCCGACGCGACCTTAAGGGTCGCCACGCCGTGCCAGTTGGGCGTGTAGGGGAACTCAAAACGCGCCTGAGCATGACGGAAGGGCTTCAGTGCATCGTAACCTACATAATCCACCTGCTCAATGACCTCCCACGCGGTTTCGCTCACGGCCACAAAAGCCATCATTGGCGGTGCGGAGAGCACCTTCTGCGAGCCACCCAGTGCCAAGTCAATACCCCAGGCATCCACCTCAACTGGTGTCCCCCCAATGCTGGAGACCGCATCCACGTAAAACAGCGGCACACCGTATTTGGCCTTCAAGCGTCCTACCTCTGCCAGGGGATTGAGCGTGCCCGAAGGGGTCTCGCAGTGCACGGCAGTGATCATCTTGGGTTTGAATTCAAGGATGGCCGCCTCGATCTCTTCCCAGTTGCTCAGAGTCGCATCGTAAGGCAAGCCGAGGATCTTGACCTCAGCACCGAGGGCTTGCGCCATCTCGGCAATACCATAGCCAAAGACGCCGGTAGCCAACGCCAACACCCGCTCCCCCGGACGCAAGGTGCTTTTGAGCGCCCCCCACAG
The DNA here is from genome assembly GCF_938028735.1 of uncultured Thermanaerothrix sp. GTDB lineage: Bacteria > Chloroflexota > Anaerolineae > Anaerolineales > Anaerolineaceae > Thermanaerothrix. The sequence continues at coordinate 48,306 of NZ_CALIMF010000011.1, forward strand.
CGCCAGCATCCCCTCGCCGGTCTGGATGACAATCCGATTGCGAGTAGCACATAACTGCTGTAGGTTCGCCTCAGTCTGGTTGTACAAGTCAAGAAACTCGCGTTCCAGATCGCCCGAGCCGTAATCCACTTGCAGCGCAGCCAAAACCTCAGGCGGCACCCGTACCGGGCCCGGTACCATGGGGATGGGATATGTTTCCATCGCAGCCTCCCGGGTTGTTAATTACCAAAGATAATCATTATAGCAGGATCGGGTTGTCTATGTGGGCTTCGAGGCGCAGGCGCTTGAGCGCCAATGCACAATAAGACGGGTCTATCTCAATGCCAATGCCCTTACGACGCAAGGTGTAAGCGATGATTATTTTATTTTACCATTCAACACCCCTGACCAAAGCTACGGGCTCGCCCCGGCGCCACACCTCAAAGGGCATCCGAGCCAAATGGAACGGGCATGTGGGCGTGGCTTGTCCCATGCTCATCCAACGCATGCTGTCCAACTCTAGGTTGGGGAGGAGGTGAGCCATGGTTGGATATGAAGAAGATACTCCATTTATGCTGTGGGCGGTTTCATCGCCCTCTACGAACGTTCATCCTCGCTCCACTGCTCGCGAGTACCCTGTTGTCCGGTACGCCAACCCCTCTGACAAGATGGCAATCCACCTCACCCAGTCCCCTAGATGTCATTGTACTTCCTGCATCGCCTGAACGAAGCGGAGCAGGAATTCGGCCTCCTCGTACTTTTCATCTGCCGGCTCGTACCAACCAAAGGTCAATTGCAGAGGCATACTGTCCTGCCCCTTACCATACACGGTCAGGCGCTTGAGGCCGGCCTCCGCGGTGATAAAGCCTAGTGGCATGACTGCATACCCTTCTATCTGACTGAAAGGGTTGTCCGGCGAACGATAGAGCCAGCCCATGAGATAGTCTGGCGTGAGTTCGAGATAATCCAGCGAACTGATAACCTGTGTTCTCAAACCTTCCACAAAAGCCCGTTCTTCCGCTTTGCTCGGGTCAAAGATGCGGATGTGGCGAAAGGCCGGGTTAGGGCGGCGCTCCCAGGGGAATTTCTGGTACAGGCGGAAGCGTCGGTTGTTATGGCGGGTACGCCACAGGCATTCCAACAAGGTGGAGAAGAAGGCAACGGCAACAGGTTCCGCGGCAGAGAGCTCAAAACCCCAGGCTCCTTCTGCTGGCAGCACGGCAAGTGTATCCACAAAGTAAGGCGCCGGAAATAGGCGCAGTACCTCCTCGCGGCGTGCCTCGCGCAGGTGAATTATCTCCCCGCCGGGCGAAAAAGAAACACGGGCGTTGTACTCGCCCTGGCCGCTGAGACCGGCAGAGATTTGAGCTTCATATGGCTGGCCGAAGTCCACCTCCCGCCAGCGCAGCCCTATACGCCAGCGAAGGCGATTGCCTTCCAGCATGAGTTCGCCACGCCCCCGTTCAGCCAGACGTAGGAGAAACGGGTAGGTCACCACGGCGATAACCAGCCCAGGGATGAAACCACCCAAGCAGAGCAGCGTTCCCAACCAGTTGGGCATGTCCCAGCCCATTAGCGCCGGAACGCCGACAACCAAACCGCCCCACACGCCCAGGCAAATCAAGGTGGGCAGGAGGACGGTGTACCAGCCGCTTTTGTAGGGAAGAATCAAGCGATGGGAGGACATGTGTTTAATCCTTTTATAGCACAAACATAAATCCGGGCAAAGCGGATAAACGCAAAAATTACAGAGGTGGTAAGAAAAGTTGTTCCTCTGGGTATTATGTTCTATGCCCCGAGATATTCGTCTACGTCCTCGGGGACGAGAGTCATATCGGTGGGTAATATGATCCCAACCATCCCACTTATGTCTTTGAACCTTTCTCACCTAATTCGCCACGCCTAGAGTCATGGAATTTCCTCTTTTGAATGCCCATGTTATCCGAATTTCATCTCTGCTTAATCCGCCTATGCCATAATGGAGACTGTGAAGACCCCACTTCATCGTTTTACTCAACGCCCAACCTCACGCCACACCTATCCTCGCTTTTGGGAAAGAGCCATCCCCATCTTCCTCGTTCTGATCGGCCTCGCCATCCTGATCTTGCTAGGAGTTGGCCTGGCCGTGGTGCTGGGATGGTTGTAACCCCATCTTGTTTTATTGGAGGCCAACATGAATTTCGTCACCACTGTGTTACCGTTTCTTTCCAGCGCAGTGAGCCTGCTCTTTGCTCTGCTGGTCTTGTGGCGCTTCATGCGTAAACGAGGGCCCCATCATTTGTTATGGGGGATTGGCATGCTCTTCTACGCTATCGGTGGGTTCTGTGAGGGGTACTACGGAGCCTTTGGTTGGAACCCGCTGATCTTTCGTCTGTGGTACCTGTTTGGGGCAATGCTGGTGGCCGCCTGGTTAGGGCAGGGTACGGCTTATCTGCTGATCCGCCGCCGTGGGGTGGCCCATATGTTGATGGCAATCTTACTCATAGGCTCTATTTACGGTGCAATACGTGTCTTCAGTGCCGAACTTGACCCAGCGCTGATGTCGGGCGGGCTGCACACCGCTAGCGAGTTAAGCGGGCGCGCCATCGTCACCCCCGGCGTGCGTACGCTGACACCTTTCTTCAACCTCTACGGAACGGTATTGCTAGTGGGCGGCGCGGCCTACTCGGCCTGGCTCTTCTGGCGCAAGCGGGTGCTGCTTCATCGCACCATTGGTAACGTATTGATTGCCATCGGCGCCCTGTTGCCTGCGTTTGGCGGCACCTTCAGCCGCATGGGCATTCCTGGCGCCCTTTACATCAGCGAATTCCTCGGCGCTGTACTGCTCTTTGCGGGTTTCCTGCGGGCTACTATGCCGCTCCCGCAGTCGGCCGAAGCACCTCAGGTCTCTCAGACGGTCACGTCATAACAGCTCACCCATGGCACGCTTGACGCTGTGCCCGTCTCTCACGATAATAGAGGCGCACCTGCTGACAAACAGATAGCGCCAGCAAGCCCTTTGCTCAATCTTTCGATGATGGAGAAGCACACGATGACTTCATTGAAAGCTCTGCTTGGCCCTATGCGTGTTCCTTTCCTGCTACTGACCCCGGCGTGTGTACTTTTGGGGATAGGCACGGCCTACTGGCAAACCGGCCACCTGGCCGCTTGGTGGCAAATGGCACTGGTGCTGATAGCCGCCTTGGCCGCCCATATCAGCGTCAATGCCCTCAATGAGTACGTGGATTTCAAAACCGGACTCGATCAGCGCACTCAGCGCACCCCCTTCAGTGGCGGGAGCGGCACTCTGCCACAGCAGCCAGCCCTGGCTCCGGCGGCATTGTGGATTGGTCTGATCAGCCTGCTTGGGTTGGGTCTGATCGGTGCCTATTTTGTGACCTTGCGCGGATGGACGCTGGCTTGGATCGGCCTGCTGGGCATTCTGGTCATTGTAACCTACACCCCACTGATCACACGCCTGCCAGCCCTGTGCCTGATTGCCCCAGGACTGGGCTTCGGCCCACTGATGGTCATTGGCACGCACTTGGCTCTGGGTGGCGAGCTTTCGGCCACCGTTGTGGTCGCCTCGCTGGTACCGTTCTTCCTGGTCAACAACCTGCTTCTGCTGAACCAATTCCCGGATGTGGAGGCCGATCGCAGTGTGGGGCGTCATCATTTCCCGATCGTGGTAGGACGCCAACGCAGTGCCTACATTTACGCCCTCTTTCTGGGGCTGGCGTATCTCTCCATCGTAGCGGGGGTAATCGGGGGCGTGCTCCCCACCCCCAGTCTGCTGGGCCTGCTAGCCGCCATCTTGCTGCCGCGCGTGATCCGGGGGGTGCTGCGCCATGCCAACGAACTACCCCAACTCATACCCTACCTGGGCCTGAACGTTGTCCTCAACCTGGTGACGCCGGTCCTGGTAGCGGTGGGGTTTTTCCTGGCTGGGTAACAACCCGTCTTCACCCACCCAAACATGAAGCCCTTGGGGCTCTAACCCCCAAGGGCTCTTTCATGGTGTTTTAAGGCAAGCGCGTGGCCTACAACTTCACGGCGTCCCTGCGCCGGGCGCAGTCGTCGAGCCGCCCCCGGAAAATACCCGCCCAGGACGCCAGGGTGTGCCCAACAAGGGCAGCAACCAGCGGTCTAGTCCCCACCATCCCGCCGTCTTCCAGGCCAGGATAAGAAAGATAGAAAGGGTGAACAAAACTGGGTTGATGCTAGCGGTGCCGGCCATCATGAAGTTCCAGTTCATGAAAGCGCCAAAGAACGCGGCAATACCTACGAACGCACCCAAGATGAGCGCTGCCCCGACCAACAGTTCGCCAGCCACAATCAACTTGGCAAACCAGGTGTAATGTCCGCCGTCCAGCAGGGCTTGGATAAAAGCGCGGTACCAGTCAAAGGCAATGGCCGGGCGGGCCGGAGGCTCTGGAACGGCCACGGCGCGTTCCCAAAAGCCTTTCAGCGCCGCACCGGTTTGCACCCAGGCCGGATTGCCGATTTTACCCAGCCCTGAGGTCAGCCAGGTATAGCCCACATACACCCGCACAATCAGCCATAACCACGCCCACGAAGGGCTGCCAAACAAGCGTTGAATAAACGGGGGATCGGTAATCTCAATGACCTGTCCGTGCTCAGTCATCTCATACCTCCTGGCAGGATTTTATTCATATTATCACCCAATTAGTAAAGTTATATTAAAAGCCCCAATATTTCCCTAAAATATCGCATTGGATACGGTCATAAAAAATGGGTTTTTACCCGTCCGTTGGGGATGGCGGCAAGGTCAGATGACCGATGCCTTCGTAGAACAAATGGTAGAACATCGCTGCCATCTCTTCGGCGCCATAGGGCATGCCGCTTTCCAGCCACCAGGTCAGCAGAGCCAGCAACGCACCGGCAAAGTAATTCGCCAGCACATCCGCCGGCAACGCAGGCATCTGGTGAGGGCGATGGGCTTCCAAGTAGGTGAGCACTGCCTGGCAGATCATAGCGTGAATGCGTCTGGAGATCGCCGCTGTGCCCTCCCCACGCAGGATCACGCGGTACAGCGTGGCACTCGCCGCCGCGTGCTCAAACACTAGGGCAATGGCGCGCTGCAGCCAGCGCGCCGCGGCCTCAGAACCTGCCTCCAAATGCGGGGGCGCAAAGGCGCTCACTTGTGCCAGCAACTCATCTACCGTCTGCCGGATGCTATCCAGCAGCAAGGCTTCTTTATCCCGGTAATGTAAGTAAAAGGTCGCTCGCCCTAGGTTGGCGCGCTCGGTGATGTCCTCCACCCGCAAGGTCTCGTAGCCGCGCTCCAGGATCAGCGCCAGAAGTGCCTCGCGCAGTTGCTGGCGGGTACGCTGAATACGCCGATCAGCACGGCGGTCGCTGTCTTCCGTAGCCTGAAAGGCATCCCCAGGGTTAGCAAGAGGTACTCGGCTCATGGGCTGATTGACAAACCTGACTTACGGCATATAATTATAGACACTTCGTCCATAATTGGACACATTATCTATTTTATCACAGACAGACCTGTTTCTTGACACCCAGACCCATGGCGAGCCTCCTCACCTCCGCCCCTGCCTCCGCCACCCCCATCATCTCCCTGAGGGGGGTCAAGAAGGCTTATCACACTCCCGCGGGGGATTTCTGGGCGTTGCACGGCATTGACCTTGAGGTCTATCCGGGCGAATTCGTTGGCATCATCGGCAAATCTGGGGCAGGAAAGACCACCCTGCTCAACATGATCAGCGGGATTGACGCGCTGACAGAAGGCGAAGTGCTGGTCAACGGCGTGCGAGTGCATGACTTGGATGAAGATCGTCTGGCGCTGTGGCGCGGCCGCACGCTGGGCGTGATCACCCAGAACTTCCTGCTCATGCCCACCCTCACCTTGCTGGAGAACGTGCTGCTCCCAATGGATTTCTGTGGCCTATGGCAGGGGCGCAAGTCGGCGGAACGCGCGCAGGAGTTGCTGCGTCAGGTAGAACTTGAGGAACACATCCACAAGTTGCCAGCGGCCATTTCCGGCGGGCAGCAGCAACGCGTGGCCATCGCTCGCGCCCTAGCCAACGATCCCCCCATCCTGCTCGCCGATGAACCCACGGGACGGCTGGATTCAGGCACGGCGGAGGGGATTCTACATATTTTCGAGCGCCTGGTTGCCGCGGGCAAAACCATCGTGATGGTTACGCACGATCTCAGCCTGGAACGACGCTTCTCGCGCGTAGTGTGGATGGCTGATGGGCGACTAGTAGCGAATCGCCAGATCGCGTTGGGGTAAGGAGGGAACGCCATGCACCTGACCCAACCCGTCATCGCCCTGAGTCAACCCAGCGCCGAGGAAGCCCTCATCCACCTGAAAGAGGTGTGGAAGGTCTTCAAGATGCCTGCGGGGACATTCGAGGCGCTCAAGAACATCAATCTAAGCATCCGCAGTGGCGAATTTGTCAGCGTGACTGGCAAATCCGGTAGCGGCAAATCCACCTTGGTGAACATGATCACCGGAATTGATCGTCCTACGCGGGGTGAGGTGCGTGTCAACGGCACGCTGCTTAACACCCTGAGCGAAGGGGCGCTCTCGGTCTGGCGCGGCCACAACCTAGGCATTGTGTTCCAGTTCTTCCAGTTATTGCCGATGCTCTCCGTGCTGGAAAACGTCATGCTGCCGATGGACTTTTGCAATCGTTACGATCCAGCCGAGCGGGAGGAACGCGCCATGGCCTTGCTGCGCCGCGTAGGGCTCGAAAAGGTGGCCCACAAGCTCCCGGCAGCGCTTTCGGGTGGGCAGCAGCAATGCGCCGCCATCGCTCGCGCCTTGGCCAACGATCCCCCCATCCTGGTGGCCGACGAACCCACCGGCAACCTAGATTCGCGCACGGCCGTCCAGATCATGGAGATTTTCACCGACCTGGTCGCCCATGGCAAAACCCTGGTCATGGTCACCCACGACCTCCGCCTGGCCCAGCAAGCCCACCGCGTATTGGTCATTTCCGATGGAGAATTGATCCACCCGGCCATTGTGGCCCGCTGGCCACACCTCAGCCACCCTCGCATGCGCCTGCTCAACCGCCACCTACGCAGCTTGCGTCTGCCCCCCGCTACCCCCTTACCGGCCTGCCGCTGGGCAATGGTGCTGGAGGGCAGCCTGCACCCGCACCCGCGCCGCCGTTCCTTCCTAGCCCGTCTTACGCCGCTTGAGGTAGGGCAATGGCGCGCCTTCTCCCGCGCCGAGGAAGCAACCACTTACGCTGCCGGCAGCCGTGGGGCCCTAGTGCTCCTGCTGGATGAGGCCGCTTGGGAGAGCCTGCGCCGTGACGCCCCTGACCTTATTGCCACCCTGCAGACTCGACACGGAGGCCCGGCATGATACGACCCCGATGGCGCAAAGTCATCAGCGATCTCGTCGGCAATTTGGGGCGTTCGCTCCTGGTGGTGCTTTCGATTGCCGTGGGGTTATTTGCCATCGGCATCCTGATCACCAACCACCGTGTGATCGCCGAAGATATGGTCACCGGCTATCGCGCCGTCAACCCAGCCAATATCATGCTGGTAACCACTCCCTTTGACGATGATCTGGTAGAGCGGGTCAAAAGCGTGAAAGGCGTTCGTGATGCGCTGGGAGTGCACAGGGTCAGCCTGCGCGTGCAGACCCGGCAAGGGAATTGGCTGCCGATGGACTTCAACGCCATCCCCGATATGAATACTCAGGCCATCAACCAGGTGCATCTCCTGGAGGGCGTCTGGCCACCGGACGATAAGGAAGTGGTGGTTGAGCAATCCAAATTGAGTGAAATTGGGGCTGGAATGGGCGATTGGATCACCGTGGAATTGCCCTCTGGCAAAACGCGTCGCCTGCGCATCGTGGGCATCGTCAAGGATTTGACCTTGGGCGCTGCGGCGGGGGGTGGGGGGTTCTTCCTGGCAGCCCCTCAGGGTTATATCACCCCGTCCACCCTGCCCTGGCTGGAACAGAGCGAAGCCTGGAACACCCTTTACGTAACGGTGGAACAGGGTGACGATGAAACTGCCATCCGCCAAGTGGCGCAAAAGGTGCGCCGCGAGGTCGAAGCCCAGGGGGTGTTTATCTTCAGTTCGGCGGTGCGGACGTCCAACAACCATCCCAACCGCATTTACGTGGACGCGGTGGTAGGGGTGCTCTTCGTCCTGGGCGCTTTGGTGGTCTTCCTGAGCGGCTTCCTGATCACGAATACACTGAACGCCCTGTTGGCACAGCAGATGGTGCAAATTGGAGTGATGAAACTGATCGGGGCGCAGCGCTGGCAGGTGGCGGGCATTTACCAGGTGCTCATTCTGATCTACGGGGTGCTGGCCTTGATCCTGGCTTTGCCCCTCTCAGCCCGTTTTTCCTACGTCCTTTTGGAGTACCTGGCCAACCGCATCAACTTGCAATTGCAAGGTTTTCGCATCGTGCCCCTGGCGATCCTTGTCCAGGTGGTGCTGGCGTTGGCCGTGCCCCAAGGAGCGGCGCTGCTGCCCATTTTGCACGGCGTGCGTGTGCGCATTCACGAGGTGATCAGCGGCATCCGCCCCAGCGAGGCCGTTCAAACCCCTCACTGGATCGAGCGGCTGCAAAAGCGCTTCCGCGCGCTACCGCGACCGCTCCTTATCTCCCTGCGCAACACCTTCCGCCGTACCCAGCGCTTAATCCTAACCTTAATCACCCTGACCCTGGGGGGCGCGATCTTCATCGCCACCTTTAACACCCAAGCAGCTATTGAACGCTACATCCGGCAACTTTCGCGCTACTTCCTGGCCGACGTCAACCTAACCTTTGAGGCGCCCCAACGCATCCAGCGGGTGCAGAACGACCTAGCCCAGGTACCCGGCGTAGGGCACGTCGAGGGCTGGGCCTACACCCGTGCCGACCTGATGGGTGCCGGGGATGAAGTCTTGGATACGGTGCAGTTGATCGGCGTGCCCATCGAGACCACCCTGGTCACCCCCATCCTGCGCGAAGGACGCTGGTTACAGAGCGGCGACCGCAATGTGCTGGTGGTCAATGAACGCTTCCGCGCCACCCTGCCCAACCTGCGTGTGGGGGATACCCTGCATCTGCGCATCAACGGTAGCGAGCGCGAGTGGGTGGTGGTGGGCTTTCTCCAACTGGCCGGGCAGAACCTGGGACACCTGGCTTATGTGCCTTACCCCGAATTGAGCCGACAACTGGGACAATCGGGGCGAGGGTTGCTCTTCCGCGTGGCCGCCGATCGGTCCAACCTCTCCCTGCCTGAACAGGAGGACCTGGCACGGCAGGTAGACGCTTTTCTGAAAGCACGTGGCTACCATGTGACCGAGGCACGGGCGGGCCTTTCCGTGCTAGAAAAGACTGCTAAGGGCCTGGACGTGCTGACCAACTTCCTGCTCATCCTCTCCGGCTTGGCCGCCATCGTCGGTAGCATTGGCCTGGCCGGCACGATGAGCCTGAACGTGATGGAACGCACGCGTGAAATCGGTATCATGCGCGCCATTGGCGCTTCAGATGGTACCATTCGCACGCTGGTCATCGTTGAAGGTGTGCTGATCGGGCTGATGTCCTGGGTTTTGGCCTCACTGGCAGCCTTTCCCATCAGCCGACTGCTCTCCAACGTGATCAGCCAGGCCATTTTCAATGCGCCGGCCCTCTTTGCCTACACCCCGACCGGCTTTCTGGCTTGGCTGGGCGTTGTGCTGGTGCTGTCTGTGATTGCCAGTTTGCTGCCGGCACGTACCGCCGTACGTCTGACCATTCGCGAGGTGCTGGCTTATGAATAATCCCACTCTGGAGGGAGCAAAATGAGCGCAAAACGTTTTTGGGGGCTTCTTTCCTTGTCCATCCTTCTGCTTAGCACTCTCAACGGATGCAACCTGACAGGCCAACCGGCATCAGCGCCGACCCCCACCACATCACCCGCCACAACAACGCCAGATTGGATCATTGCCGAGGGGCGTATCGTACCGCGCGACTCAGCCTGGTTAATTTTCCGCGTCAGCGGGCGGGTGGACGAGGTGCTGGTGCAAGAGGGACAACGCGTCCAAGCCGGTGAGGTGCTGATGCGCCTGGGGGATCGCGAGCAGGCTGAAGCCGCGCTGGCGGCAGCCGAACTGGCACGCTTGCAGGCCCAGCAGCACCTAGATGATCTCAAACGCACAGCCGATCTGGCCGCAGCCCAGGCTCGTCAGGCCGTTGCGCAGGCCGAACAAACCCTCTTGGATGCCCAGCAGGCGCTGGACAACCTGGATACCGATGCCTATCGTGATGAGATAGATCGCGCCTGGGAAGAGGTCACCAAGGCACAGGATGAGGTTAAGGATGCCCAGGAGGAAGTGGATAAGTACAAGAACCTGGATCCTGACAACCCCACCCGCAAGCGGGCCGAAGATCGCCTGAAAAACGCCCAGGACCGCCTGGAAAAGGCCCAGCGCGATTATGACCGCCTAAACAACCGTTTGGAGCAGGCTCGCGCCGCAGTGGCGCAAGCCGAGGCCGCGCTAGCCGAGGCACGCCACACTTACGCACAGCGCCAGTCTGGCCCAGATCCAGATGACCTGGCCTTGGCCGAGGCACAACTGCGCCAGGCCGAGGCTCAAGTTGCCGCGGCCCAGGCCAGCCTGGACAGCCTGGAACTCAAGGCCCCCTTTGCCGGTACGGTGGTGGAAGTGCGTGTGGCGGCGGGCGAATCGGTCATGCCTAACCAACCGGTGATCCTGCTGGCTGATCTGGACACGCTCTACGTGGAGACCACCGACCTGAGTGAGACGGACGTGGTGAACATTCGAGTGGGACAGGACGCCGACATTGTAGCCGATGCTCTGCCCGAGGTCACCCTGAAAGGTACAGTGGAGCGCATCAGTGACCAGTTCGCTACCAAGGGTGGTGATATCGTCTACACTGTACGCCTGCGCTTGAGCAACCCCGACCCGCGCCTGCGCTGGGGTATGACCGTGGAAGTACGGTTTAAGCCTTAGGGACAGGCACTGATCATACACCGGTTTTCACTTTATCGTGAGAGCGCCTGTGTCGGGCACCCAGCAGGCGCTTTCAACTTTTGCAAGATAATTTTGGTTTATCACTGATTTTTAAGAGCACAACCCGCACTGGCGCAAAAGGTGCCATGACTTGGCTGACTCAGATCGTGCTTCCATGCTATTCTGTGGTCTGGGTAAGGTATAACGAGGGGAGATCGTCACCCTGCAATTTTTATGAATTTCGTTAAAATTATTGACAAAACTACCCATATTGGTTATAAATCCTCCGCCATGATATTCCCCTCTCACATCAACGGAGGTTCATCGTCATGATCCGGTTGTTCCAACGTCTTCTCTTCACCCTGATGACTATAACACTGGCAGGGTGTTCCGCGTTATCCACCGCCCAGTCCACACCGAACGCCGGGCACGTGGTGGTCTATTCAGGGCGCAGTGAGAACCTGGTGGCGCCAGTCTTCGCGCAGTTCACCCAGGCCACGGGCGTTCGGGTCGAGGTGCGCTATGGCAGTACTGCAGAACTGGCGGCTACACTTCTGGAAGAAGGCCGCAGTTCCCCCGCCGATATTTTTTACGCCCAGGATCCAGGGGGATTGGGCGCGGTAACTGCCGCCGGTTTGTTGGCACCACTTCCCGATGATCTTCTCTCCCCCGTGGCGCCGCATTTCCGCGCCGAGGATGGGACATGGGTAGGTGTCTCGGGGCGGGCACGGGTGGTTGTTTACAACACCAAACGTCTGCGCCCGGAAGACCTACCTCAGGACCTACGTGGCTTCACCGATCCACGGTGGCGCGGGAAAATTGGCTGGGCACCCACTAACGCCTCGTTCCAGGCCATGGTAACGGCCATGCGCAAGATGTGGGGCGAGGACGAAACCCGTGCCTGGCTGCTGGGCATTCAGGCTAACCAGCCGGTGGTCTTCGAAGGTAATGCGCCCATCGTCGCTGCGGTGGGGAACGGCGAGATTGAGATCGGATTTGTCAATCATTATTATCTCTATCGCTTCTTGCGTGAGCAAGGGGAGACCTTCCCGGCGCGCAACTACTTTATGAACAACGGCGGGCCAGATTCCCTAATTCTGGTTTCTGGGATCGGCCGTCTGACGAGTGGGAAGAACCCCGAGAACGCCTTGAAACTGATTCGCTTTCTGCTTTCACCGGTTGCCCAGCAATACTTCGCCAGCCAAACGTATGAGTATCCGGTGATTGCCGGCGTTAACCCCGAACGGGGCTTGCCGCCGTTGGATAGTTTAACCAGCGCAGTGATCAACCTGGAACAACTGGCCGATCTCCAAGGCACACTCGATTTGCTCCATGCAACCGGTATCCTGCCCTAAGAGGAGACCATGCGAATGACCATCATCGCTGCCAAGGACCTTGTAATCCCCTTGGCTCGAGCAGGGGGACGGGCCAACTGGCTCTATCTTCCTGCCCTCCTGGTTGCTGCTGTGATGGGTTTGCCCTTGCTTTATTTGGGAGTGCGGGCGCTGAGTGCTGGGCCAGCCATTTGGACCTGGTTGGGGCGCGTTCAGACCCTGCACTTGCTACTGCGCAGCCTAGGACTAGCTTTGGCGGTGACCTTCAGTGCAATAATGCTAGCCGTTCCTCTGGCGTGGCTGGTCACCCGTAGCGATCTGATGGGGCGGCGTTTCTGGGCAATGGTGTTGCCGTTGCCCCTAGTCATTCCCAGTTATGTCGGCGCGTATCTGTATGTGTCCCTGCTTTCGCCGCACGGAGTGATCCCTTCGCTGCTCTCAACATGGCTACCCCTGGCCAAATGGCCTTCGATTTATGGCTTCGGTGGCGCGTGGTGGGTGCTCACGCTGATGACTTACCCTTATGTTTACATGAGCGTGCGTGCCGTGTTGTCAATGAGTGACCGGGCACTTGAAGAAGCCGCGCGCAGTCTGGGATATTCCCCCTGGGCAGTCTTCTGGCGGGTCACACTGCCCCTGCTACGACCCGCCCTGACATCCGGTGGGTTGTTGGTCGCTCTGTACGTGTTGCGCGATTTTGGTGCCGTCTCGATGCTGCGTTATACCACGTTCACCCGCGCCATTTACCTGCACTACCAATCTTCATTTGATCGTTCGACCGCGGCCTTGCTAGCGCTGGTGTTGGTGCTGGTGACGGTTATCCTGTTAGCGGTGCAACAACGCCTTGATCGTCTCAAAGTGGCGGTCGTGGCTCACACACCCAGACCCTCTCCTCCGGTTCGCCTGGGAAAGTGGCAGGTACCAGCCCTGGTACTGGTGCTAATCGTCGTGGGGTTAGCCTTGGCGGTGCCGGTAGGAGGGCTGATCTACTGGCTTGTGCGCGGAGTGCGGGTAGGGGAAACGCTGGGCAGCCTAGCGGTGCCTCTGCTAAACTCGGCTTTGGCGGCTGGCCTGGCCGCCTTAGTGACGGTAGTGGCGGCCTTGCCGCTCGCCATTCTCGCCGTACGGCAGGCTGGACGGTTAAGTCGCGCGTTGGTAGGATGGAGTCATCTGGGGTTTGCCGTACCGGGGGTGGTCATCGCCCTGGCATTGGTGTTTTTTGGAGCCAATTTCACACCCGCTCTGTATCAAACCTTGACGCTGTTAATTGTTGCCTACATGATCCTCTTTCTACCGCAGGCGCTGGGAGTGTTACAAGCCGCCTTGCGCCTAGTACGTCGTAACCTGGAAGAAGCCGCTGCCAGTCTGGGACATTCACCCGGGCAGGTCTTCTGGCGGGTGACGTTGCCCTTGATCACGCCGGGCTTGACTTCTGCTGCCGGCCTGGTCTGCTTGACCACCTTAAAGGAGTTACCGGCAACCCTGCTCCTTGCGCCGCCAGGCTTCCCAACCCTGGCTACGCGGGTGTGGGGGGCAGTTTCCGAAGCCTTTTTTGCCCGTGCTGCCTGGCCGGCTTTGATCTTGGTTGGCCTATCTTCCCTCTCCATGCTTTGGTTCCATCACAACCCTTACACCAGGAACGAGCCTACGTCATGAGCCATCCCTTGCTAGAATGCCGTCACCTTTATAAATCGTATCAGGGTAAGCCCGTGGTCGCCGACCTAAGCCTGAATCTGGCGGCAGGGGAAATCCTAGCCGTGGTCGGGCCAAGCGGGTGTGGCAAGACCACCACCTTGCGTTTGATTGCCGGCTTTGAGCGTCCTGAGCGGGGCGAAATCCACATGGGGGGAAAACCGCTAGTGGCCGCTGGCGTTTTCATCCCTCCAGAAAAACGTGGTATTGGAATGGTCTTCCAGGATTATGCCCTTTTTCCCCACCTGAACGTCTATGAGAATATTGCCTTCGGGCTAAAAGGGTGGTCAAAAACCCAAGTGCAACGACGGGTCAATGAACTCCTCGCGCTGGTTGGCTTGCAGGGAATGGCGCGGCGCTTTCCGCACCAACTTTCTGGCGGTGAGCAGCAACGGGTGGCTCTGGCCCGTGCCTTGGCGCCGCAACCGCAGGTGCTGCTGCTCGATGAACCCTTTTCCAATTTGGATGCCGATTTACGTTTGAAACTGCGCGAAGAGGTGCGCACGGTGCTGAAGGGCTTGAATTTAGCGGCCTTATTCGTCACCCACGACCAGGAAGAGGCGCTCTTCATGGGAGATCGGCTGGCGGTGATGAATCAAGGACGGGTCCATCAGATTGGTACCCCCGAGGCGATCTTCGCTCGCCCGGTCAACCGGTTCGTAGCCGAATTCATGGGGAACGCTTATTTTCTGCCTGGTCACGTGACACGGCAAGGCATTCAGACCGAACTTGGGCTGGTGCGGCAAGAGGTACCCTATCCGCCGGGTAGCCGGGTAGATGTGGCGGTACGTGCTGATGATATCGGCCTTGACTTGCAGGGTCCGCCCAATGGTAAGGTAGTCGGACGCGTCTTCAAGGGCCTGTTGAATCTTTATCAAGTTGAACTCAGGTCAGGGTGTGTTTTACCCTCCCTCCAGCCGCATGATTATTTCCTACCACCTGGCCAGCCGGTGCACGTTTATCTCAGTGCGCAACATGAGTTGGCCTGTTTTGCCACCGAGTCGGATACCAGCGAGGTGGTAGTGGCTTTGCCGGTTATGCAAGAAGAGACATAGTAACCCGCACCTCGAGGGAGGTTGATGGGTGTCTCCCGCCTAAAGGAACAACGCCCCCATGATCGGGGGCGTTTGTTAGTCGGCGGGATATCTAAAGCACTACTGCGTTTCGGTCAGCACCGGCCTGAACTTATACCCATAAATGATGACCCCACGCTCCTCATCTTCGGCGCGGATTTTGCGCGTGACCATTTCTACCGGCATGCCGATTTCCACCGGACGATCGCCCAAATCGGTCAATTGAGCGGTAACCACCGGGCCCTCTTCCAATTTAACCAGCGCCACTGTGTAGGGTGCCGTCTGCTCAAAGCCAGCCGGCGCTTCGGTCAGGGTGGTGAATGAGAACACCGTCCCCCGCCCGCTGAACGTGAACTGGGTCTTGGCCTCATTGCCACAATAGGGGCAGACATCCCGGGGCGGGAAAATTTTCTCCTCGCAATGCGGGCACACCTCGCCCACTAGGGCATAACGTTGCTGTCGTAAGCGCCAATGTCGCGGAATTTCCATGTTTACCTCTCCTTTCTGTCTTTCGCAATCAGCCTAACTTTAAGCACGCAATTCTCTCAATTTCTATCAACTTCACCATCGGTGACTCTCAAAACCTCGCATCAGACCGCGTAGCGTTCCAGAACATGTGTGAACGCGCTGGAAGCCGGCCCGGCTAGGTTTTGCACCAGCGCCCGTCGTGCATGAGGCACCTGGTTGGCGCCCGCCTCACCGCGCAACTGCAACGCCGCTTCCACAACCTGATACACACCTGTTGCACCCAGCGGATTGCCACGTGCTTTCGAACCGCCCAGGGTCAAGATGGGTAGCCGCCCGCGCAGGCCAAGAGCCTCCTGTTCGGCTAATCGCCAACCCTGCCCGCGCTCGGCAAAGCCCGCCGCTTCCAGGCTGAGCACGGCGTAGATCGAAAAGGCATCATCTAGTTCAAAGAGATCCACCTCGCCTGGCGCGATCCCAGCCATTTCGCAGGCACGCTGCACCGAGTGGTAGGCCGCCTCGAACGCCAACGGATCAGGGCGATCATGGAGGGCCAAGGTATCGATGGCACCAATCGAGCCACGTACGGCAACCAGCGGGTGAGGTAGATCACGCACCCGTTCCGGTGTGGTCAGCACCACGGCCGCCGCGCCATCGGCATACGGGGCCATATCCAACAAGCGCAGAGGGTCAGCGATTATCTCCGCCCGCGCATACGCCTCGGGGGTCACCGCACGGCGATACATGGCGTAAGGGTTGGTCACCGCATTGGCGTGGGCTAACAGTGGAAACGCCGCAAACGCCTCACGCGGCGGACGATACTCATAGAGGTAACGCTGCATCACCAGTGCCGCCTGCGCGGCCAGGGTCAGCCCCTGCATGACCTCGTAGTCATAATCCATGGCCTGGGCCACAGCGCTTTCCTGCTCCGGGCCGAGGGCATCGGTGTACTTTTCCACCCCCACTACCAGCGCCACATCCACCAGCCCCGAAGCCACAGCTAGATATCCCACATGAAATGCTGCAGCGCCCGAAGCATCTGCGGCCTCGACCGTCATCGCCTCGATCCCACCCAAACCGGCGTTGTCGGCGATCAGACAGGCCAGGTTGGCCTGGTGCGAGGAGTCAATGGCCAGAAAATTCCCCAAGTAGAGGGCCTGCGGCTGTAGCCCGCCCGCATCCTGTCGGGCGGCCCGTATAGCGCGGTAAGCCAGGCTGCGCAGCGAAATGTCCCAGTGCTCGCCCACCGGGGTCATACCGATCCCTGCAATCACCACCTCACGCATCGCTTATCCCCCTCAACTCGCCAGTTTACCGCGGAAGCGCACATAAGTGCCGTAATCAATCTCGACCCGGCGGGCAATATATGTCTGCGTGGTGGGCGCCCGATTCTGGCGTTGCGTGATGGCCTCGGTAACATGGAGGATGAAGGCATCCGAGCCAGCACCGGAGCCAAAAGACACCACCAGGATGCGGTCATCGGGCTGAGCCACATCCAATGTCGCCGCCAACCCGATAAGCGCCGCTGCCGCATAGGTATTACCGATGACCGGGGAGAGCAGGCCTGGTTTGATCTGCTCCGGGGTAAACCCAAGCATCCCGGCCACGCGCTGCGGGAACTTGGTGTTGGGCTGGTGAAAGACGGCGTAACGAAAATCTTGTGCCGTCATGCCGGTCGCTTTCATGAGGTGTTGGGCGGCTGCAATAATGTGCTTGAAGTAGGCCGGCTCGCCGGTGAAGCGCTGTCCATGCATGGGAAATTTTTGCTCCGGACGGCGCCAGAAATCAGGGGTATCGGTGACGTAAGAAAACGAAGCTTCGATCACGGCCAAAGCCTCTTCTGCCGGACCCACGATATACGCCGCAGCGCCTGAAGCAGCAGTGAACTCCAGTTCGTCGCCGGGGCGCCCCTGGGCCGTATCGGCACCAATCGCCATGGCGTAACGCGCCATGCCCGAGCCCACCAAGCCCATGCTGGCGACTAGGGCTTCGGTGCCGGCTTTGCAGGCAAATTCCCAATCCGCCGCCTGTACATGCGGCACCGCGCCAATGGCCTCGGCCACAAGGGTGGAGGTGGGCTTGACAGCGTAAGGATGGGACTCCGATCCCACCCACACAGCGCGCAGGTGATCCCCAGGGATGCCGGCGCGCTTGAGGGCGTTGCGTGCCGCCTCAATAGCCATTGTTGCCACATCCTCGTCCAGACCAGCGACGGCCTTCTCCTTAATGGGTGTGGCCGCACGGCCGCCCTTCCAGATGCGGGCAACTTCGCTGGCTGGCAGGCGATATTGAGGCACATACGCCCCGTAGCCAATAATCCCAACCGGGCGGTCGGGTTTCAAAGGCGCAAAAGCAGGTTGAGGGGAAATTTCCGTCATGGGTGCTTCTGACTCCATTCACGTAAGATTTCTTCGGCGCGATCAACGCGCACGGTATTTTCACGCACCAGTTGCTCGGCTAAGCGTTCAATCATTTCACCGGTCGCCCCGGCAGCAATCGCCACTTGACGCGCGTGGAGGGCCATGTGCCCGCGCTGGATGCCCTCGGTCGCCAGAGCACGCAGCGCCGCCAAATTCTGCGCCAGTCCCACCGAAACAATAATCTCGGCCAATTCGCGTACGGTCGAAACGCCCATCAATTTGAGCGCGGCCCGCGCCGCCGGGTGCACACGGGTAGCACCGCCCACAATGCCAACGGCCAGGGGCATTTCCAACGTACCAACTAGATTGCCTTGTTCATCCTTGCCCCAGGTGCTCAAACTGGTGTAACGCCCGCTACGCGCTGCGTAAGCATGAGCGCCGGCTTCTACGGCGCGCCAGTCGTTACCCGTGGCGATCACCACCGCATCTACCCCGTTCATAATGCCCTTGTTGTGAGTAGCGGCTCGATAAGGATCGGCGGCGGCAAACGCCCACGCCGCAATGATGCCATCGCGCACTGCTTCGGGGCGAAAATCGCCAAAAGCCAGTTCGCTCAGCGGAATCGTGCAGCGTGCGCGGGCCAGGCGGCGGTCGGCCAAATTGGAGAGAATGCGCAACAGTACTTTGCCACCAGTGATGGCCTGCACCCGCCCAGCCAGGCGTTCCACAGCCGTGTTGACGGCATTGGCACCCATGGCATCGCGCACGTCGTAGATCAGGTGCAGCACCAGGAACGGCCCGATGGGAGAAGATTCGATCAAGCGCACCTCGAGATCGCGCGGACCACCACCCAAACGTTGCAGCACCGGATCCACCGCGGCGGCCTCGGCCAACAGTTCATCTCGCGCTTCGAGAAGGCGCAGGCGTGCCGAGGGCGGGTCAGCCAGATCAAGGATTTGCATTTGCCCGATCATCTCCGGGGCGGTGGTGTGGGCAGTAAAGCCACCTCCGGCGCGCGCCAGACGTGCAGCAAAGGACGCTCCGGCCACCACCGAAGGCTCCTCAACCGCCATCGGCACCAGCACCTCACGCCCATTGACGACAAAATGGCGCGCAATCCCCAACGGCAGGGCAAAGGTGCCGATCACATTCTCAATCATGTGATCAGCTTGCTCGACGCTTAACCCGGCTTTTCCGCTCAACGCGTCAATCTCTTCCGCACGCAAAGCCGTGTGCGTTTTTAGCCATTGCCAGCGCTGTTCCAGGCTCAAATCATAGAATTTCGGGGTTGTCCCGGTAGGTGTCTCGGCCACAAAAGGCACTCCTCAAGGCTCAAGATTCAATTTTCTGGTCTTATCATACCCAGGGGCAACCCTCAAAATCTATCAATTTGTGCGACAAAGATTGTACAAAAAGGGGCGTTAATCTCGGCTGACCTATTTTGGATGGCGCAGGATCTTGACTTTTAGAACATCGAGCAATAGCAATACCAACCCGACCATCAGAAGATCGAGCGAGATTAAGCGGGGCGATAAGGCAGCCATCCAAATCCCCTTTGCTGCCAGGAAGATGGCGATCCCAATCGCCCCTCCAGAAGCCAGTAACATCCAGAGGCTAGGGCGTGAGGTCCAAAGGTGACGCCGCTCGCGCACCAGATAGATCATCCCTTGGGCGGTGAAAACCAGCGTAATAAATGAGAGCGTTTGCAACTGTCTACTTGAGAGACCCTCAATGATCCGTCCCCATTGAAAAATGCCCAAGGTTGCCAGCAGCAACGGTAAGGCCAACGCAAGTGCCACCCGGATCATTGCCCGCACCTGCCAGCGATCCGGATAGGGTGAGGGGCGCACGTTATCGGTGGTTACTGACATGGTCACAAAGTCGTTAGTAAACAACAGCAAAATGACTTGCAAGGGCGTCACCACAAACAACCCAGTGAAGATCAGGCCCAGGCCCAGAAATCCGGCGATCTGAATGGTTTTGACGATTTTGTTCAGTGTGTAGGTCAACATGCGCTGATAGATGCGCCGGCTGCTCTGAATGATCGCTACAATGTTGCCCAATCCTGGTTGAGTAAGTGCCAAGCTGGCAGCGGCTTTGGCAACATCGGTCGCGTTGACCACGGCGATCCCCACCTGGGCCTGGCGTAGGGCCGGGGCATCGTTGACGCCATCCCCGGTCATGCCGGTCACATGTCCAGCACGTTGCAGAGCCTGCACCAGGGTAAATTTGTGTTCTGGGAGTACTTCGGCCAACACATCGCAATGGATGGGATCCGCGTCAGGGGTGGTTTGCAAGCGCGCCACATTGCACACGCGCTCACCGATCCCCACCTCGCGCGCAACTGCGCGAGCCGTAGATTCGCCATCCCCGGTGACCATGATCACGCGCAACCCCATCTGTTTCAGTTGGGCAATCAAGGGGGCTGAATCAGGACGAGGTGGATCTTGGAAGGCCAATAGGCCGCTCAGCCTTAGTGTCTGCTCACTGCCGTGGGCCACCGCCAGAACACGCAGGCCTTGCGCGGCCAGCCTCTCTAATGTCGCATCGAAATCATCCGGGGGCGCTGAGCACAACCCCACCACAGTGGAAGGGGCGCCCTTAACCACGCGCCACACGGATCCTTGGGATTCAAAGGTGGCTTCGGAACGTTTGGTCGCTGGATTGAATGGGGTAAAGGAATGTCGCGCTCCCCAATTCAGTTCTAAATTTCGCTGTTGGGCAACGTCCAGGATCGCCAAATCGAGCGGGTCTTGGGTGGCCGGATCGCTGGCCAAGGCGGCCATCCTCAGTAAGGTGGCTTCATCGGTGGGCGCATAGGGATATAACTGCACTAAACTCAGACGGTTTTGGGTAATCGTACCCGTCTTGTCGGAGCACAGGACATCCATCCCAGCGGCTTCTTCAATCGCCGAAAGTTGGGTTACCAAAACGCCTTGCTGGGCTAACTCCCGTGCTCCCAGGGCAGTTGCCAGGGTAAACGTAGCCGGGAGCGCAATGGGCACCGAGGCCACCAACAAAATCAACACAAAGGAGAGCGTTTCCAGTGCGGGTAAATGATGGAAAAGCAACGCATAAAGCAATACGCCCAAAGCCAACCCACCATCCAGCAAAATGAGCGCACGCACCACTCCAAAGATGACTTGCTCCATCTGGCTGGGGTGTTTAGCTTCTTGCACCAATTGGGCCACCCGGCCAAAGCGTGTTTTCAGGCCGGTTGCCACTACCTCCGCCGTGGCCTCACCGCGTTGGACCAGGGTGCCCGCAAAGCCCATTTGCCCTTTATCTATATCCACCGGTAGGGATTCGCCGGTTAGGGCCGATTGATCCACCTGAAGGTGACCCTCCAACACCCGAATATCGGCGGGTAAGATATCGCCCATCCGAACATAGATCACATCCCCCGGCACCACCTGTTCCGCGGCAATCACTTGCCAGGCGCTGTCACGCAAAACACGCGCCTGGAGTCTTAGGTTTTGGCGCAAGAGTACCAAAGCATCTGCGGCGCGCTTTTCCTGAAAGGTGCTGAGAAAGGCGTTAAAGATCAACAATAACGTGATAATTGACCCCTCGGTATAGCGGGCAAGTAAGATCTCAATAACGATAGTGGCTTCCAACATCCAGGGGACAGGCCCCCAAAACTTCCTTAAGAACCGCAGCCAGGGATTGGGTTTGCGCTCAGGAATAGCGTTTGGTCCATATTGCTGCAAACGCCGTTCGGCTTCGGTCGCGCTTAATCCATGAAAGGGGGTGGTATTAAGCTGGCTCATGAGGTGTTTTTCCTAACTGTGGCGGTAGATTCAGTGGCTGAAATGTGACGCCACGGTGGCAATAACGCCCGCCAAGTGCCGACATGGGCTTGGACGACGGCCAATGCTACTGCGGGGAGCGCCAGCGATTGAGGGTAAATGAGATAGCGTGGTTCCCATCGCGGGCGAAACTTGGCTTTGAACGCATGTAAGCCTTGATAGTTGTAAAAACGTGTCAGACCGTGATGGAGATAGCGCATGGCTCGCTCAATTGTGGGGTCGTCAGAGTGCTCACCTACACCCACGAGTGCGCTCAGGCCCAAATCAAAAACAGTGTATCCCTCGGCTTTGGCCCATTCTAACAAGGCGACAAAAAGAAAATCCATCGTACCACTCTCGGTGATGCGGCGGTGGCGCATCAAATCCACGCTGACCCCATGGGGCGGTAGATCCAGAATCAAGTTGGCAAAGGCGCTGATGCGTCCCTCGGCATTGCGGATCACCATAACCGGGCTCTGGCGTAAATACTCCTCATCAAACCAGCCCAGGGAGAAGCGCAGTTCGCTCATCCCACGCGTACTTAACCACTCATCGCTGACCACGCGCAGGGCTTCCAAAAGCGAGGCATCCAGCGGTGGTTGGTGCAGGATCGCGGTGTAACCCAAGCGGGCGAAGCGATTCTTGACATTGCGAAACTCTTTGTTGGCGCGACCTTCTAGGCTGAAGGCACTCAAATCCACCAGGGCTTCTTGACCGATGGTAAGCGCACTCAATCCAGCAGCCTCATAGAAGTTTTTGGTATCGGGCAGCGTTTGGTAAAATGCCATGATCCAATCATTGCGGGCGCAATACGCCTGGAAGGCATGAATGGCATCGGCCAAGTCCGCGGATGGTCCAATAGGATCACCCAGTGCCAAGGCGACCCGTCCCTTAAGAGCAAAGGCGACAACTGATCCCCCCGGCGTGAAGAAATACGCTTTATCCCTCAGGAGGGCTAAACGGGCGAGAGGCGTGCGTGCGTGTGCTGCCACAATCTCAGCAGCCCGGGCGCGCTCGGCAGGTCTCGCTGGCTCATGGATCACCACCGGGCGCAAGATCATCCCCAGGCTATATCCTAGGGTCACCACTGCAATCACGTAGATCGAGTCTAGAAAATAACGCCCGAAATGGGTCACGGGAAAAGCACGAGGGGGGCTGAGTTGGGTTAGCATGAATATTGTTTGTTGCAGCGCCGTCAGCACATTAAACTGCGTATGAAAATGATGCGCTAAGAGATAAAACCCCAGCGTGCCGTATGCGAGTGTAAAGAGCAATGCCCCCAGCAACACTCGTATCCCCTGCCGCACCGAAGGGGGATCCGAGCGCGCATGAAAGCGCGAACGCATCTGCCACAAAATTGCGGCCAGTGCTATAGCCACGCCGGCCTCTTCATAGTCCAAGCCCTTAAGGAGATGCCCCAAGGCGGAGAAAAGCAGGAGCCCCAGGGTGAGCAACCACGCCACATATTTGTGCCGCCTGAGGTTATCTGCCACCATGATTAACGCAAAACCGGCCAGAGTCACCGCCAGGCGACTGCCAACTCGCACTTCCAGGATCATGAAACGATCCAACAGGCGTAAACGCTCATGCAAAGCGGGTGAGAGCGCTGAGACGACATTGAGGATTCCCATGAGCGCAACCAGCAGAGCAATAAACGTTACCCCCCACCGCTCCACCCATCTCTCTAAGCGTGCCCGCCAGTGCACGATGAGCGTGTGAAACTGTGCCATTCTTTGCCCTGCCCTTCGCCTAAGTAAAATGACCAAAAATAGGGGGTATGCTATAATTCTACCCCCGAAAAAGGTTGGGCACTTTAAAGCGTTCTCAAGCAGAGCCTATTTTAGGAGGTAAATTGTGACATCCATTCCCACCTTGGATTATCCCGCTCCTTCGTTTGCCCTGCCCGATTTGGAAGGGCGCCCCTGGTCATTGGAGGAGCTACGGGGCAAGATTGTGGTGCTGTATTTCTGGTCCGCGGAATGCGCTTGGTGCCAGCGCACGGATCCCCACGTGGTTGAGCACGCCACAGCGTGGGGCGAGTCAGTGGTGCTACTGCCCGTCGCTTCTGTCTTGGAGGAGACCCCGGAGCAATTGCGGCTGGCGGCTAGCGAACGCGGGTTGCCACGCGTCCTGCGCGATGCAACGCAACAGGTGGCCAAGGCCTATCAGGTGCAAACCACACCGCACTTCTTCGTTATTGATGCTGAGGGCATCTTGCGCTATCAGGGCGCCTTCGATGATGTGACCTTTCGCCAGCGCATTCCCACTCGCTTCTACGTGGATGAGGTTGTGCGCGCTCTGCTGGAGGGTCGCCCACCGGAGGTGCGTGAGACGCTGGCTTACGGTTGTGCGCTCACCCTGCATTAGCCTGTAAAGCCTGTAACAAACCTGGGCCTTCATCGTCGGGGTGACCCTGCGTGCTGGCAGACGACACCTGTACTCGTGCTTCCTCTCAGGGCAAAGCAACCAGCACCAGACCGAGAACACCCTTCACGTCCACGGCTTCACCCAGGAAAAGCCAGGTTAGTAAGGCCCTCCAAGGCAGCATCGTGTTGGTCATCCGGTTGGAACCTACCGCGCTCAGGGTTCGCAGGGTACGCTTCCAGAGCCCGAATCCCCAGGGTTGTATGGCTCACTTCAGCCAGAGTCATCCTGTAACCATCCCATCACCAGTATAGGCTGCGCCCCCAGCCCCATGCTGAGCATAGTGACCACTCGCGGTGAAAGACCGCTACACGTGTCACTGGCACGCTCCAAGATGAAGGCCTTTGCATTGACCGGCATTCCTATCCGCCGACTGTCGCCCCGCGAGGCGCTCACGGGTCAATCCGGTCATGTCTAGGGCCAAGAGAGAGCATAAACGGGACGGTCACCGAAGATAGCCAACTCAAGTTGAAAAACTGCGCCCTCTGGGCCAATGCGTAGGAGATGAGCCTGGAAGAAACAACCGCCCCTATGAGGCACACGAGAGGAGGCACGGGGTATTCCGGTGTTCCAATGAGCCCAGCAGCGCGGTAACAGGCGCACAAACGCCAGGCAAGGGCGTAACTTGGCAACCCTCGCTTACAAACGCACCACCTCTTGCGGCGGGGGCGGGTTGCCCTCAGCCTCCAGTTCTTTCACGCGTGGGTGATCGGCATAGTAACCGCGGTAGGACTCGGGCAGCAACACCGCAATGCGGCACATAATTTCATCCGTTTGACGGCGCAAATCCTCCTGACGGTTGGCTGGATCCAGCGGCGGCAGCTGGAAGGCCGGGCCAAAGCGGGCCACGATCTTGCCGCGGCGAAGGGTCAGCAGGCTTTTGAGCGCCTTCTCCGTGCCGGCCAAGCCAACCGGCACGATGGGCACATTGGCTTTTTGGGCAATCAGCACAGTGCCGGCTTTGCCTTCGAGAAGTTTTCCCGTGGCACTCCGTGTGCCTTCAGGAGCAATGCCCAAAGCGCGTCCCTGGCGCAAGACCTCAACCGCCTGTTTGAGAGCTGTAAAATCCGCTTTGCTCCGGTCAATCCAGATAGCTTCAGCCACCTCAACCATAAAGCGAAAGAGTGGGTAGCGCAGATATTTATCCGCCACCAGAGCAGTGATATCCGGTCGCACCGGGTTGATGAACAAAAGGGGAACATCCAGGCGACTGATGTGGTTGGTGACCACCAGCACCCCGCCCTCGCGCGGTAAATGCTCTAGGCCAACAAACTCGGTGCGCGTAAGGTGTTTATACAGAAAGCGCAGCAAGGCTTGAAGCTGTTCACGGGTCATAGCCGGTTGAGCCGAACGGCGCAGCGAGCGTTCCATATTTAAATATAACCCCATTAGTCCACAGAAGTTTTAGACGGCGCTACCGACGCCGGGGCACGCCGACTGCGCAGCGCCTCAACTGCTGCCGGTACTACCGAAATCAGGATGATGGCGATGATGATGAAAGAGAAGTTATCCTTCACAAAAGGTAGGTTGCCGAAAAAATAGCCCCCAAAGATGAAGAGCCCCGTCCAGACCAGCCCGCCCACTACGTTATACGTAATGAAATAGCCATAGCGCATCTTACCGATCCCGGCTACAAAGGGGGCAAAGGTACGAATGATGGGGATGAAACGCGCCAGGAAGATGGTCTTGCCTCCGTGCTTGTCGTAGAAAGCCTGGGTGCGCTCCAGGTATTCGCGCTTGAGCCAACGCACATTTTCGCGGAAAACGCGTGGCCCCACATAGTGCCCAATCCAGTAGTTGGCGGTATCCCCCAGCACCGCCGCCAGCCAGAGCATGAAGAACAAGAGGGAGACATTGAAAGAGCCTTTAGCCGCAAAAGCCCCTGACGCAAAGAGCAACGAATCGCCCGGCAAGAAAGGGGTAACCACCAGGCCGGTTTCGATAAAGATCACGATAAACAAGATGAGATAAGTCCACAGCCCAAAACTACGGATGATGAGATCGAGATAACGATCCAGGTGCAGGATCAGATCAATACCAAATGCGAGCCAGTCCATAAATTATGCTCCCTTGAAAAAAATCATTCGGTCGCGGGAGGCAACCCCGCTCTGCCCGCCACTGCCTCGCGGCGGAAATGCCGGTTGGCGGCAAGGATAAAAACGAAGTTAAGGGCCGCCAGTATCCCCAGGATGATGGGGGCCAGCGCACTCAGATGGGCCAATTGCGAGGTGGCGCTCGGCGGTACCGGGAAAAGCGTCCCAATTCCCATCAACAGACCGAACGCATTCCATAGGCCATGTAAACATACAGCCAGCAGGTAGGCACCCAGCACACGCCAGGAACTGCGCCCCTGCCAGGCACTGGCCAGGCTCCAACCCACGAGGCCAGTTGTGGTCATATGAAGCAGGCCTGTACCCACCCGCCCCACCAGCGTGGGCAGGCTGCCCAGCCCGGCCACGCCGCTCAGCGCACTCAGATTCTCCAACAGGGCAAAGCAAGCACCGGCCAGCAGCCCAATTAGGTATCCTTGTGCTGGGGTGATCTGGCGCCCCGCGAAGGTCCACACTGCCAATGGTTTGAAAAGTTCCTCGATCAGCGGAATGGCCCCCGCAACGAGGAGCAGGAGCAAACTGAGCACCTCAGGCTGAGCAAATACGTCCTGAAGATAGGTTTCCAACACCCGTGGGTCCACCGTCTCCAGAGTACGTACCAAATCCTGCAATTGCTGGGCCAGTTCAGGCCGAGCTGCCACCCAGACGAACGCGCCCACCGCCAGGACCAGGAACAGTCCCACCTCTACCACCAGGATCAGCGGCATGGTGATCACTAGGCTGGTGCTGATCACCCCCCACGCGTCGCTCTCCCAGTCCAGCGCTAGGCCGTGTGCCCCTAGATACAAGAACCATAGCAAGGGGAGCAAAGCGCTCAGCACGATCAAAGGAGGTAAAATCAGCCAGGCTGCCGGTGCTGTTTCCAGAACACCGTACAACCCCACCAGTAGCGGCCAAGCCAGCACACCCAGCGTGAGCCAGGGCAACCCGCGCCCCAGAGGTTGCATGGGGCGCGTGCGTCCCCGCCAGGCACGGTAGGCGTGGATCACCCCTGGTAGGCACAGCAGCGCGACCAACAACGCCGTCGCGGCCAGACTCAACGCGCTGGTCGCCTGTTGAGTGCTCCCCGTCTCCCCGGCTAGCAAGGCGAGCAACCCCAAAAACGCCAACAGCGCTGCACCACCTAAACCCAACAGTGTTCCCAGGCTGCTAAAGACCAGGAAGAGCACCGATTGCCATGCCGGAGGCGCCGATGAGCCAGAGGACGACTGCATCATTTCTCTTCGATAGTGATACTGAGGATCTTATCACCCGGTGGGAGATCGCCCTGGCTTTGATCAGGATCACGTGGGGTCAGGGCTTTGAGCACATCCATCCCGGCAATCACCTCGCCGAAAATGGGGTAATTGCCATCTAAATTCGGCAGGGCTTGATAGGTAATAAAGAACTGGCTGCCGTTGGTGTTAGGGCCGGCATTGGCCATGCCCACCACCCCCGGCCGGTCATATTTGAGATTAGCGTCCATCTCATCCCGGAACTGATAGCCTGGCCCGCCCAAGCCCGTACCTGTTGGATCACCGGTTTGGGCAACGAAATCCGGGATCACTCGGTGAAACGTCACCCCGTTGTACCACCCATTGCGCGCCAGGAAGACAAAGTTGTTGACCGTGAAGGGGGCTTTATCCGCATAAAGGCGGATGACAATATCGCCTTTCTCAGTTTTAAGGGTGGCGGTATATTGTTTGGTCGGGTTGATGACCGTGGGTGGGCATTGTTTGTACTGACGATCGCGGAGTTTATGCAGTTCCAGAATCAGGTTAAGGGTCTGCGCATCGTAGGGCACGCGGTCAGTAGGGGTGAAAACCAGTTGGTCATCGAGGAAAATGAAGAGCGAGGGCGTGCCACTGAGCCCGATATTCAATGCCTCCTGAGTGGCTTTTTTGACCTTATCCACAACGGCGGTGCTTTTCATATCCTTAGCCAGACGTTGGGTATCCAGCCCCAGCGAGGCTGCCTGCTGTACAATCCAGGTTTCAAATTCGGTCGGCGTCTGTGCTGCCCAGGCTTGCTGCTGTTCAAACAAGAAGTCGTGCAGCTCCCAGAATTTACCTTGTAGAGCCGCTGCCTCGGCAACCTGGGCCGCCAGTTGGGCTTTGTCGTGGATATTCAGCGGAAAATGGCGAAAAACAACCCGGACTTCCTTGGGGTGCTGAGCCTCAAAATTTTTGAGAAAACCCGCCGCCAGACTGCAATAGGGGCATTGGAAATCGCTGTATTCGAGAATGGTCACCCGCGCCCGATCGGCACCGCGGCTGTAATCCTGCGCAGTAATTGGCGGCAATTTCAGGTCCGTCGGATTTTTAGGACTTGGAAACAGGTCCACCACCCGACAGTCGGTTGGGGACGCCGCCTCGGTGGGGACGCTGGTTGGGGTGGGGGTGGATGTTGGCGTGGCGGGCGCACAGGCGCTAATGACCACGCTGAAAAGGATTAGCCAGAGTAATTTCCTCATGCAAAGGGGTCCTTTCTTTCAGCCGGAGTTGCGGAGGCGGGGTGAGGGCGCATGCGTTCCATTACAACCTGTCGCAGGGTTGATTGTACCACTGCTACCGGTTGCGAGGCATCCACCACGTACCAACGGTGAGGTTCCTGGCGTGCTAATTCCAAGTAGCCCTGACGCACCCGGCGATGGAAATCCAGATCGTAGGCGTCCAGGCGGTTCCACTGCCCGGCCCGCCGCCGTCGCTGCAGCCCCACTTCCGGGTCTATATCCAGCAACAGCGTCAAATCAGGGACCAGGCCGCCAGTGGCAAAGGCCAGCAGAGCACGCAAGGTTTCCAGATTAACGCCGTGCCCGTAGCCTTGGTAGGCCAAGGTGGAATCGGCATAGCGATCGCACAACACAACATGGCCCTGTGCCAGCGCCGGGCGGATCACCTCTTCCACCAGTTGCGCCCGCGCCGCCAGGAAGAGCAGGATCTCGGTGCGCGGGTGCATAGCCGCGTTTTGCAGGTCGGTCAGAATCGCCCGCACTTGATCCCCGATGCTGGTGCCGCCAGGTTCACGCGTGGCTAGGACGGTATAACCTTGTTGGCGCAGGAACTTGGCCAGTTCCTGCGCCTGGGTCGTCTTGCCGCTGCCCTCCGGTCCTTCCAGAGTGATGAACATCCTCGCGTATTCCTAAGGTTGACCGAAAGGCTTAATCGCGGAAAATGCGCACCCGGCGGTTGGGCTCCTTACCGTAAGAATGCGAGACCAGGTTATACTGCCGGGCCATCTGGTGCTGGAAACGGCGCACCTCTGCCGAAGCGGGGGGTAAGTCCACATAGCGCTGTCCGTTCAGCACACTTTGAATGGCGATCTGGGTCTGCGCCGCCACAACTTCCCACTCCGCCGGCGTATTTTCTGGGGTTAGGTTAAAGATCTCCACTAGCGACTGCTCCATTTGGTTGATCGTGTTAGCGCGCAACACGTAAATCGGCATTTGCCGCTCCTCAGCCACCACCACCGGCTGCTGGCGGGAGCGGTAATAGGTGCGCAGGGTCATCAGCACATCTGCCTCTTCCAGAGTAGGCACCACGATGGCTGGCACGCCCAGGCGCTTAGCAGCCTGGAGCAGGCGATTGCGCGCTACCCCATAGGGGTAAA
Organism: uncultured Thermanaerothrix sp.; assembly: GCF_938028735.1. Taxonomy (GTDB): domain Bacteria; phylum Chloroflexota; class Anaerolineae; order Anaerolineales; family Anaerolineaceae; genus Thermanaerothrix. The sequence goes on from NZ_CALIMF010000011.1 coordinate 78,058, forward strand.
TGCGAATACTTGGCAGCGGGGTAGGGGTAGGCGGCGAGGCCGGCTCGTACTCCGGCACAGATGGCGAAGCCGAAGGTGTCGCCGGGGGGCGCGTTCCGCGGCCGGTGGCCGGCGCATATTCACTGGCATTGCCAAACGCACGTCGCAACCCGCTCGGCAGAGCGCGCGGCATGGCTGGCGCGGCTGGGCGTTCAATGTGAATTTCGCCATTTTCATCGCGGTAGCGCACTTCCGGTGGCATGGGATACCCGCGCAGCAGGGCATCCACGGCGGCCGCTACATCGGGGTGCACATGCAGACGATTACGCTCCTGAATCTCGATCAGCACGTCAAAGGTGGGCGGGGAGCGACGTTCCAGCACCGTCTTCTGCGTCCCGCGGCGGCGTGCCTCCTCATCCGAAAGTGTCACCGACTCAACCCCCCCCACCAGATCGGAAAGGGTCGGGTTGAGCAACAGATTTTCGAGGGTACGCCCATGAGCAGTGGCTACCAGTTGTACACCGCGCTCAGCAATGGTACGAGCAGCCTGGGCCTCCAGTTCACGCCCGATTTCGTCAATGATGATCACCTCGGGGTTGTGGTTTTCCACCGCCTCGATCATCACCTCGTGCTGGAGCGAGGGCGTGGGCACTTGCATACGCCGCGCCTTGCCCACGGCTGGGTGCGGCACATCACCATCCCCACCAATTTCGTTCGAGGTGTCCACAATGACCACACGCGCCTTCTCGGCCAGAATGCGCGCCGCCTCGCGCAGCATGGTGGTCTTGCCTACACCAGGACGCCCAAGCAGCAAGATGCTCTTGCCCGATTCGATGAGGTCCTGGATAATATCAATGGTGCCATAAACGGCACGCCCCACACGGCAGGTCAGCCCCACAATGTAACCCTTGCGGTTACGAATGGCCGAGATGCGGTGCAGCGTGCGCTCGAGGCCAGCGCGGTTATCAGCATCGAACTCGCCCACCCGTGAAACCACGGTTTGAATATCTTCGTGGGTGACTTCTTGCTCCAGCAAAACCACCTCACGATCCACAAAGCGCGCCATGGGAGGCCGCCCGAGGTCAAGGATAATCTCCAGTAAATTATCGCTATCGTCCACGCGCACCACGGCTTCAGCGACCCGAGGCGGCAGGACATCCAGCAAGGCTTGCAAGTCATCAGTAATTCGCAGTTGTGTCATAGTCGTTCATCACCTGTTGATTCGTTCCAAAAGGTTTTCACTTTTATTGTAATAGGTTTTGCTTGGTGTGATGATTTCCGTCACACGTTGGAGAGGCGCAGGGCGCATTTCCTTGGGCAGGGGGCCGATCAGCGCGGGTTGGCGGTTATCACGCCCCGCCCTGGCAGGTGCCCACACTGCTGTTCGCTGCGTCACCGTCAGGTAGCGCACCATCAGAGCCTGCTGGCGGTAGAGCTCACCTTGCAGGTCGGCTAACGCATCCTCCAACCACGCCTGATAAGAGCGCACCGCCACATATACCGGCCGCCCCAGCGAGAAATGCAACCCGCGCAAGTAGGCCTGCAGCACCTCCGCTGGCCGCTGTACATCCGGGTGAAAGAGCGGGAAGAGCAGAATCCCGCGTGGCCCAAAGTGGGCTTCCATGTAGGCCAGGATTTCGCCCTCCTGCTGAAAGACCATGCCCGCCAAAGCACGCTCGGCGAGGGGTTCGGCCCGTTGCACCAGCGGCGGCGTCAGCGCCTGATACAAACTGCGGATGGCAAACTCATCCAGCCCGGTAGTCGGCAACCAATCGCCTTGACCATTGCCCGTCTGGGGCGAGCCCATCAATCGCCAGATGCGTTGCCACGCGTACACGGCAAAACCGCTGTGGCGCAACCCCTCAAACAGGGGGCTTTCTTCATCCACTGCCGCCAGCAGCCCCAGCCCCCCCTGCTGTCCTACCTGCCGCGCCAGTTCCTCGATCAGGAATGGCACTAGGGTGATTTGACCCGAGGTAGCCGGCAGGATAAAGGTCATCTGACCCAAACTACCCCCGTTGCGCAGACTGGCCTGCCCCACCAGCGCGGGTTTGCCATCGCCGGCTTGCAGAACGGCTGTCAAGGCATTCTCTTCCAGCCGTAGGTGACGTAGAGCTACCCAGAATCCCAACGGCTGGCCACGCGTCAGCGCCAGGATACTATCCAGACACGCAATCTGATGACGGTAGCGATATAAGGTTAATAGATCAGCCCAGTTAAACGGTCGCGCCTTTATTGTGCCAACTCCAAGTTTCACACCAAAGCGCCGCTTTTTCTGGCATTGATTTTACCACGACCTGGCAGTATGGACAATAGCAATAGAACAATAGTTCTACTTGCAAAATTGCATATTGACATTGTTACGTAAAACTGTTATAATGAAACCAAACATGAACGAACCCGGAGCACGCACCTACACTCTCCAGGAATTGGCCGAACGCTGTGGCGTGACGCCGCGTACGATCCGCTTCTACACCGAAGAGGGCCTGCTCCCACCGCCGTTGCAAGAAGGACGCCTCGGGCTCTATACCGATGAACACGTCGAGCGGTTGGAATTGATCCGCCAACTCAAAGCGGCCTTCCTTCCCCTGCGCGAGATTCACCGCCTGGTCAATTCGCTGAGCAGCGTTGAAATTCGCACACTCCTGGAGTCACTGCCCCGCGCATCCCGTGAAACCGCCTCACCTGCAGAGGCCGGAGATCAAACAGCAGGACAAAGCGCTCTGGATTATATTCGTTCCCTGCAAAGGGGGGTAAACCGAGAAGAAAAGCCACTGGATTCACCTCCACCTTACGATGAGGCTCACACTGTGCTGTTGCGCAAGGCGCGCCAGGAACAATTGGCGCCCGATGACGAGGAATTTGCCCGTTGGCAACGCATTACCATCGTCCCGGGTTTGGAGATTCACATCCGCGAATCGAACGATTACCACTTCGTCTCACGCGTACGTCAGATCCTGGAGTTTGCCCGCCGTCTATTTCGTTCGGAGTAACCAAACTAACCTGCTCCAAAAATAAATACATAGAAAGGGGAAGTTCCCATGTCAATGTCACCTCTACACCTTCATGTTGAGGGCGACCAGGCCCTTATTGACCGTGCAGCCCCTACCCAGCGTGTGGTTGAGGTTGTGCTTAAGGCCCCCGAGAGTTTGAACAACGCGCAGCAACGCACCCCGCTGAACCTGGCGTTGGTGCTTGATCGTAGCGGTTCCATGCACGGGGAAAAACTAGATTACGTTAAGCGCGCCGCGGCCTTCCTGGTGGAAGTACTTCAACCCGAAGACCAACTGGCGCTAGTAGTCTACGACGATAAAGTAAATGTCCTTAGCCCTGGTCGCCCGCTGACACCAGCGCAACGCCAATACCTGATGGCGGCTATCCGCCATGTTGAGAGTGGAGGTTCGACTAACCTGGGCGGGGGCTGGCTGACCGGATGCGAAATGGTGGCTCAAGCCGCCACCCAGGCGCATCTCAACCGTGTGTTGTTGCTGACTGACGGGCTGGCCAATGTAGGCCTCGTCGATCCCGAGGAACTGGCCCACCATGCGCGTGAACTAGCACAACGCGGAATTTCCACCTCAACCTTTGGGGTTGGGTTGGACTTCAACGAGCATCTACTGGAGCGCATGGCTACCGAAGGCGATGGCAACTTTCATTTCATTGAAGCACCTCAGGACATTCCGCACCTTTTTGCCCGCGAATTCAAGGAAATGGTCAAGATCACTGCCCGTGAGATTGAACTCACACTGGAGATTCCAAACGGAGTGGAGATCAAGGTTTATGGCGGCTGGCGACACTCGCGTGAGGATGGACGTTTGCGCCTGGCCGTAGGTAGCCTGGCAGCGGGGCGCACCCAGGAAATCTATCTGGAAGTCACGACGCCGCCCGCTGCTGGCGCCACTGATCTCCGCTTGGCCTTTTTGGCGCGCGCACGCGACGAAGCAAACGGTCTCCTGGAGTCTCGCACAGATCTAAGGTTAACCTATGCCAGCCGGGAGGAGATAGCAGCGGAACCACGCAACCAGGCTTTGTTGGCCCGTTTTGCTAAAGTAGCGTTGGCCGATGCCAGCCTAGAAGCCCTGCGCTTAGAGCGCGAGGGGCGACGACGCGAGGCAGGGAGTGTTTTGCTGAATCGTCTTAACCAGGTAGGGGACGCGGTAGATTCACAAACACGGGCCGAGTACGAACGATTCATTCAACGCGCCGAGGAGGGCCTGGAAGAGGACGAGCGCAAGCGAGCACTGCACCAGCGCCATGTGGAACGCCGCCGGCGCGAGGACTGGAATGATTGAGCACAGGATGACCACTGGTGCACAGCGATGAGGGGGCGCTGTGTTTGAGTTGAAGGATCGTTCAGGGGATCACCCTTGAGCGATCCTTCACGTTTCTTTCTAAGGATTAGGCCGCCTAAGCCCCTGTGGGCTCAAAAGCAGTGGGGGTAACAAAATTCAAGGGAAACCAGCGTGGGTTACCCCCAATCTCTCCTTATAATCGCAAGGTGCCTCCGGGGTTTTGCCACGCTAACTGCTAAAGCGGATGGTCAGGATATCGCCATCCTGCACCACATACTCCTTGCCCTCCAGGCGCAGTTTACCTTTGGCGCGCGCCTCACTCATCCCGCCTAGCGCTATCAGGTCTTCATAACTGATAACCTCGGCGCGGATAAAACCTTTCTGCATATCCGTGTGGATTTCGCCCGCCGCTTCGGGTGCTGTGGCGCCGCGGCGTACCGTCCAGGCACGCACCTCATCCGGACCGACTGTAAAGAACGATTGCAACCCCAGCAACTCATACGAAAGACGAATGACCTTGTTGAGACCAGGTTCGCTCAAGCCGTAGGCCTGCATGAATTCCGCGGCCTCCGCGGGGGGTAACTGAGCCAGATCCATTTCTAATTTCCCCTGCAACTCCACCACCCGACTGCGCCGATGGGGGTAATTAACCTCAGGGGCGGCCTGTCCCTCGGCCAGGTTGAGCACGATGAGCATGGGTTTGCGGGTAAGGAAACCAAACCCCGCAAGTACATGCTCCTCCTCAGCGCTGAGATCGAGATCGCGCAGGGGGATCTCGGCGCTGAGAGCCTGATGCAGGCGCTCAAACAACGCCATCTCCCGTTCCAAGCTACCTTTATCCCGCGCTCCTTTACGTCGTTCCTCGTTGAGGCGTTCCAGTTTGCGCTCAACGGCAATCAGGTCATTGAGGATGAATTCGCTTTCCATAACCTCAACATCGCGCTGGGGATCCACGCTCCCCAAGGGGTGAGGCAGTGCTTCATCCTCAAAGCAGCGCACGACCTGGATGAAACCATCCATTTGGGTTAACTGATTCAACAACGGCCCTGGTAAGCCGCTCTGGCTGCGTGTCCCCTCAATCCCCGCGATATCCACGTAGGTCACCTTAGCATAAATTACCTTCTTAGGATTGAACATCGCTGCCAGGCGATCTACGCGTGGGTCTGGCACGTCCACTACTGCGGTATGCATAGCGACCTTGCCGGCAGAGAGTCCAGTAGGCTGGTGCCCACGGGTGAGGGCGTTGAAAATGGTAGTCTTGCCCGATTGAGGGAGCCCAATAATTCCCAGGCGCATGATTAATATCCCTTGACCCTGAAACGAGTTCTCATTATACTAAGAAACACAATCAGCCGAAGTGGCGGAACAGGCAGACGCGCACGACTCAAAATCGTGTCCCGAAAGGGGTGTGGGTTCGACTCCCACCTTCGGCACCAGCCTCTAAAGCATCTTTTCAACCCTATCCGGCGCCGGTTGCGGCGCCTTTTTCATTGCCGGGTCAAATTATAACACGCCTGATGAAACCCCAAATGCCGCCCCCGCGGAGTTTTATGGTAGGATATAAGACGACGCATCCCGAGACAGGTGTGAGGCCTAAGCGATGCTCCAAGTCCGCAACATCTGGAAGTCCTACGAAGGCCAGCCTCTACTTTGTGGGATCTCGTTCCAGGTTCAGGCCGGTGAAACAGTGTGCTTGCTGGGCCCCTCGGGCAGTGGCAAGAGCACGCTCCTGCGCATCATCGCCGGACTAGAACTCCCCGAACAAGGGCAGGTCCTGTGGGAGGGAATGGATCTGGCTGGGGTGGCGGTGCATCAGCGCCGCTTTGGACTGATGTTTCAGGATTACGCCCTTTTTCCACACCGCACTGTAGCCGAGAATGTGGCGTTTGGTTTGCGCATGCAGGGGCTACCCCGCGCAGAGATTGCCCGGCGCGTGGAAGAAGCCCTCGCCCGTGTCAATCTGCGCGAATTTGCTCACCGCCGCGTGACTGATCTTTCGGGGGGTGAGCAGCAGCGGGTGGCGCTGGCACGTGCGCTGGCACCGCGACCTCGTCTGCTGATGCTGGATGAACCCCTCGGCGCGCTAGATCGCGCCTTGCGTGAACAACTCAGCGAGTTTCTGCGCACCTTACTGCATGAAAGCGGCATTCCGACCATTTATGTGACGCATGATCAGGAAGAGGCTTTCGCCATTGCGGATCACCTGATTCTGTTGCACGAGGGACGGGTGGTGCAAGAGGGCCCCCCCGATGCCGTTTACGCCCACCCGGCCACCCCCTGGGTGGCGCGCTTCCTCGGTCTGACCAACCTGCTCCCCGCGCGGGTGCAGAGTGTTGCGCCCCTACGCCTAGAAACCCCTCTCGGGATATTGGAAGCCGCGCCCGAGACACCGGCGCCGTCCTGGCAGATCGGGCAGAGGGTCACCGCCTTGCTCCGCCCCGGCGCCGCCCGCCCGGCTCCCCCAGACGCGGTCGCCCCCAACTGCATCGAGGGCGTAGTGGAAGATGTCACTTTTCGGGGGGAGGGCTATCGTCTGATGCTGCGCACCCAAACTGGGTTGCGCTTGAGTTTTACCCTCGACCATGCCACCCAACCCGGCACCGCGCTGACCCTCAGCCTAGACCCAACCGGCATCCTGGCCCTGGAGGCCGAAGCATGAATGCCCCAGAGTGGGTGTGGGTGATCAAAAAAGACCTGCACGGGCGCGAGGTATGGCGTTACCGCGGGCGGGTGCTGGAGCGACAGCCGCAGGGGGTGCTTCTGGAAGCCTTCTTCGACCGCGCCGAGATGCCCTTCTTCGGCATTGTCCTGCGCCCAGGGGATCGCTTCCTCGAGGCCTACTTCAGCGATCGCTGGTACAACATTTTTGAAATTCATGATCGCAACGGCGACGCGCTGAAAGCCTGGTACGCCAACATCACCCGCCCGGCTGAAATCGGCACGGAAACCATCACCTATGTGGATCTGGCGCTGGATCTGCTGATTTACCCCGACGGGCAGCACAAGGTACTGGATGAGGAGGAGTTCGCTGCCCTACCGCTGAACCGGGAGGAGCGCCTGCAGGCACTCGCAGCGCTGGGAGAGTTGCAAACCCTCGCTACCTCGCCGCAGGCCCTCGCCCACCTAAGCGGGTTGCGCCGCCTGTTCCGCGCCTGAGATGTATCTACAAGTGATCCCATTTGTGTTTTTCTTGACGTCGACTTTCGGTTTATGCTATACTTTTCTTGCCCATTGTGGGCATGGCAAGGCTGGAGAAGCCCAAATGGACTGGAAGACCACCGGCTCACTTCCCTTTCTGTACTTTGGGACTGAACCGGTAGGCTGTCGAGAGGGCAGTCCGGGGTTTCCCCATGCCGTTTTGTTAAGTAAGTCCCCATAACCCAACCCCTATTTAAGGAGGAGAAACAAAATGAAGCGTCACCTGTTGTTTGTTTTCAGCCTGCTGCTCATCGCGAGCATGGTGCTGGCTGCGTGCGCCCAGGCCACGCCGACGCAACCCCCGGCTGGAGCCACGCAACCACCCGCCCAGGAGCAGCCCACCCAACCCCCAGCAGAGCAACCTACCCAGCCCACCACCGGGCGGGCACCGGTCATCCGCTTTGCCACGCTGGAGGACATGACTACCACCAACGTGTGGGCGCTTTACGATGATGTGGGCGCCTCGTATTGGAACTACATCATCCAGAGTTATCACTGGCCTACGCTGTTCACCCTCTCGGATCAGCGCTTTGACTTCATCCCCGCCTTGGCCGCTGATTTCCCGAGCGAGTTCACCCAAGAGGGCGACCTTTATGTGGCTACGGTGAAACTCAAAGACGGTCTCGTGTGGAGCGATGGTAGCCCAGTCACCGCCGAGGATGTGGCCTTCACCGTCAACACCGTCCTCAAGTTCAAATTAGGTCTCAACTGGCAGTCCGGCTACAACCCCGATTACCTGGTTAAGGCTGAGGCAGTGGATCCGCTGACGGTAAAGTACTACTACAACCAAATTCCAGGCCTCTCGCTGTGGCAGTATGGAGCCTTAATGACCCCCTTCGTGAACAAGGCCTACTGGGAGCCCAAGATCGCCGACGCCCTGGCGATCGTGAACAGCGATGAGTACAAAGCCCTTGAGCAGCAAGTCGCCGACCTGGAGAAGGCGGTCAAGGAAGGCACCGCCACCCAGGAAGAACTGGATGCCAAGAAGGGCGAACTGGATGCGAAACTCAAAGAAGCGGTGGATATCCTGCACAAGTTGGATAACAAAGGTGAACCTACCTTCGGTGCCTGGCGGCTGGAGAAGTGGGAAGTAGGCGCCTTCGCCGAGAACCGTGTCAACGAAAAGAACTTTTTCATCGGCACCGTCGTTGAGGAATATGCTAACGGCGCCTACCGCGAGTACAAAGAGGACGGCTCTTACGAATTTGTCGCCTACGGCAAGCCCGAGGGTGAGAAGGTGCTCGAGTACAAGAGCGGTCCATACTTCGATAGCGCGCTCTACACGCTCTACGGCAACCCGGATGCAGCCGTGCTGGCCCTGCGCAACAACGATGTGGACTTCCTGCTCAACCCCAGCGGCCTGCAAAAGGGCTTCGTAGATCAGTTGAAGGAAGATCCCAACATCACCATTGTCGAGAACAAGCAGAACGGCTTCCGCTATCTGGCCTTCAACCAGAACCGCTCTTACTTCAAGGGCGAGGCCGGGAAAGCCTTGCGCCAGGCGATTGCCTGCATGATTGACCTGGACTTCCTGACCCAGCGCGTCCTCCAAGGCGCAGTGCTGCCGGTGTACACGCTGGTGCCCGAGGGTAACGGTTTCTGGCACAACCCCGATGTCCCCAAGTGGTGCTCGGGTGACGACACCAAGACCCGTATGGAGAAGGCAGTGCAGATCCTCAAGGATGCCGGCTTTACTTGGGAGAAGGAACCCACCTGGAACCCAGCCCGCGGTGGTTCGGTGGAATACGGCCAGGGGCTGAAACTGCCCAATGGCGAGAAGTTCCCCGAGGTGAAACTGCTGGCGCCTTCCGCGGGTTACGACCCCTTGCGCGCGACCACGGGCGTCTACATCGAGCAGTGGATGCGCCAGTTGGGTATCCCGGCCACGGCCGAGTTGACCAACTTCAACAACATCCTCACCGCGGTCTACGACACGGGTGATTACGACATGTTCATCCTCGGCTGGGGCTTGAGCATCTACCCCGATTACATCTGCACCTTCTTTGACAGCGGCGTGCCCTCCAACCCCTACGGCTATGAGAGCGCGGCGTTGAAAGAGAAGTGCGATGCCTTCCTGCTCGAAAGCGACATTGATAAGGCCAAGGATCTGGCGTTCGAGATTCAGAACATCTTGGCCACCGAGTTGCCCTACATTACCCTCTTCACCAACCCGATCTATGATGCCTTCCGCAACCTCGAGTACCCCTACACCGAGGTGCTGGATGGTATCGGCTCCGGGCTCTACGGCGGGCCCACCATCGCTAAACCCGCCGCCCAATAGCCCGCAGGCGCCACTAGATGCGGTAACTCACGAGGTTGAGGGGACACCCCCCTCAACCTCACTTTTTAGCCGCAACGGCGTAAATGTACGATCATCTTGGGTCAAAAATCATCCGTTTTGACTGATATTTGTTACCCACAGCCAGGGTGACATGTCATTAAGGTTATGATAAGATTACGTCACTTGGTATCTAATCCACGCTGAGGAGTTGGGATGCTCAAGTATATCGCCAACCGCCTGTTACAGATTGTAGTCACCCTCTTTATCTTCTTTGCGTTGACGTACTTCATCTTAGATGCCCAGCCCGGCGACATCACCCTCCAGTACGTCAACAATCCCAAATTCACCAAGGAGCAGCGCGAAGCCCTGCGCCGCCGCTTGGGGTTGGATAAACCCGCCTACGTGCGCTTCTTCCAGTGGATGGGTAACACGCTGCGTGGCGATTTGGGTGAATCCTACCAATACCGCAAGCCGGTTATGGACGTCTTGTTAGAGCGCGCCCCGCGCACGATTTTCCTCTTCCTCACCGCCACCCTGATCGAGTTCTTTGTGGGGTACTGGCTGGGAAGGGTGTTAGCCTGGCAACGCGGTACCGGTCTGGAATATGGGATCACAGTGGTAGGAGCCTTCTTCTACACAGTTTTCACGCCCTGGTTCGCGCTAATGATGATTTACCTCTTTGGGTTCACCCTCAAATGGTTCCCCATTGGGAAATTCCTGGATGTCAATCTCTGGCGTACCGCTCCCAAAGGCCTGACGGCCAACCAAATCTTTATCAACCTGCTTGTGACTATGACCCTCCTGGCAGTCGCCCTAGTGGTGGTGTACTACCTCACCCGCCGCATGAACCCCTATCGGGCGTCATTGATTCGCTGGAGCGCTTTGATCGGCGGCGCTGCCATTGCAGTGGGCTACTGGGCCGCCTCGCCGGTGGCGAAATACGCGGGTGATATTCTCTATCACATGGCACTGCCGATCATCGTACTGACCCTGATCAACTTCTCTGGCACCATGTTGCTCACCCGCACCACCATGCTGGAGACGTTGCGTGAAGACTACATCATGGCAGCCCGGGCCAAGGGCCTGCCCGAGCGGGTGGTGCGCGATAAACACGCCGCGCGCAATGCCGTTCTGCCGGTCTTCACCAGTCTGATCATCTCCTTGCCTTTCATCCTCGGCGGCGGCATCATTACCGAAACCGTCTTCTCCTGGGAAGGCTTAGGCTTGACTTTGCTCACCGCTTCGACCACGGGGGATATTCCCCTGGTCATGGGGTCCTTCCTGTTCATCGGGACACTGGCCCTGCTGGCCCACTTGGTGGCCGACGTTGCCTACGCCTTCCTAGATCCGCGCATCCGTTATGCCTGAGGGAGTCGCATCATGACCACTGCACCTGCCGAAACCGCTTTTCACATTCAGGAACCGCTGTGGAAAATCCGCCTGCGCATCGCATGGAAAGGACTGAAGCAGAGCTGGGCACTCTTTACCGAGAACAAAATCGGTCTAATAGGGTTGGGGATTATCCTCTTCTTCGGGTTGATGGCCCTGGCTCATCCCATCCTGATGCACACCGTCTGGGAACCCAATATCTACGATCCCTTCATTGGCAACGACCCCACCATTCTGCAGCACCCCTCTCCACCTTCAGCGCGTCACCTGTTAGGTACCGACCCCGTCGGGCGCGATGTGCTCAGCCAATTAATGTACAGCACACAGTCGGAATTCATCCTGGGCCTGCTGGCCGCTCTGGTCACTGTGACCATCGCCACGTCGGTGGGCGCCATCTCGGCTTACTTTGGTGGCGCGCTGGATGCCTTCTTCATGCGCCTGGCCGACCTGATCAACATTCTGCCCTTCATCGCCCTCCTAGTGGTCCTGACCGCCTTTTTTGACTTTGGGATGATTGAACTGGCGCTGCTGATCGGAATTCTTTCCGGCTTTGGTGGCACCACGATCATCTTCAAAGCCCAGGCACTGACCATTAAAGTCAAGCCGTACATTGAGGCGGCCAAGGTGGCCGGGGGAAGCGACCTGCACATCATCTTCCGCCACATTGTCCCCAACCTGATGCCTTTGGCTTTCCTCAACATGATGTTCACCGTCACGGGGGCAATCTTCTCTGAAGCGGCCCTGTCTTTCTTTGGCCTGCTCAACCTGCGCATGTCCTGGGGGATTATGATCAACACCACCCAAGCCGCAGGTTACCTCCTGGGCGGTTGGAAATATTGGTACTTGATCGTTCCGCCGGGCCTGGCGATTACCCTCCTGTGCAGTGCCTTCTACCTGGTAGGGCGTGCGCTGGATGAAGTCGTTAACCCGCGCCTGCGCCGGCGCTAAACCCGAGGATAGACCTATGGCAGAAAAACCCTTGCTTTCGGTTCGCAACCTCACCATGATCTACAAGACGCGCAAAGGCCCGGTCTCGGCCATTGACGACGTCTCCTTTGACTTGAAGCGAGGCGAGTCCCTCGGCCTGGTCGGCGAATCGGGCTGCGGGAAGACCTCAGTGGCTATGGCGCTCTTGCGTTTGCTGCCCGACAATGCGCAAATCACCGGCGGGCAGATCCTGCTGGATGGGACAGACCTAACTCAACTCAGCGAAGACGAGATGCAGCACGTGCGCTGGAAGCGCATCTCGATGGTCTTCCAGGCGGCGATGAATGCGCTTGATCCGGTGTATAAAGTGGGCGATCAGATCATCGAAGCCATTGAACGCCACGAGCGCGATATTGATCCAGCAGAGGCACGCAGGCGGGTAGAAGCCCTCTTCAAACTGGTGGGGATTGACCCCAAGATGGCCGATCGTTATCCCCACGAATTCAGTGGCGGGATGCGCCAACGCGCCATTATCGCTATGGCCCTGGCCTGCAACCCCGACCTGATCATCGCCGATGAGCCCACCACCGCGCTGGATGTGATTGTCCAGGATCAGGTATTGCGCGAGTTGCGCCAGGTACAAAAGCAAATGGGCATGAGCATGATCTACATCTCCCACGATATCGCGGTGATTGCTGAGGTGGCCGAGCGCATTGCGATCATGTATGCTGGGCGCTTATGCGAATTGGCCGACGCTGTGGAGATCTTCAAGCGCCCGCGCCACCCCTACACGGTGGCTTTGATGTCGGCCTTCCCCAGCATTGTCGGCGAGAAGCGACCGCTGGTTGCTTTGGGCGGGGAGCCCCCGGACCTGCTCTTCCCACCGCCAGGGTGTCGCTTCCATCCGCGTTGCCCCCGCGCCCTGGATATTTGCAAACAGCAACAACCCCCCTTTGAAGATATCGGTGGCGGCCACTACCTGGCCTGCTGGAATCCTGCTCCGATGGTGGAGGTGCAATCATGACCCCCAACGGCATCCCTCTAGTACAGGTCACAGGCCTCAAGAAGTACTATCCGGTGGGGGGCAACATCTTCAACCCCGGCAAATTCAAGGTCCACGCGGTGGATGATATTTCCTTCACTATCCTTGCTGGCAAATCGCTGGGCCTGGTTGGCGAATCGGGTTGCGGAAAAACCACCACTGGCAAGTTACTCACCCGCCTGATTGATCCCACTGATGGCAAGATTCTCATCGCTGATGAGAAAAATAACCTGGTGGATCTAGCCACCCTCAGAGGTAAAGAACTGAAGCGCTTCCGCCGGCGGGTGCAAATGATCTTCCAGGATCCCTATGAATCGCTCAACCCGCGCCTGACCATTTTTGACATCGTGGCCGAGCCGCTGGCGGTCCAAGGCATTGGGAGCGTGCTGGACCGCGAGGTCATGGTGGCTAAAATGTTGGAGCAGGTGGGGCTGACCCCGGCCACCTCGTTCATGTTCCGCTATCCCCATGAACTCTCAGGTGGGCAGCGCCAGCGCGTGGCGATTGCCCGCGCCCTGGTGATCAATCCCAGTTTCGTGGTTGCCGATGAGCCTACTTCCATGCTGGATGTCTCTATTCGCACAGGCGTTATGAACCTGATGATGGACTTGGCTCAGCAACTGGAGGTGAGTTATCTCTACATCACCCACGATCTGGCCGTTGCGCGCTATACCAGCGATATGCTGGCCGTGATGTACATGGGCAAGATTGTCGAATACGGGCCCACCGAAGAGGTGCTGCATCACCCGCTGCACCCCTATACGCGCGCCCTGATCTCAGCTGTGCCGGTGCCCGATCCGACCTTCAAACGCGGCACCCCAGAGATTAAGGGGAGTATCAGCAAGCCCATTAACCCGGTGCCACGCTGCCGCTTCTTCGAACGCTGCCCCATCGCTGCCAAAGTCTGTGAAGATAACGATCACCCACCCCTGGAAGACAAAGGCGGGGGGCATCAAGTGGCGTGCTATCGGGTGTAGGTGAGGCATTTCTCACCGTATAGACTTGAGCGCCGGGCCATTCGACCCGGCGTTGTGTTTTAGGCCAAGGCTCGGGGTCAAGGGGCAACGGACAGTATCCATGAGGGCAGGTCGGCCCATCCATAGCCGACCTCAACTAGGGAAGTACCGCCGATCGTGAGGGTCTGCTCACGCACCGGCTGTCCGCCCAGGCGCGCATAAAACGCGCGGGCCGGTGTGTTCTCAGCCAGGACCCAAATCAACATCGAGGTCAGCCCATGTTGGAGTAGGGCCTGCGCCGAGGCCACGACCAACCGTGTGCCGATGCCGTGGCGCTGGAAAGCCGGGAGCACGTAGAGCGCATAGATTTCACCCCGATAAATTGCATCGCCGCTCCGTTCTGGCCCCCCACTGGCAAATCCCACGATGCGGCCCGCCTTTTCGGCGACCCACCAAAAACTCCCTGGACGCGGCTGGGCGATCCACTCGCGGATTTGCCGCGCATCCTTGGCAACGGAGAGTTGTGCCAGGACACTAGCCGGGAGGAGACCGGCATAGGCGGCACGCCAGGTATCCACATGCACCTGAGCAATGCCCCATGCATCGGCGGGGGTTGCCAGGCGAATATCCAATGGGTCTAAGCAGCGGTCATTTTCCATGAGATGCCTCAAGCGTATCCGAACCAAAGGACTCAATACCATTCCTGCGTGACTTCGGTTTCGATTATATAATCAGTTGTGCCACGCATGAAGGTGGTCGTGAACGTATCCCTACCCCTTAACCTTACCGCGGAAAGGAGCCCCTGATCATGCCCTCTCAACCCGTCACGGCAGTGCTCATCGGCGCCGGACAGCGCGGCGCCGAGGCTTACGCGCCCTACGCCCTACAGCACCCGGATCAGTTACGCTTTGTGGCAGTGGCTGAGCCCGATCCGCAACGCCGCGCGCGTTTTGCCGCTCAGCACAACATTCCCCATGCACGTCAATACTCAACCTGGGAAGACCTGCTGGATGAGCCTCAGATGGCCGACGCCGCGCTGATCTGCACGCAGGATGCGCTGCACACGGCCCCAGCCCTGGCGGCCCTGCGCGCCGGCTACCACATCTTGCTGGAAAAGCCCCTGGCGCCGCGCCTAGAAGAATGTGAGGCGATTGTCACGACCAGTGAAGCGTTGGGGCGGCAGTTGCATGTGGGGCATGTGATGCGCTATACCCGGCACTACCAATTGTTGCGTGAGATCGTGCAATCGGGCGTCTTGGGCGAAGTGGTGGATGTGGACCATCGCGAAAATGTGGCATTCTGGCACATGGTGCACTCTTACGTCCGCGGTAACTGGCGCAACAGCGCCCTCTCCAGCCCAATGATCCTGGCCAAATGTTGCCATGACCTGGATATGTTACCCTGGGTGCTGGGGCAGCGCTGCCAGCGCCTGTATAGCGTGGGTAATCTCCTGCACTTCCGCGCGGAAAATGCACCCCCCGGTGCACCCGAGCGCTGCCTGGATGGCTGTCCGGCCGCACAAACCTGCCCCTACTACGCCCCCTATCTTTACCTGGAGATGAAACCCTTCTGGCACAATTATGCCGAGACGGCGCCGCGTGGCTTTGCCCGTTGGGCAACCCGGCAGTGGGTGGAACATCCCTGGCTGGTGCGCTTACTCAGCGCGGTTTATCCTGATCTGCGCCAAATTACCGACTACCGCGGTTGGCCGCTGACAGTGCTTGCTCTTGATCCTACGCCTGAGAACCTCCTTGCAGCGCTTCGGACGGGGCCCTATGGGCGCTGCGTTTACCACTGTGATAACGATGTTGTGGATCATCAGGTGGTGAGTATGCTCTTCAGCGCCGGCAGCACAGTGACGCTGACCATGCATGGGCACTCCCATGTCGAGCATCGTTCAACTCGCATAGAAGGGACGCGGGGGCGTTTGCTGGCGATGCTGGGCAATGGCGGTGGGTGGATTCAAGTGGAAGAACATCGCACGCTGACGCGCCGCACCTACGATACTAGCCCACCCGCGGGCCAGGGACACGGCGGCGGTGATATGGGATTGATGGCGCACTTTGTGACCTGCGTGCGCGCCGGCGGCAACCCGCCCGAGGTGCGTCAGACCGCCCGCGAGGCGCTGGAGAGCCACCGCCTGGCTTTCGCCGCTGAGGAATCACGCCTGACCGGGCGCGTCTTTAACTTTGAGTAAGACGCCTTACGCGTGCACCTGACCATGATCTGAAGCCGGTGCCTCCACCCCAGGGAACGTATTTTTCGCCACGGTTGAACCTGTGTTTAGGACTTGCTGGCGGACCTCTGCCCATCGCAAGGCGTCGCGGATGCCGTCTTCAATCGAAAGACGCGCTTTCCACCCCAGCAGACGCTCGGCGGTATCTGCGTTGGCGTAAGAGCCGGCAATATCACCGGGACGCGGCGGGGCTTCCCGCACCGGGATGGAGTGCCCAATCACCTTTTGGAAGGCCTCCAGCAGTTCACGCACGGTAACGCCGCGGCCCGTCCCCAGGTTGATCACCAGATAACGATCCGGTGGATTGCCCGCCCGCTCGAAAACAGCATCAAAATCCAGCACTGCCGCCAGATGCGCCTGGGCCAAATCCCACACATGGATGTAATCACGAATACCGGTACCATCGCGGGTGGGCCAGTTCGTGCCGGTGATTTCAAAGTAAGGGTACTTGCCCAATGCCGTATCCACCATTCGTCCTAAGACGTGGGTGGGATTTTCAACATGGATCCCACTGCGCATTTGGGGGTCGGCGCCGATGGGGTTGAAGTAGCGCAGGGCAATGCCGTACATGCCATAACTGACACAGTAGTCGCGTAGTACCATCTCCATCATGTATTTGGTGCGCGCGTAGGGACTGGAAGGCTTGAGTGGCGAGTCCTCGCGCACCATGAACCCTGGCACCACGTCGTACAACGAGGCCGAGGAACTGAACACCACCCGCTTGCAGCCCAAGCGTTGCAGGTGATAAAAGAACTCAATGGACTTACCCACGTTCTCGCGGTAATATTCGTAGGGTTTCTCCATGGACTCAGGGACGACGATCAGCGCTGCGCAGTGAATGGCGGCGTGAATGTCGGGATGGTCCTGAAAAATGCGCTCCAAAAGGGCCACATCGGCGATATCGCCGTGGTAAAAAAGGCGTCCGCGGGTGAACTCCACCCGCCCGGTGGAAAGGTTATCCAGGATGATGGGGGTGTGGCCGGCATCCAGCAGGGCCGAGCAGATGGTACTCCCAATGTAACCGGCGCCGCCGCTGACCAGAATCTTCATACGCCTCCTTGAAGAGAAAAATGCTCATATGGGTGTGATTATAGACGATTTTTGCCCAGGCTCCAACTACGGACACATCATTTCCTGGCGCAGGGTCGTGTAGGCGCGGTCGCGCTCCGGGCTGGGCGCGGTCTCACGCAGCAGGCGCTGCCACACACGGCACACCACCCCGTGCATGGTCGGAGCCACGCGCGCGGCTTCCAGACTCTGGGCTAACGCATGCTCCCAGTCACCCACATGGGCATACCCTTCAATAAAGGGCAAGCGCTCAGCAGGATCGTTGGGGTAGTCACCCAGGGCCAAAGCGGTTTCCGCCAAGCGTACTACCGCCTCCCAGTCTTGACGCTGGCGGGCCAAATCGGCGTGCTCGTAATAGTAACACCAGCCGTGTACTGGTTCCGGGGCATAGAAAGCGGGCAGGGTCGGCGGACCGGCCTGAGACTCGATGAGATCCGGGGTGCTCAATTGTGCAGCCACCCGGCGCAAGCGGGGGGGCAAAAACAGGTTGTCGGCCTCCAGCGCGGGATCGATCACCCGCAAGCAGGCCGGTGGTTGGTAGAAGAGCACCAGCACCTGATCTGTCGTGCCACGAAACGTTGCAGCAAGATAATCAAGATCTATCGGTTGATGCAAAATGCCCGCCTGGAGAGGCAGGTAGGTGCGGCGCACATCCAGGTCTATCAGCAGATAGTCCATCTGCGGGGTGCGGTTTTCGGGAGCGTAGAGCCAGTTCAAAGGCGCGGTTAGGGAGTTGTCACTGTAGTGCCTCAGGGGTAATCCCTGCACAACGAGCGTGGTGCCGGGCTTGAGATCAGGAATGCGCCAGGCCATCTGCCAAAAGAAGGCGCGTTGGGTGTCCCAGTCCTGCCGATATTCACCCGCATTCTGGGTCTGAAAAGCCGCCGCCAACCCAAGAGTGATCACCAAGACGACCGATCCCCAGACTGCCGGCAGGAGGCGCGCCAGACCCACTAACACGCAAGCCGCGCCGAGCATAAAAGGCAATGTAAAGCGATCATATGGGAAACCCAGTCGGATCGGCAAATCGGTTAACCAGAACGGCCAACCCGCCAGGAGCAGGCTGGCCCCACCCAGCATCAGCAGCGGACGCGCTTCTGCCCACCGCATCCGCAGGCTGCCCACCTCCCCAAGGGACCAGCGCCAACGTACCAGCCAGGAGAACAATCCCAGGGCTGCTCCTAGGACGCCCAGAGTGAAGAGGAGCGTACGCGGGCCTAATGCTGGTAACATTGCCAGACGGGTTAATGGTTGGAACCAGGCTGCTACACTGGTCAGCAAGATGTCGTGAAGCATGCGCCCCAACAACGGCATCAACACCGCCAAGGGCTGGAGGATCAGGGATTGCAACAAGTGAGGCTGGTAATTATAGGTCTGATATGGGAAGAAAAAAGCCCGCCAAAGGGCAACGCCTGTAAAGAGGACAAAATACGGCAGACTATGATACAAAACGTGGCGCCATCGTTGAGCACCTGCGGTTTTCAATGTCTGGGCCAGCAGGAACGGGCGCACCAAATCCAGCAGGAAGAAGTACTCCATGCTCAGCAGGTTAACCGCGCTCAGCCCCAGGCCAAGCAAATGCCAGCCCCAGCTATAAGAAGGAGAATGTGCCGCCCGAGTCATGGCATAAAGCGATGCCAAAAAGGCTGTTAAAACGATGAAAAAGTGGCTGTACACGATGCTAATGGGTTGCTGACCAAAGCCGGGGTAAAGGCTGAAGGCCAGAACCATCCAGGCCGCATCTGCCGAGCGCTGCGGCCAAACCTGCCGCCAGGTCAGCCACACCCCAAGACCGGCCAGCCAGCGCCAGAAAAGCGCATAGAGGTGCCACTGCCAGGGCATTGTGCCCAGAAAGGTCATTGAGATTTGGTAAAACATCCCCCAAAAGGGACGGTTCGTGGAAAAATAGCGGTGTAACCCTTCGGGGCCGTAAGTTTTGGCGATCCACAGGATCGGCAAATCGTCCCAGTAGAATCCCAGCCAGGGCAGGAAGGGGCCATAGGCCAGGAGGAGGATCCCAGCCAGCCACAGGGGAAAGGGAAGCGCACGCAGTGATTCAATGAGGCGTCGGTGGCGCATCAGGGGTATGCTCCGATTCCGCATCCGGGGAGAAGGTGATAACCCGTCGGACAAAATAGATGGGGCGCTGCTTAACCTCCTGGAAGATGTACCCCACGTACAAGCCGATAATTCCCAGCATGATCATCAGAGAACCACCCACAAAGAGCAAAACGAACATGAGCGAAGACCAACCCGGGGCCAAACTGGCCTGACGCCCAGTCAACCAGAAACTGAGTACATAGAGGGCTTCCAGCAGAGCCAGGAGCAAGAAGACGCCTCCCAAGGAGATACCGAGGTACAAGGGAACCAACGAGAAAGAGAAAATGGCATTAAACGCTAGGCGCAGCATTTTCTGCAGAGAATAATGCGAATGCCCACCTAGGCGCGGAGCGGGAGCATAAGGCAAGATCACCGTTCGAAAGCCCATCCAGCCGACCATGCCGCGTAGGAAACGGTGGTATTCGCGCATTTGGCGCAGGGCTTCGAGCGCCCGGCAATGGAGCAGGCGGAAATCCGCAACCCCGGGCGGGATGGGGGTAGAAGCAATGCGATTGAGCAGGTAGTAGAAAGCCGCCGAGGTCCAACGCTTGAACCAGCCCGCGCGCTGGGGCTCTTGCCGTTGGGCCAGCACGACCTCATAGCCTTGGGCCGCCAGCGCTAGCATCTCAGGGATCAGTTCAGGAGGATGCTCACCATCACCGTCCATGCTAATCACCCACTCGGCCTCGGCTCGATCCAGACCCGCAGTCAGGGCAGCCTGGTGACCGAAATTGCGGCTCAACTCCAGCACGGTGACCCGCAAATCCGTCTGCGCCACCGCCTCAAGCGCAGCCTGCGTGCCATCAGTGGAACCATCATTGATGTAAATGATGGAAAAAGTGTAAGGAAGCGCATCAATGACCTTGCGCAGGCGCTGGTGAAACGCCGTCACCACGTCTTCCTCGTTGAAAACCGGGATGACAATGGCCACTTGGGGAGATCGGGGAGCGAAATGGAATTCCAATGCCCTGACCGTTAGAATTTTTGTTTGGGATCTTTGCATACGAAGTATATCAAAAAACCACTTGTATTTTGATGTTGGTTTTGCTATACTGTAACTGGTATGACCTCTTACCTCTTTAAGGAGAACCAATGGATCGGTCACCCCCACCGCCACGTCCTGCCGAAATTGCCGAAAATCGCCTTATTGAAGCCATTCTCAACGGCACGTTCCCTCCGGGCAGTACCCTACCCAATGAACGCGATCTAGCCACCCGCCTGGGCATTACCCGCCCCACCCTGCGTGAGGCGCTACAACGCTTGGCACGCGATGGCTGGGTCGAGATCCACCACGGGAAGCCCACCCGCGTGCGCGATTACTGGCGCGAGGGCAACCTTAACATCCTCAGTGCGCTCATCAACCACCCCGAAGTCCTCCCCCCAACGTTCATCCCAGACCTGCTGCAGGTGCGCGTGTTATTGGCACCCGCTTATTGCCGTCTGGCTTTTGAGCGTGCGCGTGACGAGGTAAAAAACCTGCTGGAAGCCTTATGTGAAGTGCCCGATGAGGCGGACGCCTTTGCTGTTGCCGACTGGCAGCTGCACCACACCCTAACCGTCCTTTCAGGCAATCCGGTGTTTACTCTCATCCTTAACGGGTTTCGCGAGCTCTACCTGACCATGGCGCAGCGCTATTTTGCTCGTGCCGCTGCCCGCGCCCGCTCGCGCGCTTATTACGAGGGTCTGCTGGAATACGCCCGCCAGAATCAACCGGAGGCGGCGGAAGCCCTGACCCGCGCCGTCATGCTGGAGAGCATCCGCTTGTGGGAAACCCTAGCCCACAACGGACATTCGGCCGCCTGATAGACATTGCTCCAGTGTTTTTCAGTCTTTTCCCCGCTCAGGAGGTTTTATGTGGTCTCGTGGTTGGCGTGATGCCATCTGGTCAGCCCTGGATCGTCCTTGGGACGTGCTGATTATTGGAGGTGGGGTAACCGGCGCCGGCCTATTGCGCCTGTGTACCCTTTACGGACTGCGTGCCTTGCTAATCGAGGCACGTGATTTCTCTTTCGGTACTTCCAGCCGCTCCTCAAAACTGGTACATGGTGGCTTCCGTTACCTGCGCAATCGGCAATTCAATGTCACCTTCGAATCGGTACGCGAACGGGAATGGTTACTGCGTGCCGCGCCCCATCTAGTAACCCCGTTATCTTTTGTTCTGCCCGTTTATCCCTACTACCGCGCCTCGCTACGGCAGTTTCAGGTAGGGGTATTAATCTACGATGGGATGGCACTGCGCTGGCAACATGGAAAACTCACCCCGCCGAGTCTGCTGGCGCGTTGCCCCTGGCTCAACCCCACCGACTTGGCCGGCGGGGTCTATTACGGCGATGCCCGGGTGGACGATTCGCGCCTGGTGCTGCGCCTATTGCGCGAGGCCGTTCAAGCCGGCGCCACCGCCCTTTCATACGCCCGTGCGGTGGCACTGCTGCGCACGTTGACGGGCCGGGTGTGTGGTGCAGTGGTACGCGACGAGGCCGACCCACAGGGACGCACCCTGGAGGTGCACGCCCGGGTGGTGATCAACGCCACGGGCCCCTGGACGGACGACCTGCGCCGAGAGGTCGGGGCGGCCCCACGCTTGCGCCGCACCCGTGGCAGCCACCTGGTCTTTCCGCAAGCCAAATTCCCACTCACCGAGGCCGTGACTTTACTGCACCCACGCGACCGCCGTGCTATGTTTGCCATCCCCTGGGAGGGGGTAACCCTGCTCGGCACCACCGACCTAGATCACCCACCAGCCTGGGAGGATCGCGAACCCTTTGCAACCGCCGAGGAGATCACCTATCTGTTGGAAGCCCTGCACGTAGTCTTCCCCAGGGTGGAGGCCGGTGAGCAGGACCTCCTCGCCACCTTCGCCGGCCTGCGCCCAATCATTCGGAGTGGTGCCGAGCATCCTTCCAAGGAATCACGTGCCCACAGCGTTTGGGACGAACAGGGGTTGATCACTATCACTGGAGGTAAACTGACCACGTTTCGCCGCATGGCTCAGGACACTTTGCGCCTGGTCGCTCCGTATTTAAATCTACGTGACGTTTCTCGCCCGCCCAGGCCCTTCTTCACCCCCGTCCCACTGGATGTGCCGGCTCCCGATCTCGATTTTGAGACCTTGGCCCATCTGGCTGGGCGCCTCGGCCCGGAACTGCCCCAATTTTTAGCCGAAACGCCCGCCGAAGAGTGGCAACCTATCCCCACCTTGCCCAATGTGTGGGCAGAAGTACGCTGGGCTGCCCGCCACGAGGGTGTGGTGCACCTGGAGGATCTGCTCCTGCGCCGGGTGCGCCTGGGATTGTTACTCCCTAACGGTGGGATGGACCATCTTGACCGCATTCGCGCCCTCGTTCAGTCTGAATTAGGATGGGAACATGCTCGCTGGGAGGCCGAGGTCAGCGCCTACCGTGAGACCTGGCAGCGCTTCTATAGCCCTTGCCCCACTGGCTAGTTTCCCCTGGAGGTTACCATGAGACCCACCCCTCTCACCATCCCGCGTTGGATTGAAAGCCCACCTCCTCCCGGTTCCTTCCGCGCCATCTTCAAATGGGGCGATCCATATACGTTCAAGCACCCCAACCACGGACTGGTACGTTTCCTGCAGGAACGTCTGGGAATCGCCTTCCACTCCGAGCCCTCCGCCGAATGGCTGGGTCTGCGCCCGCTCCCCGAGACACTTCCCATTTCCTTGGAAAGTACCCACCTGAATGCCCTGCGCGACCTGGTAGGCGAAGCGAATCTGCGCACAGATCCTTTCAGCCGAGTGCGGGCCTCCTACGGCGCGGGCATGGTAGACCAACTCCGCCTGCGTCTGGGCATCCTAGAGAACTTGCCTGCAGCGGTGCTCAGTCCCCGCACACCAGATGAGGTACAGGCCATTGTGGACTACTGCCACGCCCACCGCATCCCACTCTATGTGTACGGCGGCGGTTCCACAGTCACCCGCGGGCGCGAAGCCGTTCGGGGCGGGGTGACGCTTGATCTCAGCCGCCACCTCAACCGCATTCTGGCTCTTAACGAGACAGATCAAACCGTGACCGCCGAGGCCGGCATCCGTGGTCCCGACCTGGAAGCCGCCCTTAACCAGGCGCCTCAGCGTTTCGGGGCTCAGCGCCGTTACACCTGTGGACACTTTCCCCAATCCTTTGAATACTCCAGCCTGGGAGGGTGGGTGGTGACCCGTTCGGCCGGACAGAATTCCACTTATTACGGCAAGATCGAAGACCTAGTACTGGCGCAGGAATACGCCACGCCGGCCGGACGACTACGGACACCCCCCTATCCGCGCGCGGCCATCGGGCCTGACTTAGATCAGATTATGATCGGCAGTGAAGGGGCCTACGGGGTTCTGCTGAACGCCACTTTGCGCATTTTCCGTTACCGACCCGAAACCACGCGGCGCTTCGCCTTCTTCTTCAAATCCTGGGAGCAAGG
Organism: uncultured Thermanaerothrix sp.; assembly: GCF_938028735.1. GTDB lineage: Bacteria > Chloroflexota > Anaerolineae > Anaerolineales > Anaerolineaceae > Thermanaerothrix. The sequence continues at coordinate 101,951 of NZ_CALIMF010000011.1, forward strand.
TCAGGCCGCTCTGCGCGAGATCATGCAGGACGAGGCTGGCGCCCCTTCGATCTTCCGGCTTTCAGACGGGGATGAAACCGAGGTAGCCATGCACATGTACGGCCTGACCAGCACGCCCTTGGATGGGTTGTTGGCCCGGCTGGGCTACCGCCCCCGAGAGCGTTGCCTGCTCATTGGCTCTTGCGATGGTGAACGGGGGTTCAGCGCCCATCTCCAGCGTCGCGTCCATGCAATCTGCAGGGACTACGGTGCACTTAACCTCAGTCCGCTACCGATCACCCAACGCTGGGAGCGTGAGCGTTTTCGCGACCCCTACCTGCGCGAGGACCTCCTGGATTTCGGCATCATTATTGATACGCTTGAATGTGCGGGCACCTGGACACAACTTCCGATCACCTACCAAACTGTACGCGCCACCGCTCAGGCACACAAGGTGCCTTTGATCATGACTCACATCTCCCATGTTTATCCTCAAGGCGCCAATCTCTACTTTATCTTCATCCTCCCCTACACCTCCATCCCCGATTATCTGGAGGTACAATATGCCCTGATTGAGGCTATGCAAGCGAGCGGCGCGGCGGTAAGCCACCACCACGGGGTTGGCAAACAGACCGCCCCCTGGCTAGTGAAACAACTGGATCCCACTGCAATGGGGGTGCTGCGCGCACTGAAGGACTACTTTGATCCACACCACATTCTTAACCCCGGGGGCACCCTGGGGTTGGATATGACCCCCGAGCAAGCCACCCAACATTGGGGCAAGGCCCAGGGAGGGTAGGATGAGCGAACCGACACTGCTGGCCATTGATATGGGCACCCAGAGCGCCCGCGCGCTCCTTTTTGATTTGCAGGGCAATCTGCTGGCCAAAGGCCAGCAAAAGATCCAACCCTACTACTCCCCCGCACCTGGTTGGGCCGAACAGAACCCTGAGGTTTTCTGGCAGGCTATAAGTTCTGCCTGCCAAAAGTTGTGGCAGCAACCCGGCGTGGATAAGGCCAGCATCTGCGGGGTGGGGTTGACCACTCAGCGCGCCACCGTAATCAACCTGGATCGTGACTTGCGTCCGTTGCGCCCGGCCATCGTATGGATGGACCAGCGGCGCACGCCCGGGCTCAAGCCCATCGGCGGGCTGTGGGGGCTGGCCTTTCGCCTTAGCGGGATGACCGCCACGGTCAATTACCTGCAGGCGGAGGCGGAAGCCTCGTGGATTCGCACCTATCAGCCAGAGATCTGGACCCAAACCCATAAATACGCTCTGCTCTCCGGTTATCTCACTTACCGCCTGGTGGGCGAACTGGTGGATTCGACCGGCTGCCAGGTGGGTTACCTGCCCTTCGACTACAAAAAGCAGGATTGGGCCGCTGCTTGGGATTGGAAATGGCAAGTGGTGCCATTGCCGCGCGAAGCCCTGCCGCCGTTGCGTCGCCCGGGCGAGGTGCTGGGGTACATTACCCTCGCTGCCGCCGAGGCCACCGGCATCCCGGCAGGATTGCCACTGATCGCCACCGCGGCTGACAAGGCCTGCGAAGTGCTAGGCAGTGGCTGTCTAACCCCCGATCTGGCCTGCCTGAGTTACGGCACTACTGCTACCATTAACGTTACCTCACAACGCTACCTCGAAGTCACCCCACTACTTCCGCCTTACCCCTCCGCTGTGCCCGGCGCCTACAGCCTGGAAGTGCAGGTGTACCGCGGCTATTGGATGGTAACTTGGTTCCGCAGTCAGTTCGGCCAGCCCGAAGAAGCGGAGGCGCGCGAGCAGGGTCAGGAACCCGAAACCCTTTTTGACCGCCTGGTCAATGCTGTGCCGCCAGGCTCCGATGGGTTGATCCTACAACCTTACTGGTCGCCAGGGCTGAAGGAACCGGGGCCGGAGGCACGCGGTGCAGTGGTCGGCTTTCGTGATCTGCACACCCGCGCCCACCTCTACCGCGCCATTCTGGAGGGAGTGGCCTATGCCCTGCGTGAAGGGAGTGAGCGCATTGTGCGGCGCACCCGCGTGCCGATCCGCGAGTTACGCGTGGCAGGGGGCGGTAGCCAAAGCGAAGCAGCCATGCAACTGACCGCCGACATCTTCGGCCTGCCAGCTGCCCGCCCGCACATTTACGAAGCCTCGGGGCTGGGCGCTGCAATCGTAGTAGCCGTAGGGCTGGGACTGCATCGCGATTTCAGCGCCGCCGTGCATGCCATGACCCGTCCAGGCAAACACTTTAAGCCCATCCCGGAGCACCATCGGCGCTACAACGCGCTGTATCATCGCATCTACCGCCGTCTCTACGACCGTCTCCGCCCACTTTACGCCGAGATGGAGGAGATCGAGAGAGGCCTATAAACGATTGCTACGCGGTCCTTCTTTGGTCGGGAACGCAGGGGCTTCCTGCCGCCATGCAAGGATCAAATGCTGGCCGTGCGCCCGGTGCTATTCCCAGTTTTTATCTCATCGTTCCATATACCCATACAAAGTCCACCACCCGCGGCTCACCCAAGCCAGCGGTGACCTCGCTCAGGTAAGCAGGATCGCCATGACGATGCAAATCGAATAACACCAGGATGGCCTGCCCTGCCCGAATGCGCGTTTTCATCTCAGCCAAATCCTCCGCGTAATCTGGGCGAAGCCGTGCCTGCACCGGATTCATCGGCGTGGGCAGGGGCAAGCAGGGGCGTTCGACATACAGATGGATGGCGGCCGGACGATCACTATACACGTACTTGCCTGCCGGGTACTGCCGGAGCAAATCCCACAAGCGCGTGGTCTGTATTTCGCGATGAGCCAAACCCAGCCCCTCCTGGCGCAGAGTTTGCCCTTGAACCACGCCATCCCACACCAACAACGGCAATCCTACCCCTATGCCTACGAGGGCAGCCAGACGCACCCCACGGGCGGGGCGCTGCAAAAGCCACCCCAGAGCCACCATGCTCAAGGCCAGAAGGGTAAGGTAAAGGGGCGCCAAGATGCGATCGTCCAGGGGGGTGCTAGCATCCAGCAGGCTGATAGAAGCGATCAGAAAGCCCCAGTAGATTCCGCCAAACAGCACCGGCGCCAACCAGCGTGGCAGCGCTGCCTTCGGTTGCCGGCCCATGCGCCACATCCCCACCCCAATCCCAACCACGAGGGCCAGGCTGGCCAGCAACCCCAGCGCCGAGAAGAGACTCCCTAGCGGCGGGAACAGGCGGATCAGCCAATCCGGGGCCAGAGCGTTCAAACTGTTTTGCAATCCATATCGCAGAGTTTCCAGAGCAATTGGGTGCCAGGCAACCTGACGATTGCCCAGCGCCGTATCCACCCGCCAGGTGTAGAAAGTCCACAACGCAGGCAAGGGGAGCGCCCCGATCAACCAACGCTGCAGATCCTTGCGGCGACGTTGCTCGCGCCAGGCATATCCCAACAGTAGCAACCCAAACGTCACTAACAGCGTTGCACCTGCATATCGCGTCAGGTAAGCCAGGCTCGCCAGAAGCCCATTCAACCCAGCCCAGTACGGGCGCGGTTGGTCTTGGTAAATCGCCCAGATGATAAACGCCAGCAGAAAGAAAGTCAAAAATAGAGGTTCACTCAACACATACGCATGCAGGTTCAACCCCCAATCCGAAAAAGCCCATAGCGCGGCCGCCAGCAGGGCCAGGTCCTGCCTTCGCCCCAATAAACGCACCCACCCGCCCAATAGGAAGATATTGAGGCCAAAGAGCATCGGCATCAGCCCTCGCACCGCCACCAGAGGATCACTTCGGCTCACCAGCGCTGCCAGCATCAGCGTCAGTGAGAAGAGGGGCGGAAAATGGGTGATCGGCTTTAGCCCCAAGTCACCCGACAGACGCATATAGCCTTTTCCAGCCAGCAAATTGCGCGCTCCGCTGACGTATACTGCCGAATCGTTGACCAGCCCCATCCCATAGGGGGTTGAGGTGGAGAGCCACAGTCCCCCTATGACGCTGAGGAGCACCAATCCCCCAACGAAGAAAACCCAGGTTTTCCCGCGGAGCGCGTTCATGGGGATGCGGTTCCTCCCACCTCTTTGACCACGCAAAAAACCGCCCCTGCGCGCCCCACCGTGTAGCGCACTGGATCCTCCGGGTGGTGGGTCAAATCCTGATTGTAGCGGGTGATGAGCAATAACAGACTGCCTGGGTAGGTGGTGTCGTCGGCCGGGTCAAAGCCTTGCACAGTCACTGCCGGATCCGCATAGCGGCGCGCAATCTGGGATTGACGCAGGACAAAAAGGGTCACCGGATGAGTCCTGGCCTCCGCATTGACCAGGCGTAGAGTCTCTTTGTAACACGTCAGCCAATAGTCGGTCTCGTAACGGCGAAATGCCCCTCCTACCCCGCCGATGAACGCGTTGTAGTAAGTATACGGATAGGGATGCAGGCGCACCAGGCCAATCACCCCCGGCAAGAGCACCAGCACGCCCAGCCCCAAACGCTGCCACGTCTGGCGCAAACGCCCAAACAGCGCATCCAGACCCAACCCGGCTAGCAGAAAAAGCGGCGGCAGCAAGAAGAGAAAGTGACGGTATCCGTCGTACATGGGTGGTTGGCGCCATAAGACGTAGGCCAGGGGCAGACCAACCCAAAGGAGAACAATCAAAAAGGAGCGCCACTCCAGACGCCGCTGCCAGAAATGCATCAGTGCTACCCCCAGCCCAAGTGCCAGTAACGGGAAGACCGGCTCGGTCAGGGTCAGCCCCAACAACATCGGCAGGTAACTCCGCGGGAGCTGATTGGAAGGATACACCTGCCCGTTGAAGAGCACCGGTAGGATGTGTGGATTATTTGCCATGTGACGGGCCACTTCGATCCATCGGGCCAGGGGATGATCCCAGAGGAACGGCCAGGTCATGTAAGTCACCCCCGCCGCTATCAGACCGTAGGCCAGCAGGGGTTTCCAACTGCGCGGGTAGGGCTGAAGGAGAAAGTAAAGCACCACCAATGCGCCAGCCAACGGTCCCAACACCCGAACCGAGGTCAGCAACCCGAGGGCCAGCGCCGCCGCGCCCAGGCGCCAGCCCACCTTGCGCCACTGCCAAGGCACGCCGAGTGGCCAGCGCCATTGTGGCCAGGTGGGCAAGGGGGTCAGACGGGCATACAAGGCATGTCCCAGGCGCCGCATTCCTACCGGCCAGATCAGCCCCGCGAGTGCATGGAGCACCAACGGTGTGCTCAGCACGGTCAATCCCGTGCGCAGGCGCACAAAGAGCACCCAAGCCTTGCGAACATAAGCCTCCGGTGGCGTCTCGGGTGCACGGGCGGCCACCCAGAGGAACCCCCGCCCCAGCAAGCTATCCGGTGCTGCCTGATACGCCGCTAGTACCAAGGCGCGAATTCCCTCCCGGATCGGCGCTGCCACGAGATAGGTAAGCAACACTATACCCCCTACCACCAGCACCATCACCCGCCACGGTGTCCGTCGCCGCGGGGTGACACCTTTCCTCGGCAGCACTTCCTCGGTGGGAGCCACAGAAGTGGGTGACTTTAAATGATCCACCAGGGTCAGCCCACTTTCCACGGTTAGGATGAAGAAAACCATGAACGGCATATCCTTGGGGTTGATGAACCCATGCCCCCACACCACAGGCTGAGTGGCGAAGAGCGCAGCAGCCCCCAACGCCGCTCCGGGACGCATCCAGCGACGCGCCAGTTTGTAGAAGACCCCAACGCCGATCTGCAGGGTAAGGAAATTGACCAGGTGCCACCATTCATCCCGATGCACACCGGTCATGGGCAACTGGCGCAGAACATCCACCAACGGACGTGCCAGCAGAAGGTAAGCCGGCCCATAATACTTGTGGTCGCTAGCGCTCGGCCCGTAGGCGTTCTCAAGGTCAAAATTCCCGCTCAGGCGCGCCGAGATGGAGTAGGCGTAATCCACCGCATCGCCATAGGCATAATACAGCGGCTCATCCCAAGCAAAGCCGAAGTCATCAAACGTGAAGAGAGCAATCACCAGGTTGAGCAGGATTAACCCCAGCAGCCCGCGGCGAGCGGGATCGTGCGAGATGAAAGAAGGGCTGGTAAAAACCTTAGGTCTATCCACGGTCTCAGAGGAGCTACACACAGGGAATGTGTTTGAATTTTACAACAACTTATGGCCTTGCTTGAAGCCGCTACCCCATTTTTTGGGCAGGACATTTTGGAATGACCTTCGCGCTGGCAAACCTGTACTGGACGCCTGCCGAGAGGGGTGGGGAAGCGCACTTACGCAACACAACGAGCAACCCACTAACACTTTTGGCGCTCCCCTTCTGATACAACCACCCGGGCTATAATAGGCGTGTGCCAAAATTCCGTTGCCTCGGGAGACTTGCTCATGCACCATCTTCCCTTCACCTTTCGGCGCGCCACTCTTGAAACCTGCACCCAAGCCACCGGCACCGTGGTGGTCATTGACGTTTTGCGCGCCTTCAGCACCGCTGCCTATGCCTTTGCCGCCGGCGCTGAACGCATTTTGCTGGTTGGCGAGGTAGAGGAAGCGTTGGCCCTTAAGCAGCGCTTGCCCGGCGCCCTGATCATCGGCGAGGTCAATGGTTTCAGCGTGCCGGGGTTTGATTTTTGCAACTCACCCACTCAAATAGTCAGCCAGGATCTGTATGGGCGCACGCTCATCCAGCGCACCACCGCTGGCACGCAGGGGGTCGTGCGCAGCTGGCAAGCACAGCACCTCCTGGCCGCCTCCCTCTGCAACGCCCGCGCAACTGCCGAATATCTGCGTCGCCTGGCGCCCACCGTCATCACCTTCGTCATCACCGGTCAGCACGCTGAAGGGGGTGGAGAAGAGGATGCCGCCTGCGCCGACTACATCGAGGCGCTGTTAAGCGGCCAACATCCCGCCCCCGAGCCCTTCATTCAGCGGGTGCGCGAATCCCCCACTGCGCGTAAATTCCTGGCCCTTGGCAGCCCCGATTTTCCGCCCTCGGACCTGGAGTACTGCACCGCCGTTGATCGCTTTGCCTTCGCTATGGTGGTGAGCCGCACAGGGGATCTCTTCGTACTGCGGGCAATCCCACCCTCCGCACAGTCCTAATCCTCCAACGCTTGCCAGCGTTCGGCCAGTCGTGCCATCACCTCGGGCAGGGTAGTGTATTCCATCGCCTCCATTGGCAAGCGGTGGGGCTCAAATGGCCCATGCTGGCGCAAAGCATCTGCCAGTACGTTGCACAACCGCCGCGCCTCGTCGAAACCCGGATCATCAAACAAATCGCGCGGGCCGATCAAGCGCCCTTCAGCCAGTTGGAAGCCCAGCGCGATTACGCGCGGCGGCCCATCAAAGCGGCTGGGCGTGGCATGACGCACCGGCACTGGCATTAACGGGCCGTAGTGCGAACCGCGCATCCAGCCCTCGACAATATGGGGTAGTGTAAAAGGTTCGAGCACCTCCCCCACCGCTGGAAATTCACCCTGACAGCGCACAATGCACACCGGATCATCCTTGCCCACATACTTGCCAGCAATCAGGGCCAAGCGCTGGGTGGAAGAAACGGCCGCAATGGTGCCGTGTTTGGTATAGACTGCCTTGACCATATAGCGCCCTGCCGCCCCAATGAAAACCAGCAGGTCATAAGCCTCCTCGGGGGTATCGAAAACGATGCGCCGATGCTCGAGCACATCATGGACCTCGAAGCGAAAGCCCGCGTGCATACTGGGTGAGATAACCAGCCCCGCCGTGTTGAAAGGATCGGCGAACATCTTGTACAGCGGCAAATTCCATGCCCCGGCGGAGGTTTTATCGGCCATGAAGATGACCACCGGCTCGGAGGGTCGTTCCTCAAAGGTCATTTCAGCGACGCCCGGCCCCATACCGCGCACATTACCCGAGAACGCATCGGCCAGCAGGTCCTGCCCGGCGCCATAAAGTTTGAGCCGCCGCGCTACTTCGGTGCAGGCCTTAAAGACATCCCAGGCGAGGTGGTGAATCTCCGGATGATCAGTGCTATGGCGATGGGTGAGAATAAGTTGTAAATCATCCCCGCAGGCGGTGACGTAAAAATCCAGGAGCAGGCCTTTGGCCTGCGCCTGTGCCAGCAAAGTACGCGCTTCCTCCAGCAGGGCTTCGTGGCAGGCGGAATGCCCCACAAAACCACCCACATCCGCCTTAATCACACTTAACGTTAACGTTGCCATGGCGCCCTCCCTTCATTCAGGTTACACGGCAACGATGGTGGCAAGCACGACGCAATTCTTATTAACATTATGGCACGATGGAAGATGGGATTCAATCCTTAAAACCCATATTTGCAAGGCGTCAACATCCACGCTCCCTACTCAGGCCTTGGCGCGGGGTACTTTCCAAAGGTTTCGCTTGGATTTCGAGTCCCCCCCACCTCTATTAAACGAAAATCTTGCTCTTATGAGGCCTACTGAAACAAGGTCATCTTTTCGTTTTTGGGTATAATCAATCCAATCCCCCATGGCACCCTACTGACCGCTGAGGTCTATCATGGAAATGCCCTACTCTGGCTTGCTGCACCGCTACCGAGACTGGCTAGACCTGCCGACTCATACCCGCCCCGTCTCGCTATTAGAAGGTAATACCCCTCTGATCCCCATGCCGCGCCTGGCCGAAGAACTCGGCGGCGGCTTTGAACTTTATGTTAAGTACGAAGGGCTGAATCCCAGCGGCTCGTTCAAGGACCGCGGGATGACGGCAGCCATCAGCGAGGCACTCGGGCGTGGGGTGCACGCGGTGATCTGCGCCTCTACCGGCAACACCGCCGCCTCAGCCGCGGCCTATGCCGCCCGCGCCGGCTTACGGGCCATTGTGCTCATCCCCCAGGGCAAAGTAGCCCTGGGCAAACTGGCCGGGGCACTCGCTTACGGTGCCGAAGTCATTCAGATCGAGGGCTCCTTCGATGACGCCCTGGCACTGGTGGTCGAGATCAGTCAGAAATACCCCATCGCGCTGGTCAATTCACTCAACCCCTACCGCCTGGAAGGCCAGAAAACCGCCGCCTTTGAGATTTGCGATACCCTCGGCGCCGCACCCGATTGGCTGTGCCTACCGGTGGGCAATGCCGGCAACATCACCGCTTACTGGATGGGCTTTCGTCAATACCACGCCAGGCGGGAGAGCGGCTTGCCACGCCTTCTGGGCGTGCAGGCCGCCGGTGCGGCCCCGCTGGTTCGGGGGCACCCGGTCGAAAAGCCTGAGACAGTCGCCACGGCCATCCGCATCGGGCGACCGGCGCGCGGTGAACAGGCCTTGCAAGCCGCCGAAGAATCGGGGGGGCGCATTATTGCCGTCACCGATGACGAAATCCTGGCTATGCAACGCCGCCTGGCGTCCCATGGGGTATGGGTCGAACCGGCTTCGGCTGCCGGATTGGCCGGCCTGGCCCATGAGATTGCCGCCGGCCGCCTCAACCCCCGCGGGCAACGCATCGTGGCCGTGTGCACTGGCCACGGCCTCAAAGACCCCGATATTGTCACCCGCTGGAGCACACCCCCGCGCACCTTGCCGGCCAACCTACAAGCGCTGACCGAGGCATTACTGGCAGAGGCGGCATGAGTGAGCCCTGGATCCACGTACGCGTGCCGGCCACCACGGCCAACCTTGGGCCCGGTTTTGACACCTTGGGCCTAGCGCTCGATCTATGGAACGAGGCTTGGGTGCGCCCAGCACCCAGCGTGCAGGTACGCGTCTTTGGTGAGGGCGTGGCATTGCCCCTTGAGGCGAACCGCATGGTGCAGGCCATCCATTATTTTTATCAGCGCGTGGTTGGGCACGCCCCTCCGCCTTTAGAAATCGTGCAGTACAATCGCATCCCTTTGAGCTCAGGGCTGGGTTCCAGCGCTGCCGCCGCGCTGAGCGGATTGCTGGCCGCTGGTGCCCTCAGTGGTCATCTCCCGGATACTGCAACCTTGCTACGCCTGGCTACCGACCTGGAGGGGCACGCCGATAACGCCGCCGCGGCGTTGTTAGGCGGGTTGGTGGTCGTAATTAGCGAAGGAGATGACCTGTTCACCCACCGCTTTACCCCGGCGCCCTGGCAGGTTGCGATAGCGCTGCCAAACGTTGCTCTCTCCACAGCAGCAGCCCGCGCCGCGCTGCCTCGGCAAATCCCCCTGGAGCAAGCCGTCTATAACTTGGGGCGCACGGCGCTGGTGGTGCAGGCACTCCTGCAAGGAGATTTGACCCTGCTGCGCCGGGCCATGCGCGACCGTCTCCATCAGCCCTATCGTTTACCGCTCATCCCCGGCGCTGCAGATGCGATCGAGCGCGCGGTTCATCACGGCGCTGCAGCCGCCCTCTCCGGCGCCGGGCCAAGCGTGATTGCCTTTGCTCATTCCGAGATCGCCGTCATTGCCAATGCGATGCAAGCGGCCTTCCGTTCCGCCGGCGTGGACACCCGCACCTGGACACTTGCTCTCAGCCCGAGCGGTGCCACCTGGGCCTGGATCGAGGCCCCGACCATCCCCTCTATGGAATAGAGACTATGCGTGCTTTTCGCGACCTCCCTCCCAACTATCGCCCGTATGGCGAGCTCAACCTGGATAACTCACGCTTGCTCTTGGTGATGAATTTGCTGGGTCTGGGCTTATTGGTCGCAGCGGGTGGGCTATTTGCGATGCTGATCAACGCCCTGCGCCCGCACACGGGCGAATTTGTCTGGATCGTGTGGGGTGGCAACACGATATCGACGATCGGCCAGGTTGTGGCGCTGGTCGGGCTATTGCTCTTAATGATTGTCCTTCATGAGGGCTTTCATGGCCTGGCGTTTTGGTTCTTCACCCATGATCGCCCACAGTTTACCTTCAAGGGCTGGTATGCCTCGGCCTCGGCACCAGGCTGGTACTTCACCCTCCCCGCTTATGCCTTGATCGGACTGCTTCCTCTGTTCGGGATTAGCCTGCTGGGGTTAGCGGCGGTGTTACTTGTGCCCGAATCCTGGGTGGTGCCTCTATGGGCGTTTATGACCATCAACGCCGCCGGCGCCGTCGGCGACCTCCTGATGGTTGGCTGGGTGCTGCGCCTACCCCGCGGTGCATTGGTGCAGGATTTTCATACTCGTACCGTGGCGTATGTGCCCCAATCCGTCCCGCCCACGCCCGAACATGTACCCAGCCGCTAAAACGGGGCGGCTTCGCCGGACAAGCGCCCGGACACGAGCACCGTCACTCCCTGGATGTACCCCTGCCAATGCAAAGCCGGCCAAGCGGCAACACGTGTGGTATCATAGGCGCGGTTAACCTCGTGCATTCCCTTTTATTGAGGCCTCTTCCGTGGACTGGCTGTCTTACCTCAGCATTACCCTGGCCGCGGTAGCTGCTGGGGCGGTCAATGCCCTGGCGGGCGGCGGCACGCTAATCACCTTCCCAACGCTGATGGCTGTGGGCATACCAGCGGTGGTCGCCAATGTCACGAACACGGTGGCCTTACTACCGGGTTATTTGGGCGGCACCTGGGCGCAACGGACCGACCTCCAAGGGCAGAGGCGGCGCCTGCAAGTGCTCCTACCTGCCGCACTGGCGGGCGGCCTAGTCGGGGGATTGTTGCTCCTGCTCAGCGGCGAACGGCTCTTTCGTGCCCTCGTGCCCTATCTAATTCTCTTTGCCTCGCTCTTGCTGGCGGTGCAAGATGAAATCCGCAAGCGGGTATTTTCCACCTCTGGCGAGGCCAACCCGCCCGCTCGCTCGCGCGAAGCGCTGGCGGTCTTACCCGTGTTCCTGGCCGCCATTTACGGGGGCTACTTCGGCGCCGGACTGAGCGTGATCCTGCTGGCCGTGCTGGGATTGGTGCTGGAAGATACGCTCACCCGCCTCAACGCGCTCAAACAGGGGCTTTCGCTGGCCACCAACCTCACCGCGGCGCTGTACTTCATTTTCTCCGGACGAGTCTTGTGGCCGGCGGCGCTGGTCATGGCCGGTGGGGCACTGCTGGGGGGCATGCTGGGGGGCCTCCTGGCCGGACGGGTCAAACCTATTGTCTTGCGCTGGCTGGTGGTGAGCATCGGCTGTATCGTGGCCGCCATTTACTTCGTGCGCGGGTAACCTTGCCCCTACCCGTGCTAAAATACCCTTATGAGATCGTCTTTCTGGCGGGCACTCACGCGCCCAGCGCTGGTAGCGGCGTTCCTAGGCGTGCTGACGGCTTGGGCGTGGTTCACCCCACCGGGCTTACTGGGCAAAGCCGATGCCATCGGTTACGCCGTCTGCCACCGCAGTCCGGCACATTCGTTTTTTGTGGGAGAGACGCAACTGCCCCTGTGCGCCCGTTGTAGCGGCACCTTTTTGAGCGCCCTCATCGGCATGGTCTTCCAACTACAGCGGGGGCGGCGTAGTCTGTTCCCACCCCGCCCCCTGCGCTGGGGGGTGGTGGCTTTAGTCGCCTTTTTTGTCCTCGATGGGGTTAATTCCTTCCTCAGCCTGCTGCCGGGCGCACCTGCACTCTATCCGCCGCAGAATATCCTACGCCTGGTCAGTGGTAGTGGTTTCGGCACTGCATTGGCCGTCTTATTTTATCCGTTTCTCAATCAAATCCTGTGGGTACAGCCGATCCCAGAACCAGCCCTGGCTACGCCACGGCAGGGGTTGGGACTGTTCGCCGTTGTCGCTTTAGGCGCATTGGGAATTTACGCGCGCTTGCCCGGACTGACCCTTCCTCTAGCACTGCTCAGTGCTGCCGGGGTTCTGCTGCTACTGAGCCTGTGTTACACCCTGCTGTGGGTGATCATGTTCCGGCGCGAGGGCACGTTCCACAACTGGCGCTCAGCGCGCTGGTTCCTGCTGGCCGGGCTGACCACCGCCTGGCTACAAGTGGCTCTGGTGGATGCGGTGCGCTATGGCCTTACTGGCACCTGGGCCGGCTTTGCCCTCCCCTGAGGAGAAAGGAAGGGAATGATGGAAGTCCTGGGTATTCTCTCGGCATTCGGCCTTTCCGCCAGCGCGGGGCTGAACGCCTACATCCCGCTGCTGGTGGTGGCACTGCTCGGGCGTTTCACCAACCTCATTACCCTGCGCCCACCCTGGGATACGCTCAGCAACGGCTGGATTATCGCTCTGCTGGTGCTACTGGCGCTCATCGAATTCTTCGCTGATAAAATCCCCGCCGTTAATCACCTGAATGACCTTCTCCAGACTTTTGTGCGCCCGACGGCCGGTGCCATCGTTTTTGCCGCCAGCGCCAACGTCATCACCGAGATTCACCCCGTGCTGGCACTGGCGCTGGGGCTGCTGGTGGCAGGAGGCGTGCACGCGACCAAGGCCCTGGCCGTGCGCCCGGCGGTCACCGCTACCACGGGCGGAGCGGGTAACGTGCCGATCAGCCTTCTGGAAGACCTCACCGCGGCGCTGGTTTCCATTCTTGCGGTGGTAGTACCCGTTGTAATTGCCTGTGGGCTGATCGTCGTCACCTCATGGATAGTGTTTCGATTTTACCGGCGGGCCAAGCAAGCCACCTAGCCCTCACACCCCATAACCATCTAACGCCGCCCGCACCAGATCGCTTGCCGTCGGGTAAGCCGGCGCCCAGTGCGCTAAGTGCTCGACCGTGGCCCCCGCCTGTAGTGCCAGGCTCAAAGCATTGATCACCTCAACGGCAGGGCTGCCCAGCGCCGCCGCGCCCAACAGGCGCCCACTGGATGCCTCGGCCACAATTTTGAGCATCCCCTGCAGATGATTCGCCAAATGCGCCTTGAGTGTCTGAGCCGCCTCAGCGCGCAAGACCGTAACCACAAACCCCTGCCGACGGGCTTCCTCCTCACCCAGACCGACCTGGGCCACCGGCGGATCGCTGTAAATGGCCTCGACTGCCACCGCGGCGTCCCGGGCCGGGGTAGGCAAGCCCAAAGCATGGCGCACGGCCACCCGCGCTTGTGCCTGCGCCCGGTTGACAGTGTAGGGTGGGCCGGCCACATCCCCAACGGCGTAAATATGGGCTTGCGTGGTGCGCCCATAGTCATCCACAACCACCCCCTGGCGAGTCGCTTCTATGCCGGCGGCCTCCAGATTCAGCCGCTCGGTATCCGCGCGCCGTCCAATCGCAATGAAGGCGTGGCTACCTTCCAGAGTGCGCCCATCGCGCAGCCTTACCCGCACCCCTTGCCCCGCGCTCTCGGCAGCCTCCACCGGGGCATTGGGGTAAAGTGCAACCCCGCGCTGGGCCAGGCTCGCTGCAAAAGCCGCCGCCACTTCCGCATCCACACGCGGCAGAAAAGTGGGCAGGTCAGTCACCCAAGTAACCGCTACCCCCATTTGACTGAAAAACGAGGCGTACTCACTTCCGGTCACCCCGCCGCCGATCATAATCAGATGCTCAGGCCAAGTGGTCAGGTTCACCATTGCGCGTGGCGCCAGCAGGCGCTGACCATCCGGTTTGAGGTGGGGCAGGAAGATCGGCTCGGAACCAGTGGCCAGAATTGCTCGCTCAAAATTCAGGCGTTCGCTGCCTCCATCGGCAAAGTCCACGCGCAGGGTGTAGGGATTCTCAAAACTTGCCACGGCTGAGAGCAAGCGCACCCCGGCTTGATCCAGCGCGTGGTGCTGGCGCTGGCTCTGTGCCTCGGCCTGAGCGCGAATGCGCTCACGCAGCGCCCCTAAATCCGGGCGGTCCAGCATTGCCCCCCAGGATTGGGCGGCGCTGCGGGCTTCGGCGGCACCCAAAAAAACCTTGCTGGGCACTAGGCTATGCCAGGTGGCCCGCCCTCCCAAATGCGTCGCCTCCACAAGGGTTACTTGCGCCCCTAAGCGGGCTGCCTCTAAAGCGGCGGTGACCCCCGCCGGGCCACCGCCGATGATGACGATATGGGTCATGGTGCCCCTCCAGGTCGAGGGATTATTTCGACCAATCCACGGCCAATTTTTCGCGCCCGCGCAGCCGTTTCTCCACCGCCATGGCAGCAATGGCCCCTTCTGCCGCCGCAACCACGGCCTGCTTGACGTGGTTGCACAGCACATCCCCTACCGCGAAGACGCCCGGGATGGCGGTTTGGAATTCGCGGTCCACGATCAGACAACCGGTTTCACTCAGCGGCAGTTGCCCCTGCAAGAAGTCCGTAATTGGTTGACCGCCCTGCAAATAGATGAAGGCACCGCTTACCGGTAGGGTTTGCTCGGGCTGTCCGCGCTGACGGAAGCGCACCCCCTCCACGCGCTCCTCGCCCAGGATTTCTTTCAGCACCGCGCCGGGGTAGAAGGTGACCTTGGGGTGGTGAAGGAGTTCCTCAGCCAGGTCGGCAGGGGCTTTCAGATCCGGTGTAGGCGAGAGGAAGTGCACGCGGCGCACAAAGCGGGTGAGGAAGAGCGCCTCCTCGATGGCTTCGTCGTTATTGCCCGCCACCACCACTTCCTGATCGCGGAAGAAAGCGGCATCGCAGGTAGCGCAGTAGGAAACGCCGCGCCCCAACAGGCGATCCTCGCCGGGCACGCGGTTGCCACGCCCCATAGAGCCGGTAGCGATGATCACCGCCCGTGCCAGGTAAGTGCCGTTATTGCCGTAGAGCACCTTGGGATCACGCTCCAGTTCGCAACCTTGGATCTTATCCTGGACGAACTCAGCCCCAAACTGCTGGGCCTGCTGCCGCATACGCCGTAGCAGTTCGGCACCGCTGATCTCCTCGGGAATGCCCGGGTAATTGGCAATTTTACTGGTGATACCCAGGGCGCCAGCGGTCAAGCCTTTATCAATAACCAACGTTTTGAGGTTGGCACGGGCGGTATAGATGGCCGCTGTGGTTCCCGCCGGCCCACCCCCAATGATCGCCACATCGTAAACGGTTTCCTCTTGGTGGGTGGGAAATTCCAATCCAAACTCCAAGCCCATGCCCAACCTCCTCTTCTCCGCTTTAGGCGGTAATTTTGGCCAGAATGTCGCTGGCCTCCATGATCAGGTACTCCGTGCCGTCGTGGCGAAATTCGGTGCCAGAGTACTTGGCAAAAATGACTTTATCCCCTACCTGCACTTTGATCTCGTCGTCGTCGCCCACTGCAACCACCAGCCCGGTTTGCGGTTTTTCCTTGGCCGTCTCGGGGAGCAAGATGCCCGAAGCGGTGCGGGCTTCCTGATCTAACGGGCGCACCAGCACGCGCGAACCCAGCGGCTGGATGGGGGGAGTAACTAGATTTTCACTCATGTGGCGATACCTCCAGATAAGATTATAGATTATTTCAGCCCTAAGAGGCGATCAATTTTGGGCCGGTCGAAGCCGACCACGATGTTGCCGTTGATATCAATGACCGGGACGCCCTGCTGGCCGGAACGGCGCACCATATCGCGCGCCGCTGCCGCATCGCGGCTGACATCGACATCGCGAAACTTGATGCCCCGTTCACGCAGGTAGCGTTTGGCCATGTTACAGAAGGGGCAGTTCGGCGTCGAAAAGACAATCACGCGCGGTTGCGACGAGGTTCCTGTACTCATCATCACATGCTCCTAAACCTGAGACTCAATCCGAATGTTTAGATGCAACCGCGCGCGAAAAGTTGCAGGGATGGGTCATTTGACCCCCACGCTCGGCGGGGATAGAATCATCCCGAATGACCCGCAATACCCCCCATGCTTTACCAAACGCGCAACGCACCCCCTGGGCTTACCTGGGGGTAGGACTACTGGTGCTGCTCACCCTGGTTGCTCTGACGGAGGTCAATTATCGCTTCGCCCTCGCCAACCCCGGCGGCAATGACTTCCTGGCCCGCTGGATGGGCGCCCACCTGTGGCTGAAAGAAGGGCTCAGCCCCTATGATGAACAGGTCAGCCTGGCTTCTCAACACGCTATTTACGGGCGTCCTGCCAACGCAGATCAGGGGGAAGATATTGCCCATTTTGTCTATCCCTTCTTCTCCATGCTTTTTTTCGCCCCCTTTGGCCTATTCGATTACACCCTGGCGCGGGCGTTGTGGATGACGCTGCTGGAGATCGCGCTGGTGGCGCTAGTTCCGCTCAGCCTGCACTTGGCGAACTACCCCGCGCAAGGGAAGGCTCTGCTAGCCTGGGTGTTATTCAGCGTCCTCGGCTACGTTGGTGTGCGCACCATCGTGCTGGGCCAATTCGCCGGCCTGAACGCCCTGCTGATCGTGGCGAGTCTGGTGCTCATTTACAACCACTGTGATCTTGCCGCCGGATTGGTGCTGGCGCTGACCGCCAGCAAGCCGCAAATGACCTTCCTGCTCTTGCCCTGGGTTTTGCTCTGGGCTTCCTCGACCCGGCGCTGGCGCCTCGTCGGTGGGCTGCTGGGCGGACTGGCCGGGCTGATGCTAGGCTCACTGGCGCTGATCCCCACCTGGCCGCAACAGTTCCTGCATCAGTTGATGGAATACCCGACCTACACCAACCGCATTGGTTCTACCCTTTCTGTTGTGGCCGGCCTCTTCCCCACTTTGGAACCTCCCCTGAACCTCCTCTTACATGCGGGGTTTGCCTTCTTTCTGGGCTTCACGTGGTGGCAGGCGTGGGGTAAGGGTTGGCCGGATTTTCTCTACGCCGCCCTGCTGACCCTGGTCGCCACCAATCTGATTGCGCCCCGCACCGCCACCCCGCATTATGCCGCGCTCCTACCGGCGGTGTTTCTGATTTTCCACGCCATGGAAGCGCGTTGGGGGCACTGGGGAAGATATGCCGTCTGGGGATGGGCGTTGGTCTTATTTGCCGGCCACTGGGTCCTGTTCTTCGCTACCCTGGTCGGAGATATGGAGTCGCCCTGGATGTACCTACCCCTGCCGTTCTTCTGCCTGGTCGGGTTGCTGTGGGCACGGCGGTGGTGGTTGGCGGAGGCGCGGCCATGAGCAAACACCTTCAGGCGGGACTACTGGTGCTGATCCTGCTCTTGGGCGCCGGGGTACGCCTGTACCGCGTTGCCGAGCGCGGCATTTGGTACGATGATGCCTTTTCGATCCTGCTCGCCGAACGTCCCCTGGGGGCCATCATTCAGGGCAC
This sequence comes from uncultured Thermanaerothrix sp., assembly GCF_938028735.1. GTDB lineage: Bacteria > Chloroflexota > Anaerolineae > Anaerolineales > Anaerolineaceae > Thermanaerothrix. The sequence goes on from NZ_CALIMF010000011.1 coordinate 119,812, forward strand.
GGCGGCCGATACCATGCCGCCTTTATACTATCTTCTGCTTCACTTTTGGATGCAGGGTGGGCCATCCATCGCTTTTATTCGCGCTCTGAACGTCCTCCTTTCCTGTGGCATTATGCTTGCGGTTTACATCCTTGGAAAAGACCTGTGGGATGCGCGCGTCGGGTTGATGGCGGCGTGGCTTACCGCCCTTGCGCCGCTCCAGGTGTACCACGCGCAGGAAGTGCGCATGTACGCCTTGCTGACCCTGGCGCTGGTGGGTTATACCCTCGCCTTTGTGCGCCTCTGGCAGGCCGATGCAGCGGGGCAAACCGATTGGCTTGCCTGGGCAGGGCTGATCCTGACCGGGGTGATTGCCATGTACACCCACAACCTGGCCATCTTCAGCCTCGTTTTCCCCGGGCTGTTCTTACTCCTGCGCCGCGCGTGGCGCCTGCTTGGTTTATGGCTTGGCAGCCTGGCACTGACCGGCCTCTTAAGCCTGCCCTGGCTGGTGCTGGTGCCGGGGCAGGTGGCCAAGATTCAGGCCGCCTTCTGGACACCGCGCCCGGGCTTGGCCGAAATCCTGCAGGCCCTGGTGATCTTCCACACCAATCTCCCTCTGCCGCCGCTCTGGCTCGGTGTGGCACTCTTCATCACCCTGGCCGGCCTGACGCTGGTCATCTTTGAAACCCTGCACTACCACCCCCGCGGCGCTGAGGAAGGTCTTCTGCTCACCGCAGCACTGTTCCCCCCGGCATTGCTCTTTGGGGCTTCCTACCTCATGCGCCCGATTTTTGTCCCCCGTGCGTTCATGCTCAGCCAGGTGGTTTACTTCCTATTTTGCGCCCGGGTGATCGCACGCTCTCAACGCCGTGCGCCGGCCTTGTTACTGGCAGGATTGTTGATCGCGGGTGAAGTGATCGGGTTGGTTTATCAGGCCGGGTATGCCGAATTTCCGCGTTCACCGTTTCGCACCGCCACGCTGGGGGTACAAGCAACATATAACCAAGCCCAGGCAATCGGCAAGCGCCTTTGCATCGTGCACGACAACAAACTAAGTTTCTTCCCCAGCCACGTCTATGCCCGCAACCTGCCGCAAACGTTCCTGGACGACGTGCCCGGCTCGCACAACGATACCTACGCACCGGCCACCCGTGCCGCAATCGGCCTCTTCCCCCAACCTTCCATCGCGGCTGCGACCCAGGGTTGTGATGAGGTGGCTTTTATCGTCTTTGATAAAGCCATCCGGGAATACCGTGAGATGGGCTACACCGAGCACGCAGTGATTACCTGGCTGACAAATCACTTTGTTCCTACCTCCCGCGAACAGTACGGCGACCTGTGGGTGCTTTACTTCACGCGCACACCCTGACGCCGTTTTTTCCACACCATCGGAGCAGCCTCATGTTATCCTACGGATTCTTGTTCACCCAAATCTTCAGCCTGCTTCTCGTATTGGTTTGGTTAGGCTTAGTATTCTATGCCTTATTGGCATTGCGCCGGCGCACCCTCAATGCGACAGCCAAAGCGCTCTGGGCACTGATCATCTTGGCTATCCCGATGCTGGGGGCAGTGGCCTTTTTCATCGTTCAACCGCAGGACCTGTGAGCCGATAGTCATCCCTACGTAGTGATTAACGAGGGTGATCCAACCCCTTGACAATTGTTCGCAACGTTTTATAATTTCGAAACGATTCGAACCATAATACTTGTGATAAGATAAGAAAATCCACAATGACCGATACCCCAAAGGTTTTCCCCAATCCTGCCCAACGCCAATTCATCGAGAGCATGGCGTTAGCCCTAGAAGCCGCCGGCTTGCCGCGCCTGGCCGGGCGCTGCTTGGCTTGGCTGCTCATCTGCGAGCCACCCATCCAATCTTTGGGTGAGATTGCGGCAGCCCTCAGCGCCAGCAAGGGCGCTCTCAGTCAGATGGCGCGCCTGTTAGCCGAACGCGGTCTAATCGAACGGGTACCCATCTCCCACCCGCGGCGCGATTACTATCGCTTCAAACCCGGTGGTTGGGTCACCTACTTGCAACAGTGGTTGGAGCACTTGCGCACCCTGCACGCGCTCTCGGAACACGGGTTAACCCTGCTCAGTGCGCCCACCCTGGAGAATCAACAACGCCTGCTAGAAGCCCACGATCTTTTTTCCGCCCTAGAAGCCCACTTACCCGCCGTCTTTGCCGAGATTGAGGCCGCGCGACAAGCGCGTCAGCCAGCCATCCCTTCGACACATCCTCTACCCTCTGCTGCGGAGGCTTAACCCATGGTCGCAAATACGATCTCTGCCGAGAACGAAAAACGCGCGGCCGCGCTCTCTTCAGTGGTAGCCGCCGTTGGCTTGACCACGTTCAAGATTGTGGTCGGAATAAGCACCGGCAGTCTGGGCATCCTGGCCGAAGCCGCCCACTCCGGCCTGGACTTACTGGCCGCACTGATGACCTTCCTTGCCGTACGCCTTTCGGGCAAGCCTGCCGATGAGCAGCACCTTTACGGCCACGGCAAAATTGAGAATCTTTCGGCCCTCTTCGAGACATTGTTGCTCCTGATCACCTGTGTGTGGATCATCTACGAAGCCGTGCAACGGCTTTTCTTTCGCCACGTGGAGATTGAGGTGACTGCCTGGGCCTTCCTCGTCATGGCGGTCTCCATTGGGGTTGATTTCACCCGTTCGCGTGTGCTCTACCGGGCTGCCCGCAAGCATAACAGCCAAGCGCTAGAAGCGGATGCACTCCACTTCAGCACCGATATCTGGAGCAGCAGTGTGGTCATCCTGGGCCTGATCGGCGTCAAACTTGCTGAACAACGCCCCGCATGGGGGATCCTGCGCCAGGCCGATGCCATCGCCGCGCTGATAGTGGCAATGATCGTCATCTACGTTAGCCTACAATTAGGCGAACGCGCGATCCAGGCCCTGCTCGATGCAGCTCCCCAAGGCAAAGTTACAGCAATCAAGCAGGCAGTTGAACGCGTGCCGGGCGTGGTCGATTGTCATCACGTCCGTATTCGCTACTCCGGCCCGCAGCCGTTTGTAGATGTCCACATCCTGGTTGCGCCGGAGATGGATTTTCCTGCCGTGCATACCCTAACTGAAGAAGTAGAGCGCACCATTCAGAGATTCCTGCCCAAAGCAGATGTGACCGTGCACCCCGAGCCGGCGCCATCCCCTTCTTCCGAGAACTAATCCACACCAATGGCTTCGGCCTCTATCAGGCGCTGGCGCCGCTGGGCGATAAAGCCCTCGGCCGAGAAGATGGCCAGCGCAAGCCAGATCAGGCTGAAACCAATCAGTTGGGTTAGGCCAAAGGGTTCATGGTAGAGGAAGACCCCCAATAGGAACTGCAACGAAGGGGCGATATATTGCAGCAATCCCAGCGTGGTCAAAGGGACACGGCGTGCCCCACCGGCAAAAAGCAGGAGCGGAATGGCGGTGACGACACCGGTCAGTGCCAGCAGCAAGGTCTGGACCCACGGCCCATGCCCGAAAGCCCCTTGCCCCACGACCTCTACCCCTACCAAATAAGCCAGTGCCGGGAGAAAGACGCCCCCTGTCTCCAGGGTCAGACCGTAGAGGGCGTTCAGGGGCGCCAGTTTCTTGAGCAACCCATATAGGCCAAATGAAAAGGCCAGCACCAGCGCCAACCAGGGCAGCCGACCGTACTCCAAGGTGAGATAGCTCACCCCTAAAGCAGCCAGACTGACCGGCACCCACTGCAATGGGCGCAGGCGCTCCCGCAGGAACACCATACCCAATACTACACTTACCAAGGGATTGATGAAGTAGCCCAAGCTGGTTTCCACAATAAACCCAGATGCCACACCCCAGACGTACGCCAGCCAGTTAATCGCCAGTAAAATGCCCGCGCCAAAGTAACTCAGCAGGATGCGCCGTGTCAACAAGCGGCGCAAGGCACCGATCTCGCGCCGCAACGCCAGCACCCCCAACAGAAAGAGAAACGCCCACACGATGCGATGCGCCAACACCTGAGGCGCTGGCACCTCCTTGAGCGCCTTAAAGTAGATAGGGAAAAACCCCCACAGCGTGTACGCCGCGGCGGCAAAGACTACTCCGGTATTGACTTTGCTTTTCATATATGCCTCTTCCTTACGTCCCAGCGATTATACTCCTCTCGGCCGCCGAAAGCCAAAAAGAACACGGCCGGTGACGGCCCCGATTACACTGTGTCAAGTACCCTAAAAATACCGCCGCCGGCGTGTGTACGGGGAGTAAACCCAAAAATCACCCCCACCGTGCTGGGCGGTCTGTGCTATATTTCCAATGAGGAGAGCCTCCGATGGAAATCCAGGTAAAGCGTGTTTATGCTCCAGCGGCGCCCGAAGACGGCCTGCGGGTGCTGGTGGATCGGGTTTGGCCGCGCGGAATGACCCGTGCAGCCGTCCATGCCGACCTGTGGCTCAAAGAAGTAGCCCCCAGCCCGGCCCTGCGTCAGTGGTTTGGGCACGACCCAACCCGCTGGGAAGCCTTCAAAACGCGTTACTTTGCCGAACTGGAGGCGAACCCCCAGCCGGTGGAACGCTTGGTAGCATTGGCGCGCACCCAGCGGGTAACGTTGCTATTCGCGGCGCGTGATGAACAGCATAATCAGGCCGTTGCCCTGCGTGAGTACCTGCTGAGGCGGGCGGCTCAGGCACCAACCTGATTCATAAGCGCCCCTCATTCGGTCTCGGTGACCTTACGCAAGCCGCGCGGGCGTTCAGGGCTGAAGCCACGTGCCACACTGAGGTGGTAGCAAAATAACTGCGCCGGGATGATGCTGACCAAGGGGGTGAGCCATTCGGGCACTTCGGCGGGCAGCGCCACCGCTGCCTGCCCCAGGCGCAACGCCTCCATTTGATCCGAGAGCACCAGCAGTTCAGCATGGCGTTCGTGGCGCAGGTAATGCAACAGTTCCAGCATGCCAGCATAGACCTTGCCCGCCGGTACCACCGCCATCACCGGGTAACCGTGCTCCACCAGCGCAATGGGCCCATGCTGGAAATCAGCAGAGGAGTAGGGCTCTGCGGCAATGTAGCACAGTTCCTTTAACTTGAGCGACCACTCAAAAGCCGTAGCGTAGTTAAAGCCACGCCCCAGAACCACACACTGTTCCATGAAGCGGTAGCGCTGCGCCAGTTGCTGAATGGTCGCGTTCTGGGCCAGCATGGCGTCAATCCATTGGGGCAATTGCTTCAGCACAGCCAGGCGTTCCTCATCCCCCGCGAAAGCAATCGAGAGCAAGGCAATCGCCAGCAGTTCGCCGGTGTAACTTTTGGTGGCCGCCACGGCCTGTTCATGCCCGGCCAGGATATCCACTACAAAATCCGCCGCCTGCGCCAGCGGCGAATCGGGTGTGTTGGTGATCGCCAAAGTCGGGCAACCCTGGCGGCGCGCTTCGTGCATGACGCTAAGGAGATCGGGTGAGCGCCCAGATTGTGAAATACCCACCACCAGCGCCCCGCTCAGGCGCGGGGGGGATTGGTAGAGGCTGAAGAGCGAGGGGGTCGCCAGGGCAATTGGTAGGCGGTTGAAAGCCCCCCACAAGTATTGGGCATACCGCCCCGCGTTATCTGAAGTGCCTCGCGCCGCTAGGAAGACGTAATCAAACGGCTGGCGCTGCAGCCCTTCGGCAATGGCCTGGATACGCGGCCAACCCTCGTCCAACAGGCGCTGCAACGATTGGGGTTGTTCAAAGATCTCCGCTTCTAGACTCATGGACCCGCCTCCACTCGCCCGTGCAGGCGTTCCTCCAAGATCTCTGCCCCAAACGCGGGCTGTCCACCGATCAGAGTCATGACCACGTCATGCTCGGGCGAAAGGAAAACCAGGTCAGCACGATACCCCGGCGCCAGGCGACCACGGTCACTCAGCCCCAACACCGACGCGGGGGTGATCGTCACAGTGCAGAGGGCCTCCGGCAATGTGCATCCCGTAAAGGCCATCAGATTACGCACGGCGGTGTCCAGGCTGAGCAGGCTGCCGGCCAAAGTACCATCGGGCAGGCGCACCGAAGTGGCATCCACACGGATGTCCAGATCCCCCAGACGATACTCGCCCGGTGGCATGCCCAGTGCCGCGATGGCATCCGTGACCAGATTCAGGTGTTGCGGCCCTTTGGCCCGCCACGCCAGCGCTATCATGGCCGGATGAACGTGGATGCCATCTGCAATGAGGCCCACAGTCACATCTGAGCGGGTGAGCAGCGCCCCGGCCAGGCCCGGCGCTCGATGCTCCAGGGGCGGCATGGCGTTAAAGAGGTGCGTCCCGTAGGTCACACCGAGATCGAAGGCGTGCAACGCCTGCTCATAAGTAGCCAGGCTGTGCCCAGCGGAGACGCGCACTCCCGCGCTAACTAGGTAGCGAATTACTGCCTCCGCGCCCGGCAATTCCGGCGCCAGCGTTACCAGGCGCACTCCCTGGTCGGGACGCCAACCTTCTACTGCCGCCTGGCTGGGGAGTTGCAGGTGAACCGGGTTGTGCGCCCCCTTGCGCCCCGGGTTGAGGAAAGGCCCCTCCACGTGCCAGCCGAGCGGCTCGGCGCCATGGAAATCGCCGGGGCGCCCGCTGCGCCAGGCTTCTAAGGCGGCTTCCACCTGCGTCAGCGGGCTGGTGACGATGGTAGGCAGAAAAGCCGTCACGCCATAACGGGGTAGTTGGCGCGCCACCTCCCAAATGGTCGTAGGGGCTTCGGTAAAATCATGACCAAACCCGCCGTTGATTTGCAATTCCAGCCACCCGGGGGTCACGATCAGACCATGGGCATCCAGGACGAGCGTACCGGCAGGGGCGCTCACGTGATCCGGGGTGCCCACCGCCACAATGCGCCCGTCTGCGATCAGCAGTCGCCCAGGATCATAGCACTGGGTTGGGGTGTAAAGAGTGGCATGGTCAAGTAGTAGCACAGAATCCCTCCCATAAATCAGGGTACGCTGGCAAGGGCCTTCCCCACCATTATACTGAAGCCCACAGCCACATTACAGTGCCCGCCGTTGTAGCCGCACCGGTTGGCCGCTCTGCACGGACTGGTAGGCGGCTTCCACCACTTCCACCGCCCGCAAACCGTCCTCACCACTTACCCGCGGCGGACGCTGGGCACGGATGGCCTGAACAAAATCCTCGAGCATCGCCTGGTTGGGGTCAGAGCCCCAGAAAGCCCAGTAAGGGCGCTGCAGGGTATGGGTGAAAACGGTCAGATTTTGCCGAAAAGCATCCACCCACACCGCGCCGCGCTCGGTGACCATCTCAAACGAAAGTCCACCCCAAGATGGCCAGTAAGGTGGGCGTGACCACGAACAGTCAATTGTGGCGAAAACCCCGTTCTCAAAGGTCACCCAAACCATGCCCCCGGTTTCCACATCTACCTCATCGGCATGGAAAATGCGGTTAGCCACAGCGTAAACCTCATTGACTTCGCTGCCCAGATACCAGCGCATGATGTCCACTAGATGCACCGTGTGATCCATGATCGCCCCGCCGCCGGCCAGCGCCTTATCCACAAACCAAGCGCGGTGTCTCTTGGGCAGTTCGCCTTGATTGGAGGAGTTAAAACAATACACCTGCCCCAGCTCGCCCCCATCCAGGCGGGATTTGACTTCCAAAAGCGGGGTAGAAAAGCGCATGGGGAAAGCCGTCATCAGCAACACACCCGCCTGGCGACAGGTACGGACGATCTCTTCAGCGTCCTGAACGGTCGTGGCGAGGGGTTTTTCGCACAGGATATGCGCCCCCGTCTCTGCCGCCAGTTTGACGAGGGGCAAATGACGGCTGTTCTCAGCGCAAATCACCACCCCATCGGGTTTGGCTTCCAGCAGTTCTTCATATGAGCGGAAGCGGTGTGCCCCAAACAGGCGGGCAAAGTGCTCCCCGCGCTGGGGGTCATCATCCGCCAGACCGATCATCTCCACGCCGGGGATGGCACGCAGGTTCTGGATATACCCCTCGGCGTGTAAATGGGCAAAGGACATAATCCCAATTCGAATGCTCATAGCCGCCCCTCCCCTAAAGATTCGAGATAGATCACTTGACCGCTCTGCGCAGATTGCACGGCGGCCGCCGCAATCTGTACCGCCGCCAGACCGTCTTCAGCGGTCACGCGCGGCGTCTTGCTCTCTTTCAGAGCAGCGTAGAATTCCTTAATCTCCGTTGTGTAGGGGCTTTCACGCACTGGACTGGAGGGCAACCCCACATCCGGCGCTTCGGCATGGGATTTGATGATTAGGCTCTCAATGGGCGAAGTGGCCTGCGAGTCAAACTCAATCATCCCCCGATCGCCTGAAAGTTCAAAGCGCGTGCGGAACGTTGGCGGGGGATAAGCCCAGGCCCCGGCCACATGCGAAAGCGCGCCGTTGCGGTGCTTGAGGATGACCAGGCCATAGTCCACGGGGCTGCCCTGATGCACCGCGCTGACCTTGCGGGCAAAGACGCTTTCCACTTCACCGGCCACCCAGCGGGCATAATCCAGGTCGTGGATCATCAAATCCATCAAGATGCCCCCGGATTTCTTTTCATCCAGGAACCAATTGCCCACGGGCTTCTTGGGGCGGTAACTCCCGCGCAGGAGGCGCAGGGTGGCAATCCGCCCGATCTGTCCCTGGTCAATGAGCTGTTTGGCCAGGGCATATTCGGGGAAAAAGCGCACCACATGGGCAACGAAGAGGTGCACCCCGGCCTGACGACAGGCTTGCACAGCCTTGAGCGCATCTTCGGTACTAAGTGCCAATGGTTTCTCGCAAATGACGTGCTTACCCCGTGCCGCAGCTTCGAGGATCATCGGCACATGCAGGTGGGTGGGGGTGCAGATGTCCACCACATCCACTTCCTCCAGCATCGCGGCATACTCCGCAAAGACCTTAGCCCCATACTGCTGGGCAATGGGTTGGGCTTCTTCCACTGTTTCGGCGACGAAGCCCACGATGGTTGCATCGGTCTCAGCCCACGCCGCCGCATGGGTCGAGCCCATAAAACCAACGCCGGCAATTCCAACACGCATAGAAACCTCCCTGAATTGAGTCGTCTTATTTTAGGGCACCTGCCGTAATACTGCGAATCATCTGTTGCGAGAAGAGCACATAAAGGATGAGAATCGGCACCATGGCCAGGCTCAGCGACGAGAGTACTGCGTTCCAATCGCTCACAAACTGCCCCAGGAATTGCTGTACCCCCAGGGTAATGGTTGCCGTTTTAGCGCTGGGTGCAATCACCAATGGGAACCACAAGTCATTCCAAATGGGGATCATGGTAAAGATGCCGATGGCACCCAATGCGGGGCGTACTAGCGGCAAGACCATGGTGTAAATGCGGTATTCACTCGCCCCATCAATGCGGGCGGCATCTTTCAATTCTTTAGGCACCTGACGCATAAACTGACTCAAAATAAAAATGGTTAATGGCAACCCCTGGGCAATGTAAACCAGGATCAAGCCCGTCAGGGTGTTGACCAATCCCAACTTGACCATCAAGCGCAACAGGCTGACCGTGCCCAGGCGAATGGGGATCATAATCCCAATGGAAAGGTAGAGGGCCATCAGGGTATTGCCGCGGAAGTTGTATTCCGAGAGGGCAAAAGCCGCCATGGAGCCAAAAAGGAGGATGAACAGCAGCGAAACCCCGGTGACAACAATACTGTTGACGAAATTTTGTGTAAAGTTGGAACGGCTTAGAACGGTCTGATATCCGATTAGGTCGAAGTTGGAGGGATTAGGGAAGGCAAACGGTTCACCGAAAATGGCTTTGCGCGTCTTAAAGGAGTTCATTAGGATCATCACCACCGGGAACACTGCCAGCAGCGAGTAGCCGGCCAGAATCAGGTGCGGGATCAGCCCACCCAGCAGCAGACGCAGGCGATAGAGCAGACCAAAGTCCTTGCCATAGGTAAGCGAACGTGAGACAGTTGTCATGGGGGTTCCTCCTCACATCTCCACGGTCTGTACCCGCCGTTGCCACAGGAACATATAAATCAACACGCCGCTCAGGATGATCAGGAACATCATCGCCGCCACGGTAGCCCCCATGGTGGGGTTGCCCAGTTGTAGTTGCTGGCCAAAGAAGGTACGGTAGAAAAGCGTGCCCATGATATCAGTAGAGAAGTTCGGCCCAGCCAGCGCCCCCTTGATGGTGTAGATAAGATCAAAAGCGTTGAAATTGCCCACAAAGGTCAGGATGCCCACAATGCCCACTGTGGGCAAGATGAGCGGAAACTTGATGCGCCAGAAAACCTGCCAGCCGGTGGCCCCATCTACCCGCGCCGCCTCAATGAGTTCTTCGGGAATGCCGATGAGGGCCGCGTAAAAGAGAATCATAGGAATGCCCACAAACTGCCACACCGAGATCAAGGAAATTGTGACCAGGGCGGTGCTTTCCAGTCCCAGCCAGGGACGGAAAAGCGCACCCAACCCCACTGCCTTGAGGATGCTCTCGGCCACCCCCCACAGTGGGCTGAGGATCAAGTTCCAGATAAAACCGATGATGACAAAAGAAAGCACCGTGGGCATGAACAGCACGGTGCGGTAGAATTTGCGCCCCCACCCACCGCTGGCAAGCAACGCTGCCAGCAGTAGCCCAATGGGATTTTGCACCAGCATGTGCACCAGGAAGAAAACGATGTTGTTTTTGAGCGCCCCCCAGAAGCGCGGCGCATAATTGGAATCGGTGAATAACTTCACGTAATTCTGGAGGCCAACAAAGTATTCTTTATTATCCGGCCCAGTGGCGAAAAACGAAAGGCGCAGCGAGTCGATCAGAGGATAAATCATAAAGAGGGTATAGACGATGACCGCTGGGGCCAGAAACACCACAATGTGGGTGGGAAAAGCGCGTGACTTGGATGTCGTGCTCACGTTCACCCCTCCAACACTCATTGGAATCGGGGCGGGGGTGGCCGGCGGTAGCCTGACCACCCCCAACGGCCCTATCTGCCCTACGGCTTAGGTTTGTACCACTTATCCAAACCGGCCTGGATTTCCTGCGCGGCCTGTTCGGGGGTCATTGTGCCGTTGATCACCGCCGCACTCACGCGCCACAGTTCGTTCTCTAGGTTGGGTTCACCGCGCGAGAGGATGTGGTACGAGTTGCGGATGGTGGATTTACACTCGTTGCGCCAGGAGACAAATTCCTGCGCCAGCGGGTCTTTCAACTCCACCGGTGTGCTGTGGAGCGGGAAGAAGCCGGGCAACGCATTGCCGTAGAGTTCGGCAAACTCCGCCGAAGCCACCCAGGAGAGGAACGTCTTGGCCGCTTCGGGGTGCTTGGTTGCCGCGTTCATCCCCAGGGCAATATCCACATGATCACTGATGTAGCACTGATCGCCGGCTTTCTCCACCGGGGGTTTGAAAATACCCAGCGGGAAGGAGGCCTGCTTCTCGAACAAGGCAATCTCCCATGAGCCAGTCGGGTAGACAGCCCCCTTGCCCAGCGTGAAGAGCGCCTGCGCATCCGGGTACTTCACCGACTCAAAGCCCGGCGGCAAGTATTCGCGCCAGCGCGCCAGTTGCTGCCAGGTCTTGATGTAGGGTTCATCGGTAAACTTGGCCTCACCGCGGATGAGCGCCAGACGACCTTCCTCACCCTTCCAGTAGTTGGGGCCAATGTTCTGGAAGCCCATGGTGGCGGCTTCCCACATATCTGCGGTGCCCATCACCAGCGGGATGTAAGTGCCATCCGCCTTGATTTTATCCAGCACCTGATAGAATTCATCCCAGGTGGTAGGTTCCTGGAGCCCCAATTTGTCAAACGCCTCTTTGTTGTAGAAAAAGCCGTGGATCACCGAGGCCATAGGCACACAGAAGGTCACTGAAAGGTCATCCGTGCTCCAGGCTGTCTTGGCAAAATCGGTGAAGTTCTCCATGCCGGGCAGGTCATTGAGCGGTGCCAGATAGCCCTTCTCGTAGAGTTTCAGCGAGGCATCGAAGGGACGGCAGGTGATCAGATCTCCCGCGGTGCCGGCTTCCAGTTTGGAGTTGAGCACGCCGTTGTACTCTGCCGGCGCAGTTGGGCTGAAGACCACGTGGATATTGGGGTATTTGGCCTCAAAGGCGGGGATAATCACGTCCTGCCAGATGGGCAGATCGTCGTTGCGCCACGACTCAATAATCAACGTCACCTTTTCGCCGCCCGCGGCCGGGGGTTGGGTGGCCTCACCCGCGGCTGGGGGTTGGGTCGCCTCGCCCGCAGGTGGCGCCTGAGTTGGGGTAGCCTGCGCGCAGGCTGAAAGCACCAGCGCTATCAGAAGCAATACTGCCAGAACTACATGCTTACGCATCTTCGTCCTCCTCTTGTCGAGATTCAAGATGGGTAAATCTTACATTGGGGAAAAGCCAGCCCGATTACATGCCACTTGGCTACTGATCACCTCCTTTCATCTCCGCGCGTCGAGTGGCCTGCCAGACCAGGCAGGCGGCCCCCAATGCCGGATTTTCTAACTGCGAAGGCACCATGCGCAGGTTTTGGTGGCTGGCCAGTAGGACGCGCCGGGGCAAATCCCGCTGCAAGCGTGCCCGCAGGTGATCAAAAATTGCCAGCCCCAGGCCTCCGCCGATAACAATGCGAGCCGGGTTGAGCAGCCCCACAATGAAAGCCACCAGGGTGGTAAAAGCTGCCGCTACTTCTTCCAGCGCCGCCAGCGCCAGCGGATCGCCGGCCATAATCGCCTGCACCACAACGTGGGTATCCAGCTCCCCCTCAGCCGATAACCGCGTGGGATAAGCCCGTTCAGTTAACAGGCGCCGCACAACTGCCACCAGCCCCGGCCCGGAGACCACCGTCTCCACACAGCCGCGCAAGCCACAAGCACACATCCGCCCGTGCACAGGATCCAGCGCAATGTGACCGACCTCCGCGGCGTTGCCATCCGCACCGCGCACTAGGTCGCCATGGGCGATGATCCCCCCACCCAGCCCCGAACCGATGCCAAGAAAGACAAAATCCTCACACCCTTGCGCGGCGCCCCAGTAGTACTCGCCCAACGCGGCGGCGTTGGTGTCTTTTTCAATCCAGATGGGTAATGGCGTGACCAGGCGGGTCTGCACCTCCCGCACCAGAAAAACCTCGTGCCAACCCAAGTTAACCGCATTGCGCACACTGCCTTCCACAGGATTGACCTGACCGGGGCTGCCGATCCCCACCCCGAGCAACATTCCACGATGAGCCTGGGCTCGCTCTATCAGGTAGTGAATCTCCGCCGCAATATCATCTAGGACGGCTGCCGGCCCACGCTGGGGCAAGGTAGGGCAGTGACGTGCCTCCAGGACTTCACCGCTGGCTGTGACCAGCACCGAGGCGATTTTCGTAGCCCCGAGATCAATACCAATGGCCAAAAGAGCAGGGGAGGACACTTCGGATCGGCCCATGGCTATTTGCTCCAAATCTCCATGGTGAAGAAAAAACGATCGCTGCGATAGTACGATTCGACAAACTCAAAGGGCTTATCCGATTGATCAAAGGTGGTGCGGTAGATATGCAGAATGGGGCTACCCCGGCTCACCTGTAGGTGACGGGCTTCCTCCGCCGGGCAGGCTACGGCTTCCATTTGTTGCAAGGCACGCCGGGGTTCAACACCGAAATGTGCTTTGAGGGTGGCATAGAGCGAACGCTGACGCATATCCAGATCGAGCAACGCACGAAACGGTTCAGCCGGCAGATGGGCGGTTTCCAGCGCCAAGGGCTGCTCATCCGCCAGGCGCACGCGTTTGAGAAGGATCACCTGCTCACCGACTTTGAGTTGCAGAGCCCGCGCCACCTGCGGCGTGGCCGGACATGTCTCAAACTGTAAAACCCGCGAGGAGGGAGTGCGGCGATGCGCTTCCATATCCTGCGTGAACGAGGTTAGCAACCCCAGATGTTGCTGGATGCGCGGCTGGGCCACAAACGTGCCTTTGCCATGTACCCGCACCAACAAGCCCTCGTTAATCAGATCACCAATCGCTTGGCGCACCGTCGTGCGACTGATCCTGAAGCGCTCCTCCAATTCCTTTTCGGTGGGGATGCGTTCCCCTGGCTTAAGTACCCCCTGCAGGATCAGGTCCTGGAGGTAACTCTTCAACTGGTGGTAGAGGGGAATAGGGCTATTAGCGTTTAGCATGGGCCCGGCAGGCCGGATATGTTGTTATAACATCATGATGTTGGAACGTAGATATTTTTACTATATAGAAATTTGGAGCAAAAATCAATAGGTAGGGCCGTTTTTTAAGCCGGGCCGAGCAATTTTTAAGGTTGGGGGCTTTTTCCATTCCCGCATTTGCCCGCTTTGTGATATGATTGAGGCTTGAGGTGAAATGACCTATGGACGACCGAATCACGATCATTGAAGGCCCACCCCCGGTCTTTGAGGAAGTGGATGACGGATGGGCGCTGGGGCTCAATGAAAGCCCCAACTTATATCACCTGGCGCTGACGCGCCTGCGCACCTTCAATGGTGCGGCGCTAGTTGAACGTTGCCACCGCATGTGGCGGCATCAGCGGCCCATTTACCTGCACTTCCGCAACCCGATGGGGCTGGAAGAACGCGTGCCGATCCTGGCCGCGCGTTCTGTGGAGACCCCCGAGGGGCAGGTGCTCTTCTTGTGGGTGCGCCACAAGCACGAAGAAGCCGAGGAAATCGGCAGTGATTTTGAAGACCGCGACGATTACAACAACTGAGCATGGCGCGGCCCTGATATGACATCTAAAAGCCCCTTCCCGGGTGCGGAAGGGGCTGATTTTTTCGGAAGGTGTGCCCCAGGAGGGACTCGAACCCCCAACCAAGGCGTTAGGAGTGCCTTGCTCTATCCTTTTGAGCTACTGGGGCACGG